>NZ_CP114035.2:4868183-6311744 GCF_026898135.2 Pseudomonas fortuita
TCCAGCATGCTGGTTGCAGGCGCAAGCGGCGTGATGCCGTCAGGCTTGTCACTGCCGGGCAGCAGCAGTGGCTGGGTGGCTCTGGCCTGCCTGGTGGTGCTGTATGGCCTGGCCTTCACCTTGCTGTTCGTCTGCGTACCAAAGCTGAACATGGCGCAGAACGCACCGGTGATGAACGTCGAGCCCATCGCCACACTGCTGCTGGGCTGGGCCTTGCTCGACCAGCAGCTCGGCACCCTGCAATTACTCGGCGGCGCCGTGGTGGTGTGCGGCATCGTGCTGCTCACCTACCGTCGGGCCAGTTGATTGTTCATCTGAAAGGAGCCTTGAATGGCTGTGACCGAACTGCACCTGCAGGACCGCCTGACCCGCCTGAGCCTGGCTCCGGAGCTGGGCGCCAGCCTGGTCAACTGGGAAGTGAAAGCGAGCGGGCAAGCGCTGCTGCGCCATTCCGACCTGGCCGCATTGGAAAGTGGTACGCCACGACGCCTCGCCTGCTACCCGCTGGCGCCTTGGTCCAACCGTATTGCGGAGGGTGGTTTTGCCCGGCCCGAGGGTTGGCAGCCACTGGCACCGAATACCGGGCATGACCCTTATCCGATTCATGGCAGTGCCTGGCAGCAGGCCTGGCAGGTGGAGCACCACAGCGAGCGACGCGCGCGCCTGACGCTGCACAGTGAAGTGCCGTTTGCCTACCTGGCCACGCTGGACGTGCACTTGCACGAGGGGTGCCTGAACCTGGACCTGCATGTCACCCATCTGGATGAGGCGGCAACCTGGTATGGCTTGGGGTTGCACCCTTACTTTCCGCGGTATCCCGATACCCAGCTGTATGCCACGGCACGCAAGGTGTGGCTGGCCGAGCCCGGGCGTTTGCCGTCGTACCAGGCCCAGGTGCCCGAGCAGTGGTGCTTCAATGCCTTGGGCCGTTTGCCCGAGACGGTGGTCGATCATGCCTTCAGTGGCTGGCCCGGAGAGTGTGTGATCGAACAGCCAAGCGCGGGTTATCGACTGGCGTGCAGTGCCAGCGGGGCTGAGCAATTCTTGCTGTTTTGCCCGCAGGGGCAAGGTTTTTTCTGCTTTGAACCGGTAAGCCACCCGGTCAATGCGCATCACCTGCCAGGGCGGCCGGGGTTGCGGTTGTTGCAGCGGGGGGAAGGAATGAGCCTGGGGTTCAGGATGCAGTATCGACCCCTTTGATTGTGTTGCCTTGATGGGGGCTGCTGCGCAGCCCATCGCCGGCAAGCCAGCTCCCACCCGACCGGATGCGCAGTACCTGTGGGAGCCTGGCTTGCCAGCGATGGGCCGCAAAGCGGCCCCAAATTCTCACGCCTTAAGCCAATGCCTCGGTAGCCCTCACCATTGGCTTGCTGGATACATCTCCCCGCACCTCCCGCGCCACCTTCCACACCAGCACTGCCGCCACAATATCGAACGCCGCCAGCACCACGAACAGCGGGCTGTAGCCAATCTGCGTGACAAGCACCCCGAACACCAGGGTAAACGCTGCTGCCCCCAGGTAACCGCACATGCCGCCCATGCCGGTCGCCGTGGCCACCTGGTCCTTGCTGAACGAGTCGGAAGTGATGGAGTACAGCGCCCCTGACAGCGTCTGGTGGGCAAACCCGCCAATGCACAGCAACAGGATCGCCGTGTAAGGGCTTTCCACCAGGCCGATGCAGGCCGGGCCGATCATGCAACTGGCCCCAAACACCAGGACCATCTTGCGCGAGGTGAACAACGACACCTTGAAGTAGCGGTGGAACAGCGGGCTCAGATACCCACCCAGCACACAACCTATATCGGCAGCCAGGAACGGCAGCCAGGCGAACATCGCCACTTCCTTGATGTTCATGTGCCGCTCGGTCATCAGGTACAGTGGAATCCAGGCATTGAAGGTTTGCCAGGCCGGCTCGGAGAGGATCCGCGCCGATGCGATGGCGTAGAAGTTGCGCGCCTTGAAGATGCGCTTCCACGCGCCCTTCTCGCGGCTGTCCTGTTTGAAGTGCGCTTCCTGCCCGGCCAGGATGTAGTCGCGCTCCTCATCACTCAGGCGTTTCTGGTCGCGCGGGTGCTTGTACAACAGCATCCACAGCAGGGTCCAGACGATGCCGGAGACGCCAACAATCACGAATGCCAGCTGCCAGCCACTGTGCAGAATCGCCCACACCACCAGCGGCGGTGCCAGCAAGGCGCCCAGCGATGAGCCGATATTGAACCAGCCGATCGCCACCGAGCGCTCCTTGGCCGGGAACCACTCGGTGGTTGCCTTGACCCCGGCCGGCAAGCCGGCGGCTTCGGTCATGCCCAGCAGCCCGCGCATGAAGGCCATGCTCTGCCAGCCGGTGGCCAGGGCCGCGCCAGCACAGGCCAGCGACCAGGCCATGGCGAACACGGCAAAGCCCAGCTTGGTGCCAATGAAATCAATGAACCAGCCGGCTACCGGCTGCATGAGGGCGTAGCACACCTGCCAACTGGCGACGATCTTGGCGTATTGTTCGGTACTGATGGAGAGGTCGGTCATCAAGGTGGGGGCGGCCACCGAGAGGGTGTTGCGGGCGAGGTAGTTGACGACGAGCCCAGCCGTGACAAGGCTGACCATCCACCAACGGATGCCTTTCATCTTCATGGTTCACCTGAATTTCTTGTTTTTAGACTGGCGAGCGATTGGCGCGAACACCGGCAGCGGTATTTGCGACAAATTGTTTCAGGCGAAAGAGTGCCACGTCATAGGTCGTCGTACAACACTTATTATTTCTTAATGTTTCGCCCCGTGTTGTACGACCTCAGTCCAGCTGTTGGGCCCGCAGCGCCTGCGCTAGCAGGTCGATGAAGGCCCTGACCTTGGCAGAGCCGTACTTGCTCTCGCGATGCAACACATGAATCGGCCAGGGCGCCTCCTCGTACTCCGCCAGGATCACCTGCAACTGCCCACTGGCCAGCTCATCTGCCACCTGGTACGACAACAGGCGGGCAATCCCCAGCCCGCCGCTGGCGGCAGCGATCGCCCCGTCATTGCTGGTCACCGTCAGGCGCGGCTTCATGCGCACCAGGGTTGGCTCTTCAGTCACGCCAAAGCGCCAGCCGGCACGGGGCGACAGGTTGGTGGTGCCGATCACGGCATGCCCGGCCAGGTCGGAGGGATGCTTCGGCATGCCATGGCGCGCCAGGTAGTCGGGGGACGCACACAACATGCGCCGTACCCTGCCGACCCGCAACGCCTTCAACCCGGAGTCGGGCAATGGGCCGATGCGCACGGCCACGTCCATGCCCTCCTCGACCATGTTCACCACGCGGTCGAGGAAGTAGGCAGAAACATCGACGTCCGGGTACTGCTGCAGGTAGCGGACGATACACGGCATGACAAACTTCTTGCCGAACAGAATCGGAGCGGTTACTGCCAGGTCGCCTTTGGGGGTGGCGTTAATGCCGGCGGCCGCTTCGTTGGCCTCATGGATACTGGCCAGAATATGCCGGGTGTCCTCCAGGTAGCGGCCGCCAGCTTCGGTCAACCGCACACTACGGGTAGTGCGCAGCAGCAACTTGACCCCAAGCTGGTCTTCCAGGGCACTGACGGCGCGGGTGACGGCGGCCGGGGAAATGTCCAGGCGCCGGGCAGCAGCGGCGAAGCTTTCCAGCTCACCTACCGCGACGAACACCTTCATCAGGTGGATCTGGTCCATGCGGGCTCCTGAGTATTTGGGGTGCCAGGATTATCGGATATTCGGCTGTTCTGTGCTGCCTGCCGGCGATGAGGCCAGGACAGGCATATCAGATATCCAGCACCAGCGCCTGTACCCCCTCCTCCACCTGCGCCGGCACCGCACAACAGATCAGCACCGATCCCGCCTCCGGCAGCTCTGCCGGCGGGTTCGGATAATGCACCTGGCCGCTTACCAGCCTGGTCTTGCAGGTACCGCACGACCCACCCCGGCAACTGAACTCAGGCGCAAGCCCCCGTGCCTCGGCCAGCTCCAGCAGGGTGCCGCTGCCCGGTACCCATCGCGCTTCCTTGGCCGACGCTGCGAAGTACACGGGTACTGGCTCGCTTGCCGAGGGCGGCTGTTGCCAGGTAGGTTGGCCTGCATCCGTGTGCCGCCGCAGCGTCGACGGCCCAAAGGCTTCAGCGTGAATGCGCGCATCGGGCACATGCACCGAACGCAGCCCTTCATACAGGTCCTGAGTGAAACTGCCCGGGCCGCACAGGTAGAAATCGTAGTCGTCCAGCGCCAGCGTCGCCTTGACCTGCTCGATACCCAGCCGGCCGACAAACTCATAATCCTGCCCGACCACGGCATGGTCTTCTGGCTGACTCAGGGCGCGATGAACGTGCAGCAAGCCCCCGGCCTGTTGGCGCAGGCCCGCCAGTTCCCGCCCGAATGGCAAGTCGGCGAGGCTGCGAGCACCATGGAACAAATGAATTCGCCGGGCCTGACCTTTGCTCAATTGCTCACGCAGCATGGCCAGCAACGGCGTGATCCCCACACCCGCGCCAATCAGCACAAGCGGGCGCGTACTCTGCTCATCCAGTGTGAAACTGCCCATAGGCGCGCGCACATCCAGCACATCACCTGGCTTGACGCGCTCATGCAGGTGCCGAGAGGCGGGCCCCTGCGCTTTTACGCTGATACGCAGGTAGCCATCGGACGGTGCGCTCGACAAGCTGTAGGTCCGGATCATCGCGGCCTCACCGTCGATCTGCACGTGCACCGGAATGTGTTGCCCTGGCGCAAAGGCCACACTGCTATCACTCGGCGGTTCAAGGTAGAACGAGCGGATATCGCGGCTCTCCTGCTCCACCCGCAGCACACGCCAGGCCTGCCATTGACGCTGTCGCTGGCGTTGCTGCAGGCGTGCATCTGCCTCGGCCCAGGTGCCCGTCATCAGGCTGGTCGGTGCGTACTCCTTGAACGCCCAACGCAGGGAAACCGCCGCCGGGCGCCACACTACCTGCTCCACTTCCAGCGTCCACAGCCGCTCGGCACCTTCGAAGGCCTGGATGGCCGGGCTGTCCAGCAGCACCTCGGCACGCCCGCACAGCTGCAGCACGTTGCCGTTGCTGAAGTCGATGAACAGCAAGCCGGCCCGCGGGTTCACCAACAAGTTGCCCAAGGTGTTGAAGTGCAGGTTGCCCGCGTAGTCGGGAATGATCAGCCGATTACCCTCGACCTTGACGAACCCTGGCCGGCCGCCACGGTGAGAGACATCCACAGAGCGCTGGCTGTCACCCTGCTCGACGTAGCTGGCGACAAAGAACGTGTCGGCGGCCTGGATCATGCTGACGCTTTTGGCGTCCAGCGATGTCGCATCGACACGCGCCTGGGCGGGCTCGGCGACACGGGTGTAGTCACGCAACTGGATGTACTGCGGGCAGTTGCCGAACGACTGCTCCACCCTCACCTGCAGTTGCCCTTCGGCAGCCTGGCGGATCTGCCCGTTGATGCGATTGCGCCGACGGGTGTGCAGTTCGATACCCAGCAGGCCGACCGCCTGCCCGGCTACCAGCCCCGGCGTGGCGGGGTCATCTGCTGGCAGCGTGGTGTCGATCGTCAGCACGCGAGGGTCGGGCGAACTGACGAACCCTTCCGGCCCTTCCAGCAGGGTGGCCCAAGGCCGACCCAAGGCGTCCACACTGGCGGCGACCATGAACGGCAACTGGTGATAGAAACTACGGTGCTGGTCGGGCATGTAGTCACGAATGACCTTTTGCCCGAACGCCTCCATGCGCTCTGCTACACCGGCCTTTTCCTGCAGGGTTTTCTCGCCCGCATGCCAGGGCGAGGGGCGGTGGTCCGGGGGCTGTTGCATGGTGGCGTTCCTCTCGAAGGGGAGGTATCAGGCGCTGGTCTGCAGCCCGATCACAGTACGTGGCATGGGCACGAAGCCCGGCAGCGACTCGATCCGTGCCAGCCAACTGCGCACGTTGGCATAGGGCTCCAGCGACACGTTGCCTTCGGGGGCGTGGGCGATGTACGAGTAGTTGGCGATGTCGGCGATGGTGGGCGTGCTGCCCGCCAGGAATGGCGCCTTGGCCAGCTCGGCGTCGATCACCTTGAGCAGGGTATGGGCACGGGCAATGACTTCGTCGGTGTTGAACGCAGCGCCGAACACGGTCACCAGGCGCGCAGCAGCGGGGCCAAAGGCCAGCGGGCCGGCAGCCACCGACAACCAGCGCTGCACACGGGCGGCGGCAGCGGGTTCTTCGGGCAACCAGGTGCCGTTGTCGTACTTTTTGGCCAGGTAGACGAGGATGGCATTGGAATCGGCGATCACCGTGCCGTTGTCATCGATGACCGGGACCTGGCCGAACGGGTTGAGGGCCAGAAAATCCGGCTGCTTGTGCGCGCCTTTGGCCAAGTCGACGAACACCAGCTCGGTGGGCAGGTTGAGCAGCGAGAGCATCAATTCGATGCGGTGGGCATGGCCAGACTTGGGGAAGTTGTAGAGCTTGATCGGGTTCGACATGGGTTTTGCTCCTGGTCAGCACCGGGATGGGCTGGTGGAGCTAATGCTGCACTGGATCGGCTGGCAGCAGAATCAGCGCGCAAGGGAAACCATAATTTCGCGGGGCGGAATAATGGTTTCCTCTGCTCAAGTACGGGCAGGCCAGCGCTAGCAAACAAACATCAGGTCAGTGCAACTTCTTGAAATGCCGGAACAATCCACGTGCAGCCTCGACCACCTGCGGAACACAGTCCTGGATATCGGCTTCGCTCATCTGGTCTAGCAGCTCGAAGTTATCTTCAAGCCCATGCAGGGAAATGGCCTTGAGCAATGGGTCCTGCTCTGGCGGCAACTCGCCCCAACCGGCAACCTGGGTGCCGCGCATATAGCCGAAGCACCACTCCTCCAGAACGATCACCGTGCCTGCCTCGCCCTCGGTTTCCTCGAACAGCGGCTCGAAATGGTCGACGTTGTCAGACAGTTCCTCATTCACCTGATTGGCATAGCGCAACATCAACGCGGTGTACGCTTCCTCGTGCGCTGGCTTCTTGAACTTCGGTACCTTGCCACCGGCCACTGCGGGCAGCCATTGCTCGGGGAAAACGGTCACCGGCGAGCTGGCCAGTGCTGTGAAAAAGCCATTGAGCTCGGCCAGGTTCAGCACGGAATAGTCGTTGCCGTAGGTGATCAACAGGTCTTCGAGACGGTCGAGTTCTTTTTCGCTGAGTACGGGGAGCATGGGTCAGAATCCTGGGAAGCAAAAGTGTGTGCACCCTAGCACAGCAAGGCCGCAAGGGCTGCCCGCGTGATACATGGCGCGGGCAGATCGGTCAGGCGTGCAACCAGTCCTGCAGCTCATGTCGCCGGTCGGTGCCGATCAGCAGCCACAGCAAGATGCGGCACTTGCGCGGGCAGAGTTGCCCGGCCATGTGCACGCCTTTTTTCTGCAGATCGATCTCTGCACCGGCAAATCCATAGGTTGCCCGGGCGGTTGGCCCATTACCTGTGCGTGTGGCCACCACTACCGGCAAGGTGGGCGCCACGTGTTCCAGCACATCGGACCAACTCGCGCTGACATGCCCAGCGCCGAAGCCGGCGATGACCAAGCCTCCATAACCCGATGTGGCCACCGCGTGCAGCAGCGCCGTGTCTGCGTCCAGGCAGGCTTCCAGGAGGGCAACGCGCTGGTCGGTGCGATGCGGTAACGGCAGCACTTCCCGGCGTCCTGGCGAATGGTGATACAGCACAGCCCCCTCCACCACGTCGCCCAATGGGCCACACCCCGGCGATTCGAATGCCGCTATCGCCATGCTGGCGGTCTTGCGAACCCTTGCCGCGCAGTGGACCTGGTCATTCATCACCACAAGCACACCTCGCCCGCAGCTGCCCGGTGCCAATGCAACCTGAGCCGCAGCCAACAGGTTGGCCGGGCCATCGTTGCCCGGCTGGCTGGCCGAGCGCATGGCACCGGTCATCACCAATGGCGCATCGAACGGCCAGAGCAGATCCAGAAAATAGGCCGTTTCCTCAAGGGTGTCGGTCCCTTGACTCACTACCACAGCCTGGGCTCCGCGCTCCACCTCGCACCGGGCCCATGCCAGCACTTGCAGCAACGTCGCGAAGGCCAGCGATGCACTCGGGACCAGGCACAGTGAAGCTACGTTCAACTGCGCCATCTCGCGCAACTGGGGGACTTTAAGCAATTGCTGCTCGCAGTCGAGGCTTGGCGTTACACCACACCCAACAGCCCCCGCCTGCATACTGACTGTGCCCCCCAGGCTGGCGATCGACAGCCTGGGCAGGCTCGAATGTTCACTCATGCTTCTCCCCCCACAAGTAACCCAACCAGAGGTACGATCCCCAAGGTGCTGATGGCCATCGATACCACGTTTCCGATGTAGCCATGCACATAAGCAGGCAAGCGCTGCGTGATCGCCACCGCCAGCGGCGGAGCCACCAGCGCACCCAGCACCGCGCTGGCCATCACCACTTGCCAGCCGCCGCCATGCGTCAGCAATGCGGCCGGGACGACCGATACGATCGGAATGTAAGTAGGGTACCACCCGCGGGCATGCCACTGGCCTCGCCAGGTTACGACCCCAACCAGCGATGCCAGGGCCTGCCCGGCCACTATCTGCATTACCAGCATCGAACCGTATGACGGTGCAGCCGGGGCCAACAGGTACGCCAGCAACACGCCCAGCAGCAGCCCGAGGCTGGCCAGTTCATTGCCAAAAAAAGGCGCTTCGCTGAAATCGGCCAGCACGCGCCGCAGCGTCCAGACCACACCGTAGTCTGGCTTGTTGACGACCGGCTCCACTGGGGTGGGTTCACGGCATTGGCGTACCCAGGAAGGGAAGCGCTTGCACAGGATGAAAGCCACGACACTTGCCACTGCCATGCCACTCACGTTGCCAACTACCACTGGCAATTGCAGGGGATAGCACAGGTAGTTGACTATCAGCAGGCTGGCCGGTGTGACCAGTAGAGCCCCCAGTACCGCCCCCGTGACCGTCACCCGCCAGCCCGCACCAAACAGCAACACCATGGCGGCCGGCAATGACACGAAGGCGACGAAGGTGGGTTGCCAGTTGCCACTGGCCAAGGTCCACCCCCACAACGCGTGGCTGAGCAGCAAGCCCAGGAACGAACTGGTGAACACCCATGGCCATAACCCGCTGCCATAGCAAATCGCAAAGCCCTGCCAGCGGTACCCTCGCACGTGGGCCCAGTGCGCCAGGCAAGCGCCCAGCAGCAGGCCCAGTGCGGGCAGCTCATGCTTGTAGAATGCCACCTCACTGATATCACCGACGATCCAGCGCAAGCGGCTCAGGGGCTGATCGAGCGTCGCCACCATTACTGCATAATCCGGCCATTGCCCATGGGCAAGGCTCGCAACGAGCGCCAGCAGCAGACAGGCAAAAATCAACACAGGCCAACGCTGCTGTCCTGAGAAGAGTAGCGTGTTCATTTGCGACTCCTCAACGTGGCATTGGCGCGTGCAAGCGGTAACCAAGATTGGCATCGTAGAGGTCGATACGCCGGTCCCGCGGCAGGTCGTTGAGGTTGTTCCAGATCGGCGCCGAGCGTGCACTGCTCAGATCTACATCGGCATAGAGAATTTCTTCGGCCTCTGCACTGCCCACTTCGCCGATCGGCCAGCCATTGGTACCGGCGATCAGCGAGCCCCCCAGGAAGCGCCCGCCCCGCTCGCTCCCGACACGGTTCGCGGCGGCGATATAAACGTTGTTGACATGCGCTGCGGTCATGGTCAGGTACGAGGCCATGCAGCGCCCTGCTTCATCGAACAAGGGTGGCGGGGTCCATACCCAGTTGTTGAGGCTGCAGATGATGTCGGCGCCTTGCCCCGCCATCAGACGCGGGACTTCCGGGAACCATATGTCCCAGCATATCAGCAGGCCGATACGGCCAATCGGCGTCTCGAATACCGGGAACCCCAGATCGCCGGGGGTGAACCAAAGTTTTTCCTGGTTCCAGAGGTGCGCCTTACGGTAGTGCCCGAGCCGGCCTTCAGGGCCAAACAGTACGGCGCTGTCGTAGAGCTTCAGCCCGTCGTGCTCGGAAAAACCTGCGGCCAGGTAAACCTGGTATTCCCTGGCGAAGTCTGCCCAGGCTTTCAGACTGGGGCCGTCCTGCAGCGTCTCTGCATGGGCATAGGCTTCGGCGCGGGAGTTGAAGGTGTAGCCGGTATTGGCCAGCTCAGGCAGCACTATCAGGTTGGCGCCTTCGCGTGCTGCGCGCCGGGCCAGTGCCAGACCATTACCCAAGTTGCGCTCACAATGCTCAAGACCGACCTGGGGGTCGTACTGGATGACAGCGATACGTACAGGGCTGACGGGGGAACAGGACTCAGACATGGCGGCTTCCTTTTTGTGGTTGTTTTGGAAGGACACCAGTAAAGCGATGTTGGGCTTGGGAGGGACAGTCAGGAGGGTCCTATGGGACCGTAGGGCAATCGCATGATCGCAGTAGGACTCCCCCTACAAAATGCCCCGTACGCCGCTATTTCCCAACCTGATAATGTGGGTAGTGCTTAAGGGTAAAGCCACCATTGAATTGCGCTGAAGTGTTGTTGCAGAGGTTGATGACCGTATCAATTGCCGTGCGCAAACACGGCTCGATCCACCCGGCGTCAACTGAGAAGGCGATATCCGACCCTGACCCGGCCATTTTCCAGCCTCTGCACCGCGCACACGGACGTATCTGTCAGCAGCCCGTCAGCTCTTTTCAGAAGGTGGTCATAAAGCGAGATCCCTCCCATGCCGACGTCCAGATACAAGAAGCTTTCGTCCAGGGCCGCAAGCCCCAGATAGGCAGGTCCTTGAAACGGCAATCCCCTGCAATCTTATAGAACCAACTGTGATGTTCTGGTGTTCTCCATGAGTTGAAGAACCTGAGAATGACCAATTGCGAGATCAGTTCAGGGGTGGTTATGCACCACCCGCCAACACCCACAGAACCGCAAGGCTCATGTGGATGCCAGCTTGAAGTTACGATGCGGGCGTTATGCCTTACACCGCCAGCGCACGCTCACGCAGCTCGCTGTTGAGGATGCGGTCGTTCTCGCTGTAATCGACCGGGCAGTCGATCACGTGCACGCCCGGGGTCTTGATGCAGTGTTCCAGCAGTGGCAGCAGGCCTTCGGCACTTTCCACGCGGTGACCGTTGGCACCGTAGGCTTCGGCGTATTTGACGAAGTCCGGGTTGCCGTAGTCCAGGCCAAAATCGGTGAAGCCCATGTTGGCCTGCTTCCAGCGGATCATGCCGTAGCCATCGTCACGCAGGATCACCACGGTGATGTGCATGCCCAGGCGGACTGCGGTTTCCAGTTCCTGGCTGTTCATCATGAAGCCGCCGTCCCCGCACACCGAGATCACCGGGCGGTCAGGGTGCACTAGGTGTGCCGCCATGGCCGATGGCAGGCCGGCGCCCATGGTCGCCAGGGCGTTGTCCAGCAGCACCGTGTTCGGCTTGTGCGCCTTGTAGTTACGGGCGAACCAGATCTTGTAGATGCCGTTGTCCAGGGCAACGATGCCTTCGGACGGCAGTACACGACGGATGTCGGCCACCAGGCGCTGCGGGTAGACCGGGAAGCGGTTGTCGTCAGCCCCTTCGGCGATCTGCGCTTCGTTGGCTTCACGGATGGCCAGCAGGCGGGTGAAGTCCCAGTGCGACGTGTCGTTCAGCGCTTCGCTGATCTGCCACACGGCGTTGGCGATGTCACCAATCACTTCGACCTGCGGGAAGTACACGGCATCGACTTCGGCGGAGCGGAAGTTGATGTGGATGACTTCGGTACCACCACGGACCATGAAGAACGGCGGCTTTTCGATCACGTCGTGGCCGATGTTGATGATCAGGTCGGCGGCTTCGACGGCGCGGTGAACAAAGTCACCCGACGACAGCGCAGCGTTGCCCAGGAAGCGCGGGTGGCGCTCGTCGACCACGCCTTTACCCATCTGGGTGGTGATGAACGGGATACCGGTCTTGTCGATCAGCTGCTTGAGGACCTTGGCGGTCATCTTGCGGTTGGCACCGGCACCGATCACCAGAATCGGGTTACGGGCGTTCTGCAATTTCTCCACCGCCGCTTCGACAGTCTTGTGTTCGGCCAGCGGGCGGCGGTGCAGGCTACGCGGGATCGGCAGTGCGTCGGTCTGCTCGGCGGCGATGTCTTCCGGCAGTTCCAGGTGTACCGCACCCGGCTTTTCTTCTTCGGCCAGGCGGAAGGCTTCACGCATGCGGGCCGGGATGTTGTCGGCCGAGGCGAACTGGTGGGTGTACTTGGTGATGGGGTCCATCATGCCGCACACGTCAATGATCTGGAAGCGGCCCTGCTTGGACTTCTTGATCGGCTTCTGGCCGGTGATCATCATCATCGGCATGCCGCCCAGGTAGGCGTAGGCGCTGGCGGTGACCAGGTTGGTGGCGCCGGGGCCGAGGGTGGACAGGCTGACGCCGGTCTTGCCGGTCAGGCGGCCGTAGGTGGCAGCCATGAAGCCTGCAGACTGCTCGTGGCGGGTCAGTACCAGCTTGATCTTCGACTTGCGCAGGGATTCGAGCAGGTCGAGGTTTTCCTCACCGGGAATGCCGAACACATACTCGACACCTTCGTTTTCCAGGCATTGCACAACGACATCGGCGGCCTTGGCCATCTTGCTTGCTACCTCAAGTGATGGGACGGTGGAAGTCCGGAAATGCGCAGCACGGTGCGCTGGCATCACCAGGTTCAGGGGCAGGAGTGCCCTGAATCAAAGTCTTGACGTAGGGTAGGTACGGGAAAGTCACGTTAATGTGACTGCAATATTGTCGCAGCGACTATGAAAGCATACGCGGTCGCTGTGGGAGCGGGCGTGCCCGCGAAACAAGCAGCGAGGTGAATGGCACGGGCTTCGCCCGTGTTCGCGGGACAAGCCCGCTCCCACAGGGGTCCGGGCAGGGCAGAATTTTTTTGCTTACAAAGACAAAACCCCTACCTGCATGCGCAGATAGGGGTTTTGCGAAATGAATCTTGACGATGACCTACTCTCACATGGGGAAACCCCACACTACCATCGGCGATGCATCGTTTCACTGCTGAGTTCGGGATGGGATCAGGTGGTTCCAATGCTCTATGGTCGTCAAGAAATTCTGTAGCCAGAATGTCCAGATGGACAGCCCAGCGAATTCGGATATGCGATATTTGTGGTTCGTTGCGAACTTTCGGTTCGTATCATCTTCACCACCGCAATCTGCGCTAGCAAATTGCTTGGGTGTTATATGGTCAAGCCTCACGGGCAATTAGTATTGGTTAGCTCAACGCCTCACAGCGCTTACACACCCAACCTATCAACGTCGTAGTCTTCGACGGCCCTTTAGGGGATTCAAGATCCCAGTGAGATCTCATCTTGAGGCAAGTTTCCCGCTTAGATGCTTTCAGCGGTTATCTCTTCCGAACATAGCTACCCGGCAATGCCACTGGCGTGACAACCGGAACACCAGAGGTTCGTCCACTCCGGTCCTCTCGTACTAGGAGCAGCCCCTCTCAAATCTCAAACGTCCACGGCAGATAGGGACCGAACTGTCTCACGACGTTCTAAACCCAGCTCGCGTACCACTTTAAATGGCGAACAGCCATACCCTTGGGACCGGCTTCAGCCCCAGGATGTGATGAGCCGACATCGAGGTGCCAAACACCGCCGTCGATATGAACTCTTGGGCGGTATCAGCCTGTTATCCCCGGAGTACCTTTTATCCGTTGAGCGATGGCCCTTCCATACAGAACCACCGGATCACTAAGACCTACTTTCGTACCTGCTCGACGTGTGTGTCTCGCAGTCAAGCGCGCTTTTGCCTTTATACTCTACGACCGATTTCCGACCGGTCTGAGCGCACCTTCGTACTCCTCCGTTACTCTTTGGGAGGAGACCGCCCCAGTCAAACTACCCACCATACACTGTCCTCGATCCGGATAACGGACCTGAGTTAGAACCTCAAAGTTGCCAGGGTGGTATTTCAAGGATGGCTCCATGAGAACTGGCGTCCCCACTTCAAAGCCTCCCACCTATCCTACACAAGCAAATTCAAAGTCCAGTGCAAAGCTATAGTAAAGGTTCACGGGGTCTTTCCGTCTAGCCGCGGATACACTGCATCTTCACAGCGATTTCAATTTCACTGAGTCTCGGGTGGAGACAGCGCCGCCATCGTTACGCCATTCGTGCAGGTCGGAACTTACCCGACAAGGAATTTCGCTACCTTAGGACCGTTATAGTTACGGCCGCCGTTTACCGGGGCTTCGATCAAGAGCTTCGCTTGCGCTAACCCCATCAATTAACCTTCCGGCACCGGGCAGGCGTCACACCCTATACGTCCACTTTCGTGTTTGCAGAGTGCTGTGTTTTTAATAAACAGTCGCAGCGGCCTGGTATCTTCGACCGGCATGGGCTTACGGAGCAAGTCCTTAACCCTCGCCGGCGCACCTTCTCCCGAAGTTACGGTGCCATTTTGCCTAGTTCCTTCACCCGAGTTCTCTCAAGCGCCTTGGTATTCTCTACCTAACCACCTGTGTCGGTTTGGGGTACGGTTCCCAGTTATCTGAAGCTTAGGAGCTTTTCTTGGAAGCATGGTATCAACCACTTCGTCGCCTAAAGGCAACTCGTCATCAGCTCTCGGCCTTGAAATCCCGGATTTGCCTAAGATTTCAGCCTACCACCTTAAACCTGGACAACCAACGCCAGGCTGGCCTAACCTTCTCCGTCCCTCCATCGCAATAACTGGAAGTACAGGAATATTAACCTGTTTTCCATCGACTACGCTTTTCAGCCTCGCCTTAGGGACCGACTAACCCTGCGTCGATTAACGTTGCGCAGGAAACCTTGGTCTTTCGGCGTGCGAGTTTTTCACTCGCATTGTCGTTACTCATGTCAGCATTCGCACTTCTGATACCTCCAGCAAGCTTCTCAACTCACCTTCACAGGCTTACAGAACGCTCCTCTACCGCATCACCAAAAGGTGATACCCGTAGCTTCGGTGCATGGTTTGAGCCCCGTTACATCTTCCGCGCAGGCCGACTCGACTAGTGAGCTATTACGCTTTCTTTAAAGGGTGGCTGCTTCTAAGCCAACCTCCTAGCTGTCTAAGCCTTCCCACATCGTTTCCCACTTAACCATGACTTTGGGACCTTAGCTGACGGTCTGGGTTGTTTCCCTTTTCACGACGGACGTTAGCACCCGCCGTGTGTCTCCCATGCTCGGCACTTGTAGGTATTCGGAGTTTGCATCGGTTTGGTAAGTCGGGATGACCCCCTAGCCGAAACAGTGCTCTACCCCCTACAGTGATACATGAGGCGCTACCTAAATAGCTTTCGAGGAGAACCAGCTATCTCCGAGCTTGATTAGCCTTTCACTCCGATCCACAGGTCATCCGCTAACTTTTCAACGGTAGTCGGTTCGGTCCTCCAGTCAGTGTTACCTAACCTTCAACCTGCCCATGGATAGATCGCCCGGTTTCGGGTCTATACCCAGCGACTAAACGCCCTATTAAGACTCGCTTTCGCTACGCCTCCCCTATTCGGTTAAGCTCGCCACTGAATATAAGTCGCTGACCCATTATACAAAAGGTACGCAGTCACCTAACAAAGTAGGCTCCCACTGCTTGTACGCATACGGTTTCAGGATCTATTTCACTCCCCTCTCCGGGGTTCTTTTCGCCTTTCCCTCACGGTACTAGTTCACTATCGGTCAGTCAGTAGTATTTAGCCTTGGAGGATGGTCCCCCCATATTCAGACAAAGTTTCTCGTGCTCCGTCCTACTCGATTTCATTGATAAGAGATTTTCGTGTACGGGGCTATCACCCACTATGGCCGCACTTTCCAGAGCGTTCCACTAATCTCAAACCAACTTAAGGGCTGGTCCCCGTTCGCTCGCCACTACTAAGGGAATCTCGGTTGATTTCTTTTCCTCAGGGTACTTAGATGTTTCAGTTCCCCTGGTTCGCCTCTTGCACCTATGTATTCAGTACAAGATAACCAGCTTATGCTGGCTGGGTTCCCCCATTCAGAGATCTCTGGATCACAGTCTGTTTGCCGACTCCCCAAAGCTTTTCGCAGGCTACCACGTCTTTCATCGCCTCTGACTGCCAAGGCATCCACCGTATGCGCTTCTTCACTTGACCATATAACCCCAAGCAATCTGGTTATACTGTGAAGACGACATTCGCCGAAAATTCGCACGTCGCTCTTTCGAGCAGAACTCACAAATTTTACCTTAGCCTGATCCACCAGCAGTGAAACTGGTGTTCAGTCTATTTCTATCACATATCCGAATTTTTAAAGAACGATCTGACAAAAGTCAGAAATCAACATTCATTCACGAATGTTCATTTCTAAGTTCTGACTAGCTACTGCGTACGGCGAAAGTGGTGGAGCCAAGCGGGATCGAACCGCTGACCTCCTGCGTGCAAGGCAGGCGCTCTCCCAGCTGAGCTATGGCCCCGTATTCTACGGCTAAACCATGTAATGGTAGGTCTGGGCAGATTTGAACTGCCGACCTCACCCTTATCAGGGGTGCGCTCTAACCAACTGAGCTACAGACCTATAACAGGGTCGCTTTACAGCATCGTCTTTTACAATGAATCAAGCAATTCGTGTGGGAGCTCATCAGCAGGCTGATGTCGTCGATTAAGGAGGTGATCCAGCCGCAGGTTCCCCTACGGCTACCTTGTTACGACTTCACCCCAGTCATGAATCACACCGTGGTAACCGTCCTCCCGAGGGTTAGACTAGCTACTTCTGGTGCAACCCACTCCCATGGTGTGACGGGCGGTGTGTACAAGGCCCGGGAACGTATTCACCGCGACATTCTGATTCGCGATTACTAGCGATTCCGACTTCACGCAGTCGAGTTGCAGACTGCGATCCGGACTACGATCGGTTTTGTGAGATTAGCTCCACCTCGCGGCTTGGCAACCCTCTGTACCGACCATTGTAGCACGTGTGTAGCCCAGGCCGTAAGGGCCATGATGACTTGACGTCATCCCCACCTTCCTCCGGTTTGTCACCGGCAGTCTCCTTAGAGTGCCCACCATAACGTGCTGGTAACTAAGGACAAGGGTTGCGCTCGTTACGGGACTTAACCCAACATCTCACGACACGAGCTGACGACAGCCATGCAGCACCTGTGTCAGAGTTCCCGAAGGCACCAATCCATCTCTGGAAAGTTCTCTGCATGTCAAGGCCTGGTAAGGTTCTTCGCGTTGCTTCGAATTAAACCACATGCTCCACCGCTTGTGCGGGCCCCCGTCAATTCATTTGAGTTTTAACCTTGCGGCCGTACTCCCCAGGCGGTCAACTTAATGCGTTAGCTGCGCCACTAAAATCTCAAGGATTCCAACGGCTAGTTGACATCGTTTACGGCGTGGACTACCAGGGTATCTAATCCTGTTTGCTCCCCACGCTTTCGCACCTCAGTGTCAGTATCAGTCCAGGTGGTCGCCTTCGCCACTGGTGTTCCTTCCTATATCTACGCATTTCACCGCTACACAGGAAATTCCACCACCCTCTACCGTACTCTAGCTTGCCAGTTTTGGATGCAGTTCCCAGGTTGAGCCCGGGGCTTTCACATCCAACTTAACAAACCACCTACGCGCGCTTTACGCCCAGTAATTCCGATTAACGCTTGCACCCTCTGTATTACCGCGGCTGCTGGCACAGAGTTAGCCGGTGCTTATTCTGTCGGTAACGTCAAAACACTAACGTATTAGGTTAATGCCCTTCCTCCCAACTTAAAGTGCTTTACAATCCGAAGACCTTCTTCACACACGCGGCATGGCTGGATCAGGCTTTCGCCCATTGTCCAATATTCCCCACTGCTGCCTCCCGTAGGAGTCTGGACCGTGTCTCAGTTCCAGTGTGACTGATCATCCTCTCAGACCAGTTACGGATCGTCGCCTTGGTGAGCCATTACCTCACCAACTAGCTAATCCGACCTAGGCTCATCTGATAGCGCAAGGCCCGAAGGTCCCCTGCTTTCTCCCGTAGGACGTATGCGGTATTAGCGTTCCTTTCGAAACGTTGTCCCCCACTACCAGGCAGATTCCTAGGCATTACTCACCCGTCCGCCGCTGAATCGAAGAGCAAGCTCTTCTCATCCGCTCGACTTGCATGTGTTAGGCCTGCCGCCAGCGTTCAATCTGAGCCATGATCAAACTCTTCAGTTCAATACTGCTTGGGTTTTTAAGAAACCCTAAACTTGGCTCAGCAATCTCAAATGACTATGTGATTTCTCGCATGGTCACTTGTGATGCTGATAATCTTTTTGACTATCAGTCCGTACTCACAAGCACCCACACGAATTGCTTGATTCGATTTGTTAAAGAGCGTTTGGTTAAGAGCTTTTCGTCTCAACCGAGGCGCGCATTCTACGCTTTCCTCAGAGTCTGTCAAGCGTTTATTTTGAAGTTTTTTACATCCACTTTCTTTCGAAAGCTAACAACTTCAAACACTTACCGCTTGCCTCGAAGCGTTTGTCGCTGCGAGGAGGCGAATAATACGCGCTTTGAAATTAGAGTCAACACCTTGATCTAAAAAACTTTCCAAGCGTGTTTAGTACCCACCTCGCAACTAATGAAAGCGCAGCGGATCTGTAATGAATCCCCCCCACGGAGCGTAGTGGCCATGAGCGATGCGCAAAACGAGAAAACCCCGGGCTTGTCTGCAGATGAAGAGCAGGAAGTCAGCCACAACCAGCCGCCGCGGGCGGCAGTGCTGCACGAGATCATCCGCTACCAGGGCGACCAGGAGCTGGAGCGTACGCTCGCCGCGCTGTGGTGGTCGGCGCTGGCCGCCGGCTTGTCCATGGGGCTGTCGATGATGGCCATGGGGCTGTTTTACGCCCGCCTGCCGGACGGTGACAGTGCGCAGGTGATTGCCAGCATCGGCTACAGCGCCGGTTTTCTCGCTGTTATCCTGGCACGCCAGCAACTGTTTACCGAAAACACCCTCACCGCCGTGCTGCCAGTGATGACGTCCCCGACCCTGGCCAACTTCGGCCGCCTGTTGCGCCTGTGGGGCGTGGTGTTGCTCGGCAACCTGGCCGGTACCCTGCTGGTTGCCTGGGTGATGCTGGAGCTGCCGATCTTTGACAGCAAGACGGATGTGGCCTTCCTCGAGATCGGCCGCAAGGTCATGAAGAACGACATCAGCCAGATGTTTGCCAAAGGCATCGTCTCGGGCTGGATGATCGCCACCATGGTCTGGATGATTCCATCCATGGAGCACGCCAAGATCTGGATCATCCTGCTGATCACCTACCTGATGGCCCTTGGCGACTTCACCCATATAGTAGTGGGTTCAGTCGAGGTGTCTTATCTGGTCTGGGCCGGCGACGAGACCTGGCGCAGTTTCTTGCTGCAATTCGCCTTGCCTACCCTGGCCGGCAATATTATTGGTGGCAGCTTGATCTTCGGCCTGATCAGCCATGCTCAGGTACGCAGTGACAGCGGCAAGCCGCCCTCGCAATTATTGAAAGACCACGAAGCCAGGCCAGCGCGCAGCAGGGACGACAAGCATTGAAGCTTGGCGTGCCGCTGCCGGACCCGCAAAATCTGCGCCGGCAGCATGTGCCTGCAATACCCCAAGCAACAGAAAAGCCTTCGTGCCACCTGCCGGGGATCGGATCTACCGTGAATTGGCTTGCAAGGTCATTTTTCGCCGATGAAACAGTGTTCAACAATATTCACGTGAGTTATGCGATAAACGGTATACCGGCAGAAGAATGACAACATGATGGAAAACAGCAGCGGCAAAGGCCTTTCATTCGTCAAGCGCATCTACCTGCCGCGCATTATAGGCATGGGCATTGGCCTGCTCAGCGTCATGGCTGGCATGGCGCCGCTGGCGCCGCCTGCGTGGATATGGGGGCTGATGCTGGTCAACGGGCTGCTGTGGCCGCACGTGGCTTACTTTTGGGCCACCCGCTCGCCAGCCCCTTACCAGGCGGAACAGCGCAACTTGCTGCTTGATTCACTGATGGGCGGATTCTGGACCGCCGCCATGCACTTCAATCCCTTGCCGAGCGTGACCGTGCTATCGATGATGACCATGAACAACGTTGCTGCCGGGGGCAAGCGGCTGGTCGTGCGCGGGGCAATGGCCCAACTGGCCGGCATGCTTGTCGCCGTTCTGGTCCTCGGCCCCGGCCTGCAGCTGCATGCAACGCCCCTGCAAGTTTATGCTTGCCTCCCTATGCTGACGCTGTACCCGCTTGCCCTGGGCTGGGTGTGCTACCAGCTGGCGATCAAGCTGGCCGACCACAAACGCCGGCTGAGCGCGCTCAGCCTGACCGACAGCCTGACCGGCCTGCTCAACCATGGTGCCTGGAAAGACCTGCTGCTGCTGAAGTTCCAGGCCTGTAGACAACAACAGGGGCAGGCGGTCATAGCCCTGATCGACATCGACCATTTCAAGACTATCAACGACACCTTCGGCCACGTGGTCGGCGATTGTGTACTGCGCCAGCTCAGTGCCGAGCTACGGCGAAATTTGCGCGAGGGCGACCAGGCCGGGCGGTACGGCGGAGACGAGTTTTGCGTGATCCTGCCGGACACAAGCCAAGCCCAGGCCTGCCAAGCCATGGAGCGCCTGCGCGAACGTGTCGCCAACTACCGTAATCCGCAGTTGCCGCACCTGCGCATCAGCCTCAGCATCGGCCTGTCAGCATTCCAGGCTGGCCTGCAATCACCGGAACACTGGCTGGAACAGGCGGACAAGGCACTGTACACCGCCAAGCACGCAGGCCGTGACCAAGTCAATTTTGCCCGCAGCGAGGCTGCCACGCTCAGGCTGGCCTATCCTGATTGAACCCCCTGCCTGACTGCCCGGCGGGAGGCTGCTTGAAGGAGCTGCTCGCGCATGGCCAGGACCGCCAACCTTCCACCCGCAAGCCCTACGCCGCGCTTTCAGGTGCGCCACCTGATTGCCGGTTTCAGCACAGTGTACGGCCTGGCCTGCCTGGTCATCCTCGGCGCCCTGTTCAATATCGCGACCACGCTCGACAAGCAGGAGCGCCAGCGTAGCGCGTTCCATGCGACGCAGGCGCTGGAACAGCGTCTGCTGGCCTCACGCCAGTTTCTGTCCAGCTACGCCGTATGGGATGCGGCCTTCGAGCACCTGGCAGGCCACGCCGACTGGCATTGGGCCTACGAGGAGAAGAATGTAGGTGAATCGTTGTACAGCGCCAGCGGCTACGAAGGGGTGTTCGTGGTGGAAAACGACCGTACCACCTACGCCTTGTTCAAAGGCCAGCCCACCCAGGCAGGCGCCAACACCTATATAGACGCAACGCTCCAGCCGATCCTCGACCAGGCCCGTGCAGCCGCAATTCCCCGCGAGCAGATAACCCGTTTCGTGCTGTTCAATGGCTGGCCGGCGGTACTCAGTGCCGCAGCCATACGCCCGGACCGCGACGTCACCGACAGTGAGGTAAGCCAGGCACCCGTGATGCTGTTCGTCGACCAGTTGACCGAAGAAAAACTGGCACAACTGGGCAAAGGTGCCGGGCTGACCCGCATGCATGTGGAAAAGGAAGATATGCAGCAGCATGACCACCTGCGTATCGACCTGGGTGACACCGGCTATCACCTGTCCTGGAGCAGCCCACTGCCGGGGCACCAATTGCTGTGGGCGGTAATGCCAGCCCTGTTGAGCGCGCTGCTGATACTTGGCCTGATCATGCTTTACCTGTTCCGCCTGACCTTGCGCAGCTCGCGGGCGATCGGCCTGACGCTTTCGCACTTGCAGCAGAGCAACCAGGCCCTGGAGGCTAGCGAACAGCGTTTTCGCGCAGTGGCCGAGTCGGCATCCGACTGGATCTGGGAAACTGACCGGCAACAGCGCCTGACATACCTGTCACAGCGCTTTGCCAATGTTACCGGCTACGCGGTGGACGATTGGCTGGGGCACCCGCTCAACCAGTTGCTGGCCTGCGATACCACCCCGCTCTCACCCTGGCTGGACGCCCTGGCCAACGCAGACCCCGAGCAACTGGCCAACCTGCGCTGTACTTACCGCGACCAGAATGGCCAGAACCGCTACTGCAGGATTTCGGCCCGCGCCATCTGGCATGACGACACACCCATCGGTTTTCGTGGCACCGCCAGTGACATCACCGACGAAGTCGACGCCCACGCGCGCATCCAGCACCTGTCGCTGCACGACCCTCTCACTGGGCTGGCCAACCGCAACAAGCTCGCCAGGCACCTGGAGCAGGCCCTGCTGCGGGGCAATGACTCGCCGCCACTGTCACTGCTGTTGCTGGATCTGGACAACTTCAAGCCGATCAACGACTCCCTCGGCCATGCCGCCGGGGATGCCGTGCTGCAGGAAGTGGCGACGCGCCTGCGCGACACCACCCGCGATGGCGACCTGGTCGCACGCCTGGGCGGCGACGAGTTCATTCTGGTCCTCAGCGGCATGGACAACCGCAGCGAAGTCGACCGCTTCTGCGCACGCCTGATCGACCTGCTGCAGCACCCCATCACCTTCGACAGCCAACTGCTGCACGTCGGCGTCAGTATCGGCGTGGCACAGACCCGCACCCAGGGTTTCGATGCCGGCGAACTGATCCGCTGCGCCGACATCGCCCTGTACCAGGCCAAGGCCGATGGCAAGAATACCTGGCGCTACTTCGCCGCCGAAATGAACCAGCAGATCCAGTACCGTCGCCAGTTGGAAAACGACTTGCGCCGGGCATTGCGCAACCAGGAGTTCGAGCTGCACTACCAGCCACGCTACCGCCTCAGCGACCGACGCATCGTCGCGGTCGAAGCCTTGCTGCGCTGGCAACACCCACAGGAAGGGTTGCTGGGGCCGGATACCTTCATCCCGCTGGCCGAGCAAAGCGACATCATCGTCGCGCTGGGCCGCTGGGTGCTGCGCGAAGCCTGCCGCACTGCCCACGACTGGCCCGCCGACATTCTGGTTTCGGTGAACCTGTCGCCTGCGCAGTTCCTGCGCAGCGACGTGGTCGCCGACGTACGCGAGGTCCTGCTGGACACCAGCTTCCCGGCCCAGCGCCTGGAACTGGAAATTACCGAAAACGTGATGCTCAACGACATCGAGGGCGCGCTAGGCACCATGCTGTCACTCAAAGAGCTTGGCGTGCGCCTGAATATGGACGATTTCGGCACCGGCTACTCGTCGCTGGGTTATCTGCGTACCTACCCGTTCGACAGCATCAAGATCGACAAACGCTTCATCAATGGCCTGAACAGCAGCGGCGGTAGAGACCGCGCCGTGGTCCAGGCCATCATCAACCTGGGTGAGGCGATGGGGTTGACGGTAACTGCCGAGGGGGTAGAGAGCGAACAGCAGCTCAAGGCACTGGAGAAAGACCGCTGCCATGAGGTGCAGGGCTTTTACATGAGCCGGCCGCTGGACAGTGCCGGGGTGGCGGCGTTGTTGCACCAGACATCCCATAGCACTGCAAAGCCCTTGTAGGAGCAGCCTTGTGCTGCTCCTATAAGGGCCGGGTTTATTGCTGCACGGTGCGTTCGGCCACGATGTCTGGCAGATCCCGGCGGCGCAGGTAGGCGCGCAGTGGCTCAGCAATGTTCAGGCGGTCATCCACATGCTGCTCCAGCAGCAGCGCCAGCCGCTCACGGCAAAGCGCCATGCGCTGCCCTTGCTCGGGACGCCAGACAAACTCGCTGCAGGGGGTAATGCTGTCGTCGGCCACGTCCATGCCGAACGAGTCCTCGGAAAACCGCACGATATGAACGCCGCGCTTGCCATGAAAACCGACAAAACCTTTGAGCTGGTCGGCGGCGTTGCAGATGTCCTGGGAAGTGATGGCCATGACGTAACCTCGCAATGAAATCGAAAGATACGCACGCCTGGCGGAATCGGTCGCCTCTACCGGGCAACTCGCAAACGGCAGCCTAACGCAAGTGGCAGGCCGTTCGCCAAGGGTTTTCGTGCTTACCCCGCACGCCTTTACCTGTGGCCGGCACCTGGCTCAATGTTCACTTGGTGCAGGGTCGACCTGCGACGCCAGCACCGCCGCCAGCCACTGCATGAACGCTTGAACCCGGCGCGGCACGTGCCGTTGCCGGGCGTACAGCAGTGACACCGGCATGGCCGGGGCCTGCCAGTCTTCCAGTAGCGAAACCAGCTCGCCTCGCTGCAAATGCTCGGCCACACCCACCGCCGGTACCTGGATCAACCCCAGCCCGGCCAGGCAGGCCGCCGAGTACGCCTCGGCGTTGTTGACCGTAACCACACCAGCCATGGCCTGGTATTGCAGCTCACCACCTTGCAGGTATTCGAAACCGGCACTGCGCGCCCCCAAGGTACGCACGTAGTGCACCAGTTGGTGCCCCGCCAGTTCCTGCGGCGTCTGCGGCACGCCGTAGCGGGCCAGGTAGGCGGGGCTCGCACAGTTGCGCATGCTCAGTTGCCCGACCGGCCGCGCCACCACATCCAGATCATGCAGGGCACCTATGCGCATCACGCAGTCAAACCCCTCGCGCAGCAAATCAACCTGGCGGTCAGTGCAACTGAGCTCCACCTCCAGCCGCGGAAAGCGCTGCAGAAACTGCGGCAACGCCGGGATGATGACCCGCCGCGCCATCATGGTCGGCAGGTCGATGCGCAGGCGCCCGGCCAGCTCGGCATCGTCGGCGCTGAACAGGCTCTCGATCTCATCCATGCCTGACAGCAGGTCCTTGCTACGCTCGTACAGCAAGGCGCCATCCTGGGTCGCCTGCACCCTGCGGGTAGTACGGTTGAACAGCTGCGTACCCAGCAAGCGCTCCAGTGCCTTTACCTGCTCTGACACGGTCGAGCGTGGCAGCCTCAGGCTCTCGGCAGCCAGGGTGAAGCTGCTGACCTCACTCACCCGCACGAAGGTGCGCAACAACTCCAGCTTGTTCATTTGGGCCTCGGCTATCCGGTTCTGTCGAACAGTATTTCCATTTTTACCGGATTTAACAGCCTCGAGCCGACCAATAAGCTGACCACATCCACCCAGCCTGAGGCTTTGAACATGACGCGCAAAATTGCCCTGATCACTGGCGCCAGCCGCGGCCTTGGCCGTAACGCTGCCGAACACCTGGCCGCACGCGGTATCGATGTAATTGGCACTTACCACAGCAAGGCAGACGAAGCCCAGGCCGTAGTTGCCCGACTGGAGCAGGCCGGGGCGAAAGCGGCCATGCTGCAACTCGACGTCAGCGACAGCAGCAGTTTTGCCAGCTTCGCCGAGCGCCTTGGCAGCACCCTGCAGCAGCACTTTGGCCGCGAGCGTTTTGACTTTCTGGTGAACAATGCCGGGATCGGGCTGAATGTGCCGTACGTCGAAACCAGCGAGGCGCAGTTCGACCAGTTGCTGAATATTCAGCTGAAAGGACCCTTTTTCCTCACCCAGCGCCTGCTGCCCCTGTTGGTCGACAATGGCCGTATCGTCAACATTTCTACCGGCCTGGCACGCTTTGCGCTGCCGGGGTATGCCGCCTATGCCGCGATGAAGGGCGCAATGGAGGTGCTGACCCGCTACCAGGCCAAGGAACTGGGCGCGCGTGGCATTCGCGTGAACATTCTGGCGCCGGGGGCGATCGAGACCGATTTCGGCGGCGGCGTGGTGCGGGATAACCAGCAGGTGAATGAATACATTGCCGGCAATACGGCGCTGGGCCGCGTGGGCTTGCCGGATGACATCGGGGCAGCGATTGCGCTGTTGCTGGAAGACGGCAATGGCTGGATTACCGGGCAACGGCTGGAAGTGTCGGGCGGCATGTTCCTATGAGCCTCACGGCACGCTAGGCGATGCGCCGTACCTGTAGGAGCAGCCTTGCGCTGCGAAGAGGCCGGCATGGCCAACACAACTACATTGCCGGTACTGGCCTCTTCGCAGCACCAGGCTGCTCCTACAGGCTAACAAGGCAGCACCATCACTGCTCGCCCCGGTCCTCATGCACCTGCACGCTCGCGGTCATGCCTGCACTCAGCGTCACCCCTTCCGGTACCTGGTCCAGGCGAATCCTTACGGGTATGCGCTGGGCCAACCGCACCCAGTTGAAAGTAGGCTCCACCTCCGGCAACAACTGGCTGTCGGGGTTACTGTTGCGGTCGGTGATGCCGCGGCTGATGCTTTCCACATGCCCTTGCATGGGTTCGCCGGCGCCCATCAGCCAGACTTTCACCGTGTCTCCCACACGAATACGCGGCAGCTTGGTTTCTTCGAAATAGGCCTGGATATAAAAGGTTGAATCGTCCACCAGGGCCATGACCGATTCCCCGGTGTTCACGTAGTTGCCCTCGGCCAGACGCAGGTTGGTGATATGCCCGCTGCGCGGCGCGCGCACTTCACTGCGCGCCAGGTTGATCTTGGCAACCTGCAACTGCGCTTCGGCCTCATGCAGTTCACCGCGCGCGATAGCAGCATTGATCTGGGCGTTTTCACGCAACTCGGCACTGATCGCCTCTGGCCCCAGGGCGGTGCGCCGGGCGGCCTCACGCTCGCGCAAGCGCAGTTGCTGGGCGCGGGTCTCAGTCACCGCACGTGCCTGGTCGAAGGCAGCCTGAAAGCGCTCGCGGTCGATGTTCATCAACAGGTCACCCGCCTTGACCTGCTGGTTGTCATGGACTTTGAGCTCACGTACCCACCCGGACACGTCAGGGGCAATCACCACCACATCGGCACGCACACGGGCATCGCGGGTCCAGGGCGTAAGCATGTAGTACTGCCACAGCTGGTAGCCGGCCAACACGGCCAAAGCCACCACACACAGCGTCACCAGGGTACGTACGGCCGCACGCATTGAAACACTCCTTTATAAAGCTCCCAGCAGCCTCACCACCAGGAACAACACACAAACGAACAGCGCTGCGTCGAACAACGCTTCATGCCAGATCCAGCGCCCCAACGGCGTCGCCTGCACCACCAGGCGCAGCACGCCGGTGAGCAGCAGGGCCAGCAACACATAAAGCAGAAACGGGCTGAGCAGCACGCCGCCCACTTCCCATTCATGCAACCCCATAGGCGTCCTCCTGCCAGCGGCACCATTTGCCCCAGCTTTTCTGCAATTGCAGCACCGCACCTTCGGCCAGCCGCAGCGGGTCACTGGCAGGCAGCCGGCGCAAGGCGGCTATGAATTGTTCACTGGCGGCGTCCAGGCGATGCCCGCGCCCGGCGCCCGGCCCTTTGGCCAGTACCGCCTCTACCTGCTGCAAATACTCGCGCTCGGCGCGCCCCAAGGGGGCTTGGGCGACCGCCAGGCACATACGCAGATGCACCAGTTCATCACCGATATCCAACCCATGCAGGCCGTCGTCCCAGCGCTTGCGCTCGCTTTCGGGCAGCTCGCCAGCCTGCCGGGCCAGTTGCATCAGGCGGTCGGCCATGCGCCCGCCAAACCAGCTGTCGGCACCGCGCAGGTCGCGCCGGGTCAGGCGCACCAGGTCGCTCTGGGTGGCTGCCCGCAGGCGCCGGCCCAGCCAGGCCGGGTGGCGGAACACCAGCAAACGGAAGGCCATTACCGCTGCCGACACCCCTACCAGCATCGCCAGCGCACTGTTTAGCATGGTCGCCACACCAAACTGCATGACGTTGAGCGGGGACACCAGCACAATGAAGTGCAGGCAATAAGACGTTGCAGTGGCCCCGGTACGTGGGTGGGCCATGCCCAATGCGCCGAGAAACAACGGCACGCCCATGCCCAGGCAAAGCATGGCAAAGCTGCTCCATTGCGGCAGCAGGATCTGCCCGACCAGAAACGCCGCGGGTATCGCCAGGAAGATGCCGCGCAGGAAGCTCAGGCCAATCTGCGCGCCGTTCTCGCGGCTGGCGAACAGGCTGCAGACCACGCAGGTCAACACCAGGCCACCCGGCGCCGAAGGCCACGCCGTCGCCAGCCAGAAGCCGCTCATCACCAGAAAGGCCAGTGCGCTGCGTGAACCGAACAGCAATGCCAGGGACCAGTCGCGGTGCACGGCCAGGCCCTGCGACACATCCTTGGGCGCCCTGCCCGCCTCCACATCCTCCAGCGCCTGGCTGGCGGCCATGGCGTAATCCAGCAACAAGGCCATGCGCGCCAGGCAGAAGTGCTCCGCCGAACTGATCTGGTCATCATGGGCCGCATCCCAGATGCGCTGGCGCAGCAGTAACAGGCTGGGCCGGTCGGGCTCGAGCAGCAGCGCGCGCACCTCGTCCAGCCAGTGTGCCAGGTGCGCTGCCTCACGCTCATCCAGATGCTGCCACTGCCGCCGCACCGAGCGCGAGATCCGCAACAGCACCATCAGCTTCTGGCTCAGGCCACGGATCGCGCGGGCTCGCTGGCGACCGCGATTGCCTTCGAACCAGGCATGTTCACGCTGGCTGTCGATAGCAACGATACGCCCCAGGCTCTCCAGCAAGCCTTTGCGTGCCTCGTCTGCCCCGCCAAGCATGGCGCTGGCAGCCTGCAGGCCGTTCTGCCATGCCTGTCGGGCCTGCCCGGCCAATTGCTGCTCCACCCGCATTGGCCAGAGCAACGCACTGCTTGCAGTGGCGCAGAAAATGCCCAGGCAGATCTCGGTACAGCGCGCCACAGCCTGGTCAAAGACCTGCAGCGGGTGGTCGATGGCCGGCAAGGCAATAATCGCGGCAGTGTAGCCAGCCAGCACGAAGGCATAGGCCCAGGCGCTGCGCAGTTGGGTCGAGGCCGCAGTGCACAAGGCCAGCCACAGGGCGAGGGTAAACAGGAACAGCCCAGGGGTCTGGGCGAACAGGCCGATGAACACCACGGACATGACGGTACCGACCAAGGTGCCGGCCAACCGCGCCAGGCCTTTCTGCACCACCATCCCTGACAGCGGCTGGGCGACGATGAAGGCGGTCATCAGTGCCCAGGACGGTTGCTCCAGGCCCCAGCGCATTGCCAGCCACAACGCCAGACCGCCACCGAGTAGGGTCTTGACGGCGAATTTGAGGGCGAGGCTGCTGGGGGCGAACAGGGCCTGAAAGGTGATGGGCACTAGGCGGACCTTGCGAGGGATGGTCGTACTGAAAAGATAGACAATGGTGAGCAGGATAAAGCTCAAACGATTAATTAGCTAGCTAATCATCTTTATTGAGACATTGGTAAGCCTGTGCTGCGAAAGAGCCGGCACCGGCAACACTTAAATCGCAGGCAAAAAAATGGGCGACCGAAGTCGCCCTAAATGCCTTGCGTGCTCGTGTACCGGGAAGGTCAGCGCGGCTTGCGCTTTTTCGAGTCCTTCCAGATGAAAATGCCCAGACCGGCAAAGAAGGCCACCATCAACCCGACCGTTACCACACCGGCGATAACCACGTTGTCGAAGAACATGCGGGCCTCCCCATTCGTTTGCCGTTGTCCGATGGGTGCACGTTAACCAATGTGGGGATGGAGAAAATTGACCAGGGTCAATGGTGCCCGGGGCCGGGCACGCGAGGCGGGTGCAGGGTTGACCTGCGTCAAGTTTCAGCGCTTCTTCGGTTTGCCCTTGGGCTTCTTTTTCTTGCTGGTGCTCAACGGCAGAGCCTGCTCGAACGCGTTGCGCATGTCGTTCAGGCGCTTTTCCTTGAGGTCGTGGACACGCTTGGCGCGTTCGGCATCAAAATCGATGAGGTTGTCTTGGCTCATGGGTGGGCTCGACGATCAACTGAGGCTTGCATGATGAAGCCAGGCGCAGGCGCTGACCAGCCCTGCGTCAGACTTCGATGTCCACCAGCAGCCCCTGGCGCACGTGCTCGTCCATCAGTGGCGCGACCGGCACGGTGTTGTCGGCATTGACCTCGTCACCTGGCAAGGCACTGTAGCGGTCCTGGCCGCCCTGCTTGCCACGTTGCTGCTGGCGACGCTGCTCATCGCGCAGCAACAACGCCTGCGCCTGCGGGTCGCGCTGTTGCTTGAGATCGATGGCACTTTCGCCGGACGCAGGCTGCGTGGGTACCACCGGCTTGATGTCCGGGGTCGGCTTGACCGGGTCCTGTTGCGAGGTCACCGGGGCGGCACTGAGCGGAATGATTGGCGGCAGCATGGACGTTCTCCTATGCCCCCTGTATCGGCAGGCGCGAGTTTACCTTGATGTCATGGACAACAATTACTCGGCTTCGTCGTCAAGGTCGTCGTCGCCTGGCGGGCCGGCTTCGCTCCACGGCCGCTTGTAAACCTGCTGCCAGACGGCATCCATGTGATCGCGAAGCACCTGTGGCGCGGTTTTGAGCGAGGCACTGTCATTGCGCTCACCGCCAATCGGCTCTTCACCCGCCGGGCTGATCAGCGACTGGCCAGTGATGGTGTAGCTGGCCTGCCCTTCACGCATTTCGATGGCGATGTCGTGCGGGTCGATGCCGCCACCACAGAAGGCATGGCTGGCCACCGTAACCTCGGCGATACCGTCCTTGTTCAGGTCGCCGACATCGCTGACGTCGGTATAGAAGTCCACGTCCAGGTCCAGGCCAGGGCAAGTGGTTTCCTGCTCGATCTGCCAGCGTGCCTTGAATGCATCGCTTTCGGCAGTACGCCCGTACAAGGTGGCCTTGAGTACCACTTTGTCCACTTCCTGTTCGCTTTCCGGGTCGCTGGCCTGGCCATCGCTGCGGCTCAACACCAACAGGCCTTCACCGTCGCGGTCACGAAAATGCACGCTCTTGATCGGCGTCTGCACGCCGAGTACTTCAAGCTGTTCCATCGGGATGGCGGGCAAGGCCTCGAAGTTTTTCTGTTCGCAGGCGCTCAGCAGCAGCAAGCTGCCCACGGCCATGGAAGCGCTGATCCAGCGGTGGTTGGCAGGCATGTTGGTCCGGGGCCCTCGTCAGCTGCACGGTGCGAGGCGATGAAACGGCTAGACTGACTTACTTCCTGTTGTCGTTCGGCATCTTTCGGTGCGTTCGCACTTTGGTCTGACCGGCCGATCCGTTAACATAATCGGCTTTTTCATCGCGGGAGTTCAGGCAGTATGGCGCAGCAGTATCAACCGGGGCAACGCTGGATCAGCGACAGCGAAGCAGAGCTCGGCCTGGGTACCATCCTGGCGCAGGATGGCCGCCTGTTGACCGTGCTCTACCCGGCCACTGGCGACACGCGCCAGTATTCCCTGCGCAACGCGCCGCTGACCCGCGTGCGCTTCTCGCCAGGTGACCAGATCACCCACTTCGAGGGCTGGAAGCTGACCGTGCGCGAGGTCGATGACATCGACGGGCTGATGGTCTACCACGGTCTGGACGGGCAAAACCAGCCGCGTACCCTGCCAGAAACCCAGCTGTCGAACTTCATTCAGTTCCGCCTGGCCAGCGACCGGCTGTTCGCCGGCCAGATCGACCCACTGTCGTGGTTCAGCCTGCGCTACAACACCCTGCAGCACACCAGCAAGCAGATGCAGTCAGCGCTGTGGGGCCTGGGCGGCTGCCGCGCGCAACCGATCGCCCACCAGTTGCACATTGCTCGCGAAGTCGCCGACCGCAGCGCCCCGCGGGTATTGCTGGCCGACGAAGTGGGCCTGGGTAAAACCATCGAAGCCGGCCTGGTGATTCATCGCCAGTTGCTGTCAGGCCGCGCCAGCCGCGTGCTGATCCTGGTGCCGGAAAACTTGCAGCACCAGTGGCTGGTGGAAATGCGCCGCCGCTTCAACCTGCAGGTAGCCCTGTTCGATGCCGAGCGCTTTATCGAAAGCGACGCCAGCAACCCGTTCGAGGATGCCCAGCTTGCGCTGGTTGCACTGGAATGGCTGGTCGACGACGAAAAGGCCCAGGACGCACTGTTTGCTGCTGGCTGGGACCTGATGGTAGTCGACGAGGCCCACCACCTGGTCTGGCACGAAGATCAGGTCAGTGCCGAATACGGCCTGGTCGAGCAACTGGCCCAGGTGATCCCGGGCGTGCTGCTGCTCACCGCCACCCCCGAGCAACTTGGCCAGGACAGTCACTTCGCGCGCCTGCGCCTGCTCGACCCTAACCGTTTCCACGACCTGGCGGCCTTCCGCGCCGAGAGCGAGAATTACCGCCCAGTGGCTGAAGCCGTGCAGGAACTGCTCGACGAAGGCCGCCTGTCGCCCGAGGCCCACGCCACCATCCAGGGCTTCCTGGGTGCCGAAGGCGAAGCCCTGCTGGCGGCGGTCAGCGACGGCGACAGCCAGGCCAGCGCACGCCTGATCCGCGAACTGCTGGACCGCCACGGCACCGGTCGCGTCCTGTTCCGTAACACCCGTGCGGCGATCCAGGGCTTCCCTGAGCGCCAGCTGCACCCTTACCCGCTGGCCACACCTGAGCAATACCGCGACCTGCCTGCTGGCGAGCACGCCGAGCTGTACCCGGAAGTTGCCTTCCAGGCCCAGGGCGATGTGGCTGACGACGAGCGCTGGTGGCGTTTCGACCCACGCGTCGACTGGCTGATCGACACGCTGAAGATGCTCAAGCGCACCAAGGTATTGGTGATCTGCGCTCACGCCGAAACCGCCATGGACCTTGAAGACGCCCTGCGCGTGCGCTCCGGCATTCCGGCGTCGGTGTTCCATGAAGGCATGAACATCCTCGAACGCGATCGCGCCGCCGCCTACTTCGCCGACGAAGAGTTCGGTGCGCAAGTGCTTATCTGCTCGGAGATCGGCAGCGAAGGCCGCAACTTCCAGTTCGCCCACCACTTGGTGATGTTCGACCTGCCCGCGCACCCAGACCTGCTCGAACAGCGCATCGGCCGCCTTGACCGGATCGGCCAGAAGCACACCATCCAGCTGCACATCCCGTACCTGCAAGGCAGCCCGCAAGAGCGCCTGTTCCAGTGGTACCACGAGGGCCTTAACGCCTTCCTCAACACCTGCCCCACCGGCAACGCCCTTCAGCACCAGTTCGGCCCGCGCCTGCTGCCGTTGCTTGAAGGTGGCGAGAGCAAGGCCTGGGATACCCTGGTGGCTGACGCCCGCAGTGAGCGCGAGCGCCTGGAAGCCGAACTGCACACTGGCCGCGACCGCCTGCTGGAGCTCAACTCCGGCGGTGCCGGCGAAGGCCAGGCGCTGGTCGAGGCCATTCTCGAGCAGGACGACCAGTTTGCCCTGCCGATCTACATGGAAACCCTGTTCGACGCCTTCGGCATCGACAGCGAAGACCATTCCGAGAACGCACTGATCCTCAAGCCGAGCGAAAAGATGCTCGATGCCAGCTTCCCGCTGGGCGACGACGAAGGCGTGACCATCACCTACGACCGTGCCCAGGCGCTGTCGCGTGAGGACATGCAGTTCCTCACCTGGGAGCACCCGATGGTGCAGGGCGGCATGGACCTGGTGCTGTCCGGTTCGATGGGCAACACCGCCGTGGCACTGATCAAGAACAAGGCACTCAAGCCGGGCACTGTACTGCTCGAATTGCTGTTCGTCAGCGAGGTGGTGGCACCGCGCAGCCTGCAACTGGGCCGCTACCTGCCGCCGGCGGCACTGCGCTGCCTGCTCGACGCCAACGGCAACGACCTGGCCGCCCGCGTGGCCTTCGAAACCCTCAACGAGCAGCTCGAAAGCGTACCGCGCGCCAGCGCCAACAAGTTTGTCCAGGCCCAGCGTGACGTGCTGGCCAAGCGCATCAGTGGCGGTGAAGAGAAGATCATGCCCACTCACGTCGAGCGCGTAGCCGAAGCCCAGCGCCGCCTGGCGGCTGAGGCCGACGAAGAGCTGGCTCGCCTGGTGGCACTGCAAGCGGTCAACCCAAGCGTGCGCGACAGCGAGATCGACGCGCTGCGCAAGCAGCGCGAAGAGGGTCCGGCGATGCTGGACAAGGCTGCCTTGCGCCTGGAAGCCATTCGCGTACTGGTAGCGGGCTGATCTGACACGCCCGCTGGTGGCCTGACCACCATCTGTAGGCGCAGCCTTGTGCTGCGAAGAGGCCGTATGCCCCACAAGATTGTTGTGAGGCATACGGCCTCTTCGCAGCACAAGGCTGCGCCTACACCTATATGTCCCTCTTTATGCCTGCTGGCGATTGGGTTGATAACCAAATCGTAGAAATCAAACTGCCATTATTCAGGAAGGCTTAAACACCTCTTCCTATACTGCCTCTGGACAGTCTGCACAGGGCTGTAGCGCAGACGAGTGAAAACTCGATCATGGGGCAATCAATGGAATGGCTGGGGCTGCAACTGTTCGCCGACCTTCCGGCATTCGGGCACATCGTTATCGATTGCCGCCATGAACCGTTTCTGGTCCTGCTCGCCTACTTCGTTGCCTGCGCGGCTTGCTTCGCGACCCTGGACATGGCCGAGCGCCAGTCCCACAGCGAAGACCCCACTGCCCACCGACAATGGCACATGCTTGGCGCCTGCTGCCTGGCCGGTGGCATCTGGGCCATGCACTTCATCAGCATGCTGGCCTTCCAGGCACCGATAGAGGTGCACTACGACGTTTCCCTGACCATTCTTTCGCTACTCATCGCCCTGGCCGTCGCCTGGGTGACCATGCGCAGCCTCGACCGCAGCCAGATGCGCGTGCAGCACTTCCTGCAAAGCGCCGTACTGATCGGCATGGGCATTATCCTGATGCACTTTGTCGGCATGGCTGCGATGGACACCGGCGCCCAGCAGTATTACCAGACTGGCCTGCTGCTGGCCTCTGCCACCATTGCCCTGCTCACCGGCCTGGCTGCGTTATACCTGGCCCGGTACTTCAGCAATGGCAGCGGCACCCTGCACCAGGCAATGAAGTACGGCGCCAGTCTGCTGATGGCCGGTGGCATCGTCGCCACCCATTTCACCGCGATGTCGGCCATGACCCTGGTGATCCCGCCCGACACCGCGCTGCGCCTGCCCTCCGCCGACAACAGCCTGCAACTGGGGTTGGGCATCGGCTTCATCACCCTGCTGATCAGTGGCGCCAGCATCAGCGCCGCACTGGCCGACAAGAAGCTGCAGAGCAAGGAGCACGATCTGCGCCGGGTCAACGTGCTGCTCAGCCAACTGGACCAGGCCCGCGCATCGCTGCAGCAGGCCGCGCACTACGATGCCCTGACCAACCTGGTCAACCGCCGTGGCTTCAACCAGGTATTCGAAGAGCGCCTGGCCGAACACCACGCCACTGAAAACCGCCTGGCAGTCATGTTCCTCGACATCGACCACTTCAAGCGCATCAACGACAGCCTTGGCCACGACGCTGGAGACGAACTGCTCAAGGTGATCGCCAGCCACATCAAGGCCGCCACCCGCCATCAGGACCTGGTCGCACGCCTGGGCGGCGACGAGTTCTGCGTGGTCACCAGCCTCAGCAACTGCGACGAAGCGCGCCACCTGGCACAACGCATCATGCAACGGATGAAAGAACCCATCGACCTGGGTGGTCGGCGCATGGTCATGACCACCAGTATTGGCATCAGCATCTTCCCCGACGACGGCACCAGCGCCGAAGAACTGCTCAAACATGCCGACCTGGCCCTTTACCAGTCCAAGGACAGTGGGCGTAACGGCCTGCACTTTTTCAACGAAACCCTGAAAAACCAGGCATCCCTCGCCTTGCAACTCGAAGAAGAACTGCGCATCGCCCTGCTCGAAGAACGTGGGTTGTGCGTGCATTACCAACCCATCTTCGACATGCGCAGCGGGCAGGTGGCCAAGCTCGAGGCCCTGGTGCGCTGGCATCACCCGCAGCACGGCTTGCTGGGGCCCGACCGTTTCATCGGCATTGCCGAAGCCAATGGTCTGATCATCGACCTTGACCTCTGGGTAATGCGCCACGCCTGTGCCGACCTGGCACACCTGCACCGCCACGGTTATGGCGATATCAAGGTGACGGTCAATTGCTCGGCAGTAACCTTGAGCCACGACGAGCTGCCCAACGAAGTGGAGAAAGCGCTGTTCCACACAGGGCTCGCACCCCGGCACCTGGAGCTGGAAGTGACCGAAAATGCCCTGATGGGCGATATCCAGCGTACCGTCAACCTGCTCAAGCGCGTTCGTGCCTTGGGCGTGGCGCTGTCAATCGACGACTTCGGCACTGGCTACTCGTCACTGGCCTACCTCAAGCGCCTGCCGCTGGACGTACTGAAGATCGATCGCAGCTTCCTGCAGGATGTGCCGGGCAGCCAGAAGGATCGCGAGATCGTCCAGGCGATAATCGTCATGGCGCATACCCTGCACTTGCAGGTCGTCAGCGAAGGCGTGGAAACCGCCGAACAGCAGGCTTTCCTTCAAGACCATGGCTGTGACTATCTGCAGGGCTACCTGCTGGGCCGCCCGGTACCGCTGGCCGAGCTACGGCCACTACTGGAGCGGCTGCAGCGCCAAAGCCAGGTACTCATCCCTTGTTGCGGTAAAGTTCTACAAGGGTCGCCGGATCTTTTTGCAAGTAACCCTGGCTACCGTGCAGGCGCATCAATTGCGCGGCGAGGCCGCTGAGCGGCGTCGCCGCCCCCTGCTCACGGGAAAACTTCACTGCGCCATCGAGGTCCTTGAGCAGCGTGCGCACGTGCCACTTGATCGGCTCGAAGCGGCTTTCAGCCATTTGCGGTGCAAGGATCTGCAGCGGCTTGGAATCAGCAAAACCACCGGCCAGCGCTTCGGCGATCAGCGTCGCGTCCACCCCGGATTGCTCGGCCAACGCCACCACTTCGGCAATGACCAGGGCATTGCATGCCACGATCATCTGATTGCAGGCCTTGGTCACCTGCCCCGCCCCCACCGCCCCCATGTGCGTCACACGCTGACCCAGCACCTGCAGCACTGGCCGTGCACGTTCCAGGTCGGCCGCTTCACCGCCAACCATGATCGCCAGGGTACCGGCCTCGGCACCTGGCGTGCCGCCGGACACCGGAGCATCCAGCCAGGCCATGCCACACAGTACCGCGAGCTCGGCGGCCATTTCACGGGTGGCGGTGGGTTCCAGGCTGGAGAAATCGATCAGCAACTGGCCGCTGCGCCCACCCTGGGCAATCCCTTGCTCGCCGAACACCACCTCACGCACCACGGCCGTATCGGCCAGGCACAGCAATACCATATCGCTGCCCTGGCACAGTTCGGCGGGGCTGTTGGCCAGGCGCGCGCCGGCGGCGACCAGCGCGGCGCACTTGTCCGGGCTGCGGTTCCACACGGTCAGCGGGTAGCCAGCCGCTAACAGGCGTCGACACATGGGCAGGCCCATCAGGCCGATGCCGGCAAATCCAAGCGAAGGCAATGCAGTGCTCATGAATGACTCCTGACTATTCGAATTGTTTTCCAGGCTGGCCAGAACGGTGGGCATATTACGCATCCCGTAAACTGTTACCGCCACGCCGAATTGTTACTTACCTCTACCCGCCTTGAACGCCTTCGAGCACCAAAACGGAGCTGCTGCGCATTTTTGCGCACCAAAAAAGATCACGCCTCAACCGGACGCTTCACCTGGATCACGATGAACGGCGAAACCACCACCGCCCAGATCTCTGGATCGCGGCTTTGCAGGTCCAGCGCCTGCTCGGCCGACACCGGCCCAACGGTGCCATCACTACGCCACTTAGCGAAGATTTCGCCGCGATTCTCGGCCATTGCCTCGGCAACGGTGATCAGGTCCAAGCTGGGGTCGACCCAAATCAGGTCACCCTTGGCCCAGAAACGCTCCAGCGCTTTCCACTCGATGATTGCTGTCTCGCCAAGCAATTTGGCATAGAGGGTGCTTGTTTGATCAGTCATGGGTGGTATCCGCAAAAATCGGCCAATAAAAAAGGTCGGCATTTTTGCAGAAAAACCCGGTTTCAAATATGTAATTTGGTCGATTGACCCCGAACTTGTGGGGCGGGGTCGCAGATACAGGCAATTTGATGGCGCCTTTTTGTATCTTTCTGTCGAACAAGCGACAACCCAGGAAACAGGCACTTTTTGAACGCTTTTCAAGCGCTCGAACAGCGCTCTACACTGTACCGGTACAGTTCCGGGACATGTTCCGGGGGAAGGTGGGCTTGCGCGTTGGCATGGCCACGCCGCAAATCCCGCCCGGTCTGTAGCCCTGGCCGCCAGGACTATAAGAATTACAACAGAATGAGTGGAGCACTATGATCAAGATTTCCAAGCTGTTCGCCGCAATGGTACTGGCCGGGGTAGCCAGCCATTCGTTTGCCGCCGATACCATCAAGATCGGCATCGCCGGTCCCAAGACGGGTCCTGTGACCCAGTACGGCGACATGCAGTTCATCGGCGCCAATCAAGCCATCAAGGATATCAACGCCGCGGGCGGCGTCGATGGCAAGATGCTCGAAGCCAAGGAATACGACGACGCATGCGACCCTAAACAGGCCGTGGCAATCGCCAACAAAGTGGTCAACGACGGCGTCAAGTTCGTCATCGGCCACCTGTGCTCCAGCTCTACCCAGCCTGCATCCGACATCTACGAAGACGAAGGCGTGATCATGATCACCCCGGCCGCCACCTCGCCGGAAATCACCGCCCGTGGCTACAAGCTGATCTTCCGCACCATTGGCCTGGACAGCGCCCAGGGCCCGGCCGCCGGCAACTACATCGCCGACCACGTCAAGCCGAAGGTCGTTGCCGTCCTGCACGACAAGCAACAGTACGGTGAAGGCATCGCCACCGCCGTCAAGCAGACCCTGGAAAGCAAGGGTACCAAGGTTGCCGTATTCGAAGGCCTGAACGCGGGTGACAAGGACTTCTCCTCGATCATCCAGAAGCTCAAGCAGAACAATGTCGACTTCGTGTACTACGGCGGCTACCACCCAGAGCTGGGTCTGATCCTGCGCCAGGCACAGGAAAAAGGCCTGAAAGCCAAGTTCATGGGCCCAGAGGGCGTGGGTAACGACTCGATCTCGCAGATCGCCCAGAACGCCTCCGAAGGCCTGCTGGTCACCCTGCCGAAGTCGTTCGATGCCGACCCGGAGAACAAGAAGATCGTCGACGCCATCAAGGCTGACGGCAAGGACCCAAGCGGTCCGTTCGTGTTCCCTGCCTACTCGGCTGTCGAGCTGATCGCACAAGGCATCAAGGCGGCCAAGTCCGAAGATACCGACAAAGTGGCAGCGGCCATCCATGCCGGCTCCTTCAAGACCCCTACCGGCACCCTGTCGTATGACGAGAAAGGCGACCTGAAAGACTTCAAGTTCGTGGTCTACGAATGGCACTTCGGCAAGCCGAAGACCGAAGTCTCCCCTCAGTAACTGCGTGACTAAATAGCTGACTTACGAGCCCACTGTGCGAGCAGTGGGCTTTGTTTTATGAGGTTCATGGGCCCGATCCCCGCGATCCGGGGGCTAGCCCACCTGAAAATCTTAAAACCGTCACCCGCGGTTTCCTGGCATACCCCCGCCAGCGAAATGCAAATCAGGTTTTTAGGAGCGCTGTAATGCCTGAGATCTACCATTTCTTCCAACAACTGGTTAATGGATTGACCATCGGCAGCACCTATGCCTTGATCGCCATCGGCTACACGATGGTGTACGGCATCATTGGCATGATCAACTTCGCTCACGGCGAGGTGTACATGATCGGTTCCTATGTGGCCTTCATCGCCCTCGCGGGCCTGGCCATGATGGGTATCCATTCGCTGCCGATCCTGATGACCGTTGCCTTCGTCGCGACGATCTTCGTCACCAGTGCCTATGGCTACAGTATCGAACGGGTTGCCTACCGCCCCTTGCGCAACAGCAACCGTCTGATCCCGCTGATTTCCGCCATCGGCATGTCGATTTTCCTGCAGAACACCGTCTTGCTTTCGCAAGACTCCAAGGACAAGTCCATCCCCAACCTGATCCCCGGAAGCTTCTCGTTCGGGCCGGGCGGCGCGGAGGAAGTTCTGATCAGCTACATGCAGATCCTGGTGTTCGTGGTCACTCTGGTAGCCATGACCCTGCTCACCCTGTTCATCTCTCGCTCCCGTCTGGGCCGCGCCTGCCGTGCCTGCGCCGAGGACATCAAGATGGCCAACCTGCTGGGCATCAACACCAACAACATCATCGCCCTCACCTTCGTCATCGGTGCCGCCCTGGCCGCCGTAGCGGCCGTGCTGCTGAGCATGCAGTACGGAGTGATCAACCCCAACGCCGGTTTCCTGGTAGGCCTCAAGGCCTTCACCGCGGCGGTGCTGGGTGGCATCGGCAGCATTCCGGGCGCGATGCTCGGCGGGCTGGTGCTGGGCGTGGCCGAAGCGTTTGGCGCCGACATCTTCGGCGACCAGTACAAGGACGTGGTGGCATTCGGCTTGTTGGTGCTTGTCCTGCTATTCCGGCCGACCGGCATCCTGGGCCGCCCGGAGGTTGAAAAAGTATGAACAAAAATCTCAAACAGGCGTTCTTCAGCGCCTTGCTGGTCTGGGCGGTGGCCTTCCCGGTGCTGGGCCTGAAACTGAGCATCGATGGCATCAGCCTGGTCGTGCACAGCCAGGGCTCGTTCACCATCAGCATCATCGCCGTGTGCTCGGTGCTGATGTTCCTGCGCGTGCTGTTCGACAAGCAGTGGAGTTCGGTGATGAACCGCCGCTCGGATCGCAAGCTGATCCCGCCGGCCGTCAGCAATTACCTGACCCTGCCCAAGACCCAGCGCTATGTGATCGTTGGTCTGATCGTTGCGGCACTGGTGTGGCCGTTCTTCGGCTCGCGCGGTGCGGTCGATATCGCCACGCTGATCCTGATCTACGTGTTGCTGGGCCTGGGCCTGAACATCGTGGTCGGCCTGGCGGGCCTGCTCGACCTCGGTTACGTCGGCTTCTACGCCGTCGGCGCCTACAGCTACGCCATGCTCTCGCACTACCTGGGCTGGAGTTTCTGGGTATGTCTGCCGATTGCCGGCCTGATGGCCGCCACCTTCGGCTTCCTGCTTGGCTTCCCGGTGCTGCGCCTGCGCGGTGACTACCTGGCGATCGTGACCCTCGGCTTCGGCGAGATCATCCGCCTGTTCCTGCGCAACCTCACCGACTGGACCGGCGGCCCCAACGGCATCAGCAACATCCCCAAGCCAGAGTTCTTCGGCCTGACCTTCGAACGCCGTGCCGCCGAGGGCATGCAGACCTTCCACGAGTTCTTCGGGCTGGAATACAACTCGATCAACAAGGTCATCTTCCTCTACCTGGTGGCACTGCTACTGGCCTTGCTGGCACTGTTCGTCATCAACCGCCTGCTGCGCATGCCAATCGGCCGCGCCTGGGAAGCCCTGCGTGAAGACGAGATCGCCTGCCGTGCGCTGGGCCTGAACCCGACCGTGATCAAGCTCTCGGCGTTTACCCTGGGTGCCTGCTTCGCCGGTTTCGCCGGCAGCTTCTTCGCAGCGCGCCAAGGCCTGGTGACGCCGGAGTCGTTCACCTTCATCGAGTCGGCAATCATCCTCGCCATCGTCGTGCTTGGCGGCATGGGCTCACAACTGGGCGTGATCCTCGCGGCCATCGTGATGATCCTGCTGCCCGAGCTGATGCGTGAGTTCAGCGAATACCGGATGCTGATGTTCGGTGCGCTGATGGTGTTGATGATGATCTGGCGTCCGCAAGGCCTGCTGCCTATGCAACGTCCACACATGGAGCTGCGTCGATGAGCCGCGAAATTCTGCAAGTCAGCGGCCTGAGCATGCGCTTCGGCGGCTTGTTGGCGGTCAACGGCGTGGCCCTGACCGTCAAGGAAAAACAGGTGGTGGCGCTGATCGGCCCGAACGGCGCCGGCAAGACCACGGTGTTCAACTGCCTGACCGGGTTCTACAAACCCAGCGGCGGCACCATCCTGCTCGATGGCCAGCCGATCCAGGGCCTGGCCGGCCACCAGATCGCCCGCAAGGGCGTGGTGCGGACCTTCCAGAACGTGCGCCTGTTCAAGGACATGACCGCGCTGGAAAACCTGCTGATCGCCCAGCACCGTCACCTGAACACCAACTTCTTCGCCGGCCTGTTCAAGACCCCGAGCTTCCGCCGCAGCGAGAAGGAGGCCATGGAACGCGCGCAGTACTGGCTGGAAAAGGTCAACCTGACCGAATTCGCCAACCGTACCGCCGGCACCCTCGCCTATGGCCAGCAACGCCGCCTGGAAATCGCCCGCTGCATGATGACCCAGCCGCGCATCATCATGCTCGACGAACCTGCGGCGGGCCTGAACCCGAAGGAAACCGAAGACCTCAAGGCACTGATCGCCTACCTGCGTGAGTCGCACAACGTCACCGTGCTGCTGATCGAGCACGACATGAAGCTGGTGATGAGCATTTCCGACCATATCGTGGTGATCAACCAGGGCACCCCCCTGGCCCACGGCACACCGGAAGAGATCCGCGACAACCCTGATGTGATCAAAGCCTACCTGGGGGAAGCGTAAAATGCTGAAGTTCGAAAACGTTTCCACCTTCTACGGCAAGATCCAGGCGCTGCACAGCGTCAACGTGGAGATCAACCAGGGCGAGATCGTCACCCTGATCGGGGCCAACGGCGCCGGCAAGTCGACCTTGCTGATGACCCTGTGCGGCTCGCCGCAGGCGCACAGTGGCAGCATCAAGTACCTGGGCGAAGAGCTGGTCGGGCAGCCGTCCTCGCACATCATGCGCAAGAGCATTGCCGTGGTGCCGGAAGGGCGGCGCGTGTTCGCCCGCCTGACCGTCGAGGAAAACCTGGCCATGGGCGGTTTCTTCACCGACAAGGGCGACTACCAGGAGCAGCTGGACAAGGTGTTGCAACTGTTCCCGCGCCTGAAGGAACGTTACATCCAGCGCGGCGGCACCATGTCCGGTGGCGAGCAACAAATGCTTGCCATTGGCCGTGCGCTGATGAGCAAGCCCAAGCTGCTGCTGCTCGACGAACCTTCACTGGGCCTGGCGCCGATCATCATCCAGCAGATCTTCGACATCATCGAACAGCTGCGCCGTGATGGCGTGACGGTGTTCCTGGTGGAGCAGAATGCCAACCAGGCGCTGAAGATCGCCGACCGCGCGTATGTACTGGAGAACGGTCGGGTGGTGATGCAAGGGACGGGTGAAGCACTGCTGACCGACCCGAAGGTGCGCGACGCGTACCTCGGCGGTTAAATGGGAAAGGGCCTTCGGGCCCTTTTTTATGCCTGCCAGAAATGCATTGCCAGTGCCGGCCCTTTCGCGGGTAAACCCGCTCCCACAGGAAACCCACGGCCTTTGGAAACTGAGCAGTACCTGTAGGTGCGGGTTTACCCGCGAAGGCGCCCGCACGGGTAACCATTAACTTGAGATCCACCGCCGGCCTGAGTAACGTGGCCAGCTCTTTACCAAAGATTCCCGGAGTTCGCCCGATGCGCCTCACCCCCACCCTGCTGCTCACTGCCCTGCTGCCCCTGTTCGCCGGCTGCCAGCTCATGGCTGAAGCGCCAAGCGACCCGAACATCGGCACCACGCGCATGCAGGGCGAACTGCGGGCGGCCGGTGGCCAGCTGCTGTTCAAGCCGTGCAGCGAAAACCGCACGTTCGTGATCAACGACGTCGGCGCTACCGGCATCCTGCAGGAGGCCGGCAACCTCGCCAAGGACGCCAACGACAAGCTGTTCGCCGACGTCCGTGGGCGCCTTACCGGCAGCAAGCAGGCCAACAATGATGGCCAGCTGGAAGTACGCCGCCTGTACCGCCTGGAACCTTCCACCCGCGCCTGCGAAGACCCCAACTTCAAGCAGTTGACCCTGCGCGCCAACGGCCACGAGCCGGACTGGGACATCAAGGCCAGCGGCAAGGGCATGGTCCTCAGCCGAGTCGGACAGGAGCCCCTGCCCTTGCCGTTCCTTGAAGAGGAAGTACCCGGTGGCGGCTTGACCCTCACCAGCGAAGCCAACGGCCAGCACGTGGAACTGTGGGTCGCGCCGCAGCGCTGCGTAGACAGCGCCACTGGCGCGGTCCACCACCTGCGTGCCGAACTGCGCATTGACGGCAAGACCCTGCAGGGCTGCGGCTACTACGGCGGCGCACGCGACAACTGATCGTCGGGCACTTTTAACCTGCCAGTCGGGGCGGCTAACAGCTTATACTTGGCGGTTTGTGTAAAGCCGCCGGCCGCCCATGGCCGGGATACTGGACCCTGCCATGCTACGAATCACCGAACTCAAGCTGCCCCTGGACCATCCCGACGAAGCACTGCGTGAAGCCATCGTCCAGCGCCTGGGCATCCGCGACGAGCAACTGCTCAGCTTCAACCTGTTCAAGCGCAGCTACGATGCGCGCAAGAAGAACAGCGAGTTGCTGTTCATCTACACCATCGACCTCGAAGCCAGCAACGAAGCCGAACTGCTCAGCAAGTTCGCCGACGATCACAACATCGGCCCGGCACCGGACGTGACTTACAAATACGTCGGCCACGCCCCGGCCGACATCCAGGAACGCCCTATCGTGGTCGGCTTCGGCCCCTGCGGCATCTTTGCCGGCCTTTTGCTGGCGCAGATGGGCTTCAAGCCGATCATCCTCGAACGTGGCAAGGAAGTGCGCCAGCGCACCAAGGACACCTGGGGCCTGTGGCGCAAAAGCGTGCTCAACCCCGAGTCCAACGTGCAGTTCGGCGAAGGCGGCGCCGGCACCTTCTCTGACGGCAAGCTGTACAGCCAGATCAAGGACCCGCAGCACCACGGCCGCAAAGTGCTGGAAGAGTTCGTCAAGGCCGGTGCGCCGGACGAGATCCTGTACATCAACAAACCGCACATCGGCACCTTCCGCCTCACCGGCATGGTCGAGCAGATGCGCCAGGACATGATCGCCCTCGGCGCAGAAGTGCGCTTCCAGCAGAAGGTCACCGACCTGCTGGTCGAAGACGGCCAGCTGACCGGTGTGGTGCTGGAGAGTGGCGAACAACTGCACTCGCGCCATGTAGTCCTGGCCCTTGGCCACAGTGCCCGCGACACTTTCCGTATGCTGCATGCCAAAGGCGTCTACATGGAAGCCAAGCCGTTCTCGGTCGGCTTCCGTATCGAGCACCCGCAAACGCTGATCGACAAGGCGCGTCTTGGCAAATACGCCGGCCACCCGAAACTCGGCGCTGCCGACTACAAGCTGGTGTACCACGCCAAGAATGGCCGCTCGGTGTACAGTTTCTGCATGTGCCCGGGTGGCACCGTGGTCGCCGCTACCAGCGAGCCGGGCCGCGTGGTGACCAACGGCATGAGCCAGTACTCACGTAACGAGCGCAACGCCAACTCCGGTATCGTCGTCGGCATTGACCCCGAGCGCGACTACCCGGGCGGCCCGCTGGCCGGTATTGAACTGCAAGAGCGTCTGGAAGCCCACGCCTACGTAATCGGCGGCAGCAACTACCAGGCCCCGGCGCAGCTGGTGGGTGACTTTGTCGCCGGCCGGCCATCGACCGCACTGGGCAGTGTCGAGCCATCCTACAAACCGGGCGTGACCCTGGGTGACCTGGCACCAAGCCTGCCGGACTTCGCCATCGAAGCGATCCGAGAGGCCCTGCCAGCGTTCGACCGGCAGATCAAAGGCTACAACCTGCATGATGCAGTGTTGACCGGGATCGAGACGCGTACCTCGTCGCCCCTGCGGATTACCCGGGGTGAGGACTACCAGAGCCTGAACCTGAAAGGCCTGTTCCCGGCAGGTGAGGGGGCCGGGTATGCGGGCGGCATCCTGTCGGCGGGTGTGGACGGTATTCGTATCGCCGAGGCGGTAGCGCGGGACATGCTCGGCCTGTAATTTTGTATCGCCTGCAAGGGCCCTTTCGCGGGCTGGCCCGCGAAGAGGCCCTGACAGGGATCAGAAATATCCGACCCAAACACCAGCCTTTCCCTCCCCCCTTTCCTCCCATCTGCATCTAGGCTTCACTCAGCCCAGACAGCAACACCATATAACAAAAACGAATATAGTTTTTGTTTGAAAGCATATCGTCACAGGCTAGGGTGTACGCCCGTACCCTTCGTAAACTGCTCATGGAGAGCCTATAGCCCGTGCGTAGCCTGTTTACCCGATTCTTCCAGCTTGAAGCCGCCAGCGGTCTGCTGCTGATCGCCGCCGCCGTTCTGGCCCTGATCATCAACAACTCACCCCTGTCCTATCTGTACAGCGGCCTGCTCGACGTCCCCGTCGCCGTCCAGGTCGGCGCGCTGAATATCGCCAAGCCTTTGTTGCTGTGGATCAATGACGGCCTGATGGCCCTGTTCTTCCTGCTCATTGGCCTGGAGGTCAAACGCGAGGTGGTCGATGGTCACCTGTCCAAGCCCTCCCAGGTGATCCTGCCCGCCACTGCTGCTGTGGGCGGCATGGTGGTGCCGGCGCTCATCTACTGGTTCATCAACCGTGACAACCCGGCGGCCGTGGCCGGCTGGGCGATCCCCACCGCCACCGACATCGCCTTCGCCCTCGGCGTGCTGGCCCTGTTGGGCAAACGCGTACCGGTTTCGCTCAAGCTGTTCCTGATGACCCTGGCGATCATTGACGACCTTGGTGCAATCATCGTCATCGCCCTTTTCTACTCAGGCACCTTGTCGAGCGTATCGCTGCTGCTGGCAGCGGCCTGCCTGGTGGTGCTGATCGCGATGAACCGGCTTGGGGTGGTCAAGCTTGGGCCGTACATGATCGTTGGCCTGATCCTGTGGGTCTGCGTACTCAAGAGCGGCGTGCACGCCACGCTGGCCGGTGTCGCCCTGGCCTTGTGTATCCCGCTGCGTACACGCAACGCCGAGACTTCGCCGCTATTGTCCCTTGAGCATGCCCTGCACCCTTGGGTTGCCTATGCGATCCTGCCGCTGTTTGCCTTCGCCAATGCTGGCGTCTCACTGGCAGGCATGACCGTGGAAAGCTTCACCCACCCGGTGCCGATGGGCATTGCGATTGGCCTGCTGATGGGCAAGACCGTGGGCGTTTTCGGCCTGACTTGGGTAGCGGTCAAGCTGCGCCTGGCAGCGCTGCCTGCGGGTGCTGGCTGGGGGCAGATACTGGGGGTGGCGATACTCTGCGGTATTGGCTTCACCATGAGCCTGTTTGTTGGCTCACTCGCCTTTGCACCAGGCAGCAGTGATTACGCGGGCATGGATCGCATGGGGATCCTTACCGGCTCGTTCTTCGCCGCAGTGATCGGCTACGCCGTTACCGCCCTGGCCAGCCGAAAAAACAGTGCTGGTTGACTTGGCTGAGGCATAAAAAAACCCCGACTGGCAGCCGCCATGTCGGGGTTTTCTTTTGCTGCGCTACGGTCAGTGCGAGACGCGGCTGGTACCGTCAACTGTCATGATGCGCACACGGTCGCCGACGCGGAAGATTTCATTCTCCTGCACGGCCTGCACATAGGCACGCATGCTGCCATCGTCCTCACGCACGGTGATTTCGACGCCTTGGGTACGGGTCAGGCCTTCCTCGGCAGCGGAACCCGCCAGGCCACCGGCCACGGCACCGATCACGGCAGCAACGATGCTGCCACGGCCGCCGCCCACGGCGCTGCCGGCCACGCCACCGACGATGGCGCCAGCGCCACCGCCGATCGGGGTCTTGGTACCCTCGATCTTGACCGGGCGCAGGGATTCGATGGTGCCCATGCGCACGGTTTGCACGCGGCGGGCTTCATCACGGGAGTAGCTGTCACCGGTCAGGCTCGAGGCACAGCCCCCCAGCAGCAACGACATGGTGGTAAAAGTCGCCACCAGCAAAGCGGATTTACGCATGGGTAAAGTCTCCATAATTCAGGTGCTCATTAGACGCTGCACGTTGACGGCTGTCACGGTACAAACGTAATAAAATTGGTTTCATTCAGCCGGGGTACAGCCTGGGCGGTTGTGCCATAGGCTCTTCAATTGAGACCAAGGATAGCCATGGATTACTTCATCGTCGTGGTCACCACCGTTGCGGGGCTTTATTTCCACGGGTGGCTATACGTGCGTATGCGCCGCTGGATGGACCGTGACCTGGCGTTGTCGCTGGCGGGGGCTGACCCTGAAAAGCGTGAGTACATGCTGGAAAGGTTGGCGCAGGCGCGGCAGGAGAAGGTGGGGCGCAAGCAACTGGCAGAGTGGTTGGAGCGGGAGGCGGCGGGGTATCCGGGGTAGTCTGATGGATCACTGGGGCCGCTTTGCGGCCCCAAATCCTCAGGGTGCCAGCCGCTCGCGCAGCCATTGCCCATCCACCAGCCGGTAGTTCAACCGGTCATGCAGGCGGCTCGCCCGCCCCTGCCAGAACTCGATGCGCTCAGGCAACAGGCGATACCCACCCCAATGTTCAGGGCAGTGCGGCTGGGTGTCGGAGAAGCGCGCTTCAGTGGCCTTGACCAAACCTTCCAGCTCTTCACGACCGGCAATCACCCGGCTTTGCGGCGAAGCCCAGGCCCCCAGGCGGCTGCCCAGCGGGCGCACCTGGTAGTAGTCGTCCGACTCCTTGGCGGTGACCTTTTCCACTCGCCCTTCGATACGCACCTGGCGCTCCAGCGCCGGCCAGAAGAACGTCATGGCGGCAAAGGGGTTGGCTTGCAGTTGCTGGCCCTTGGCGCTTTCGTAGTTGGTGAAGAAAGTGAAACCCTGCTCGTCGAGCCCCTTCAGCAGCAGTACACGGCAATGCGGGCGGCCTTCGCCGTCCACAGTGGCCAGGGTCATGGCGTTGGCTTCCACGGGTACCTGCTCGGTTTTCACCGCATCGGCAAACCACTGGTGGAACAGGGCAAACGGCTCCCCCGGTGCCTGGGCTTCGGCCAGGCCATCACGGGTGTAGTCGCGGCGCATATCGGCCAGGGATTGGGTCATTGCTGCGTTCCTTGACGATCAGTTGGTCTTCGCAGGGCTGTTGGCAGCTACTTTCTTGTCAGCGGTAGCTTTCTTGGCGACTGGCTTGGCCGGCGCGGCTTTCTTCTTGGCCGTGGTCTTGGCAGGGGCCTTGGCCTTGGCGACGGGTTTCTTCGGCGCGGGCTTCTTTGCTGCTGGCTTGCTGTCGACAGCCTTGGCGGCAGGAGCCTTGGCATCTTGCACCGCAACCATCGAGGCAGGTGCAGGTGCCGGAGTGGCCTGCTGGTACTTGGCCAGCAGCGCGACCATGGTGTTCTGCGGGGTCAGCAGCATTTCCACGCGGCGGTTCAGGGCACGGCCCTCGGGGCTGTCGTTGGCGGCACGTGGCATGACCGAGCCCATGCCCTTGAGGGTCAGGCGGTCACGCTGCAAGCCGCTGAGGCGGAAGATGGCCGACACCGAGGCGGCGCGCTCCAGGCTGAGTTTCTGGTTGGCAGCGCTAGCACCGCTGGTGTCGGCATGGCCCAGTACCAGCACGGCAGTCTTGGGGTCACCTTCGACAGTCTTGGCCACGCGGGTGATCGGGCCGAGGGTCATTGGCAGCAGCATGTTCGGGCGATCGGGGTTATACGAGCTGTCCACCGGCAGGGTGACCGCCAGCACATTGTCGCGGCGCTCCAGTTCCAGCTTGCTGTCCTTGATGGCTTCGCGCAGCTTGGGCTCGTACTCGTCCAGCCAGGCCTGGGTGGCCTTCTGGTCGATCTTCGGCACAACCGGCCCTTTGGCTTGCTTGTCATCACCGCCGAACGGCCACCACCAGCGGCTGGCACTATCGGACTTGGCATCAGCCTTGGCCACGTTTTCAGTGACGGCTGCCTTCACTTCCTGCTCGGCGACCTTGTCCGAACCAAAAGGCCACCAGCTGGAGCCACCTTCCTTGGAGCCGTCCGGGGAATGACTGGCGCAGCCGGTAACGGCGGTCAGGCACAGGGCGAGTGCTAAGGTTTTATGTGAAGACATCAGCGATACACCATGAAATTGAAAGATATTTTGCCAACACACTTGAGGCGTTGGCATTGAGGATAGTCAAAGGGGTGGGGCAATACCCGCATTACCCGATCAAAGGCAGTCGGCAAGGACACGTACCAGATTCTGTGCTCGGGGATCCATGAGCACATACGGGCCGAGGGTATTGACCACGAAACCGAAGGCCACGTCATGCTCCGGGTCGGCAAAACCAACCGAGCCACCGGCCCCTGGGTGGCCGAAGGCACGGGCACCCAGGCCAAAGGTGGCATTGGATACGTCGGGCTGGTCGAGCATGCAGCCCAGGCCAAAGCGGGTCTGGGTGAGCAAGGTGCGGTCCTGTCCGAGGCTGTGCTCGCGGGTCAGTTCATCAAGCAGTTCGGATTCGAGCAGGCTGCCGTCCAGCAACCCGGCATAGAAACCCGCCAGGCTGCGGGCATTGCCATGGCCATTGGCCGCTGGCTGTTGCATACGCCGCCATTCCGGTTTGTTGGTGCTGGTCAGGATCGCCGGCGGGTTGGTGAAAGCACGGGTCGACAGCGCCTCGGGTTCGCGCATCGTCACCTGCAGCAGGCGCTGCGCTGCGGCATCCCCTTGGTTGCCTTTGCCCCGGGCGATATGCGCCACGCGGTAGAACTCCTCATCTGCCAGGCCAACATGAAAGTCCAACCCCAACGGGCGAGCGGTACGGGCCACGATCGAGTCGCCAGGGCCCCGGCCATCGGCGCGGCGAATCAGCTCGCCGATCAGCCAGCCGTAGGTGATGGCGGCATAACCGTGCTCGCGACCCGGCGTCCACCATGGCGTTTCAGCCGCCAGGGCATTGACCATGGTCCCCCAGTCATACAGGGCTTCGGCCGGCAACAACTCACGGATGGCCGGCAACCCGGCGCGGTGGCTGAGCAGCTGGCGCAAGGTGATCGACTGTTTACCAGCCTGGGCGAACTCGGGCCAGTAGTTGGCCACAGGGGCATCGAGGGCCAACTTGCCCTCGCCCACCAGTTGCAGGGCGGTGACCGCGGTGAACGTTTTGGTACAGGAGAACAGGTTGGCGATGGTGTCGCTGTGCCAGGCCTGCTGGCCATCCTTGTCGGCACTGCCGGCCCACAGGTCGACGACGGTTTCGCCACCGACCTGGATGCACAGCGCAGCGCCACGCTCCTGGGGATCTTCGAACAGCGCGGCAAAGGCTTCGCGCACGGCTTCGAACTTCAGCTCATAGTGACCCTGGATCTGCACCCGCTGTACTCCGTACGACCATGTCCAAAAAAGGTGTGCATTGTTTCAGTAGTTAGGTGTTTTGCAAACTGGCTTGGGCCAAATGGTCGCGACGAACGGTAGCTTGTGCTCAGGGCGCCTGTTTTTCCAGCTGGGTGCGCAATTGGGCCATCGCCTGCAGGTTGCCCTTGCGTACGGCGTCGACAAAACCCGGGTACGGCACATCGGTGATCGCCACCAGCCCAAGGTGGCCGTTCTCGCCGTCAAGTAGCCGACCACTGGCTGGCTGGTCGAGGTATTGGAACCAGTGCGCGCCAACGATCATCGGCTGCGCCAGGGCCGCCTTGAGGAAGTTGCCATAGGCCGGACCGCGGTCTTCTTCCCGCGCCAGCTCCAGCGGCCCCGGCCAGAATGGCCCGCGATCACGCGAGCCGAACTGGAACTCGGACACCAGCACCGGCTTGTCCAGTTCGGCCAGGCGGGCGAAATCGTAGCCGTCCTGTGGCTTGAGGGTATAGAAGTTGAAGCTGAGTACATCGCAGAACTCGGCACAGGCCTTGACCGCCTCCGGCGTGCTGACCGCATAGCGACCACCGAGCAGCAGGTGATTGGGGGCGTGCCACTTCAGTGAGTCGGCAATGGTCTTGAAGTAGGTCTCGGCGAACACTTGCTGGAAGTGCTGGTAGTCGCGCTCGATTTCCGGATGTTCCGGGTCGGGCAGCGGTGCTTCGAAGCCCGGGTCTTCCATGAGTTCCCAGGCGGCCAGTTCGATGCCCCAGGCCTTGGACAGCCCTTGCTGGTTACGGTACTTGTCGCGCAGCTGCTTGAGGAAGGCGCGCTTGGCCGGTACATCTGTGGTCAGGCGCAAAGTGCCGTAGGCCAGGCCATACCGTGCTTTAGGGTCGCTGCCGGGGGCAGCCCAGGCCAGTTCATTGTCGGCGAAGTAGCCGATCAGCCAAGGGTCGTCACGGTGATCTCGGGCAGCAATGGCCACTGCGCGCTCGGTGGCCATGGCAAAACGCGGGTCGAACGGGTCGGGCATGCTGCCCCACCAGTCCATGCCAGTGCTGATGCTGGCGTAATCACCCACGATCGACAGCGGCAAGGTGTAGGGCATACGTTTGGCCTGGCCCAGAGCGGGCTCGCTCCAGTTGCCGACCGTGTTGAAACCCCAGGCCTGCAAACGGTCGAGCGCATGCGTTTGCCAGCGGGCGGCGTCCAGTACCTGTGGCGGGCAATTAACGGGCTGCCCTTCAGCGGCCGGCGGGCAGGGTTTGCCGTAGGTACGTTGCAGGTTGGCGGCATAGAAATCGAACCAACGCCCTTGCTTGAAGTTGCGCCCTTGAGACGAGGCATTGCCATCGTCGTTGTTGCCTTCGCCGTAGAATGCGGCCAGCGCATCGCCCTCGCCCGGCAACGCCTTGAACATGCCTTCACGGCCGGCGACGTAGGTACGCCCGCCGTCTGCGGCGACGGCATTCACCCCCAAAGAATAGAACGGGTGGCCCTCCGGCGTTACCAGGTACCAGCGCCCATCACGCTTTTCGGTGCGAAAAAAACCTTTGGCCTCGAACGCCGGCCCGGCCAGCAGCCCGCCGTAGCCGTCCAGTTGCTGCCTGCCCCGCTCAGCCAGCCAGCCCTTGAGCTGCTGCTGTTCACGCGTATCGGCCGCCTTGAGCTGCTCGTCATTGGCAACCTTCTCGGGCCAATTGCCGCGAGTGGACTGGCCGTAGGCATCGATCAGATCCTGGTACGCCGCCTTGTAGGCCAGGTCGTCATCCTGGATCCCCACCCGCTCGATCAGCAGGCTCTGCGCCACCTTGGGGTTGGGGATGCTCAGGCTGACCGAGGCCACCTGTTTGAGGTCCACCGCGCCAGCGCTGCTGGTCAGCAGCAAGCGCTGGCCGCCATGGCTCCACGGCATGGGCGGCCCGGCGCGCATGCCCTGGCTCAGCGGCGAGCTGGCCGTCAGCGGCACCATCACGGTTTGCGCGGGACCGGCCGGCAGGTCAATCCGGCTGGTCAATGTGCCGCCATCGCTGCCTTGCACCGTGACATCCACTGTCAGCGCCCAGTCCATGCCACTCTGCAGGCGCAAGGTGAGGAACTGCCCGGCGGACCAGTCCCACGCCCCACCTTGCGGGCTCAGCCGCAGGGTCGGCCGCTCGGCCGGGTTGAACACCACACGCCGCAACACCTCGCCTTCGGCCGTCTGCTCGGCGTTGTACTGGGGCATGCCGGCATCCTCGGTTGCCACATTGACCACCGAGGCCGGGCGCACGAAGCTGAACAGCGTCTGCTGCCCAGCCAGCAAGGGCGAGCTGAACAGCAGGGCGAAAACGGCGGGCAGGGTGAGGCGGACCATAAGGCTGGGGCTCTCCTTCAGGCCACTCACGGGCCCTGGACTGAGTAATGTACGACGTGCCGAAGCAAGTGCCCCGGCGGTCAGCAAATCTCCCGCCGGAACGGCGGCAGCGCATTGAGAATAGCCTTGCCATAGCGCTGGGTGACCAGGCGCCGGTCAAGCAAGGTAATGACACCGCGATCCTGCTCGGTACGCAGCAGGCGACCGCAGGCCTGGATCAGCTTCAGCGAGGCGTCGGGTACGGCAATTTCCATGAACGGGTTGCCGCCACGGGCCTCGATCCACTCGGCCAGCGCGGCTTCGACCGGGTCATCGGGCACGGCAAACGGAATTTTGGCAATCACCACATGCTCGCAATAGGCGCCAGGCAGGTCGACACCCTCGGCAAAGCTTGCCAGGCCGAACAGCACGCTGTGCTGGCCATCGTCGACCCGCGCCTTGTGCTTGTTCAGGGTTTCCTGCTTGGACAGGTTGCCCTGGATAAGTACCAGCTTGCGCCAGTCACGGTCCAGGCCATCGAACACGTCCTGCATCTGCTTGCGCGAGGAGAACAGCACCAGTGCGCCGCGGGCATCTTCGACGATGTTCGGCAGCTCACGGATGATGGCGGCGGTGTGCGCCGCTGCGTCGCGTGGGTCGGCCTTGAGGTCGGGCACCCGCAACAGACCGGCGTCGCCGTGCACGAACGGGCTGGGCACCACACAGGTGACCGCGTCACGCGGCAAACCCGAGCGCATGCGGAAGCGGTCGAATTTACCCAGCGCGGTCAACGTCGCCGAGGTCACCAACGCGCCGTGGGCAACGCTCCACAGGCTGCGGCGAAGCATTTCGGCAGCGAGGATGGGGCTGGCGTTGACTTCGATGTCGAACATCGCCCCGCTTTCGGCCAACGTCAGCCAGCGAGCCATGGGCGGGCTGTCTTGCGGGTCTTCGGCGGTAAAGGCTGTCCACAGTTCCCAGTTGCCCTGGGCACGGGTGACCAGGCTGCCGAACAACGGGTACCACTCCTCGGCCTGGTGGCTGGCGATGCCAATGTTGACCTCGCCGTCCATGCCTTCCTTGAGCAGGTCGGCCAGACGGGTGAACAGATCGTTGAGGCGGGCAAAACCCTTCTTCAGCTCGATACCCACTTCGCGCAGCTGCTCCGGCACGACGCCGCCTTCGAAGCGATAGCGGGGGCGCTCACGGCCCTCGGTGTCTTCACTGGGACGGAAGTCGGCCACCTGCTCGCAGAGGGTGAACATGAACTGCTGCTGGGTGCGCACTTCCCGCGCCAGCTCTGGGACCTGCTCGATGTACTTGCCCAGATCGCCGGGCAGCGGGTGCTGGGCCAGCAGCTTGGTCAGGTTCTTGGCGGTCTGCTCCAGCCAGTCTGCGGTGGAGCGCAGGCGGGAATAATGGGCGAAGTGGCCGATGGCCTTGTCTGGCAGGTGATGGCCTTCGTCGAACACATACACGGTGTCGCGCGGGTCAGGCAGCACCGCACCGCCGCCCAGGGCCAGGTCGGCCAGCACCATGTCATGGTTGGTAACGATCACGTCGACCTTGCCCATGCCTTCACGGGCCTTGTAGAACACGCACTGCTGGAAATTCGGGCAGTGTCGGCCGGTGCACTGACTATGGTCGGTGGTCAGCCGGGCCCAGTCCTGGTCTTCCAGGGCTTCTGACCAGCTGTCACGGTCGCCGTCCCAGCGGTTGCCGGCAAGCTTCTCGATCATGCTGTTGAACAGCTTCTGGCTGCGCTCGTCGACTTCGATGCGGAAGCCTTCTTCCTCGAACAGCTGAGCGGTAGCCGACTGGGCGTGGCCCTCCTGCAGGAGGATGTCGAGCTTGGACAGGCACAGATAGCGGCCACGGCCTTTGGCCAGGGCGAAGCTGAAATTGAGCCCGCTGTTGCGCATCAGGTCGGGCAGGTCCTTGAAGACGATCTGCTCCTGAAGGGCCACGGTGGCGGTGGCAATCACCAGGCGCTTGCCGGCTGCCTTGGCGGCCGGGATGGCGGCGAGGCTATAGGCCACCGTCTTGCCGGTACCGGTGCCCGCCTCGACGGCAACCACGGCAGGCTCGCCGACGCGGCGGCCTTCATCGTCGCAGGCAATGTCGCCCAGTACCTTGGCCACTTCGGCGATCATCAGGCGCTGGCCATAGCGGGGCTTGAGGCTCTTGGCTTCGAGAAAACGCGAGTAGGCGCCCTGGATGGTGGCTTTGAGTTCGTTGCTGATCATGGTCTGCAGGCGCCCGTAGGGCTGGATATATTTTCAGTGTTTCGCATGGGCGGCTATCATACCCCGCTATTGCCCTTTATGCCGCATGGAGATCCGGATGCTCGCCTTTGCCCTGCCCTACACACTGCATGTTCTGGCTGCCCTGGTATGGGTCGGCGGCATGTTCTTCGCCTGGCTGGTGCTGCGCCCGGCAACGGTTGCGGCCCTTGAAGGGCCTGCGCGGCTGCGGCTGTGGGTGGAAGTTTTCCGACGCTTCTTTGGCTGGGTCTGGCTGGCGGTGGCGATCTTGGCGATAAGTGGTATCGGCATGTTGCACTTGCGTTTCAGCGGTTTCGAGACTGCACCGAAGTACGTACAGGTGATGATCGGTGGGGGCATCGTCATGTTTGCCTTGTTCATGCGCATTCAGGCGTTGCTGCTGCCGGAGTTGAAGACGGCGGTCCAAGCCGAGGACTGGCCGACGGGGGCGGCGGTGCTCGGGCGCATTCGGCGGATGGTGGGGGTCAACCTGCTGCTGGGCCTGGCCGTGGTTGCTGTGGCCAGCTCGCGCCTGATGATCTGACAGCTGAGTTATGCGTTGGAGATAGATCGAGCGCCGCGCGGGCGGCGCTCGATCGCATAGGCGCTGCAATTTCCCTGGCGAGAACTTCGCAGCCAAAAAGGTTTACAGGTGTTGCAGAATCAGCTCACCTGCGGCGCCTGCCAGGCCGGGCTGCCCAGGCTGCCCTGGCCGGCCATTGGCGCCAGCATCGGTGCTGTACACCAGGCAACCCTTGCTAGCCCCACCTTTACCCGCCTTGCCCGCCGCCCCGGGCTTGCCTGGGGCGCCACCCTCCAGGCGCACGACAACGCGCTCTTGCGCGAACCCCTGCGGCACGCTGAGGCGGATGCGCCCGCCCGGCGCACCATCGTGCCCGTTGCCGCCGTCATCGCCATTGGCACCACGGCTGGCCTGGCCCCAGGTGCAACCACCCGCCTGCCCGTTGCCACCATCAAGGCCCACATAACCCGGCGCCCCCGCGCCACCACGGGCATCGATCGCCACCCGCTCGGCATCCACTTCAGCCAGTTTCAGGTCCAGGCTGCGGCCTGGCCGAGCTGCCCGCTGATAACTACCCGCCGCTCCGGGGGCACTGAATTCACTGCCTTCACCCAACCTCGCACTACGCGCCTCGATGACCAGGGGGCTGTCGGAGGGTGCAATGGCGATACGCGCATCACGGCCCAGTTCCAGGTGATCGACCGTCAATTGCGCAAGCGAGGCTGGCAGCAGCAGGGTTGCCGCATCGGCGACACGCAGGTGCGTGAAATGCACGCTGGCCGACTTGTCGGGCAGGCGCAGCATGGAATTGGCGGCGACTTCCAGGCTTTCAGCCTGGGCCAAGGGAGCGGCCAACATGGCCAGCAACATCAAATTACGCATTTCGGGGCGCCTCCTGCGCACGGGGAATGGACATGACATGGAAGATACCCGTCAACAGGATCTGCAAACGGTCGAACCAGCGGTGGCTGCGCCCACGCAAGCTGCCATTGAAGAACAGCACTTCGAGGAGGTGCAAGCTGAACAGGACGATGCCGGCGGCATTGATCAACAGATTGAAGGGCAAAGGTTGTGGCATCAATTGATTGAACAACACCACACCCCAGAAAGCGACCGTCAGAACCTTGCCCAGGCCCAGGATGAACTTCATACCCCGCCCCTATAAATTGTTGTTTTGTCGAGACAGCCCGTTCGAGCGGGCCATGCGACCAACATTAACTGCAATGCCAAGGCAGGCGCCAGCACCGCTCAGTTGAGGTGCAGCTCCACTCGTCGGTTGCGCGCGCGGCCCTCCTCGCTTTCGTTATCAGTGACAGGCTCGCTTTCTCCACGGCCCTGGCTGGTGACCTTGCCCGGTTCCAGGCCCTGGCTGATAAGGTACTCGGCAACGCTGCTGGCACGGCGCTCGGAAAGCGCCTGGTTGTAGCTGTCGGAACCCACGTTGTCGGTGTGTCCGATCACGCTCACCTTGGCGATGGTCGGTGAGTCGAGTTTCGCCACCAGGCCTTGCAGCCGTTGCTGCGCCGCCGAGGTCAGGTCGGCGGAATCGAAGGCAAACATCACCGCGCCGTTGTCATCGAGGATGATCACCTCCGGCGAGGGCTCAGGTACAGTGGCAGGCGGCGCTGCGGGGTACTCCTTCAGCGGGCAACCCATATGGTCGACTGCAGTGTTGGCGGGAGTATCGGGGCAATGATCGCGGCGGTCGAAAATGCCGTCGCCATCTTCGTCACCGTCCTGGGCGTAACAGATCAACCCCCCGGCAATGGCGCCCAGAGCGCCGCCACCTGCGGCCCAAGTGGAGCTTTCAATAGCGCCCAGGCCGCCCCCGACCAGGCCTCCCAGCAGGCTGCAGATGGGCCAGGTCCTTTGGTTGAGCGGCGCGCCACCATCGCTGTGGGTTGCACAGCCCGCGAGCAGGCTGGCAGCCACCAACAGCGGCAGCGCCGCCTTCGACGTCACACTCATGCTGAATGCTCCTGTGTCATTGGCCACGAACGGCTGACCGGCATGAAGACGCGCCCGTGCCACTGCTCAAGGCACGGGCGCACACCGTCTACCGCTGGATCTTGATTTCGGTACGGCGGTTCATGGCACGCCCCTCGGCCGTGGCATTGTCCGCCACCGGCTGGGTTTCACCAGCGCCGACCACCGAAACGAAGCTGCTGCGCGGTACACCGCTCTCGACCAGGTAATCGGTCACCGAGTGGGCCCGACGCTCGGACAGTTTCTGGTTGTAGCTATCGGAGCCAACGCTGTCGGTATGGCCGCTGACGCTCAGGCGGGCGGAGGGCGCTTCCTGCTTCAGGCGCGTGGCAATGGTGTTGAGGCGCTCTTTGTCACGGGCGGTCAGGCGTGCAGAATCGAACTCGAAGTGCACATCGCGGATGACGATGACCTCTTCCTTCTGCACCACCACTTCCTCCACCACTGCTACCGGCTCAGGCGGGCAGCCGTTGGCATCGACCTGCACACCACGGGGTGTGCCCGGGCACTTGTCACGGCTGTCCGGCACGCCGTCGCCATCCTCGTCACCATCGCCATGGGCCCAGCAATAGCCCGCCGCCAGGCCACCGCCCAACAACGCACCCCAGCCAGCCCAGCTGGAACTTTCAATAGCGCCCAATGCGGCGCCACCTACACCCCCGACGGCGGCACATTTCGGCCAGTCGGTTTTCTGCAAACCTGCACAACCAGTCAACACACTGGTGAGCAGTACCAGGGGTAACGCTGTGCGTACTATGCTCATTTCATTGCTTCTCCTAGGGGGAATCGGCATAAGGCCGATCTCTGGGAGTAAAGACCGGGCATTCGAACCCTGCCAGCAATAAGCCACGACATGGTCACAAGCCTCTTTGCCCGCACGCCGCAGCCCGCTAGTCTTGGACGACTTGAACGAGGATTGGCAATGACCGACGGTTTTTCCCAACGCACCCCGCAGCAGGCCCTCGCGGCCCTGCTCGAACGCTTCACCCCACAACGCCTGCTGCTGGTCGGCACGCGCTTTCCGGCGCTGGATGCCTTCGCCCAGGCGCACCCCCAGGTGACTATTGCCACTGCAGCCCCGGGCCCGCTGCCGGCCGAACTGGCGGCACAACGCTTTGACCTGGCGGTGCTGGTGGACTGCCTGGAACACCTGCCCAAGCGCACCGGCCTGGAACTGCTCGGCGGCATTCGCAACCTCAATGCCAGCCGGGTCGCGGTGCTGACCGACCTGACCGCCTGCGGCTGGCAAGATACTGACTTCTTTGCCCTGGCCCTGTCGGCCAGCGAGAAATTCCGCCGTGACCAGCAGGTATTAAGCCTGTTCACCTATGATCTACATGACTACAAGCAGGTCCCGGACTGGCTCAACGCCCGGTTCTGGGCCAATCCTGAAAACTTCGGCAAGTACTGGTGGTGATGATGAGTGTCTCGGTCTGCCCTTGCGGCAGTGGCAACCTGCTCGACGCCTGTTGCGGGCATTACCATGCCGGCACCCCGGCACCCGATGCCCAGGCGCTGATGCGCTCACGCTACAGTGCCTACGTGCTGGGCCTGGTCGACTACCTGGTCGCCACCACCCTGCCGGCCCAGCAAGCCGACCTGGACAAAGCCGCCATGGCTGCCTGGAGCGCCCAGAGCACCTGGCTGGGGCTGGAGGTGGAAGGCGCCGAAGTGCTGGGCGGCCAGCCGGAGCACGGGTTTGTCACCTTCACCGCACGCTGGCACGACCAGGATGGCGATCACCAGCACCGTGAACGTTCGGCGTTCGTCCAGCATGCCGGGCGCTGGTACTTCATCGACCCTACGGTCGGGCTGAAGGCCGGGCGTAACGACCCTTGCCCTTGCGCCAGCGGGCAGAAGTTCAAGAAATGCTGCGCCAGTTACGTGGGGAGCTGACCATGATGACCCGCGCCCGTCTGCTAATGCCCTGCACCCTGATGGCATGCCTGGCGTTGCTGGCGGGCTGCGCCAGTTGGGGGGGTGACGACTGGCGCGAACCCGAAGTGCACCTGATCGAGGTCGAAACGGTCAAGGCCAGGTTGCTGGAGCAAGAGTTCGTGCTGCACGTGCGGGTCGACAACCCCAATGACAGCCGCCTGTTCATCCGCAACCTGTCGTATGCAATACGCCTCAACGACCTGCTGCTGGTACAGGATGAAGCCAGCGTATGGCGCAGCGTGGGCGGGCACGCCCGACGCACCTTCAAGATTACCGCGCGAACCAACCTGTGGCAGCACCTCAAGCCACTGGCCAAGCTGCTCAGAAGCAAGCAGCCGCTGCATTACACCCTGCAGGGCGAGCTGGCGACCGGGCTGCTCATCCATCGGGACCTGCACTTATCGCGCAGTGGTGAGATAATCCCCGGCGATCACATCCCGGAGTAACCCTGCAATGTCCCAACAACCTCACGTTCATGGCCCTGACTGCAACCACGACCATGATCATGACCACCACCACGATCATGGCCATGTACACGGCCCGCACTGCAACCACGGCCACCAGGAGCCGGTACGCAACGCCCTGAAGGACGTTGGCCGTAACGACCCTTGCCCTTGCGGTAGCGAGAAAAAGTTCAAGAAGTGCCACGGCGCCTGATCGACTGGCTCGATTAAAAACCTGCTACGCGGCCTTTCGCCGGGTCGCCCCCAGCAAGTCCTGGTACCAGAGCCCCGCGTCATAGGCGATGGTGACCAGGGTGGTCGCGGCATACCGCGGGTGCTGTGCCATGCGCTGGGCAACAGCGAGGCAGGCTGCGGCGGTATTCCCCACGAAAATGCCACTTTGCATGTAGAACCAGCGCTGTGCGGCCAGCATTTCGGCGTGCTGCACCTGAGCCCGTTCGTCCACCAGCGACCAGTCCATGAAGGGTGGGCAAACACCCACCGCCATGCCTTCAAAGCGATGGTCGGTGAACACACCCGCCCTTGAATCACAACCGCTGGGGTCGACCAACACCGTCGACACCTCGAAACCGTGGTCCTTCAGCCCCAGGGTAATACCTGTAAAACTTGCGCCAGTGCCGGCGCAGCCGACAAACAGGATTTCCCGCCCAGCCCCGACGTTGGTCAATTGCACGGCCAGTTCGCTGGCCGTCTGGTAACGATGGGCTTCAATGCCCACCGGGTTGTTGAATTGATCGGTATAGAAATAGGACTTGCCCAGCGCGACCTGGTTATCCAGGTGATGCATCACGACATCCTTGGGCGTGGCACCGGCCACCAGCAATTCCTTGCCGATCAGCCTGGCACCAAAACACTCCAGCAAGTCCCGTTTGGTCTGGCTGAAGCCAAGCCCTACCGCCAGCTCCACGGCAACCTGGTATTTGTGGCAGGCCGCCAGCAAGCCGAAACCGAAACTGCCACCGGTTTTTTCGATGACCGTCGTCACACCTGGGATGATGTCGCCATTGCGCAAGGCATGTTCCACGATGAGCCGGGCTGCCCGGTACTTGTGGCTACCGCCTGGGTTGTTCATTTCCAGTTTGGTGTAGATGCGTTCGCTGACGCTGATGAGTTCGCTCATTTGCGGCTACCTTCCATGGAAGTGTGCAGGCAGGCCTTGTTCTGCAGCAGGCCAGCAGTGGCGAAAAGCAAACCGATGCAAAGGGCCATGCAGATAGCGTTGGTGCCATCCCAGCCAACCGTGCTCAGCAACAGTGAGGGGCTGAAGGCTCCGACGGTTGCCAATATGGCAATGGCCAAGTCGTTCTTGCCCTGCATCTGCATCGCTGCCGGGCTGTTCTGCAGCGCCTGGGCCAGCAATGCGCCGCCGCCCACATAGGTCAGGTTCCAGCCCAGCCCGAGGGCAATCAGCGCCAGGGTCATCATGGCGTAGCTGTGCGACCAGATATTCAGCGCCGAGCATCCGATCAACAGGGCCAACCCGGCACAGATAGTGGTCTTGATGCCCAGCTTCTGGATGATTGCGCCGGTGAAAAACGACGGTGCAAACATGGCTACCACATGCCACTGGATTGCCAGGCGCACGTCAGAGAAGTCCTCATGCATGTGTTTCATGTGCATCGATGCCTGAATCATGAGCAGGTTCATGATCCCGTAGCTCAGTGCCGCCACCGCCATGGCAACTTTCACGGCCGGGCTGAACGGTTCGGCGCGGGGAGTGGCCGATTTTTCCGCGTGCTGACGAGCCTTGGCGGTGCCGGCATCGTTGGGCAGGCAAACGGCAATCATCAGCGAAATCACCGCCAGGCCAACAAACGAGGCATAACACAGCGAAAACAGCGGGTACCCGCCAACGTCCCTGAGCCATTCGGTCAGTGTCGGCCCCACCACTGCGGCAATCACGCCCCCCGCCACAACCAGTGAAAGGGCTTTGGGCTTGAGGCTCTGGGCCAGATTGTCAGTGGCCGCGAAGCGGTTGAAGTTGGCAAAGGCGATATACACGCCCAACGCCGAATGGCTCAACACCAGCAGCTGGAACTGCTGGTACTCCACAGCCAGATAACCGCTGATACCAGAAGCCGCCAAAGGGATCGCCCCCAGCATGAAGGCCTTCTTGCGACCGATACGGCTCATCAACCTGGAGACGGGGTAGGTCGCCAGCATCAGGCACAGGAACTGGAACCCGTAGGGCACGGTGGACCACGCAGCAGCGGGTGCCAAGGCCGCACCGACAATGGCGGCCATGGTCACGGACATGACGGCGGTCGTCAGGTTGATCGACTGTGCGCTGAAGTACAGGTAGGTCCGCCGCGGGAGTGTGCTGTTCATAGTGCAGGCTCGTGATAGGTGGACAGATCGATTTCGGCATCCGGGAACACACAGATCAGCCGCTCTTTGCCCTTGCCCAGGCGTTTGCGCCGCACGGATAGGCGCCCGATGCGACCAGGCGACTCAAGGTGTGTGCCGCCACACGGGATTTCGATGCCGTTGTAGGTCCACAACCGCGCGTCTTCCAGGCCCTGCACCGCGTAGTGCTCGATGGGCGCATTGCAGGCGATCAGCTCATTTGCACGCCGCTCTATCTCAACCACGTCTTCGGCAGTGAAGGCGTCCTCAACCAGAAAATCGAACCGCGCAGAGTCTTCCTTGATGTGGCAGCCGATGGTCCACTGTTTCAATTCTTCTCGCAGGCTGATCGCCGCGGCATACAGGAAGTGACTGGCACTGTGAGACAGCGTCAACCGTTCGCGCCGTTCAGTATCGATAGTGACGCGGGCCGGCATGCCAACGGTGACTTCGTCCAGCAGATGCAAGTCATCAGGGTGCAGGCTGTGAATAATGATGCCGCCCAGTTTTCCGCCCTTGAAACCTTCCAGGCGAATAGGGCTGCCATAAAGTTTTTTTACCCAGACAAAGCGCACGGTACCGATCGGTAGTTCAATGGTGCCGACGTCTGCCTCCTGGCCACCACCTTCTGGATAGGCCACGGTACTTTGCAACTCGATACCGTCACTGTGCACCCGCGTTACTTGCGTACTTGCGCCCGCCAGATACTGGTCTTTGTAATACAGCTTTTCAGTATTGCGTAGCACTTCATAGTTCAGAGCATTCATGATTCCAGTACCACCTGCAATGATGTTTTAACCTGCACCCGGGCAGCCGCAGGTACGTCTTTTGTAACAATGCAGCCAGGCCCTATAAAGGCGCCGTCACCCACATGGATAGCGCCGAGTACACTGGCGAAAGCGCCGATCTGGACCCGGTTGCCGAGGGTTGGATGGCGAGGGCTCGAAGGGTTGTCGCTGATGCCGCGAGCGCCCAGCGTGACGCCGCCCAGCACGTAGCAATCGTCACCAATGGTCGAGGTTTCACCAATGACGGTGCCCATGCCGTGATCGATGATGAAACGCGCACCGATACGGCTGCGGAAATGGATTTCCGCACCCGAGAGCATTTTCCCGCGCCTGGAGATCATCGCGGCCAGGCATTGGCCACCAGCGCCGTAGGTAGAAGCAGTATTGTTATATATCCAATGGGCAAGCCGATAATGCAGAACTGCAGAATAAGAGGTATAGGTCCTTGCAATGAACACCAGGTCACGGCCAGCAGCCGGGTCTTTCTGGGCAAAGGCCTGTAAATCGGCATGCGCCTGTTCTGAAACACTTTCAATCACTGATGTTTGAACAAGTGCCTCGAACTCATCGATTGAGCAGCACTCCAATAACGCCGAGGTCACAAGGTTTTTCACAACTTTGAATGAGGCCAGTTCGTCAGGCACAGGAAGCCTGGCAATGACGGCTGATTGCATGTCCATAATCTGCATGGGCTTGATATCCAGTTATCTGGTCTGCACAGACGTTAAAAGTGCCGCCGTTGCTGGCAGCCGAAAGTTCCGACAAGGGGATAGTGGCATGTACTGGCCATTAGCAAACGAACAGTCGACAAGCATTTCCGTTAACTGTTAGGCTTTTTTTTCTAACGGTTTCGGACCTGCCATGAACCCCTGCAGCCTTCATCACCTGTTAAAACAACGCCTGGATGCAGGCGAATGGTTGCCCGGGCAACGCATGCCCTCCATTCGCAAGCTGACAGCAGCGGTCGACTTCAGTTACCACGACGTCGTATCGGCCTATGCCCAGCTGGTCAGCGAAGGTGTATTGACGGCCTCGCCCGGTCGCGGTTACTTCGTCGCAAACCGCACCCGGCAAACCAGCGTGATCCACGAGCCCGAGTGCATGGCCGGAGACCCGCTGTTCCGTCTGCTGCAAGGCGGCCAGCACTACACCAAACTGGGCAGCGGTTGGTTGCCCCCCGCATGGCGGGACACCGAACTGCTGGCCAAGGCGATTCGGCGCACGGCGCGGCTGGAGCAAAGTTCGCTGGCAGAATATGGCGATATCCAGGGTTACCTGCCCATGCGCAAACAGCTGTGTGTGCACATGAAACGGCTGACCCGTGTCGAAGCCCGCCCCAACCAGTTGCTGACGACGCTAGGCGCTACCCAAGGCCTGGACCTGGTCGCCCGCTTGCTGATCAAGCCAGGCGACCACGTTTTCGTCGATGAGCCGGGCAACGGCAACCTGATCAAGCTGATCCAGCTGGCGGGCGGGCACGTTGTCGGCATTCGGCGGACCCAGGACGGGCCGGACGTGGAGGAAATGAGAAGCCACCTGGCCAGGCACAAGGTCAAGGCGTTTTTCTGCAACAGCACCTTCCACAACCCCACCGGCAGCAACATCAGCCCGCACAACGCCTTCAGCGTGCTGCGCCTGGCAGTGGAGCACGAGTTCTACGTGGTCGAGGATGATGTATATGGCGACTTCAGCCCTGCCGTGCGCCAGACATTCGCCGAACTGGACAACCTTGACCGGGTCATCTACATCGGCAGTTTTTCCAAATGCCTGTCCGCCTCGTTACGCGTGGGCTTCATCGCCTGCTCGCAAGACCTGATAGAACCCCTCACCCGCCTGAAACTGCTGACCTGCGTAGCCGTGCCTGCGTTTTGCGAGCGATTCGTCAACACCATATTGTCGGATGGCACCTATGCCCGGCATATGAAGGATGTGCAGCAGCGCCTGATACGGCAACAAGTTCAGACCCAACGCTTGTTGCTTGAGCGCGGTTGGCAGTTCGAGATCGCGCCGCAAGGGGGCATGTTCCTCTGGGTCTATCACCCGGACCTGCCAGACCTGCAACCTCTGGTACGCAAACTGGAGCAGAACAAGATCCTGCTGATGCCCGGCTCTGCGTTCGCAGTCACCCGTGACTACCGGCGCTATGCGCGCATCAACTGCACGCATTTTTCCGACACGCTGGCAGACCACTTCAACGTTTGAGCCTGCGCAGGTAAATAAACCGACATAGGACCTTGCATGGCGCCTGCGCGCTTACTACCTTAGCGCCTTTCGAAACCCGCCTCGCCTTGCAGGAGCCCTTGTCATGGCCGCCCCCGCCTTTCCTCCCTTACGCCTGCGGTTTGCAACCGCCGCAACGCTGCTCGGTATGCTCGGGCTGGCCGGCTGCCAGACGGGCGGCCACCAGGACAGCGTGCCACCGACCAGCGGCGTGCAGCCACTCAAGGGCCTGGCGCAAAACGTCTCGGTGCGCCGCAACGCGATGGGCGCGCCGCTGATCGAAAGCAGCAGCTTCCATGATGCGCTGTTCAGTCTGGGCTATGTGCACGCCGGCGACCGCATCGAACAGATGGTTGCCATGCGCCTGCTCGCCCAGGGTCGCCTGGCCGAACTGGCCGGCAGCGACGCGCTGGACATCGACCGCCTGATGCGCGCTGCCAACCTCAAGCAGAGCGCCGCCCAGCAATACGCCGACGCATCGCCACGGCTCAAGCGCTTCTTCGAAGTGTATGCACGCGGGGTCAACGCCTACCTGTTCCGCTACCGCGACAAGTTGCCGGCCGGTCTGGCCAACAGTGGCTATCGCCCCGAATACTGGAAGCCTGAGGACTCGGCGCTGATCTTCTGCCTGTACGCGTTCAGCCAGTCGGTGAACCTGCAGGAAGAACTGAGCGCCCTGACCCTGGCAGAGAAGGCCGGCAGTGACAAACTGGCCTGGCTGCTGCCCGGCGCCCCGGATGAGCCACTGGCTCAAGGCGAAGTGGACAAGCTCAAGGGCCTGAACCTGGCCAGCCAGCTGCCGGGCCTTCACGCACTGGCGGCCGCCAGCCAGAAACTGGCCGACCTTGGCCTGCTCGGCAGCCCGGGCTCGGCCAACCTGGCGCTGGGGCCGCAGCGCAGCCGCAGTGGCAAGAGCCTGCTGGCCAGCGACAGCCGTGCCGCCTGGGCCCTGAGCCCGGTGCAAATCCACACTGGCAAGTACCAGGTCGCCGGCCTGTCGTTACCCGGCCTGCCAATCGTGCTGGCCGGCTACAACGGCAAGCTGGCCTGGAGCAGCAGCGCCGTGATGGCCGACAACCAGGACTTGTACCTGGAGCAACTGCGACGTCAGGGCAACCAGCTGAGTTACCTGGCCGATGGCAAATGGCTGCCGGCCCGCGCCCGTAGCGAAACCTTCTTTGTCCGTGGCCAGCGCCCGCTGCGCGAGGTGATGTACGACACTCGCCATGGCACCGTGCTGGCCCAACCCGACAACGCCCGCCTGGGCCTGGCGCTGAACCTGCCGCAGTTCAAGGGCGACCGCAGCCTGGATGCGCTGTTTGACCTGACCCGGGCCAAGAACGTGGAGCGCGCCTTCGACAGTACCCGTGAAGTGACTGCTGCTGCCCTCAATTTCGTCTTCGCCGAACCTGAACACATCGGCTGGCAGGTCAGCGGCCGCTACCCCAATCGCCGTGAAGGCCAGGGCCTGCTGCCCTCGCCCGGCTGGGACGGGCGCTATGACTGGGACGGCTATGCCGACCCGATGCTGCACCCCTACGACCAGGACCCACCTGCCGGCTGGATCGGCCACGCCAACCAGCGCAGCCTGCCGCGAGGCTATGGCATGCAGCTGTCCAGCACCTGGTATTACCCGGAACGCGCTGAGCGCCTGGCCCAGCTGGCCGGCAATGGCCGCCACGACAGCCGCAGCCTGATGGCAATGCAGAACGACCAGGTGACCCTGCTGGCCGGCAAGCTCAAGCAGATGTTCGATGCCCCCGGCATGGCCCAGCCACTGAAGCAGGCGATCGATGCGCTGCCCGCCGCCCAGCGCGACAAGGCCAAAGATGCGCTGGCCCGGCTCAAGGCGTTCGACGGCCGTCTGAGCACGGTGTCGGCTGATGCAGCGCTGTATGAGCTGTTCCTTCAGGAAGTGGCACGACAGACGTTCCTCGACGACCTTGGCCCGGAGTCCGGCCCGGCCTGGCAGGCCTTCGTCAACAATGCACGGTTGTCCTTCTCGGCGCAGGCCGATCACTTGCTCGGTCGCGATGACAGCCCGTTCTGGGATGACCGCAGCACCCCGCAGAAAGAAGACAAGCCCACCATCCTCGCCCGCAGCCTGGCTGGCGCGGTGGATGCCGGCACCGCACAACTGGGCGCAGACCGCCGCGCCTGGCAGTGGGGCAAGCTGCACCAATACCGCTGGCCGGCACCGGCCTATCATGGTTTGGGCGATGCCACCAGCCGTTCGCCGCTGGCGGCAGGCGGCGACCTCACTACCCTGGCACTCACGCCGTACGCCTGGGGCAGCGACTTCGACACCCGCCTGCCGGCCTCGGCGCGGATGATCGTCGACTTCGGCCAGGCCGAACCTTTGCAGGTGCTGACCAGCAGCGGGCAGTCGGGCAACCCGGCCAGCGCACATTACAGTGACGGGCTGGATGCGTGGTTCAAAGGGCGCTTCATGAACCTGCCGCTACAGCCGCAGAATTTTGGCAGGGCATATGGCAACCCGCGGCTCACGTTGGTGCCCGGCAAATAAACGCCATCGCCTTTTTCGGGGCTGCTTGGCAGCCCCAACCATTCTCGGTCGAACTTCCTCTCTCCAGCATGGCTCCTAACTGGTAACTCCAAACCGGCGCCCATGCCATGGACCTCGTCATCGCCCGCCCCGAAGGCCTCTACTGCCCGCCCGGTGATTTCTACATAGACCCTTGGCGGCCCGTGGACCGCGCCGTGATCACCCATGGCCACGGTGACCATGCACGCACCGGCAATGGCCATTATCTGACCGCCAGCCCCGGCGCCGGCATCCTGCGTAGCCGCCTGGGCCAAGACATCAACTTGCAGACCCTGCCTTACGGCGAGCGCCTGGTACACCATGGCGTGACCCTGAGCCTGCACCCGGCCGGCCATGTGCTGGGCTCGGCGCAGGTGCGCCTGGAGCATCAGGGCCAAGTCTGGGTCGCCTCAGGTGACTATAAGGTTGAGCCCGATGCCACCTGTACACCCTTCGAACCGGTGCCGTGCCACACCTTCATCACCGAATCCACTTTTGGCCTGCCAATCTACCGCTGGCCCAGCCAGGCCGACATCTTCGCCGGCATCAATGCCTGGTGGCGGGCCAACAGCGAACAGGGCAAGGCCAGCGTGCTGTTTTGCTATGCCTTCGGCAAGGCCCAGCGGATTCTGCATGGGCTGGACCCCAGCCTCGGCCCGATCCTCGTTCATGGCGCCGTCGAACCCCTCAACCGGGTATACCGGGACGCCGGCGTACACCTGCCAGAAACGCGCTATGCCGGCGATATACCGCGCAACGACCCTTTGCTGCGCCAGGCGCTGGTCCTGGCGCCCCCCTCGGCCAGCGGCAGCAGCTGGATGCGCCGCTTCGGCGACTACAGCGATGCGTTCGCCAGTGGCTGGATGCTGCTGCGCGGCACCCGCCGGCGCCGCGGCGTAGACCGGGGCTTCGTGCTCTCGGACCATGCCGACTGGCCCGGCCTGCTGTGGGCCATCGGCCAGACGGGCGCCGAACGGGTGATGGTCACCCACGGCTCGGTCAACGTGCTGGTGCGCTACCTCAACGAGCAAGGCCTTGATGCCCGCGCCTTCGCCACCGAATACGGCGACGAGGACGACGTTATCACTACCGAACCCACACTATGAAAGCCTTCGCCACGTTGTACCTGCGCCTGGATGCGACCACTTCCAGCAACGCCAAGCTAGAGGCGCTGCGCGAGTATTTCGCCAGTGCTCCCGCCGCAGATGCGGCCTGGGCCGTGTACTTTCTGGCCGGCGGACGCCCACGCCAGCTGGTGCCCACTCGCCTGTTGCGCGAACAGGCAATGGCCAGGGCCGGGTTACCGGACTGGCTCTTCGAAGAAAGTTATCAGGCAGTGGGTGACCTGGCCGAAACCATTTCGCTGTTGTTGCCCATCCACGCCGAGGGCAGCGATGAAGGCCTTGCCACCTGGGTGGAGCAGTACTTGCTGCCCCTGCGCGGGCTACCACCAGAGCAGGCTCAACAGCGCCTGCAGCCGCTGTGGGCGCAGCTGGACCGCCCCAGCCTGATGCTGTGCCTGAAACTGATCACTGGCAGTTTTCGCGTAGGCGTGTCCAAGCTGCTGGTCACCCGTGCCCTGGCGCAACTGGCCGGGCTGGACGCCAAACGCGTCGCCCAGCGGATGGTCGGCTACACCGATATCAGCCACCGCCCCACGCCCGCCAGCTATGAAAAGCTGATTGCCGCCGAGTCGGCCGATGAACACAGCCAGCGCGGCGGCCTGCCCTACCCGTTCTTCCTGGCGCACCCGCTGCAAGCGCCAACCGAACAGTTCGACGCACTGCTCGGGCCACCTAGCGCCTGGCAAATCGAGTGGAAATGGGACGGTATCCGCGCCCAGGTGGTCAAACGAGAAGGCCAGCTGTGGGTCTGGTCGCGTGGTGAGGAGCTGGTCACCGATCGCTTCCCCGAGCTGCACAGCCTGGCGCAGACGTTACCCGATGGCGTCGTGCTGGATGGTGAAATCCTGGTATGGAAGCCAGGCGATACCCCCGCTGAACTGGCGGTACAGCCCTTTGCTTTGCTACAGCAGCGCATCGGCCGCAAGACACTGGGCAAGAAATTGCTGAGCGATGCACCGGTGGTACTGCAAGCCTACGACCTGCTGGAGTGGCAAGGCGAGGACTGGCGCAACCGGCCGCAGCACGAACGCCGCCGGCAGCTGGAACAGTTGGTACAAGACCACCCACTGGCCCCGGTGCTGCTTTCGCCCCTGCTCGAAGGCCCCGACTGGGCTGACCTCGCCCGCCAGCGCGAGCAATCACGCAGCCTGGGTGTCGAGGGCCTGATGCTCAAGCAGCGTGAAGCCCTGTACGGCGTGGGGCGCACCAAGGACATGGGCACCTGGTGGAAGTGGAAGATCGACCCGTTCAGCGTCGATGCCGTGCTGATCTACGCCCAGCGCGGCCACGGTCGGCGGGCCAGCCTGTACAGCGACTATACCTTTGCCGTATGGGATGCACCGGCCGGCACACCGGGCCGCGCACTGGTGCCCTTTGCCAAGGCCTACTCCGGCCTCAGTGACGAAGAAATGCGCAAGGTCGACGCCATTATTCGCAAGACCACGGTGGAAACCTTCGGCCCGGTGCGCAGCGTGACGCCGACGCTGGTGTTCGAACTGGGCTTTGAAGGCATCGCTTTATCGAAGCGCCACAAAAGCGGCATCGCCGTGCGCTTTCCACGCATGCTGCGTTGGCGGCTGGACAAGCCGGTGGAAGAGGCGGATGACCTGGCAACCTTGCAGGCATTGCTGGCCTGAGGCAATTCTGGCCCGCGAAGAAGCCAGTGCGATCAACGGAGCGAAAGCGATGCAGGCGCAAGGCCAAAAATTATGCTTCTATCTTTGAGCCGACCCGTGTCGCAGACCGTATTCGCCACGCATCCAGGACCGCCATGCACCATTCAACCCACGACCTGCTCTCACCCGTTCCGGGCATCACCCGCCAACTGCACAGCTTTCACTTCGGCCCCCGTGGTGGCGGCAAGGTCTATATCCAGGCCTCGCTGCACGCCGACGAGCTGCCAGGCATGCTGGTGTCCTGGCACCTCAAACACCGCTTGATGGCACTTGAACAACAGGGCCGCCTGCAGCGTGAAATCGTCCTGGTACCGGTGGCCAACCCGGTCGGCCTGGAACAAGTGCTGCTGGATGCGCCACTGGGGCGCTTCGAACTGCAAAGCGGCGAAAACTTCAACCGCAACTTCGTCGACCTGTCGGACACCATTGGCGACCAGATCGAAACACACCTGACTCAGGACCCGGTGCATAACGTTGCGCTGATTCGCGAATACCTGCGCCGAGGGCTGGAGGCACACCCGGCCCGCACGCCCCTGCAGGCGCAGCGCCTGATCCTGCAGCGCCTGGCCTGCGACGCCGACATGGTGCTGGACCTGCATTGCGATTTCGAGGCGGTCGAGCACCTGTACACCACGCCCGACGCCTGGCAGCAGATCGAGCCGCTGGCCCGCTACCTGGGCGCCCAGGCCAGCCTGCTGGCCACCGACTCGGGCGGGCAGTCGTTCGACGAATGCTTCAGCCTGGTCTGGTGGCAGTTGCAGCAACGCTTCGGCAAGCGCTTCCCTATCCCGCTGGGCTGCTGCTCGGTGACTGTCGAACTGCGTGGCCAGGCCGATGTCAGCCATGACCTGGCCAGCCAGGATTGCCAGGCGATAATCGACTTCCTGACCCACGCGGGTGTTATCGAGGGCACCAGCCCCGCCTTGCCGGCCTTGCTCAACCCCGCCACTGCGCTGGCTGCTGTCGAGCCGGTGTCGACGCCACTGGGCGGTTTGCTGGTGTATCACGCCAAACCAGGGCAGCACCTGGAAGCCGGTCAGTTGATCGCAGAAATCATCGACCCGCTCAGCGACCGGGTGACCGCCGTACGCAACAGCCAGCCAGGCCTGTTGTACGCCCGCAGCGTGCGGCGCATGGCAACCGCGGGCATGGTCATCGCCCATGTGGCCGGCGAGCAGGTATGCCGCAGCGGCTATCTGCTGGGCAACTGATTCGGTAAAACCATTGCCACTGGCGGCTGGTCTGTAGAAGCACAACCTTGGACGGACCACTGCCTCATGCCCACCGCCACTGACCTTGCCAATGCCTGGTTCGCCAAACGCGGCTGGAAGCCGTTCGCTTTCCAGCGACGTGTCTGGGCAGCCGTGGAACGTGGCGAGTCTGGCCTGTTACATGCCAGTACCGGCGCAGGCAAGACCTACGCGGTATGGCTCGCCGCGCTACGTGCGTTCAAGGCCCTGCCACAGGGCCGCCAACCTGTACCTCTGCAGGTGGTATGGGTGACACCCATGCGAGCCCTGGCCGCCGACACTGCCCGTGCCTTGCAAGCGCCCGTTGATGAGCTCGAGCTGCCCTGGAGCATAGGGGTGCGCAGCGGCGACACTGGCAGCGCCGAACGCGCCCGGCAAGCACGGCGCCTGCCCAGTGTACTGGTGACCACCCCCGAAAGCCTCACCTTGCTATTGACCCGGGCACAGGCCCGCGAAGACTTCGCCACGCTGCGCCTGGTGGTGGTGGATGAATGGCACGAACTGCTGGGCAACAAGCGCGGGGTACAACTGCAACTGGCCCTCGCCCGCCTGCGCCGGTGGCACCCCGGGCTGCCCACCTGGGGTCTCTCTGCCACGCTGGGCAACCTGCAACACGCGTTGGAGGTACTCCTGCCACAAGGTGGCCTGCTGGTGCAGGGCCGCCAGGACAAGGCGCTGCAGGTTGATACCCTGCTGCCGGCGGCGATTGACCGCTTCCCCTGGGCCGGGCACATGGGCCTCAAGATGCTCGAGCAGGTCAGCCATGAGATCGACGCCAGTGCCAGTTGCCTGGTATTTACCAACACCCGTGCCCAGGCCGAACTGTGGTACCAGGCCCTGCTTGACGCCCGCCCCGATTGGGCCGGGCTGATTGCCCTGCACCATGCCTCGCTCGCCCGGGACACCCGTGACTGGGTCGAGCGCAGCCTCAAGCAGGGCAGCCTGAAGGCAGTGGTCTGTACGTCCAGCCTGGACCTTGGCGTGGACTTTTTACCGGTGGAGCGGGTGCTGCAGATCGGCTCGGCCAAGGGTATTGCCCGCCTGATGCAGCGGGCCGGTCGCTCCGGTCATGCACCGGGGCGTCGCTCGCGAATAACCCTGGTGCCTACTCACAGCCTGGAACTGGTGGAAGCAGCAGCAGCCCGCCAGGCACTGGCAGCCGGGCACATTGAAGCGCGCTTCTCGCCACGCCTGTGCATGGACGTCCTGGTGCAGCACCTGGTCAGCATGGCCTTGGGCAGTGGTTTTCGCGCAGCACAATTGCTGTCCGAAGTGCGCAGCACCTGGGCGTTCGCCGAGTTGCGCGACAACCAGTGGCAATGGGCATTGGACTTCGTCTGCCACGGCGGAGGCTCACTCAGCGCCTACCCTGATTACCAGCGTGTTGAACGCCAGGAGGACGGCACCTATCGCGTGGCCAGTGAACGCCTGGCGCGCCGTCACCGCATGGGCATCGGCACCATTGTCAGTGATGCCCACCTGCAGTTGAAATACTGGAGCAAGGGCGGCGGGGGCAAAACGCTGGGCAGTGTCGAAGAAGCGTTCATCGCCCGCCTGCGCCCGGGCGATACGCTGGTATTTGGCGGGCGAGTGCTGGAACTGGTACGGGTGGAAAACATGACGGCCTATGTGCGTCGCAGTACTGCGCGCAAGGCTGCGGTGGCGCGCTGGAATGGCGGGCGCATGCCGCTCTCCAGCGAACTGGCCGACGCGCTGGTTGAACAACTCGATGCCGCAGCCCATGAGCGCTTCGAGGGCCCGGAGATGCGCGCGGTGCGCCCGCTGCTGGCGCTACAGGCTCAATGGTCGGCGTTGCCCACGACAGGCACGCTGCTGGCCGAGACGTTCAAATCCCGCCAGGGTTGGCACCTGTTCCTTTACCCGTTTGCCGGGCGCATGGCCAATCTGGGCCTGGCCAACCTGATTGCGTGGCGGGTCAGCCGCGTGCAGCCGCTGTCGGTATCGATTGCCGTCAACGATTATGGGTTCGAGCTGCTCAGCCCTGGCACCGTGGACTGGGCAGCGTACTTGCCGCAGGCGCTTGCTACCGAACACCTGCTGGAGGATGTATTGGCTAGCCTGAATGCGGGAGAAATGGCGTTGCGGCGTTTTCGTGAGATCGCCCAGATCGCCGGGCTGGTTTTTGGCGGATACCCGGCAGCACAGAAAAGTACCCGGCAGATCCAGGCATCCAGTGGGCTGTTCTACGAGGTTTTCCGCAAGCATGACGCTGACAACCTGCTACTGGGCCAGGCGCGGGACGAGGTGCTGAGAGAGGAGCTGGAAATTGACCGGCTGCATCAGCAATTGCTGAAAATGGGCAGCCTGCGCTTGGACCTGCGTATGTTGAAGCGGCCGGGACCGTTGGCATTTGCGTTGCTCGTGGAAGGCATGCGCGAGACGCTGAGCACCGAAAAACTGGCGGACCGGATTGCGCGAATGGTGGCTGAGCTGGAAAGCGCTGCGTCAATGGGCCCGACTGAACCATGAATCATCAGCCCATCACCCACTGTGGCCAAACGCTCTGGCTGCTCCCCGACAAAGCCATCTACTGGCCTGCCCGCCGCGCTCTGCTGGTAGCAGACGTGCACATCGGCAAGGCCGCCAGCTACCGCGCCCTCCATCAGCCGGTACCACGCGGCACCACGCAGGCCACACTCGCGCGGCTTGATAGCCTGCTGGGGGCTTATGACTGTGAGCTGCTGATCATTCTGGGCGATTTTCTGCATGCCCGAACGGCACGCGCCCCGGCGACACTGGCCAAGGTGCATGATTGGCGGGAACGGCATGCAAATCTGCAAATAGTCCTGATACGCGGCAACCATGATCGCAACGCAGGCGATCCCCCCGCTTCGCTGCGCATTGAAGTGCAAGATGAACCTTGGCTATTGGAACCGTTCGCGCTACAGCACGAACCTCAACCACACCCCACCCATCCGGTGCTGGCAGGCCATGTTCACCCGGTCTTCGTCCTGCGCGGCAAGGCTCGCCAACGACTGCGCCTGCCTTGCTTCCTGATCGATGCCCGCGTGAGCCTGCTGCCGGCATTTGGTGAATTCACCGGTGGCTGGGAAATTACGCCAGCCGACGCCAGCAAGATCTACCTGTCTGGCGCGGGGCGCGTCTGGCCGGTGTAAATGCGCTCAGGCGACAGGCGCCGGAGGCGGCTCGTCAGGCAAGGTGGGTTCGCCTGGCTCCGTAAGAGGTGTATCGCCTGGCTGCGGGGGCTGTGGCGTATCGGGACCAGGCTGGTGCGGCACGCCCCCCGCCTGCATCGGCAGCGGGTGCGCCAGCAGTGACCAGGGCAACAACCCGACGTGGTTGGGCTGCAGGCCTGCCAGCTTGGCACTGATTGCGGGATGGAGTTTCATTGGCTGCTCCTGACGTAAGCCGATACGCATCATGCGCATCGGCATTACAGCGTTGGAGTGCCAAAGCCACGGGTAATTCCCCGCGTTTGTCGGTTCAGGTACGTGGCAGGGTAACGCCGCGCTGGCCTTGGTATTTGCCGCCACGGTCCTTGTAGGACACTTCACACTCTTCGTCCGACTGCAGGAACAGCATCTGTGCCACGCCTTCGTTGGCGTAGATTTTCGCCGGCAGCGTGGTGGTGTTGGAGAACTCCAGCGTCACGTGGCCCTCCCACTCGGGCTCGAGCGGGGTGACGTTGACGATGATGCCGCAGCGGGCGTAGGTGCTCTTGCCCAGGCAGATGGTCAGCACGTCACGCGGAATGCGGAAATACTCGACAGTGCGGGCCAGGGCGAAGGAGTTCGGCGGGATGATGCACACGTCGCTCTTGATATCGACAAAGCTGCCGGCGTCGAAGTTTTTGGGGTCGACGGTGGCCGAGTTGATATTGGTGAAAACCTTGAATTCGTCGGCGCAGCGCACGTCGTAGCCGTAGCTGGAAACACCGAAGGAAATGACCCGGCTGTCCTGTTCGCCGCGCACCTGGCGCTCGACGAACGGTTCGATCATGCCGTGTTCCTGCGCCATGCGGCGAATCCACTTGTCCGATTTGATGCTCATGGCGGGGGTGTCCTGAAGAGTTGCGTGGTAAAAATCGTGAGGCGCATCTTACCGGTCCCGGCGCGCAGGTTAAAGTTCTATGCCGCATCCCGCGCCGGGCGGAGGCTGCAGCCGCCGTCGATCCGAATTTGCCTAAAGCTTCTCCAGACCATTGGCAGGTTGCGGAAAGTGGGGTAAGGTGACGCCACTGTGCTGCACGTGACACCGAGAATCTCTAGTTTGATGCACGATCCTGATCGGCCCATCGCTGAATTTTCTGCTCTCTTTGCGCTCAGTCCCGGGCAGGGTTTTTCCTGACCGTTATTAAATTGTCCAAGGAGACAGAAAAATGTCCAATCGCCAATCCGGTACCGTTAAGTGGTTCAACGATGAGAAAGGCTACGGCTTCATCACCCCTCAGTCGGGTGACGACCTGTTCGTGCACTTCAAAGCCATCCAAGCTGACGGCTTCAAAACCCTGAAAGAAGGCCAGGCTGTTACTTTCGTCGCTACCCGCGGCCAGAAAGGCATGCAGGCTGAAGAAGTTCAGATCGCCTAAGTCGATCTCGCTTCCTAGCTTTCAAAAAAACCCGCCTTCTGGCGGGTTTTTTTATGCCTGTGCAGGAGCGGCCTTGTGTCGCGAAAGGGGTGCGAAGCACCCCCAAGATAGGTGATCCAACCACATATTGCCGGGGCCGCTTTGCGGCCCTTTCGCGGCACAAGGCCGCTCCCACAGGAAATGCGTCAGTCTTCGCTGATGGTAATGCTCGGCATCGCCGGTGCGGCTGCTTCCTGCAGTACGATGCGTGCACCCACCTGGCGGGCCAGTTCCTGATAGACCATGGCAATCTGGCTTTCCGGCTCGGCAATCGCCGTGGGCTTACCGCTGTCGGCCTGCTCGCGGATCAGCATCGACAACGGCAGCGAGGCCAGCAGGTCGACGCCATACTGGCTCGCCAGCTTCTCACCACCGCCTTCGCCGAACAGATGCTCGGCATGACCACAGTTTGAACAGATATGCACGGCCATGTTCTCGACCACGCCGAGCACCGGGATGTTGACCTTGCGGAACATCTCCACGCCCTTCTTGGCATCCAGCAACGCCAGGTCCTGCGGAGTGGTGACGATCACAGAGCCGGCCACCGGCACTTTCTGCGCCAGCGTCAGCTGGATATCGCCGGTACCCGGCGGCATGTCGATCACCAGGTAATCCAGGTCGTCCCAGGCGGTTTGGGTCACCAGTTGCAGCAGCGCACCGGAGACCATCGGGCCTCGCCAGACCATCGGCGTGTTGTCGTCGGTGAGGAACGCCATGGACATGACTTCCACACCATGGGCCTTGATCGGCACAAACCACTTCTGCTCACGGATCTGTGGGCGGGTGCCTTCAGCGATACCGAACATCACGCCCTGGCTTGGGCCATAGATGTCGGCATCGAGAATACCCACCCGCGCGCCTTCGCGGGCCAAGGCCAAGGCCAGGTTGGCCGCGGTGGTCGACTTGCCCACCCCACCCTTGCCCGAGGCCACGGCGACGATGTTCTTGACGTTGGCCATGGCCGGTACCTGGGCCTGGGCCTTGTGCGCGGCCACCTGGCAATCGATCGACACCTGGGCGCTGCTGACGCCCTCGAGGTTGCCGATGGCGGTCTGCAGCACCTGGGCCCAGCCGTTCTTGAACAGCCCGGCGGCATACCCCAACTGCAACTGCACGCTGACCTGACCGCCCTGGATATCGATGGCGCGCACGCAACCGGCGCTGACCGGGTCCTGGTTCAGATAAGGGTCGGTGTACTGGCGAAGCACGCCTTCAACGGCGGCACGGGTGACGGCACTCATGGAGACTCCCATTGGCAAACTTGATGTAGAACAGGCGCCTATCCTAACCCGTCAATCGTCAGCAGATGCGCATGCGGGGTGAAATATCTTCGCCAGCCCTTTATAGTGGCCGATCATCCTTATTTTTACCCCGTCGCCAGATAAGTAGCCGAGCCACCATGTCCGAGCCACGTCAGATTCTCGTCACCAGCGCCTTGCCCTATGCCAATGGATCCATCCATCTTGGCCATATGCTCGAGTACATCCAGACAGACATGTGGGTACGCTTCCAGAAAATGCGCGGCAACCAGTGCATCTACGTGTGCGCCGACGACGCTCATGGCTCGGCCATCATGCTGCGCGCCGAAAAAGAAGGCATCACCCCGGAACAGCTGATCGCCAACGTTCAGGCCGAGCACAGCGGCGACTTCGCCGACTTTTTGGTGGAGTTCGACAACTTCCACTCCACCCACAGCGAAGAAAACCGCGAACTGTCGAGCCTGATCTACACGCGCCTGCGTGAAGCCGGGCACATCGCCACCCGTTCGGTAACCCAGTACTTCGACCCGGAAAAGGGCATGTTCCTGGCCGACCGCTTCATCAAGGGCACCTGCCCCAAGTGCGCGGCCGAAGACCAGTACGGCGACAACTGTGAAAAATGCGGCGCGACCTACGCGCCCACCGAGCTGAAGAACCCCAAGTCGGCGATTTCCGGGGCCACCCCGGTACTGCGTGATTCACAGCACTTCTTCTTCAAGCTGCCAGACTTCCAGGCGATGCTGCAGCAGTGGACCCGCAGCGGCACCCTGCAGGACGCCGTGGCCAACAAACTCGCCGAATGGCTGGACTCCGGCCTGCAGGAGTGGGATATCTCACGTGACGCGCCGTACTTCGGCTTCGAAATCCCGGGCGAACCAGGCAAGTACTTCTACGTATGGCTGGACGCGCCAATCGGCTACATGGCCAGCTTCAAGAACCTGTGCGCACGCCGCCCCGAGCTGGACTTCGACGCCTTCTGGAAAGAAGACTCCAAGGCCGAGCTGTACCATTTCATCGGCAAGGACATCGTCAACTTCCACGCCCTGTTCTGGCCCGCCATGCTCGAAGGCGCCGGTTTCCGCAAGCCGACTGCGGTCAACGTGCACGGCTACCTGACCGTAAACGGCGCCAAGATGTCCAAGTCCCGCGGCACCTTCATCAAGGCCCGCACCTACCTTGACCACCTGCAGCCGGAATACCTGCGTTACTACTACGCAGCCAAGCTGGGCCGTGGCGTCGACGACCTGGACCTGAACCTGGAAGACTTCGTGCAGAAGGTCAACTCCGACCTGGTGGGCAAGGTGGTCAACATCGCCAGCCGCTGCGCCGGGTTCATCCACAAAGGCAATGAAGGCGTGATGGTGGCCGGCGATGCCGCACCTGAGCTGACCGAGGCCTTCCTGGCCGCTGCCCCGTCGATCGCCGAAGCCTACGAAGGCCGCGATTTTGGCCGCGCCATGCGCGAGATCATGGCGCTGGCCGACCGCGCCAACGCCTGGATCGCCGACAAAGCACCGTGGTCGCTGGCCAAGCAGGAAGGCAAGCAGGATGAAGTACAGGCCATCTGCGCCCAGGGCATCAACCTGTTCCGTCAGTTGGTGATCTTCCTCAAGCCAGTGCTGCCCGTGCTGGTTGCCGACGCCGAGGCTTTCCTCAACGTTGCCCCGCTGGCCTGGAACGACCACCAGTCGCGCCTGGAAAACCACCAGCTGAACCCGTTCAAGGCACTGATGAGCCGCATCGAACCGGCCAAGGTCGAAGCCATGGTCGCAGCCAGCAAGGAGGACCTGCTGGCCGCCGAAGCCAAGGCCCCGGCGGGTAACGGCGAGCTGAGCAAGGACCCACTGTCGGCAGAAATCGAATTCGACACCTTCGCTGCCGTTGACCTGCGCGTGGCACTGATCGTCAAGGCCGAAGCGGTGGCAGGTGCCGACAAGCTGCTGCAACTGACCCTGGACATCGGTGACGAGCGCCGTAACGTGTTCTCCGGTATCAAGTCGGCTTACCCTGACCCGTCCAAGCTGGAAGGCCGCCTGACCATGATGGTAGCCAACCTCAAGCCACGGAAGATGCGCTTTGGCGTGTCCGAAGGCATGGTCATGGCGGCCGGCCCTGGCGGTGAAGAAATCTACCTGCTGAGCCCGGACAGCGGCGCCAAGCCAGGCCAGCGCATCAAGTAACAGCCCTGCCCCGGCCTTTGTGCCGGGGCAGTTCCCTCTGCGCCTTGATTGCCGGACAATCACCATGATTCCCGGCTATCGTCATCTCATGAGCGACTACATCCTGGTCCTGATCAGCGCCGCCCTGGTCAATCACCTGTGCCTGCTGCAACCATCAGTCTCCAGGCTGCACCTGCATGTGCATGGCCTGGCCTGCGCGCTATGCATTGCGCTGGGCGTGATCGGTGCTCAGTTGCTGGTGCGAGGGGTGCTTGCTCCATTGCACATCCACGACCTTGCCCTTTTCGTATTGTTGCCCTGGCTGGCGCTGCTCGCCTGGGGCGTGCCATGGCTGCTGGCCAAATGGCGCCCGAACTGGCCCGTAACGGGGTTGCCAGCACTGCTCTTGAGTAACAGCGCAGCGCTGGGGCTGGCGCTGCGGCTGGCCAGCGACGACAGCACCTGGCCAGCCACACTGCTGCTAGGCCTGCTGGGCGGTGGCGGCTTCTGGCTGGCGCTGGCCTTGCTCGCCGACCTGCGCCAGCGCAGTGCCCATGCCGATATCCCCGGCGTACTGCGCGGCCTGCCCATCGAATTGATCGGTGCCGGGGTAATGGCCATGGCGTTATCCGGTTTCAATGGGTTGTTTGCGCAATGAATACCAGCCCTGACCCGCGACTACGCACCAGCATGGGCCTGGTCTTGCTGGCCTGCGTACCTGGCCTGCTGACGCTGCTGTGGCTCCATGGCTGGGGTTTTCTGGTGAACCTGTTGCTCTGCACCAGCGCCGCCTTGCTGTGCGAAACCCTGCTGCTGGCAATGCGCGGGCAAGCACTGAAGCCGGCGTTAGACGACTGCAGCGCTCTGGTGACCGCTGTGTTGCTGGCGTGCGCACTTCCTACCCTGGCGCCATGGTGGTTGCCGGTGGTCGCCACAAGCGTTGCCATCGGTATCGGCAAACAGGCCTTTGGCGGTGTCGGCCGCAACCTGTTCAACCCGGCCATGGTCGGTTATGCCTTTGTACTGCTGAGCTTCCCGTTGCACATGAACCATTGGCCGGGGCCTGCACCGGGCCTGATGGAAAGCCTGCAGCAGGCATTTGCGGGTAGCGAGCACATTGATGCCTGGGCCAGCCCTACGCTGCTCGATGGCCTGCGCCACAACCGCAGCCTCACCATTGATGAGCTATTCGCCAGTCACCCAGGTTTTGGCAGTATTGGCGGGAGGGAAAGCGAATGGGCCAACCTGGCGTTCCTGCTCGGCGGCCTGTTCCTGCTGCAGCGCAAGGTGATCAGCTGGCATGCGCCCGCGGGCTTGCTGGCAGGGCTGTTCGTGTTCAGTTTGTTGGGCTGGAACGGTTCGGGGTCGGATTCCAATGGCTCACCTTTGCTGCACCTGTTCTCCGGGTCGACCATGCTGGCGGCGTTCTTCATTGCCACCGAGCCCGTCTCCGGCCCAAAAAATGAGTGGGCCAAGCTGGGCTTCGGCTTAGGAGCAGGGCTGCTGATCTACCTGATTCGCACTTGGGGCAGCTACCCGGATGGCACAGCTTTCGCCATCCTGCTGATGAACCTCATGGCACCGAGCCTTGAGCGCCTGGCCCTGCTGCATCAGCAGGCCACCCGATGAGCCGCCTGGCGCGGGATGCAGGCCTGCTGCTGCTAACCGTGGCACTGGCTGTGTCTGTCACACTGGCATGGCGACAATGGACCAGTACTGCCGTCGCCAGCGCCGAGAAGCAACTGCAAAGCCGCCAGCGGCTGGCGGTGCTGCCTGAAGGCAGTTACGACAACCAGCCACTGGACACCCCCCTGGCCATGCCCGCCGCACAGCGGCCAAACAGTCGTATCCTGGCAGCTTACCGCGCAACGCGAGCAGGCGAGCCAACCGCCATCATCCTGATCACCCAAGCCCAAGGGTATGCCGGGCCGATCGTGCTGAGCATTGCCATCGGCACAGACGGCCGCCTGATCGGTAGCCAAGTGGTCGAGCAGCAGGAAACCCCAGGGTTGGGCGCACGCCTGGGAGACCCGCAGGTGCACTGGTTGGGGCAGTTTGCCAACCGTCAGCTGGGCGACCACTGGGCGCTGAAGCGGGACCACGGTGACTTTGACCAACTGGCCGGCGCAACCGTGACTTCACGGGCAGTGATCACAGCGTTGCAGGAAGGCCTGAGCTATTTCGATGAGCAGCGCAACTTGCTGCTGGAGGCCCCCACGCATGAATAGCGTCTACTGGCTGGCCGCAAGCCTTGTGCCCGTGCTTGGCGCCACCGGCACACTGCGAGAGGGCGCCGCCATTGGCGTGTGCGCGATACTGATGAGCACGCTGCACCAATTACTGCTGGCGCCCTTGCGCCAGCGGCTGGCCACCTGGGCGTACATGCTGGCAAGCCTGCTGCTGTTGGCCGCCCTGGCCAGTTGCCTGCAACTGGCCCTGCGTGCGTGGCTACTGCCACTGGCCATTGCCCTGGGCCACTATCCTGCGCTGCTTTGCCTGCAATGCCTGGTTTACGACCACCTGCTACCCAGCCAGGGGCGCTGGCGCCTGCTGGTCAGGCACCTTGGTGCCATGCTTGCCATCTGCCTGCTGCTCGGTGCCAGCCGCCAAGGGTTGGCCCAGTTGGCCGGCCTGCACCTGGCCAGCCTGGCCCCCGGCGCACTGCTACTGCTCGGACTGCTGCTGGCCTTGTACAATCGCCTGCGTCCGGGCCCCGCCCACCCACGTCGTCAAGGAAAGCGCTGATTTCATGAATGCCGCCAAACGCCTGGAGATCTTTCGCAGGCTGCACGAAGACAACCCCGACCCGAAGACCGAACTGGCCTACACCACGCCGTTCGAACTGCTGGTCGCCGTGACGCTGTCCGCGCAATCCACCGACGTCGGCGTCAACAAGGCCACCGCCCGCCTGTTCCCTGTCGCCAACACCCCGGAGGCCATCTATGCCCTGGGCGTTGAGGGCGTGAGCGAATACATCAAGACCATCGGGCTTTACAACAGCAAGGCCAAGAACGTCATCGAAGCCTGCCGCATGCTGATAGAGCAGCACGGCAGCCAGGTGCCGCAGACCCGCGAAGCCCTGGAGGCACTGCCCGGCGTTGGCCGCAAGACCGCCAACGTGGTGCTCAATACTGCATTCCGCCAACCAACCATGGCCGTGGATACCCATATCTTCCGGGTCAGCAACCGCACAGGCATTGCGCCAGGCAAGACGGTGCTGGAGGTAGAGAAGAAACTGGTCAAGTTCGTGCCAAAGGATTACCTGCTCGATGCCCATCACTGGTTGATCCTGCACGGGCGCTATGTCTGCCAGGCACGCAAGCCAAGGTGTGGCAGTTGCCGGATCGAGGACTTGTGCGAATACAAGCATAAGACCAGCGACGATTGAGCCGATAGCTTGAAACCACTCGAGCGATTGAAAAAATCTTTTTTACCGACGTCTGCTTTCTGGTTATAAGGACGGCCAATGGCCCCTTGGCTTGGAGCGACTCATGAGCACCGATAAAGACGAACTGTCGATCGAAGATGATTTTGTTGCCACAGAAGATGAAGCGGAACCCCAGGTGGAGATCGCCAAGACCAACCTGAGCAAACGCCGCACCATCGACAACATGCTGGAAGAACGGCGCCTGCAAAAGCAGCTGGCCGATTTCGACTACGACCTGTAGTGCGGCTGCGGAGCACTGGCAAAGCCTCCTGAATGGAGGCTTTGCGGGCCGGCAGTCAGTTGAGCCCTTGCCGCTGCGCCAGCTCGATCAGGTCAACCAGCGACCGCGCATTGAGCTTTAGCAACAGGCGGGACTTGTAGGTGCTGACCGTCTTGTTGCTGAGGAACATGCTGTCGGCAATTTCCTTGTTCGAGCGCCCCCGCGCCAGCTGTTGCAACACCGTCATCTCGCGCGCCGAGAGACGGTTTACCATATCCGTCTCGCTCCCCCCTCCCCTGCCACGCGACGCATGGAGGGCCTGATTGGGGAAGTAGCTGTAACCCGACAACACGGCCTTGATGGCGCTCAGGAGCTCGGTGAGTTCCTGCTGCTTGCAGACGTAACCCGATGCCCCCGCCTGCATGCAGCGCATCGAGAAGTTGCCGGGAGCCTGCGACGTCAGCACCAGCACCTTGCTGCCTGGGCTGAAAGTGGCCATGCGCGCAATAACCTCCAGGCCATCCAGCCTGGGGATTCCAATGTCGAGCACCACGATATCCGGCAAGTGTTGCCGAGTGAGTTGCAGTGCAGCCACCCCATTGTCGGTCTCCGCCACGACGTCGTACCCATGCCGCTCCATCAGCATGCGCACGGCCAGGCGTATGACCGGATGATCATCCACGATAAGCACTTTATTCATGCGATATCCATTGATTCATTATTTTTGCTTTGGCACGCCACGATAACCGACAGGGCGCCCGATGGCGCGGCGAATTCTCGGCGAAACTCATGAGCAGATGAAACCTACATAAGTTAGAGAAATTTCCTACAAATAACGGCGATAGTTGTAACAACTAAAATCTTTATTCCCAAACTGACGGTAGCATTGGGCTGCAGGTGCGCACCAGTTGAAAACTGACGCTCACTTGAAGAAAGAGCCAATTCGAAAAAGGTGAAAAGTCCGAGCTATCGGGCTATTTGGCGATTATTCCTCGCCCGGAAATCAATCCGGTATTTAGTTGAGCGCAACGGTAGGTAAAGATGGCTAAAACTGCTGGAGACGGCCCAAATGACCCAAGCACAACCTGTCGCCCCGCTGACGATCATTGCCATCTTCGCGGGGATAATCGAAGCCTCTGCCCTTGCCACACTTCCGTTTCTTAGCGAGTCTAGCCAGAAGCTCTACACCTGGTTTCTGGTGGGTTTCCCATTCTTTCTGACTGCGCTGTTCTTCCTGACGCTCAATTTCAACTACAAGTCGTTCTACAGTCCATCATCCGACAGGGCGGCGAACGGCACCACGCTGGCTGAAAATAGCGTGGCCACGCCTGCAATGGCCGACGGTGCCCGCGAAGCAGTTCAAGGGGAGCCTGTCACATTCATGTTTTCCGGCCCCGACGCCAATCGCATGATGGAGCAGCAACTGCTTTCTGCACTTGCCCAACCTCCCCTACCGGCGCGAACCTGGCGCTTTTGCAACCTGGACAGACGTCAATGTGCGCAGCTGTCCATCAGTGCACTTGATGGCCACGTCGTGAACGACGAGCACTGAATGCCCAAACTTTTCTGAGCACATAAAAAACCCCGGCCTAAGCCGGGGTTTTCAAGACACGCGCCAGCAATCAGAGCAGCGAACGGCCCTTGTTGGCAGCAATGCGCATGCGCAAAGCGTTCAGCTTGATAAAGCCGGCAGCGTCCGCCTGGTTGTACGCGCCGCCATCTTCTTCGAAGGTGGCGATGTTGGCATCGAACAGCGAGTCATCCGACTTGCGGCCGACCACGGTGACGTTGCCCTTGTACAGCTTCAGGCGCACTACGCCATTCACGTTGACCTGGGAGGCGTCGATCATCTGCTGCAGCATCAGACGCTCCGGGCTCCACCAGTAACCGGTGTAGATCAGGCTGGCGTACTTCGGCATCAGCTCATCTTTCAGGTGAGCGACTTCGCGGTCCAGGGTGATCGACTCGATGGCACGGTGGGCCTTGAGCATGATGGTACCGCCAGGGGTCTCGTAGCAGCCACGCGACTTCATGCCGACGTAACGGTTCTCGACGATGTCCAGGCGGCCGATGCCGTTGGCACCACCGATACGGTTCAGATCGGCCAGAACGGTGGCTGGGCTCTTGTCGACGCCGTCGATGGCAACGATGTCACCGTTACGGTAGGTCAGCTCGATGTAGGTGGCCTGGTCCGGGGCATTCTCAGGCGAGACGCTCCAGCGCCACATGTCTTCTTCGTGCTCGGTCCAGGTATCTTCCAGGACACCGCCTTCGTAGGAGATGTGCAGCAGGTTGGCGTCCATCGAGTACGGCGACTTCTTCTTGCCGTGGCGCTCGATCGGAATGCCATGCTTTTCGGCGTAGTCCATCAGTTTTTCGCGGGACAGCAGGTCCCACTCACGCCACGGGGCGATAACCTTGACGCCTGGTTTCAGGGCGTATGCACCCAGTTCGAAACGAACCTGGTCGTTGCCTTTGCCAGTAGCGCCATGGGAAATGGCGTCAGCGCCGGTTTCGTTGGCGATTTCGATAAGGCGCTTGGCGATCAGCGGGCGGGCAATGGAAGTACCCAGCAGGTACTCGCCTTCGTAGACGGTGTTGGCGCGGAACATCGGGAACACGAAATCACGCACGAACTCTTCGCGCAGATCGTCGATGTAAATCTCTTTAACACCCATTGCCTGGGCCTTGGCACGGGCCGGCTCGACCTCTTCGCCCTGACCCAGGTCAGCGGTGAAGGTCACCACTTCGCAGTTATAGGTATCCTGCAGCCACTTGAGAATCACCGAAGTATCAAGGCCGCCGGAATACGCCAGTACGACCTTTTTTACGTCCGCCATGCCATCACTCCACGGGGTTGTACGGAAAGGGGTCGATTCTAACGGCCTTGCGGAAAAATTTACAGTGGGGCGACAGCTTCTGACGACAAAGCGACAAGAACTGTCGGAAGGGCGACGGGGGTATGCATGACCATCTCACAGGCGCTGGAAATGTCGTGGCAAACACCTGAAGGCCCCCCCCGATCTCAGGGTGCCTTCGCCCCCGGCGCGGCAGCAGCCGGGTTGGCTGGTGCTGGGGCGGCAGGCGCCGCTGGCTCAGCCGGTTTTTCCACAGGTTTCTCAACCACCGAAACCCGATCCAGCTCGATGTTTACCCGGCGATTGCGTGCCCGGTTGGCCGCACTGTTGTTCTTCACCAACGGGTACTGCTCGCCATGGAAGCGCACCGTGATCTGTTCTTCAGTCAATCCATGGGCCTTGAAGTAATCAGCCACAGCCAGCGCACGACGGCGCGACAGGTCTCGGTTGGTCAGGCGGTTGCCACTGTTGTCGGAGTGGCCGTCGAGCTCGATGTGGTTCACCGTCGGGTCAGCTTTGATGTAATCCAGGATCACATCCAGCCGTGCACGCGCCGACGCGTCCAGCTCGGTGCCGCCCCCGGGGAAACCCACCTGGGTCTGGCGCACCTGATCATAATTCATAGGCAGCAGCTTGCCGGCACAGACCAGATAGTCGCTGTAGGCCTTGGCGAAGCTGACCGGCAGAACGCGTACCTCAATTGGCCTTCCGGCCTCACCGGTGTAGTTGCGCACCACTGTGCTACGCCCGTCGAGCAAGCCGTTGATCAGGCGGCTGGCCTGGCCTTGGGAAGAACTGAACAGCACACCGGTGCGGGCCATCCGCACGTTGCCCAGGTTGATATCACCCCGCCCAGGCTGCCACGGCGCCGCCGCCGCCAGCAGGCTGGCTGTACCTGCACCCAGTACATTGTTGTCCGAACGTAGCTGAAAAACGGGCTGTTCACCTGCCCGACGCACGAACTCACCGCTACCAAAACCTTCTATCGGCTGGATCAGACGGCACTCGAACGGGTCGCCCTCGACCTTCCAGGCAATATTTTCCATGCGCGTCTGAAAAGTCAGTGCACCGGCCGGCAGGCTGGCGAACAGGGTCAACAGGGTGAGGTAACGCTGGCGCACGGGCGGCTCCACAAATTCTGACGGCTTACCTGCAGGCTATCGGACGCTGGCCGGAAAACTTGATAGCCGTGCTCGCCCCAGGCTTTTCCGGTAGCATTGGGGCTTGAGTTCGACCCGCCTGGAATCCCCAATGTCCGATCGCCTGACCCTCCTGCGCCCCGACGACTGGCACATCCATCTGCGCGATGGTGCCGTCCTGCCCCACACCGTTGGCGACGTGGCGCGCACTTTTGCCCGTGCCATCATCATGCCAAACCTGGTTCCTCCGGTGCGTAATGCCGACGAGGCCAGTGCCTACCGTGAGCGCATCCTGGCCGCCCGCCCTGCCGGCAGCCGCTTCGAGCCGCTGATGGTGCTGTACCTCACCGACCGCACCAGCCCCGAGGATGTCCGCGCGGCCAAGGCCAGCGGCATCGTGTACGCCGCCAAACTGTACCCGGCCGGCGCCACTACCAACTCCGACTCGGGCGTGACCAGCATCGACAACATCTTCCCGGCCATCGAGGCGCTGGCGGAAGTCGGCATGCCACTGTTGGTGCATGGCGAAGTAACCCGCAGCGAGATCGACGTGTTCGACCGCGAGAAGCGCTTCATTGACGAGCACATGCGTCGTCTGGTCGAGCGCTTCCCGACGCTGAAAGTGGTGTTCGAACACATCACCACCGGCGATGCCGCTCAGTTCGTCACCGAGGCCCCGGCCAACGTCGGCGCGACCATCACTGCACAGCACCTGCTGTACAACCGCAACCACATGCTGGTTGGCGGCATTCGCCCGCACTTCTACTGCCTGCCGATCCTCAAGCGCAACACCCATCAGGTGGCGCTGCTGGACGCGGCCACCAGCGGCAACCCGAAGTTCTTCCTGGGCACCGACTCGGCACCGCACGCCCGTCACGCCAAGGAAGCCGCCTGCGGGTGCGCCGGTTGCTACACCGCATACGCGGCCATCGAAATGTACGCCGAAGCGTTCGAACAGCGTAACGCGCTGGACAAGCTCGAAGGCTTTGCCAGCTTGCACGGTCCTGCCTTCTACGGCCTGCCAGCGAACACCGACACCATTACCCTGGTGCGTGAAGAATGGACCGCCCCGGACAGCCTGCCGTTTGGCGAGCAGACCGTGATCCCGCTGCGCGCCGGTGAAAAACTACGTTGGCGCCTGCTGGAGGAAAACGCGTGAGCGAAGACCTCTACGAAGACGACATGGACACCCAGGGCAGCAGCGGTTCGCGCCACCCGATGGCCGAGCGCTTCCGCGGCTACCTGCCGGTGGTGGTGGATGTGGAGACTGGTGGTTTCAACAGCGCCACCGATGCGCTGCTGGAAATTGCCGCCGTCACGATCGGCATGGACGAGAAAGGCTTCCTGTTCCCCGAACACACCTACTTCCACCGAGTGGAACCGTTCGAGGGCGCCAATATCGAAGCCGCCGCACTGGAGTTCACCGGCATCAAGCTGGACCACCCGCTGCGCATGGCTGTTAGCGAGGAAAGCGCGCTGACCGATATCTTCCGCGGTGTACGCAAGGCACTCAAGGCCAATGGCTGCAAGCGGGCGATCCTGGTCGGCCACAACAGCAGCTTCGACCTGGGCTTCCTCAATGCGGCGGTGGCGCGCAACGACCTGAAGCGCAATCCGTTCCACCCGTTTTCGAGCTTCGACACCGCTACCCTCGCGGGCTTGGCGTATGGCCAGACCGTGCTGGCGCGTGCCTGCCAGAGCGCGGACATCGACTTCGACGGGCGTGAGGCGCACTCGGCGCGTTATGACACCGAGAAGACGGCCGAGCTGTTCTGCGGCATCGTCAACCGCTGGAAAGAGATGGGCGGCTGGCGCGACTTCAACGATTGAACTGCAAAAGCATTCGCGGGCATGCCCGCTCCCACAGGTTCACCTTTGCCGTCAGGCATGCAGAGAATCGGTGGGAGTGGGCGCGCCCGCGAAGAGGCCGGCACAGAACGGCATAAAAAAACCGGCCAACGAGGGCCGGTTTTTTTATGCGAGCGGCAATTACAGCTTGCCGGCGTTCTCGCTCAGGTAGGCAGCAACGCCTTCTGGCGAAGCGTTCATGCCTTTGTCGCCTTTTTTCCAGTTGGCAGGGCAGACTTCGCCGTGCTCTTCGTGGAACTGCAGGGCGTCGACCAAGCGCAGCAGCTCGTCCATGTTACGGCCCAGTGGCAGGTCGTTGATGATCTGCGAGCGTACAACACCGTTGGTGTCGATCAGGAAGGCGCCACGGAAGGCCACGCCGCCTTCGGACTCTACGTCGTAGGCTTTGCAGATTTCGTGGGTCATGTCGGCAGCCAGGGTGTACTTCACCTGACCGATGCCGCCGTTGTTGACCGGGGTGTTACGCCAGGCGTTGTGGGTGAAGTGCGAGTCGATCGACACGCCGATCACTTCGACGTTGCGCGCCTGGAAGTCAGGGATGCGGTTGTCCAGGGCGATCAGCTCGGACGGGCAGACGAAGGTGAAGTCCAGCGGGTAGAAGAACACCAGGCCGTACTTGCCCTTGATGGCCGAAGCCAGGTTGAAGCTGTCGACGATCTCGCCATTGCCCAGCACGGCTGGAACGGTGAAATCGGGGGCTTTCTTACCAACGAGTACGCTCATTGTAATCTCCTGATGAGGGTGAAAAACCGTTTGCCGGGCCAGACGGGCTTGCCCGACATCCAACAAAGGCCGACCATCATACACGGCTTCTGATGACAGGCCGAATCCATCAGGCAGACAACCACCGGTCGCTCAAGCACGGCCTTTTCAGAAAGCACTTTGACAAGCATTCTCATTCACATTAAGCTCCCATCCATCGACTCAACCCGCGATGGTCAGCCCTTATGTATGTGTGTCTTTGTGTCGGCGTCACCGACGGACAGATCCGCGATGCGATCTATGAAGGATGCTGCAGTTACAAGGAAGTGCGAGCCGCGACCAATGTCGCAAGCCAGTGTGGCAAATGCGCCTGCCTGGCCAAGGAAGTGGTCCGCGAGACCCTGACCGAGCTGCAGGTCAGCCAGGCAGCCCTGCCTTACCCCGTGGAATTTACCGCAGCCTGAAAGCCCCTGATTCCAAGAACCGGACCCTGTGTCCGGTTTTTTTATGCCTTAAATTCAATAAGTTAGCGCTCCAACGCGGTTCACAAACATTCTTATTCCTATTAATTTTCACTTATTATTCAATAACTTAGGTTTGACACTCTTAAGTATCGGGCTCAAACTTCACTGTATTGGCACACTTCTACAGGGCAGGAACCCGAAATGAAAGGCGACGTAAGCGTCATCCAGCATCTCAACAAGATCCTCGGAAACGAGCTGGTCGCGATCAACCAGTACTTCCTGCACGCACGCATGTATGAAGATTGGGGCCTGAACAAACTCGGCAAGCACGAGTACAAGGAATCCATCGATGAGATGAAGCACGCTGACAAATTGATCAAGCGTATTCTCTTCCTCGAAGGCATCCCCAACGTTCAGGACCTGGGCAAGCTGCTGATCGGCGAGCACACCAAGGAAATGCTCGAGTGCGACCTGAAGCTCGAAAAGAAAGGCCTGGCCGACCTGAAGGCAGCCATTGCCCATTGCGAAACCGCTGGCGACTTCGGCTCGCGTGACATGCTCGAAGATATCCTCGAATCCGAGGAAGAGCATATCGACTGGCTGGAAACCCAACTGGGTCTGATCGACAAGATCGGCATCGAAAATTATCTGCAGTCGCAGATGGGCGAAGAGTAAATATTCGCCCCATAAAAAAACCCGCGATCAGCGGGTTTTTTTATGCTTGCCGGAAAATCAGGCTTCGGAAGCCTTGGCTTTGGCAGCAGCGTCCTTGATCAGGGTCTGCAGCTCGCCGTTCTGGAACATTTCCAGCATGATATCGCTACCGCCAACCAGCTCGCCGGCTACCCACAGCTGCGGGAAGGTCGGCCAGTTGGCATATTTGGGCAGGTTGGCACGGATTTCCGGGTTCTGCAGGATGTCGACGTAGGCGAACTTCTCGCCACAACCCATCACAGCTTGCGATGCCTTGGCCGAGAACCCGCACTGCGGGGCATTCGGCGAGCCTTTCATGTAAAGCAGAATGGTGTTGTTGGCAATCTGCTCTTTGATCGTTTCGATGATATCCATGTAGCACCTCGGCTTAACTTTGCGACGCTGTTGTCGGCACGGTGGCGCATTGTAACGGAAAGCCGAGCAGCGTGCTCGGCCTTACTGTTCCTTACGCGGCCTCCACCTGCACAGGTACGCCATTGAGCGCAGCGTTGCCGGACACCGGGTCGCGAAAGCGCTCGTCGGTCAGGTCGTTGGCACTCACGCCGGCTTGCGCCTGGGCGATCTGCAGGTGCACACCCTGACGAGCATGACCGTAGCCATGGGGCAGGCTGACCACACCGGGCATCATGTCCTCGCAGGCTTGCACCTCGACTTCGAGATCACCCGTACGCGAGCGGATACGCACCCGCTGGCCGTCCTGTAGTTGCCGTTGCTGCAAGTCTTGCGGGTGCATCAACAGCTGATGCCGTGGTTTGCCTTTCACCAGACGGTGGAAATTGTGCATCCACGAGTTGTTGCTGCGCACATGGCGGCGGCCGATCAGCAGCAGTTCACCCGGTACAGGAGGTGCCAGTTGCGTCAGCCGGCGCAGGTCGTCCAGCAACACCTGGGGTGCGGCCTCGACAGCCTGACTGGCAGTCGCCAGGCGTGCAGCAAGGTTGCTGCGTAAAGGGCCCAGGTCCAGGCCGTGCGGATGATCGTCCAGTGTTGCGAGGGAAAGGCGCCAAGGTGTTGCTTGGCCATAGCGCCCCTTGCGCAAGGCCAGATCGATCATCTGCGCAGGTGCCAAGGTCGGCTTCAATTCAAGCCCGGCACGCCTGGCAAACGCTTGGGCCAGGCCGACGAAGATCTCCCAGTCGTGCAACGCCCCGTCCGGCTTGGCCAGAATCGCCCGGTTGAAGCGGGTGACGTTGCGCACGGCCAGCAAATTGAAGGTGCTGTCATAGTGGTCGTTTTCCAGCGACGACGTGGACGGCAGGATGAGGTCGGCATGGCGCGTGGTTTCGTTGATGTAGAGGTCGATGCTGAGCATGAACTCCAGGCCTTGCAGTGCCGCATCCAGCTGACGGCCGTTAGGCGTGGACAGCACCGGGTTGCCGGCCACTGTCACCAAGGCGCGAACCTGCCCTTCGCCCGGTGTAAGCAGCTCTTCGGCCAGGGCCGCCACAGGCAGCTCGCCGCCGTACTCGGGCAAGCCCGACACCCGGCTCTGCCAGGCGTTGAAATGGCCGCCGGAGGTGGCAGCCACCAGGTCGACAGCGGGCTCGGTGCACAAAGCGCCGCCTTCACGGTCGAGGTTGCCGGTTACCAGGTTGATCAGTTGCACCAGCCAGTGGCAGAGGGTGCCGAAGGCTTGGGTCGAAACGCCCATGCGGCCATAGCAAACGGCTTTTTCTGCCGCGGCGAAGTCCCGTGCCAGCTGGCGAATCTGCGTGGCGGCAATACCGCAGTGCGTGCTCATGGCTTCGGCGCTGAACGGTGCAAGCGCTTCGCGCACCTGCTGCAGGCCGTTGATCGGCAAGTGCGAACCTTGCGCCAGGCCTTCCTCGAACAGGGTGTTGAGCAGGCCGCACAACAAGGCCGCATCTCCGCCCGGGCGGATAAACAGGTGGGTATCGGCCATGGCCGCCGTTTCGCTGCGCCGAGGGTCCACCACCACCAGGCGCCCGCCCCGGCCAAGCAGGGCCTTGAGGCGCTTTTCCACATCGGGCACGGTCATGATGCTGCCGTTGGAGGCCAGCGGGTTGCCGCCAAGAATCAGCATGAAGTCGGCGTGGTCGATATCCGGAATCGGCAGCAGCAGGCCATGGCCATACATCAGGTGGCTGACCAGGTGTTGTGGCAGCTGGTCCACCGAGGTGGCCGAGAAACGGTTGCGTGTCTTGAGCAGGCCGAGGAAGTAGTTGCTGTGGGTCATCAAACCGTAGTTGTGCACGCTTGGGTTGCCCTGGTAGACCGCCACGGCATTGCGCCCGTGAGCCTGCTGGACCGCCCACAACTTTTCGGCGGCCAGGGCAAAGGCCTCGTCCCAGCCGATGGCCTGCCAGCGCTCCCCTACCCGCTTGTGGGGCTGGCGCAGGCGGTCAGGGTCGTTCTGGATGTCCTGCAAGGCGACGGCCTTGGGGCAGACGTGGCCACGGCTGAACGGGTCCTGGGGGTCGCCCTTGATCGAGCTGATTAGCGCCTGCCCGTCAGCTTCATGGCTGACTTCGATGTTCAACCCGCAGATTGCTTCGCACAGGTGACAGGCACGGTGATGCAGGGTCTTGGTCATGGCCGCCTCTGCCTTGTTGTTGTCGAACAGTGACTATGCGCCCGGTCCCAGCCCCCCGCCAGCGCCCTTCGCCGCGTGAATCCACCGACATCAGGCACACGATTTGCGACAGCCATTTGCCAAATTGCCAGCAAGCCCTGTACAACCTCGTGTAGCAAATAAAAAACAGCACAGGCCGCCGGGTGAAGACACCCTTTGCAACACCCTTTGCAATCAGGCCGCTGTTCCCCCTTGGCTTCAGGCGACATTTACTTATAGTATTGCGCCTTTCCCTATTTTCGTCCGCCCCGTGCGGCTTACGCCGCAGGTCAATCCCGTTGTCAAAAAAAACCATACGGTCGACCTGCATACCGTTGCAGATAAGGTAGTCAATCATGAGCGCTAGGCACTTTCTCTCCCTGCTGGACTTCACCACCGACGAATTGCTCGGGGTGATCCGCCGCGGCATCGAGCTGAAGGACCTGCGCAAACGAGGCGTGCTGTTCGAGCCCCTGAAGAACCGCGTGCTGGGCATGATCTTCGAGAAATCCTCGACCCGTACCCGCGTGTCGTTCGAGGCTGGCATGATCCAGCTGGGCGGCCAGGCCATCTTCCTGTCGCCACGCGACACCCAGCTGGGCCGTGGCGAGCCGATCGGTGACAGCGCCATCGTGCTGTCGAGCATGGTCGATGTGGTGATGATTCGTACCCACGCCCACAGCACCCTGACCGAGTTCGCCGCCAAATCGCGCGTACCGGTGATCAACGGCCTGTCCGACGAGTCGCACCCGTGCCAACTGCTGGCCGACATGCAGACCTTCCTCGAGCACCGCGGCTCGATCCAGGGCAAGACCGTGACCTGGATCGGCGATGGCTTCAACATGTGCAACTCCTACATCGAGGCCGCCAGGCAGTTCGATTTCCAGCTGCGCATCGCCTGCCCAGAAGGCTACGAGCCGGATCAGCGCTTCATGGCGCTGGGCGGTGACCGCGTACAGATCATCCGTGATGCCAAGGAAGCCGTGCGTGGCGCACACCTTGTGGTTACCGATGTCTGGACTTCCATGGGGCAGGAGGAGGAAACTGCACGGCGCCTGGCGCATTTCGCGCCTTACCAGGTCACCCGCGAACTGCTCGACCTGGCGGCACCCGATGTCCTCTTCATGCACTGCCTGCCCGCCCACCGTGGCGAGGAAATCAGCCAGGACCTGCTCGACGACCCACGTTCGGTCGCCTGGGACGAGGCTGAAAACCGCCTGCATGCACAGAAGGCGCTTCTCGAATTTCTTGTAGAACCGGCTTACCACCACGCATGAGTCAACCCCTACTGCTCAACCTGCGCAACCTCGCCTGCGGCTACGGCGACCAGCGCATCGTCCAGAACCTCAACCTGCACCTGAACGCAGGCGACATCGGTTGCCTGCTGGGTTCATCCGGTTGCGGGAAAACCACCACGCTACGCGCCATTGCAGGTTTCGAACCGGTGCATGAAGGCGAGATCCAGCTGGCCGGCGAGGTCATTTCCCGCGCTGGCTTCACACTGGCCCCGGAAAAGCGCCGCATCGGCATGGTGTTCCAGGACTACGCGCTGTTCCCGCACCTGACCGTGGCGCAGAACATTGCCTTTGGCATCGCCAAGCACCCACGCCAGGCCGCCGTCATCGAAGAGATGCTCGAACTGGTCAAGCTGGGGGGCCTGGGCGGGCGTTACCCGCATGAGCTGTCTGGTGGCCAGCAGCAACGGGTCGCCCTGGCCCGCGCGCTGGCGCCTGAACCGCAGTTGCTGCTGCTCGACGAGCCGTTCTCCAACCTTGACGTGGAGTTGCGTCGGCGCCTGAGCCATGAGGTTCGCGATATCCTCAAAAGCCGTGGCACCAGCGCCATCCTGGTTACCCATGACCAGGAAGAAGCCTTTGCCGTCAGCGATCAGGTCGGTGTGTTCAAGGAGGGGCGCCTGGAGCAGTGGGACACGCCCTACAACCTTTACCACGAACCACAGACGCCGTTCGTGGCCAGCTTCATTGGCCAGGGCTACTTCATCCGTGGCCAGATGAGCAGCCACGAGGCCGTCAATACCGAGCTGGGTGAACTGCGCGGCAACCGTGCCTACATCATGGCGCCCGGCAGTTCGGTGGACGTGCTGCTGCGCCCCGACGATATCGTGCATGCACCCGGCAGCGCGCTGCAGGCGAACATCATCGGCAAGAGCTTCCTGGGGGCATCGACCCTGTACCGCCTGCAATTGCCGACCGGCAGCCAGCTGGAAGCAATCTTCCCTAGCCATAACGACCATGAGGTCGGTGAGGATGTGGGGATTGAGGTGCAAGCTGATCACCTGGTGCTGTTCCCGGTGCCTGGCAGCGTTGCGGCGCAGTTGCCGCAGCAGGAGAATGGCGTGCGTCGGTACAGTTCCGCGACCTGATTGCAGATTCCTGGGCCGCTTTGCGGCCCAGATCTCAGCCTCTGCCGATCCCGGCAAACTTGCCCTGGGTATGCTCGGCCAGCACCGCCGCCGCCAACTCCACTTCCAACCCGCGCCTACCGGCGCTGACATGGATAGTTGCAAAATTTTGCGCCGAGTCATCAATAAAGGTGCGCAGGCGCTTCTTCTGCCCCAACGGGCTGATCCCACCTACCAGATAACCCGTAGCCCGCTGCGCCGCCGCCGGGTCTGCCATCTCGCATTTCTTTACCCCGGCAGCGTGGGCCAAGGCTTTGAGGTCCAGGGTACCCACCACAGGCACCACCGCTACCAGCAACTCCCCTTTCTCGCTGCTCGCCAACAAGGTCTTGAACACTTGCTGCGGGTCCAGGCCAAGCTTTTCCGCTGCCTCCAGACCGTAAGAAGCCGACTTGGGGTCATGCTCATAACTGTGCACACGGTGTTCGGCGCGATGCTTCTTCAACAGGTCTAGGGCGGGGGTCATGCAAAGGCTCCGGTCTGGGACGGCTCGGCGGCTACTTTAGGACAAATCCCACATCCCAGCCAGCGCACCACAATCGCGCGCCTCTAGTACGGGGATCCGCGGCTGATTTTACGGGCCATTTCGTGACTGGTCGTTCACTTTCGACCTTTGACATCAGCGTTTCTTGTCTATATTTTTTCGCATCTGAACAAATGGCGCACTTTTAAGGTGCGTTTCCTGTATCTGCCCGGGGTCAATGGGGATCGACACCGGGCTTTGCTGTCGAGCGCCACGCGCCTCACAACAAAAAAAACGAGGTCATACATGACGACTGCTCTACGCCAACCCACGCTGTCCAGCCAATGCCTGGCCGAGTTTCTCGGCACTGCCCTGCTCATCTTCTTCGGCACCGGCTGTGTTGCCGCGCTCAAGGTCGCCGGCGCCAGTTTCGGCCTTTGGGAGATCAGCATCATCTGGGGCGTCGGCGTAAGCATGGCGATCTATCTCACGGCCGGCATTTCCGGCGCGCACCTGAACCCGGCGGTGAGCATCGCCCTCACCCTGTTCGCCGGTTTCGACAAGCGCAAGCTGCCCTTCTACATGCTGGCCCAGGTATGCGGCGCGTTCTGTGGCGCGGCGCTGGTCTACACCCTGTACAGCAATCTGTTCTTCGATTTCGAACAGGCCCATGCGATGTTGCGCGGTAGCGAAGCCAGCCTGGAGCTGGCCTCGGTGTTCTCCACCTACCCGCACCCGTCGCTGTCCACCGGCCAGGCGTTCCTGGTTGAAGTAGTGATCACTGCTATCCTGATGGCCGTGATCATGGCCCTGACTGACGACAACAACGGCCTGCCACGTGGCGCCATGGCCCCGCTGCTGATCGGCCTGCTGATCGCGGTGATCGGCAGCGCCATGGGCCCGCTGACCGGTTTTGCCATGAACCCTGCCCGCGATTTCGGGCCAAAACTCATGACCTTCCTGGCCGGTTGGGGTGAAATCGCCTTCACTGGCGGTCGGGACATACCGTATTTCCTGGTTCCGGTGTTCGCACCGATCCTTGGCGCCTGCCTGGGTGCCGCGACCTATCGCGGCCTGATTGCCCGCAACTTGCCAATGGCACCTGCCGCGAACCCTGAGACAAATGACAATCGCCAGGGCGATACTCAAGCCAATTGATGCCGGCAACACGCACAGCCCTGACCTCCTATTCTTGCAAGGCCTACGACCATGACAGACACCCAGGACAAGAACTACATCATCGCCCTGGACCAGGGCACCACCAGTTCGCGTGCCATCATTTTCGACCGCGACGCCAATGTGGTGGGCACCTCCCAGCGCGAGTTCGCCCAGCACTATCCGCAGGCGGGCTGGGTCGAGCACGACCCGATGGAAATCTTCGCCACGCAGAGCGCGACCATGGTCGAGGCCTTGGCACAGGCAGGCATCAGTCATGCCCAGGTCGCCGCAATCGGCATCACCAACCAACGCGAAACCACCGTGGTATGGGACAAGGAAACCGGCCGCCCGGTTTACAACGCCATCGTCTGGCAGTGCCGCCGCAGCACCGAGATCTGCGCCCAGCTCAAGCGCGACGGCCATGAAGACTACATTCGCGAAACCACCGGCCTGGTCACCGACCCATACTTCTCCGGCACCAAGCTGAAGTGGATCCTCGACAATGTCGAGGGCGCCCGCGAACGCGCCGAGCGTGGCGAACTGTTGTTCGGCACCATCGATACCTGGCTTATCTGGAAGTTCTCGGGCGGCAAGGTGCACGTCACCGACTACACCAATGCCTCGCGCACCTTGATGTTCAACATCCATAGCCTGCAGTGGGACGACAAGCTGCTGGAAATCCTCGGCATCCCGCGGCAGATGCTGCCCGAGGTTCGTTCTTCTTCCGAAGTGTATGGCCATACCAAAAGCGGGATTGCCATTGCCGGCATTGCGGGTGACCAGCAGTCGGCACTGTTCGGCCAGATGTGCGTGGAGCCGGGCCAGGCCAAGAACACCTACGGCACCGGCTGCTTCCTGCTGATGAACACCGGCGAACAGGCGGTCAAATCGTCCCACGGCCTGCTCACCACCATCGCCTGCGGCCCGCGCGGCGAGGTGGCCTATGCGCTGGAAGGCGCGGTGTTCAACGGTGGTTCCACCGTGCAGTGGCTGCGTGATGAGCTGAAGATCGTCAACGACGCCCTGGACACCGAGTACTTCGCCAGCAAGGTCAAGGACAGCAACGGCGTCTACCTGGTGCCGGCCTTCACTGGCCTGGGTGCACCGTACTGGGACCCCTATGCCCGTGGTGCGCTGTTCGGCCTGACCCGCGGCGTGAAGGTGGACCACATCATCCGCGCTGCACTGGAGTCGATCGCCTACCAGACCCGCGATGTGCTCGATGCCATGCAACAGGACTGCGGCCAGCGCCTGTCCGAGCTGCGTGTGGACGGTGGCGCGGTGGCCAACAACTTCCTCATGCAGTTCCAGGCCGATATTCTCGGAACGTGCGTAGAACGCCCGCAAATGCGCGAAACCACGGCCTTGGGCGCTGCCTACCTGGCCGGCCTGGCCTGCGGCTTCTGGAGCGGCCTGGACGAACTGCGCGACAAGGCGATCATCGAGCGCGAGTTCAGCCCGCAGCTGGATGAAACGCAGAAAGAGAAGCTGTACGCCGGCTGGAAGAAGGCCGTCGAACGCACCCGTGACTGGGAAGATCACGAGGCGTAAAGCACATGGGGGCCGCCATGCGGCCCCCATCGTCTACTGGCCGTCATCCCCTTCCTACGGCATCATTGCAGAATTTGTCCGGCTGCCCCAAAGGACCGCCCATGAATCTGCCACCCCGCCAACAACAAATCCTCGAACTGGTGCGCGAGCGCGGTTACGTCAGTATCGAAGAAATGGCGCAGCTGTTCGTCGTGACACCCCAGACCATCCGTCGTGATATCAACCAGCTTGCCGAACTCAACCTGCTTCGCCGTTACCACGGTGGCGCGGCGTATGACTCCAGTATCGAGAACACGGCCTACGCCATGCGTGCCGACCAGATGCGCGACGAAAAGCAGCGTATCGCCGACGCCGTGGCCCGGCAGATTCCTGACCATGCCTCGGTGTTCATCAACATCGGCACCACCACCGAATCCATCGCCCGCGCACTGCTCAACCACAATCACCTGAAGGTCATCACCAACAACTTGCACGTGGCGGCGATCCTGGCTGCCAAAGACGATTTCGAAGTGCTGGTGGCGGGTGGCACGGTGCGCCGCGACGGCGGTGTGGTCGGCCAGGCCAGTGTCGACTTCATCAACCAGTTCAAGGTGGATTTCGCCCTGGTGGGTATCAGCGGCATCGACGAGGACGGCAGCCTGCTCGACTTCGACTACCAGGAAGTGCGGGTATCCCAGGCGATCATCGCCAATGCCCGGCAAGTGATCCTTGCCGCGGACTCCAGCAAATTCGGACGCAACGCCATGGTGCGTCTGGGCTCGATCAGCTTGGTCGACTGCCTGGTGACTGACCAGGCGCCTACCCCTACCCTCACTCAGTTGCTGAACCAGTACAAGATCCGCCTCGAGGTGGTTTGAGGGCTGACGGGTGCTTGTCGCAACAGTTTTGGTGCCTGTGAGATCGTGCGCCGCGCGGGCGGCGCTCGATCTCACAGGCGCCACAACTATTCCGGCATGCACCCGCCAACCTCAAACCATACAGCCGAAATTTTCGAAAATGTTCACTTTATTGTCATCCAATCAGTTTTTTCTATAAAGACTGACTGGCGACGGGCTTTCTGTTGCGCTAGTATTTTCGGAAACGAACATCAATGTTCATATTCGATGTGAACAGCCTCAGGAGGCCTTGCCCGTGTCCCAGCCCGTTTCGTCCCAGCCACCACTCGCTGACTGCTATGACCTCGCCGTGATCGGCGGTGGCATCAATGGCGTGGGCATCGCTGCCGACGCCGCCGGGCGCGGCTTGAAGGTGTTCCTTTGCGAAAAGGACGATCTGGCGCAGCACACCTCGTCGGCCAGCAGCAAGCTGATTCACGGTGGCTTGCGCTACTTGGAGCACTACGAGTTCCGCCTTGTGCGCGAAGCCTTGGCTGAACGCGAAGTGCTGCTGGCCAAGGCACCGCACATCGTCAAACCGATGCGTTTCGTTCTGCCACATCGCCCACACCTGCGCCCGGCCTGGATGATTCGCGCCGGCCTGTTCCTGTATGACCACCTGGGCAAACGCAAGCGCCTGGGGGCCTCGCGCAGCCTGCGCTTTGGCCCGGGTTACCCGCTCAAGCCGGCGATCACCCGCGGCTTCGAATACGCCGACTGTGCAGTGGACGACGCGCGGCTGGTGGTGCTCAATGCCATGGCCGCCCGTGAGCATGGCGCGCACATCCATACCCGCACCCGCTGCCTGCGCGCAGAGCGCGTAGACGGCGTATGGCAGGTCGAATTGCAGCATGCCGATGGCACCCTGCAGAGCATTCGTGCTCGCGCCCTGGTCAACGCCGCCGGCCCATGGGTCGCCAGTTTCATCAAGGACGACCTCAAGCTCGATGCGCCGTACGGCATCCGCCTGATTCAGGGCAGCCACATCATCGTGCCGCGCCTGTACGAAGGGGAACATGCCTTCATCCTGCAGAACGAAGACCAGCGCATTGTCTTCTGTATCCCTTACCTGGACCGGTTCACCCTGATAGGCACCACTGACCGCGAGTACAGCGGCGACCCTGCCAAGGTGGCGATCACCGAACAGGAAACCGACTACCTGTTGAAAGTGGTCAACGCGCACTTCAATCATCAACTCAGCCACGGTGATATCCTGCACACCTACTCCGGCGTGCGCCCGCTGTGCAACGATGAATCCGACAACCCGTCTGCCGTCACACGTGACTACACCCTCGCGCTTAGCGCAGCGTCTGGCGAGGCGCCATTGCTGTCGGTGTTTGGCGGCAAGCTGACCACCTATCGCAAGCTGGCGGAGTCGGCCATGAGCGAACTCAAGCCGTTCTTCAGCCAGATGGGCAAAAGCTGGACTGCCGACGCACCATTGCCCGGCGGTGAAGACATGAGCACGCCCCAGGCATTGGTCGAAGCGCTGCTGGCACGGCATCAATGGCTGGCAGTGGACATCGCCAAACGCTGGGCGGTGACCTATGGCAGCCGCACCTGGCAACTGCTGGACGGCGCACAGGGCCCGGAAGACCTGGGCCAGGCCATGGGGGGTGGCTTGTTCACCCGCGAAGTCGACTACCTGCGTGCGACCGAGTGGGCCGTCACCGCCCAGGACATCCTGTGGCGGCGCAGCAAACTTGGCCTGTTCACCAGCCCCAGCGAGCAGCGGGCACTGGCCGATTACCTGGCTCAAGGCGACGCCCGCAGCAACGCCGCCTGAACCGCCCGGGCGACCGCCAGCCGGTCGCCCCCTCCCCTTAGGCTTCCCGCTGGTACGCCTCACGGGCCAATTCCAGGTACAGTTCGCGCTCTTGGGCATTGAGCGACTCCATCAACGCAGCGGCGCGCTCCAGATAGCGCTGCTCGCCCGCTTCTGCGACCTCGCGCTCGGCCTGCTCCAACTGTTCATGAAAGGGAGCAGCCAGCGCTTCGAAGCGCTCCAGGTAACGGGTACGCACATGCTCTTGCCAGAAATCGCGCTCCGCCAGTGCGCGGCTGAGCACCTCGATGTTCTCTCCCGCCAGCACTTCAGCGCCCGCACGCCGTACCTGGGTTGCCGTCACACGGCTGTGTTCGGGGTAATTCATGTGCCCAGGTTGCGCTGGCAGCCCAAGCCGCTCAGCCAGGTTGACGCGGTAGGCGAGGTAAACCTCGATATCATCCACGGCAGCGTAAGGGTCACGGCGCAGCTCCTGAATATGCCGGGCGGCGATGCTGTCCACCTGATCCAGGCGATACAGGGAACGCCCCAGGGGCAGCAATGCCTGTTCGGCCTGGATGGCAGAACCGTTACCGGGCGAACTCAGGGCAATGTGGGCCCTGACTTCCAGCTGACTGAGAATCAGCAGCAGCCGGTCCTCACAGGTCCGGCGCCCTTGGGTCTGCCAGAACACGGCTTCGCGTACGTCGGTGTTGTCGGTACACAGCTCCAGAATCCGCCATACCCTTGCTCGGTAATAGCGCGGGTGTTCGATGAAGTCGTCAGAGCCGGCGAAATCTGCCAGAAAACGAAACAGGTCTGCCGACTGCGGCTCCTCGGCCAGCTGGGTCCAGATCTGCATGCGCCGGGTGCGTACCGCCTCGCTTGCACTTCCCAGCCATTCCTCAAACGTGCCGACATCGGCAACGGCATGATGATAGGAGCTGCTGCGGTTGACCGGCGAATCGCTGAGGCTACTGGCAATCGACGCCTCGCTCGCTTCGTCCAGAGGGTTGTCATGCAACGACAGGCGTTGCAGACGGGCGCCCAGTGTGCGCAGATGCCCGGTGACCTGGCGGATCTGGTTTTCCCGCATGTCCACCAGGCCACGCCACGGCATCGCAGCTTCATCGGGCAAGGTTTGCAGCCCGGTTGCGCGCAGCGATACCTCACGCAAGTGGCGCAAGCTTGAAAGGTCAGGCACCTGACCCAACGGGTTGTAGTTCAGGTCGAGCACCTGGAGTGACGTGAGGCTGGCCAGCCTTTGGCTGCCTGGGGTATCGACGATGATCTGGTTACCCGCCAGATGCAGGCTGCGCAGGCCGGTAAACTGCTCCAGGCCAACCGGCAAACGGGTCAACTGGTTGTTGCGCAAGTCGAGTTCGCGAAGGTGAGTGAACCTGCGCAGAAAATCCTCTTCGATCTGCTCAAGGGCCATATTGCGCAACGTCAGGCGCCGAACATGGCCAAAGTCGATGTCCGCCGGCAAGCTCGGCAGGCTGCCCACTTCTTCGCCGTCGATATGCAGTGAAAAATCGTCACCGGCGAGGCCAGCGGTCTTGCGCCGCCAGGTCCGCCGTATCTGGTTGGCCACACGTTGCCTGCGCAGGCCGTCCATGAAGCTCACGCGCTGGCGTTGCCAGGTGTCCAGCGCCTCGCGCAAACTGTGCAGCTGCCGCTGAAGCTGGCTGAGGTGGTCCCACAGGCCCACCCCGCGGTCCGCAAGATTGCGCAGATAAGCGTCCAGCTGTGCGTCAGTCAAGGTCGGGAAAATGTCATGGATGCCGCTACGGATTGCCCGCCGGCTGCTTTCGCCCCCTCCACTGAGTGCATAACCGACGCGGCTGTCGATTCGCAGCGGCGGACGATAGCGTTCTGCAATAGGCGTCAGCCCCATCAACTTCGCCGTTCTTTCCCGATCCGCACTGGCCAGACGCGCAATCCGGTCGCCGAGTTCATGCGCCGTGAGCTGGCTTGCGCCAAGCATGGCCTGCTGCCCCGCGTCCAGCGTGTGGATCAGGCATGGCAGAAGGCCCTGGCCCAGTACCGGGGCGTGGGCATCGGCCAATTGATAACCCTGTTCGGTGTGGATGATGGTTCTGATATCAGTTGCGTTGACGTCCCCGCTGGCGGTTACCAGACGCCCCCCCGCCTCACCCAGGCGCAACTCGATACGCATCGAAGCCGGCCAAGGGGCCCGATGAGCAATCCATCCCAGTATCACACGCTGGGTATCGGCATTTACCGCTCCTTCGTGCTCGAATCCCATCAACGCACGGTCCACCCGGCTCTCGCGCAAGAACCAGCGGGCACGCTCGGCCAAGACCAGCGGCACCCGGCCACTGTCCAGCAAGGCCTTGATCTGTGCCCCACTGGCCAAGGCAAGGATCTCTTCGACGCCACGCACCGACAAGCCGGGGAAGACCTTGATCAGCGAAGCCCCCGCAACCGATGCCTTATCTTGCCCGGCGGCCAGCTCTCGTTCGAATGCGCGCCCCTGCAGATGAGGCTCAGACGCATGGAGCTCGTAGCGTTCATGGGCATCGCGCAGGCGCGCAGGGCCGGGCTCACCTTGCAGGTGCAAATGGCGCAACTGCTCGTGATCCAGGCCGGTGATACGCAGGAGCGTTTCAGCCTGTTGGTCAGGGATTTGCGCCAGGGCGCCGTCAAACCTGCGCATCAGCGCACCACCACCCTCCAGATAATGAGCAGAAGGCGGCCAGTGCGCCAGCCTGGCCCGGCCCTCGCCCTCGTGTAGGGGCCTCAACGCATCGACAAAGGGCACACGTTCGAGCACACGGCTTACGCCCACATGCACAGCGCCCACCACGGCGCCGGCCGCCAGGTTCTGCGCCACGCCCATGAGGTGATCGAGCGCCCCCTGACGGTCGCCGAGGCGCCAGTCCTCATAGCCTTTGTACACCTCGCTGACCACATCCACCGCTGCCACGGCGAACATCACCTCGCCCAGTACCGGAATGAACAGTGCCGCCAGATTCAGTGTATCGAGCCCTGCACTCTTGAGGACCTCCAGCCGCTCATGGCGCTCGATAGCGGCCTCGTCAGCGGTCGGCACCGCCAGGATTCTTGCATCATCGAGCATCTTGTCTACCTGCAAGCCACGCAGGTAGGCAAAAAGCGGTGTCTCGATGGCGAAATGCCGTCCATCCAGAACCGCGGGTGCCTGCGCACTGCTCGCCGCGATCAAGCGCTCAAGGGTTGCCGTGAAGGTCGGCCTGTCCCGTTCGCTGATGAAGCGACTGAAAAACCAGCGGTAGTGGGGCGCGCGCATGCGCTTGGCCAGCCACAGGTAAAAAGCCTCCCAGGAAGCGTGCTTGGCCACCGCTCGCTGCGGGTCCAGGGGGATCCAGCTGACGATGCCTTCCAGCGGCCCGTCAGCGTGTTCGCGCAACTCCAGCGTGACCACCCCATGGATACGCTTGCCCAGCAGGTACAACTGACGCGGTGTGACAACGCCAGTGACCGCAGGCACGACAGGTTTGGCGGCGAACACAGGCAACAAGCGCAGGTAGTCGACCTCGTCCAGCTCGGACTTGATGCGGGCCATGCGCACCGCAACATCCATCTTCGCCCGCAAGCTCTCTTCAAGCATGCGCTGCACCGCTTCCCGGGCCAGGTTTTCAGGCGCTGGCGGCCGGCTTTTCGGGAACAGCTGGGCGCGCAACTTTTGCTGGTACTGCCCACCGATATCGAGTTTCCGGCAGCAGCGGGCAAACGCCTCATAGGTCAGCGCCAGCTTGCTCCCCTGCGCGTCCTGCAGGTGGGCACGCCGCATGAATGACGGCACGGTATCGGCTTCGTGGAAGTTGTGCAGCGCGGCCGTGAGTAAAGGTTGCACGCTGTAGAGCGTGCGCCAAGGCGTATGCAGGCGTGGCGCAGCGCTGGGCATCGGCACATCATCCTCGATGTACACCCGCATGCTGCGCACATCGACGTCGGCCAGCCCCTCGGCGCGCAATGCCGGCTCGAGCACCTGTGTGGCAAAGGCCTCCAGGCTGGGTATGCTGGCCAGCGTTTCCTTTACACGTTCGGCTGCTGCCTGCTGAGTGCGCAGCGCCCGGTGCAAGGTCAACAGAAGGTCGGCATCGGCCGTTTTCAACCAATCCGCCATCTGGCGGGCAATGAAGGCGTCGACGGAATCAGAAGGTATCGGGATCACGGACACGGCAGGAGCTCCACAAGATGAAGCTGCAAGCTCAACAGCTCGCCTTAAGTGGCGGGTGTTACTTAATGCTGGCGCACCGCGGTCAGAGCGCCGGCATTCGTTCGGATAGCCGAACGCGATACCGCCACTCGTTCGGTAATCCGACAACAGAAGAATGCTCAAAAACCTTCATACAGGGTTCATGCCCAGGCTTTGCGCGGGGTTATGATCATTGGCAGGGCTTGGCACGACTCATGCTCTACACTTGGTAGCCGAATGCACTCGCTTCTTGCTGTATTCGTTGAACGAAAGAGTCCGCCAACGGCTCCATAAAAAAAACAAACACGTCGAGGAAAATTTGATGCGTATCGTTCGTCAATTGCTGGGCGCCGCCATCGCGGCCGCTGTGATCGCTTCGCCGGCCATGGCCGAAGAACTGACTGGCACCCTGAAGAAGATCAAGGAATCGGGCACCATCACCCTGGGCCACCGCGACTCCTCCATCCCGTTTTCCTACCTGGCCGGCAAACCCGAGCCCGTGGGCTACTCGCATGACATCCAGCTGGCTGTCGTCGACGCCCTGAAGAAGCAACTGGGTACGGACATCAAGGTCCGTTACAACCTGGTCACCTCCCAGACCCGCATCCCGCTGGTGCAGAACGGCACCGTCGACCTTGAGTGCGGCTCCACCACCAACAACGTCGAGCGCCAGCAACAAGTCGGCTTCTCGGTCGGCATCTTCGAAGTCGGTACCCGCCTGTTGACCAAGGTCAAGGACGGTCAACCTGCATACAAAGACTTCCCGGACCTGGCCGGCAAGAACGTGGTGACCACCGCCGGTACCACCTCCGAGCGCATCCTCAAGGCGATGAACGCCGACAAGCAAATGAAGATGAACGTGATTTCCGCCAAGGACCACGGTGAAGCCTTCAACATGCTCGAAAGCGGCCGCGCCGTGGCCTTCATGATGGACGATGCGCTGCTGGCCGGTGAAATGGCCAAGGCACGCAAGCCATCCGACTGGGTCATCACCGGTACCCCGCAGTCGTACGAAATTTACGGCTGCATGGTGCGCAAGGAAGATGAGGCGTTCAAGAAAGCGGTCGACGACGCCATCGTGGGCTACTTCAAATCGGGCGAAGTCAACAAGAGCTACGACAAGTGGTTCAATCAGCCGATCCCGCCTAAAGGCCTGAACCTGCAGTTCCCGATGAGCGACGAGCTGAAAAAGCTGATCGCCGAGCCGACCGACAAGGCTGCGGACGAGAAGAAGTCCTGATCCTCAGATAGTGGCCTGGTGCTCAACAGCACGAATCAATTCTGCAGGCCACTCATTAGTGTCTAACCTTTCATCCGAGGGCGCCAAGCGCCCCCGGATGCTCGAAGGTGCCCGTGAAACAACCGTCTGAGGGGAAATCCCGATGAATTACAACTGGGACTGGGGCGTGTTCTTCAAGTCCACCGGCGTGGGCAGCGAAACCTATCTGGACTGGTACATCACCGGCCTGGGCTGGACCATCGCCATCGCCATCACCGCCTGGATCATTGCGCTGCTGCTGGGGTCACTCCTCGGTGTCATGCGTACCGTGCCGAACCGTCTGGTATCGGGCATCGCTACCGCCTATGTGGAACTGTTCCGCAACGTGCCACTGCTGGTGCAGCTGTTCATCTGGTACTTCCTGGTGCCGGACCTGCTGCCGGAAGGCTTGCAGGAATGGTTCAAGCAGGACCTCAACCCGACTACCTCGGCGCTGATCAGCGTGGTCGTCTGCCTGGGCCTGTTCACCGCCGCCCGCGTCTGTGAACAGGTACGTACCGGTATCCAGGCGCTGCCCAAAGGCCAGGAAGCCGCCGCACGCGCCATGGGCTTCAGCCTCCCGCAGATCTACAACAATGTGCTGCTGCCGCAGGCTTACCGGATCATCATTCCGCCGCTCACCTCCGAGTTCCTCAACGTCTTCAAGAACTCCTCGGTGGCATCGCTGATCGGCCTGATGGAACTGCTGGCGCAAACCAAGCAGACCGCCGAGTTCTCCGCCAACCTGTTCGAGGCGTTCACCCTGGCCACGCTGATCTACTTCACCCTGAACATGGGCCTGATGCTGCTGATGCGCATGGTCGAGAAGAAAGTCGCCGTGCCTGGCCTGATTTCCGTGGGAGGCAAGTAAATGGACATGGATTTCAGCGAAATCATCCCGGCCCTGCCAGCCCTCTGGGAAGGTATGGTCATGACCCTGCAGCTGATGGTCATGGGCGTTGTCGGCGGTATCGCACTGGGCACCATCCTGGCGCTGATGCGCCTGTCGTCGAGCAAGCTGCTGTCACGTGTGGCAGGTGCCTACGTCAACTACTTCCGCTCGATCCCGCTGCTGCTGGTGATCACCTGGTTCTACCTGGCGGTGCCGTTCGTGCTGCGGTGGATTACCGGCGAAGACACGCCAGTGGGTGCGTTCACCTCTTGCGTGGTAGCCTTCATGATGTTCGAGGCGGCGTACTTCTGCGAGATCGTGCGTGCCGGCGTGCAGTCGATTTCCAAAGGCCAGATGGGCGCCGCGCAAGCGCTGGGCATGAACTACGCGCAGACCATGCGCCTGATCATCCTGCCCCAGGCCTTCCGCAAGATGACCCCGTTGCTGCTGCAACAGAGCATCATCCTCTTCCAGGACACCTCGCTGGTATACACCGTGGGCCTGGTGGACTTCCTCAACTCGGCACGTTCCAACGGCGATATCATCGGGCGCTCCCATGAGTTCCTGATCTTCGCCGGCGTCGTCTACTTCATCATCAGCTTCTCCGCTTCGTGGCTGGTCAAGCGCCTGCAAAAAAGGATCACCGTATGATTTCCATCAAGAACGTCAACAAGTGGTACGGCGACTTCCAGGTACTGACCGATTGCAGCACCGAGGTCAAGAAAGGTGAGGTGGTGGTAGTCTGCGGCCCGTCGGGCTCGGGCAAGTCCACCCTGATCAAGTGCGTCAACGCGCTGGAGCCGTTCCAGAAGGGCGACATCGTGGTCGACGGCACGTCGATCTCCGACCCGAAGACCAACCTGCCGAAGCTGCGTTCGCGGGTGGGCATGGTGTTCCAGCACTTCGAACTGTTCCCGCACCTGACCATCACCGAGAACCTGACCATTGCGCAGCGCAAGGTGCTGGGCCGCAGCGAGGCAGAAGCCACCCAAAAGGGCCTGGCCCTGCTCGACCGTGTAGGGCTCAGCGCCCACGCCAAGAAGCACCCCGGCCAACTCTCCGGCGGGCAGCAGCAACGCGTGGCCATCGCCCGCGCCTTGGCAATGGACCCGGTCGTCATGCTGTTCGACGAACCCACCTCGGCACTGGACCCGGAAATGGTCAGCGAGGTGCTGGACGTGATGGTGCAACTGGCCCACGAAGGCATGACCATGATGTGCGTGACCCACGAGATGGGCTTTGCCCGCAAGGTCGCCAACCGGGTCATCTTCATGGACAAGGGCAGCATCATCGAAGACTGCACCAAGGAAGAGTTCTTCGGCGATCAGAGTGCCCGCGACCAGCGCACCCAGCACTTCCTCAGCAAGATCCTGCAGCACTAATCCGGCCACTGCATCCGCTGCCACGGGACCCACCGGGCAGCGGATGCTGGTCGTGACAAGGCCACTGTGATGAAATGCGACCCCTCGCTACTGCTCCCTGCCAAGCCTGCCGTGAATTCCCGCCTGATCCGACAATTGCTGTTACCGCCACTGATCATTCTGCTGATGGTCGGCCTGGGAATGGCTGGCTACCTGATCAGCGAGAGCAACGGCATCCGCACCCTCAGCGAAAACGGCGAGCGCCAGCTGGAGCTGCACGCGCGTACGGTCGAAAGCGAAATCAGCAAATATACCTACCTGCCCAGCCTGCTCGAGCTGGAAGACAGCGTTTCACACCTGCTCACCGAGCCGGACGGCGGCTCGCGCCAAACGGTCAATGAATACCTTGAGGGGCTAAATCGGCGCAGCCGCAGCCGCGCCATCTTCGTCCTCGACACCAATGGCCGGGTACAGGCCACCAGCAACTGGCGCGACGCCGACTCGTTTCTCGGTGAAGACCTGTCGTTCCGCGCCTACTTTCAGACGGCTGTGCGCGGCGAACCCGGGCGTTTCTACGGCATCGGCAGTACCACGGGCGAAGCCGGCTATTACCTGGCCCATGGGCTTGAAGAACACGGCAAGATCATTGGCGTGGCGGTGATCAAGGTGCGTCTGGATACGCTCGAGGAGCGCTGGCAGCGTGCCCGCCTGGAGGCATTCGTCAGCGACGAGAACGGCATCATCATCCTCTCCAGTGACCCGGCCCGACGCCTGAAGTCGGTGCGCCCGCTGACCCCGCAAATCAAGGAGCGCCTGGCGCGCAGCCTGCAATACTACTGGTGGCCGCTCAACGAACTGCAGCCACTGGCCCGGGAAACCCTGGCCGATGGCGTGGAAAAGCTGACCTTTCCGGCCAACAGTGAAACCGCGCACGGCAAGCAGCACGAAGTCGCCTACCTGGCCCAGACCCGGCGCCTGGCCGATACACCCTGGCACTTCACCCTGCTGACCCCGCTGCAGGACCTGCGCCGCGAATCCATGGTGCAGGGCGTCCTGGTGGGCGTAGCCTTTGCCTTGCTGGCCATACTCGGCATCGCCTGGAACGAGCGGCGCAAGGTCATTGCCACCCGCCTGGCGGCCCGCGAAGCACTTGAGGCAGCCAACAACCAGCTGGAGCGACGCATTGCCGAACGCACGGCAGACCTGCGCGCCAGCAACGAACGCCTGAAAGGCCAGATTCGCGAGCGCAGGCATGCCGAGCAGACCCTGCGCCACGCCCAGGATGAGCTGGTGCAGGCTGGCAAGCTGGCCGCCATCGGGCAGATGTCCACCAGCATTGCCCATGAACTGAACCAGCCGCTGGCCGCGCTGCGCACGTTGTCTGGCAACACCGTGCGCTTCCTCGAACGCGGGGCGCTGGAAACGGCCAGTACCAACCTGCGTACCATGAACGACCTGATCGACCGCATGGGGCGCATCACCGCCAGCCTGCGCTCGTTCGCCCGGCGCAGTGACGACAGCGGCCAGGCCTCACTGGCCAAGGCGGTAGAGGCCACCTTGCAGGTGTTGGCCAACCGCATCAGCGCCTGCCATTTGCAGTTGCATCACCAGTTCGAGGACCAGCAACTGGCCATCGACCAGACCCGCCTGGAGCAGATTCTGGTCAACCTGATCGGCAACGCCCTCGATGCCATGGCCGCACAACCGTTGCCCGAGCTGTGGCTGGAAGGCGAGCTGCAGGGTGACAAGTACCGCTTGCAGGTGCGCGACAATGGCCACGGCATCGACGCTGAGGCGCGCAAGCACCTGTTCGAACCTTTCTTCACCACCAAACCGGGCGAACATGGCCTGGGCCTGGGTCTGACCCTGTCGGCGAGCCTTGCCGCCGCCGCCAAGGGCAGCCTCAATGTCGAGCACCCCGCCACTGGCGGCACGGCCTTCGTCCTGGCCCTGCCCCTGGTCACCCCTCCTAGCGAACCGGCAGAGCAACCATGAACCAAGCGCCACTTACCGTCCTGATCGTTGAAGACGACCCGCATGTGCTGCTCGGCTGCCAGCAGGCACTGGCCCTGGAGGACATCGCCTGCGAGGGCGTGGGCAGCGCCGAGCAAGCGCTGGAACGCATCGGCGACGATTTCGCCGGCATCGTCGTCAGCGATATCCGCCTGCCGGGCATCGATGGCCTGGAACTGCTCAACCGCCTGAAGGCCCGCGACCGCAGCCTGCCGGTGGTGTTGATTACCGGTCACGGTGACATCGACATGGCGGTCGGCGCCATGCGCAATGGCGCCTACGACTTCATGGAAAAACCGTTCTCCCCCGAACGCCTGGTCGACGTGGTGCGCCGCGCCCTCGAACATCGCGGGCTGTCACGCGAGGTGGTGGCCCTGCGCCGTCAACTGGCCGAGCAGAGCAGCCTGGAGGGGCGCATCATTGGTCGTTCGCCGGCCATGGAACACTTGCGCGAACTGATCGCCAACGTCGCCGATACCTCGGCCAACGTGCTGATCGAAGGCGAGACCGGAACCGGCAAGGAGCTGGTCGCCCGCTGCCTGCACGATTTCAGCCGGCGCCAGGGCCAGCCCTTTGTAGCGCTGAACTGTGGCGGCCTGCCGGAAAACCTGTTCGAGAGCGAGATTTTCGGCCACGAGGCCAACGCCTTCACTGGCGCCGGCAAACGCCGTATCGGCAAGATCGAACACGCCAACGGAGGCACGCTGTTCCTCGATGAAGTGGAAAGCATGCCGATCAACCTGCAGATCAAGCTGCTGCGCGTACTGCAGGAACGCACGCTGGAGCGGCTGGGCTCGAACCAGAGCATCCCGGTGGACTGCCGGGTGATTGCAGCGACCAAGGCCGACCTCGATAGCATGGGCCAGAGCGGCCAGTTCCGCAGCGACCTGTACTACCGGCTGAACGTGGTAACCCTGGAGCTGCCTCCCCTGCGCGAGCGCCGTGAAGACATCACGCAGTTGTTCGAACACTTCCTCCAGCAGTCAGCCCTGCGCTTCGACCGTGAAGCACCGATGCTGGACAGCCAGATCCTGTCACGCCTGATGGCCCACGACTGGCCGGGCAACGTGCGCGAGTTGCGCAACGTGGCCGAACGCTATGCCCTGGGCCTGCCGGCGTTCAAAAAGGGCCCCAGCGGCGGTGCCAGCCAGGGCCTGGGCTTTGCCGAGGCAGTGGAAGCGTTCGAGCGCAACCTGCTCAGCGATGCATTGCAACGCACGGGCGGCAACCTGAGCCAGGCCAGCCAGGAGCTGGGCATGGCCAAGACCACGCTGTTCGACAAAGTGAAAAAGTACGGCCTCGGCTGACCTCAACCCAAACTGGAAAGAAAACGTGGACCTGGTATTCAAAGCTGCGCTCGGTGCTGGCGTGGTGCTGCTGCTGGCGGTGCTGTCGAAAACGCGCAACTACTACATCGCAGGGCTGGTGCCGCTGTTTCCCACCTTTGCCCTGATTGCCCACTACATCGTTGGCAAGGGGCGCAGCATTGCCGACTTGAAGGCCACCATCCTGTTCGGCATGTGGTCGATCATTCCCTATTTCGTGTACCTGGCAACCCTGTATGTGCTGGTCGACCGCCTGCGCCTGGAGACGTCGATGGCCCTGGCCACGGTAGCGTGGCTGATGGCCGCGACCGTGCTGGTGACCTTGTGGGTGCGGATGCACTGATCAAAATGCGCGCTGGCTGCTTCGCGGAGTCAGAGCCCGGCGATGTGCGTGACCTCTTGCCTGTGCGCCTGCAAATAAGGCAATACCGCCCCCAGCAGCGGCGCCTTGAACGGCTCCTGAAAGCGGTGCGCCAACCCAGGTATCAGGCGCAACTGGCTGCCCTGGATATGCGCCGCCAGGTGCACGCCGTGCATCACCGGCAACAACGGGTCGGCCGTGCCATGCACCACCAGCGTCGGCACACGAAGCTGGTTCAAAAGCTCGACGCGGCTGGGCTCAGCCAGTATCGCCATGATCTGGCGCTTGGCCCCGTCCGGGTTGAACGCCCGGTCATAGGCGACCGCCGCCTGGCGCAGCAATACCGCGCGGTCGTCCCGCACCTCGGGGCTGCCTAAAGCCGCCAGCAGGTCGGCCTGCTGCTCGATGGCCACTTCGCGGTTCGGCGCGCTACGCCGGGCCAGCAGTTGCACCAGCGCCGGGGCCGGCGCAGGCAGCCCCGCTGCCCCTGAACTGGACATGACCAATGTCAGGCTGCGCACGCGCTCGGGGGCCATGGCTGCCAGATGCTGGGCGATCATGCCGCCCATGCTCACGCCCAAGACATGAAACTGGCGTACACCCAATGCGTCCATCAGGCGCAAGCCGTCATCGGCCATATCCGTCAGCGTATAGGGCGCCGCCACCGGCAGGCCCAGCTTGTAGCGCAACAGCTCGACCGTCAGGTTGGCCGACGGTGGCACCTGGTTCCAGCGTGACAGGCCGACATCGCGGTTGTCATAGCGGATCACCCGAAAGCCTTGGCGGCACAGGGCCTCGACCACATCGTCCGGCCAATGAATCAGCTGCCCGCCCAGGCCCATCACCAGCAGCAAGGCCGGGTCACGCTGCGCCCCGACGCTCTGGTACACCAGGCTGACGGCGCCCAGCTCGGCACGCTGCACCGGCACATGGGCGTCACAATGCTGTTCGGCGAAACTCGCCGGTACGCTGAACATGAAGAAAAGAAAAAGCCAAAAAGCCCGCATGAAAGAAACACCAGAATGCAGATCCCCAGTAGAGCGCGAGTCTGATGAATTCTGTTCGATCGCGCTGCCACAGTTCGGTGACAGTTTCATGACTCCCGCCAGGCGGTGCATCCAAATGCCCAGTCGACAGCCGCGCCAACATGAGGGAAACTCAACTCACCCCCTGTTTCTTTAAATTTCAACCCCGGAGTCAGCAGTGCTGGAGATCCGCCACCTGAAAACCCTTCATGCCCTGCGCGAAGCCGACAGCCTGGTGGAGGCCGCCGAGCGCCTGCACCTGACCCAGTCGGCGCTATCGCACCAGTTCAAGGAACTGGAAGAACGCCTGGGCCTGCCCCTGTTCGTGCGCAAGACCAAGCCGATCCGCTTCACCAGTGCCGGGCTTCGCCTGCTGCAACTGGCCGATGCCACCCTGCCGCTGCTGCGCGGCGCCGAGCGCGACATCGCGCGCCTGGCCGGCGGCACTGCCGGGCGCCTGCACATGGCCATCGAATGCCATAGCTGCTTCCAGTGGCTGATGCCAACCATCGACCAGTTCCGCGACGCCTGGCCGGAGGTGGAGCTGGACCTGGCCTCCGGCTTTGCCTTCGCCCCATTGCCGGCCCTGGCCCGCGGCGACCTGGACCTGGTGGTGACCTCCGACCCGGTGGACCTGGCAGGCATCACGTATGTGCCACTGTTCACCTATGAGGCAATGCTGGCGGTGGCCAACCAGCACCCGCTGGCCAGCAAGCCTTACATGGTGCCGCAAGATCTGCTCGACCAGACGCTGATCACCTACCCGGTGGAGCGCGACCGCCTGGACATCTTCACCCGCTTCCTGGAGCCGGCCGACATCGAGCCGGCCGCCGTACGCACCTCGGAGCTGACGGTAATGATGATGCAGCTGGTAGCCAGCGGCCGCGGGGTATGCGGCATGCCGCACTGGGCACTGCACGAGTACAGCTCGCGCGGCTATGTGAAGGGCAAACGCCTGGGTGAGAAAGGCCTGTTCGCCACCCTTTATGCGGCCGTGCGCACCGACATGCTCGATGCGCCTTACATGCGCGACTTTTTGCTGACCGCCAAAGACACCTCGTTCGCCACCCTCGATGGGGTCAGCGCGGTGCGTTGAGCGCCTGGCGGTACAGCGGCAGGATCAGGTCGCGGGTCAGCGGCGCCAGTGGCATGACGGGCGCCTGGTCAGCGGCCAGCCAGACAACCTCTTCGATCTCCGCAGCCGGGACCACGGCTGCGGCGCTGTCGACACGAAACAACTCGGCCTGCACTTCGAAGCCAGGCTCGTTGGCGGCTGGGGCACTGAACTGGCCCAGGTGCACGGCCTGGGCCGGGTCGATGTGCAAGCCCAGCTCCTCGTTCAACTCGCGCACCAGTGCCTGCACCGGCGTTTCACCGGCATCGATCTTGCCGCCTGGCTGCATGAAAGCCCCGGTGCCGCGCTTGCGCACCAGCAGGGTTCGGCCCTGAGGGTCGATCAGCAGGGCGGCGGCGATGCGGATTATGTTCGGCATGGATCAGCTCACTCAAGAAATCAAAGAAGGTATCGCCTGCGCTTGCCGGCGATAGGGCCAGCGCAGGCAACATAGCATCCGCGACGAACGGCCCCTTGCCAACCCGCCGCATACACTCCATAACCAACACATGAACCTGCCCGCCAAACACCACCCGGTGCTCGCGCTGTTCCACCCTGCCGTGCGCACCTGGTTCCGTCGCCATTTCGCCACGGTCACTGAAGCCCAGGCACAGGCCTGGCCGCTGATCCATGCGGGCCAGTCGATGTTACTGGCCGCGCCGACCGGTTCGGGCAAAACCCTCAGTGCTTTCCTGGCGGTGCTCGACGAGCTGTTCCGTGAAGGCCTGGAGCACCAAGGTGAGCTGCCCGCGCAAACCCAGGTGATCTACGTTTCACCGCTGAAGGCCCTGTCGAATGATATTCGCCTGAACCTCCAGGCCCCGCTCGAAGGCATCAGCCTGGCCCTCACAGACCAGGGCCTGAACGCCCCACACATCACCACAGCCGTGCGCACGGGCGACACGCCACAAAAGGAACGTGCTGCCATGCGCAAGCTGGCCCCGCACATTCTGGTGACAACCCCCGAATCGCTGTACGTGTTGATGGGCTCGGCTTCGGGCCGTGAAGGCCTGGCCAACGTGCACACGGTAATCGTCGACGAAATTCACGCATTGGCCGGCAACAAGCGTGGCGCCCACCTGGCGCTTACCCTCGAACGCCTGCAAGCCTTGTGCAAACGGCCACTGCGGCGTATCGGCCTGTCCGCCACGCAACGCCCGGTCGAGCGGGTGGCACAGTTTCTGGTCGGTAGCGGGCGCCCCTGCGCCATCGTCGATGTAGGCCATGCGCGCGAACGCGATCTGGCCATCGAAGTGCCGCCGGTGCCACTTGGCGCGGTAATGGCCAACGATGTCTGGGGCCTGGTCTACGACCGCTTGGCCACCCTCGCCCGCGAACACCGCACCACGCTCGTATTCGTCAACACCCGGCGCCTTGCCGAGCGCATCACCCGTCACCTCAGCGACCGGCTGGGCAAGGAGGCGGTCGCCGCGCACCATGGCAGCCTGTCCAAGGAGCTGCGCCTGGGTGCAGAGCAGCGGCTCAAGCGCGGCCATTTGCAGGTGCTGGTCGCCACCGCTTCGCTGGAGCTGGGCATTGATATCGGCGATATCGACCTGGTGTGCCAGATCGCCTCGCCAGGTTCGATTGCCGCCTTCCTGCAACGGGTTGGCCGCGCCGGCCACCAGGTGGACGGCGTGCCCAAGGGGCGCCTGTTCGCCACCTCACGCGATGACCTGATCGAATGCGTGGCCCTGCTGGACTGCGTGCGCCAAGGCGAACTGGACGAGCTGCACATACCCCGGGCACCGCTGGACGTGCTGGCCCAGCAGATCGTGGCCGAAGCCAGTAACCAGGACTGGCACGAACAAGCCCTGTTCGACTGCTTGCGCCAGGCCACGCCCTACACCGAGCTCGACCAGCGCCACTACCAGGCGCTGCTCAGCATGCTCGCCGAGGGCTACAACGGCCGCCAGGGTATCCGCAGCGCCTATTTGCACCGCGATGCGGTCAGCGGCACCTTGCGCGGCCGTCGCGGCAGCCAACTGACGGCGTTGACCAGCGGCGGCACCATCCCTGACAACGCCGACTACACCGTACTGCTGGAACCACAGGCGCTGAACATTGGCAGCGTCAATGAAGACTTTGCCGTGGAGAGCATTGCCGGCGATATCTTCCAGCTGGGCAACGCCTCCTATCGCATTCTGCGCGTCGAGGCGGGCCGCGTACGGGTGGAAGATGCCCATGGCCTGCCGCCGACCATTCCGTTCTGGCTGGGTGAAGCGCCCGGGCGCAGCAACGAGCTGTCTGCCGCCGTGGCGCGGCTGCAGGCACGGGTCGACCAGCAACTGGCCCAGGCTGACGGCGACATGGTCGAGGTACTGGCATGGTTGCAGGCTACCTTCGAACTGGACGAAGACAGCGCCAGCCAGTTGCTCGACTACCTGGCCCGCACCCGCGAGGTGCTTGGCGCCCTGCCCTCGCAGGACACGCTGGTGATGGAGCGCTTTTTCGATGAGTCCGGCGGGACCCAGCTGATCATCCATTCGCCCTACGGCAGCCGCATCAACCGCGCGTGGGGCCTGGCCCTGCGCAAACGCTTCTGCCGCACCTTCAATTTCGAGCTGCAGGCTGCCGCCAGCGAAGATGCCATCGTGCTGTCGCTGTCGACCAGCCACAGTTTCGCGCTGGACGAGGTGTGGCGTTACCTCAATAGCCGCAGTGCCGAGCAGATCCTCGTCCAGGCGGTGCTGGATGCGCCGCTGTTTGGCGTACGCTGGCGCTGGAACGCCGGCGTTGCAATGGCCCTCCCGCGCTTCGTGGGCGGGCGCAAGGTCGCGCCACAGATCCAGCGCATGAAGAGCGAAGACTTGGTGGCCGCCGTGTTCCCAGACCAGATCGCCTGCCTGGAAAACATTGCCGGCGAGCGGCAGATACCCGACCACCCGCTGGTCGAACAAACCCTGGACGACTGCCTGCATGAGGCGATGGACAGCGAAGGTTGGCTGGCCCTGTTGCGACGCATGGAAAGCGGGGCGGTACGTCTGTTGTGCCGTGACCTGCCCGCGCCTTCGCCACTGGCCTCTGCCATTCTCAATGCCAGGCCGTACGCTTTTCTGGACGATGCCCCGCTGGAAGAACGGCGCACCCAGGCAGTACTCAACCGACGCTGGAGCGAAGTGCACAGTGGCGACGACCTGGGCGCGCTGGACGCTGATGCCATCGCCGCCGTCGCGGCAGAAGCCTGGCCACAGCCAGGCAATGCAGACGAAATGCACGAAGCGCTGATGGGCCTGGGCGCCATCAGCCAAGCTGAAGTGCAGGGCAATGCCAGCTGGGACCTGTTGCTCAGGCAACTGGCCAAAAATGGTCGGGCCTTGCGCCTGGCGGACGAAAAGCTGTGGTTGGCGCGTGAGCGACTGGGCCTGCTGCAGAGCGTGTATCCGGACGCTGTGCTGGAACCTGCCTTGCAGATGCTGCCTGGGTTCGATCAGGCCCCCGAGCCGGACCTTGCCCTGACTGAACTGTTACGTGCCCGTCTGAGTGGCCATGGCCCCAGCACCGCGCCACAGATAGCCGCACCGCTTGGCAAGCCGTTGCCAGCCGTCGAGCAGGCACTGGCCCGCCTGGAAGCTGAAGGCTATGTGCTGCGCGGGCATTTCAGCCCTGGTGCAACCGACCTGCAGTGGTGCGAACGCCATTTGCTGGCGCGCATTCATCGCTACACCGTGAAACGCCTGCGCCGGGAGATCGAACCGGTCAGCCTCCAGGACTTCATGCGCTTTCTGTTCGACTGGCAGCACTTGGCACCTGACGAGCGCTTGCGTGGTCCGCAGGCGCTGGCCGAAGTGCTGGGCCAGTTGCAGGGGTTTCCCAGCGCCGCCGGGGCGTGGGAGGCGGAACTGCTGCCTTCGCGCATCAAGGACTACAGCCCCCACTGGCTCGACGATGCCTGCCGCAGCGGCCAGTTTGCCTGGAGCCGGCTGGCGGCAACTTTGGCGAGCAGCACCCTATCAAGTACCCCACTGGTGCTGCTGCCGCGCGACCAGCTGAACACATGGCGCAGCCTGGCGCCCGCCCCAACGGTGGATGCCCTTGGCCTGCGTGCGCAACGTGTGCACGAAGCGCTTAAAACCGAGGGGGCGCTGTTCTTCGATGAACTGGCGCATGAGGCACGTCTGCTGCCCAGCGAACTGGAAACTGCGCTGCAGGAGCTGGTGGGTTCGGGCCTGGTCGGTGCGGACAGTTTCACCGGCTTACGCAGCCTGATCACCCCTGCAGCCAAGCGCAGCTCGCGTAACAGCCGCCGTGGCCACCCGCCGCTTTCCAGCAGCATGGCGCATGCCGGGCGCTGGGCACTGCTGCGCCGCAGCGCTACGCCACCGGATCAAGACCAGCGCCTGGAGTACATCGCCCGCACCCTGCTGCGCCGCTATGGCGTGATCTGCTGGCGGCTGCTGGAGCGCGAGAGTGATGTACTGCCGCCCTGGCGTGAACTGCTGCGCTGCTATCACCGGCTGGAGGCGCGTGGCGAGATCCGTGGTGGGCGCTTCATTGCCGGGCTGGCGGGTGAACAGTTCGCCTTGCCGGAGGCGGTGGGGTTGCTGCGGCAGGTGCGCCGCCGCGACCCGGACGGGACGTTGCTGGTAGTGAGTGGCAATGACCCGCTGAACCTGACCGGCTCGTTGCTGCCCGGGGCGAAAGTGCCAGCGGTGAGTGGTAACCGCTTGTTGTATCGCGACGGGGTACCGGTGGCGGTACGGGTGGCCGGGCGTTACTCGTATCTGGTCGAGGCGCCCGCACAAGAGCAGGAAATCTGGCGGCAGAAACTGCTGCGTGACAAGCACTGAGCGTTAGCGGCTGTACCGGCCCTATCGCCGGCAAGCCAGCTCCCACAAAGATGTCACTTCGCTCGAAGCTGGTGATGACCTGTAGGAGCTGGCTTGCCGGCGATAGGGCCGGTACAGCCAGTACATAACTTGACGAGAATGATTTTCGCTACCCCGATTTTAATTTGCAGGGCCCTGCAACTTGGCTATGGTCGGGGTTTGCCCCCAGGCCCTGAGCCTGACCGCGCCATCGCAAGGACCCTGTATGAGCCTGTCACTCCTCAGTCGCTATGCCTTCTTCGCAGCCTGTGTGCTGTTCACCCTGGCGAGCTTGCCCTTCACCCACCACGAATGGTTGTGGCCGTTCACCCTGACCACGGGCATCCTCAGCCTGATCGGCTTGTTCGACCTGCTGCAGCAACGCCATGCCGTACGCCGCAACTACCCGATCCTGGGCAACATCCGCTATCTGGTCGAGGCCATTCGCCCGGAAATCCGCCAGTACTTGCTGGAGTCCGACAGCGACGCCCTGCCATTCTCCCGCGCTCAGCGCTCGTTGGTGTACGCCCGGGCCAAGAACGAAGCCTCGGACAAACCGTTCGGCACCCTGATAGACGTATACGAGTCTGGTTTCGAGTTCATCGGCCACTCCATGCGCCCGGCGCCGCTGGCCGACCCAAGCAGCTTCCGCGTCATCGTCGGCGGGCCGCAGTGCAGCCAGCCGTACTCGGCCTCGATCTTCAACATTTCGGCCATGAGCTTCGGCTCGCTCAGCGCCAATGCCATCCGCGCCCTCAACCAGGGCGCCAAGCTGGGCAACTTCCACCATGACACCGGCGAAGGCAGTATCAGCCCTTATCACCGCGAGCATGGCGGCGACCTGGTCTGGGAACTGGGCAGCGGCTACTTCGGTTGCCGCACGCCGGACGGGCGTTTCGACCCCGAACGCTTCGCCGCCCAGGCGCGCAGCCCGCAGGTGCGCATGATCGAAATCAAGATGAGCCAGGGCGCCAAGCCCGGCCACGGCGGCATCCTGCCCAAACACAAGGTAACCCAAGAGATTGCCGAGACCCGAGGCGTGCTGATGGGCGAAGACTGCATCTCGCCGTCGCGCCACAGCGCTTTCTCCACGCCGATCGAGATGATGCAGTTCATTGCCCAGCTGCGTGAGCTGTCCGGCGGCAAACCAGTCGGCTTCAAATTCTGCCTGGGCCACCCGTGGGAGTTCATGGGCATCGCCAAGGCCATGCTGGAAACCGGCATCCTGCCCGACTTCATCGTCGTCGATGGCAAGGAAGGCGGCACCGGCGCCGCACCGGTAGAGTTCACCGACCATATCGGTGTGCCGCTGCGCGAAGGCCTGCTGTTCGTGCACAACACGCTGGTTGGCCTGAACCTGCGTGACAAGATCAAGCTCGGGGCCAGCGGCAAGATCGTCAGCGCCTTCGACATCGCCAGCGTGCTGGCCATTGGTGCTGACTGGGCCAACTCGGCGCGTGGCTTCATGTTCGCCATTGGCTGCATCCAGTCGCAGAGCTGCCACACCAACAAGTGCCCCACCGGCGTGGCCACGCAAGACCCACTGCGCCAGCGCGCTCTGGTGGTGCCGGACAAGGCCCAACGGGTGCTGAACTTCCACCACAACACCTTGCGTGCCCTGGCCGAAATGCTCGCGGCGGCGGGCCTGGACCACCCGGCGCAGCTGGAAGCCAAGCACCTGGTGCGGCGCGTCTCGGCCACCGAGATCAAGTTGTTCTCGCAGATGCATGTGTTCTTGAAACCGGGCGAGTTGCTGACCGGCGAGGTGAACGGGCAGTTCTATTCACGCATGTGGCAACTGGCCCGGGCCGACAGCTTTGAGCCACACAGCGAAGTGGCTGCCTGATAGAGCCCTGGGGCTGCTGCGCAGCCAGATCGCGACACAAGGCCGCTCCTGCAGAAATACGCGATCTCCTGTAGGAGCGGCCTTGCGCCGCGATGGGCCGCAAAGCGGCCCCAGAGGTTTCAGATCAGGAAGCGGTACAGGCCACACCTTGTACGTCTTTCGGCGCCAGACGGAACGCGTAGTACAGCACGGTCAGCAGCACCAGGAACGCCGGGCCAATGTACAGGGCCACACGGGTATCCTCGAAGTACGCCATCAAGCCAACCACCAGCACCAGGAAACCCAGCGCCAGGTAGGAGCTCAGCGGCCACAGCCACATGCGGTACTTCAGTGCCTTGCGCTCAGCAGTGGAAAGACCGGCACGGAACTTGAGCTGCGCCAGCAGGATCATCACCCAGGTCCAGATTGCACCGAAGGTGGCAATCGACGTTACCCAGACAAACACTTTTTCCGGCACCAGGTAGTTGGCCAGCACGCCCAGCAGTAGCGCGCCGATCGACAGCAGCAGTGCATTGCGCGGTACGCCATTCTTCGAGGTACGGGCAAAGGCGGCAGGGGCCTGGCCGTTTTGTGCCAGGCTGTAGAGCATGCGCCCGGTGCTGAAAATCCCGCCGTTGCACGACGACAGCGCCGCGGTGATGACCACGAAGTTGATGATGCCGGCGGCGGTCTTGATGCCGAGGCGCTCGAAGGTCATGACGAACGGGCTACCCTGGCTGCCAATTTCGTTCCACGGGTAGATCGACAGGATCACGAACAACGCACCGACGTAGAACAGCAGGATGCGCCAGAACACCGAGCCAATGGCCTGTGGGATGGTCTTTTGCGGGTTGCGTGCTTCGCCGGCGGTCAAACCGATCATTTCCACACCCAGGTAGGCGAACATCACCATCTGCAGCGACATCAGCACGCCGGTCACGCCATTCGGCATGAAGCCGCCGTTGCTCCACAGGTTGGAGACACCTACAGCCACACCGTCATTGCCGAAGCCGAAGGCAATGACACCGATGCCGCCAAGGACCATGGCGATGATGGTGACAATCTTGATCAGGGCGAACCAGAACTCGAATTCACCAAAGGCCTTCACCGCTACCAGGTTAACGGCGCCCATGCTACCCAAGGCTGCCAGGGCCCAGATCCAGCGGGGCACGTCGGGGAACCAGATACCCATGTAGATGGCTACTGCAGTAATTTCGGCGACACAGGTCACCAACCAGAGGAACCAGTAGTTCCACCCGGTGAGGAAGCCCGCCAGCGGGCCGAGGTAGTCTTGGGCATAGCGGCTGAACGACCCGGCGACCGGGTTATGCACGGCCATTTCGCCAAGGGCGCGCATGATCACCAGGATGGCCAAGCCACCGATGATGTAGGACAGCATGATGGCAGGGCCGGCCATTTCGATGGCTTTGGCCGAACCGAGGAAAAGACCGACGCCGATACAGGCGCCCAGCGCCATCAGGCGGATGTGCCGTTCGCCCAGTTCACGCTTGAGCGGGCCGCCTTCATTGGCCTGGCCATGGGCAGAGTGGTTGCCGACTGGCATAGCAATACAACCTCATTTTGTTATTGGATTTGACCTTCGTGCAGCACCGGCCAGGCCGATAGGCGTGGCGTCTGCTTGCCAGGCTGGCTTCGTGGGCCGGCCCGTTTGCCGGGGTAGAGCGCCCGGCAGGGCGAAGGGGCCGAGCAGTATAGGAAGACCGTTGCAGGGTTTTTCGCTGTATATACAGGAATAATCAGCAAGTTTTCTCGCCCGTGCAGCGGCCCGGAAAACTGCCCCGGCACCATAGCAACATCTCGGGGTCAAAAAACCCACACCAAAGCCGCATAGCCCTACCCCGCTTTTCTCCACCTCCTACAAATTTTTCACCTCACCCGCTCAACGTCTAAGCTTCAGACAAGCAAGACGAAAACACCTGGCCGGATTGAAGACTATGGGCGCACTGTGGCAATCGGAACCAAGCAGAACGGAAGCACCCGAGATACCTCCGGCCGAGACGCCCCAACCGAAGCCCCCCCGTCAGCGTCGGCTTTGGTGGCGGCTGATCATCCTCATCCTGCTGGTGGCGCTGGTAGCCATCGGCTTCGCTGCGTATGACGAATTCCGCACCTCCGAACTGCAATCGCGCGAGTTCAGCAAACTGGCCGCTACGCTGACCTACTCGCTGGAGCCTGGCCCTAGTGACGCCATTATCTACCCCGGTGAAGGGCCGTTCGACAAACGACTGGGCTACAGCGCCCTGGGCGAATTCCTGCCACGCCTGCTCAAGCGCGACTACCTGATCACTGAGCAGGTGAGGTTCTCCCCTGCGCTGATGAACTACGTCGATCATGGGCTGTTCGCGCCCTATATCGAGAAAATCCAGGCCGGCCTGTCGATCACTGATTGCCGCGGCGACACGCTGTACCAGTACAACTATCCACAGCACCTGTACCCGAACTTTGCCGCAATCCCGCCGGTGATGGTCAACAGCCTGTTGTTCATCGAGAACCGCGACCTGCTCGATACCCAGGACCCGCGCAACAACCCCGCCGTGGACTGGCCACGCTTTGCCAAAGCCGCCTACAGCCAGGTGGCCAAGTACCTGGCTTTGCCTGGTCAGTCTGCGGGCGGCAGCACGTTGGCCACGCAACTGGAAAAGTACCGCCACTCACCGGACGGCCTGACCGTGTCGGGTGCCGAGAAAATCCGACAGATGATTTCTGCCAGCGTGCGCGCCTACCGGGGCGGCCCGGATACCACCGAAGCACGCCAGCGCATCGTGCGCGACTACCTCAACAGTGTGCCGCTGTCGGCCGTGCCCGGGCACGGCGAAGTACACGGCATGGCCGAAGGCTTGCGGGTGTGGTACGGCGCCGACTTCGACCAGGTCAACCTGGCGCTGAATTCCACCGCCACTGACGCCGAAAGCATGGCCACACGCGGCCTTGCCCTGCGCCAGGTGCTGTCGCTGATGATTGCCCAGCGCCGCCCGTCCCACTACCTGTCCAAGGGCCGGGTCGAGCTGGCCGAACTCACCGATTCGCACATCCGCGTGCTCGCCGCAAACAATGTGATAGAGCAGCCACTGGCCGAAGCCGCACTGGCCAGCAAAGCGGTCTATCGCGACTGGGTAGCGCAGCCAACCATCGTGCCGATCGTCACCAACAAGGGCATCAGCCTGGCGCGTAACCGGCTGGCAGCCATGCTCAACCGCCCGCTGTATGATCTCGACCGCCTCGATGTGTCGGCCACCAGTACCCTGCAGGCCGACCTGCAACTGCAGGTCAGCCAGTACCTGAAAAACCTTGCCGACCCCGAGTTTGCCGCGCAGATGGGGCTGATCGGCGAGCGCCTGCTCACCACCAAGACCACCGACCAGGTGAGCTACAGCTTCACTTTGTTTGAGCGCACGGCCGACGGCTCGCGTGTACGGGTGCAGACCGACAGCACCAACCAGCCCTTCGACATCAACGAAGGCAGCAAGCTGGAGCTGGGCTCCACCGCCAAGTTGCGGGTGCTGACCACATACCTGGAGATCATCGCCGAACTGCACGACAAGTACGCCGGCAAGCCCGCTGCCGAGTTGAAGAAGGTCGAAGTCGCCGAACTCGACCGCATTACCCAGTGGTCGCTGGAATGGCTGGCGCAGAACAGCAAGAACCAGAGCCTGGACGCCATGCTCGACGCCGCGCTGGAGCGCAAATACTCCGCCAATACCGGTGAAGCCTTTTTCACAGGCGGCGGCATGCACGTGTTCAACAACTTCCGCAAGGAAGACAACAGCCGCAACCCGACACTCAAGGATGCCCTACGCGAATCGATCAACCTGCCGTTCATCCGCCTGATGCGCGACCTGGTGCGCTACGTGACCTACCAGCAGCCGTACAACCGCGTGCCGCTGCTCAAGGACGACGCCGACCCTCGCCGCCAGGAATACCTGGCCCGCTTCGCCGACAAGGAAGGCACCAACTACCTGATGCGCTTCTGGAAGAAATACCAGCGCAAAACCTCGCAGCAGCGCCTGGACACCTTCCTGGACAGCATGCGCGTGACCCCACAGCGGCTGGCAGCGGTGCACCGCTACCTGTTCCCTGAAGCAGGGCAGGAAACCTTCAATGCCTTCGTACGTGCCCACCTCAAGGGCGACAAGGCTGCCTTGGGCAAGTTGACCGACGGCCGCCTGTCAGAGATGTACGATGCCTATGGCCCCGGTAAATACGACCTGCCCGACCAAGGCTACATTGCCAAGGTCCACCCGCTGGACCTTTGGCTGCTCGGCTACCTGCTGAAGAACCCGAGCTCGACCTTGACCGAAATGGTCAACGCCAGCCGTTTCGAGCGCCAAGAGGTGTACAGCTGGCTGTTCAAGAGCCGCTACCAAGGGGCCCGCGATAGCCGCATCCGCACCATGGTGGAGATCGAAGCCTTCCTCGACATCCACCAGCGCTGGAAGCGCGTTGGCTATCCATTCGACCACCTCGTGCCCTCGCTGGCCACCGCGATCGGCAGTTCGGGCGACCGTCCTGCCGCCCTGTCCGAACTGGTCGGCATCATCCAGAACGACGGCATACGCCTGCCTACCCTGCGCATCGACACCCTGCACTTTGCAGCCAATACACCTTATGAGACCAAGTTGATCACCGACCCGGACCGGGGCGTGCGGATTCTGCCCGTGGAAGTGGCGCGCGCACTGAAAGGCGCCATGTCGCAGGTGGTGGATGCAGGCACGGCGCGGCGTATTTCCGGCAGTTTCAAGCTGCAGGACGGTACACCACTGGTGATGGGGGGCAAGACCGGTACCGGTGACAACCGCATTGAAAGCTTCGGCGCCGGTGGCAGGCTGATTGGCTCGCGCTCGCTGAACCGTACAGCCACCTTTGTGTTCTTCCTTGGCGACAACCACTTCGGCACCCTCACCGCCTTCGTGCCGGGGCGCTCGGCAGAGGCATTCAAATTCACCTCGGCGCTGCCGGTGCAGGTTCTCAAAGGCATGGCCCCGATTCTCATGCCGTACCTGCAGCCGGGCAATCCGAATGAGTGCAAACCGCCGCAGGTGGCCGTGAACACACCGACTGCGGCAGGGAACGTATCGAATGAATAGATGATAATCATCAGCATCCAGAGGCTTGTCTTTAGATATATCTTGAGTAATATCTTACGATATATCGAAAACGACGGAGCCCTGTCCCCATGCGCGAACACACCCCCCATGATCCCTTCGAGCGGCGCCCCGGCCGCGGCGAGCGCGGCCCACGCGTCTTCGCCCCCGGTGACCTCAAGCTGCTGATGCTGGACCTGCTCGCAGACCAGCCCGGCCACGGTTACGACCTTATCCGCCAGATCGAAAACCTGTTCGACGGCAGCTACAGCCCTAGCCCCGGGGTGATCTACCCCACGCTGAATTTTCTTGAAGAGGCCGAGTTGATCAGTGGCCAGGTGCAAGGCAGCAAACGCCTCTATGCCATCACCGACGCCGGGCGCAGCGCCCTGGCCGAGCAGGCTGTCGCCCTGGACGGCGTGCGCATGCGCATCGAGGTCAGCAAACGCGCCCTGCGCGGCCACGACCGCCCGCCAGAAATCCATGAAGCAGTCGGCAACCTGCGCCACGCACTGCACATGCACAGCGGCCGCTGGACACCGGAAGAGATCCAACGGGTCCGCGACTTGCTCAACCATACCGCCAAGGCCATCGCCTCCGGGCCGGCCGAACCTGTCAGGGAGGCTTCCCATGAGTGACACCATCCACCGCGTCAACCACCAGATCCGCCAACGCCGTTTGCAGGTACTGCGGGTCACCGAACTGACCCCACGCATGCGCCGCATCACCCTCGGCGGTGCCGAACTGCAGGGTTTCACCAGCGTGGGCAGTGATGACCATATCAAGCTGCTGTTCGCCGAAACGCCGGAGCAACAGCAGGCCATCGAGGCCCGTAATATGGGCCGGGACGGTGGCGCACGGCCGACCATGCGCGAGTACACGCCACGGCGCATCGACCTGGTGGCCAATGAACTGGACATCGACTTCGTACTGCACGGTGATGGCCCCGCCTCCACCTGGGCCGCCCAGGCCGCGCCTGGGCAAACCCTGGACATCGCTGGGCCACGAGCATCAATGGTGGTGCCGGATATTTTCGACAGCTACCTGCTGATCGGTGACGAAACCGCCATTCCGGCGATTGGTCGGCGGTTGGACGAACTGCCGGCTGGCCGCCAGGTGCTGGCGGTGATCCAGATCGAAGACGAGCAGGAGCGCCAGCCGCTGCCGAGCAAGTCACAAGTCGAAGTCATCTGGGTGCGTCGCCAGCAAGAAGATTTGCTGGAACTGTTGAAGAATCTGACCTTGCCGCAAGGTCGGTTGTACGGCTGGGTGGCGCTGGAAAAAGCCCTGACCCGCCAGGCCAAGGCGCTATTGCTGGAAAAAGGGGTGCCGGAGGATGCGCTGAAGGCAGCGGCCTACTGGCGTGCCGACGGGACTGCGGACGACGAGTGATCTTGGTTACCTGTACTGGCCCTATCGCCGGCAAGCCGGCTCCCACAGTTATTGCACAGCCCATGAAGGCTATGGGGTACCTGTAGGAGCTGGCTTGCCGGCGATAGGGCCAGTGCACGCTAAGCGAATCTGTTCGACCCGCGCCACTTATCCAGCCCCAGCAACACCAGCCCTATCCCCCAGAACCCCGCCAGCACCCCCAGGGCATTGAGCATCACCTGCCCATACCCCAGGCTCGCCACATCGATGAACGGGTAGGCATACACGCCAATCTCGCTCCCCCGCCACAGCGCGTAGGCGAAGTACACCGCCGGGTAAATCGCCCACACCGCCAAGTGCCAAAGCCTCAGGCTGCCCTTGGGCACCTCCCACCACCAGTACACGGCATAAAGCACCGGCATCACGTCGTGCAGCAACTCGTCCGCCAGCCATTGCCAGCCCTGCGGTTGCCACAAGTGACGCAGCAACAGGCTGTAGGCCAGCGCCACCAGCACGATGCTGGCAGCCACCGCAGTACTCACCGACGGCGACAGGAAAAAACGCCTGACTCGGCCTTCACGACCGAACGCCGCATAACTGACCACCGCCGCCACCAAGGTATTGGTCAGCACGGTGAAATAGCCGAACACGTTGATCAGGCCGCCAATCAGGCTGGCCTGTTCCTGCCAGCGCGCCAGCAGCACCAGGTATACCTGCACGGTCAGGCCGAACCAGCCGAGCACGGCGATGCTGGTCAGCCAGGGGCGACGCGGCATATCAGGCCTGGCGCTGCAGCTTCACGTACAACTGCTCGACCTTTTCCCGCGCCCACGGTGTCTTGCGCAAAAAGGACAGGCTCGACTTGATGCTGGGGTTGCTCTTGAAGCAACGCACATCGATGCGTTCGGCCAGGCCCTGCCATTGGTAGTGCGCCACCAGCTCGGTGAGGATCTGTTCAAGGGTCTTGCCGTGCAGCGCGTTGTGTTGGGCCGTGCTCATGCTGTGCTCCGTTGGAAAGATGCGCACCTTACACGAGTGTAGTGGCGGACGGGATCCGTCAAGTCGACAGAAAAACTGCTGGCCAGGCGTAAAACCTCTGTGCTGAAATAGTTATGTTATGTTGTAACACTAAAAAGCATCTGCCAAGGAACGCCCCATCGCCATGCTGTACCCAACGCTTCGTCTCTCCCCCCTTGCCGTCGCGCTCTGGCTGGCTGCATCGCCCAGCCAGGCCGTGGAACTCGAACCACAGGTAATTACCGCCAATCCGCTGGGCAACCTCCAGCTGGCCGCCCCCAGCACCGTGCTCGAAGGCGACAACCTGCTGCAACAACAGCACGGCAGCCTCGGTGAAACCCTGAACAAGCAGCCCGGGGTCGCCTCTACCTGGTTCGGCCCTGGCGCCAGCCGCCCGGTGATCCGTGGCCTGGACGGCGACCGCATCCGCATCCTGCGCAATGGCGTCGGCGCCCTGGATGCCTCATCGCTGTCCTATGACCACGCCGTGCCGCTGGACCCGGTTACCGTCGAGCGCGTCGAGATCGTCCGTGGCCCGGCCGCCCTGCTCTACGGCGGCAACGCCATCGGTGGCGTGGTCAATACCTTCGACAACCGCATCCCGGACGCACCGATCGAAGGCATCCACGGTGCCGGCGAGCTGCGCTACGGTGGCGCCGACACCACCCGCAGCAGCGCTGGCAAATTGGAGGCGGGCAACGGTGCCTTCGCCCTGCATCTCGATGCCAACAGCCGCCAATTCAACGACCTGCGCATCCACGGCTACGCCCGCAGCGCCAAGGTACGTGACGCCGATGAGCCCGGCAGCAAACACCGCCTGGAAAACAGCGACGGCCGCCAAGATGGCGGTGCCGTCGGTGGCGCCTATCACTGGGATCACGGTTACGCCGGCCTGTCTTATAGCCGCTACGACAGCAATTACGGCTCGGTGGCCGAATCCGGTGTGCGCCTGGACATGAAACAGGACCACTACGCCTTCGCCTCCGAACTGCGTGACCTGGATGGCCCGTTCAGCTCCGTCAAGGTCGATGCTGGCTATACCGACTACGAACACAGCGAGATCGAAGAAGGCGAGGTGCACACCACCTTCAAGAACAAGGGCTACGAAGCCCGTATCGAAGCCCGCCACCAACCGCTCGGGCCGGTGGAGGGGGTGATCGGTGCTCAGGTCAGCCGCAACGAATTTTCCGCCCTGGGCGAAGAGGCTTTTGTCCCACACACCCATACCAACAGCCTCGCGCTGTTCATGCTGGAGCAATGGCAGGCCACACAGCGGCTGAACCTGAGCCTGGGCGCACGCGTGGAGCACACTCGGGTAGACCCTGACGCCAAAGGCAACGAAAACTTCGTCGATGCCGACAGTGCCAGCAGCTTCAACGCCTTCAGCCTGTCATCAGGTGCGGTGTACCAGCTCGACCCGATCTGGTCGCTGGCCGCCAACCTCGGCTACACCGAGCGCGCCCCGACGTTCTACGAGCTGTACGCCAATGGCGCGCACGTGGCCACCGGCGCTTTTGAAGTTGGCGACGCCAGCCTGAACAAGGAAAAGGCCATCTCTGCCGACCTGGCGCTGCGCTTCGACAATGGCACCCACAAAGGCAGTGTCGGGGTGTTCTACAGCCACTTTCGCAACTACATCGGGCTGATCGGCACCGGCAACCTGCGCGAGGGCGGGCATGATCACGACCATGGCGAGGACGACCACGATCACGACTATGACCACCACGGTTTCCCGGAATACCAGTACCAGGGCGTGCGGGCGCGCTTTTACGGCATCGAGGCCCAGGACCGCTGGCAACTGGTCGAGAACCGTTACGGCAGCTTCGCGCTGGAGTTGTCTGGTGACTACACCCGGGCCAAGAACCTCGACAGCGGCGAACCGCTGCCACGCATCGCCCCGCTGCGCCTGAACAGCGGCCTGGTGTGGGAACTGGACTGCTGGCAGGCGCGGGTCGATGTCCAGCATGCCGCGTCGCAGCACCGCAAACCGGCCAACGAAACCAGCACCGATGGCTACACCACACTGGGTGCAAGCATTGGCTACCGCTTCGAAGTTGGCCAGAGCCAGTGGTTGGCGTTTGTGCGCGGCGAAAACCTGACCGACCAGACCGTGCGTTATGCCAGCTCGATCCTGCGCGATATCGCGCCGGCGCCGGGGCGTAGTGTCGAAGTGGGGTTGCGTACCACCTTCTGAAATCGCGGGGGCGCTTTGCGCCCCTCTTCAGGCTATTGTTACCCGCTGGACAACAATCCCCTGCGACAATTTGTCTTTTTTTCTTACAACTTCCGCTATATCCTGCCCGCCTGAAGCTGAATCGCTTCACTGAAACCATCCTGTCGCCATATCCATTGAAGGGCACGCCCTTCGATGCGCTTGCCGTTTTTTCAATAATCAAAAAGATAGCGCTATCTCATGCTCCAACTGCCCAAAACCTGTTACATCGGCCTTGCCCTCAGCGCCTTGGCGACACCCGCCGCCGCCAGCGAAATGTTCGCCAGCGACTCCCCATGGATGCTCGGTGACTGGGGCGGCACTCGCAGCGAATTGCTGGAAAAAGGCTACGACTTCACCCTCGGCTACACCGGCGAGATGGGCAGCAACCTGCACGGTGGCTTCGACCACGACCGTACCGCTCGCTACAGCGACCAGTTCACCTTTGGCAGCCACCTGGACCTGGACAAGATTTTCGGCTGGCATGACACCGAGTTCCAGCTGACCCTTACCGAGCGCCACGGCGACAACATCAGCAACGACCGCATCAACGATCCTCGCGTCGGCGGCTTCACCTCGGCCCAGGAAGTCTGGGGCCGTGGCGAAACCTGGCGGCTGACGCAGATGTGGATCAAGCAGAAGTACTTCGAGGGTGCGCTGGATGTGAAATTCGGTCGCTTCGGCGAAGGCGAAGATTTCAACAGCTTCCCTTGCGACTTCCAGAACCTGGCCTTTTGCGGCTCGCAGGTAGGCAACTGGGTGGGTGGCATCTGGTACAACTGGCCGGTCAGCCAATGGGCCCTGCGCGTGCGTTACAACCTCAGCGACACGCTTTACACCCAGGTGGGCGTGTTCGAGCAGAACCCCTCCAACCTCGAATCTGGCAACGGCTTCAAGCTCAGCGGCAGCGGCACCCAAGGCGCGGTAATGCCAGTCGAACTGGTATGGACCCCACGTATCCAAGGTTTGAAAGGGGAATATCGCGCTGGCTACTACTACAGTAATGCCAAGGCACAGGATGTTCTCAAGGACAGCAACGGCCAGCCGGCCGCCCTCAGCGGCGCCGCCTACCGCAGCAGTTCGAGCAAGCACGGCATGTGGCTCGGCGCCCAGCAGCAAGTAACCTCGCTGGCATCCGACCAGTCGCGAGGCCTGAGCCTGTTCGCCAACGCCACGGTGCACGACAAGAAGACCAATGCCATCGACAACTATGTGCAGGCAGGACTGGTATACAAAGGGCCTTTCGACGCCCGCGCCAAGGACGACATCGGTTTCGCCCTGGCCCGCGTGCACGTCAACCCCGCCTACCGCAAGAACGCCCGCCTGGCCAACCAGGCCGCAGGCCTCTACGACTATGACAATCCAGGTTTCCTGCCGGTGCAGGACACCGAGTACAGCGCCGAGCTGTACTACGGCATCCACTTGGCCGACTGGCTCACCGTACGCCCCAACCTGCAGTACATCCGCCACCCGGGCGGGGTGTCGCAGGTCGATGGCGCCCTGATCGGTGGCCTGAAGATCCAGAGCAGTTTCTAACCACCCTTTTTTGACCTGACGGAGAACCTAAGATGAGCACTGAAGGTGCCAACCAAGGAAGCCGCTGGCTCCCTCGCCTGATCGGCGCGCTGCTGTTGCTGATGGGCCTGGCCCTGCTGGCCGGTGGTATCAAGCTAAGCCAGCTGGGCGGATCGCTGTACTACCTGATTGCCGGTATCGGCTTTGCCCTCTCGGGCATCCTGCTGCTGGCCCAACGCCGCATTGCCTTGGGCCTGTACGGCCTGGTGCTGCTGGGCAGCACTGTATGGGCGCTGCTTGAAGTGGGCCTGGACTGGTGGCAACTGGTGCCACGCCTGGCCATCTGGTTTGCCATCGGCGTGGTGCTGCTGCTGCCGTGGGCACGTCGTCCGTTGATCGGCCCGGCCAGCAAAGCCAACACTGCACTGCTCGGCGTTGCGGTGGTTGCTTCGGGCGCATGTGCGCTGGGCAGCCAGTTCACCCACCCCGGCGAAGTGTTCGGCGAACTGGGCCGCGAAAGCAGCGAAATGGCCAGCGCCGCCCCATCCATGCCTGATGGCGAATGGCAGGCTTACGGCCGCACCGAGCATGGCGACCGTTATTCACCGCTGCGCCAGATCACCCCGCAGAATGCCTACCGCCTGGAAGAAGCCTGGCGCATTCGCACCGGTGACCTGCCGACCGACAACGACCCTGTGGAGCTGACCAACCAGAACACCCCGCTGAAGGTCAACGGCATGCTCTACGCCTGCACCGCACACAGCCGCTTGCTGGCCCTGGACCCGGACACCGGCGCGGAAATCTGGCGTTACGACCCGCAGGTCAAGAGCCCGACCGGCACCTTCAAAGGCTTTGCCCACATGACCTGCCGCGGCGTTTCGTACTATGACGAAAACCGCTATGTCAGCCGCGACGGCAGCCCGGCGCCGAAAATTACCGACGCCGGCCAGGCCGTAGCCCAGGCCTGCCCACGCCGCCTGTACCTGCCTACCGCAGATGCCCGCCTGATTGCCATCAACGCCGACAACGGCAAAGTCTGCGAAGGCTTCGCCAACCAGGGCGTGATCGACCTCACCACCGGCATCGGTCCCTTCACCGCCGGCGGCTATTACTCCACCTCGCCTGCCGCTATCACCCGTGACCTGGTGATCATTGGTGGCCACGTCACCGACAACGAGTCGACCAACGAGCCGTCGGGCGTGATCCGCGCCTACGACGTGCACGACGGCCACCTGGTGTGGAACTGGGACAGCAACAACCCGGATGACACCAAGCCGTTGGCCGCCGGCAAGATGTACAGCCGCAACTCGGCCAATATGTGGTCGATCGCCAGCGTCGACGAAGACCTGGGCATGATCTACCTGCCGTTGGGCAACCAGACCCCGGACCAGTGGGGCGCCGACCGCACCCCGGGCGCCGAGAAGTACAGCGCCGGCGTGGTCGCCCTTGACCTGGCCACCGGCAAGGCCCGCTGGAACTACCAGTTTACCCACCACGACTTGTGGGACATGGACGTGGGCAGCCAGCCGACCTTGGTCCACCTGAAGACTGACGATGGGGTGAAACCCGCGATCATCGTGCCGACCAAGCAAGGCAGCCTGTACGTGCTCGACCGCCGCGACGGTACGCCGATCGTGCCGATTCGCGAAATCCCCACCCCGCAAGGCGCAGTGAAGGGCGACCATACCTCGCCGACCCAGGCCCGCTCCGACCTCAACCTGCTGGGCCCTGAGCTGACCGAACAGGCCATGTGGGGCGCTACGCCATTCGACCAGATGCTGTGCCGCATCCAGTTCCGCGAACTGCGCTACGAAGGCCAGTACACCCCGCCTTCCGAGCAGGGTTCGCTGATCTACCCGGGCAACGTGGGTGTATTCAACTGGGGCAGCGTGTCCGTCGACCCGGTCCGCCAACTGCTGTTCACCTCGCCCAACTACATGGCCTTCGTGTCGAAGATGGTCCCGCGCGAGCAGGTGGCCGAAGGCAGCAAGCGCGAAAGCGAGACCAGCGGCGTGCAGCCGAATACCGGCGCGCCGTACGCGGTCACCATGCACCCGTTCATGTCGCCGCTGGGCGTACCGTGCCAGGCACCGGCCTGGGGCTATGTCGCCGCCATCGACCTGTTCACCAACAAGGTGGTGTGGAAACACAAGAACGGCACCACTCGTGACAGCACCCCGGTACCGATCGGCCTGCCGGTTGGCGTGCCGAGCATGGGCGGTTCGATCGTCACCGCCGGTGGCGTCGGCTTCCTCAGCGGCACCCTGGACCAATACCTGCGCGCTTATGATGTAAACAACGGCAAGGAACTGTGGAGTGCCCGCCTGCCAGCGGGTGGCCAGGCCACGCCGATGACCTACACCGGCAAGGATGGCAAGCAGTATGTGCTGGTAACCGCCGGCGGCCATGGCTCGCTGGGCACCAAAATGGGCGATTACATCATCGCTTACAAATTGGCTGACTAAGTTACCGAGCCCTGCTTGCAGGGCTCATTCCCTGTACCGGCCTCATCGCCGGCAAGCCAGCTTCCACAGGTATTCCACCGACCTTGAAAATGGTGGGTTACCTGTGGGAGCTGGCTTGCCGGCGATGAGGCCGGTGCAGGCAATCACAGATGAAACCCTCCCCTGATCCCTTCGTCTACCATTGAAACCGATTCCCCTGCGCCCCATCTAAGCACCATAGCCATTCACGCAGGTGCCCCATGAGCGACCAGCAGGATTTCCCGGAACACCCTGACGAACACAGCGAAGTCGAGCACACCTCCCCGGCCGAACCCGGCCACGCCCTCGCCCTGCCCGGCCAGCAACTGCCGGACAAAGTCTACGTGATCCCGATCCACAACCGCCCGTTCTTCCCGGCCCAGGTACTGCCGGTCATCGTCAATGAAGAACCTTGGGCCGAAACCCTCGACCTGGTGGCCAAGTCACCGGACCACTGCCTGGCGCTGTTCTTCATGGACACCCCGCCGGAAGACCATCGCCATTTCGACACCTCGGCCTTGCCGCAATACGGCACGCTGGTCAAGGTGCACCATGCCAGCCGTGAAAACGGCAAACTGCAGTTCGTCGCCCAGGGCCTGACCCGGGTACGCATCCGCAACTGGCTCAAGCATCACCGCCCACCCTACCTGGTCGAAGTCGAATACCCGCGCCAGTCCGCCGAGCCGACCGACGAGGTCAAGGCTTACGGCATGGCCCTGATCAACGCGATCAAGGAGCTGCTGCCGCTCAACCCGCTGTACAGCGAAGAGCTGAAGAACTACCTCAACCGCTTCAGCCCCAACGACCCGTCACCGCTCACCGACTTCGCCGCCGCGCTGACCTCGGCCACCGGCAACCAGTTGCAGGAAGTACTCGACTGCGTGCCCATGCTAAAGCGCATGGAAAAGGTCCTGCCGATGCTGCGCAAAGAGGTGGAAGTCGCGCGCCTGCAGAACGAGATCTCGGCCGAGGTAAACCGGCAGATCGGCGAACACCAGCGGGAGTTTTTCCTCAAGGAGCAACTCAAGGTCATCCAGCAGGAGCTGGGGCTGACCAAGGACGACCGCAGCGCCGACCTGGAACAGTTCGAACAGCGCCTGGAAGGCAAGACCCTGCCGCCCCAGGCGCGCAAGCGCCTTGATGAAGAGATGGGCAAACTGGCCATTCTCGAAACCGGTTCGCCCGAGTACGCCGTCACCCGCAACTACCTCGAATGGGCCACCGCCCTGCCGTGGGGCGTGTACGGCAAAGACAAGCTCGACCTCAAGCATGCACGCAAAGTCCTTGATCAGCACCATGCCGGCCTCGACGACATCAAGGAACGCATCATCGAATTCCTCGCCGTGGGCGCCTGGAAAGGCGAAATCAGCGGCTCCATCGTGCTGTTGGTGGGCCCGCCCGGGGTGGGCAAGACCAGCATCGGCAAATCCATTGCAGAGTCGCTTGGCCGGCCGTTCTATCGTTTCAGCGTTGGCGGCATGCGCGACGAGGCCGAAATCAAGGGCCACCGCCGCACTTACATCGGTGCACAACCCGGCAAGCTGGTACAGGCCCTGAAAGAGGTCGAAGTGATGAACCCGGTCATCATGCTCGACGAGATCGACAAGATGGGCCAAAGCTATCAGGGCGACCCGGCTTCGGCATTGCTGGAAACCCTCGATCCGGAGCAGAACGTCGACTTCCTCGACCACTATCTCGACCTGCGCCTGGACCTGTCCAAGGTGCTGTTCGTGTGCACCGCCAACACCCTCGACTCGATCCCCGGGCCGTTGCTCGACCGCATGGAAGTGATCCGCCTGTCCGGCTACATCACTGAGGAAAAACTGGCCATCGCCAAGCGCCACCTGTGGCCCAAGCAACTGCAAAAAGCTGGCGTTTCCAAGACCAGCCTGAGCATCAGCGACAGCGCCCTGCGCCTGGTCATCGAGGGCTATGCCCGCGAGGCCGGCGTGCGCCAGCTGGAGAAGCAACTGGGCAAACTGGTGCGCAAAGCGGTGGTCAAGCTGATGGAAGACCCCGAAGCCAAGCTGAAGATCGGCACCAAGGACCTGGAGGCCGCACTGGGCATTCCCGTATTCCGCAGTGAGCAGGTACTGGCTGGCAAAGGGGTAATCACCGGCCTGGCCTGGACCAGCATGGGCGGTGCCACGCTGCCGATCGAGGCGACCCGCATCCACACGCTCAACCGCGGCTTCAAGCTGACCGGCAAGCTGGGGGACGTGATGAAGGAATCGGCCGAAATTGCCTACAGCTACGTCAGCTCCAACCTCAAGCAGTTTGGCGGCGATCCTGGCTTCTTCAACGAAGCGTTCATCCACCTGCACGTTCCTGAAGGCGCCACGCCCAAGGACGGCCCGAGTGCCGGCGTCACCATGGCAAGTGCCCTGTTGTCCCTCGCCCGCGACCAGGCACCGAAAAAAGGCGTAGCCATGACGGGCGAGCTCACCCTCACCGGCCAGGTGCTGCCGATTGGCGGGGTACGCGAAAAGGTGATTGCGGCGCGGCGGCAGAAGATCTTCGAACTGATCCTGCCCGAGCCTAACCGCGGCGACTTCGAGGAGCTGCCGGACTACCTGCGAGAAGGCCTGACAGTGCATTTCGCCAAGCGCTTTGCCGACGTGGCCAAAGTCCTGTTCTGACCTGTTCCGTCCTCCTCGCGGCTTTAGCCGCGAAGAGGACGGCACCGGGCACACAAAACCCCACCAGCATCGGTTATCCTCAGGCATCGTCAGCCTACGGAGCCAACATGACCGCCCCTCGTCTGCTCGTTCCCCTGAGCTTTACCCTGCTTTCTGCCTGTGCCCAATACCCCACACAGCCTGTCGAGCTGGATGCCGAAAGTGAATGCCCAACGCGACTGCAGGTAGGCCAGACACTGACGTTGAGCTTGCCCGGCAATCCATCCACCGGCTATCGCTGGCTCGTCAAGAATGCCGCATCAGCTGTGCTGCGCAGCCTCGGCCCGGAGGTCTACAACGCCCCCGATGATCAAGACGTGGTCGGAAGCGCCGGTGTCTCCACCTGGCGCTTCCAGGCTACCAGCACCGGAGATGCCCAGTTGCTACTGGTCTACCAACAGCCATGGGCTGCAGAAGTCGCCCCGGTACAAACCTTCGACTGCAAGATTGTCGTCCGCTGAGGGCAATCAACTGCGGTCATACAGCAGTTGCACCACCTTCAGGTACTCACACAAACCGTCCAGCGCGACTGTGGCAGCTTCCAGATCCATGGTTGCGCTGAGTCTGGCGGCCTGCGCCTGCCACTCAGACTCTACCTTGCGAAGCTCATGTAGCCACCCGTTCTTCAGCGGCACCAAGCCCGACAGCGCCGTGACCGCTTCCAGTTCTTCCCGCGCCGCTTGCAGGGTTCGCTGCACCTGCCGCTGGTCGTCCACTGCAGCCTCGATCTTGCTATCCAGCCGGCCACGGGCTTTGCCCAGGTCGACGAATGTCTTGGCCCCGTCAAGCGCATCAGCATGCCGTGCAAGCTTTTGCGTCACAGCCTTGAACAGGCCGGCGTCGAATTTCGGATCGGTGATCAATCCCATTATCTGATCGACTTCATCATCGCTCGGGATGAGGCCTTTCAGTGCGCTTGCAACCGAAGGTTTCTCGAACAGCTCGATAGCCTGGACAATATCTGCACGCTGCTGTTGCAGTTGCATCAATCGTTCATCGAATGCGACTGCCTGTACTTGAAGGCCGGCCGTTCGCGCTGCCAACTCTGGCAAGGCGTCGACAAGCGCCGATAGCGAAAACAGCTCCAACCGCAAGTTTTTCCTGGCCAAGTGCGCGTGATGCTGATTCAAACGCTCCAGTACACTGGCGAGCCTGCGCTGCGAAGCGGCGCTGTCCACACCCGGAATAAATCGCCGATCCTCCAGCAATACGATACCGCCTATCAAGCTCTCCTTGAACGCGCGCTCGACAGCCAGCAACAGTGTACACAGTTCATCCAGTTGCTCGCGTGCGGCAGGCAGCACGTTCATTTCCCAACTTCCAATGAGCTGGAATATCTGATCCTGCAGATTTTGCATCTCTACAACATCTGGCGTGACGGTTTGAGTATTGGCAATTTCCATGTCAGGCTTCCTCATACTCGTCAATCAGTTCATTGAACAGCTCTGACAGCGTATGGCACACACTGCCTATTTTGGTCCACGGTTTGATAACCTCCGAAAAATCAAGAACAAAGGATTCAAGCTGGACGACGGTACTCAGTTCTTTGGCTTCATTGACAGAGTTGTCGGCATACGAAGCGAGGAACAACCAAACATCGGCCAACCGCTTGGTCGCCGCCGACAGATCCTTGCACCTGAATTGCAAATCTCTGACCAGCGTCGAAACACGCTCGAAGTCCTTCAAGGCCGGCGCCAGCTTGCCCAGTGCATTGGCCAACTCATCGCGTCTTTCAATCAGCGCATTCTTTGTAGCCCTGATAGCTTCTGCCTTGTTTCCGAATACGCCACCGGTTATCACCAGACCGATCGGCCCCAACAAGATACCGGTGAATGCATAGCCAACATGGGCATCGTACTCAGCCTTCAACTGGTCAACCTGCTCGTCCCACTGATCGAGTTGCTTGCGTTTTTCCAGGATTTCCTCATGGGAAACCTTCTCATCGAAGTGCTTCAACAAGCGTCCCATACGCGGCTTGAGTTCACGCTTGATTTCATTGTTGAACCAGTTGGCACGGCTGTCGACGTCAACGATACGCCGGCGAGTGCATTCAATTTCCTTCACCAGTTCGGAAATGCCGAGCGTCAGCACGCTGGCGATCTGTGCTTGTTCATGTTCGCTGAGCGCCGAGGTGTAAACATCGTCGCCCTCCTCGGCCTTGCGTTTCTTGATCGCCATGAACACGTCGCTGCTTTCAAGGTTTTCCAAAAGGCTACTGCCACGCTGCACCAGGCTTTCGGCAAACATCTCAATTTCAGGCCCCAGCTGTTTTATACTGCGTTCCAGTATGTCCCATTCAGCGGCATGCCGGTGCAGCGCCACGTAAAGCTCATTGACCATCGACGCTTTAATACCGAGGGCAGCGTAATCGACCTCCCTCTCGATTTCCACCTGCGTCCGCGGTAAATGGTTAACGGTATTGACGTACCGCTTAATGCATTTCAAATTATCTGCCGTCAGCAAACCACCAACTTGCTGACCACCATCGAGCCGGCTTTCAATGAATGAAAAATAGCGTTCTGGCAATATTTTCACTCTGGAAACCAGGTCCAGATCATCGACGGGTAGCTCTTCCTGCACAGTTGCTATATTCATTTCTCAACCCATGAAACCAATGAAGTAAAGGCAGTTGGAGTGTCCACCCGAACCCCCCTGAATACATTCACCCGGATAACTTAACGCTGTGGGAAAGTTCACTGCTGCGGGCATGAACGCTCCGACCCTGAAGCATTGCCATGGCAAGATGCGTGGCCATTGGATAAAATGCGCACCCGTTTCACCCTGTATCGAGCCCACCGTGAGCAAACAACCCGACCGCCTTTTCTCGCAGCCCCTGGAGCAGGTGCCCGATTTCGTCTTCAACGAAGACGTGGTGCGCGTGTTCCCGGACATGATCAAGCGTTCGGTGCCCGGTTACCCGACCATCGTCGAAAACCTCGGCGTACTGGCTGCGCGTTTCGCCCAGCCAGGCACCGCTCTGTACGACCTGGGCGCATCGCTGGGCGCCGTCACCCAGTCGCTGCGTCGCCATGTTCGCAGCGACGGCTGCCGGGTGATCGCGGTGGACAATTCCGCCGCCATGGCCGAACGCTGCCGCCAGTACCTCACCGCTCAGGACTCGATGTTCCAGGAGCTATTGCCGGTGCAAGTGCTGGAAGCCGATATCCTTGCCCTGCCCTTCGAGCCTGCCTCGGTAGTGGCGATGAACTTCACCCTGCAATTCATCGCCCCCGACCAACGCCTGGAATTGCTCGGGCGTATTCGCCAGGCGCTGCTGCCGGGGGGTGCGCTGATCCTTTCGGAGAAGCTGCGTTTCGCCGATGAGCAAGAGCAGGACCTGCTCAATGAACTGCACCTGGACTTCAAGCGCGCCAACGGTTACAGCGAACTGGAAATCGCCCAGAAGCGCAGCGCCATCGAAAACGTGATGCGCCCCGATACGCTCCAAGCACACCAGGAGCGCCTGCGCGCCGCCGGTTTCTCCAAAGTGGTGCCGTGGTTCCAATGCCTTAACTTCGCCTCGTTGATAGCCCTGCCATGATCGATCTGTCCCCCCTCGTCCGCCGCCTGGCGGGCACGCCACTGGCTTCCTGGTCGCAAGGCCTGCAAGCACAACTGGAAGCCAAGCTGGAGAAAGGCCACGGCGACCTCGACCGCTGGCGCGGTGCGCTCGATGCCCTGCCTGCCCTGCAACCCAGCGAAATCGACCTGGTCAACGGGCTGCGCCTGGACTGCGATTGCGACGACGCTACCCGCGCGCAGATGCGCCAGGCACTCATGGGCCTGTCGCCCTGGCGAAAAGGGCCGTTCGATCTGTTTGGCGTGCATGTAGACACCGAATGGCATTCGGACTGGAAATGGTCGCGGGTAAGCCCGCACCTGGACCTCAAGGGCAAACGCGTGCTCGACGTCGGCTGCGGCAACGGCTATTACCAGTGGCGCATGCTCGGTGCCGGCGCCGACATGGTAATTGGTGTCGACCCCAACTGGTTGTTCTTCTGCCAGTTCCAGGCCGTGCAGCAGTACCTGCCGGAGCTGCCAGCCTGGCACCTGCCCTTCGCCCTTGAAGAACTGCCTGCAAACCTGGAAGGCTTCGATACCGTGTTTTCCATGGGCGTGTTCTATCACCGGCGCTCACCCATCGAGCACTTGCTGGCGCTCAAGGACTGCCTGGTCAAAGGAGGCGAGCTGGTTTTGGAAACATTGGTAATCGAAGGTGACGAAAACCAGGTGCTGGTACCGGAGGACCGCTATGCACAGATGCGCAACGTCTGGTATCTGCCGTCGGTACCCGCCCTGGCGCGCTGGTTGCGCCGTGCCGGCTTCAGCGATGTGCGTTGCGTCGATGTGAGCGTTACCAGCGTCGAGGAGCAGCGCAGCACCGAGTGGATGCGCTACCAGTCGCTGGGCGACTTCCTCGACCCGAACGACCACAGCAAGACCATCGAAGGCCTGCCTGCCCCCCGCCGCGCCACCCTGCTGGCGCGCAAATAAAAAAGGCGCCCGGTCGGGCGCCTGAATCCACCTGCGGCGAGGAGCTGTCGCGGCGCAGGTGTTGTTACCTCAATCCTTGGCCACCTCGCGGGCCTTCTCTTGCGCCTTTCGTTCGCGTTCGGCGACGGCCTGTTGTTTGTCGCCGTGCAAGCGCTGCTGGTCTTCGCGGAAGGCTTGCCAGAACTGCTTCGAGCGCTCCGCACCGCCCTCGGCATAGACACTGGCACTGCCCAGGGCAAGGGCGGCCAACAGCAGGTATTTGGTCAGGTTCATCGTGTTTGCCTCGTGGTAACCGATCAGACACGGCCATCCTAGCGAGGGGCAGCTAACAGCAAGGTGAGGCGGGGATTACAGTCCTGCAATCTGGCCTTGTGTTGCCTACCAGGGCCCTGGCCTACAGCCAGATAACAGCAGAATGACAAATCCGTTATCTGCACCGCAGGCCTTTTCTCATGCCGTAACATCCTGGTTCTTGACCCTGATGTCACTACAGGGTCGAGAATTGCCCCCTTTCATCACACCGAGCACCCCATGCGCCTACTGATCATCGAGGACGAGCTGCGTACCGCCGATTACCTGCAACAAGGCCTGCGTGAAAACGGCTACGTGGTCGACTGCGCCCACACCGGCACCGACGGCCTGCACCTGGCCCGCCAACAGCCCTATGACCTGGTCATCCTCGATGTCAACCTGCCTGAAATCGATGGCTGGACCGTGCTGCAGCGGCTGCGAGCCGAATCGGCCACGCGCATCATGATGCTTACCGCCCACGGTCGCCTGGCCGACCGGGTCAAAGGCCTGGACCTGGGCGCTGACGACTACCTGCTCAAGCCGTTCGAATTCCCTGAACTTCTGGCGCGCATCCGCAGCCTGCTGCGGCGTAACGACCAGCAACTGCAGCCCAGCACCCTGCGCGTCGCCGACCTGGAACTGGACCCTGGCCGGCACCGCGCCTACCGCGCCGGGCAACGCATCGACCTGACCGCCAAGGAGTTCGCCCTGCTGCACCTGCTGATGCGCCAGACTGGCGAAGTGCTTTCGCGCACTCAGATCATCTCCTTGGTATGGGACATGAATTTCGACTGCGACACCAACGTGGTCGAGGTTTCGATCCGCCGCCTGCGGGCGAAGATCGACGACCCGTTCGACAACAAGCTTATCCATACCCTGCGCGGCGTAGGCTATGTCCTTGAGGCCCGCGTTTGAAAAACGCGAGCCTGTCGTTGCGCCTGGGCCTGAGCGTGACACTGATGGGCGCCGCGCTGGTGCTGCTGCTGGCCTGCCTGGCCGTGTTCGCCCTGGATCACGAACTGGACAGCCGCGCACGCAAGGATCTGGCGCGCAAGATGCTGCAGGTCGAGCACAACCTGCGCGTCGATCTGCGCAGCGAGGACCTGGGCAGTCGCGCCCATCCACTGCTCGACCTGGTCATGGGGCATGACAACCTCAGCCTCAGCGTACTGGCCCTGGAAGGCCGCCACCCGCACCTGCTCAGCCTGGGCCCGGCCCTGGAGTCGCGGGTGAGCGAGTTGCGCACCGATGCCCGCCTGGCCTTTCACGCATGGCGCGACAGCAGCGGCAACCAGTTCCTCACCGTGACCCGGCAGATGCGCCTGCGCGACAACACGCCGGTGAAGGTGATGATGTCGCTGAACCGCGCCGACGACAACGCCCTGCTGCAAGCCTACCTGCACTCGACCTTGCTCGCCTTGCCACTGCTTCTGGTGTTGATCGGCGCGGGTGCCTGGTGGCTGATGCAGCGCGGCCTGAAACCGCTGCGGCGCTTCCGGCGTATTGCCGGGCAAGTGTCGGCCCAAGACCTGCAACACCGCCTGCCGGCTACCGGCCTGCCGCAAGAACTGGCGCAACTGGCCAGTAGCATCAACGTGATGCTCGACCGCCTCGATCAGGGCGTGAGCCAGTTGTCGCAGTTCTCCGACGATCTGGCTCATGAGTTGCGTACCCCGTTGAGCAACCTGATGGGCAAGGCGCAAGTGACCCTGGCCCGTGAGCGGGACAACGCCAACTACCGGGAAGTGCTGGAAGACAGTATCGAGGAGCTGACCCGGCTCAACCGCATCATCAATGACATGCTGTTTCTCGCCCAGGTCAGCCAGCCGCAAACGCAGATTGCATTGAAACCCTTGGCCTTGGCTGACGAGGCAGCGCGAGTGGTCGAGCTGTTTGCCTTCAGTGCCGAGGTGAAAGCGGTTGAGCTGCGTGTGCAGGGCTGGGGGACGGCGCTGGGGGACCGGCTGATGTTTCAGCGGGCATTGTCGAACCTGTTGAGCAATGCCATCCGGCACAGCCCTGAGGGTGAGCGAGTCGAGTTGCGGATTGAACGTTCAGGCAGCGAAGTATGGCTTTCGGTAGAGAACCAGGGGCCTGGCATTGCTACAGAACACCAGTCGCGCTTGTTCGAGCGGTTTTACCGGGTGGGCCCGGGGCGTTCGCGGCTGGAGGGCGGAACCGGGTTGGGGTTGGCAATCGTGAAGTCGATCATGCAGCTGCATGGCGGGCGGGTCGAAGTGAACAGCAGCCCCCTTGGGCCTACCCGCTTCACTCTGGTGTTTCCTGCCGAATAATCGATTGCCTGTACCGGCCTTTTCGCGGGTAGACCCGCGAAAGGGCCAGAACAGGCAACCAAACTCTCAGCGCGAAGCCGCCACGATCAGTGCCTTCATCTCGGCCACTGCGGCTTTGAAGCCTACAAACAAGGCATGCGCCACCAGCGCATGGCCGATGTTCAGTTCATTGATGCCCTTGATCGCCGCCACCGCCTCGACGTTGTGGTAATGCAGCCCGTGGCCAGCATTGACGATCAACCCCTGCCCCACGCCAAACGCAACGCCATCGACGATACGCTTGAGCTCCTCGGCCACTTCGGTGGGGGTTTCGGCATCGGCATAACGCCCAGTATGCAGCTCGATGGCCGGCGCCCCCACCCGGCGAGAGGCCTCGATCTGGCGCTCGTCAGCATCGATGAACAACGACACTTCGGCACCGGTGCGGGCAAGACGCTCCACTGCCGCCTTGATCCGTGCCTCCTGCCCCGCCACGTCCAGGCCACCTTCGGTGGTCAGTTCCTGACGGGTTTCAGGCACCAGGCAGATGTGCGCCGGGCGGATCTTTTCGGCAAAGGCCATCATTTCTTCGGTGACGCCCATTTCGAAGTTCATGCGCGTCTGCAGCACATCCTTGAGCAGCAGCACATCGCGCTCCTGGATATGCCGACGGTCTTCACGCAGGTGCACGGTGATGCCATCGGCGCCCGCTTCCTCGGCATCCAGGGCAGCCTTGACCGGATCAGGGTAACGCGTGCCCCGGGCCTGGCGCAGGGTCGCCACGTGGTCGATGTTTACGCCGAGAAGCATGCGGTTGCTGTGAGTCACGAAAGGCTCTCCTGAAGGTTTAGCCCCACAGCATACGTCGTGATCAGCGCTTGCGAAACAGTTCCCGGCTGACCAACGGTTTTGCGCCCAGATGAACCGCCAGGGCCTGGCGCATCAGGCGCTTGGCCGCGAGCAAAGCGCCGGCGGTGTCCCAGTCGGCGTCGGCCAGGGCCAATAGCTCGATGCCGCGGAACAGGCCGGGTTGCACCCATTCGACCCGCTCCAGGCCGGCATCCACACGCAAGCGGTACAGCCCGTCGGCCGCGATGGGTTGATCGTTGACGTCATGATTCAAGGAGAACGCATAACCCAGTTCGTCCAGCAGCCGCCATTCGAACGAGCGCAGCAGCGGCTCCAGCGGGCGCCCGGCAGCCAAGGCCTGCAAGGTCAGGGCGTAGTGCTCGAACAGGGCCGGGAATGGCGCTTCGGCGGGCAGCAGGCGCATGAGTAGCTCATTAAGGTACAAGCCGCTGAACAGGGCATCCCCGTGCAGCCAGGCCGCTATGCCGGCGCTGTCCATCCGCCCCACATTCTTCAGCTCGCCACGCCCGCGCAGCTCCACCTCAAGTGGCACGAATGGCCGCACCAGGCTGCCGCCCTTGCCACGCGCACGCCGCAGTACGGCGCGCACGCGGCCCTGCGGCGTGAACAAGTCCACCAGCGCGCTGGTTTCCTTGTAGGCACGGCTGTGCAGCACGTAGGCTGGCTGGCCGACAGGTTGTTCCATTAGCGTTCACCCAGCCCGTGATTGTGGGAGCGGCCTTGTGTCGCGAAAGGGCCGCAACGCGGCCCCCCGGATTTCAGCATTGCCGCCAAAATGGCTGGGGCTGCTTCGCAGCCCTTTCGCGACGCAAGGCCGCTCCCACAAGGGCCGCCTTGAGCCTTAGAGGTCGCCGTAGCCCAGCGAGCGTAGGGCGCGCTCGTCGTCGGACCAGCCGCCCTTCACCTTGACCCACAGGTTGAGCATGACCTTGGAGTCGAACAGCACTTCCATGTCCTTGCGCGCCTCAGAACCGATACGCTTGATACGCTCGCCCTTGTCGCCAATGATGATTTTCTTCTGGCCGTCGCGCTCAACCAGAATCAACGCGTGAATGTGCAGCACATGGCCCTGCTGCTTGAACTCCTCGATCTCCACCGTGATCTGGTACGGCAACTCCGCACCCAGCTGGCGCATGATCTTCTCGCGCACCAGTTCGGCGGCCAGGAAGCGGCTGCTACGGTCGGTAATCTGGTCTTCGGGGAAGAAGTGATCGTTCTCGGGCAGGTGCTTGGCGATCTGTGCTTCCAGCGCTTCGAGGTTGTGCCCCTGCTGCGCAGAAATCGGCATGACTTCGGCGTTTGGCAGTTGCTCCTGCAGCCACTGCAGGTGCGGGATCAACTCGGCCTTCTCTTCCATGCGGTCAGTCTTGTTGACTGCGATGATCAGCGGGCCGGTCACGTACTGCACGCGCTCCAGCACCAGTTGGTCTTCGTCGGTCCACTTGGTACGGTCGACCACGAAGATCACCACGTCAACGTCCTTGAGGGCCGCCGAGGCGTTGCGGTTCATGTAGCGGTTCAAGGCTTTGTCGTTGGCCTTGTGCATACCGGGGGTGTCAACGTAGATCGCCTGCACATCACCTTCGGTCTTGATACCGAGCATGTTGTGGCGGGTGGTCTGCGGCTTGCGCGAAGTGATCGCCAGCTTCTGCCCCAGGATGTGGTTGAGCAAGGTCGACTTGCCCACGTTGGGGCGGCCGACAATGGCCACGTAGCCGCAGCGAGTCGGGTTGCTATCAGTCATTGCCATTCTCCACGCCCAGGGCGATCAGTGCGGACGCGGCAGCGACTTGCTCGGCAATACGCCGGCTAACGCCCTGACCACGGCTCTTGTTGTTCAGCAGCACGACTTCGCATTCGACGAAGAAGGTACGGCAGTGCGGTTCACCCTGGATATCCACGACTTCGTATCGCGGCAGCTCACAGCTGCGTGATTGCAGGAATTCTTGCAGCCGGGTTTTCGGGTCTTTGTTGGTGTCGACCAGGGTCAGGCCTTCGAACTCGTCGGCCAGCCAGGCCAGTACACGTTCGCGGGCCGTGTCCATGTCAGCGTCCAGGTAAATGGCACCGATCAGTGCCTCCAGGGCGTCGGCCAGGATCGATTCGCGACGGAACCCGCCACTCTTGAGCTCACCCGACCCCAGGCGCAGGTATTCGCCCAGGTCGAAACCACGGGCCAGGCGGGCCAGGGTCTCGCCCTTGACCAAGCGCGCGCGCAGCCGCGACAGCTGGCCTTCGCGTGCCTGAGGGAAGCGCTCGAACAGCGCTTCGCCGGCGACGAAGTTGAGAATGGCGTCACCGAGAAACTCCAGGCGCTCGTTATTGCGCCCGGCATAGCTGCGATGGGTCAGCGCCAGAAGCATCTGGTCCTGATTCTTGAAGGTATAACCGAGCTTTCGCTCCAGATGGGCAAGGGAAGCACTCATGCAACCACCCGTTTGTTGTTCAACGCGTTGTTCAAATCAACATCCTGAAAGACTGTTTGGCTGTGGCCCGCCGCCGTTTGCGACGAATCTCCCGATCCCTGAGAACACAGCCTATGTCAGAAATGCATTCGGCGCTGTCTGCTGGACAGCGCCGAAGGGTATCAATGGATCAGGCCGACCCGCGACAGGTTGGGCAGGTGGCTGAGCTTGGGCTCTGGCCAGCTCATCCACACCGCGAAGGCCTTGCCGACGATGTTCCGGTCCGGAACCATGCCGTGCAGTTCCTTGGGGATGTTCGGGTCATCCCAGTAACGGCTGTCGTTGGAGTTGTCGCGGTTGTCGCCCATCATGAAGTAATGGCCTGCCGGCACGGTCCACTGCTGGTCCGGCGGCATGCGATAACGGCTCATTTCCTTGCGGATCAGGTGTTCGGCCGCGCCGAGTTTTTCCTTGTACAGCTCGGCGCTGCCCAAGGTGCCCGGTTCGGTACCCACCAGTTGTTCGGCAATCGGCTGGCCGTTGACGAACAACCGCTTGTCGTTGGTGTAGCGGATCTGGTCGCCCGGCAGGCCGACCACTCGCTTGATGTAGTTGACGTTCGGGTCGCTCGGATAGCGGAACACCATTACATCACCGCGTTGCGGGTCACCTACCTCGATGACCTTCTTGTCGATCACCGGCAGGCGAATACCGTACGAGAACTTGTTCACCAGGATGAAGTCGCCCACTTCCAGGGTCGGTTTCATCGACCCCGAAGGAATCTGGAACGGCTCGACCAGGAATGAACGCAGCACCAGCACGATGAACAGCACCGGAAAGAACGATTTGCCGTACTCGACCAGCAACGGCTCCTTGTTCAGGCGCTCGACAACGGCCATCTCGGGCTGGCTGACGCTGCCCTGATAGTTGGCGATTGCCGCACGCCGGCGCGGGGCCAGGAACAGCAGGTCGATCAAGCCCAGCAGACCGCAGACGAAGACGGCGATGACTAGCAACAGCGGGAAATTTAGCGACATAGGACCTAGCTATCCAACCTGAGCACGGCGAGGAAGGCTTCCTGTGGAATTTCCACGTTGCCGACCTGTTTCATGCGTTTCTTACCGGCCTTCTGCTTCTCCAGCAGTTTCTTCTTACGGCTGACGTCACCACCGTAGCACTTGGCCAGTACGTTCTTTCTGAGCGCCTTGACGGTTGTCCGCGCGATGATCTGGCCGCCAATGGCTGCCTGGATCGCCACATCGAACATCTGCCGAGGGATCAGTTCCTTCATCTTCTCGGTCAACGCACGGCCTTTGTAGGCCGCGTTGTCGCGGTGCACGATCAATGCCAGGGCATCGACCTTGTCGCCATTGATCAGTACGTCCAGTTTGACCAGGTTGGCCGACTGGTAGCGATCAAAATGATAATCCAGCGAAGCATAGCCGCGGCTGGTGGACTTGAGACGGTCGAAGAAGTCCAGGACCACTTCGTTCATCGGCATGTCGTAACGCACCTGCACCTGGCTGCCGAGGAACTGCATGTCGCGCTGCACGCCACGCTTCTCGATGCACAGGGTGATGACGTTACCCAGGTGCTCCTGCGGCACCAGAATGGTCGCGGTGACGATCGGCTCGCGGAAGTCGGTCACTGACGAGACGTCCGGCAGCTTTGACGGGTTATCGACGATGATGGTTTCACCGGTCTTGAGCTCGAGCTCATAGATCACGCTCGGTGCTGTGGTGATCAGGTCCAGGTCGTATTCGCGCTCAAGGCGCTCCTGGATGATCTCCATGTGCAGCATGCCGAGGAAACCGCAACGGAAGCCGAAGCCCAGGGCGTCGGAGCTTTCCGGCATGTACTGCAGCGACGAGTCGTTGAGGGTGAGCTTCTGCAATGCGTCGCGGAAGTCTTCGAAGTCGTCAGAGCTGACCGGGAACAGGCCGGCGTAAACCTGCGGCTGGATTTTCTTGAAGCCCGCCAGCACTTCGACCTCGGGGGTCGAGGACAAGGTCAGGGTGTCACCCACCGGCGCACCGTGAATGTCTTTGATGCTGGCGATGATGAAGCCTACTTCGCCGGCTTTCAGATCAGCGGTCTGGGTGTGTTTTGGAGTGAACACCCCCACGCTGTCGACCAGGTGCACCTTGCCGGTGGACTTGACCAAAATCTTGTCGCCTTTCTTGACGCGGCCCTGGCGCACCCGCACCAGCGAGACCACGCCCAGGTAGTTGTCGAACCAGGAGTCGATGATCAACGCCTGCAAAGGTGCGTCGATCTCGCCTTCGGGCGCGGGGATGGTGTGCACCAGGCGCTCGAGAACCTCGTCCACGCCCATGCCGCTCTTGGCGCTGCAAGCCACGGCGTCGGTGGCGTCGATGCCGATGATCTTCTCGATCTCGTCCTTGACGCGGTCCGGGTCGGCCTGGGGCAGGTCCATCTTGTTCAGCACTGGCATGACTTCCAGGCCCTGCTCGATGGCGGTGTAGCAGTTGGCCACGGACTGGGCTTCAACACCCTGGCCGGCGTCAACCACCAGCAGTGCGCCTTCACAGGCTGCCAGCGAGCGCGAGACTTCGTAGGTGAAGTCGACGTGGCCGGGGGTGTCGATGAAGTTCAGCTGGTAGGTCTTGCCGTCTTGCGCCTTGTAGTGAAGCGTCACGCTGTGGGCTTTGATGGTAATCCCGCGTTCGCGCTCCAGGTCCATGGAATCAAGCACCTGGGCTTCCATTTCGCGTGCCGACAGGCCACCGCACATCTGGATGAAACGGTCGGCCAGCGTCGACTTGCCATGGTCGATGTGGGCGATGATGGAGAAATTGCGGATATGACTCAAATCACTCACGGGTCAACACTCGAAAAGGCTGCGAGCCGGGACGCCCGCCGAAAAATAGCCGGGAATTGTACCTCAAGCAGCAGGGATATGGGAGATTCCTCTATCGGGCTGTGCAGCGCTTTGGCGTCTGCAATTGTGAATTTTCATGAAAAAGGGCAGCCGTAGCTGCCCTTTCCTGCCTGCAAATCCGCTTATTCAGCGAGCTTGAAGGTGATGAAGCTGGCACGCCCCTGACGCAGCACGCGCATGGACACCGAGCGGTTCTTCGGCAGTTCCTTGGCGATTTCGGTGAATTCCTTGGCCGAACCGATGGCCTGGTTGTTCAGGTGGCTGATGACGTCACCCGGGCGCAGGCCGATCATCGCTGCAGGGCCATCCTGCACTTCCTTGATAACCACGCCGCCCTTGAGTTCGAGGGACTTTTTCTGCTCGGCGGTCAGGTCAGCCACCGATACGCCCAGACGGTTGCTGCTGCGCTCGGCGCTGCCTTCGGCGCCGGCACCGGTACCGATGTCGGCATCGTCATCCGGCATGGCGCCCACACCGACGTCCAGGGTCTGGCGCTTGCCGTTGCGGATGATCTCCAGCTTGGCCTTTTCACCGTCCTTGAGGCTACCGACCAGGTGTGGCAAGTCGGCCGACATGACGATCGGCTGACCGTTCATGCTCAGGATCACGTCACCCACCTGCAGGCCACCTTTGGCTGCCGGGCCGTTTTCCAGCACTTGGGCCACCAGCGCACCCGCTGGTTTATCCAGGCCGAAGGATTCAGCCAGGTCCTTGTTGACCTCTTGAATCACCACACCCAGCCAGCCGCGGCTGACCTTGCCATCTTTCTTCAGCTGATTGGACACATCGAGCGCCACATCGATCGGGATGGCGAACGACAGGCCCATGAAGCCGCCAGAACGGGTGAAGATCTGCGAGTTGATACCCACCACTTCGCCCTTCATGTTGAACAGCGGGCCGCCCGAGTTACCCGGGTTGATGGCGACGTCGGTCTGGATGAACGGGACGTAGGTCTCATTAGGCAGCGTACGGCCCTTGGCACTGACGATACCTTTGGTCACCGAATGGTCGAAGCCGAACGGCGAACCAATGGCCAGCACCCACTCGCCCACCTTGAGCTTCTCGGAATCACCCAGCTTCACGATCGGCAGGTTCTTGCCTTCGACTTTCAGCAGGGCCACGTCGGTGCGCGGGTCGGTGCCGACCAGCTTGGCCTGCAGCTCGCTGCGGTCCGACAGGCGGACGATGATTTCGTCGGCGTCGGCCACCACGTGGTTGTTGGTCAGCACGTAACCATCGCTGGAAATGATGAAGCCCGAACCCAGCGATTGCGCCTCGCGCTGGCGGTCGCCACGCGGCGAACGCGGCTGCTGCGGCATGTTGCGCTCAAAGAACTCGCGGAACATCGGCGGCAGGCCTTCCAGGTCCGGCATCTGCCCCGCGGCGATACGACGATCTGGCAGCTTCTGCTTGGTACTGATGTTGACCACGGCCGGCGAGGCCTGCTCGACCAGCGTGGTGAAGTCCGGCAAGGCTTCCTCGGCCTGGGCGGTGAGCACCTGGCCGAGCATGAGCACAGCGGCGAACATCGATAGGTAGGATTTCAAGCGTGGTGTAGACATACGGCTCCCGTCACAACGAGCGGTAGTTTAGAAAGGCCCCTGCACAATGCAGGAAAGGCCAGGCCCCTAGAAGCCTGACCTATAGAAAATTTGCCAGTAGATTGCAAATGACAATGCTTTAATTTCATTTCAGGCGCATATCCGTTCGCCTTGGCATGGCCCTCAAAAGCGCGCCATTACTGGCGCGCCTGGGCATCCTGGGGCCGCATCGACAACGCGACGCGTTCTGCCGTACCCAGCGGAATTTCGCCAACTACGGTGACCATCACCTTGCCTTTGGGGGTGTTAAGCCGTCGCGAAACCGCCGAGGTCGGGCCAAGCTGGGTACGCACATCGGTCCCGGTATCGTCCTTCACGGGTTCAAGGAACACCGAGAAGCGCGCCAACCCATCGTCGTACATCAGGCTACTGACCGTGCTGTCATGTTTGGGATCACGCCGTACCGAGCTGTTGACAAGCTCGAACCCTGGCGGGAGCCAGTCCGAGCGCCAGCCAGCGACGCTGTCGTTGCTGACAGAGGCAACACGCTGCACCGGCTTGCATGAAGCACTGGGGCGCAGGTCATCGTCGACAGGCGGTTCGTCGGTATCGAGGCGCGTCATCTGGAAGCGCTCCAGCAACTGCCCTTTGTCGTTGAGCATCAACGAACGCAGTGGCAGGCCTGTGGCGCGGTCCAGATGCAATTCGAAGGCATAGCGGTGCTGGTCGCGAGGAGTGAGGGTCAAGATCACGGCATCGCGCCCGGCGACCCGTGACTTGCCTGCAACGCTCAAATCGTACCAGCCCATCAGTTTCAGCGGATCAAGCACACGCTGCGCAGTGTCCGTAGGGGCGGTCACTCCGCTGACCAAGGCCCCACTGACACACTGCACCTTGCCATCCACGCGCAGTATTTCCTGGGCGGCGCCATCAAGCTGTAGCAACCGCTCGCTGACTTTGCCGTCCTGGACCCTGTGCCAGATATCGTGGGAAGAGAAGCTACCGTTGCGTTCGTAGACGAACGAGCCCTGGTAACTTTGCTTTTTCTCGGCCAGTGCCAGCTTGTTCAGCCACTCGTTCGCCTCGGGCGATGAGTTGGCTGCCAATACCGGCACCGTCATGCAGCTGCCAATCAGCAGCGACAGAAGAGGTAGCGCGCGCATGATCCTCCTTATTTAGCGGGGTTTTCCATGCTGGCGGCACGGGCATACGGCAGGGCAGTTTCAGTACCCTTGAGCGCGGACTCCTGTGCATGCTGGCGCAGATAGCCCGGCAGACGCTGATCCCAGCCGGCCTGGTTTTGCAGCACGCCGTTAGCCATCGGCCCGGTCGGTTGCTCACTGCTTTCACTATAGCCTGCCAAAACAGCAGGGCCCTGAGTTTGTGGCATGCTCAGGCCTTGTTGCGCAGGCTGCTGCGCAGCCAGCTCGGCGCCGGTGATTTCATCCTGGTTGTACATCCGCACGCCTGCCAGCACCGCAACGGTGACCGAGGCGGCAACCGCCAGACGAGCGACGCTGCGCCATGGCCCCTTGTTGACCTTGGCCGGTACGGCTTCGTCAGCCAGCGCCGCAGACACCGCCGAGGCGATATCCAGGTTGGGCAGCAGCAGCTCCTTGTGCATGGCTGCACGGGCTACCTGGTAACGCGACCAGGTGGCACGGGTTTCAGCATCGTCTACGGCGCTCAGCACCCGACGCAGTTCCAGTTCGTCCGCTTCGTTATCCATTACCGCGGACAGCGATTCCTGCAAAGCTTCACGACTCATGGCGGTTCCTCTCTTGGCTGTCGCCGCTGTCTCAGGTTTCCTGCAACAACGGCTGCAGGGCTTTGTCTATGGCCTCCCGAGCGCGGAAGATTCGAGAGCGCACGGTACCCACCGGACATTGCATGACACTGGCAATGTCTTCGTAACTCAGCCCGTCAAACTCGCGCAGGGTCAATGCCGTACGCAGGTCTTCGGGCAGTTGCTGGATGGTGCGATGGACAGTGCCTTCGATTTCATCCCGCAACAACGAGCGCTCTGGGGACTCGAGATCCTTGAGGCCATGATCGCCGTCGTAAAACTCCGCATCCTCAGAGCTCACATCACTGTCTGGTGGCCGTCTTCCACGGGACACCAGGTAGTTCTTCGCCGTGTTGATGGCGATGCGGTACAGCCAGGTATAAAACGCACTGTCACCGCGGAAATTGCCAAGCGCACGATAGGCCTTGATAAAGGCTTCCTGTGCGACATCCTGGGCCTCGTGGGTATCGTGAACGAACCGCACGATCAACCCGAGAATCTTGTGCTGATACTTCAGCACCAACAGATCGAAAGCTCGCCTGTCACCACGCTGAACGCGCTCGACAAGCTGCTGATCCTCTTCCTGGGTTAGCATGAACACTCCTCAGTGAACTCGAAGGAGCGTTGCAACAGCCATCGATCAGGCTTGCAACCATAGACTCGGGCTTTTCGCAAAAGTTCTCCCCTCCAAGCAAGTTTCCTGCAGCCCTTGGTCGGCTTGCACGGAAGACGCGGCGCGGGCACGGCCGGCTACGTCGATAATCAGGTTTCGAATACGCAGGGACAACCCGAACAGGCCTTGCCGCCCCACGTCGCCTCGACAAATTGTGACGTGCGGGCAACCTTCATAGGATTTCCGGCCATGTCGGAAAGTTCCCACAAAGGTTGCCGCGCGCCTCGGTAAGTGGCCAAGTGGCATGGAAATTGGCCACCTCGGGCTGCTATAAAGGCAACCTGGCCAAGTTTAACGATAGTTTCACAATGCCATCTGCGCGTGACTATTGTGCCGCGCCCCCTCTAAAGATTACTAGTGTCCCGACATGAGCCAACAATTCCAACATGATGTCCTGGTGATCGGCAGCGGTGCCGCCGGTCTCAGCCTGGCACTGAACCTCCCCAGCCACCTGCGTGTTGCCGTCCTCAGCAAGGGCGACCTGGCCAACGGCTCGACCTTCTGGGCCCAGGGCGGGGTCGCGGCAGTACTGGACAACACCGATACCGTGCAGTCGCATGTCGAGGACACCCTCAATGCCGGCGGCGGTCTGTGCCATGAAGAGGCGGTGCGTTTCACCGTCGAACACAGCCGCGAAGCGATCCAGTGGCTGATCGAGCAAGGTGTGCCCTTTACCCGCGACGAGCACTCCAGCGTTGACGACGGAGGCTTCGAGTTCCACCTCACCCGCGAGGGCGGCCATAGCCATCGGCGTATCATCCACGCCGCCGACGCCACTGGCGCAGCCATTTTCACCACGCTGCTGGAACAGGCCCGCCGGCGCCCGAACATCCAGTTGCTGGAGCAGCGCGTGGCGGTCGACCTGATCACCGAACGTCGCCTGGGCCTGCCGGGCGAGCGCTGCCTGGGCGCCTACGTGCTCGACCGCAACACCGGTGAGGTGGACACCTTCGGCGCGCGCTTCACCGTACTGGCCACCGGCGGTGCAGCAAAGGTCTACCTGTACACCAGCAACCCCGATGGCGCCTGTGGTGATGGCATCGCCATGGCCTGGCGTGCGGGCTGCCGGGTGGCGAACCTGGAATTCAACCAGTTTCATCCGACCTGCCTGTATCACCCACAGGCCAAAAGCTTCCTGATTACCGAAGCCCTGCGCGGTGAAGGTGCGCTGCTGCGCCTGCCCAATGGCGAGCGCTTCATGCCACGCTTCGACCCGCGCGAAGAGCTTGCCCCGCGCGACATCGTGGCCCGCGCCATCGACCACGAGATGAAACGCCTGGGCGTGGACTGCGTGTACCTGGACATTACCCACAAGCCGGCCGATTTCATCATGGGCCACTTCCCCACCGTGTACGAACGCTGCCTGGCCTTTGGCATCGATATCACCCGCCAGCCGATCCCGGTCGTACCGGCGGCGCACTACACCTGCGGCGGGGTGATGGTCGACGACCGCGGTCACACAGACGTGCCAGGGTTGTACGCCATCGGCGAAACCAGCTTCACCGGCCTGCACGGCGCCAACCGTATGGCCAGCAACTCGCTGCTGGAATGCTTTGTCTATGGCCGCGCCGCCGCTGCCGACATCCAGGCGCACCTTGAACACGTGACAATGCCCAAGGCCCTGCCAGGGTGGGATGCCAGCCAGGTCACCGACTCGGACGAGGATGTGATCATCGCGCACAACTGGGATGAGCTGCGGCGGTTCATGTGGGACTACGTGGGTATTGTGCGCACCAGCAAGCGCCTGCAGCGGGCCCAACACCGCATTCGCCTGCTGCTGGACGAAATCGACGAGTTCTACAGCAACTACAAGGTCAGCCGCGACCTGATCGAACTGCGCAACCTGGCGCAGGTGGCCGAATTGATGATTCTGTCAGCCATGCAGCGCAAGGAAAGCCGTGGGTTGCATTACACACTGGATTACCCGGGGATGCTGGACGAGGCCAAGGACACCATCCTCAGCCCACTCTGAAATGTGCAGCGTGTGTGAGATCGAGCGCCGCCCGCGCGGCGCTCGATCTCACACACGCTGAACCTGCTACGGCGAACACCTGTCAGCCCCGACTAGCCCCCACCTCAGCCCACCTGCGTCGGCTGAACTTCAACCGCACCCGCAAGCGCCGATGCTCATCCACCCCCAGCGCATCCTGCGGTATGCACTGGCTCTGCTCCATCCATCGCCCCGCCCGCTCAAAGCGCAACACCACCAGCCGCGGCAACGCCACGCTGTCCCGGCACAACCGCACCGGTTGCCAGCCACGGGCACGGCAGAACACCTGCCAGCCGCGCACATCACGGCGCAACCCAACAACGGCATGCTCATGGGTTAACAGGATTCGTCGGGGAATGGCCCAGCCAGCGTGGGCGATACAGGCGGCGACAACAGAAAAGGAAAGCCAATCAGGCAACGGGCTCGCCCACACGGCAAGCCACGCCAGCACCTGGCAACCCAGGTAGGCCGCTAGCAGCAGGCGCGAGCCTTGCCAGCGGCACTCGAAGCACTCACTTGGGCTGGACACGGTCCAGGATGATGCGGACCATGCGTTGCAGCTCCGGGTCTTCGGACTCGGTGCGCTCCATGAACCAGCCGAACATGTCCTGGTCCTCGCAGCTCAACAGACGCACGTACAGTTCGCGATCGGTCTCGTTGAGGGTGGAGTAGACTTCCTGGGTGAAAGGCACCAGCAGTACGTCCAGTTCCAGCATGCCGCGGCGGCTATGCCAGAAAAGCCGGTTGAGTTCAGTTTGTTCGACCATGGGGCCCTCCTCGAATGGCCCGCCAGTATACAGGCAGGCGAGCATGGCGACACCGGGCGTTGGTCTAGTCACCTACCTATTTTGTTACCGGCGTTCTATGATGGCCGCCAGTCTTTAAGCCACCGCGATGACCCATGGCCGATTCCGCTTTCTTCTGCCCCCTGTCCCACGAGGGCATCCTCGCCGTCCGCGGCTCCGATGCAGGCAAGTTCCTGCAAGGCCAGCTGACCTGCAACATCACCTACCTCAGCCAGGAACATTCCAGCCTCGGCGCCCGCTGCATGGTCAAGGGGCGCATGCAGTCGAGCTTTCGCATCTTGCCCGAAGGCAACGGTTACCTGCTGGCCATGGCCAGCGAACTGCTAGAGGCGCAACTGGCCGACCTGAAAAAGTACGCTGTGTTCTCCAAGGCCACGCTGACCGACGAAAGCGCCGCCTGGGCACGCTTCGGGCTGCAAGGCGGTGACGCTGCGCTACAGGCGCTTGGGCTCGACGTGCCTGCAAACGCCGGCAGTACCGTGCGCCATGAAGGCCTGATCGCCATTGCCGTGTCCGCAGGACGTGTGGAGTTGTGGGTACCGGCGGACAATGCCGACACGGTACGCCAGGCCCTCGCCAGCGCCCTGCCTGAAGGCAGCCTCAACGAATGGCTGCTAGGCCAGATTCGTGCCGGTATCGGCCAGGTCATGGGACCGACCCGTGAGCTGTTCATCCCGCAGATGATCAACCTGCAGGCCGTCGACGGCGTCAGCTTCAAGAAAGGCTGCTACACCGGTCAGGAAATCGTCGCCCGCATGCAGTACCTGGGCAAGCTCAAGCGCCGCCAGTACCGACTGGCACTGGACCAGCAGGCCATCCCGGCCCCGGGTGCCGCGATCTTCTCGCCCACCCACGGCTCGGCGGTCGGTGAAGTAGTCATTGCCGCCGGCAACGGTGCTGGCTGCGAACTGCTCGCGGTGCTCAGCGCCGACGCGGTGGAAGACGACAACCTGCACCTGGGCAGCCTCGAAGGCCCACGCCTGCAGGTGCTGACCCTGCCTTACGAACTGGACCGCGACCGGGAAATCCAGCGCTGACCAGCCTGCCCCGCCCCCGTGGCGGGGCCGCACCACCACTGCGGTAGACACGTCAATGAACAAGCTGGCCGAGATGGTTCAAGCACAGTTGCTCGATGCCATCGAAAAGGATGACCTGGTCCTGCCAACCCTGCCCGAGGTTGCCTTGAGCATCCGCGAAGCAGCGGAAGACAGCGAGATCAGCGTAGCGGCCCTGAGCAAGGTGATTGGTCGGGATGCGGCCCTTTCAGCGCGCCTGATCAAGGTAGTCAACAGCCCACTGCTGCGTGCGGCGGTCGAGGTGACCGACCTGCATACCGCCATCACGCGACTGGGCATCAACTACAGCTGCAACCTGGCCATTGGTTTGGTGATCGAGCAGATTTTCCATGCACGCTCACCGGCGGTTGAACAGAAGCTTCGCGAGATCTGGACCAACAGCCTGGAAGTGGCAGGCATCAGCTACGAAATTTGTCGCCGCTATACCCAGCTCAAGCCTGAACAGGCCACCTTGGGCGGGCTGGTCAACCAGATCGGTGCGCTGCCAGTGCTGATCTATGCCGAAGAGCACAACGAGCTGTTGTCCGACCCGGTTTGCCTGCATTACGTGATCGAGCAGATCCAGCCGGTACTGGGGGACAAGATTCTCAAGGCCTGGGAGTTTCCGGAGCAGTTGATCAATTTGCCGAGCCAGGTTCAGGACCTGGACCGGCAGACCGACAAGGTCGACTACATCGACATCGTGCAGATCGCCCGCTGTATCAGCCAGCGTGGTCGTCAACGTCCGTTGGCGGCACTGCCCGCGTACCGCCACCTGAGGTTGCCTTTTGGTACCGAGCTGGAAGTGGATGAACTGCTTGAGGCGCGCAGTATGTTGCGCTGAGCTGTGTCAGCCTGCCCGGGCCCTATCGCCGGCAAGCCAGCTCCCACTTCGACTGCCTTGACCTCAAGGCATGCGGTGTCCTGTGGGAGCTGGCTTGCCGGCGATAGGGCCAGCGGAATCAACACATCAATCGGCGATGAAACTCACTCGTACCCGCAACCCGCCCTTCTCGCCATCATGCAGGCTCACCTGCGCCAGATGCGCCCGGCAGATCTCGCCGACAATCGCCAGGCCAAGCCCGCTACCCTGCGCACTGCGCCGGTAAAACCGCTCGAACACCCGCTCGCGCTCAGCCTCGGGAATACCTGGCCCATCATCCTCTACCTCCAGCACAGCTGGCGCCACCACCCGCAAAATCACATTGCCCCCCGCCGGCGTATGCGCCAGGGCATTGTCCACCAGGTTGCTCAACAGCTCGTTGAGCAGCGTCGGTTCACCCTTGAGCCATACGGGGGCCTCGGCCTCCAGGGCCAGCGCCACCCCGCGCTTGTGCGCCAGGGGCGCCATGGCCATACCCAGCTCACGGGCCAGTTGGCTCAGGTCCAGGCGATGCGCACCGCCTTCGGCAATTGCCCGTGCACCGTTCTCGACCCGCGCCAATGACAACAGCTGGTTGGCGAGGTGGGTCAGCTTGTCGGTGCCCTGGGCGGCAGATTCCAAGGTCTGCCGCCACTCCTGCGGCTCGGACGAGCGCAACCCCAACTCGACCCGCGCCTTCAGAGCTGCCAGCGGCGTACGCAGTTCATGGGCGGCGTCGGCGATGAACTGCGCCTGGCGCTCGAACTGGCCGCGCAAGCGCTCGGTAAAGTGGTTCAAGGCTCGCACCAACGGGCTCAGCTCGCGCTGCACCTGCACCACCGGCAAGGCCCGCAAATCATCCGGTTGGCGCTCCTCCACCGCCGTGCGCAGGCGCTCCAGCGGCCGCAACGCCGCGCTCACGGCAAACCACACCATCACCAGCGCGCCCAGCGCCAGCATGCCCAAACGCAGCAGGGTATCGGCCATCAGCCCACGGGCCATGCGCACCCGCGCTTCCTCGGTTTCGGCTACGCGGATCTCCGCCATGCCGTTCATGTTGGGCTCGCTCACTGCCTTCAGCAGGCTGACCACCCGTACATCCTGGCCAAGGTAGGTGGCGTTGTAGAACCGTGCCAGGGCCGGGTAGTCATCGGTGCGTGGGGTGCCTGGCGGCGGCGGCGGCAGGTTCTCATAGCCGGAAATCAGCCGCTGCTTGATGTCTAGTACCTGGTAGTAGATACGCCCGGCACTGTCGTAGGCGAAGGTGTCCAGCGCCACGTAGGGCACATCCGCGCTCAGCGAACCGTCACGCTGCGACAGGCCGGCGGCGATGGTCCGCGCCGAGGCCAGCAGGGTGCGGTCGTAGGCAGTGTCGGCGGCCTCGCGGCCATTCCAGTAAGCGCTCAGGCCGCTGGCCAGCATCAGCACTACCAGCAGCAGCGCCAGATTACCCAGCAAGCGCCCGCGCAGGCTGCCGTTGTCACGCATCGCGGTGCTCTAGCAGGTAGCCCAGGCCGCGGAAGGTGACGATGGCCACCGGGTGGCCGTCGAGCTTCTTGCGCAAGCGGTGGATGTAGATCTCGATGGCGTCGGGGCTGGCCTCTTCGTCCAGGCCAAACACCTGCGCCGCCAACTGCTCCTTGCTCATCACCCGGCCCGGGCGGGCGATCAGCGCTTCCAGCACGCTTTGCTCACGCGAGGTCAGGGTCAGGTTGTCGTCACCGAGGGTGAAGCGCCGGGTATCCAGGTCGTAAACCAGCGGCCCGCAGCGTTGCTGACGCTCGCCACCGAGCACACTGCGGCGCAGCAGGGCCTTGACCCGTGCTTCCAGCTCGGTCAACTCGAACGGTTTGGCCAGGTAGTCGTCGGCGCCCAGGTTAAGGCCATGGACCCGGTCCTTGACGTCACTGCGTGCCGTCAGCATCAGCACCGGCACGGTCTTGCCACGGCCACGCAGGCGCGCCAGCACCTCGAAGCCATCCATGCGCGGCAAGCCGACATCCAGCACAACCACGGCGTACTCCTCACTGGCCAGAGCCAGGTCGGCAGCCACGCCGTCATGCAGCACATCCACGGTCAGGCCGTGGCTTTTCAAGGCCTGGGCCACGCTTTCGGCCAGTTGCAGGTGGTCTTCGACCAGCAGCACACGCATCGGTTTCTCCCTGCTCGGGTGGGGCGGTGGCGCGGAGTGTACCGCTGTCCTCAGGCCTGTGAAGCCCCTTGTAACAAACCTTTCTCACTGAAAGGTTAGCGAAAGGTTCGTTGCCTAGCATCGCACCACGGTCGCTCCTCGCGCCGAAAAAAGCACCAGCAAGGTGCAACAAATAAGAACAATAAACGGAGTCATCGACGATGCTGTCATCGCAGCCGCAGGCGTTCACGCCTACCCGTTCCTTTGCCGCACGCCCCTCAGCCATCGCCAGCGCCCTCGCGCTTGCCGGTGTCGCCCCGATGAGCCAGGCCGCCTTCTTCGAAGACAGCACGGCCACCTTCGAAACCCGCAACATGTACTTCAACCGCGACTTTCGCGACGGTACCAGCGCGCAACAATCCAAGCGCGACGAGTGGGCCCAGGGCTTCATCCTCAATTTTGAGTCCGGCTATACCGATGGCACCGTAGGCTTTGGCCTGGACGCATTGGGCATGCTCGGCGTCAAGCTCGACTCCAGCCCCGACCGCACCGATACCGGCCTGCTGCCGACCCACGATGACGGCAAGGCCGCCGACGAATACTCCAAACTGGGCCTGACCGGCAAAGTAAAGCTCTCCCAGACCGAGCTGAAAATCGGCACCCTGATCCCTGAACTGCCGACTCTGCAGCCCAACGACGGGCGCATCCTGCCGCAAACCTTCGAAGGCGGCCTGCTCACGTCCAGGGAAATCAAGGGCCTGACCTTCACCGGCGGGCGCCTGGACAAGGCCAAGGACCGCAACGACACCAACTGGGAAGACCTGGCGCTGAACAACAAGAATGGCCGCTTCGGTGGCACCTTCAGCGCCGACAACCTGACCCTGGGCGGCCTGGACTACCAGTTCACCGACCGCATCACCGGCAGCTACCACTTCGCCCAGCTCGACGATATCTACCGCCAGCACTTTATCGGCATGGTCGCCACCCAACCCTGGGGCCCGGGCACCTTCGGTGCCGACCTGCGCCTGGCGGTGAGCGACGATGCTGGCGCCGCCAAGGCCGGCAACATCGACAACACCACCATCAACGGCATGCTCAGCTACGCCCTGGGCGGGCACAAGGTCAGCGCTGCCTGGCAGCAGCTGTCGGGCGACAGCGCCTTCCCGTATGTCGATGGCGCCGACCCATACCTGGTCAACTTCGTCCAGATCAACGACTTCGCCGGTGCCGACGAGCGTTCCTGGCAGGCGCGTTACGACTACAACTTTGCCGCGCTCGGCGTACCCGGCCTGACCTTCATGACCCGCTACATCAGCGGTGACAATGTCAGCCGCGCGACCGGTGGTGAAGGCAAAGAGTGGGAACGCAACACCGAACTGAAGTACGTGGTACAAAGCGGCCCGTTGAAGAACGTCGCCGTGCGCCTGCGCAACGCCACCTTCCGCTCCAACTTCGCCCGCGACGCGGACGAAGTGAGGCTGTTGGTCAGCTACAGCGTGGCGCTGTGGTAACCCCATAGCGGTAATCCAATAACAACAACGCTCACGGAGATAGACGATGACCTTTTCACTGCGCCGCCTCGTTCTCGCTACCGGCTGCCTGCTGTTGGCCGGCAACGCTCTGGCCGCCGAACCGAAACGCCCTGAATGCATCGCCCCCGCCTCGCCGGGCGGTGGCTTCGACCTGACCTGCAAGCTGGTGCAAAGCGCCCTGGTGCAGGAAAAGATCCTCAGCAAACCCATGCGCGTCACCTACATGCCCGGCGGTGTTGGCGCGGTGGCCTACAACGCCGTGGTCGCCCAACGCCCGGCCGATGCCGGTACCCTGGTGGCCTGGTCGAGCGGCTCACTACTGAACCTGGCCCAAGGCAAGTTCGGCCGCTTCGACGAAAACGCAGTGAAGTGGCTGGCGGCTGTCGGCACCAGCTACGGCGCCATCGCCGTGAAAAGCGACTCGCCCTACAAGACCCTCGACGACCTGGTCGCGGCATTGAAAAAAGACCCGAGCAAGGTGGTGATCGGCTCTGGCGGCACCGTCGGCAGCCAGGACTGGATGCAGACTGCCTTGATCGCCAAGGCTGCCGGCATCAACCCGCGTGACCTGCGCTACGTGGCCCTGGAAGGCGGTGGCGAAATTGCCACGGCGCTGCTGGGCGGTCACATCCAGGTCGGCTCTACCGACATTTCCGACTCCATGCCGCACATTCAGAGCGGCAACATGCGCATCCTTGCAGTGTTTTCGCAAAACCGCCTGGACGAGCCCGAGATGAAAGACATCCCCACCGCCAAGGAGCAAGGCTACGACATCGTCTGGCCGGTAGTGCGCGGCTTCTACCTTGGGCCAAAGGTGAGCGACGAGGACTATGCCTGGTGGAAGGCTTCGTTCGACAAGATGCTGGCTTCGGAAGACTTCGCCAAGCTGCGTGACCAGCGCGAGCTGTTCCCGTTCGCCATGACCGGCGAAGAGCTGGACGGCTACGTGAAGAAGCAAGTGGCCGACTACAAGGCACTGGCCAGGGAATTTGGCCTGATCCAGTAAGCCTGTCGGATTCACCACCACCCCTGTGGGAGCGGCCTTGTGTCGCGATCGGGCGCGAAGCGGCCGCTAAACCTGCCGATGCGATGTGCCCGAAGCATCGTATCGGCTGTGCCAGGGGCCGCTGTGCGGCCCATCGCGACACAAGGCCGCTCCTACAGGACTTGCATCTCACTTGAGCAATCCCAACGAGGATTCCCCAATGATCCTGCAACGCATCTTCGCCCTGGCCCTGCTGGCGGTGTGCGCCGCCCTGGCCGTGATGGCCTGGCCCTACCAGGCGGCGTTTTCCTATGAACCGGTAGGCCCGCGCGCCTACCCACTGCTGATGCTTGGCCTCATGAGCCTGGGCCTCTTGTACCTGGTGTTCCGCCCCACGCCCATTGTGCGCAAGGACGACGAACCGGAACTGGACCGCGAAACCCTGACCAAGATCACCGCCTGCGTAGGCCTGCTGATCGTCTTCGCGGCCACCTTCGAAGCCCTGGGCTTCATCCTCAGCGCCATCCTGGTCGGCCTGCCCATGGCCCGGTTGTATGGCGGCCGCTGGCTGCAGAGCGCCATCGTGGTAGCCGGCATGAGCCTGCTTCTCTACTGGCTGTTCGACCGCGTGATGGACGTGCCCCTGCCCCTTGGCCTGCTCAGCGTACTGGAGAACTGACACATGGATACCTTGAGCTACCTGGGCCAGGGCTTCGGCGTTGCCCTGTCCCCTTACAACCTGGTCACCGCCCTCTCCGGCACCCTGATCGGCACTGTGGTCGGCCTGCTGCCGGGCCTGGGCCCGATCAACGGCGTGGCCCTGCTGATCCCCATCGCCTTCGCCCTGGGCCTGCCGCCAGAGTCGGCGCTGATCCTGCTGGCCGCGGTGTACCTGGGCTGCGAATACGGCGGACGTATCAGCTCGATCCTGCTGAACATCCCGGGCGAAGCCTCGACCGTGATGACCACCCTGGACGGCTACCCGATGGCTCGCCAAGGCCTGGCAGGCGTTGCCCTGTCGCTGTCGGCCTGGAGCTCGTTCATCGGCGCCTTCATCGCCACCTGCGGCATGGTGCTGTTCGCCCCGCTGCTGGCGAAATGGGCCATCGCCTTCGGGCCGGCGGAATACTTCGTACTGATGGTGTTCGCCATTGTCGCCCTGGGCGGCATGGCGGGTGACAAACCGTTGAAAACCTTCATTGCCGCCCTGATCGGCCTGTTCCTGTCGGCCGTGGGCATCGATGCCAACAGCGGCGTTTACCGCTTCACCGGTGACAGCGTGCACCTGGCCGACGGTATCCAGTTCGTGGTGCTGGTGCTGGGCCTGTTCTCCATCAGTGAAATCCTGTTGCTGCTGGAAAAGACCCACCATGGTCACCAGGCGGTAAAAGCGACCGGGCGCATGCTGTTCAACTTCAAGGAAGCGGCTTCGGTATTTGTGGTCAACATCCGCTGCGGCCTGCTCGGTTTCATCATGGGCGTTCTGCCTGGCGCCGGTGCAACGCTGGCGAGCGCCGTGGCCTACATGACCGAGAAACGCCTGGCTGGGGAAAGCGGCAAGTTCGGCAAGGGCGATGCCCGTGGCCTGGCAGCCCCGGAAACCGCCATCGGCGCGTCCTGCTGTGGCGCGCTGGTCCCGATGCTGACCCTGGGGGTACCTGGCTCTGGCACTACCGCAGTGATGATCGGCGCCCTGACCCTGTACAACATCACCCCCGGCCCAATGCTGTTCGAACAGCAGCCGGACATTGTCTGGGGCCTGATCGCTTCGCTGTTCATCGCCAACATCATGCTGGTGATCCTCAACATTCCGATGATCCGCATCTTCACCCGTATCCTCGCCGTGCCGAACTGGGCGCTGGTGCCGGTGATCGCCATCATCACGGCCATCGGCGTATACGCCGTGCATGCCACCACCTTCGACCTGTTCCTGATGGTCGGCATCGGCATCATGGGTTACATCCTGCGCAAGCTGGACTTCCCGCTGTCGCCGATCCTGCTCGGCTTCATCCTGGGCGGGCTGATGGAGCAGAACCTGCGCCGCGCACTGTCGATCTCCAACGGTGAACTGGGCATCCTCTGGTCGAGCCCGATCAGCATGGGCGTATGGGCGCTGGTGGTGTTGATGCTTACCCTGCCGCTGCTGCGCATCTGGCGCAAACGCAGCCTGCAGCGTCGGGCCCTGGCCGATGCCTGATCGACCGTTGCCGCTGTTTGTCGCAACCGGGCTGGTCGGCCTTGCTGGCGGTTACCTCGCCAGCAAGGTCGGCTGGCCTTTGCCATGGATGGTGGGTTCGCTGCTGGCGATCATACTGGTGCGCTGCCTGACACCTTGGCAACTGCCGGAGATTCCCAACGGCCGCAAATGCGGGCAGTGCATCATCGGCATCGGCATTGGCCTGCACTTTACGCCAGCGGTGATCGAACAGGTGGGCAGCCATTTTGCGCTGATCCTCTTCGGCGCCCTGTTCACCACCCTGTCCAGCGTAATCAGCGTGTGGCTGCTACGGCGCACCGGTGAAGACCGCGCCACGGCATTCTTCGCCAGCATGCCTGGAGGCTCGGGTGAGATGGTCAACCTGGGGGCCCGTAACGGTGCAGTGCTCAGCCAGGTGGCGGCGGCGCAGAGCCTGCGGGTACTGGCGGTGGTGCTGTGCGTGCCCGCGCTGTTCAAGTTTCTGCTGGGTGACGGGGTGCCGCTCAATCACGCCGGTAGCGTCAGCTGGGGCTGGCTGGGGGTGATCACTCCGCTCGGCATCGCCGTAGCATTCCTCTGGCAACGGTTGCGCCAACCCAACCCCTGGCTGTTCGGGCCATTACTGGTGGCGGCCACCGTCAGCCTGGCCGGTAACCTGCAGATCGCCCTGCCCAATGGCGCCAGCCAGATCGGCCAGTGGCTGATCGGCAGCGGCCTGGCCTGTCACTTCAACCGCGCATTCTTCCGCCGGGCCCCGTCGTTTCTGGCCCGCACGCTGCTGGCCACGGCACTGTGCATGGCCATTGCCGGCAGTGCCGCGTGGGTGTTGAGTGAGATGACAGCGCTGGACCTTCGTTCGCTTACCCTGGGCATGATGCCTGGAGGTATCGCCGAAATGAGCCTCACGGCCGAAACGTTGCAATTGTCAGTGCCGCTGGTGACGGCGCTGCAGGTGATGCGGTTGATCTTGGTGTTGTTTCTCGCAGAACCGCTTTTCCGCTTGTGGGATAACAGGTAATCGCGCTGCAAGCCCCCTGAAAATAGATAGTTACCACTTGCCCAGTGCCTGGGTGAATAGAGTCGGTTTGCTGCCCTCATCGGCGGCAAACCCACACACTTCCCGGCACTCAAGAGGTAATGATGAAGGTCCGTCTTTCTTGCAACTGTCGCTCGGCCATTGCCTGGGCTTGCCTTGCCTTCAGTGGAGGCAGTCTTGCCGCAGAGTCACCTGCACCCGTCCAGATCAACGTGGTCGCCATCAATGATCTTCATGGTTACATGGAACCCAACCCTCAAGACTACCCCAGCGCGCAGGGCGTTACCCGCCTGACTTATGGCGGCATTGCCACACTCGGCGCCATGCTCGATGAACTGCGAAAGCAAGACCCCGAACTGCTGTTCATTGGGGCGGGCGACCTGATAGGGGGCAGCCCCGCAACTTCAGCGCTCTGGGCTGACGAGCCAGTGCTTGAGGCCCTGAACTCGATGGGCATGATTGTCAGCTCATCCGGGAACCACGAACTGGATGCCGGCAAGGCGGAGTTCCTCCGCCAGATTCACGGAGGATGCGAATCAACGCGCCCGGAAAAGGCGTGCAAGTTCCGCGGCACCTTTCCAGGAAGTGGCTTCCCTTACATAGCCTCCAACCTGATCGATACCACGACGGGCAAACGCTTGCTGCCGGCCTACCATATCCAGGAGGTAAAAGGCGTCAAGATAGCGTTTGTCGGTGCAGTGCCGCGGAACATGGAAAAAGTGGTTTCGGCGAGAGCATTCACAGGGCTCAAAGCCACGGATGAAGCGCACGCCATCAATGAAGTGATTCCGGAGCTGAAAGCCAAAGGCGTCAATGCAATCATTGCAGTCATGCACCAGGGGGGACATACCTCCGAGCCGTTCGACAAGCAGGATTGCAGCCAGCTGGATGGCGCAATCGTAAACGTGGCGAAACGGCTGGATCCCGCAGTAGATGCCGTGATCAGCGGCCATTCGCATGCCAGCTATCAATGCAAGGTCGGTGACCTGAGCATTACCCAGGCTGGCAAATACGGCCACTTCATGACCCAGTTGAAGTTGGAGGTAACGCCAGGAACCCATAACGTCAAAACCATCACCGCCCGCAATCTTCCGGTAGATCCGCAGGCTTACGTGCCGAATGCCAAGTTGACCAGCTTGCTGGAAGAAGTGCGTCACCGCTCCGGGGAAAAATTGCTCGAACCCATAGGCCGCATCGCCACAGCAGAGCTTAACCGCAAAGTAAATGCCGCCGGTGAAACCACCTTGGGGAACTTCGTCACGGATGCCCAACTGGCCATGACCCAGGCATTTCAGACACAGATTGCCTTCCTCAATCTGGGTGGGTTGCGAAGTGATCTTATACAGCCTGCCAACAGTGACCTGACCTACGAACAGTTATTCGCCGTACAACCGTTCGATAACCCACTGGTGGTTCAGGAGCTGACAGGCAAGCAGATCATTGAACTGCTCAACCTTCAATGGAACAGGGGCAATTTCAATCCACTGCAAGTATCCAAAGGTTTCCATTATGAATGGGATGGATCACGGCCGGCTGGCAGCCGGGTTGTCGAGGAAAGTGTACGTCTCGACGGTAAACGCGTTGAACCATCGACCTATTACCGGGTGGTCAGCAATCTGTTCCTGGCCGATGGTGGCGGTGGTTTGACCACGCTCAAGGAAGGAAGGCAACGTCAGGACGCTGGCATCTCCGACGTGGAGGCCTTGGTTGCGTATGTGCGCCAGAACCATGCGCGGGGTGTTGCAATTGGCCAAAGCGGCGAGCCACGTATCAGCATGACCCCCTGAGCAATCACGTACCCCACTGGGTTTTTCACAACGGGGGCAGTGCCCAGTCAATGGGCACAAGCCCCCGCTGCTCCAGGAAGCTGTTGGCCCGGCTGAAATGCCCACACCCCAGAAACCCGCGGTAAGCGGACAACGGCGACGGATGCACCGACTTCAGCACCAGGTGCTTGGTCCCGTCGATCAGCTTCTGCTTGCTTTGCGCATGCGCCCCCCACAACAGGAACACCACGTTCGGGCACTGCTCGCTGACCACCTGGATCACCCGATCGGTAAACAACTCCCAACCCTTCTTGGCATGCGACGCGGCATTGGCACGCTCCACAGTCATGGTGGTGTTGAGCAGCAGGACGCCCTGCTCGGCCCAGCTCTGCAGGTAGCCGTGGCTGGCGATCGGGATGTTCAGGTCGCGCTGCAATTCCTTGTAGATATTGACCAGCGACGGCGGCGTGGCCACGCCCGGCTGCACCGAGAAACACAGGCCGTGCGCCTGGCCCGGCCCGTGATAGGGGTCCTGGCCGAGTATGACCACCTTCACCTGATCCAGCGGTGTCGAGTTGAGCGCATTGAAGATCAGCGGCCCTGGCGGGTAGATTTCCTTCCCGGCGGCCCGCTCGCTGCGCAGGAACTCGCGCAGTTGATGCATGTAGGGCTGGTCGAATTCAGCGCGCAGTGCGGCTTTCCAGCTGGGTTCGAGTTTGATGCGATCGTCGTCAGTCATGGGGGCATCCGTAAACAATGGCGCGACACTAGGTAAGCCCATCCCGCTTGTCAAACGATCCGACCGACGACCGGCATGTTCGGGCAGGCAGGCCATACTTGTGCGATGACTGAGCGAGGTAGTCCATGGCCATTCATTGTGAGGTACTCACCGGCGCCGACGGCGCCCGCATCGGCATCGCAACCCTGGATGCGCCCAAGGCGCTCAATGCCTTGAACCTGCCCATGATCGAGGTGCTGGGCGAACAACTGCATGACTGGGCGCGCGACCCTGGGGTCGTCTGCGTGCTGCTGCGCGGTAACGGCAGCAAAGCATTCTGCTCCGGGGGCGATGTGCGGGCACTGGTGCAGGCTTGCCGTGAGCACCCCGGCAGCGTGCCGCCCTTGGCCGCCACGTTCTTCGCCGCCGAATACCGCCTGGATTACACCCTGCACACCTACCCCAAGCCGCTGCTGTGCTGGGGCCATGGGCATGTGCTGGGCGGCGGCATGGGGCTGCTGCAGGGCGCCAATGTACGCATTGTCACACCCAGTAGCCGGTTGGCGATGCCGGAAATCAGTATCGGCCTGTACCCCGACGTGGGTGCCAGTTGGTTCCTCGCCCGGCTGCCGGGCAAGCTGGGCTTGTTTCTGGGGCTGACCGGAGCGCCGATCAATGCACGCGACGCCCTCGATCTGGGCCTGGCGGACCGCTTTTTTGGGGAGCACCAGCAAGAGGCACTGATCGAAGAGCTGCTGCAACTGAACTGGCAGGAGCAGACCGCCCTGCAATTGAACAGCCTGCTCAAGGCCGAACAGCACCGCGCCTGCGCCGAGCTGCCCGAAGCCCAGTGGCTGCCACGGCGGCAGGTGATCGATGCGTTGCTGGATGTGGCCGATGCTGCAGCGGCCTGGCGGGCGTTGGAGGGGCTCAAGCACCATGACGACCCACTGCTTGCAGAAGCAGGCCAGCGGCTGCACGACGGCTGCCCGCTGACCGCGCACCTGGTGTGGGAACAGATTCGCCGGGCGCAGCACCTGTCTTTGGCGCAAGTGTTCCAGATGGAATACTGCATGAGCCTGAATTGCTGCCGCCACCCGGAATTCAGCGAAGGCGTGCGAGCCCGCTTGCTGGACAAGGACAACCACCCCCGCTGGCACTGGCCGGATGTGGCTCAGGTACCGGCGGCGGTGGTCGAGGCGCATTTTTCCAAGGCGTGGGAGGGGCGGCATCCATTGGCGGATCTGAGTTGACTTCAAGGATCTGGGGCAGCGTTCATTCAACTAACGCTGCCAGTTTCCGCCTCGCCCTTGCCCAGGTCGGCCATCCCGGCGTCCGCCATCATTACCCTGCCCATTGGAGTGCCAGTCGCCGTGCTGGTAGCGCTGGCTGCCATCACGATAATCATGCCGGTCCCGATCCTGCCTGTAGTCCTGCCGATTGCGGTTGCCATAGTCATAGCGCGGGTTGCCGTGCCACTGGTTCACACCCGGCTGCGGATACGGCCGGTATTGCGGCGCGGGCGCCGACCGATAGTAATAACGCGGTGCCGGCTGGTAGTAATAGCGCGGTTGCGGCGCCACGTAGTAACGGTCATAGCGGTAGTACCCTGGCGACACGTAGCGGTCGGTAGAGTAGTAATCCGAGCGATAATAGCCCCCGCTCTCGTAGTACGGGGCGCAGGCAGAAGTCATCAGCCCCAAGAGGGCGATCAACAGGATTCGAGAGTACATGGCGGCCTCCTGGACCGCTGGAGTGCCCGAACAGCGGCGCTGGCGAGCATCGATGCATAACGCGTTCATCGACACTGAATAAGACCGCGAAGCCGAGGTGCAGTGCCGTTTATGCAATAATTTGATACAGGTGCGATAACCCCAAAAAACTTGCAGTCATTTGCCGGCCATCTCACTAGAATGGGCGCCCTGGCACACATCACGGGAAGATCATGCCGTTACGTTCCGCTCTGTTTTCGCAGCGCTCGCTGATCTTTACCCTGCTGGTGCTACTGGCCTGCGGCTTCCTCGCCACTTCACTGCTCAGCTACTTCGCCTCGCGCAGCGCCATTCGCGACGGCATCATCAATACCGAACTGCCGCTGACTTCCGACACGGTCTACTCGGAAATCCAGAAGGACCTTATCCGTCCGGTGCTGATCGCCTCGATGATGGCCCAGGACACCTTCCTGCGCGACTGGGTGCTGTCCGGCGAGCAGGATACCGAGCGCATGACGCGCTACCTTGGCGAAGTCATGGGCAAGCAGGACACTTCCACATCCTTTTTCGTGTCTGACCGCACCCTCACTTATTACCAGGCCAAAGGCGTGCTGAAGCACGTCGAACCAGGCACCTGGCGAGATGCCTGGTATTTCCGCCTGCGTGACCTCAAAGCCCCCTATGAGATCAACGTCGATCTGGACATGGCCAACCAGGACAGCCTGGCGGTCTTCATCAACTACCAGGTGCACGACTACCAGCACCGCTTCATCGGTGCCGCCGGCGTCGGGCTGAGCGTATCGTCGGTAGTCAAGCTGATCGACCAGTATCAACGCCGCTACCAGCGTTCGGTGGTGTTCACCGACGCCAAGGGCAGGGTGTTGATGACCGGCTCGGAAGGTGGCCCGCATGGTCTGCGGGTCGGCCAGCCGCTCAGCGACAACCCCGAACTGAACGACGTACTGGCCGAGCAGTTGGTGCCCGGTGAAGGCAGCCACGAATACCGCGACAGCGACAACCACAGCCACTTCCTGAATGTGCGCCACCTGCCCGAACTGGACTGGTACCTGTTGGTGGACAAGCGCGAAACCGGCGCCCTCGACCGCATCCGCCACTCTCTGTACCTGAACCTGGCCATCTGCGCGATGATTACGCTGGTGGTCCTGGCGCTGGTGCATGCCATGGTCCGCCGTCACCAGGCCAGCACCGAAGCCCTGGCTACCCTCGACAGCCTCACCGGCCTGCCCAACCGGCGCAGCTTCGACCTGCTCGCCGCCCAAGCCCTGCACGAAGCCCAGCGCGACAGTGGGCCGCTGGTGGCATTGCTGATCGACCTGGACCACTTCAAGGCGCTGAACGACACCCATGGCCACCTGGCAGGCGACGAAGTGCTGCGCCAATTCGCCAATGTACTGCAAGGCAGCCTGCGCCAGTCAGATATACTGTGCCGCTGGGGCGGTGAGGAATTCATCGTGCTGCTGCGTGAAGCCGAAGGCCGACAGGCCATCGAGGTGGCGGAAAAGATCCGCCGCCGTGCCGAACAGTTGACCTTCAGCTACGAAGAACAGCCGCTGCGCCTGACTATCAGCATCGGCCTGAGCAGCCTGCAGCCAGGGGATACCCTGCACGCCCTGCTGACCCGCGCCGATCGTGCGCTTTATCGTGCCAAGCAGGCCGGCCGCAACCGCGTCTGCAGTGAAACCCGCCATGAATGACAGCCAACACTGCCCCGCTTGCGGAGCCCTGAACCAATGCAGCCTGGCCGACCCGCGTCGGGCCACCCAGGCTTGCTGGTGCTATAGCGTAAGTATCGATCCGGCCGTGCTGCAGGCCCTGCCCGCCGAGTTGCGGGACAAAGCCTGCCTGTGCCCGCGCTGCGCCGCCGTTGAGGCACAACTGCGCTCCACTAGTCCCCACTGACCTGCTCCAATGCGCCTCGACCGTTTCCTCGCCAACCTCCCCTGCCACAACCGCCAGCAAGTTCGCCTGATGCTGGCGCAACGCCGTGTGCGCCTGGATGGCCGAGTAGTCAGCGACCCGCTGACCGAGGTGCGTGAATTCAACCGTGTCGAGCTGGACGAGCAATTGCTCCAGGCGGGCCGCCCCGCGCGTTACCTGATGCTGCACAAGCCACAGGGTTGCGTCAGCGCCACCCAGGACCCGCAACACCCCACCGTGCTCGACCTGCTGCCCACAGCACTGCGTGATGACCTGCACATTGCCGGGCGCCTGGATTTCAACACCACCGGGTTGATGCTCCTGACCAACGATGGCCAATGGTCTCGGCGCCTGACCCAGCCTGCCACCAAGCTGCCAAAGCATTATCTGGTGGAAACCGAAAACGAAATTGGCGAGCACTATGTGGCCAGGTTCCGTGAGGGCTTCTACTTTGCCTTCGAGAACCTGACTACCCAGCCCGCCCAGCTGGATATCCTCGGCCCGCGCCGGGCTCGGCTGGCGATCGTCGAAGGGCGCTATCACCAGGTCAAACGCATGTTCGGGTTCTTCGACAACAAGGTGGTGATGTTGCACCGGGAGAGCATGGGAGCGATCCGCCTGGACCCGGGATTGGCGCCGGGGGACTTCCGGGAGCTGACGGCGGCAGAGATAGCCACTGTATAGGCCGGCACAGACAGTGCAGGGTCGTCATACGACCACTGAGCGACAAAAGTCACATTTCCCCCCGAACGGCACTTGCGCGATCCGCGACCCACTGCTTGAATCCAAATCGTCAGTCTGCATGTGACTACCAAGTCACGCTTGCAGTCGAAGACACTTTTTGCCGGCTACCCAAAGCCTTGATGCCTTGGGGCACGGCAAATTGCCCGCCAAAAACAATACCGTCGACGCACGTGCCAAGGATCGACACAGGGCCCCCCGGTTTCTCTTCAGGCAAATGCCTACCTGTCATAAAGAACGTGCACCCTAGGTGACGCGAATACCCTTTTTGCGCCAGGAGTCGATGACATGAGGCCAGAAATCGCTGTACTTGATATCCAAGGTCAGTATCGGGTTTACACGGAGTTCTATCGCGCGGATGCGGCCGAGAATACGATCATCCTGATCAATGGCTCGCTGGCCACCACCGCCTCGTTCGCCCAGACGGTACGTAACCTGCACCCGCAGTTCAATGTAGTACTGTTCGACCAGCCATATGCCGGCAAGTCCAAGCCGCATAACCGTCAGGAGCGCCTGATCAGCAAGGAGACCGAGTCGCATATCCTCCTGGAGCTGATAGAGCACTTTCAGGCAGACCATGTAATGTCGTTCTCGTGGGGTGGCGCAAGCACGCTGCTGGCGCTGGCGCACCAGCCGCGGAACGTGAAGAAGGCAGTGGTGAGTTCGTTCTCGCCGGTGATCAACGAGCCGATGCGCGACTATCTGGACCGTGGCTGCCAGTACCTGGCCGCCTGCGACCGGTATCAGGTCGGCAACCTGGTAAACGACACCATCGGCAAGCACTTGCCGTCACTGTTCAAGCGCTTCAACTACCGGCACGTCAGCAGCCTGGACAGCCACGAGTACGCGCAGATGCACTTTCACATCAACCAGGTACTGCAACACGACCTGGGACGAGCGCTGGAGGGTGCGCGGAATATCGACATCCCGGTACTTTTCGTCAACGGCGACCGCGACGAATACACCACGGCCGAAGATGCCCGGCAGTTCGGCAAGCATGTGGGCAGAAGCCAGTTCAGCGTGATCCACGACGCGGGGCATTTCCTCGACATGGAAAACAAGACCGCCTGCGAAAATACCCGTAGCGCCCTGCTGGGCTTCCTCAAGCCGACTGTGCGTGAGCCTCGTCAACACTACCGGCAGGTTCAGCAGGGGCAGCATGCGTTGGCCATCTGAGCGCCTCGGCACTCTGTAGCTGATCCCGCAAGCCATGGGGTGCCGACAAGCTTTTTTTATAACTTGGGCTTCTAATTCTTGGAGGGTTCTGGTAAAAAGTGCTGCGCAGACGCGGGTATAGTTTAGTGGCAAAACGAAAGCTTCCCAAGCTTTAGTTGAGGGTTCGATTCCCTCTACCCGCTCCACATTGCATTCCAGCATGACGTTCCAGCAACGTCATAGCAGTCAAAAGGAGCCTTGGCTCCTTTTTTCGTTTCTGCCCCCACGTTGACCTGGCCCATGGCCATTTGCCTGCTGATCCGCTTCAATGCCCTGCGGATGTATACGCGTGCACGCGAAACGGCTTGTGGCGCATATGCTCAATGGATTCGTGAAACATTTCGAAAGGATGACGCATGTTTCTTTCCCGCTGGCTACCGGGCCTTGCCAACCTGCTGCACTACCGCCGCGAGTGGCTGCATGCCGACCTGCAGGCCGGGCTCTCGGTCGCAGCGATCCAGATCCCCATCGCCATCGCCTATGCGCAAATCGTCGGCCTGCCGCCACAATACGGCCTGTATGCCTGCGTTCTGCCCATGATGGTCTATGCCCTGGTCGGCAGCTCGCGGCAACTAATGGTCGGCCCCGATGCCGCCACCTGCGCGATGATCGCCGGTGCTGTGGCTCCGCTGGCCATGGGCGACCCGCAGCGCATCGTTGAACTGTCGGTAATCGTCACCGTGCTGGTCGGCGTGATGCTGATTGCTGCCGGCCTTGCCCGTGCCGGCTTCATCGCTAGCTTCTTCTCGCGGCCAATCCTGATCGGCTACCTCAACGGCATCGGCCTGAGCCTGATCGCGGGGCAGCTGTCCAAAGTGGTAGGGTTCAAGATCGAAGGCGACGGTTTCATCCTCAGCCTGATCAATTTCTTCCAGCGCCTGGGGGAAATTCACTGGGTCACGTTGCTCATCGGCCTGTCCGCCCTGGGCTTGCTGATCTGGCTGCCGCGGCGCTACCCGCGCCTGCCTGCAGCCCTCACGGTAGTGGCGCTGTTCATGCTGCTGGCCGGGCTGTTCGGCCTTGACCGCTTCGGCGTTGCCGTCCTGGGCCCGGTACCTGCCGGCATCCCGCAGCTGGCCTGGCCGCACAGCAACCTGGAGGAAATGAAAAGCCTGTTGCGCGACGCCCTGGGTATTGCCACCGTCAGCTTCTGCAGCGCGATGCTGACAGCGCGCAGCTTTGCCGCCCGGCATGGCTATGCGATCAACGCCAACCACGAGTTCGTCGCCCTGGGCGTCAGCAACCTGGCGGCCGGCATCTCCCAGGGCTTTGCCATCAGCGGCGCCGACTCGCGTACGGCAGTCAACGACATGGTCGGTGGCAAAAGCCAGCTGGTGGGCATCATCGCGGCATTGGTGATCGCCCTGATCCTGCTGTTCTTCACCGCGCCCATGGCGTGGATCCCGCAGGGTGCACTGGGCGCCGTGCTGCTCATGGCCGGTTGGGGGCTGATCGACATCAAGTCACTGGGCAGCATCCGGCGTCTTAGCCGCTTCGAGTTCTGGCTGTGTCTGCTGACCACGGTCGGCGTACTGGGTCTGGGCGTGCTGCCCGGTATCGTGTTTGCCGTCACCCTGGCGATCCTGCGCCTGCTGTACAGCATCTACCAGCCCACCGATGCCGTACTGGGCTGGCTGCCTGGGACCGAAGGCCAGGTCGACATCCGCAAATTCAAGGACGCGCGCACCGTGCCAGGGCTGGTGGTGTACCGCTTCGACGACGCGATCCTGTTCTTCAACGCCGACTACTTCAAGATGCGCCTGCTCGAGGCGGTACAGAGCCAGGACCAGCCCAAGGCCGTGCTGTTCGATGCCGAAGCAGTCACCAACATCGACGTCAGCGGCATCGCTGCCCTGCGTGAAGTACGCGACACCCTGGCCGCGCAAGGCATCTTCTTTGCCATCGCACGCGCCCGGGGTACGTTCCTGCGCATGCTGGTGCGCTCGGGGATGGCGCGGGAAATGGAAGACAAGCTGCTGTTCGGATCGGTACGGGCCGGGATTCGCGCGTACCGGGTGTGGCGCAACCGGAACCGCAGTGTGCCGGCTGCCGAGCACGACTAAAGAGGTGTTTTATGACCACTGGCCCTATCGCCGGCAAGCCAGCTCCCACAGGTACGACGCAAGGCTCATGGGCTGTGCCGTACCTGTAGGCGCTGGCTTGCCGGCGACAGGGCCAGTGCAGCCAACACAAGACCCTGGCGTGGACACCAACCCTCGCACACCGTGCATGACATGCTAAAGTCGCCCCCGTTCTCCGCTCCACCCAACGGACCCCAGCATGCCCGCACTTGACGCCACCCTCACCCCCTGGCCAGAACTCGCTGCCCGCCACCCCTGCGACGCCCTGCTGCTGGGCAACGGTGCCAGCCGCGCAGTGTGGAAGCCGTTTGGCTACTTCTCGCTGTTCGAGGAAGCGCAACGCGCCGGCCGCAAGAAAGGCCTGGCGGTCAGCGACCAGGCGCTGTTCAAATCCTTGGGCACAGAACTGTTCGAGCCCGTGCTCAGCGCCCTCAACACCACCGTGCGCGCCAACGCCGCGCTGGCCATCAACTCCACCGCGCCGCTGAACCGCTACTACTCGATCAAGGAAGGGTTGATCCACGCCGTGCGCACGGTGCACCTGCCGTGGTCACTGATGCCAGCCACCACCCTGGCAGCCCTCAACCAGGCCCTGCGCGGCTACCGCAGTATCTACACCAGCAACTACGACTTGCTGCTGCCCTGGGCCATACAACACGCTCCGCATGGCTTCGCCAACCTGTTCGACGAGCAAGGCTTTTTCGATGTGCGCCGCACCCGCAGCGAAGGCACCCGGGTGCTGCACCTGCATGGCGGCCTGCACTTGCTCAAGCTGCCTGACGGCACCACACGCCAACGCAGCGCCGACAACGCCGAGCTGCTCGATGGCTTTGCGGTGAACATCCCCGGAGAGGTGCCGCTGTTCGTCAACGAAGACCGCAGCGACGAAAAACTGCGCGCCATCCGCAACTCGGACTACCTGAGCTGGTGCCTTGGGCAGTTGGCCCGGGAAAGCCAAGGGCTATGCCTGTTCGGGCAGCATCTGGACAGCAGTGACCAGCACCTGCTCGAAGCCATCCGCCAGGCGCGGCCACAGCATCTGTCGATTGCCATAAGGCCATTGAGCGAGGCTTCAGTGATCAACCAGAAGCAACACTATATTGATCGATTCGGAAATCTGGCGGGGACGCAGGTGCATTTCTTTGATGCCAGTACGCATCCGTTGGGGCTGGCGGCGTTAGCTACTGAGATGCCGCTTAACCGAAGATGAGGTGGGCTCGGTGCACAAGCTCAATGGGCCAAGCCAGACTCGCCGAAAACACGCTTGTATGAACTGGAAACATTGACAGCCATCGCTATGCGAGCCAGCTCCAAGGTGCCCTGAGCAATCGAGTAGCTGCCTCGCTCCTGCAACCAGAGCAAAATGTCGGCAAGGTGCCAGAGAGAAGTACTGCCATCGTGAACAGGTGCAGGAAAGCTGACCGAATGCGCCACCATCAATTTCCGCATGTTTTGCCGAGACATGCCGATGATCTCAGCCACATCGGTAAGCCCCACGAGATCGGGAGTCGCTTCGATCAGGCGAGCCCGCGGAACAATTTTGCCAACGTCAGCAAGCGCGCTCTCGATAGCCTCTTTGGCAGAGGAAGATTCGCGAATGAATGCCAGTGCCAACCGACCCGGCTGACCTACGCCAACCAACGCATCATCACACCCGCCTTCAGCCAGACGCTCCAATAGCACATCGGTATCTTCGTTTTCGCCCAATTGATACTTCAGGGTGAACTCGTACTCCATTGCGATTACTCCTTCCAAGCATTCGGCGCATGAGCTGCCTTCCGGCTGCCCGAACAGTTGTCGACCACACGCTTTAGCTGTCGCGCAAAATTGCCAGCACTCTTCGGCGTGCTCCATACGCTGACAATGCAGTATTCCCCGCACCGGCAATCGGCATCATTGAGGGGGCAATACATCTTTCCCCAACAGTGCCCACCGCCCACTACGATTTTCCATCCCTTTGACTCTGCGTGCCTCAAGGCCTGCTCGACCTCTTTCTTGGCGTGACAGGGGCGCGCCATCAGCTTTCTCCAGTGTGAGCCCGCCACTCGAGAGTTGTCAATTGACAACCAAAACACTCGACAAGCGTGCACGCCACACTACAGAAAGGTTGATGAAAGAAATCGCCGCAAAGTGCGATTAGGAATTTCCCTACATCGATTGGAGATTCATACCCAATGTGCGCCTCAATCAGGTCCGACGTGCAGCCGTCAGAGCAACCCATCCGCCCGCAGTAACGTCTCCAGGCAATGCTCCTGCACCCCATAGAACGCCTTGAGCTGGCCAATCTTCTCCAGCAACGCCCCGTTATCTGCCGCCTTGGGCCGCTTCACCGCAAGAATCATCTTGTTCTTGTTGGTGTGCTCCAGCGAGATAAATTCGAACACCTTGGTCTCGTAACCGCAGGCTTCCAGGTACAGCGCGCGCAGGCTGTCGGTCAGCATTTCGGCCTGCTGGCCCAGGTGCAGGCCGTACTGCAGCATGGGTTGCAGCAACCCCGGGCTATGCAGTTGCGGGCGGATCTGTTTGTGGCAGCACGGCGAGCACATGATGATCGCGGCGTTGCAGCGGATACCGGTATGGATGGCGTAGTCGGTGGCGATGTCACAGGCATGCAGGGCGATCATCACTTCGATGGCCTCAGGCACCACGCTGCGCACATCACCGCACTGAAACTCCAGGCCCGGGTGGTCGAGGCGTGCGGCAGCGCTGTTGCACAGGTCGACCATGTCCTGGCGCAGTTCCACGCCAGTTACCTGTGCGTCGCGGCCCAGGCTGTTGCGCAGGTAATCGTGCATGGCGAAGGTCAGGTAACCCTTGCCCGAGCCAAAGTCGGCCACCCGCAGTGCCTGCCCGGCCGGCACCGGAGCGCTGGCCAGGGCGTGGTCGAAGACCTCGATGAACTTGTTGATCTGCTTCCATTTGCGCGACATCGACGGAATCAGCGCGCCTTGTGCATCGGTTACGCCCAGGTCACGCAAAAACGGGCGCGACAACGCCAGGTAACGCTTCTTCTCGCGGTCATGGCCGCTGCTGGCAGTGACATCACGCGGTGCCTGTGCGCCGTGACGCTGCAGCATCGGCTTGCCCTTCTTGCTGAAGGTCAGCTGCACTTCGCCGTCAGCATCGAACAGGTGGGCGTTGCGGAAGCTGTCTGGCAGCAGCTCGGCGACCAGCGCCTGGGCCTGGTCCAGCGGCAGGTTGCGGGTGATGTCACGCGTCTGGTGGCGGTAGACCAGCGAAAGGCACGGCTGGCCCTTGACCTGCAGCGGCTTGGCGATGATCCGTTGCAATGTCTGGTCGGCACCGACATGGCGTGCCAGCACCAGTTTGACCAAGGTATCGCCGTGCAGGGCGGCGTTCAGCAGGTCGAGAAACTGAGCGCGCGCATCCGGCGCGGAGTGGGCGGAAGTACTGGCGGACATGGAGAAACGGTGCCTCGAATAGCGGGAAGCGCATTCTACACCCTGTGGGAGCGGGTTTACCCGCGAATGCGTCGGTAGCCTCCAGGCAGCATTGCGGGTGAACCCGCTCCCACAGGGACGCGTCAAGCCAGGCGGATCCGAATCAATCGAGAATCACCAGCCGGTTGGGCAACTCGTTACGGGCATGGGTTGCCGGCACGTGCTGGCCAAGCAGCTCGCCACACGCCTCGATGCACTCGACAAAGCCCTGCAACGTCTGGCCCTGGCGCACCTGTTCGGCAAGGCGGGCACCCATGGCCGCGCGGGCTTCAGCATCCAGGCAGTGTTCGATACCCCGATCGACCAGGATCTCCACATGCCGCTCCGCCTCGCTGACGAAAATCAGCACGCCCGTGGCGCCTGCGGTGCGCTGCAGGTTCTGCTCGCGAAACTGCTGGCGGGCCAGCCGAGAAGCATGCCAGCGACGCAGGCCACGGGGGATCAGCCAGCCGGCCAGGCGCGGGTTGCGTAGCAGCAGGCACAAGCCGACGAACAGCAGCACGTTGGCCACCAGCAAGCCACGCACGCCGGGCCAGCCCAGCAGCCAATGCAACAGGCCCGGTACCGCCAGCGCCAGCACGGCGGCCCAGAACAACGGCCAATAGGCGTAATCGTCGGCACGGCGGGCCAGCACCGTCACCAGTTCGGCATCGGTGCGCCGTTCGGCACGCGCAATGGCTTCGGCAATCTGCCGTTGATGGTACTCGTCGAAGGGGGTCATGCCGTCGGTCTCTTGAGCGTTCTTATAGTTGTTGTCCCGGCACTCGGGGCTTCATCCGCAGGGGACATATTCAGGCATAATCCGCTGCTGGAACCTAAGCCTGCAAATCGTACAACAATAGCCGCCTGAAAACTCCGGCCGCGCGCGTATCACCCTGGATACGGCAGAGGCCCCACAACGGAATTGATGATGAAACTGTCTTTGCTGGGCCTGGCCATGGGCCTTGCCAGTCAGGCGGCTCTTGCCGCCCCCTACGCCCCGCCCCTGCAGGACAAGCAGGCGTTCATCGAGCACCTGATCAGCCAGATGACCGAAGCCGAGAAGATCGGCCAGCTGCGCCTGATCAGCATCGGCCCGGAAATGCCCCACGAAAAGATCCGCGAGGAAATCGCAGCAGGCCGCATCGGCGGTACCTTCAACTCGCGCACCGCACCCGAAAACCGCCCCATGCAAGACGCGGCCATGCGCAGCCGACTGAAGATCCCGATGTTCTTCGCCTACGACACCATTCACGGCGAACGCACCATTTTCCCGATCGGCCTGGGCATGGCCGCCACCTGGGACATGGACGCCGTCGCCAAGGTCGGCCGCACTGCCGCCATCGAAGCCTCGGCCGACGCCCTGGACATGACCTTTGCCCCCATGGTCGATATCGCCCGTGACCCGCGCTGGGGCCGTACCAGCGAAGGCTTCGGCGAGGACACCTACCTGACCTCGAAGATCGGCCAGGTGATGGTGCGCTCGTTCCAGGGCAGCAGCCCGGCCAACCCCGACAGCATCATGGCCATCGTCAAGCACTTCGCCCTGTATGGTGCAGTGGAAGGCGGGCGCGACTACAACACGGTCGATATGAGCCTGCCGAAAATGTACAACGACTACCTGCCGCCGTACCGCGCCGCACTTGACGCCGGTGCTGGCGGGGTGATGGTGGCGCTGAACTCGATCAACGGTGTGCCGGCCACCTCCAACACCTGGTTGATGAATGACCTGCTGCGCAAGGAGTGGGGCTTCAAAGGCGTGACCATCAGCGACCACGGCGCCATCCAGGAGCTGATCCGCCACGGCGTCGCCCGTGACGGCCGTGAAGCCGCCAAGCTGGCGATCAAGGCCGGCATTGACATGAGCATGAACGACACCCTGTACGGCGAAGAGCTGCCAGGCCTGCTGAAGTCCGGCGAAGTGACCCAGCGCGAACTGGACCAGGCGGTACGCGAAGTGCTCGGTGCCAAGTACGACATGGGCCTTTTCAAGGACCCCTACGTGCGCATCGGCAAAGCCGAAACCGACCTGAAAGACTATTACGGCAACGACCGCCTGCACCGCGAAGCTGCGCGCGACGTGGCACGCCGCAGCCTGGTGCTGCTGGAAAACCGCAACCAGACCCTGCCGCTGAAAAAGGCCGGCACCATCGCCCTGGTCGGCCCGCTGGCCGATGCCCCGATCGACATGATGGGCAGCTGGGCCGCCGACGGTAAACCGGTGCATTCGGTGACCGTACGCGAAGGCCTGCGCCGCGCCGTGGAAGGCAAGGCCAAGCTGGTCTTCGCCAAAGGCTCCAACGTCACTGGCGACAAGGCGATCCTCGATTACCTGAACTTCCTCAACTTCGACGCCCCGGAAATCGTCGACGACCCGCGCCCGCCTGCGGTGCTGATCGATGAAGCGGTCAAGGCGGCCAGGCAATCCGATGTGGTGGTGGCAGTGGTCGGCGAGTCCCGCGGTATGTCCCACGAGTCTTCCAGCCGTACCACCCTGGAAATTCCGGCCAGCCAGCGCGAGCTGATCAAAGCCCTCAAGGCCACCGGCAAACCGCTGGTGCTGGTGCTGATGAACGGCAGGCCGCTGTCGATCAGCTGGGAGCGAGAGCAGGCCGACGCCATTCTCGAAACCTGGTTTGCCGGAACTGAAGGCGGTAATGCCATTGCCGACGTGCTGTTCGGTGACTACAACCCGTCCGGCAAGCTGGCCATCACCTTCCCGCGCTCGGTCGGGCAGATCCCGATGTACTACAACCACACCCGCATCGGTCGGCCCTTCACCCCTGGCAAACCGGGCAACTACACCTCGCAGTACTTTGAAGAGCCCAACGGCCCGCTGTACCCGTTCGGCTATGGTCTGAGCTACAGCAGCTTCGAGCTGTCGGGCCTGAAGCTTTCGAACAAGGACCTGAAGCGCGGGGACACACTGGAGGCCAAGGTGACGGTGGCGAACACCGGCAAGGTAGCCGGCGAGACCGTGGTGCAGTTGTACCTGCAAGATGTGTCGGCGTCGATGAGCCGCCCGGTAAAGGAACTGAAGAACTTCCAGAAGCTGATGCTCAAGCCGGGCGAGTCACGCACCTTGACCTTCCGCATCAGTGAGGAAGACCTGAAGTTCTACAATGGCCAGCTGCAGCGGGTTGCCGAGCCAGGGGAGTTCAATGTCCAGGTCGGGCTGGATTCCCAGGCGGTGCAACAGCAGAGCTTCGAACTGCTGTAACTGAATGGTCGCCTGTACCGGCCCTTTCGCGGGCTTGCCCGCTCCCGCAGGATACTCACAGCCCGATGGACCTGTGCAGTACCTGTGGGAGCGGGCAAGCCCGCGAAGAGGCCAACCCCGATATCACCATCATCCGGATCCGCCCCGATGCCCTTTTCCTTTCGCGCCCTGCGTCTGGGGCTGATCACCCTGTTGATCGTGCTGGGCACCGCCCTCAGTGCCGGGTGGGCCATGCACCAGGCCAAGCGCCAGGCCATGGAAGACGACGCCCGGCGTGCCAGCCAGCAGTTGGGCCTGTACGCTAATACCCTGCACACCCTGATAGACCGCTACCGCGCCCTGCCCGCCGTGCTGGCGCTGGACCCGGAACTGATCGCCGCCCTGCGCGACCCTGTCAGCGAACAGGTGCAGAACGCCCTGAACCGCAAGCTCGAACGCATCAACGGCGCCGCAAATTCCTCCACGCTCGAACTGCTTGACCGCACCGGCCTGGCCATCGCCGCCAGCAACTGGCGGCTGCCCAGCAGCTACGTCGGTTCCAACTACGGCTTCAGGCCCTACTTCAAGCAGACCCGCAGCCAGGGCAGTGGCCGCTTTTACGCCGTGGGCGTGACCAGTGGCGTGCCGGGCTACTTCCTCGCCAGCGCGGTGAACGACGAGCATGGCCGCTTCCTCGGCGCCATGGTGGTGAAGCTGGAGTTCCCCGAACTTGAACGCGAGTGGCGCCAGGGCAGCGACATCCTGCTGGTAAGCGACGCCCGCGGCATCACCTTCATTGCCAACCAGGACGGCTGGCGTTACCGCGAGCTGCAGCCGCTCAGTGGTGCCGACCGTGCCGAACTGGCCGAAACACGCCAGTACGACAAGCAACCGCTGGTGCCGTTGCAGCATCAGGTGCTGACGCGCTTTGCCGCCAACAGTACCCTCAGCCGCGTGCAAGGCCCCGAGGGCAGCGCCGAGTACCTGTGGGAAAGCCTGCCACTGGAAAGCGAAAACTGGACCCTGCACCTGCTGCGCAAACCGCAGGTCGCCGCCGACGGCCGCAATGCCGCCCTCGGCGCCGCTGCCGTCTGGCTGAGCCTGGTGTTCGCCGCCCTGTTCGTCAGCCAGCGCCTGCGCCTGGCCCGTCTGCGCCAGCGCAGCCGGCAAGAACTAAAGCGCCAGGTCGAGGAGCGCACCCGCGAACTGCGCACTGCTCAAGAAGGCCTGGTGCAATCAGCCAAGCTGGCGGCGCTCGGGCAGATGTCGGCCGCCATGGCCCACGAAATCAATCAGCCACTGACCACCCAGCGCATGCAACTGGAAACCCTTCGCCTTCTGCTCGACCATGGCCGCCATGACGAAGCGCGCCAGGCATTGGAGCCACTGGAGCAAATGCTGACGCGCATGGCCGCGCTCACCAGCCACCTGAAAACCTTTGCCCGCAACAGCCCGGTCGGGCTGCGCGAGCGCCTCGACCTGGCCACCGTTGTCGACCAGGCACTGCATCTGCTGGAAACCCGCATTCGCACTGAGGAGGTAGAGGTTGCCCTGTACCTGGCGCGCCCGGCCTGGGTACGCGGCGATGCCATCCGCCTGGAGCAAGTGCTGATCAACCTGTTGCGCAATGCCCTCGACGCCATGGCCGACAAGCGCTACAAACGCCTGGAGGTGCGCATCGAGCCCGAGGGCGAGCGGTGGTGCCTGAGTGTGCTGGACTCGGGGGGCGGCATTGCCCAGCCCGACCTGGCCAAGGTCTTCGACCCGTTCTTCACCACCAAACCGGTGGGCGAAGGACTGGGCTTGGGCTTGGCCATTTCCTACGGCATCGTCCACGAGGCCGGTGGCCAGTTGCAGGCCGAAAACCTGCCCGGTGGCGCACGCCTGAGCCTTATCCTGCCCCGTGACCTGGAGCCTGTATGTTGAATTCAGTGATCGTCGTCGATGACGAAGCCAGTATCCGCACCGCGGTCGAGCAATGGCTGAGCCTGTCCGGCTTCGGCGTGCAACTGTTCGCACGCGCAGAAGAGTGCCTGGCACACCTGCCGCAGCACTTTCCCGGGGTAATCATCAGCGATGTGCGCATGCCGGGCATGGATGGCCTGCAGTTGCTCGAACGCCTGCAGGCGGAAGACCCCGACTTGCCTGTCATCTTGCTGACCGGCCACGGCGACGTGCCGATGGCAGTGGAGGCCATGCGCAGCGGCGCCTACGACTTCCTGGAAAAACCCTTCACCCCGCAGCACCTGCTGGGCAGCCTGCGCCGGGCCCTGGAAAAGCGCCAGCTGGTGCTGGAAAACCGCCGGCTGCACGAACAGGCAGACCTCAAGTCCCGCCTGGAAGGCACGCTGCTGGGCATGTCACAGGGCCTGCAACAGCTGCGCCGACAAGTACTGGAGCTGGCCAGCCTGCCGGTCAATGTGCTGATCCGTGGCGAAACCGGCAGTGGCAAGGAGCGCGTGGCCCGCTGCCTGCACGATTTTGGGCCGCGCGCCAGCAAACCCTTCGTCGCACTCAACTGCGCGGCCATCCCCGAGTCGCTGTTCGAGGCCGAGCTGTTCGGCCATGAGAGCGGCGCCTTCACCGGCGCCCAGGGGAAGCGCATCGGCAAGCTGGAGTACGCCAACGGGGGCACGGTGTTTCTCGATGAAATCGAAAGCATGCCACTGGCGCAACAGGCCAAGCTGTTGCGCGTGATCCAGGAGCAGAAGCTGGAGCGTCTGGGTGCCAACCAGAGCATCAGCGTCGACTTGCGTGTCATTGCCGCGACCAAGCCAGATTTGCTCGAGGAAGCTCGCGCCGGGCGCTTTCGCGAAGACCTTGCCTATCGCCTGAATGTGGCCGAGTTGCACCTGGCGCCGCTGCGGGAGCGGCGCGAAGACATTCCGCTGCTGTTCGAGCACTTTGCCCGTGCCGCAGGTGAAAAGCTTGGTCGTAATGCCTTGCCGTTAACGGGTCCACAGCTGGCGCAGCTGCTATCGCATGACTGGCCAGGCAACGTGCGTGAGCTGGCCAACGCGGCGGAGCGGCATGCGTTGGGGCTGGGTTCGCCAAACATTGAAGTGACACCTGCCGGGCCTTCGCTGGGCGAGCAGATGGAAGCGTTCGAGGCGCAATGCCTGCGCGCAGCCTTGCGACTGCATGGGGGCGAGATCAAGTCGGTGATGGAGGCGTTGCAGCTACCCCGGCGTACGCTTAACGAAAAAATGCAGCGGCATGGGCTGGTGCGCGAGGACTTTGTCGGGCGCGAATGAGCGGATTTCCGCTTACCTGCAATCGTTGATAGGCAAAAATCCGCTTATCTCTGAGCGATCCTGGGGCTGCTTTGCAGCCCATCGCGACGCAAGGTCGCTCCTACAGGCCAGGTACCACAAGGTCCTGCACTCAAATGAATCACCCCGCCCCCATTTGGCACACCTTCTGCAATTGCCCTGGCAAGCTGCGCCACGGCGCGCTCCACAAAAACAACGAGAAGGTATCCCTGATGGATAACGCCACCTCCCTGCCCGCCGGGGCGGCCACTGCGCCCGCCGCGGAAAAAACCACCGCCAGCCGCCTGAAGTCGATTTTCAGCGGGTCCATCGGCAACATGGTCGAATGGTACGACTGGTACGTCTACGCCGCATTCTCGCTGTACTTCGCCAAGGCCTTTTTCCCGGCCGGTGACTCCACCGCACAATTGCTCAACACCGCCGCGATCTTCGCCGTGGGCTTCCTCATGCGCCCAATCGGTGGCTGGCTGATGGGCCTGTACGCCGACCGCAAAGGCCGCAAGGCCGCGCTGATGGCCTCGGTACTGCTGATGTGCGCCGGCTCGCTGGTCATCGCCCTGACCCCGGGCTACGAAACCATCGGCGTCGCCGCACCGATCCTGCTTGTCATCGCACGCCTGCTGCAAGGCTTGTCGGTGGGTGGCGAGTACGGCACCTCGGCCACCTACCTCAGCGAAATGGCCAGCAAGGAGCGCCGTGGCTTCTTCTCCAGTTTCCAGTACGTGACCCTGATCTCCGGCCAGCTCATCGCCCTGGCGGTACTGATTGTCCTGCAACAGACTCTGACCACAGAGCAGCTGTATGCCTGGGGCTGGCGCGTGCCGTTCGTGATCGGTGCGCTGTGCGCAGTGGTTGCCCTGTACCTGCGTCGCGGCATGGAAGAAACCGCCTCGTTCACCAAAAAGGAAAAGGCCAAGGAAAGCCTGATGCGCACCCTGCTGCGCCACCCCAAGGAGCTGATGACCGTGGTCGGCCTGACCATGGGCGGCACCCTGGCGTTCTATACCTACACCACCTACATGCAGAAGTACCTGGTCAACACCGTGGGCATGAGCATCAGCGACTCGACCACCATCTCGGCCGCCACACTGTTCCTGTTCATGTGCCTGCAGCCGGTGATCGGTGGCCTGTCCGACAAGATCGGCCGACGTCCGATCCTGATCGCCTTCGGTGTGCTAGGCACCCTGTTCACCGTGCCGATCCTCAGCACCCTGCACACCATCCAGACCTGGTGGGGCGCGTTCTTCCTGATCATGGCAGCACTGATCATCGTCAGCGGCTACACCTCGATCAACGCCGTGGTCAAGGCAGAGCTGTTCCCAACGGAAATCCGCGCCCTGGGCGTGGGCCTGCCGTACGCCCTGACTGTGTCGATCTTCGGCGGCACCGCCGAGTACGTGGCCTTGTGGTTCAAGAGCGCTGGCATGGAAAGCGGCTTCTACTGGTACGTCACCGCCTGTATCGCCTGCTCGCTGCTGGTTTACGCGACCATGAAGGACACCAAGCAACACTCGCGGATTACTACCGAGTGAATGTGAAGCTGCTGAAATGAAAAGGGCGCACCGTTCCAGGTGCGCCCTTTTCATTTGTTTGATCAACACTCATCTCGCTGTGAGCCGATTAAACATGCTATTCGGCTCATCCTGTGAGCCGAACAGCTCAGTTAATCGGCGCACTCGTGCCTCAGAGCCTGTTCAGGACATCTCCAACACCTGGCGCGGTTCCCGACGCTGGTACCAGGTGGCCATCAGCACCAGCACCAGCAGCACCCCGCCCAGCACGGCCGACGAACCGATTGTGCCGAAGTCCAGGCCGCCCTTTTCATGGGGTTTGGTGAGGAAGTCGCCCAAGGTGGCGCCGAATGGGCGTGTGAGCACGAACGCCACCCAGAACAACACCACGCCGGGGATGCGCGTCCAGTAACGGGCCACTACCACCAATGCGATGGCACTGCCGATCAGCAGCGCGCCGCCGGCAAAACCAAGCCCCGAATCATCGGCCAGGTAATCGCCAAGGGCAGTGCCAAGCGTGTTGGAAAACAGGATCGCTACCCAGTAGAACAGCTCGCCCGAACGATTCTTGATGCGGGTGACGTCCAGTGGGTTGCCGCTCAGGCGCCAGACCAGGAAGGTCAGCAGCAGGATCCCGATGAGCAGGGCCGAACCCGTGGCATAACCCAGACCCAGGGTGCGGTCCATGAAATCGGACATGGTAGTGCCAGCAGTGCTGGTGGAGAGGATCACCAGCCAGTACAGCATCGGATGGTAGCGGCGGGAGTAGAGCTGGCCGACCAAGGTTAGCAGGAACACGCTGATCAGCATCAACGAGCTGAGTGCATAGCCGATGTTCAGCGTCATCGACAGCAAGTCGCCGGCGGTTTCGCCAAGGGTGGTAGCGCAGATCTTCATGACCCAGAAGGCCAAGGTGATTTGCGGGAGTTTGTTCATTGTTGTGCCGCTCCAGTTTGAGGTGCGGCGATGGTGCTGAGCAGCGTCTGAAAAATCGGTTGGTGATGTATGAAAAAAGCGTTGATTGAACTTTGAAACAAGACATTTCGTTCTTAACGCCCCATTAATTCCCGACCCTCAAGCTGCAAGGGCTGATGAAACGATACGCGAGAGCTTACGGCGAGTGAACGACACCGCTACCTGACTCACGCGAAGTGCGCCCTGACACATCGATATATTCGATTTTTAGACGCTATTATTTGCGCTTTTTAATCAAATTAATCAGCGTAGGATTAAACCCATAGAAACAAACAACCTCTCGCACAGATGGAGCACCGACCATGAAAAACAAACTGATCCTCACCCTGGCCCTTTCGGTTTTCGCAGCTGGCGCCTTCGCCGAAGATGGCTTCGACCGTACCAGCGCTCACACCTTTGCCGCGGCTCAAACACAGTCCGCTAGCTACGCTGAAGATGGCTTTGACCGCACTGGCGGCCAACGCTTTGCCGAAGACGGCTTCGACCGCACCGGTGGCCAGCGTTTCGCCGAAGACGGCTTCGATCGCACCGGTGGCCAACGCTTCGCCGAAGACGGCTTTGACCGCACCGGTGGCCAACGCTTCGCCGAAGACGGCTTTGACCGCACCAACGCCCACCGCATCAGCTGATACCTGATGCGAGCAACCAGCCCGGCTTTGGCCGGGCTTGATCATTTGCAGGCGAGCACAGGCTTGGCACACTAGGCACCTTGTCCATCAGGAGGTAGGGCCAACAAGCCCAGCACAGATGTATTACTACGAACCTGCCAAAGGCCACGGCCTGCCCCACGACCCGTTCAACGCCATCGTCGGCCCCCGCCCTATCGGCTGGATTTCCTCGCACGACCGCGAAGGCCGCCTGAACCTGGCGCCCTACAGCTTCTTCAACGCCTTCAACTACATCCCGCCGATCATCGGTTTCTGCAGTGTCGGGCGCAAAGACAGCCTGAACAACATCGAGCAGACCGGCGAATTCGTCTGGAATCTGGCCACCCGCCCCCTGGCCGAGCAGATGAACCAGAGCTGCGCGCCGGTTGCTGCCGAGGTAAGCGAGTTCGAATTGAGCGGCCTCACCGCCACGCCCTCGCGCATCGTCAGCGTGCCGCGTGTAGGCGAAACCCCGGTGGCGTTCGAATGCAAGGTCAGCCAGATCGTCCAGCTCAAGCGGGCCGACCAGGAGCTGGTGCCCAGCTGGCTGATCCTTGGCGAAGTGGTGGCGGTGCATATTGCCGAGCACCTGCTGAAAAACGGCATCTACGATACCGCTGCTGCCGAACCGATTCTGCGTGGTGGTGGCCCGGCGGACTATTTCGAATTGGGCAACCTGTTCAAGATGGCCCGCCCGCCGGCCTGATCACCAGATCAGTTCGCCCTCTTCGCTGACGCCTTGCAGGCGTTGCAGCTCGGCCGTGGCCGCTTCGTCGGCAGCCACGGCGCCTTTGAATACCTGCCCGTCGAGGACCTTGTGAAAGCGCGGCGCGCCGCCCATGCTCAAGGCCTTGACCGCAATGGCGGCGCTGTAGCCGCCACCTTCCACCGGCACCATCGCCGATACCGCTTCGAAATGAGTGAATTCCCTACGTGCCATGTTGCTATCCGCTTGGTTGAACAAGGGCGTCACTTTACCTCATCCACCCTCAATCGAAGGTATGCAAGTCCAGGCTGCTGACCACTTGCGCCTGCACCAGCTCGCCAAACACGTCCAGGGTCGGCGAAGCAAAGTAGCCACTCATCGCCTGCTGATCCTGCCAGCTGCCACTGAGCAACCACAGGTCGGCATCGGCCTGGGAGCGCTGCACCGTGAAACTCAGGCAACCCGGCGCACGCCGCGAGGGCTCGAGCAGGTCGCGCAGGCGCGCGCCCAGCTCTGCCGAGCGCCCGCTGCTGGCACGGATGAAAGCAAGATGGGTGACCGGTTGTTTTAGGGTCATTGCACAATCTCCTTGAAGCAGGCGGACGGAAAAGCCAGGTTGCCAAGGTTAGGGGCTCACCCGCGCGGCGCGTTAGGCCAATACTGCTCGCCGATTGCCTGATCCTGCAGCGCGGCAGGATCAGGCAATCGACGTGCAGCTTTCGACTAGCGCCCGTCTTTGCCCAAACCTATGCTGCGTCGGTCAGTAGAGGAAAGCCATCATGACCACCGCCACGTCCATCGACCCGCCCCTGGAACTGCAGCGCCTGGAACTGGCCGAGCTGATCCGCCGCCACGCCGGCGACCCTCATGGCCCGGCATCCGCCATCGATGACCTGTACCTGGTGCGCTACACCGAGAACGTGCGCTCGGTGCCGACCTTGGCACAACCCGCACTGTGCATCCTTGCCCAAGGCAGCAAAACCCTGTTCCTCGGGGACGAGCAATACGCCTATGACCCACTGCATTACATGGTTGTCTCGGTGACCTTGCCGCTGAGTGGCGTGAGGCTCGACGCCAGCCCGGAGAACCCAAGCCTTGGCCTGCGCATGGACCTGGACCCGGCCGAGATCAGCCAGCTGATCGCCGAAAGCGGGCCGATGCTGGTACCCAACCGGCCCTCAGGCCGTGGCCTGTATGTGGAAAGGACCGATGCCGCATTGCTCGACGCCTTGCTGCGGCTGCTGCGCCTGCTGGACACCCCGCGCGACATCGCCATGCTCGCGCCGCTGTTCCGCCGCGAGATTCTCTATCGCCTGCTGCGGGGGCCGCAGGGTTCCCGGCTGTATGAAATTGCCTTGGCCAACAGCCAGACTCACCGGGTTTGCCAGGCCATTACCTGGCTGAACAACAACTATCAGTTGCCGCTGCGCATCGAGGATCTGGCGCGGGAGGTCAACCTCAGTACCTCGACCTTGCACCATCGCTTCAAGGCCGTGACGTCGATGAGCCCGTTGCAGTACCAGAAGCAGCTGCGCCTGCAGGAGGCGCGGCGGTTGATGCTCAACGACGGGCTAGAGGCGGCGGTGGCCGCCTATAGGGTAGGGTATGAAAGCCCGTCGCAGTTCAGCCGTGAGTACAGCCGGCTGTACGGCGCACCACCGATTCGGGATGTGGCGCGGTTGCGGGCTACTGCTGGCTGAGTCCTGTTTTTCCTGTACCGGCCTCTTCGCGGGCTTGCCCGCTCCCACAGGTACAGCACAACTTCAGAGTATGTGCAGCACCTGTGGGAGCGGGCAAGCCCGCGAAAGGGCCAGTACAGGCAATAGCTTGACTTCAACCCGCCACGGTTTCCTGCCACTGATTCTGGTCAACCTGAATCAAGGTCGGCCCGGTGCGCTCCACCGCCTGCCCCAGCGCCGCTTGCAGCTGCTTCACGTCCGTCACATGCTCCGCCGCAGCCCCCAACGCCCGCGCCACGCCGAGGAAGTCCGGGGTATGGATATCGACCCCGACCGGCTCGATCGCCCGGTTGACCATGTACTTCTTGATCTCCTCGTACCCTTGGTTATTCCACAGCAGCACGATCAACGGCACCTGCGCCTCCACCGCGCTGGCCAGTTCTGGCAGGGTGAACTGCAAACCGCCGTCACCAATCAGGCACACCGCAGGCGCGCGCTGGCCGATTTGCTCCGCACTCCCCAGCCAGGCGCCCATGGCCGCAGGCAGGGCGTAACCCAGGGTGCCGTACCCGGTGGAGGCATTGAACCAACGGCGTGGCTGGTCCATGTCCAGGGTCAGGTTGCCGGTGTACACGGGCTGGGTCGAATCGCCCACCAGGACGGCATTGGGCAGTCGTTCGAGAATCGCGCTCAGCAAGCGCGTCTGGCTCAGGGTTGGCTGGTCCCAACCTGCCGCCAGAGCCTGGCGCAGGTAGGCTACGCGAGCCACACCCCAAGTGCTTTCACGCACGGGTTGCGGCAGGGCCTGCAAGGCACCGAGCAATGCATCAGCAGCCAGTCCGGCATCGGCCACCAGCGCAAGCTCGGGCAAGTAATTGCGCACGGTCTGGTCCGGGTCGATGTCGATGCGCAGCAGGCTGCCCGGGATCTCGAAACCACCCTTGAAGGTCACGTCATAATCGGTTTCGGCCAATTCGGTGCCGATCGCCAGCACCACATCGGCCTCAGCCACCAGCGCGCGTGTAGCCGGCAGCGACTGGGTCGAACCAATCTGCAGCGGGTGGCTGGCCGGCAACAAACCTTTGGCATTGATGGTCAGCGCCACCGGGGCCTGAAGGTGTTCGGCCAGACGCGCCAGCGCAGCCTCCGCGGCCAACGCACCACCGCCCGCCAGGATCAAGGGCCGCCTTGCACCTGCCAGGCGCTCGGCCATCTGCGCCACGGCCTGCGGCGCTGCCCCTGCCCGGCTGCCACGCACCGGGCGGCCCGGCAGCAGGAAGTCGGCCGGTTCGACCAGCACGTCGAGCGGGATTTCGATATGCACCGGGCGCGGCCGGGCGCTCTCGAACACGGCAAATGCCCGCGCCAGCACCTGCGGCAGGTCTGCAGCCGTCATCAAGGTGTGAGAAAACGCGGCCACACCCGACACCAGTGCCGCCTGGTTGGGCAGCTCGTGCAGCTTGCCGCGGCCACCGCCCAGCTGGTCACGGGACTGCACGCTGGAAATCACCAGCATCGGGATCGAGTCGGCATACGCCTGGCCCATGGCAGTGGTGATGTTGGTCATGCCCGGGCCGGTAATAATGAAGCACACCCCAGGTTTGCCACGGGTGCGCGCATAGCCATCAGCCATGAACCCGGCACCCTGCTCGTGGCGCGGGGTGATGTGGCGAATGGACGAGCCTGCCAGACCACGATAGAGCTCCACGGTATGTACACCGGGAATGCCGAAGACATGGTCGACGCCATAGCCTTCAAGGAGATTGACCAGTACTTCGCCGCAGGTTGCCATCGGTTTTCACCCTGAATATTGTTGGATTATGCCCTTATTGGACCCAAGCCACGGCTACCGCCACAATGCAAAAAAACACATACTAGCCATGTCCTGTCATCATGGCTCAGCACGATGAAACGCTTCCCGCCCCTGCCCGCCCTGCACACCTTTCTGGTCACCGCCCAGCACTGCAACTTCACCCGTGCAGGGCAACAGCTGCACATCACCCAAGGCGCCGTCAGCCGGCAGATCGCTGCCCTCGAAGCGCACCTGGGTTATGCGCTTTTCCAGCGCCAGGCCCGCGGGCTGAGCCTGACCCGCGAAGGCCAGGACTGGCTGCCTCGTGTACAGCAGGTATTCGCGCTGATTGAGCAAGGCGTGCGTGAGGTCGGTGGACGCAGCACTACCTTGCAGCTCAAGGCCCCAACCTGCGTGATGCGCTGGCTGTTGCCGCGCCTGATGGAATGGCAGGCACTGCGCCCGGACGTACCGGTGGAGCTGACCACCACGGTGCAGCATGGCGTGGATTTTCGTCGCGAGGGCTTCGATGCAGCAGTGGTTTATGGCGATGCGCCAAACCACGGGCTGCATGTGCGCAAGCTGTTCGATGAACAACTTACGCCCGTGTGCGCCCCCTCGTTGCGTGAGGGGCCGATACCGTTGCAGCAGGTGGAAGACCTGGCGCGGCACATGCTGCTCCACCCGTCGCGGGATGAACATGACTGGCAGTTGTGGCTGCAGGCAGCGGGGGTGACGTTGGCCACTCATGGGCCGAAGCAGCATTTCGAGACACTGGACATGGCGATGGCCATGGCCTCGCAGGGGACGGGTGTGGCCATCGGCGACTGGTCGCTGATTGGCGATGACTTGCGCGGGGGGCGGCTGTCCATGCCGTTTGCGCTGAAGGTAGTGACCGGGAAAGGGTATTACCTGGTAAGCCAGGCCAGAAGCTTGCCGCCAGGGTTGATGGAGTTACTGGACTGGCTGGAGAGCCAGGCTAGCCAATAAGTGCCTCTTCGCGGGCGCGCCCGCTCCCACAGGTACAGCATGGGCCTTGGGAACTGTGCTGTAGCTGTGGGAGCGGGCATGCCCGCGAAGCAGGCGACTCAGTAGCCCACTGTAAACCGCTGCCGCGAATGCGCCGGCTTTTCCAGCTCGTCGAGCATGGCAATGGCATAGTCGGCAAAGGTGATCCAGCTTTTGCCATCCGCACCGATCAGCAGATGATCCTTGCCCACTTTGTAGCGCCCGCTGCGCTCACCTTCAACAAACTCCGCCGACGGCGAGAGGAATGTCCAGTCCAGGTCTGGGTCGCGCTGCAACGCTTCCAGAAAACGCACCCCGGCAGTGGCCTCGGCCTTGTAGGCCTCCGGGAAGTCCGGGCTGTCGATTACCCGATGCCCCGACGGCAGCAGCAAGCTGCCGGCGCCACCCACCACCAACAGGCGCTTGACCCCGGCACGCTTGACCGGCTCGATGATGGCATGCGGCTCGATCGTCGAGAAATGCGCCGCGCTCAACACGGCGTCCAAGCCTGTTACCGCCGCTTGCAGGGCCGCACTGTCCTTGGCATCCAGCGCCTTGACGGTCACCCCTTCACGGCCCTGCAATCGCGAAGGGTCGCGGGCGATGGCCAACACACTGTGGCCACGGCGCAGGGCCTCCTCCAGCAACTGGCTGCCAGCGCGGCCAGTGGCACCGATAATTGCGATCTTGCTCATGGGAACACTCTCCATTGATTGAACGGAATTACCACTTCATCTCGCCCTTGGCGACCTTGGCACCGAGTTCCAGCGAGCTTTCATCGGCCAGGCCCGGGTAACGCTGCTTCATGGCCTGGATCAACGCATTGGCGTCTTTCGCCTTGGCGGTTTCAGCGTCAAACCCACGAATGTAGTTTGCCGTGAAGCGCACGGCCTGCAGTGAACGGCTGCTGTCTCCCAGGTAATGCCCGGGGATGACCGTGCGTGGCCCCAGCGCCTCGACGTGCGCCAAGGTGCCAAGCCAATCGGCATGGGACTTGGCCGATTGAGTGTCGGCCATCCACACATGAATGTTTTCGGACACCACCACGCCACCGACCACCGCCTTGATCGACGGGATCCACACAAAACTGCGGTCTGGTTGCGGGCCGTCCAGGCCGACCACGTCCAAGGCCTGCCCCTCCAGCGTCAGGCGCTGCCCTTCGAGCACTTGCGGCAGCACCAGCCGCTGCGGTTTGTCTGCCCCCATCTGCGGCCCCCAGTACGCCAGCTTGGCATCCCTGGTCTGGCGGATATGTGCAACCGTGGCGGCAGAGGCCAGCACCTTGGCGTTGGGGAAGGCCTGGGTCAGGGTGTCCAGGCCAAAGTAATAGTCCGGGTCGCCGTGGCTGATGTAGATGGTGGTCAAGTGTTTGCCGCCAGCCTGCAGGCGCTTTACCAGTTGCTCAGCCTGGGCTTTGCCAAACTGGGCGTCGATCAGCACGGCATCGTGCTCGCCACTGACAATCACCGAACTGACCGGAAAAATGGCCTCGTGCCCGGGGTTGTAGACCTCCAGTTGCAGCGGTTCGGCGGCCAGCGCAGGGCCGGCCAGGGTCACGCAGGCCAGTAGCAGGCCTCGCAAGGGGGTGAACAGGGACATAGGCAAGGCCTTCAGTTGAACAATGCCTAACAGCTTAGTTGCCCGATCTGTGACAAAAAATGCCATGCTTGAACATAGTTTGTTTCTAAAACCGGGCAAATCATGGACCGTCTCAACGCCATGCGCGTTTTCGTTACCGTCGTCGACCTGGGCAGCCAGTCGGCAGCGGCAGACCACCTGCAGCTTTCTCGGCCCGTGGTGTCGCGTTACCTGGCAGAGCTGGAGGACTGGGTTGGCGCGAGGCTAATGCAGCGCACCACTCGCAAGCTCAGCCTCACCGCGGCCGGCCAGGAAACCCTGCCCCGCTGCCGGCAACTGCTGGAACTGGCCGGCGACCTGCAGGCCGCGGTGCAGCAGCCGGATGACGCGCCGAAAGGCGCGCTGCGCATCAGCGTCAGCACCTCTTTCGGCCAGGCGCAGCTGGTGGACGCGGTGGCGGCCTATGTGCGGCGCTATCCTGGGGTGAAGGTGGAACTGCAAATGCTCGATCGCACCGTCAACCTGGTGGATGAGCGCATCGACCTGGCCATCCGCACCAGCAACGAGCTGGACCCCAACCTGATCGCCCGGCGCCTGAGCGTGTGCCGCTCGGTGGTGTGCGCAGCCCCGGCCTACCTGAGCGAGCACGGCGTACCGCAACGGGTCGAGGACCTGAGCCGGCACAACTGCCTGACCCATGCCTATTTCGGCCACAGCCTGTGGCATTTCGAGGTGGCCGGCCAGCAGGTCGCCGTACCGGTGGCGGGAAACATCAGCGCCAACGAAGCCATGACATTGCAAAAGGCAGCCCTGGCCAGCGCAGGAATCGCCATGCTGCCAACCTACCAGGCCGCCGACGCCCTGCGCAGGGGCGAACTGGTACGCCTGCTGCCCGAAGCGCAGCCACGTGAACTGAACCTGAATGCGGTGTACACGTCACGCAAGCACATGCCGGCGACCTTGCGCAGCATGTTGGATTTCCTGGTGCAGCGGTTCAAGGACGAGCCGGAGTGGGATCGGGATCTGTAACGCTGAAATTGGCCTACGCTGGAAGGTATCACCTATTGCTGTAACAGGAGGTGAGCACCATGGGCATCAAATCCAGAAGAGTCGCCCTTGTCATGGCCCTGACTGCGGTCGCAGGGCTGTATGGTTCAGCGTGCTGGCGCGCCGAGCTGCTACGCAGTCAGCCCAGCGCCGCAGCCAGCTGCGAGCAGGCACATTGCGTGCCTCACACTGCAACCTTGAGCGCCATCCGCTGAGTTGACGGCGCCCTGCCGGTCACTCTTCGACGCTCATGTATTCCTTGGCCCAGCGGATGTAATCCTCGGGCTGGGTGTAGGTGTGCGAGAGTTCGGTGGCGCTCAGGTTCTGCGACTTGTTCTGCTGGCCACGCTGCAAGCGCAAGCAATCGTAAGTGGCCTTGATCGCAGCAAAGTAGGCGCCATGGCCATCGACTGCGATACGCACGCCCAGGCTCGCCAGGCGTTCATCGTCATGCAGGTTGGGGTTGCCATAGGTGACCAGCATCAGCGGCACTGTCAGGTGCTCGGCAATCTGCTCGAGGTGTTCGAAGTCCTTCACGCCTACCATACAGATACCATCGGCACCGGCCTTCTGGTAGCTCTGGGTGCGCACGATGATTTCTTCGGTGGTGAGCACGCCAGCATTGGTACGGGCAATGATCGACAATGACGAGTCGACACGCGCCTCCAGGGCCGCACGAATCTTGCCGACGCCTTCCTCAACCGGGATCAGGTCGGTGGACTTGCGCCCGAATTGGGCGGGCAGCAGGGTGTCTTCGATGGTCAGCCCAGCCACGCCGGCGCGCTCCAGTTCGATAACCGTGCGCATCACGTTCAGCGCGTTGCCGTAGCCGTGGTCGGCATCAGCCAGCACGGGCAATTGCGCTACCCGGCCAATTCGGGTGGCCTGCTCGACAAATTCACTGAGGGTGATCAGGGCGAAGTCCGGCGCAGCCAGTACCTGCAATGAAGCGACAGAACCGCCCAGGATGCCGACCTCGAAGCCCAGGTCTGCGGCAATGCGTGCCGACATCGGGTCGAACACCGATGCAGTGTGGTAACAGGAACCTGAAGCGAGCAGTTCGCGGAAGGCAAAACGCAGATCTTGATGGGAAGCCTTGGGCATGATCACTCCGCAAATAAGTTGAAATTTGAACGGTAACTACCGACCCCTGTAATCGGGTCTACCTGACCTGTTCCAACCGTCGCCATCTGGGCGGTCATGCTCGACATGCAGGCAGAGGAATAAAAGGTGTGGGAGACAGCGGCCTGAAAAACCTGCGGCATATTGCTGCACCAAGCTGGTGCAAGCCCCGGTTTTCAGCCCCTGTGGCATACCAACGATATCACGCAGCCATGCATACTGAATGAATGCGCCAATGCCGATTCGGCATAGGGGATGCAGATAGTACATAGGAAGCTACCTAACTCAGGTTACAATCCGACTTGCCCGCGAAGAGGCCGCCACACTCAATCAAGGTATTCCCGTGACCGCCGCCCTGCCCCCCACCACCCTGCGCAACGTGCTCACCGCCCTGATGCTGGCGATCTTCCTCGGCGCACTGGACCAGACCATCGTCGCCGTCTCACTGCCCGCGATCTCGGCCCAGTTCAACGATGTCGGCCTGCTGGCGTGGATCATTTCCGGCTACATGGTGGCGATGACCGTGGCCGTGCCGATCTACGGCAAGCTGGGTGACCTGTACGGGCGGCGGCGGATGATCCTGACCGGCATCAGTCTGTTCACCCTGGCCTCGATCGCCTGCGCCTTGGCCCAGGACATGCAGCAGCTGGTGCTGGCGCGGGTACTGCAGGGCATTGGTGCGGGTGGCATGGTTTCGGTCAGCCAGGCAATTATCGGCGACTTTGTGCCACCCCGCGAACGCGGCCGCTATCAGGGCTATTTCAGCAGCATGTATGCAGTGGCGAGTGTCGCCGGGCCAGTGCTGGGTGGAGGGTTGACCGAGTACCTGTCATGGCGCTGGGTATTCTGGATCAACCTGCCGCTGGGGCTGGTTGCCTTGTGGGCGATCCACCGGGCCCTGGGCGGCATGCCGGCGCAACGCCGCGAGGCGCAGGTTGACTACCTCGGCGCCGTGCTGCTGATCCTCGGCCTGGGCAGTCTGTTACTGGGCATCACCTTGGTCGGCCAGGGCCACCCTTGGGCCGACCCGGCCGTACTGGCCCTGTTCGCCTGCGCCGTGCTGGGCCTTGCGCTGTTCATCGCTCATGAGCGCCGCTGCCCGGAGCCGCTGCTGCCCTTGGGCCTGTTCGGCAACCGTGTCGCGGTTTGGTGCTGGGGCGTGATCTTTTTCGCCAGTTTCCAGTCCATTTCCCTGACCATGCTGATGCCGTTGCGCTATCAGGGCATCACCGGCGCCGGTGCCGACAGCGCCGCCCTGCACCTGCTGCCACTGGCGATGGGGCTGCCCCTGGGTGCCTTCACCGGCGGGCGCATGACCAGCCGCACCGGGCGCTACAAGCCGCAGATTCTGGCCGGTGCCCTGCTGATGCCAGTGGCCATTTTTGCCATGGCGCTGACCCCGCCACAGTCTGGGTGGTTCAGTGCATTGTTCATGCTGCTGACCGGCATTGCCTGCGGGTTGCAGTTCCCTACATCGCTGGTAGGTACGCAAAGTGCTGTGGACAGCAAGGACATTGGGGTGGCCACCAGCACCACCAACCTGTTCCGGTCGCTGGGCGGGGCCATGGGCGTTGCCTGCATGTCCAGTCTGCTGCTGGCACTGCTGCACCAGGGCGGGTTCGAAATGCTGGGCAACCCGTTGCTTGGGAGTCTGAAGGCAGGGGAGGTGGACCTGGTCACGCAGGCGCGGTTGACGGAAACATTCCGGCAGTTGCTGATGGGAAGTGGGCTGGTTGCACTGCTCGGGCTGATTGCCGCAGTGGCGCTGCCGGATCGGCAACTGCGCGGACGCTAGAGGCAGCTCCCGCACCCTGCGCTTAATACTCTGCTAATACATAAGGGAAACAATCCCTCACAATCCTTAACAAAGTGTCATTTGCGCAGAGCCGGGCTCAAGCGCAGCATATCCAGCCCGGTGTCGACCCATTTTTCGACATCACCCAACAGATCGACACTGTCAGGCAGCAACAGCCAGCGCCCGATCAGGCCATCGACATAGGCAAACATGGCCACCGCCGCGCGCTCGACATCCAGCTCGCCAGGCAACTGGCCCCGGCGAACGGCATTGGCCAACGCCAGGGCAATGCCCTTGTGGCAATCCAGCACCGCCCCCTGGCGCTGCTGGCGAATTTCACACATGTCATCGGTGAACTCGCACTTGTGATGCAGGATTTCATTGATACGCCGGGTTCGGGCATCGAGCACCAGCTCGTTGAACACTTGCAACAGCAGCTTGCGCATGCAGCCGAGCGGGTCGACTTCGTCCTCGCTTTCGCTCGCCCGTGCCAAGTGGTCATGGGTTTCGTGCAAGCTGTCGAGCAGCGCCTGTACCAGCTCCGCCTTGTTGTTGAAGTGCCAGTAGATCGCCCCGCGCGTGACTCCCGCCAGCTCGGCGATGTCGGCCAGGGTGGTTCGCGCAACCCCGCGCTTGTAGAAGGCCTTTTCCGCCGCCTCAATGATCTGGGCGCGGGTTTCCTGGGCTTCTTCTTTGGTTCGACGGACCATGGCAGTACAACCTCATCTGGCCCGAACGCGCGGCGCGTACGGGGGACGCTTCGGGGGCACCTCTGCAGGGAGCCTCACGGATAAGCTAATCAAGAGCTGTGGCAGTACCTGAGTACAACCCAGCGGTATTTACAAACAACCATGAATGTAAGTATATTCCTTAGCAAGCTATTTATCCACCGGATAGCAATTTTTCCAGATCAAGAACTCTTCCATTACTCTTGAGCGTCTCCCTGCTCCAGCGACCCGAGGATCCTCATGCAATTCAAGCCAGCCGTTACCGCTCTGGTTTCCGCCGTCGCCCTGGCAACCCTGCTCAGTGGCTGTAAGAAAGAAGAAGCAGCGCCCGCGGCGCAGGCTCCTCAGGTCGGCGTCGTGACCATCCAGCCGCAAGCCTTCACCCTGACCTCGGAATTGCCGGGGCGCACCACTGCCTACCGCGTCGCCGAAGTGCGCCCACAGGTCAATGGCATCATCCTCAAGCGCCTGTTCAAGGAAGGCAGCGATGTCAAGGAAGGCCAGCAGCTGTACCAGATCGACCCTGCCGTGTACGAAGCCAACCTGGGCAATGCTCAGGCCAACCTGCAGGCTACCCGCTCGCTGGCCGAGCGCTACAAGCAGCTGATTGACGAACAGGCCGTCTCCAAGCAGGAGTACGACGACGCCAATGCCAAACGATTGCAGGCCGAGGCTTCGCTCAAGAGCGCACAGATCGACCTGCGCTACACCAAGGTCCTGGCACCGATCAGCGGCCGTATCGGCCGTTCTACGTTTACCGAAGGTGCCCTGGTAAGCAATGGCCAGACCAACGCCATGGCGACCATCCAGCAACTCGATCCGATCTATGTCGACGTCACCCAGTCCACCGCCGAGCTGCTCAAGTTGCGCCGTGACCTGGCGAGCGGCCAGCTGAAGAAGGCTGGCGAAAATGCAGCCTCGGTGCAGTTGGTGCTCGAAGACGGCAGCCTGTTCAAGCAGGAAGGCCGCCTGGAGTTCTCGGAAGTTTCGGTTGACGAAACCACGGGCTCGGTCACCCTGCGTGCCCTGTTCCCGAACCCCGATCACACCCTGCTCCCAGGCATGTTCGTGCATGCGCGGCTGAACGCCGGGGTTAACGCCAACGCCATTCTGGCACCGCAACAGGGCGTGACCCGTGACCTCAAAGGCTCGCCAACCGCCCTGGTGGTCAACCAGGAGAACAAGGTCGAACTGCGCCAGCTCAAGGCCAGCCGTACCTTGGGCAGCGATTGGCTGATCGAGGAAGGCCTCAACCCAGGCGACCGCCTGATCACCGAAGGGTTGCAGTACGTGCGCCCGGGCGTCGAGGTCAAGGTCAGCGAAGCCACCAACGTCAAGAAGCCGGGCAGCCCTGATCAGGCCAACGCGGCGAAAGCAGACGCCAAAGCGGAGTAAACCATGTCGAAGTTCTTTATCGATCGCCCGATCTTCGCCTGGGTGATCGCCTTGGTGATCATGCTGGTCGGCGCCTTGTCGATCCTGAAGCTGCCTATCAACCAATACCCCAGCATCGCGCCGCCGGCCATCGCCATCGCCGTGACCTACCCGGGCGCCTCGGCGCAGACCGTGCAGGACACCGTGGTACAGGTGATCGAGCAGCAGCTCAACGGTATCGACAACCTGCGTTATGTATCGTCGGAAAGCAACTCCGACGGCAGCATGACCATTACCGCTACCTTCGAGCAAGGCACCAACCCTGACACCGCGCAGGTCCAGGTACAGAACAAGCTGAACCTGGCCACACCACTGCTGCCGCAGGAAGTGCAACAGCAAGGTATCCGTGTCACCAAGGCAGTGAAAAACTTCCTGCTGGTGATCGGCCTGGTGTCCGAAGACGGCAGCATGACCAAGGACGACTTGGCCAACTACATCGTCTCAAACATGCAGGACCCGATCTCGCGTACTGCGGGTGTGGGTGACTTCCAGGTGTTCGGTGCGCAGTACGCCATGCGTATCTGGCTCGATCCGGCCAAGCTGAACAAGTTCCAGCTCACTCCGGTCGACGTCAAGACCGCCGTGGCGGCGCAAAACGTGCAGGTGTCGTCCGGCCAGCTCGGTGGCCTGCCAGCCCTGCCTGGTACCCAGCTGAACGCCACCATCATCGGCAAGACCCGCCTGCAGACCGCCGAGCAGTTCGAGAAGATCCTGCTCAAGGTCAACAAGGACGGCTCCCAGGTACGGCTGGGTGACGTCGCGCAAGTGGGCCTGGGCGGTGAAAACTACGCGGTCAGCGCCCAGTTCAACGGCAAGCCGGCTTCCGGCCTGGCCGTAAAACTGGCAACCGGCGCCAACGCCCTGGACACCGCCAAGGCACTGCGCGAAACCATCAAAGGCCTGGAACCTTTCTTCCCGCCTGGCGTGAAAGCGGTATTCCCTTATGACACCACCCCGGTGGTCACCGAATCCATCAGCGGTGTGATCCACACCTTGATCGAAGCCGTGGTCCTGGTGTTCCTGGTAATGTACCTGTTCCTGCAGAACTTCCGCGCCACCATCATCACCACCATGACCGTACCGGTGGTGTTGTTGGGCACGTTCGGCATCCTTGCCGCCGCCGGCTTCAGCATCAACACCCTGACCATGTTCGCCATGGTCCTGGCCATCGGCTTGCTGGTGGACGACGCCATCGTCGTGGTGGAGAACGTCGAACGGGTCATGTCCGAAGAAGGGTTACCGCCCAAGGAGGCGACCAAACGTTCGATGGAACAGATCCAGGGCGCCCTGGTGGGTATCGCCCTGGTACTGTCGGCGGTACTGCTGCCCATGGCGTTCTTCGGTGGTTCCACAGGCGTGATCTACCGGCAGTTCTCCATCACCATCGTGTCGGCCATGGGCCTCTCGGTGCTGGTAGCGCTTATCTTTACCCCGGCACTGTGCGCCACCATGCTCAAGCCGCTGAAGAAAGGTGAGCACCACACCGCCAAAGGCGGGTTCTTTGGCTGGTTCAACCGCAACTTCGACCGCAGCGTAAACGGCTACGAGCGCAGCGTGGGCACTATCCTGCGCAACAAAATACCGTTCCTGCTCGGCTACGCGCTGATCGTGGTCGGCATGATCTGGCTGTTCACGCGCATTCCAACGGCGTTCCTGCCCGAGGAGGACCAGGGCGTACTGTTTGCCCAGGTTCAGACACCGGCCGGCTCCAGTGCCGAACGCACGCAGGTTGTGGTTGACCAGATGCGTGAGTACCTGTTGAAGGAAGAGGCCGACACCGTGGCATCGGTGTTCACCGTCAACGGCTTCAACTTCGCCGGCCGCGGCCAGAGCTCGGGCATGGCGTTCATCATGCTCAAGCCGTGGGGCGAACGCTCCAAGGAGAACAGTGTGTTCGCCCTGGCCGAGCGTGCCCAGCAGCATTTCTTCACCTTCCGCGACGCGATGGTGTTCGCCTTCGCGCCGCCTGCGGTGCTCGAACTGGGTAACGCTACCGGCTTCGACGTGTTCCTGCAGGACCGCGGCGGTGTCGGCCATGCCAAACTCATGGAAGCGCGCAACCAGTTCCTGGCAAAGGCCGCACAAAGCAAGATCCTCAGCGCCGTGCGCCCGAACGGCCTGAACGATGAGCCGCAGTACCAGCTGACTATCGATGACGAACGTGCAAGCGCCTTGGGCGTGACCATTGCCGACATCAACAACACCCTGTCGATTGCCTTGGGTGCCAGCTACGTCAACGACTTCATCGACCGTGGCCGGGTCAAGAAGGTGTACATCCAGGGCGAACCAAACGCGCGGATGAGCCCGGAAGACCTGCAGAAGTGGTACGTGCGCAACGGTGCAGGCGAAATGGTCCCGTTCTCCTCCTTCGCCAAGGGCGAGTGGACATACGGTTCGCCCAAGCTGTCCCGTTACAACGGCGTCGAGGCGATGGAAATCCTGGGTGCTCCGGCCCCAGGCTACAGTACCGGTGATGCCATGGCCGAAGTGGAACGCATCGCGGGCGAGTTGCCGGACGGTATCGGCTTCTCCTGGACCGGCATGTCTTACGAGGAAAAACTCTCCGGCTCGCAGATGCCGGCACTGTTCGCCCTCTCTGTACTGTTCGTGTTCCTGTGCCTGGCTGCACTGTATGAAAGCTGGTCGATCCCGATTGCCGTCGTGCTGGTCGTACCGCTGGGTATCATCGGTGCACTGATCGCCACCAGCCTGCGCGGGCTGTCCAACGACACGTACTTCCTGGTTGGCCTGTTGACCACCATCGGTCTGGCGGCGAAAAACGCCATTCTGATCGTCGAGTTCGCCAAGGAACTGCACGAGCAAGGCCGCAGCCTGTATGACGCAGCAATCGAGGCGTGCCGCATGCGTCTGCGCCCGATCATCATGACCTCGCTGGCGTTCATCCTCGGCGTGGTACCGTTGACCATCGCCAGCGGCGCCGGCGCCGGCAGCCAGCACGCCATTGGTACTGGCGTGATCGGCGGCATGATCAGTGCGACCGTGCTGGCTATCTTCTGGGTACCACTGTTCTTCGTCGCAGTGTCGTCGCTGTTCGGCAGCAAAGAGCCGGAAAAAGACGCCACCCCTGAAACTCCACGTTATGAGGCTGGGCAATGACCAAGTCTTTGTTGTCCCTGGCAGTAACCGCTTTCATCCTTGGCGGCTGCTCGCTGATCCCTGACTACCAGACCCCGGAAGCGCCGGTGGCAGCGCAGTGGCCGCAAGGCCCTGCGTACTCGCCGACGCAATCGGCGGACGTTGCTGCCGCCGAACAGGGCTGGCGCCAGTTCTTCCACGACCCGGCGCTGCAACAGCTGATCCAGACTTCGCTGGTCAACAACCGCGACCTGCGCGTCGCGGCGCTGAATATCGACGCCTATCGTGCGCAGTACCGCATTCAGCGTGCCGACCTGTTCCCCGCGGTTTCGGCCACTGGTAGCGGCAGCCGCCAGCGGGTCCCGGCAAACATGTCGCAAACCGGCGAATCCGGCATCACCAGCCAGTACTCGGCCACGGTGGGCGTGAGCGCTTATGAGCTGGACCTGTTCGGCCGTGTGCGCAGCCTGACCGAGCAGGCGCTGGAAACCTACCTGTCCAGCGAGCAGGCGCGTCGCTCCACGCAAATCGCCCTCGTAGCCAGCGTGGCCAACGCCTACTACACCTGGCAGGCCGATCAGGCCCTGTTCAAGCTGACCGAAGAAACGCTGAAGACCTACGAGGAAAGCTACAACCTCACCCGCCGCAGCAATGAAGTCGGCGTGGCTTCGGCACTCGACCTCAGCCAGGCGCGCACCGCCGTGGAAGGCGCCCGGGTCAAGTACTCGCAGTACCAGCGCCTGGTCGCCCAGGACGTCAACAGCCTGACCGTACTGCTGGGTACCGGCATTCCTGCCGACCTGGCCAAGCCCCTGGAGCTCAATGCCGACCAGCTGGCCGAAGTACCGGCCGGCCTGCCGTCAGACATTCTCCAGCGTCGCCCGGACATCCAGGAAGCCGAGCACCTGCTCAAGGCCGCCAATGCCAACATTGGTGCCGCCCGTGCAGCGTTCTTCCCCAGCATCAGCCTCACCGCCAACGCGGGCAGCCTGAGCCCCGACATGGGGCACCTGTTCGCGGGTGGCCAAGGCACCTGGCTGTTCCACCCGCAGATCAATCTGCCGATCTTCAACGCCGGCAGCCTGAAGGCCAGCCTGGATTACTCGAAGATCCAGAAGGACATCAACGTCGCCAAATACGAAAAAACCATCCAGACCGCCTTCCAGGAAGTCTCCGATGGCCTGGCCGCGCGCAAGACCTTCGAAGAGCAGCTGCAGGCACAGCGCGACCTGGTGCAGGCGAACCAGGACTACTACCGCCTGGCCGAACGCCGCTACCGCATCGGGATCGACAGTAACCTGACCTTCCTCGACGCCCAGCGCAACCTGTTCAGCGCCCAGCAGTCGCTGATTACCGACCGCCTGTCGCAGCTGACCAGCGAGGTCAACCTGTACAAGGCGCTCGGCGGTGGCTGGTACGAGCAGACCGGCCAGGCCAACCAGCAGGCATCGGTGGAAACACCGAAAGGCTGATTGCGTCATTAGCTGAATCAAGCCCACCTTCGCGGTGGGCTTTTTTTGTTATCCGCGGCCTGTTCCGCCGCGAAGCGCTCGGACCAGGAAATTAATTAACCAACTGGAACATTCCGTTCGATTATCGCCCCGTTCCGTTTGTGGCGAATTGCCTCACCCCCGCAAGACCCCGCAACATCCCCTCACGCAACGTTGCCCAAGTTCATCAAGAAAAGACCCGCACCTGCAGGCTCGATCCAGCAGTGCACCGGCTCGCCCCATAAAAACAAGAGATCCACGACAGATGAGCACTTTGCAACCCGCACGCCAGCTGCTGCCCGGCCTGTTGGCCATGTCCTGCGCCCTCCCCGTGTTCGCCGCCAACGAAGGTGGTTTCATGGAGGACGCCAAGGCCACCCTCAACCTGCGCAACTTCTACATCAACCGCAACTTCGTCGACCCGGCCCACCCGCAGGGCAAGGCCGAAGAATGGACGCAAAGCTTCATTCTCGACGCCCGCTCCGGCTTCACCCAAGGCACCGTCGGGTTCGGGGTGGACGTGCTGGGCCTGTACTCGGTGAAGCTCGACGGCGGCAAAGGCACCACCAACACTCAACTGCTGCCCGTGCATGACGACGGCCGCCCGGCCGATGACTTTGGCCGCCTGGGTGTGGCACTGAAAGCCAAGCTGTCCGAAACCGAGCTGAAAGTCGGTGAATGGATGCCGGTGTTACCCATCCTGCGCTCGGACGATGGCCGCTCGCTGCCGCAGACCTTCCGCGGTGGCCAGCTGACCTCCAAGGAAATAGCCGGCCTGACGCTGTACGCCGGCCAGTTCCGCGGCAATAGCCCGCGCAACGACGCCAGCATGGAAGACATGTCGATGAACGGCAAAGGTGCGTTCACCTCCGATCGTTTCAACTTCGGCGGCGGCGAGTACACCTTCAACGACAAGCGCACCATGATCGGCCTGTGGGATGCCCAGCTCAAAGACATCTACCACCAGCAATACCTCAATCTGACCCACAGCCAGCCGCTCGGCGACTGGACCCTGGGCGCCAACCTGGGCTACTTCATCGGCAAGGAAGACGGCGCAGAGCGCGCCGGCAAGCTGGACAACCGCACCGCCTCCGCCATGCTTTCGGCGCGCTACCAGGGCCACACCTTCTACGTGGGCCTGCAGAAGGTCAGCGGCGACGATGCCTGGATGCGGGTCAACGGTACCAGTGGCGGCACCCTGGCCAACGATAGCTACAACTCCAGCTTCGACAACGCCAAGGAGCGCTCCTGGCAGCTGCGCCATGACTTCAACTTCGCAACCGTTGGCGTGCCTGGGCTGACCCTGATGAACCGCTATATCAAGGGTGAAAACGTCACCGTGGGCAGCGTGGATGACGGCAAGGAATGGGCTCGCGAGACCGAACTGGCCTATGTGGTGCAGTCAGGCAGCTTCAAGGACCTGTCGGTGAAATGGCGCAACTCCACCATGCGCCGGGACTTCAGCACCAACGCCTTTGATGAGAACCGGCTGATTGTGAGTTACCCGCTGAATCTCCTTTGAATGCTTCGCGGGCACGCCCGCTCCCACAGGACCGGCACAGCTTTCAGACGCTGTGCTGCTCCTGTGGGAGCGGGCGTGCCCGCGAAGAGGCCAAAGGCCCTTTGAAATAACCAAAAGAAATAATCAAATCCATAAACCTTCTTTGACGACATAAGCTGTAACAGCTTGAATAGGGCCCTGATCCCCGCCCCAGAGCCGTGACATGGACCTCCGCCAGCTGCGCTACTTCATTGCCCTTACCGAATACCGCAGTTTCGTCCGTGCCGCCGAGGCCATGGGCATCACTCAACCCGCCTTCAGCCGCGCCATCCAGAGCCTGGAACACACGTTTGGCTGCCCGCTGGTAGACCGCGCCAGCAAGGCGCTGCTGCCAACGCCCGAGGGCCTGGTGGTGCTGCAACACGCCCGCCGCCTGGTGCAGGGCGCAGCACAACTGAGTAACGAAGTGCTGCAAATGACCAAGCTTGACGCCGGCGAGCTGCATTTCGGCAGTGGCCCGGCGCTGGCGGTACGCCTGGTTCCCGACGCCTTGCGCCACTTCATCGAGCACCACCCCGGCATCCGCAACTCGCTGCTGGTGGACAATGCCGAACGCCTGGGCCAGGCCCTGCGCCGCGAACAGATCGAGTTTTTCGTCGACGATATCCGACCGTTCGAAGCCGACCCCAACTTCCATACCGAGCCCCTGTCGCCACGCCCCGGCCTGTTTTTCTGCCGCCCGGGGCACCCATTACTGGCCAAGGACAGCCTCTCGACCAACGACCTGTTCAGCTATCCACTGGCCAGCGCCCTGCTCGCCCCCGGCGTGCGCAAGCGCCTGGCCAACCTGAGTGGGCGCAGCGATTTCATCCCGCACCTGCAAACCGAGCACCTGGCCATACTGCGCAGCGTGGTGCAGGCCAGCAACGCTATCGGCACGGCCAGCGAGGAGGCCGTGGCCGATGACCTTGCGGCTGGCACCCTGGTGCGCCTGCACTGGCGCAACCTGCCGCCGGCGCTGGAGGTACTGAGCGTGCGTTGCGGGGTGGTCAGCCGTAGCGGTTACCGGTTGTCGCCGGCGGCGCGGGCGATGATCGAGACACTGGTGGGGCTGGATACGCCAGTGCGGGCTGCTGCCATTCGCTGAGCTGATGATAGTGGTGGCTGCGGGCTATCCTGAGCTATATGGGTTGCCAAGGCCGGCCCTTTCGCGGGTGAACCCGCTCCCACAGGGTTTCGTGGATCCCTGTGGGAGCGGGTTCACCCGCGAAAGGGCCGGCACTGGCAATACACCTAGATCAGGCACACCAGGGAGGCACAACAATGAAAACCCTCGTCGACCACCTGAGCCAATACGCCAGCTACCACCGCGACCCACGCAACATTGCCACCCACTTCGTCGGCATCCCGCTGATCGTGCTGGCAGTCACCATCCTGCTGTCACGCCCTGGCGGGGAGGTGGCTGGCATGTGGTTGTCCCCTGCCCTGCTGGCAGCGGCGGCCTCGGTGTGGTTCTACCTGCGCCTGGACCTGCGGTTCGGCCTGGTGATGGGGTTGCTGCTGGGCCTGTGCCTGTGGGTCGGCCAGGTGCTGGCCGTGCAGACAACTACGCTGTGGCTTAGCACCGGCCTGGCGGCATTCGTGGCGGGTTGGATCATCCAGTTCGTCGGCCATTACTACGAAGGCCGCAAACCTGCATTTGTCGACGATATCAGCGGCCTGATCATCGGGCCACTGTTCGTGGTGGCAGAAGCAGCGTTCATGCTGGGCCTGTGCCCGAACCTGAAACAGGCCGTAGAAAACAACGCAGGCCCGGTAGCCATGCGTTAGAAGAACACGGTTATGTAAGCATTGGATGGCCCTATCGCCGGCAAGCCAGCTCCCACGGGGAATGCACTGCCCTCAGGCCTGATGCAATCCCTGTGGGAGCTGGCTTGCCGGCGTTAGGGCCAGCGCAGGTATTACTGCTGCCGAGACTCGACACCCAGTTCATCCCACACCGACTCAGCCAGGTGGAACGTGGCGTTGGCTGCCGGAATGCCGCAATAGATGGCACTCTGCATCAGCACTTCCTTGATCTCGTCACGGGTCACGCCATTGTTGGCCGCCGCGCGCAGGTGCAGTTTCAGCTCATCGTTACGGTTCATGCCGATCAGCATGGCAATGGTGATCAGGCTGCGGGTGTGACGGGGCAGGCCCGGGCGGGTCCAGATATCACCCCAGGCGTGGCGGGTGATCATCTCCTGGAACTCGCCATTGAAGTCATTGAGCTTTTCCAGGCTGCGGTCCACGTGGGCATCGCCAAGCACCGCACGGCGCACTTGCATGCCGGCGTCGTAACGTTGTTTCTCATCCATGGCGTTTTCCTCAGTGAGCCAGCAGGAAGTCGAGCACACGGCGGCTGAACGCCTCCCCGATTTCGACGTTGGACAGGTGCGCTGCCGGGAAGTCTACGTACTCGGCACCTTGGATACCGGCCTGCATGAAGCGGCCATGCTCAGGGGTGGTGACCACGTCTTGTGTACCGGCAACGATCAGCGCGGGCACCTGGATGCGGCCCAGTTGTTCACGGTAATCGGCATCACGCACCGCTGCGCAGTTGGCGGCATAACCTTGCGGGCTGGTTTGCGCCAGCATCTGGCAAATGCGCTGGGCTTGCTCAGGCTGGGCCTGGACAAAGCCTGGGGTGAACCAGCGGGCGATAGAGCCATCGCGCAGGTCGACCATGGCCTGCTGGCCACCCTTGAGCACGGTGTCGATACGGGGGTTCCACACCTCGTCACTGGCGATCTTGGCGGCGGTGTTGCACAGGGTCAGGCTGTGCAGGCGCTGGCCGGCGTTGATGCCCAGCCACTGGCCAATCAGGCCACCCATCGACAGGCCGACAAAGTGCGCTTTCTGAATGTCCAGGCCGTCAAGCAGCGCCAGCACGTCACGACCCAATTGCTCGATGCTGTAGGGGCCTTCCGTGACCAACGAGGCACCGTGGCCACGGGTGTCGTAGCGCAGTACACGAAAGTGCTGGCTCCACAAGGGAATCTGGGTGTCCCACATGCCCAGGTCGGTGCCCAGCGAGTTGGACAGGACCAGCACCGGGGCGTTTTCCGGGCCATCGATCTGGTAGTTCAAAACGCCATCGGCCAGTTGCAAATGCGCCACAGCAGTCTCCTTCAGGCAGTGAAATGTTGATGTTCGGATACGGCGCGCGCCACCCAGACGCGGGCCTGGCCCAGGTAATGGGCAGGGTCGAGCAGGCGATCAAGTTCTTCGGCAGACAGCTCGGCACTGACCTGCGGTTCGTCACCCAGCACAGCACGCAAGTGGCGCTGCTCGGCCACCGCGCGCTGGCAGCATTGTTCGAGCAGGTGGTGGGCACGGTCGCGGCCCAGGCGCTGGGCAAGCACAATACTCACCGCTTCTGCCAGCACCAGCCCTTGGGTCAGGTCGAGGTTACGGCGCATGCGCGCTGCGTCCACTTCCATGCCCTCGGCAATGACCTGGGCCTGGCGCAGCGCGCCGGAGACCAGGCAGCAGATATCCGGGAGGGTTTCCCATTCTGCATGCCACAGGCCAAGGCTGCGCTCATGTTCTTGGGGCATGGCAGCGAACAGCGTCGACACCAGCCCCGGCACACGGGTAGCCGCACCAATCAGCACCGCAGCGCCCACCGGGTTGCGCTTGTGCGGCATGGTCGAAGAGCCGCCCTTGCCCGGCGCAGAAGGCTCGAACACCTCCCCAGCCTCGGTTTGCATCAGCAAGCTGATATCGCGGCCGAACTTGCCCAGGCTGCCGGCCACCAGGCCCAGCACCGAGGCAAACTCCACCAGGCGATCACGCTGGGTGTGCCAGGGTTGTTCAGGCAGGGTCAGCTTCAGCTGCTCGGCCAGGGCCTCGGCCACCGGCATCGCCTTGCTGCCCAAGGCGGCCAGGCTGCCCGACGCGCCGCCAAACTGCAGCACCAGCAAACGCGGGCGCAGTTCCCGCAGGCGCTGGCGGTGACGGGTCAATGCACCCAGCACGCCGGCCAGTTTCATGCCCAGGGTCACCGGGGTGGCATGTTGCAACCAGGTGCGACCTACCAACGGCGTATCAGCATGCTTCAAGGCCTGCTGCGACAGGGTATCGGCCAGTTTACCCAGGTCGGCTTCGATCAGGTCGAGGGCATCGCGCAACTGCAGGACCAACCCGGTGTCCATCGCATCCTGGCTGGTGGCGCCCAAGTGCACATAGCGCTCGGCCTCGGGCACGCCACTGGCAATCACCTTGCCCAACGCCTTCACCAGCGGGATTGCCGAGTTGCCAGCGGTAGCGATGGCATTGGCTAGCGCACCAACGTCATAGCGCTCGGCCTGGCATGCCGCTTCGATGGCAGCCACGGCGCTGTGCGGGACCAGCCCGGCAGCGGCTTCGGCACGGGCCAGTGCGGCTTCGAAATCGAGCATGCCCTGCAGGCGGCCACGGTCGGAGAAAATCTCGCGCATGGCCGGCGCGGTGAAGTAGGCGTCGAACAGTTGGTTGGTCATGCCACGTCCTTAGTCATCGTGGTGCAGGTACGCGGCCTGCTTGGGCAGGCGCAGGCTGAACAGGAAGGCAATTGCCATCATGGCCGTCACGTACCAGTAGAAAGTGTTTTCCATACCCAGGGTCTTCAGGCCCAGGGCCACGTACTCGGCAGAGCCGCCGAATGCCGCGTTGGCGACTGCATAGGCCAGGCCCACACCCAGTGCACGCACCTGTGGCGGGAACATCTCCGCCTTCACCAGGCCGCTGATCGAGGTGTAGAAGCTGACGATACACAATGCCAGGCTGATCAGTACGAAGGCCATGAACGGGCTGGTGACGGTTTTCAGCGCCATCAGCAGCGGTACAGTGCACAGGGTACCGAGGGCGCCGAACAGCAGCATCGAATTGCGCCGGCCGATGCGGTCGGACAGCATGCCGAAGAACGGCTGCAGCACCATGAACAGGAACAGCGCGCCGGTCATCACGTAGCTGGCGTTTTTCGCCGTCATGCCAGCGGTGTTGACCAGGTACTTCTGCATGTAGGTGGTGAAGGTGTAGAAGATCAGCGAGCCACCAGCGGTGTAGCCAAGCACGGTAATGAAGGCCGCTGCATGGTTGCGGAACAGGCCACCGATCGAGCCTGCATCCTTGTCATTGCGGGTTTCGGCGCTGCTGGTTTCGTGCAGCGAACGGCGCAACATCAGCGAGATAAGGGCGGCAATGGCCCCCACCACGAACGGAATGCGCCAGCCCCAGGCCCGCAGTTCGTCTTCGGTCAGCAGCTGTTGCAGGATGACCACCACCAGCACCGCCAGCAACTGGCCGCCAATCAGGGTGACGTACTGGAACGAAGCAAAAAAGCCGCGCTGGCCACGAAGGGCCACTTCACTCATGTAAGTGGCGGTGGTGCCGTATTCCCCCCCCACCGACAAGCCCTGGATCAGGCGGGCCAGCAACAGCAACGCTGGCGCCCAGGTGCCAATGCTGCCATAGGTGGGCAGGCAGGCGATCATCAAAGAGCCGAAGCACATCATCAGCACCGAGATCATCAGCGAATTCTTGCGACCATGTCGGTCAGCGAGGCGGCCGAAGATCCAGCCACCGATGGGGCGCATCAAAAAACCTGCGGCGAACACGCCGGCCGTGTTCAACAACTGCACGGTCGGGTCGTCGGAGGGGAAAAAAGCCGGGGCGAAGTAGATTGCGCAGAAGGCGTAGACGTAGAAGTCGAACCATTCCACCAGGTTGCCTGATGAGGCACCGACGATAGCGAAGATGCGCTTGCTGCGTTCTTCGCCGGTGTAATAGGTTGAGGTCATGACGGGTTTACTCCTGGAGGGTACTAGGTAAGTCTAGACATACCTGGTAACACACTCGTTCCGCTATCTGGCTGGCAATTGGCCTTATGTCGAAGCTACCGGCCCTATCGCGGGCAAGCCCGCTCCTACAGGGAGAGCGTGGTTCCTTGTAGGAGCGGGCTTGCCCGCGATAGGGCCGGTACAGGTCAAACCCGCTCGATGGCCAGCGCCAGACCTTGGCCGACACCTACACACATGGTCGCCAGGCCCTTGCGCCCGCCACTTTTCTCCAGCTGATGCAGCGCAGTCAGCACCAGGCGCGCACCGCTCATGCCCAGCGGGTGCCCCAGGGCGATCGCGCCGCCATTAGGGTTCACCTGCGGTGCATCGTCGGCCACACCCAGCTCACGCAGCACCGCCAGGCCTTGGCTGGCAAAGGCTTCGTTGAGCTCGATCACGTCGAAATCACTCACCGCCACCCCCAGGCGCTCGGTCAGCTTACGCACCGCTGGCACCGGGCCAATGCCCATCACACGTGGTGCAACACCGCCGCTGGCCATGCCCAGCACGCGGGCGCGCGGGGTCAGGCCGTGCTTCTTCACGGCTTCCGCCGACGCCAGGATCAGCGCCGCAGCACCGTCGTTCACGCCCGAGGCGTTGCCAGCGGTGACTGTCTTGTCCGGGCCATTGACCGGCTTGAGCTTGGTCAGCGCCTCCAGCGTGGTTTCCGGACGCAGGTGCTCGTCACGCTCCACGATGGTTTCGCCCTTCTTGTGCGCAATGCGCACCGGGACGATCTCTTCGGCGAAGAAGCCAGCAGCCTGGGCCGCTGCAGCCTTCTGCTGGCTGCGCAGGGCGAAAGCGTCCTGGTCAGCGCGCGAAACCTGGTAGTCGTCGGCGACGTTATCGGCCGTTTCCGGCATGGAGTCCACACCGTACTGGCTCTTCATCAGAGGGTTGATGAAACGCCAGCCGATGGTGGTGTCTTCAAGCTTCATGTTGCGCGAATAGCCGCTTTCAGCCTTGCCCATGACGAACGGTGCGCGCGACATCGACTCGACACCGCCAGCAATCACCAGCTCCATTTCGCCGCTTGCAATAGCGCGGAAGGCGGTACCAATGGCATCCATGCCCGACGCGCACAGGCGGTTCAGGGTGACACCCGGGATGCTTTCCGGCAGGCCGGCCAGCAGCAGCGCCATACGCGCCACGTTGCGGTTGTCTTCACCGGCCTGGTTGGCGCAGCCGAAGAACACTTCATCAACCTGGTCCCACTGCACGGCAGGGTTGCGCTCGATCAGCGCTTTGAGTGGCACGGCGGCCAGGTCGTCGGCACGCACACTCGCCAGCGCGCCGCCGAAGCGGCCGATGGGGGTGCGGATGGCGTCACAGATAAATACGTCGCGCATTAGGCTTCTCCTGCCACTGGCCATGGGCCGCGGCGGTACGTGTGGAGGCTACTGGTCAGGGTGCTTCGATGAGCCCAGATTAAGGAGACTGACGGTAGGCTTACAATCCGATAATCGACTATCCGTGCGATTATCGAACCATTTGTTACGCTGCTACCTATCTACCTGCTGGGAGCGCTGCACGCGCCCCCTCGCTATTCAGGTCGCGTCGGCGTGGCTTACCAGCCCCTTCACGATCACACCTACGGTCGCCAGTGCCGCTGGCACCAGCAACGCCGTCAGTACCTGTTCGAAGTTCCAGCCCAGGCCCAACAGCGTAGCGCCGCTCCAGGCCCCCAGAATTGCACCAAAGCGGCCGATACCCAGCATCCACGATACACCCGTGGCACGGCCCTGGGTCGGGTAGAAGCGTGCTGCCAACGATGGCATTGCCGATTGCGCGCCGTTCACGCACATACCGGCAATCAGCACCAAGGTGGCCAACACGGTGATGTTGCCCAGGCTCTGCCCCACGGCGTATGCAAACACCCCGGCCAGCAGGTAGAAAATGCCGATCACCTTGTGCGGGTTGTAGCGGTCCATGGCCCAGCCCACACCCACGGCACTCAGCACGCCGCCAAACTGGAACAGCGCGCCGATAAATGCGGCCTGCTCCATGCTCGCGCCGCTGTCACGCATCAGGGTTGGCAACCAGCTGGTCAGCAGGTAGACGATCACCAGGCCCATGAAGTAGGTCAGCCACAGCAGCATGGTGCCCAGGCCATAAGTGCCGGAGAAGATCAGCGCAAAGACGCTGCGGGCGGCTACGGCCTTTTGCTCTGGCACGCTGAAGCTGCCCGCCTCGGCCACCACCTGCGGCGCAATGGGCGAAAGGGTCTTGCGTATCTTGTCGGTACCCCTGTTGCGCACCACCAGGAACCGCGCCGATTCCGGCAGCCAGACCATCAACACCAGCGCCAGCAGCAGTGGCAGCACGCCGCCGATTACCAGCAGGCTGTGCCAGCCATAGGCCGGGATCATCTTGGCGGAAATGAAGCCACCACCGGCCATGCCCAGGTTGAAGCCGCAGAACATGCTGGTCACCAGCAGCGATTTGAGGCGCTCGGGGGTGTATTCGGACAGCAGTGTGGTTGCATTGGGCATACCGGCGCCCAGACCCAGGCCGGTCAGGAAGCGCAGTACCAGCAACTGGTCGACGTTGGTGGCATAGGCTGAGGCCAGGCTGAAACCGCCAAACACCAGCACCGCGCCCACCAGCACGCCTTTACGGCCGAAGCGGTCAGCCAACGGCCCGGAGCCCAGGGCACCGAACACCATACCGATCAATGCGGCGCTCATCACCGGGCCAAGGCTCGCCCGGTCGATGCCCCACTCCTGCGACAGCGCCGGGGCGATGAAGCCCATGGCGGCAGTGTCCAGGCCATCGAGGAAGACAATCAGGAAGCACAGCAACACGACCCGCCACTGGTAGCGGGAAAGCGGCTGCTGATTGATGAACGACTGAACGTCGAGGCTTTTGCCGACGTTGTTTTGCGCTTGGTTCATTGTTGTTGTCCAGAATGTTGGGCACAGCCAGACCACTGCACACGGGCAACCGGCACAGAGGACGATGATTGGGGGAATATGGCCTGCGTCAGCCTGGATACAACGGTACTGCGTGCGGGTGCGGCCGCAGCAGCAAGTGGACAGTATTCATGGTAAGTGCCTCTTGTATTTTTTGTTCGGTCGGCATGGCCGACCGTTGCGAGAGACATTAATCAGCGGGCGGCGGTGGCGCAATTCGCCCGGAGCGACACTGTGCGTTTATCGCACAAGAAACCGTTTTGCCTGTTCTAAATGTCAAAGGGGGGCGCTCCGCGGCCCCCTTCAATCTCAGCCAAACAACTGATGGCAAAGGTCCCGGCTGGCCGCCAGCAGGATCGGCAGGAAGCGCTGTTCCAGCTCACTGCGTGTCACCCGCCCCACATGGGTGCTCACGTTCAACGCCGCCAACACTTGCCCCGATGCATCGTAGATCGGCACGGCAATCGAACGCAGCCCCTGCTCCAGCTCCTGGTCCACCACGCACCAGCCTTGGGCGCGGACCTGCTGGATGCAGGCGAACAGTGACTCGGGGTCATGCAAGGTACGGCTGGTACGCGCCTTCAGGTCGGCACGCTCCAGGTATTCACGCAGGCTGGTGTCGTCCATGGCCGCCAGCAGGATGCGCCCCATGGATGTGCAGTAGGCCGGCAGGCGCCCGCCTACCGACAGGTCGACCGATATCAGCCGCTCCACCGTGGCCGAACGGGCTATATAAAGAATGTCGTCGCCTTCAAGGGTGGCCATGTTGGCGGCTTCGTGCAATTGGTCACTGATACGGTCGAGATAAGGCTGAGCAGAGATCGCCAGTGGCGTAGACGACAGGTAGGCGTGACCCAGCGTCAGCACTTTGGGCAGCAGCGAATAGGTACGCCCGTCGGAGGTGGCGTAACCCAGCTTGATCAGTGTGTGCAGGCAACGGCGCACCGCGGCTCGGGGGATTTCGGTGCGGTGGCTGATCTGGGCGATGGTCAGGTGGCGCTTGCGTTCCTGAAAGGCCTGGATCACGGCCAGGCCACGTGCCAGGGAGGTCATGAAGTCTGGATCGCCGGTAAACGCCTGGATGCGCTTGGCCGGTGAAGCCACGATCGGCGGGGCCATGGCGGCCGATGGGGGTCGCGCCGGTTCTGGATTGACCGAATCATTGACCAGGGTTTCGTCACTCATCGCACACCTCAAAAAAAAACGCCCACTCGTTCGATTATCGAACAAACGGCCGATAATCGCAATTGACCGCTGACACGTTTGCTTATACCTTTCTCATGCCACTTGTGGCTTCTTTGGAGAGACTGGTCAGGTACCCACCGTAGAAGTCCCCAGGCAACGGCCTCGCCTCTTGGCGAGGCCGTTTTTCATTCTGGCGTCGCCCTGGCATTGCGGCGAACTTTTATCCGTCATGCCTTTCAAACTTGTACGAAGCGTCCGAACTTTTTCCGCCCCTGCCACTCGTTGCGTCAGGTCCTGTCAGGGTTCGGTAAATAACGATGTTCGGCGAATTATCGGTTGCTATAATCATTGCGCAGGCCCGGGCGCTAGCATGGCAGCGGCTTATTCCGCTGTATCTAGCCGTTGCGGCCAGCCAGGCATGTGCACGCTGCACATCGCATAACAAACGTCATCACACTTAATTCAGGTACTGCATGTGACGAAAGATGAACTGCGCGCAGAACTCGAGCGCCAGGCTGAACGTTACAAGGATGTTTACGGTGGTGAAGTCACCACTTACGCCGCACAACCGGATCCGGAACGCAAACCCTGGCGCAAACGTGCCAGCGTGCGCGACCAGGCGTTCAACCAGGAACTTGAACGCATTGAAAAGGAACTGCGCAGCGACAATCCCTGACCCGGGACCACGCCAGCGCGTCGTCGCCCGGCCAGCCCGGGCGAGGTCGATCTTTACCGCCTGACCGAAGATGAAATGGATTTTCACAAATTTCATACGACCGTTTGAATGATGACGAAACGGCCATTTCTTCGCTTTTTTGCCTGATTTCGCCAGGCTTTGCGCTTTTTAGCAGACATTTTCCTGCCTGATTACCGCAGTGCGCATCCCATGCTCACGCCATGAAGATTGCCATCGGTCTGTAGCAGGTGCATCGATTGCCAAGGTTTTCTGGCATAATCCCGCCCCCCTATACCCGCCAGACAACCTTCATGATCGATTTATTCAGCGGACTGGATGCCTGGGTGTTGGTGAGCCTGCTGCTCGCCTTGACCTTCGTACTCGCCTTCGAGTTCATCAATGGCTTTCATGACACCGCCAATGCGGTAGCTACAGTCATCTACACCAAAGCCATGCCGCCGCACCTCGCCGTGTTCTTCTCCGGTGTGTTCAACTTCCTTGGCGTTCTGCTCGGCGGTGTGGGGGTGGCCTATGCCATCGTGCACCTTCTGCCGGTAGAACTGCTGATCAATGTGAACACCGGACACGGCCTGGCCATGGTCTTCTCGCTGCTGGCTGCCGCCATCACCTGGAACCTGGGTACCTGGTACTTTGGCATCCCGGCCTCGAGTTCGCACACGCTGATCGGCTCCATTCTCGGTGTCGGCCTGGCCAACGCCCTTATCAACGACATTCCGTTGGGTGATGGCGTCAACTGGCAGAAGGCGATCGACATCGCCATGTCGCTGGTGGTTTCGCCAATGGCCGGCTTTGCCGTGGCGGCCCTGGTGCTGATCGGCCTGAAGTGGTGGCGCCCGCTGTCGAAGATGCACAAAACCCCCGACCAGCGTCGCAAACTCGACGACAAGAAGCACCCGCCATTCTGGAACCGCATGGTACTGGTGGTTTCGGCCATGGGCGTGAGCTTCGTGCACGGCTCCAACGACGGCCAGAAAGGCATCGGCCTGATCATGCTGGTGCTGATCGGTATTGTCCCGGCCAAGTTCGTCCTCGACCTGAACAGCACCACCTACCAGATCGAGCGTACCCGCGACGCTACCCTGCACATGAGCCAGTTCTACCAGCGCAACGCCGCCACCCTGGGCGAATTCCTGGCACTGGGCAAGGCCAAGTCCAGCGACCTGCCGGAGAAGTTCAGCTGCAACCCGCAGCAGACCGAGCCGACCATCGCCGCGCTGCAGTCTTCGCTTCAGGGCGTGACCGACTACCACAGCCTGGATGCCGACAAACGTGTTGAAGTGCGCCGCTACCTGCTGTGCCTGGATGACACCGCGAAAAAGGTCGGCAAGCTGCCGGGCCTCGAGGCCCGTGAAAAGGCCGACCTGGAAAAACTCCGCAAAGACCTGACCGCCACTACCGAATACGCACCATTCTGGGTGATCGTGGCCGTCGCCCTGGCTCTGGGCCTAGGCACCATGGTTGGCTGGAAGCGTGTGGTACTCACCGTTGGCGAAAAAATCGGCAAGCAGGGGATGACCTATGCCCAGGGCATGTCGGCACAAATCACTGCCGCCTGCGCCATCGGCATGGCCAACGTGTTCGCCCTGCCGGTATCGACCACACACGTGCTGTCGTCCGGTGTAGCCGGCACCATGGTTGCCAACAAGAGCGGCCTGCAAGGCGGCACGGTGAAGACCATCCTGCTGGCCTGGGTCCTGACCCTGCCGGCTTCGATGGGCCTGGCCGCCGGCCTGTTCTGGCTGGCATCCAAAGCCATTGGCTGAGTGACACCGCAATAGAAAAAGGCGCCTCATGGGCGCCTTTTTCACAGGAGTCATTCCTGTACCGGCGATAGGGCCGGTACAGGCAAACTACCTTTTCTTGCCCCCCAGCAACGATCCCATCAGCCCTCGCACCAGCTGTCGCCCCAACTGATTGGCCGCCTGGCGCACTGCCGACTTGATCGCCTGCCCCGCCGCACTTTGCAAGAAGTCGCCGGCCTTGTCGGCAAAGCTCTCCTCGTCCACCTTCGGTTGCGGCGCCGGCTCCAACGCCTCGCCCTTGCGCTGGGTCAGCCTCTCATAGGCCGACTCACGGTCCACCGGCTTGTCATAGCGCCCCACCAGCGGCGAAGCAGCAATCAGCGCAGCTCGCTCGGCCGCACTCAATGGCCCGATACGCGACTGCGGCGGCGCAATCAGCACCCGCTGCACCATGGCAGGCGTGCCCTTTTCCTCCAAGGTACCCACCAACGCCTCGCCAATCCCCAGCTCGGTCAGCACCGCCAGGGTGTCGAATGCCGGGTTCGGGCGAAAGCCATCGGCCACCGCCCTCAGCGACTTCTGCTCCTTGGCGGTAAACGCCCGCAAGCCATGCTGTATGCGCAAACCCAACTGGGCCAGCACCGCATCCGGCAAGTCACCCGGTGACTGGGTGACGAAATACACCCCCACACCCTTGGAGCGGATCAGCCGCACCACCTGCTCCAGGCGGTCCTGCAACGCTTTTGGCGTACCGTTGAACAGCAAGTGCGCTTCATCGAAGAACAAGGCCAGCACCGGCTTGTCGGCATCTCCACGCTCGGGCAACTGCTCGAACAGCTCGGCCAGCAGCCACAGCAGGAAAGTCGCGTACACCTTGGGCGCCTCATGCACCAGCCGGCTGGCGTCGAGCAGGTGGATGCGCCCACGGCCATCCAAATCTGGCCGCAGCAGGTCCTCGAGCTGCAATGCCGGCTCGCCGAACAGCGCCTCGGCGCCCTGCTGCTCCAAGGTCGCCAGGCGCCGCAACAGCGCCTGGGTCGAGGCCGTGGTCATCAGCGCACTGTCTTCCCCCAGCAATTGTGGGTTGTCCTTCAGGTGCGCGAGCAGCGCCTTGAGGTCCTTGAGGTCCAGCAGCAACAGGCCCTCACGGTCGGCCACCTTGAAAGCTGCATACAGCGCCGCCTGCTGACTGTCGGTCAGTTCCAGCAGGTTGCCCAGCAGCAACGGCCCCATTTCACTGAGGGTAGTGCGCAGCGGGTGGCCGGACTGCCCGGCGATGTCCCAGAGGCTGACCGGGTAGGCCTGAGGCGTGTGCCCCAGCCACGGCATGCCGGCGATGCGTTCGGCCACCTTGCCCTGCGGCGCGCCGGCAGCCCCCAGCCCACACAGGTCACCTTTGACATCGGCCGCGAATACGGCCACCCCTGCGTCACTGAACGCTTCTGCCAGGTGCTGCAAGGTCACGGTCTTGCCAGTACCCGTCGCGCCCGCCACCAGGCCATGGCGGTTGGCCAGCCGCATCGCTTGCCCGACTGGCTGGCCATCTGGGCCAGCACCCACAACTATGGTCGAAGTTTCCGACATCTCTGCAATCCTCTGCTCAAGCTTTGCCTTAATTCGGCCGATACCTTTGGGTGATATTCGCCTTAATTAGAGAGGAACAACCGAAAAGGGACTTTTCGGGATGTTGCACTGCTTTGCGGCTCCACCCGTGCGAACGCCTGATTTAACACCTTAGCGGAACCGATTACGCCATGAACAAAAGCCTTCGTTTCAGCCACAAGATTCTTTTGGCAGCATCATTGATCGTGATACTCGCCTTCAGCCTGTTCACGCTCTACAACGATTACCTCCAGCGTAATGCGATCCGCGCGGACCTGGAAAACTATCTCGCTGAAATGGGCGCCTCCACTTCGACCAACATCCGCAACCTGTTCGATGGCCGTATCAAGCTGGTGGAAAACCTGGCACAGAACATTGCCCAAAACCCAACCAACGCCGAAACCCTGATGGGCCAGAATGCGTTGATTTCCAGCTTCCTCACCGTTTACCTGGGCAAGGTGGACGGCGGCTTCAGCGTGCGCCCGGACGCAAAAATGCCCGATGGCTACGACCCGCGCACCCGCCCCTGGTACAAGGACGGCATGAACGCCACCGGCGCGACACTGACCGAACCGTACATCGACATGACCACCAACAAGATGGTCATTGGCATCCTCAGCAAGGTTTCCAGCAGTGTCGGCGTGGTCGGGGGCGACCTGGCCCTGGACGGCCTGGTGCAGATCATCAACTCGCTGAACTTCGGCGGCATGGGCTACGCCTTCCTGGTGAACGACCAGGGCAAGATCCTGGTGCACCCTGACCAAGACCTGGTGATGAAGTCGCTGTCGGACCTGTTCCCGCAGCACACGCCAAAGCTGACCGGTGAGCTGACCGAAGTGCAGAGCGAAGGCCAGACCCGCCTGCTGACCTTCACCCCGATCACCGGCCTGCCTTCGGCCAACTGGTACATCGGCCTGTCAGTGGACAAGGACAAGGCCTTCTCGATGCTGAGCACTTTCCGCACCTCGGCGGTGATCGCCACGGTGGTGGCGGTGGTGATCATCATCGGCCTGCTTGGCCTGCTGATCAGCGTGCTGATGCAGCCGCTGCATACCATGACCCGCGCCATGGAAGACATCGCCGAGGGTGAAGGCGACCTGACCAAACGCCTGCGCATTCACAACCACGACGAGTTCGGCATCCTGGGCACCGCCTTCAACCGTTTCGTCGAGCGTATTCACAGCTCCATCGCCGAAGTGTCCTCGGCCACCGAGCAGGTCAACGAAGTGGCCCTGCGTGTCATCAGCGCCTCGAACTCGTCGATGACCAACTCTGACGAACAGTCCAACCGTACCAACAGCGTGGCCGCCGCCATCAACGAACTGGGCGCCGCCGCCCAGGAAATCGCCGGCAACGCTGCTCAGGCGTCGCAGCACGCCAGCTCGGCTCGCTTGCTGGCCGAAGAGGGTCAACAGGTGGTCGAGCGCAACATTGCGGCAATGAACCGCCTGTCCGACCTGATCGTCAGCTCCAGCGGTCACATCGAGACGCTGAACAACAAGACCGTCAACATTGGCCAGATCCTCGAAGTGATCACCAGCATTTCCCAGCAAACCAACCTGCTGGCGCTGAACGCCGCCATCGAAGCGGCCCGCGCCGGTGAAGCCGGCCGTGGTTTTGCCGTGGTAGCCGATGAAGTGCGCAACCTGGCGCACCGTACCCAGGAATCGGCGCAGCAAGTGCAGACCATGATCGAAGAGCTGCAGGTGGGCGCCCGCGCGTCGGTCGAGACCATGGACCAAAGCCAGCGCCACAGCCAGGACAGTGTGCAGATCGCCAACCAGGCCGGTGAGCGGCTGGACAGCGTTACCGTACGCATCAGCGAGATCGACGGCATGAACCAGTCGGTGGCCACCGCCACCGAAGAGCAGACCGCCGTGGTCGAGGCAATCAACATGGACATCAACGAGATCAACATGCTCAACCAGGAAGGCGTGGAGAACCTGCAAGCCACCTTGCGCGCCTGCTCGGACCTTGAGCAGCAGGCCGGCCGCCTGAAGCACCTGGTGGGCAGTTTCCGCATCTAAGACACTGTTTCGCGGGCACGCCCGCTCCCGCAACGGCTGACACAAACCTCAAGGTCTGTGCAGTCTCTGCGGCAGCGGGCGTGCCCACAAAGAAACCAACACCCGCCTCAGCCCTGGGCCGCCAAACCCCGATCGAACAAACTATCCTTCACACAGGTCAACCTGTAGGCGCGTCATCGCCGGATGACAAGCCCGAAGATGATCCTGGAGGGATGCTGATCGTGCACATCGCCGACATCACCATGTTCTATGCCCCGGCCAGCGGCGGCGTACGAACCTATCTTGATGCCAAACACCGCCGCCTCGACGCCATTCACGGCGTACGCCACAGCCTGCTGATACCCGGTGCCAGTGCACAGCACGCCGATGGCATCTATCAGGTGCCCGCCCCGCCTCTGCCATTCGGCAAGGGTTACCGCTTCCCGGTGCGCCTGGCCCCCTGGTGCAATGAACTGCGACGGCTCAAGCCCGACCTGATCGAGGTCGGCGACCCCTATCTGACCGCCTGGGCTGCGCTGGAGGCCCGGCGTCAACTCGATGTGCCAGTGATCGGCTTCTATCATTCAGACCTGCCGTTGTTGGTCAGCAACCGCATGGGCAACTGGTTCACGCCCAATGTCGAGGCCTACGTCAGCAAGCTATATGGCAATTTCGACCGGGTGCTGGCGCCCAGCCAGGTCATGGCCGACAAACTGCGCCGCCTGGGTGTACGCGATGTGCATGTGCAGCGCCTGGGGGTGGACCTGGCCACCTTCAACCCAGACCAGCGCGACCCGCACCTGCGCGCGCAACTGGGCATCGCTGACACCAGCCGCCTGCTGATCTATGCCGGCCGCGGCTCGCGGGAAAAGAACCTGCCAGTGCTGCTCGACTGCATGCAGCAGCTGGGTAGCCCCTACCACCTGCTGCTGGTGGGTTCGAACATGCCGGCCAATGTGCCGCGCAACGTCAGCGTGATCGACCACTTCTGCCCCGCGCCGGAAGTTGCCCGGCTGCTGGCCAGTGCCGACTTGCTGGTGCACGCCGGGGACCAGGAAACCTTTGGCCTGGTCATTCTTGAAGCGATGGCCAGCGCCATCCCGGTGGTGGCTGTACGCGCCGGTGCCTTCAGTGAAATCGTCAACGAACAGTGCGGCCGCCTGTGCCGCCCCAATGATGGCCACGCCATGGCGGCAGCCGTGCGCGAGGCGTTCGAGGCCGGCGTACGTATACTCGGGGCGCAGGCGCGCCGCCATGTGGAGCAGCATTATTCATGGGACAACGTGGTGTGCGGCCTCCTGCAGCACTACCACGCGGTGCTCGGCCACCCACTGCAGGTGCGCGCCCATGGCTGAGGCATGGCCGGCGTCGCGCAGCCTGATGCTGGTGCTGCATGACGTCGCGCCCGAGACCTGGCCAGACTATCAACCCTTCGTCGAAGCCGTCGACACCCTCGGCGGCGTCCCCATGACCTGGCTTGTGGTGCCAGACTTTCACCAGCGCAACCTGCTGCTGCGTTCGCCCACCTTCTGCCGCCTCCTTGACCGGCGCCTGGCCCAGGGCGATGAACTGGCCTTGCACGGCTACTACCATGCCGACAACAGCCCACCGCCCCGCACACCCGGCGACTACTTCATGCGCCGTATCTACACCCACGAAGGTGAATTCTACGGCCTGGACCAGCAGCAGGCCCTGCAACGGCTGGAGCGCGGCCTGGCACTGTTCCACCAGCAAGGCTGGCCTGTAGCAGGCTTTGTAGCGCCGGCCTGGCTGATGAGCGAAGGCACCCGCCAGGCCCTGCGCCGCCTTCCCCTGCGCTACACCAGCACGCCGCAGCACCTGTACCGCTTGCCGGACTTCACCGCGATCGAAGCCCCGGGGCTGGTGTGGAGTGCCCGCAGCGCGTGGCGCCGAGGGCTTTCCAGGGTGCTGTGCGACTGGCAATGCCACCGGTGGCGCAATGCCGAGACCCTGCGCCTGGGCCTGCACCCGGTGGACATGCGCCACCGTTCATCCCGGGACTACTGGCTGAACACCTTGCGCAGCTTGCTGGCTCAAGGCCGCGAGCCCCTGACCAAGTCGGCCTGGCTGGACCGCAAGGCAAGCGCATGAACCGCCTGGCCTGGCTGGGCCTGACACTGCTGGCGGCGGTGCTCGTGCCGATCCTGCTCGGTGGCAGCGAGCTGCTGCCGAGGCTACAACGCTTCGATCCTGTGCTGATGCTCACCCTGCTGGGCATGATTCTGCTGTGCTGGGCCATCAACGCCATTCGCTTGCGCCTGTTGCTCGGCCAGCAGGGAGCCAGGCTTGGGCCCCTGCGTAGCCTGGGCGTGATAATGGCCACCGAATTTGCCATCTGCACCACCCCCGGTGGTAGCGGCGGGCCCTTGACCCTGATGGCCCTCCTGGCACGTGACCGCATCAGCGCGGCACGCAGCGGCGCTGTATTCGCCATGGACCAGTTGAACGATCTGGTGTTCTTCTTCTGCGCCATGCTGGCAATAGCTGGCTACGCGCTGTTCCACAGCCTGGGCCGCAGCCAGGAAAGCATGTTGCTGGGCAGTGCGCTGCTACTGTGCACAGCACTGGCCGGGGTGGTCGGGCTGCTACGCTATCGCCGTCAGGTCATGCGCTTGAACGGCAGGCTGCTGCGGCGCCTGGGCATGAGCCAGCGGCGCAAACGTCGCTGGGCGCGCAAGCTGTTGCACTTCGTGCAAGCGCTGACGCAAACCTGGCAGCTGCCCAAGCGCACACTCAGCCTGGTGTTCACCTTGACCTGTGCACACTGGGCTCTGCGCTACAGCGTGTTGTACCTTGTCTTGAGGGGATTGGGGGTGGACCTGGCCTGGATCCCCAGTTTTCTGGTGCAGATGCTGTCGCTCAGCGCCGGCCAGCTCAGCCTGCTGCCAGGCGGCGCCGGTGCCGCCGAGCTGACCTCGGCCAGCCTGCTGACGCCATGGGTGGGCGGCTCTACCGCCGCCGCGGCCATCCTGATATGGCGGGCGGTTACTTATTACTTTTACCTGCTGGCGGGTGGGCCGGTGTTCGTGTGCCTGCTGGCGCGTCCGTTACTGGAGCGCTGGCGGCGTCAGGCGGGTTGAGCTGTTGCCAGAGTTCGGCAGCGCCGGGGAAGTCGGTGCCGTCAGTATCATCCAGGGCTTCGGGGTCGTAGCGGGCCAGGCAACCTTCGCCGAGAGTGGGAGGTGGTGAGGCATTGGGGGTGTTGCGTTGTGTGGCCATCAGTGTTCCTTTCAAGATTGCAGGGGCGCTTTGCGCCCCTGCATCATCAATCGAAAACGACAGTCTTGTTGCCATGCACCAGCACCCGGTCTTCCAGGTGATAACGCAGGCCGCGGGCCAGCACCATCTTCTCTACATCACGGCCAAAGCGGACCATGTCCTCGATGCTGTCGGCATGGCTGACACGCACCACGTCCTGCTCGATGATCGGGCCGGCGTCCAGTTCTTCGGTGACGTAGTGGCAGGTCGCGCCGATCAGTTTCACGCCACGCAGGGCGGCTTGGTGGTAAGGCTTGGCACCGACGAACGACGGCAGGAAGCTGTGGTGGATGTTGATCACTTTTTCAGCAAAGTCCCGGCACAGTTGCGGCGGCAGGATTTGCATGTAACGGGCCAGCACCACCACATCGGCGGCGTGCTCCTGAACCAGGCGCGACACTTCGGCAAAGGCCGGGGCCTTGTCCTTGGGGTCAACCGGCACGTGGAAGAAAGGAATGCCGTGCCACTCGACCATGCTGCGCAGGTCGTCGTGGTTGGAAATCACGCAAGGGATCTCGCAGTCCAGTTCATCAGTGTGCCAGCGGTGCAGCAGGTCGGCCAGGCAGTGCGACTCTCGGCTGGCCATCAGAACCACACGCTTTTTCTGCGCCGAGTCGGTAATGCGCCAGGTCATGGAGAACTCTTCGGCGATCGGCGCAAACGCCTCGCGGAAGGCTTCGATACCGAACGGCAGGGATTCAGCGCGGATTTCATGGCGCATGAAGAACCAACCGCTCTGCTCGTCAGAGTGGTGACTGGCTTCGTTGATCCAGCCATTGTACAAGGCCAGGAAATTACTGACTTTCGCCACGATGCCGACACGGTCGGGGCAGGCGATCACCAGACGATAGGTGCGCATGAATGAGACTCCAGAACTTCGCAAAGGCGCCTATTCTAGCGGCACGCCAGAAAAAACGCAGTATTGATCGCAGCCACGATGGCGTATGCCGGTCGCCATACACAGCGCAGGCATTGCCTGACAGACACGTGGAAAAACAGGGTTTTTAAGTAAATTTTTGTTCACGTAGAGAAATATTGTCACAGCTTAATTAACAGTTAATCGCCCAATATCATGTTTACTTGCGACTATCGCCTGTCTATTATTGCTCCACACATTTCTGAACACGCATTAAGGAACACTCCATGTCCCTGATCAACGAGTACCGCGCTACCGAAGAAGCCATCAAGGAACTTCAGGCCCGCCTGGCCAACCTGTCGCAGGATGACAAGCTCAAAAAAGAACTGGAGTTCGAAGGCAAACTGCGCACTCTGATGGGCGAGTACTCCAAGTCGCTGCGCGACGTGATTGCCCTGCTCGACCCAGAGTCGAAACTGAGCAAGGCACCTCGCGGTGCGGTCAAGACTACTGCCACCAAACGTGCGCGCAAGGTCAAGCAATACAAAAACCCGCACAACGGTGAAGTCATCGAAACCAAAGGCGGCAACCACAAAACCCTGAAAGAGTGGAAAGCCACTTGGGGTGGTGATGTGGTTGAGAGCTGGGCAACCCTGCTGGACTGATTGTCCGCATTTGCCTTTTGCTTGTCGCAACAAAAACGCCGGCACATTGCCGGCGTTTTTGTTGCCCCGCTGTCAGCCAATTGCAAATTGTTCCTGCAGTTGCCGGGCGTGCAGTTGCCAAGCTTCCAGCACACGCCGCCCAGCCTCGTCAGCGCCTTCCCAGGCTTTTTGACGCGCCTGTTCGAAGTCGCCCAGCGTATTGGGCGCCCCCCACTGCGGGTCGCTCAGGCGCTGCTGACAAAAGCCATACCAGCGCTGACGCTCTTCGCTGGTCAAGGTTTCGGGGAAGTTGCGCGCCCGATAGCGGAACAGCAATTCCGGTAAACGCGGGTCATCGAACATCCACTGCCCACGGCCCAACTGCGCGGGTTCCAGCATACGCACTTGCTCACATAAGCGGCGGTCTCGGTCCCCTACAAAACCGTCATACAACTGTTGTTCCGGGTCTTCTGTCGGGGTGAAGTCTTCCTTGCCGTAGATGTGCGCCAGCTTGTCTTGCCATTGCGCCTGTTGATTAGCCAACTGTTCGCCGCGCAATTGTAACAACGTCAAGTCCAGGCCTAATCGTTGTTGGTCGGCCGGGCGCAATACCGACAGTGGCGCCAGTACCGGGCAGCGATTGATCTGTACCAGTTTGAGCGGCACCGGTAATTCACCCTCGGCCAGTGCTTCATGACGGGTATACAAGCGCTGGCGTAGAACCTCGGCACTTTCCCTTAGTAACGGTAGGGGTTCCTGATGCAAGTCGCAGACGATCAGCGCATTGCGATTACGTGGGTGCCACGCTAATGGCAGTACGACACCCAGGTAATTACGCGCCGCCGAAAAGCGCCCGGATATGTGCACCAGTGGCTGCAACAAACGGATCTGCTCCATCACTTTATGCTTGCTGCGCAACTGGAAGAGCCACTCATACAACTTGGGTTGTTTCTGCCGAATCAGACGGGCCAGCGCAATGGTTGCCCGCACGTCGGAAAGCGCTTCGTGGGCATGCCCATGGTCAATGCCATTGGCTTTGCTCAACAGTTCCAGGCGCAGGCTGGTGCGCCCATCCTGTTGCGGCCATTGAATACCGTCAGGGCGCAACGCGTAGGCGGTTCGCACGATATCGATCAGGTCCCAGCGGCTGTTGCCGCCCTGCCACTCCCGGGCATAGGGGTCGAAAAAGTTTCGGTACAAACTGTAGCGGGTCACTTCATCGTCAAAACGCAGGGTGTTGTAGCCAGCACCACAGGTGCCCGGGTGTGCCAGTTGCGCATGCACCCGGGTCATGAACTCGGCCTCGCACAGGCCTTGCTCGGCCAGCAACTGCGGGGTAATGCCAGTCACCAGGCAAGCCGCCGGGTGTGGCAGGATGTCATCGGAAGGCCGGCAATAAAGGCTGATCGGCTCATCGATTTCGTTAAGGTCGAAATCGGTGCGCACGCCGGCCACCTGCAGCGGCCGGTCGCAACGCGGGTTGATGCCGGTGGTTTCGTAGTCGTGCCAGAAAATGCTTGAGGTCACGGGGTCGTCCTGTATCAAGGTCGACCCGATTCTAGCGCAGCCTCAGACAGAAGCGTTGGCAGGCAGGAAACTGAAATAATCACGCAGTGAGCGCACGAACTCGTCGAATTCGCGAGGCGCCTGCAACAGCATGAAGCCGGAATCGTAGTGGCCTGGCGTCTGGTCTTCGCGGCACCACAGGCAACTGGCGGTCAGGTTGACGAACTGATGCCCGCCGCCAACCAGCGGCAAGCGCAATTGCAGTTCGTAATCGGGCCCTACCAGCACAGGCAGCTGGCTGATGACCATCAGCCCATCCTCGGAGGCATTACCCAGCTGGCCGATCTCCTGACCGGTAAAACGGTTGAATACCTTGAGGATACAAGGCAGCTGATGACGCTCGATGTGGCGCTTGTTGAACATGATCGCGTGTGTATTCCGTACCTGGTGCCAGGAATACAAGGTACTGGCGGTTGTTGTAACAGCTGAGTTACAGATTAGCGCAGGGCGCGCAGCAAATCCCGTGAAATAAACCACACCTTGGTGTTATCGCCAAGGTGCGGTGGTCACCGGGTTGGCCACAGCCGCTTCGCCGCTACGGGCATGCCCGAGTTTTTCAAGGGTCTGCAGGCGTGCCCGGGCACGATAGGCGTACTCGTTGCCCGGGTATTTCTGGATCAGGTACTGATAAGTCTGCGCGGCATCCACGTACAGCGCCTGGCGCTCCAGGCACTGGCCACGCAGCAGCGACACCTCGGGGTGGATGAACGGCCGCGAACGGCTGGTGCGATCGACCTGCGACAGCTCCAGCATGACCCGTGCGCAGTCGCCACGGTCGTAGGCGCGGTAGGCATTGTTCAGGTGGTGGTCCATGGACCAGCGGGTGCAGCCGACGGCGCTGGCCGCCAGGGCTAAAACGATCAGGGCTCGCATGGGGATCTCCTTTGATGCCTGTGTATCGGCCATCGCCAACAAATCTTCACAGGCTTTTGCAAGCATACCCCGACCGTTCAAATGCCACCCTGTCTTGGTCGCAGGTAGTGCAACGGAACAATGACTACAGCGAGATTCAGGAGTAGCCTTTCGCTGCGCTTCACTATAGGAGTCTGTGCATGACCATCCGCCGTACCAAAATCGTCGCCACCCTTGGCCCCGCCAGCAACTCGCCGGAAGTGATCGAGCAATTGATCCTTGCCGGCCTGGACGTGGCACGCCTGAACTTCTCCCACGGCACCCCGGACGAGCACAAGGCCCGCGCTCGCCTGATCCGTGACATCGCCGCCAAGAACGGCCGCCATGTCGCGCTGCTGGGCGACCTGCAGGGTCCAAAGATCCGCATCGCCAAGTTCGCCAACAAGCGCATCGAATTGAAGATCGGTGACAAGTTCACCTTCTCCACCGCCCACCCGCTGACCGAAGGCAACCAGGACATCGTCGGTATCGACTACCCCGACCTGGTCAAGGACTGCGGCGTCGGTGACGAACTGCTGCTCGACGATGGCCGTGTGGTCATGCGCGTCGAAACCGCCACTGCAGACGCCCTGCACTGCGTGGTGATCATCGGTGGCCCGCTGTCGGACCACAAAGGCATCAACCGCAAAGGTGGCGGCCTGACCGCGCCGGCCCTGACCGAAAAAGACAAGGCCGACATCAAGCTGGCCGCGGAAATGGACCTGGACTACCTGGCCGTTTCCTTCCCGCGTGATGCCAGCGACATGGAATACGCACGCAAGCTACGTGACGAGGCCGGCGGCAGCGCCTGGCTGGTGGCCAAGATCGAACGGGCCGAAGCAGTTGCCGACGACGAGACCCTCGACAAGCTGATCGCCGCCTCCGACGCGGTGATGGTTGCCCGTGGCGACCTGGGTGTGGAAATCGGCGACGCCGAGCTGATCGGCATCCAGAAAAAGATCATCCAGCACGCCCGCCGCAACAACAAGGCGGTGATCGTGGCGACCCAGATGATGGAGTCGATGATCCAGAACCCGATGCCGACCCGCGCTGAAGTGTCCGACGTGGCCAACGCCGTGCTGGACAACACCGATGCGGTGATGCTGTCGGCCGAAAGTGCTGCCGGTTCCTACCCGATCGAAGCCGTACAGGCCATGGCGCGGATTTGCCAAGGTGCCGAAAAGCACCCGACCAACCAGAAGTCCAGCCACCGCCTGCACACCACCTTCGAACGTTGCGACGAAAGCATCGCCCTGGCGGCCATGTACACCGCCAACCACTTCCCGGGCGTGAAGGCGATCATCGCCCTGACTGAAAGCGGCTACACCCCGCTGATCATGTCGCGCCTGCGTTCGCACGTGCCGATTTTCGCCCTGTCGCCGCACCGCGCGACCCAGGCTCGCGTCTCGATGTTCCGCGGCGTGTACCCGATCGCCTTCGACCCGGCCTCGCTGCCGGCCGACAAGGTAAGCCAGGCGGCAGTCGACGAGCTGCTCAAGCGTGGCCTGGTGCAACAGGGTGACTGGGTGATCCTGACCAAAGGTGACAGCTACCACACCATCGGCGGCACCAACGGCATGAAGATCCTGCATGTCGGTGATCCTCTGGTCGGCTGATCAGCTGCTCGCAGGTCGCGTGCTACAAGAGCCCCGTACAGCTTCTGTCGGGGCTTTTTTCAACGCCACGCATCTCGCCTCTCAAAGACTTATCTAGCGCCAGCCAGCTCGCCACGTGTCCTTGAATTGGGCCTCTTCACTTCGATGACGAGAGCCTGATCATGCGTGACGCTCCACTACACTCCCAAGCCGGCAACTTTCTTGATTGCTTCAAGACCGCTGTCGACAACCGAACAGGCCAGTTCTGCTTGGCCATTGCCCTGCCCGTGCCTCCCGCCAACCAGCTGTGCGGGCCAACGCTGAGCGTGACACTGGCTTTCAGCACCCTGGCCTCTTCCTGTAACCGTGGCTATGGCCTGGGCTGGAGCCTGGGGCTATCGGAAATCAACCTTGATCAGGATAACCCGCGTCTGAGCCTGTCTTCAGGCGAGCAGTTCGCCATTGATCTGATCAACTCCGACCCGTGCAGTGGTGGCCGGCTGGCATTCTTCGATCAGAAACTGCCAACCTTCACAGTCACGCGTCAAGCCGATGGCAATTTTCGGGTCGACAAGCAAACCGGCGAAAGCGAGATTCTTCGCCAACAGGACGACAGCACCCGCTACTTGCTTGAGGAGATGCGCTCACCCGAAGGGCGCCGCGATCGTGTCCCGGGAAGTGGTGTAACTGAACCAGCCGAAGGTGCCCTGCGGGCCAAAGAGGATGGTCATCGTGGTTCTTGGCTAACGTTGAGTTTGCGAAGACCAAACACTCACCAGAGAAACCACGATGACCAAGCCCACTATCGCATTGACCGAGTTGGTTGAGAAAGGGGCAGACGCTGATCTGCTCAAGCAAATGATCCAGTTCGTTGCCCAGCGCATGATGGAGTTCGACGTCGAAGGCCTGTGCGGCGCGGGCTTCGATGTCAAAAGCCCAGACCGGACAAATAGCCGTAATGGCTACCGCGATCGTCTTTGGCAAACCCGCGCAGGCGACGTCGACCTTAAGATTCCCAAGCTGCGCCAAGGCAGCTATTTCCCTGGTTTCCTTGAACCTCGACGCACCGCTGAGAAAGCCATGGCGGCAGTCATCCAGGAGGCCTACATCCAAGGCGTTTCAACGCGTTCGGTGGACGAGCTGGTCAAGGCCATGGGCATGACCGGTATCTCTAAAAGCCAGGTCTCACGGCTAGCCGGTGAGATCGATGAGCGCGTTCACGCCTTCCTTGACCGCCCGCTTGAGGGCGACTGGCCCTATCTCTGGATCGATGCCACCTACGTCAAAGTGCGGGAGGCCGGACGCATCGTCTCGGTCGCCGTAATAATCGCCGTGGCCGTGAACACCGACGGTGGCCGCGAAGTCCTGGGCATGCGGGTTGGGCCGTCAGAGGCTGAGCCGTTCTGGACAGACTTCCTGCGCAGCCTCATGCGACGTGGCTTGCGGGGCGTGAAGCTGGTCATCTCCGACGCCCACGAAGGCCTGAAAGCAGCTGTATCCAAGGTCTTCAATGCGACCTGGCAGCGCTGCCGTGTGCATTTCATGCGTAATGCCATGGCCCACGTCGGCAAAGGTCAGCGCACCATGGTGGCGGCTCTACTGCGCACGGTCTTCGCCCAGGACAGCCGTGCCGAATGCCATCAGCAATGGCGTTTGGTCGCAGATCAGCTACGCGAAAAATACCCCAAGATCGCGGCGCTCATGGATGGTTGCGAGGATGAAGTGCTGGCGCACATGGCGTTTCCCAAGGCTCATCGACAGCAGTTGCACAGCACCAACCCGCTTGAGCGGCTCAACGCTGAAATCAAACGCCGCACCGACGTCGTGGGGATTTTCCCCAACGATCCGGCCATTACGCGTCTGGTAGGCGCGATGCTGCTGGAGCAGAACGACGAGTGGTGCCTGCAACGGCGTTACATGCAGTTGGAGGCCTTTGAGGCAGTCAGCGATAATCCACAGGCCAAGCTGTCGGCCGTGATCAACTAAACGGCAAACTCAGTGGCCAGAGCCATGATGAGTTACACCACTTCCTGGGACACGATCGGCGCCGCCTGTATTTCGACTGGATGCCCTTCGCCGACGGTATATCGACGCTGGCCAGGATCCGCGATGAAACCCGTACATTGCTGGCCCTGGAAACCGAAGCCAGTGAACTGCGTTTCGTGCTCAATCCACAAACGGCCCACGCCGCTACTCTGAGGGCGCTGCTGAGCAATGAGCGCTTGAGCCAGCTGTACCTCCCCGACATCGACCAGCCATTCGAAATCGAGTACGACGCCCTGAACGTGCCGGGGCAGGCGCAGCTCCTCTTGCCACGTCGCTTTATCGGCCCTCTCGGTGCCCGTGACATCGTCCACTGGTCCCAGGACAGTGAAGGCCTGCGCATGCCCGAAGGCGGCCCCCTGGCATTCCTGCCCCGCGTCATGGGATGGACCCATACCAGTGCTGGCCCGGGCAGTGAGCTCCAACGCAGCTACCAGTGGATCGGCGATCACAACCACCTGGGCTATGGCAGCGACCAGGCGTTCGAATGGCATAGCGGGCGGGACAACCTCTACCAGGTCAACAGCGACTATCAATACCAGATGGTGGAAGAACAGACCGATGGCCAGGGCATGCTTCTGGCCACAGTCGAACGCACCTGGGACCGTTTCCACCTGCAGGTAAGTGAAGTGACCCGCCGGGGGCACTGTGAAACGCGCGAGCAAACGCTCTACGGCGTCGATCCGGCACTCAGTTGGGAGGAGCAACCGGCCTGGTGCCAGTTGCCCCACGAAGTATCGGTCACCTATCTGGATCATTCCCGGCCCGGCCAAAGCCGCAGCGAGAGCACCCGCTATGTCTATGACGACTTCGGCAACCCTCTGCGCGTGCTATTCCCCAGCGGCGTCGAGGAATGTTACGAATACTACCCGGCAGAAGGTGCCGAAGGCTGCCCCGCAGACGCACTCGGCCGGGTACGTTTCCTGAAAAAAAAGACCGTTATCCCCGTCATCGCCAAAGGCGCAGCCCCTGTTCTGGCCACTACTTATACCTACCAGGCGCTACCTTCGCTGATCGAAGGCGCGTTGCCCCACATACTGGTGGCCAGCGAGCAGCTCGAAGGCCCCGAGAACCGGGTGATCGAGCATACCCGGCAGTTCTACCTGACCACTGCAGGTACCACGTATGGCCGGGAAGAAAAGAGCGTCGTCACCCTCGACGGCAAATGCACAACTACCTTTTACAGCTACAGTGCCACCGCGGATGCACTGGTGACCGAAGTCACCCTGCAGGGCTTTGAGAACGATGAAGAAAACCGCTCCAGCACCGCTCATGCACAATCGATGCTCACCGGCCAGACTCTCTGGGAGCGGCACGACAGCGGTGCCATTACCCGTTATGAATATGACCGATTAGGCCGTGTGGTATGCACCAGGTCCGCAGCAGGCAGCCCTTACCAGACCCAGCGCCTGGCCCGTTATCACCTCAACGACGAGTTCGCCAGGCAAGCCAGGCCGAACGGCCAGTACAATCCGGTATTGATCGAGCAGGTCGATATCACCGGCCGCCGACAGCGCCAATGGCTCGACGGCGAAGGCCGGGTCGTGAGCATTCACCTTGAAGACCTCGATAACAGCCCGGGCGTGTTCCGCGAAACAAGCCGCAACCAGTACGATGCCCTCGGACGCCTGGTCAGCCAGACCTCACTGGACTGGCTCAAGGCCGACAACCTGCTCACCTTGACCCGCACAGTCCGCTACGACGACTGGGGCCACGCCTGCCAGGTGACCAGCCTGGAAGGCATCGAACAGCACCTCCACCACGACCCCATCACCCGCCGCAGCGAACAGTGGCAAGCGGCAGGCAAGTTACAGGGGCCGCGCCAGGTCATCTCGCACAACGCTGCCGGCAGCCCGGTGGAACAGCAGGATTACGATACCCGCGGGCGACACACCCGCACCCTGCTACTGCTGCGCGACGGCCTCGACCGGGTCATCGAGCAGCGCATCCAGGTAGAAGGCTCACCCGACATCGTCACCCGCCTGCGCCATGACGCCTACTCACGCATCATCGAAAAGCACCTGCCGGACAATACAGTGGTGACCTGGACCTTCGCCGAGCACAGTGATGGCCATCACCCGCAAAGCATTGCTGTCAGCTCGAGCGTCGGTGAGGCGCAGGCAATGAGCGAAACCGCCTGGATACTCGGCCGCCAGACCTTCGATGGGCTCGGCCGGCAGCGCTCGGTGCAGGTCGCCGGGCGTACCACCCACTATCACTACCGCCCAGGCCAGCTGCCGCCCGTCGCCAACACCTTGGCCGATGGCAAGCACGTGACCTACCGCTACGAGCCTCAGTTGGGCAATGCCCTGCTAGGCACCGCAGCCGACGGCGAAGCCGAGCAGCAGCTGACCTATCATGCCACGCTCGGCATTCCGACCAACGCCCGCGGCGGGCTCGGCAGCCTCAGCTGGAAACTCACGCCTTCCGGGCTGCCCTTGCGCGACAGCTGGTGCCTCGACGAGGTCGAGCACACCACCCATTGGCGCCATTCGCTCAACGGGTTGCCAGTGGGATTCACCGACGCTGCGGGAGCCGAACACCATCGCCATCTCGACAGGTTCGGGCGCCTGCAGCGCCTTGAGGTAGACGGCGTACAAACCGAGTTCAGCTACGACGCCCTCTCCCGCCCGCTGAGCATTACCACCCACGACCCTGCCCGTGCGCGGAGCCTGACCCGGCGAATCAGCTACGACACCATGGGCCGAGAACAGCGCAGCGTCTACACCGTGAGCGATACCGAGGGGGAGCGTAGCATCACCCTGACGCTGGCCTATTCAGCCCTCGACCAAGTGATCCAGCGCAGCATCAACGGCGCCGAAGAGTATTTCGACTACGACCGGCGGGGCCGCTTGGTACGCTACCGCTCCAGCGCCGACGGCGCGCCACTCGACCCGTTCGGCAATCCCATCGTCGAACAACGCTATACCTTCAACCCGCTGGATGGTTATCAGCGAGTGGTCAGCACCTTTGCCGACGGTAGCCAGGACGCGGCTGAGTTCAGCTACGTGGCGAACGATCCGACCCAGCTCAGCGCGGTTACCCACTCCCACCCAAGCTGGCCAGCCCGCATCGAACTGACGTACGACGCCTGTGGCCGGCTCATCGCCGACAGTATGGGCCGCACCTTGACCTGGAACAGCTCCGACCGCTTGGTACAGGTCGAGCACAGTGGCTCTAGCTGCCATTACCACTACGACGCCAGCGGTAACCTCTGCGAACGTGAACTGGACCATGGCCGGGTACGCAGTTTTTACAGCGCCGGGCAACTGACCCACGAACAGCACGGTGAGCTGCGCCTGGGGCTGATTGGTGACGGCGCCGAAGTGTTTGCCGTGAGCTGCAAGGATGGCGGGGAGTCCACCATCCGCCTGCTTGGCTGCGATGGCCAAGGCACCGTACGGTTGCAAGTCGACGAGCGACTGCGCCAGTGCCATTACAGCCCGCATGGCGCCGAACCCGAAAACGACCAGCAAGCTCCGTTCGGTTTTGCCGGGCTGCGCCGCGAACCGCTGACGGGCTGGTACATCCCTGCCGGCTACCGGCCATACGATCCTGTCCTGATGACCTTCCTCAGCCCCGACAGTGATAGCCCGTTCGACCGTGGTGGGCTCAATGCCTACGCGTACTGCGCCGGTGATCCGGTCAACCGCATCGACCCCGATGGTCACAGCTGGGTCGGCTGGACGATCGCAGGCGTAGGCCTGGCGATAGGCGCAGCGGCCGCAATCAGCACGTTGGGCGCCGCCGTGCCCGCCATTGTCGCCCTGTATGGCGGCAGTGCGCTGACCGGCAGTGCGGCGCTGGCAATCGGCAATGCCGCACTGAACGCTATCTCCCTGAGCACCGGTATCGCCAGCATGACGATGCAAGCCAGTGGCGCGGACGAAAAAGCCGCCAACGTACTGGGCTGGATATCACTGGGTACTGGCTTGGCCAGTGCCGTAATCGGTATGGCGCCTGGCTCGACCAAAGTCGCCAGCAAAGCGCTCCGCTCACCTGGCAGGGCTAATGCCAAGCGTGCGTTCGCCAACCCGATGACGCCCGCCCCCCGGCAGGTACAAAACACCGCCGTGATCTACTCGGCTGACGGCATGGCCAACGACGTTGCCATGCATTACAACTTCGTGGGGCAAGGTATCCGTGCCTTCGAAACCCACGGCAGCAAGGCTGGCCAGTTGATGAACGGCGCAGGCCAGATGGAAGATGCCGTACGTGTTGCACTGCGGGAAATCGCACCGCGCCTCGCCGGCATGGCCGACAACCAACCTATCGTCTTGCTGGCCTGTTATGGCGGCAAGAGTGGAGCAGCACAACGCATCGCCAATGTGCTGCAGCGGCCGGTACATGGCTATGACAGACCCATCTGGGTACATCGTGCCGGTTTCATGCAGTCCCTTGAAGTGACAGCTCAGACCAGCAATCTACCCAGGCAGCAAATATCAAGATGGCGCCAACTGATGGGCCAGACCGGGCCGTTTTCCGCGACTCCCGACAGAGAGCTGGCGACCGGCAGGCTGTATTTTCCTCAATAGCTTACGGCAGCATGCTTCGCCCACGAGCGGGCGTCACGGTGGCGCGCGGTCAACGAAAGCATCGGCAAACAACTGGTTTCGCGGCAACCCGGCAATGAACAAGCGCCGCGCAAACTCCTCGATCCTCCCCGGTGCACCGCATGCCAAGGCCACGGTGTGCCGCGACGACAGGCGCAAGCCTTGCAGCCAAGCTTGCAGCTGCTCGGCAACGATAAACTCCACGCTCACATTCGGGTGTTCCACAGCCAACGCGGCTAGGGGCGCAGTCAGGTAATGCTGCTGCGCCGTCGCCGCCACGTGCATGACCCGGATATCCCCCTGATGCCCTTGACGCAGCGCCTCGCGCAGGATGCCCAATAACGGTGCGAGGCCGGTACCCGCCGCCAGCAACCATAGCGGCCGCGCGTGCCAGTCCTGCTCATAATGCAGCGCCCCACCCCGCAGCTCACCCAACCGCAGTACGTCGCCAACATCAAGGCTGCGAGCCTTGTCGCAAAATAAACCAGGCCGCTGGCAGTCGATATGAAATTCGAGAAAGTCGTCTTCGCCCGGCAGGCTTGCCAGTGAATACGGCCGGGCGATCGAACCGTTCCACAGAAGCACATGCTGCCCGGCTTGATAACGCAGCGCTCGCTCTGGACGCACGCGTAGGCGCAACACATCACCGTACCAGTCCAGCGCACACACCTGAGCGGGGATGCCGTCCTGCAGAGGGTCGAATACCGCTACGCGCAGGTCCCCCACTACACGGCACTGGCACGCCAGGCGCCAGCCTTGTGCATGCTTATCCAGCGCCAGTGCCTCAGGCAAGGCATCCGCCGGTTGCCCCTCCAGGCAATGCACCAGGCAAGCATGGCAACTGCCGGCCCGGCAGCTGTAGGGCACATTCAGGCCGGCCTCGTTCAAGGCATCGAGCAAGTTGCTGCCAGTGGGCACCGCCCAGCGGCGCTCGCCCACGCAAATTTCGGGCATTGTCAGCTCTCTCTCCTGGCGCTTTATTTTGCCGGGCCCGCTTTGCGGCCCCCGTCAAGCATCCTATCTCTCGACCGAGACAGCAAGAACAGTGCCTGCCCGCTGCCGACCATCGTCCAGACCGGCCGAAGGTGTGCCCGGGACGGATGCGCGCTATACTGCCGCGCCTTTTTCCGTCGGCCTGACCTGCCGGCGCCTTGCAAGGCGTTTCGACATGCTGGTCGGCACCGTCGAGCGTCTTTATGAATGTTCCCGTCTTTAAGAGGAGCGCGCTGCATGACCGTGATCAAGCAAGACGACCTGATTCAGAGCGTCGCCGACGCCCTGCAATTCATCTCGTACTACCACCCCGTCGATTTCATCCAGGCGATGCACGAGGCCTATCTGCGTGAAGAATCGCCTGCTGCGCGCGATTCCATCGCCCAGATCCTGATCAACTCGCGCATGTGCGCCACCGGCCACCGCCCGATCTGCCAGGACACCGGGATCGTCACCGTGTTCGTGCGCGTCGGTATGGACGTTCGCTGGGATGGCGCCACCCTGAGCGTCGACGACATGATCAACGAAGGTGTGCGCCGCGCCTACAATCTGCCCGAAAACGTCTTGCGCGCCTCTATCCTGGCCGACCCGGCCGGTGCTCGCAAGAACACCAAGGACAACACCCCGGCAGTCATCCACTACTCGATCGTCCCTGGCGACAAAGTCGAAGTCGATGTGGCAGCCAAAGGTGGCGGTTCGGAAAACAAGTCGAAGATGGCCATGCTCAACCCGTCCGACTCGATCGTCGACTGGGTGCTGAAGACCGTCCCGACCATGGGCGCTGGCTGGTGCCCGCCTGGCATGCTCGGCATCGGCATCGGCGGTACCGCCGAGAAGGCCGCCGTCATGGCCAAGGAAGTGTTGATGGAATCCATCGACATCCACGAACTGAAAGCGCGTGGCCCGCAGAACCGCCTGGAAGAAATCCGCCTGGAGCTGTTCGAGAAGGTCAACCAACTGGGCATCGGCGCCCAGGGCCTGGGTGGCCTTACCACCGTGCTCGACGTCAAGATCATGGACTACCCGACCCACGCCGCGTCGCTGCCGGTGTGCATGATCCCCAACTGCGCCGCCACCCGTCACGCCCACTTCGTGCTCGATGGCTCCGGCCCGGCCGAGCTGGAAGCGCCATCGCTGGACGCCTACCCGGAAATCGTCTGGGAAGCCGGCCCAAGTGCCCGCCGCGTCAACCTCGACGACATCACCCCTGAAGAAGTCGCCAGCTGGAAACCGGGCGAGACCATTCTGCTCAACGGCAAAATGCTCACCGGCCGCGACGCCGCACACAAGCGCATGGTCGAAATGCTCAACCGTGGCGAAGCGCTGCCGGTGGACCTGAAAGGCCGCTTCATCTACTACGTAGGCCCGGTTGACCCGGTCGGTGACGAAGTGGTGGGCCCTGCAGGCCCGACCACCGCCACCCGCATGGACAAGTTCACCCGCCAGATCCTCGAGCAAACCGGCCTGCTGGGCATGATCGGCAAGTCCGAGCGTGGCCCGACCGCCATCGAAGCGATCAAGGACAACAAGGCCGTGTACCTGATGGCCGTTGGCGGCGCTGCCTACCTGGTGGCCCAGGCCATCCGCAAGTCCAAGGTCCTGGCCTTCGCCGAGCTGGGCATGGAAGCGATCTACGAGTTCGAGGTCAAGGACATGCCGGTTACCGTCGCGGTAGACAGCAATGGTGAATCGGTGCACATCACAGGCCCTGCCCTGTGGCAGAGCAAGATCGCCGAAAGCCTGGCAGTAGAAGTTAAGTGAGGCAGCCTTGAGGCTTGAGTAACCGTTTCTCGAAGGTCGGTTGCTCGCGATTGAAACCAACACCCTGCGATGGCTACGCTTTCGCAGGGTGTTTTTTTTGTCCAGGGCATAGGCAAAAAATCGCCGTTTCAGTGTTGCTGCAACAGGGGGCAAACGCTGAACTGATTCATTTATGTACCATCCGGTAGCGATTGGAATGGCTTTAACTGGGCACTCCCCCATCAACGAGTGTCTCAAAATGAAAGGGTTCAAGCTCGACAACCAATGGCTCACCCGCTTTCGCCTGGATATCACCTCAAGCTCCAATCGCCTTTATGCCAATGGTCGGCAGCAAGTGGAAGTGACTGTCACCCTGGAGCCACGTAAAGGGGAAACCCTCAGCGAAGAGAGCCTCAATAGCCTGTCGCTGGTGTTAATTGATGAAGACGGCGAACCACGCCTGCTGGATCACCCCGACCTGTTTGCGTCCAAGGCGCGCGATAAACGGTTTGTTTATCATGCCGCCTACGGAGGCGCCCCCAGCGCGCTCACCGAAAAAACCGCAAACAGCATTCGCCGCATCTTCTACGTCACGTCCCAACGCCCTGGCGGCACGCTCACCCAGATCTACGCATTAATGTTGAAAGATGAGAATACCTACGCCATAACCAACACCAGCCCCTTCGTGTCATCGGTGGTCATTGAGTCCATCACGCCACCGCCACCGCACGACAAGGTGTTCCACCTTGAGCCGGGCACGCCCTTCAAATACAAGTCGAACAATGCCGATAGCCATTGGGACGACGAAGTCGAAGAGACAGTCAGCTATTTTGGTTTTGCCGATCCCAAACTCATCATGGTAGAGAGCACCGCACTGGAGACGCCCTCGAACACGCCATTTTATGAGCGGCACAATCATGACCCCGCGCTTATCTCATTCCAGCTGACTAACGACTACAGCCAAGAGGCAACAGTAACAGCCCTGGGGGTGGGAGAAGCGTTCGAGGCAGTCTCCCCTGATTCAGGCGAAGCCTATGTACAGCGCCCTAACCACATGACACTTCATCATTACTACAGACGCTTTTACGCAAAGCATTACAACTCGCTCAATGAAGCGCCCAGTGTGTGGCTGCTACTCGACCAACACGGCAACCCGTACCACGTCGAATTCCTCGTCAGCAATGGCGGCCACGCACTGAAATACCATGTCAGCGAAAGCAAGCTGGACATTGGCCCCTGACGACAGATTCATACCATCAGTGCCTTCATCCAGAACGACATGATTTTCTCGGAAGTGACCTGCTCACCCAGGTCGCGCCAGGCACACGTGGTGCGTAACGACGGCTCGTGCAAAAAACCCCGGTTGCGCCAGAAACCCTGCAAGGGTTTGTAACCGGCGGGGCGCCTTGGATGCACGCCCGGGCGCTCGACGGCACAGAAAACGCAGTAATCGAACGCGGCAAGTGTGTGCGCATAGGATTCACGCTCGATAAAAAAACGCACCCCGAGGCCTTGCCCGCGGTACTGCGGCAGGACAAACGACTCACCGAACAGATAGACGCTCGCAGGATCGCGGCCCTGAGCCCGGAACAGCTGAAGGAATTCAGGAGCTCCATCCATCAGCGGCAAAGCGGTTGAGGCTCCGACTACCTGGCCGTCGTCCACGGCCAGCACGACCAGGCTGCGCCCGGAGCGGACATGGCTGGCCAGATAGTCGACGTCAGAGTCCGGGCTGCCGTCGTACAGGTAGGGAAATTCGCGCATTACGGCCAGGCGCAGGCGAGCGAGGTCATCGATGTATGGCGCGATAGCGGCGCCGTGCAACAGGCGTATTTCCATGCTTGGCGGTCGTTTTGTCGATGTGGATGACGCGCTCGGCTAAGCCGGGCTTGAGGGGAAACCCTATCATCCGAGGCAACGACCCGCCTTTTCCATACACGACAGGTACTGTTCCATGACCGCTACCGAGCGGGTAAATGCCTACTAGGCCGCGTTCAACGCCGGCGGCAGTCGCGCGGTGGCGGCGTTCACCGTGCATGGCGAATACCGGGTTCCCCCGCGAAGACGCCGTATCAGGCAATACGGGTGCCCAGCACCTTCAGAAATGCCGCCAGCCAAGCCGGGTGCGCTGGCCACGCCGGTGCGGTCACCAGGTTGCCATCCACATGGGCCTGGTCCACGGCGATATCGATGAACGTGCCGCCCGCCAGACGCACTTCCGGGGCACACGCCGGATACGCGCTGCATTCGCGCCCCTCCAGCACACCCGCCGCCGCCAGCAGCTGGGCACCATGGCACACCGCCGCAATCGGCTTGCCAGCCTGGTCAAAAGCCCGCACCAGCGCCAGCACTTTTTCATCCAGGCGCAAATACTCCGGCGCACGGCCACCCGGGATCAGCAGGGCGTCGTAACTCTCGGGCCGCACCCGCACAAAGTCATAATTCAAGGCAAAGTTGTGCCCCGGCTTTTCGCTGTAGGTCTGCTCACCCTCAAAATCATGGATGGCAGTGCGCACTGTCTGCCCCGCCAGTTTCTCCGGGCACACCGCGTGCACCGTGTGGCCCACCATGCTCAAGGCCTGAAACGGCACCATCGCCTCGTAATCCTCGACGTAGTCGCCTACCAGCATAAGAATCTTCTTCGCCGTCATCGCACCCACTCCTTCGGTTAACCGTAAACAGTCAATGCACGATAGCCGCTGTCAGTCACGGCGGTCGAGCACGTTGACTACCAGTCGGTCGATCCAGCCCCAGATTCGTTGTTTAACCCGGCGCCACAGGGGGCGGGCATGCCAGTGGTCGAGGTCGACTTCCTCGCTCAAGGCAAAGTCGCGCTCGAAGCTGGCCACCACCGCGGCCGTCAACGGCGGGTCCAGCGCCTCAATGTTGGCCTCAAGGTTGAACCGCAGGTTCCAGTGGTCGAAGTTGCACGAACCGACGCTGACCCAGTCGTCCACTACAACCATCTTCAGGTGCAGGAAGCACGGTTGGTACTCGAAAATCCGCACACCGGCGCGCAGCAGGCGGGGGTAGTAGCGGTGCCCGGCGTAGCGGACCGACGGGTGGTCAGTGCGTGGGCCGGTCAGCAACAGCCGCACGTCAAGCCCCTTGCTGGCAGCACGGCGCAAAGAACGGCGCACGCTCCAGGTCGGCAGAAAGTATGGCGTGGCCAGCCATACCCGCTGCTTGCCACTGTTCAGCGCCCGCACCAGCGAATGCAGGATGTCCTGATGCTGGCGGGCGTCGGCATAAGCTACCCGCCCCATGCCCTGGCCCTGCGCAGGCACCTTGGGCAAACGGGGCAGGCCGAAGCCCTCGGCAGGGCGCCAGGCGGTGCGGCGGTTGTTGGCGCCCCACTGGCGGTCGAACAGCAACTGCCAGTCGGTTACCACCGGCCCCTGAATCTGCACCATCACCTCATGCCATTCGCTGGTCGCGTCGCCCGGGGTCCAGAACTCGTCGGTAACCCCTGTGCCGCCCACCACCGCCCAGCGTTCGTCCACCAGCAGCAGCTTGCGGTGGTCGCGGTACAGGTTGCGCAAGCCGCGCTTCCAGCGCAGACGGTTATACCAGCGCAGGTACACACCAGCCTCCAGCAAGCGTTGGCGCAGGGCGCTGTTGAAGGCCAGCGAGCCATAATCATCGAACAGGCAGCGCACCCGCACGCCACGCCGTGCGGCCTGCTCCAGCGCCTCGACCACCGCCTCGGCACAGGCGCCAGCCTCGACCAGGTACAGCTCCAGGTCAACCTGGAACTCGGCACGCACGATGGCTGCGAGCATGCGCGGAAAGAACTCGGGGCCGTCGATCAGCAGTTCGAACTGGTTGCCATCCCGCCAGGGGAAGACCGGGCCCGGCATGTCAGCGGGCGGTGAAAATCAGCACCGCGCTAACCGGCACCGACGGGTTGATGGACGTGAGCCCGGCAAACTTGCGCAAGGTTTGCAGCCCTGGCAGCAGCCCGAAATCATCGGCACGCAACACCAGGGGTTCGAGTGTCACGACCTGAAAGCGCCGCTCGTCCAGGCGGGTGGCCAACAACAGGGCGTTGTAGCTGTGCGACTGGCCATGCAGGGTAACGGTGAGCGGCAGGCGCAGTTCGATCTGGGCACCGTTGGCCAAGTCGTTGATCGGCCGCAGGTCCAGTTGAGCCCGCACCTTGGCTTCGGCAAAACGCTCGACCTCGAACAGGTCCTCACGCATGCGCTCGTCACGCAGTGCAATGCCACTGCTCACCGAATCCATCTCGATGCTCAGCCCCGCCACGCCTTTGCGGTCGACCGTGCCATGCAGCACCAGAAAGCGGTGCACTTCGGCAGTGTCACCGTTTTTGCCGGTAATGAACGACAGGCGCGACGATTCGCCATCGAGGTGCCAATTGGCGTGGGCAGGCAGGCACAAAGCCAGCAACAAGGCGGGCAGCAGACGGGGCAGCTTGAACATGACAGATCTCGTGAAACCAGGCCGCCAACCTTACCCGCCCGCCTTCATGGCAGCAAGCGGCAGCCCTCGTGCGGGCCCCGCCAGCTAGCCTGATTGCGCCGCCCCAACCCCTCGGCAGTGACTCGTCGCTGCTGGCTGTTTTCCTCCAGCAGGCTCAGCGGCAGCCATTGCTTTACATAGCCTTGGCAGTAGGCCTGCCCGAAGCCCATGACGAAGCGGCACGAGCAGTATTCCTTGGCCGAGTAGGCCGAGAGGATGCCGGGGAAATCAGCCAACGCCTGACGCTCCTGCCAGGCCCAGAACACAAGGCCCAGCAACACCAGCAACAAGGCCCGCTTCATGTGCCCTCCCGGGGCACTGCCGCCAGTACCCGCTTGAGCAGTTCGTCGTGCTGGTAGCTGCCGTCGCGGTCATCGGCATAGCGCACGATCACCAGCTTTTGCGCGGGCAGCACGTACAGCGCCTGGCCCCAGTGGCCAAGGGCGGCGTAGGCGTCTTCGGGTGCACTCGGCCAAGGCCGTTGGGCGCCGGCCAACGGCCGGTTGAGCCACCAGTGGCCGCCAGGGTTGGCCTCACCGGGCACAGGTTCGGCATGGGTAAACGCTGTTCGGTTGAAGGCCACCCAGGCCGTGGGCAGCAGTTGCCGGCCTTGCCAGCGCCCGTCACGCTGCATCAGCAAGCCGATTCGCGCCAGGTCGCGGGCGCTGAGGTACAGATAGGAAGAGCCCACGTAGGTGCCCGCCCCGTCACGCTCCCACACCGCGCTGTCGATACCTAACGGGCTGAACAGCGCGTGCCAGGGGTAATCGGGGTACTGCCCGGCATCGAGCATGCCGCGCAGTGCAGCCGCCAGCAGGTTGCTGTCACCACTGGAATAGAGAAAACGCTCACCGGGGCTGGCCGCCGCACCCCGCGCCGCCGTATAGGCCGCCATGTCCTCGCGGCCACGGGTGTATAGCATGGCCACCACTGATGACTTGAGGGGGGCGTATTCGTAGTCTTCCTGCCAGTCCAGGCCACTGGCCCAGTGCAGCAGATCGGCCATGCGTATGCCGGGATGGCCGCGCATGGCGGGATAGAAACGGGTGACCGGATCTTCCAGCTGGAAGCGCCCTTCGCCTTGGGCCACGCCCATCAGCGTGGCGAGTACGCTCTTGCTTACCGACCAGGTCAGGTGCGCGGTGGCGGCAGTGGTGGGGGCGGTGTAGCGCTCGTGGAGGATACGGCCATCGCGGATGATCAGCAGCGCGTCGGTGCGGATGCCGCTGCGGTCGGGGGCAGTGCGAGGGGGGAAGGCGTAGGCGTCGACGGCTTGCCAGTCGAAACGGGCAGGATCGTTCTGCCAGTCAGGGTCAGGCCAGTCCTCGGCTTCGGCGGTTGCCAAGGCCAGGCAAAGAACCAATAGCAGACCTTTCAGCATTGTGTTTCAGCTCGAAATTTTGGGGCCGCCTTGCGGCCCCCCGGGATCATCGGTTCACAAAAACCTATCAGGCCTTCATGACAATCCCGCAGCCGCCCAAGCCTTGTTCAGGCGCTGCTCGCGCGCCGCCGCAGCCAACGCCATCACCCCTTGGTCACGCTGCCAGATTTGCGCCCAATGCACCGGCCCTGCCGCCAATGCTGCGTCGATCGCCCCCCGCAACGCCTGGAACTGCGCAAACAAACCACCCAACAGCAAATGGCCATCCGTGCAGTCGGCACACTGCCGGCTACCCTCGGCACACCCGGCCAGCAGCCCAAGCAGTTGCAGGCGTAAAGCCTGCGGCCAGGCGCTTTCCTGCCCCACGCCATACAACCAGGCCGTCAGTGCCGTGAGCACATACAAGTCCTCCAGCGAGCGAAACGGCTTCACATAAGCATCCCAGCCGTCACCGGCCAGCAGCTCGCACGCCGCCTGTTCCAGCAGCAAGCGCCCATGGCCCACCTCCGGCATCAACGGCAAGGTCGGCAATGGCTCCAGGGTCACGCCGGGCTCCCCGGGGTACACCACCGCCAGGTTCAATTGTGGCGCCGCGCCTGCGGTTTCGCTGCGCGCCGCCACCAGCAGCCACTCCGCCTCCAGCCCGGCGGTGACGAAGTCCTTGCTGCCGGTCAGGCGCAAGCCGTCCAGGCGCGTGTGCATGTCCGCCGGCCGCACGCTGCGCCGCTCGGTCGCGCACAGCGCGCCGAGGCTGGACGGTGCACTGGGCCACAGCACGCGCAAGGCGGCCTGGTAACCCACCAGAAAAGCCAGGCCCGGCGTGGCCATCGCGCGCCCGCCCAGTGCCGCCAGTTCGAAGGGGGCAACCGGGCCGAGGCGCTCGAGCAGCGCGGCATAGGTTTCGCCCAGAGTGCCCGCCGGCGCGTGGCGAAGCGGGTCGTTCAATCGTTGCAACCAGGCCATGGGACGGCTCCTTGCTGGGGCTTTCTGGTCAAGGTTTGGGGGGTGTCACGCAAGCATCACCAAAGATTCACAGGGGTGACACCGCGTCTACCTAGGCTGACTTTGCACAACAAAGCCGACCGGCCGCAACCCTTCATGGCTGGCTTATGGAGACTCGTAATGACTCGGATCGCTCATTCTGGCGACAACAGCACTGAACGCCGTCTGCAAGCCGAACGCCTGGTTGGCGCCGCGGCGCTGCAAGAGGCCCAGGCCCTGCGCTTCAAAGTGTTCAGCGCAGAATTCAAGGCCAAGCTCAAGGGTGCCGAGCACGGCCTGGACATGGACGACTACGACGTGCACTGCCGCCACATTGGTGTACGCGACCTGAGCACAGGCGAGCTGGTGGCCACCACCCGCCTGCTCGACCACCAGGCCGCCAGCAGCCTGGGCCGCTTCTACAGTGAAGAAGAATTCCGCCTGCACGGCCTGTTGCAGCTGCAGGGCCCGATCCTCGAACTGGGCCGCACCTGCGTAGCCCCCGACTACCGCAACGGCGGCACCATCGCCGTGCTGTGGGGTGAACTGGCCGAGGTGCTCAACGAGGGCCGCTACAGCTACCTGATGGGCTGTGCCAGCATCCCGATGCAGGACGGCGGCGTGCAGGCCCATGCCGTGATGCAGCGCCTGCGTGATCGCTACCTGTGCAACGAGCACCTGCGGGCCGAGCCAAAGAACCCGCTGCCAAGCCTGGCGTTGCCGGGCAACGTCATCGCCGAAATGCCACCGCTGCTCAAGGCCTACATGCGCCTGGGCGCAAAGATTTGCGGCGAGCCTTGTTGGGACGAGGACTTCCAGGTGGCCGACGTATTCATCCTGCTCAAGCGCGATAATCTCTGCCCGCGCTACGCCCGGCACTTCAAGGCGGCGGTCTGATGCAGAAGCTGCGGGTAGTAGCCCGCCTGACCCGACTGCTGCTCGTGCTGTTGCTGGGTATGTTCATGGCCAGTCTTATTGCCCTCGGCGAACGCCTCGGTTTCAAGGCTCCCCTTGAGCGCCGCCAGCGCTGGACCTGCCTGTTCATGAAACGCCTGGTCGCCGCCCTGCCCTTCAACGTGCGTGTAGTCGGCGAACTGCCGCAGCGGCCGATGCTGTGGGTCAGCAACCACGTTTCGTGGACCGACATCCCCCTGCTCGGCATGCTGCTGCCCCTGTCGTTCCTGTCCAAGGCTGAAGTGCGTCATTGGCCGGTGGCGGGTTGGCTGGCGGAAAAAGCCGGCACACTGTTCATTCGCCGTGGTGGTGGCGACAGCCAGCGCCTGCACGAACAGATCGCCGGGCAACTGGGGCTGGCGCGCCCCCTGCTGATCTTCCCCGAAGGCACCACTACCTGCGGTCGCAACTTGCGCACCTTCCATGGCCGCCTGTTGGCAGGTGCCATCGACCGGGGCGCGGCGGTGCAGCCGGTGGCTATCCAGTATCTGCGTGATGGCCAGATCGATCCGATTGCGCCGTTCATTGGCGACGATGATCTGGTGTCGCACCTGATGCGCCTGTTTGCCCAGCCGCGAGGCGAGGTGTGCATTCACTTGCTGCCACCTATCGGCAGCGTGGGCAAGGAGCGTGCGGTGCTGGCGCTGCAAGCACAGCAGGCGATTCACTTGGCGTTGTTCGGGGTTGAAGAAGTTGAAGCAGTGCCAAGGCGGCCGGCGCGGGCTGCCTGAGCCTGGCGTGGGCAAGCTGGCGCCTGTGAGATCGAGCGCCGCGCGGGCGGCGCTCGATCTCACAGGCGCTACAAGTCCTCAGCCCTACGCTGCGCCGCCGCAAAAGCCTGTAACTGGGGATAGAACTCGCGAAAATCCGCCAGCAGCGGCTCATACAGCCGCTCCAGTTCCACCATTACCCCGGCCATCCCCTCAGGCCGCGACAAGCGTCGGGCAATGCCGTTGAACACCTGTTCCAGCGTGGGAAAATCGCCATACGCCCCTAGCCAGTCATCCGCTGCCATGAACGGCGCAATCCGCGCCAATCGCCCCGGCAGTTCGGGCTCCGCCAGCAGCACCCTGTAAAACGCGCCAGTAAACTGCGCCAGTGGCTGCTCGGCGTAGTGGCCCCAATGCCGCGCCAGGCAATGGTCGAAGAAGACATCCAGCACGATGCCGGCAAAGCGCCGCCGCTCGCGCGGAAAGCGCGTCAGTGCCGCCAGCACCAGCGGATGCTGATCAGTGTAGCTGTCGATATGCCGGTGCAGCCGGATAGCCGCCTCCAGCGCAGGAGGGAAGCGCCCTTCCAGCGAGCCTTTGACAAAATCGCCATACAGGCTGCCAAGCAGTTGTTGCGGCGCCGGGCCGCCCAGGTGCAGGTGTGCGAGGTAGTTCATGGGCGCAGTCTACCACCGCTCCGCCTTATATCGTTATAACGCGATATACCGATTCGCGCTCAGCTCAGAACCTCTTGGTATTTGGATATCGGGAACAGCCGATTTACATTTCGCTCTATCGCGATATACCGCTACAACGAGCCTCCACCCATGCCTCTTGATCTCGACGAAATCATAAAAGCGCTGGCCCATCCGGTCAGGCGAGAAATCCTCAGCTGGCTGAAAGACCCGGCAACGCAATTCCCCGACCAGTACCACAGCACCGAAAACGGTGTGTGTGCCGGGCAGATCGACCAACGCTGCGGCCTGTCGCAGTCGACCGTCTCCGCCCACCTGGCCACCTTGCAGCGCGCCGGGCTCATCAGCAGCCAGAAGATTGGCCAATGGCACTTCTTCAAACGCAACGAAGCCACCATTGAGGCATTCCTCGAACAACTGCGCCAAACACTTTGACAAGGCAGGTAACCGCTATGACCACGCTTTTCGATCCGATCACCCTGGGCGACCTGCAACTGCCCAACCGCATCATCATGGCCCCGCTCACCCGCTGCCGTGCCGACGAAGGCCGCGTGCCCAATGCGCTGATGGCCGAATACTATGTACAGCGCGCCAGCGCCGGGCTGATCCTCAGCGAAGCGACTTCGGTCACTGCCATGGGCGTCGGCTACCCGGATACCCCCGGTATCTGGAACGATGAGCAGGTGCGTGGCTGGAACAACGTCACCAAGGCCGTGCACGCCGCCGGCGGGCGCATCTTCCTGCAGCTGTGGCACGTTGGCCGTATTTCCCACCCCAGCTACCTGAACGGCGAGCTGCCGGTGGCCCCCAGCGCAATCCAGCCCAAGGGCCATGTAAGCCTGGTGCGCCCGCTAAGTGACTACCCCACCCCGCGCGCGCTGGAAACCGAGGAAATCAACGACATCGTCGAGGCCTACCGCAGCGGTGCCGAAAACGCCAAGGCTGCCGGTTTCGATGGTGTAGAGATTCACGGCGCCAACGGTTACCTGCTTGACCAGTTCCTGCAAAGCAGCACCAACCAGCGCACTGACCTCTACGGAGGGTCGCTGGAAAACCGTGCACGCCTGCTGCTGGAGGTGACCGATGCGGCCATCGAAGTGTGGGGCGCAAACCGCGTAGGCGTGCACCTGGCGCCGCGTGCCGATGCTCACGACATGGGTGATGCCGACCGCGCCGAAACCTTCACCTACGTGGCTCGCGAGCTGGGCAAGCGAGGCATTGCCTTTATCTGCTCGCGGGAGCGGGAAGCCGATGACAGCATCGGCCCATTGATCAAAGAGGCATTCGGCGGCCCGTACATCGTCAACGAGCGGTTTGACAAGGCCAGCGCCAATGCGGCCCTGGCCAGTGGCAAAGCCGATGCAGTGGCGTTTGGCGTGCCGTTCATCGCCAACCCCGACCTGCCGGCGCGGCTGGCGGCGGATGCGCCATTGAACGAGGCGCGGCCAGAGACTTTCTATGGCAAGGGGCCGGTGGGGTACATCGATTATCCGCGGTTGTAATCACGATTGCCGGGGCCGCTTTGCGGCCCATCGCGACACAAGGCCGCTCCCACAGGGATAAGCACAGCCCTCAAGGTAGCGCCGAACTTGTGGGAGCGGCCTTGTGTCGCGAAAGGAGGGCAAAGCCCTCCCGCGCTCTGTTACGGCCGGGCGTTGATCTGCTGCTGCAGGTTCTGAATCTGGCTCTGCAGCGTATTCAGGTTGCGCGTCGTCTGCGCACGGAAGGCATCGAATTCCTGCACCGACGCACCACCGGACGCTGCCGCAGCCGGGCGGTTGTCGATCTGGCTCTTCAACACCAAAATATCCTGTTCCAGGCCCTGGATTGCCGCGCTCGGGTTGCCCTGCTTCTTCAGCGCCGCCACATCGCTGCCCAGGCTCTTGAGCTGCCCGTCCAGCGTGCCGCCATCCACCTGCGCGGCCTTCAGCGCGGCAACCTGCTCGTTCAGGCCCTTCAACTGGGCATCCAGCTTGCCGCCATCAACTTGCCCTGAACGCAACGCGGCCAGCTCGCCATTCACCAGCTTCAACTGCGCCTGCAGCTGGCTTTGCAGCTCGGTCACAGCCTTCTGCTGTTCACGGGTATCGGCCAGCACCTGCTCCAGGCGCTTACCCAGGTCGCCGGTCTGCCCGGCTACGCCTTGCTGCAACTGGCGCAACTGCAGCTTCAGCGCCTCGCTGCTGGTATTAACACCGGACTCGCTGGCCTCAACCTTGCCACTGATCGCCTGCAAGCGCCCGGCTGCTTCTTCACTGATGCGGGCAAAGCTCTCCTGGGTCGCCACCAGTTGCTGCTCCATCAGCGAGATCTGCTGGAAGCTCCACCAGCCCAGGCCCGCCAACGCGATGAACGAAGCGCACAGCAGCGCCCACAACGGCCCCGTGCTGGCACCACGGGCGGCTTTCTGCCGGCTGCGCACCACGTGCGCCGGTATCAGTTCGTCATCATCAACGGTGCCCGCCCGTAAGGTAGGCACATCATCGTAGTCATCGTGAGCATGGTTACGCATGGATACATTCAACCGCGGTAGTCGCACAGAGGCACGAGTATAAACCGCAAGCGCGGCGCATTGATGACCATTGTCAGCCAGACGGCCTCACTGCCCAGGCGGCAAATGCTTCCACCAGCCGCAGAATTCATCCAGTGCCGTCCACAGGCTGACCTTGGGCTGGTAGTCCAGGTACTGCCGGGCGCGGCTGATATCCAGGGTGAAGTCACGGCTCATCACCTGCATCCCCAGGCGCGACAAGGTCGGTTGCGGGCGCCCCGGCCACAACATGCAAGCGGCCTCATTCAGCGCGGCCAGGCTATAGGCCAGGCCGTAGGAGCGGTAGCGGGTCACCTGTGGCAGTTGCATCTGGCGCATCACGTAGTTGACCACGTCCCACAGCGGCAGCGGCTGGCCGTTGCTGATGTTGTAGGCCTGGCCCAGCGCACGCTCGTCGGCGAACAACGCGCTGAGCAGTGCTTCGTTGAGGTTGTGCACGCTGGTGAAATCGACTTTGTTCAAACCGTTGCCGATGATCGCCATGCGGCCTTTGCGCTGCATCTGCATCAGCCGCGGAAAAATGCTGGCATCGCCGGCACCGGTGACAAAGCGCGGGCGCAGCGCCAGTACTTCGAGGCCGAACTCCTGGGCCCCGAACACTTTTTGCTCGGCCAGGTGCTTGGTTTGCCCATAATGGTCGTGAAAACGGCGCGGCACTTGCTCTTCACGGATGTCCAGGCGCGAACGGCCATTGAAATAGATCGAAGGCGACGACAGGTGCACCAGGCGCCGCACATGTTCCTTCAGGCAGCCCTCGACCACGTTTTCGGTGACGACCACATTGCCTTGGTAGAAGTCCTGGTAGCGCCCCCAGTTGCCCACTGCGCCGGCGCAGTGCACCACCGCCTCAATGCCTTGGCACAGGCGGCGGGCCAACTCGGGGTCGCCCAGGTCGCCAGGGATGAACTGGGCGCCGCGCTTGACCAGGTGCTCGACCCCTTCGGCGCGGCGGCCGCTGACCCGCACGTCCAGGCCCTGCTCCAGGGCGTAGCGCGCAAAGCGCCCGCCAATGAAGCCACTCGCGCCGGTGACCAGAATTCGCATGTAAGACTCCGTCTTGCCAGATTTCAGATGCAACTGACGCCAGCCGTGGCTACAAGGGCACCAGCCATTGCCGTGCGGTGTGCCGCAGGTGGTCGGTCAGTTGCGCGAGCAATTGCCCGCCATTGCGCCAATGATGCCAGTACAGCGGCACGTCGATGGGGGTATCGCTGCAGATTTCCACCAACTGCCCGTTGGCCAGTTGCTCACGGGCCTGCAATTCGGGCACCAGCCCCCAGCCCAGCCCGGCCTCAGTCATGCGCAGGAAGCCTTCGGATGACGGGCACAGGTGGTGCAGGAAACCATCCTCGATGCCCAGTGAGGCCAGATAGCGATGCTGCAGGAAATCATCCGGGCCGTACACGATCGCCGGGGTGCGGGCCAGGCGGCTGGCGACAAAGCCTTGGGGGAAATGCCGCGCCATGAACCCGGGGCTGGCCAATGCCCGGTAGCGCATGGCCCCCAGCAGCAGGCTTCGCGCCCCGGCTACCGGGCGTTCACTGCCACACAGGCAGGCCGCCACTTCGCCAGCACGCATGCGTTTCAGGCCCACTTCCTGGTCTTCTACGACCAGGTCGGTCAATACGTTCTGCTGCGCACAGAAGTTGCCCACCGCACCGGCCCACCAGGTGGCCAGGCTATCGGCGTTGAGCGCAATGCGCAGGCGTTCCGGCATGCCCTCCTCGTCCAGCGCCGGCACCTGGCGCTGCAAGTCACGTTCCAGCAGGCGCACCTGCTGCACATGGTTGAGCAACTGACGGCCGACTTCGGTTGGGCTGGGCGGCGCGGCACGCACCAGCACGGGCTGCCCGACCCGCGCTTCGAGCAGCTTGATGCGCTGGGAGATGGCCGACTGCGACAAGCCCAGCACTTGCGCGGCACGCTCGAAACCACCCTGTTCGATCACCGCCGCCAGGGCGGCCAGCAACTTGTAGTCGAACATCGATTTTCCTAATGCCGGATCAGCTTTATTTGTTTTTCTTATACAGCGCAACCCACCACAATGGCCAGCATCTTTAAGGTTCCTTCTATATGGAGAGCACGCCATGTGGCAAAGCTATCTCAACGGCATGCTGGTGGCCTTCGGCCTTATCATGGCCATTGGCGCACAGAACGCCTTCGTCCTCGCCCAGAGCCTGCGCCGTGAGCATCACTTGCCGGTAGCAGCATTGTGCATCGTCTGCGATGCCCTCCTGGTGGCTGCCGGGGTATTCGGCCTGGCCACGGTGCTGGCCCACAACCCGACCTTGCTGGCGGTGGCGCGTTGGGGCGGCGCCGTGTTCCTGGTCTGGTACGGCGCCAAGGCGCTGCGCAGCGCCTGTTCCAGCCAGAGCCTGAAGCATCAGCAGGGCCAGGGCGTACGCTCGCGCCGTGCCGTGCTGCTCAGTGCCCTGGCGGTGACGCTGCTGAACCCGCACGTCTACCTCGATACGGTGTTGCTGATCGGTTCGCTGGGCGCCCAGCAGACTGAGCCTGGCGCCTATGTGGCCGGGGCGGCCAGTGCCTCGCTGCTGTGGTTCTCGACCCTGGCGATTGGCGCGGCCTGGCTGGCACCGTGGCTGGCACGGCCGGCGACCTGGCGCATGCTCGAGCTCATGGTGGCGGTGATGATGTTCGCAGTGGCGGCGCAACTGATCTTTTCCTGAACAGACACCACCGGTCGGTATCGTGTAACCGCTCTGGAACCTCTATTCCCTATCTTTGTTGCGTGGTTATGCGCCGGGGCTGGTGCTATGATCGGCCCCTTGCGTCGCAAAGAGTACAAACTCGCCGACGCTCATAGGGCCGCCCGTGATCGGCCCTGCGCAAACCGCGAACTAGACCTGAATCAGGAGATCCACCATGGCTTTTGAATTGCCGCCGCTGCCGTACGCCCACGATGCCCTGCAGCCGCACATCTCCAAGGAAACCCTGGAGTTTCACCACGACAAGCACCACAACACCTATGTCGTGAACCTGAACAACCTGGTCCCAGGCACCGAATTCGAAGGCAAGACCCTGGAAGAGATCGTCAAGAGCTCTTCGGGCGGCATCTTCAACAACGCCGCTCAGGTCTGGAACCACACCTTCTACTGGAACTGCCTGTCGCCAAACGGCGGCGGCCAGCCTACCGGTGCCCTGGCTGAGGCCATCAACACCGCTTTCGGTTCCTTCGACAAGTTCAAGGAAGAGTTCACCAAGACTTCGGTTGGCACCTTCGGTTCCGGCTGGGGCTGGCTGGTGAAGAAAGCTGACGGTTCCCTGGCCCTGGCCAGCACCATCGGCGCCGGCTGCCCGCTGACCAGCGGCGACACCCCGCTGCTGACCTGCGACGTCTGGGAACACGCCTACTACATCGACTACCGCAACCTGCGTCCGAAGTACGTCGAGGCGTTCTGGAACCTGGTCAACTGGGCCTTCGTTGCCGAGCAGTTCGAAGGCAAGACCTTCAAGGCCTGAGTCATCCAGCCTTGATCAAAAAACCCGGCCATGTGCCGGGTTTTTTTGTGCCTGAATCAGACGCGAAGAGGCCTGCACGGTTTTGCTTGCTCAGCCTGCATAGCGCGCTAACATCAAACCTCTGGAAGATTGACGCAGCGCACTCAAGTTGCGGGGTCAGGCAACCGATACACTGCTCATGATCGGCCGATAGTGTATCGTCATCGTTGATGGCAAAATGATGCCATGCGCATGGATTAAGGAAACCCCATTGAAGCTGGAATTGCGGAACAGCTTGTCGGTCAAGTTGCTCAGGGTCGTGCTGCTGTCGGCGTTGGCGGTTGGCGTCGTGCTCAGCTGTGCGCAAATTGTCTACGACACCTACAAGACCCGCCAGGCCGTGAACAACGATGCCCAGCGCATCCTCGACATGTTCCGCGACCCCTCCACCCAGGCGGTATACAGCCTCGACCGCGAAATGGGCATGCAGGTGATGGAAGGCCTGTTCCAGGACGAATCGGTGCGCATGGCGTCCATCGGCCACCCCAACGAAACCATGCTGGCCGAAAAGTCCCGCCCGCTGCAGGACATGCCCATGCGCTGGCTGACCGACCCGATCCTCGGCCAGGAACGCACCTACACCACGCAACTGGTTGGCCGCGGCCCCTATAGCGAATACTACGGCGACCTGAGCATTACCCTCGACACCTCGTCCTACGGCGAAGACTTCCTGATCAACGCGGTGATCATCTTCATTTCCGGCGTACTGCGGGCCTTGGCCATGGGCCTGGTGTTGTACCTGGTCTACCACTGGCTGCTGACCAAACCGCTGTCCAAGATCATCGAGCACCTCACCCAGATCAACCCCGACCGCCCGAGCCAGCACCAGATCCCGCTGCTCAAAGGCCACGAGAAGAACGAACTGGGTCTCTGGGTCAACACGGCCAACCAGTTGCTGGCGTCGATCGAGCGCAACACTCACCTACGCCATGAAGCCGAAAACAGCCTGCAGCGCATGGCCCAGTACGATTTCCTCACAGGCCTGCCCAACCGCCAGCAACTGCAGCAGCAACTGGACAAGATCCTCGTCGATGGCGGTCGCCTGCAACACCGTGTGGCAGTGTTGTGCGTGGGCCTGGACGATTTCAAGGGCATCAACGAACAGTTCAGCTACCAGGTTGGTGACCAACTGCTACTGGCCTTGGCCGACCGCCTGCGCGCCCACAGCGGCCGCCTGGGCGCCCTGGCGCGGCTGGGTGGTGACCAGTTTGCCCTGGTACAGGCCAATATCGAGCAGCCCTACGAGGCGGCCGAACTGGCGCAGAGCATCCTCGACGACCTGGAAGTGCCGTTCGACCTCGACCACCACCAGCAGATCCGTCTGCGCGCCACCATCGGCATCACCCTGTTCCCCGAAGACGGCGACAGCACCGAGAAGCTGCTGCAGAAAGCCGAACAGACCATGACCCTGGCCAAGGCCCGTTCGCGCAACCGCTACCAGTTCTACATTGCCAGCGTCGACAGCGAGATGCGCCGCCGCCGCGAGCTGGAAAAGGACCTGCGCGAAGCCCTTCCGCGCAACCAGCTGTACCTTGTGTACCAACCACAGATCAGCTACCGCGACCACCGTGTGGTCGGCGTCGAGGCGCTGCTGCGCTGGCAGCATCCAGAGCTGGGCATGGTGCCACCGGACCAGTTCATTCCGCTGGCCGAACAGAACGGCAGCATCATCAGCATTGGCGAATGGGTACTGGACCAGGCTTGCCGGCAACTGCGCGAATGGCACGACCAGGGCTTCAGCGAGCTGCGCATGGCGGTCAACCTGTCCACCGTGCAGCTGCACCACAGTGAACTGCCACGGGTGGTCAACAACCTGCTGCAGGCCTACCGTCTGCCGCCACGCAGCCTGGAGCTGGAAGTCACCGAAACCGGCCTGATGGAAGACATCAGCACTGCCGCCCAGCACCTGCTGAGCCTGCGCCGCTCCGGGGCGCTGATTGCCATCGACGACTTCGGCACCGGCTATTCGTCGCTCAGCTACCTGAAATCGCTGCCGCTGGACAAGATCAAGATCGACAAGAGCTTCGTCCAGGACCTGCTGGACGACGATGACGACGCCACCATCGTTCGCGCCATCATCCAGCTGGGCAAGAGCCTGGGCATGCAGGTGATCGCCGAAGGCGTGGAAACCGCCGAACAGGAAACCTACATCATTGCCCAAGGCTGCCACGAGGGCCAGGGCTATCACTACAGCAAGCCGCTGTCAGCCCGTGAACTGACCCACTTCCTCAAGCAGGCGCAGCGCAATCAGGTTTCGATGCTCTGAGCTGGCAGGCCTGGTTACAGGCTGTGACCCGCATTTACATGAATTGCGCGCCCGCCCCTTTACAGCAAATGCAAATCTTTCGCATGATGTTGCGCTTTCGCGTGCCACGGCGCACGGCCCACCCCTTGGTCCAACCACACGACGCAGGAAAACCAACAATGATTCGAATGCCTCTGGCCTCCGCCAGTCTGCTGGCCATTGCCATCGCTCTCGCCGGTTGCGGTGAAGGCAAGGACGACAAAGCCGCCGCGCCGCAAGCTCAGGCACCTGCCGCCGCCAGCACCACCGCTGCTGCGCCTGGGGCTGTTGACGAAGCCGCCGGCAAAGCCGTGGTCAAGCACTACGCCGAAATGGTCTACGCCGTGTACAGCGACTCGCTGAGCACCGCCAAGACCCTGCAGAGCGCAGTCGATGCGTTCCTGGCCAAGCCCAACGACGAAACCCTGAAAGCCGCCAAGCAAGCCTGGGTCGCCGCGCGCGTACCGTACCTGCAGACCGAGGCCTTCCGCTTCGGTAACACCATCATCGACGACTGGGAAGGCCAGGTGAACGCCTGGCCGCTGGACGAAGGCCTGATCGACTACGTCGACAAGAGCTACGAGCACGCCCTGGGCAACCCGGCTGCTGGTGCCAACATCATCGCCAACACCGAGATCCAGGTAGGCGAAGAGAAGGTCGACGTCAAGGACATTACCCCTGAAAAACTGGCCAGCCTGAACGAGCTGGCTGGCTCCGAGGCCAACGTTGCCACCGGCTATCACGCCATCGAGTTCCTGCTCTGGGGCCAGGACCTGAACGGTACCGGTCCAGGCGCTGGCAACCGCCCGGCGTCCGACTACCTGGAAGGCCAAGGCGCTACCGGTGGCCACAACGACCGCCGCCGTACCTACCTGAAAGCGGTCACCGACCTGCTGGTCACCGACCTCGAAGAGATGGTCGGCAACTGGGCACCGAACGTGGCCGACAACTACCGCGCCAAGCTGGAAGCCGAGCCTGTCAACGACGGCCTGCGCAAGATGCTGTTCGGCATGGGCAGCCTGTCGCTGGGTGAACTGGCGGGTGAGCGCATGAAGGTTTCGCTGGAAGCCAACTCGCCGGAAGACGAGCAGGACTGCTTCAGCGACAACACTCACTACTCGCACTTCTACGACGCCAAGGGCATCCGCAATGTCTACCTGGGCGAGTACACCCGCCCGGACGGCACCAAGGTCAGCGGCCCGAGCCTGTCGTCGCTGGTGGCCAAAGCCGATCCTGCTGCCGACGCCACCCTGAAGGCCGACCTGGAAGCCACTGAAGCCAAGATCCAGGTGATGGTCGACCACGCCCTTAAAGGCGAGCACTACGACCAGTTGATTGCAGCTGACAATGCTGCCGGCAACCAGATCGTGCGTGATGCCATCGCGGCCCTGGTCAAACAGACCGGCTCGATTGAACAGGCCGCTGGCAAGCTGGGCATTGCCAATCTGAACCCGGACACTGCGGACCACGAGTTCTGATCCTGCTGTAGCGCCTCATCGCAAACGCCCGGCCTAGTGCCGGGCGTTTTCATTTGTAGGCCTGGTAAAGCGCTTCCTGCTGCCTGAGGTACACGCAAGTGCCCATCCTGTAGCCCTTCAAGCAACCCAAACAGGAGGCAAAGTGCTGCAGATTCTTGATGTCTGGGGCGAAGGCCGAATCGTCCAGCGTGTAAATGGGAGGAACCTTGTTACCGGATTCACCCATGCCTACAACCTGAACAAGGCGGGCCAGCTCATCTCCAACGGGCCGTTTACGGGTAGGCATATTCCCAACCTGATTGTCGTATACGAATACGATGCTCCGGACTTTCCCCTCGACGATCACGCAGTCCCTCACGTAACGCTGATGGGCGCTCCGATCACCCACCATGTGGCCGAGGAAATCTGCCGGGTCGTTGCTCGCCCCGGCAAGGTTTACCTGTACGACCCCAACGAAACCGACCGCAAAATGTTCGAGGCCGTTGCCTTCGCCCAGGGGCTGCAGCCAATGGGCCGCTTCGTGCCCGCTGAACTCGCGCCCCCTTTCAACGAGATCACCCTGCTCGCAGCCTACGTCTACCGCACCCCGACGGCCCCGTTGCCACGCCCGGAAATCCAACACTAGAAGGAAACGCCAAATGGCCAGCCTCACCTACCTGCACTCCATCGCCAACAACACGCCCTATACCCTGACCCTGATCGACGGTGAAAACCGCAGCCAGAGCCTGGCAATAGGCGCCCAGCAAGCATGGAATGGCTCGCTCGCCGTGCCCTGGATCGGCAAATCGAGTGAAAACCACAAGGCCTTGCGCTTGATCCTCGGCCCGAATGCCGAGACCAACATCTGGGTATTTCAGGATTACTGGCAGCCCGCGCACAAGGATGCAATCAAGTGCCTCACCGCCTCATCCATGGAGTACGCCAGCGAAGAAGTCATCGAGGTCCCAGGCGACAACCGTGATGGCGGTAGCAAGAACCTGATCATCAGCCTGGTCAACAGAGAGTTCAAACTGTTGATGGCCTGAGCCCCCTCGGCAGCGACGATTTCATCAAGCAAACGCAAATTGCTCTTATTCAATGATCCTGGGCCTGCTAAGCTTGCACGCCGGTTTTTCGCTCACGCCCAGGATCCTTGATGTCCTCGTCGCTGTTCCGACTCTCTCCTCTGCTGCTGGCCTTTGCCCTCGCCGCCTGTGACGACGCCCCGCGTTTCACCCAGGCCGAGCCTGGCGAAGCATTGTCGGCCGGCAAGGCGACCGTGCAGCGCGCTGACCGCAACGCCTATTCCCTGCCTTCGGCCAACCTCTCGCCCGAGCGCCGCGTGGACTTCGCCGTGGGCAACAGTTTCTTCCGCAACCCCTGGGTCATCGCGCCGTCCACCACCACCGCCCGCGACGGGCTGGGCCCGCTGTTCAACACCAATGCCTGCCAGAACTGCCATGTTCGCGATGGCCGTGGCCACCCGCCAGCGCCGGGTGACAGCAACGCGGTGGGCATGCTGGTACGCCTGTCGATCCCCGACCAGCCCTACCTGGCCAAAGTGATCGAGCGCCTCGGCGTGGTACCGGAGCCGGTGTACGGCACCCAGCTGCAGGACATGGCCATCCCCGGCGTGGCGCCTGAAGGCAAGGTGCGGGTCAGCTATACACAGCAAACCGTGTCGTTCAAGGACGGCCACCAGGTCGAACTGCGCAAACCTGCCCTGCAGATCACTCAGCTCGGCTATGGCGTGATGCACCCCGACACGCGGTTTTCGGCGCGGGTCGCCCCGCCCATGATCGGCCTGGGCCTGCTCGAAGCCATTCCCGAAGCCGACCTGCTGGCCAACGAAGACCCGGACGACCGCAACCACGATGGCATCCGCGGGCGGGCCAACCGGGTGTGGGACGATGCCCAGGGCAAGACCGTGATCGGCCGCTTCGGCTGGAAAGCCGGTCAGCCCAACGTCAACCAGCAGAACGTGCATGCCTTTGCCGGTGACATGGGCCTGACCAGCACCCTGCAGCCACACGATGATTGCACCCCGGCCCAGGCCGACTGCCTGGCCGCACCCAACGGCGACGGCGCCAACGGCGAGAAAGAAGTCAGCGACAACATCCTGCGCCTGGTCACCTTCTACACCCGCAACCTGGCCGTGCCGGCCCGCCGCGATGTGGGCGCGCCGCAGGTGCTGGCGGGCAAGAACCTGTTCTACCAGGCTGGCTGCCAGGGTTGCCACACACCGCAGTTCACCACGGCTGCCGAGACTACCGAACCAGAACTGGCCAACCAGGTCATCCGCCCCTACAGCGACCTGTTGCTGCATGACATGGGCCCAGGCCTGGCCGACGAACGCACCGAATTCGCCGCCAACGGCCAAGACTGGCGTACCGCGCCACTGTGGGGCATCGGGCTGAGCGAAACAGTGGCAGGCCACAGCCAGTTCCTGCATGACGGCCGCGCCCGCAACCTGCTTGAAGCCGTGCTCTGGCATGGTGGTGAAGCCGAGGCGGCACGCAACTTCGTACTCACTTTCAATGCCGAGCAACGCACTGCGTTGCTGGCGTTCCTGAACTCACTTTAAAACGCGCTAAGGAGCCGGGCATGTTCCGACCCAAACTGTTGTTCACCAGCCTCGCCGCACTCGCCCTCGGCGCCTGCTCGCCGCAGGACCCGCAAGCCGTGACCTCCGCCGCCATCGCCAAGCAAGTGATCCTGCCCACCTACAGCCGCTGGGTCGAAGCCGACCGCACGCTGGCCGCCAGCGCCCTGGCCTACTGCGAAGGCAAGGAAGACCTGGCCAAGGCCCGCGCCGACTTCCTCAACGCGCAGAAGGCCTGGGCCGAGCTGCAGCCGCTGCTGGTCGGCCCGTTGGCCGAAGGCAACCGCGCCTGGCAGGTGCAGTTCTGGCCCGACAAGAAGAACCTGGTCGGCCGCCAGGTCGAACAGCTCGTCAATGGCGACAAGCCGGTCGATGCCGCGACTCTGGGCAAGGCCAGCGTGGTGGTACGTGGCTTGTCAGCCTACGAGTACATCCTGTTCGACAGCAAGCCGGACATCGCCACTGCCGAGCAGAAAGCCCGCTACTGCCCGCTGCTGGTGGCCATCGGTGAACACCAGAAGGTCCTGGCCGAGGAGATCCTCAAGGGCTGGAACAGCACCGACGGCATGCTTTCGCAGATGACCAAGTTCCCGAACCAGCGCTACGCAGACTCTCACGAGGCAATCGCAGACCTGCTGCGCTCCCAGGTCACCGCCCTGGATACCCTGAAGAAGAAGCTGGGTGCGCCGATGGGTCGCCAGAGCAAGGGCATCCCGCAGCCGCTGCAAGCCGAAGCCTGGCGCAGCCACAATTCGCTGAAGAGCCTGGAGGCCACCCTCAAGGCCGCCGAAACCGTTTGGGTCGGGGTCGACAACCAGGGCCTGCGCGGCCTCCTGCCCAGCGATCAGAAAGCGCTGGCAGACAAGATCGACGCCGCCTACGCTACCTCGCTCAAACTGCTGGCCGACAACCAGAAAACGCTCGGTGAGCTGCTGGCCAACGACGCAGGCCAGCAAACCCTCAACCAGCTCTACGACAGCCTCAACGCCGTCCATCGCCTGCACGAAGGCGAGCTGGCCAAGGCGCTGAACATCCAGCTGGGCTTCAATGCCAACGACGGTGACTGATCATGCTGCGACGCCAGGCACTCAAACTCGGTAGCGTATTGCTCAGCGCCCTCACCTTGGGCGGCTGGAGCCTGTTCCGCAACAAAGGCAGCGAACCTTTGCTGCTCTCGGCGCGTGACGATGGCGACGGCAAGCACTATGCCGTCGGTTTTCGCCTGGACGGCACCCAGGTGTTCAGCACCCAGGTCGCCCAGCGTTGCCATGCCATCGTCCACCACCCCGAGCAGCCGATCGCCTTGTTCGTCGCCCGCCGCCCCGGTACCGAAAGCTACCTGGTCGACTTGCGCGACGGGCGCCTGCTGCAAACGGTGGTTTCGCAGCCTAACCGGCACTTCTACGGCCACGCGGTGGTACACAAGGGCGGCGAATGGCTGTATGCCACCGAGAACGACACCACCGACCCGGGGCGCGGCGTGCTTGGCGTATACCGTTTCGAGGGCGAACGCCTGGTGCACACCGGCGAGATCCCGACCCACGGCATTGGCCCGCATGAGGTCGCCTGGCTGCCCGATGGTGAAACACTGATCGTGGCCAATGGCGGTATCCGTACCGAAGCCGAAAGCCGGGTAGAGATGAACCTCGACGCCATGCAGCCAAGCCTGGTGCTGATGCAGCGCGACGGTACCCTGCTGAGCAAGGAAACCTTGGCCCAGCAGATGAACAGCGTGCGCCACCTGGCGGTGGGCAGCGATGGCACCATTGCTGCCTGCCAGCAGTTCATGGGCGATGCCGACGAAACTGCCGAGCTGTTGGCGATCAAACGCCCGGGCGAGCCGTTCAAGGCCTTCCCGGTGCCGGAACGCCAGTTGCAGGCCATGGCCCAGTACACTGCCAGTGTCGCCATCCACAGCGAACTGCGACTGGTGGCGCTGACTGCGCCAAGGGCCAACCGCCTGTTCGTCTGGGACCTGGACAGCGGCGCGGTGCGGCTGGACGCGCCCATGCCCGATTGCGCGGGGGTTGGCGCGGTGAAAGACGGCTTTGTCGTCACCTCCGGGCAGGGCCGTTGCCGCTTCTACGATTGCCGCAAGGCCGAGCTGGTCGGGCAGCCGATGAACCTGCCGTCCGGTTTCTGGGACAATCACCTGCATCTTGTCTGATTGATCCGCTGCCTGCACCGGCCCTATCGCCGGCAAGCCAGCTCCCACAGGTACACCACAGGTCCTGAAACCTACGGTGTACCTGTGGGAGCTGGCTTGCCGGCGATAGGGCCGGTGCAGACAATTCACTCCCCTTCAATCAAAAAACAGTCAATACTTCCCCCATCCACACGTGGGCAGGATCGCCCGTTGTCGTGTCCAGGCTAATAACAACCGTATCCAGGGAACCGGACCTATGCTGCGCCGCCGCATGCTGATCATGTTGGCCGTGGTTCTGCTGATCGTGCTGGCCTTGGGGGGCTACAAGGCTTTCTCCATCTACCAGCAGATCCAGATGTTCACTGCCCCCAAGCCGCCCATCACCGTAGCGGCAGCCTTGGCCGAACAGCGCCAGTGGCAGGAGCGCCTGCCCGCCGTCGGCAGCCTCAAGGCCCTGCAGGGTGTGGAACTGAGCCTGGAGGTAGAAGGGATCGTCAAATCCCTGCACTTCGACTCGGGCCAGCAGGTCAAGGCCGGGCAACTGCTGCTGCAACTCAACGACGACCAGGAAACGGCCCTGCTCGGCACCGCCCAGGCTGACCTGGGCCTGGCCAAGGTCGATTTTGGCCGGGGCAGCCAGCTGGTCGGTGACTCGGCCATCTCCCGTGGCGAGTTTGATCGCCTAAGCTCCCAGTACCGCCGAAACCAGGCGGTGGTCGAGCAGCTCAAGGCGCAGAAGATCAAGAAGAGCATCAACGCCCCGTTCAGCGGCACCATCGGCATCCGCCAGGTAGACATCGGCCAATACCTCGCCGCCGGCACGATGATCGCCACCCTGCAGGATACGTCCAGCCTGTACGTCGACTTCAACGTACCGGAACAGGCCCTGCCGAAGCTGAGCCTGGGCCAGCAGGTGCTGTTACAGGTGGCCGCCTACCCGGGCCAGACCTTCCCCGCCAGCCTCAGCGCCATCAACCCCAAGGTGGAAGAAACCACACGCAACCTGCTGGTCCGTGCCGTCCTGGCCAACCCCGACGGCAAGCTGCTGCCAGGCATGTTCGCCAACCTGCTGATCTTGTTGCCAAACCCTCAATCACAAGTGGTGGTGCCGGAAAGCGCGATCACCTACACCCTGTATGGCAACTCGGTGTACGTCGCCACGCCAAAGAAGGACAAGGATGGCCAGCCCGAAACCGACGACAAGGGCCAACCCAGGCTGGTCGCCGAACAACGCACGGTTCAAACCGGCGAGCGCCGCGACGGTGTGGTGGTGGTCAGCAAGGGCCTGCAGGCCGGCGAACAGGTGGTCACCGCCGGGCAACTGAAGCTCACCCCGGGCGCCGCGATCCGCATCGGCCAGGACCAAGCCCTCAAGCCCGAACAGGGCGTCCCGGGCAAGGACTGACAGGAGGCTGGCATGGCGTTTACCGATCCGTTCATCCGTCGCCCGGTGCTGGCCAGCGTGGTTAGCCTGCTGATCCTGCTGCTGGGCTTCCAGGCCTGGAACAAGCTGCAGATCCGCCAGTACCCACAAATGGAAAACGCCCTGATCACGGTGACCACCGCCTACCCCGGGGCCAACGCCGAGACCATCCAGGGCTACATCACCCAGCCGCTGCAGCAAAGCCTGGCCAGCGCCGAAGGCATCGACTACATGACTTCGGTGAGCCGGCAGAACTTCTCGATCATTTCCATCTACGCGCGTATCGGCGCCGACAGCGACCGGTTGTTCACCGAGCTGCTGGCCAAGGCCAACGAAGTGCGCAACAAACTCCCTCAGGACTCCGAAGACCCGGTGCTCAGCAAGGAAGCCGCCGATGCCTCGGCGCTGATGTACGTCAGCTTCTACAGCAAGGAAATGAGCAACCCGCAGATCACCGACTACCTGTCGCGGGTCATCCAGCCCAAGCTGGCCACGTTGCCAGGCATGGCCGAGGCGGAGATTCTCGGCAACCAGGTGTTTGCCATGCGGATCTGGATCGACCCGGTGAAGCTGGCCGGCTTCGGCCTGTCTGCCACTGACGTGACCAATGCGGTACGCCGCTACAACTTCCTGTCTGCCGCCGGTGAGGTGAAGGGCGAGTACGTGGTCACCAGTATCAACGCCAGTACCGAGCTGAAATCGGCCGAGGCATTCGCCGCCTTGCCGGTCAAGACCAGCGGTGACAGCCGTGTGCTGCTGGGCGATGTTGCGCGAGTCGAGATGGGGGCAGAAAACTACGACACGGTCAGTTCGTTCGACGGTACTCCGTCGGTGTATATCGGCATCAAGGCCACCCCGGCAGCCAACCCGCTGGATGTGATCAAGGAAGTTCGGCGCATCATGCCCGAGCTGGAAAGCCAGCTGCCCTCGGCGCTCAAGGTGTCGATCGCCTACGACGCCACCCTGTTCATCCAGGCCTCCATCGACGAAGTGGTCAAAACCCTCGGTGAAGCGGTGCTGATCGTCATCGTGGTGGTGTTCCTGTTCCTCGGCGCCCTGCGCTCGGTACTGATCCCGGTGGTGACCATTCCCCTGTCGATGATCGGCGTGCTGTTCTTCATGCAAATGATGGGCTACTCGCTCAACCTGCTGACCCTGCTGGCCATGGTGTTGGCCATCGGCCTGGTGGTGGACGATGCCATTGTCGTGGTGGAGAACATCCACCGGCACATGGAGGAAGGCAAGTCGCCGTTCGACGCGGCACTTGAGGGCGCCCGGGAAATTGCCATGCCAGTGGTGTCGATGACCATCACCCTGGCTGCCGTCTATGCGCCGATCGGCTTCCTCACCGGGCTTACAGGGGCCTTGTTCAAGGAGTTCGCCCTGACCCTGGCCGGGGCGGTGATCATTTCCGGCATCGTGGCCCTGACCCTTTCACCGATGATGTGCGCCCTGCTGCTGCGCCGGGAGCAGAACCCCAGCGGCCTGGCCCATCGCCTTGACCAGCTGTTCGAACGCCTGAAGGTACGCTACCAGCGCCTGCTGCACGCCACCCTCGACAGTCGGCCGGTGGTGCTGGTGTTTGCCGTGATCGTGCTGTGCCTGATCCCGGTGCTGCTCAAGTTTACCCAGAACGAACTGGCACCCAACGAGGACCAGGGGGTGATCTTCATGATCAGCAGCTCGCCGCAGCCGGCCAACCTCGATTACCTCAACGCCTACACCGACCAGTTCACACCCCTGTTCAAAACCTTCCCCGAGTATTACTCGTCGTTCCAGATCAATGGTTTCAATGGTGTGCAGAGCGGCATTGGTGGTTTTTTGCTCAAGCCCTGGAACGAGCGCGAACGTACACAGATGGAGCTGCTGCCGCTGGTGCAGGCCAAACTTGAGGAAGTCGGCGGCCTGCAGATTTTCGGCTTCAACCTGCCCTCGTTGCCCGGCACTGGCGAGGGCCTGCCGTTCCAGTTCGTGATCAATACCGCTGGCGACTACCCGGCGCTGCTGGAGGTGGCCCAGCGCATCAAGACGCGCGCCCAGGCATCTGGCAAGTTCGCCTTCCTCGACATCGACCTGGCCTTCGACAAGCCTGAAGTGGTGGTCGACATCGACCGGGCCAAGGCGGCGCAGATGGGGGTGTCGATGGACACGTTGGGCGGCACACTGGCCACCTTGCTGGGCGAGGCGGAAATCAACCGCTTCACGCTGGAAGGACGCAGCTACAAGGTAATTGCCCAGGTCGAGCGGCCATACCGCGACAACCCCGGCTGGCTGAACAACTACTACGTGAAGAACGACCAGGGCCAACTGCTGCCACTCTCGACCCTGATCACCCTCACCGACCGCGCCCGCCCGCGCCAGCTCAACCAGTTTCAGCAGTTGAACTCGGCGATCATCCAGGGCGTGCCCATGGTCAGCCTGGGCGAAGCGCTGAAGACCGTGCAGGACATTGCCCGCGAAGAGGCCCCCGAAGGCTTCGCCTTCGACTATGCCGGCGTGGCCCGCCAATACGTGCAGGAAGGCAGCGCGCTGTGGGTGACCTTCGGCCTGGCACTGGCGATCATCTTTCTGGTGCTGGCAGCGCAATTCGAAAGCTTCCGCGACCCGCTGGTAATCCTGGTGACGGTGCCATTATCCATCTGCGGGGCGCTGCTGCCGCTGTTCCTGGGTATATCGAGCATGAACATCTACACCCAGGTGGGGCTGGTGACCTTGATCGGGCTGATCAGCAAGCACGGCATTCTCATCGTCGAGTTCGCCAACCAGCTGCGTGAGGAGCGCGGCCTGAGCGTGCGCGAGGCCATCGAAGAAGCGGCGGCCATTCGCCTGCGGCCGGTGCTGATGACTACGGCGGCGATGGTGTTCGGCATGGTGCCGCTGATTCTGGCGACCGGCGCCGGGGCGGTCAGCCGTTTTGACATCGGGACGGTGATCGCCACCGGGATGTCGATTGGCACACTGTTTACCTTGTTCGTGCTGCCTTGTATCTACACCTTGTTGGCGCACAAGACGAATGCCAAGGAACCTGCAATAGCCTGACCGGCCTCTTCGCGGGCTTGCCCGCTCCCGCAGACAGGGCATCGGGCCTGACATGGGTGCAGTACCTGTGGGAGCGGGCAAGCCCGCGAAGAGGCAGTATGGGTACAGAAGGCCGATAGAAAATCACTGCTACGCAACACAATCTAATAATTACCGCTCACAAGCTCCCACATCATTCAGATTCACGGCTGATCTTCCTGCTCGCCAGTGAAAGACTGAACAACTGTCTCATCCACTCTGCCCGGTAACTATTAGACTCAGAATGGCAGGCTACCCGCGAGCCAGACGTCTTCCAGCAAAATTCAAACACTCCTGGAAATGGCTTCGGTAAAAAATCCTACACCTTGATCAGAAGTTTCGCCACCCTCTTCGGCTTGTACATCTTGGGCTTAACGCTATTATCAAAAACGTCGCAATGACGCGACGCACACATGGATAAATCAATAATTTTCAAAAACCACCCCTCTACCGGCAAGGTGGTTATTGACCCTCTAAAAGACAATTGCATGCTTCGGATATCCGCAATATCCAAAATCACGATGCTGGCAATTAAACGCACCGATGTATTGAAAGATTCAGGCTATACGTTACAGTTCAGGGCAGCGGGAATCGTCTCTCTATGAGTCAGGCCAAAAACTTTAAAATCACCATTCTTCGCCCATTGCTTTTGATTCTTTTATGTCTATTAGGCGTTTTTCCTCTGGACGTCATCCTTCCTTCGTTCCCTGCGCTTTCAGAAGCCTTTCAAGTAGAACCAAAGCAAATAGCTTACTCTGTAAGCTTATTCGCGTTTGGCGTAGCTGTGGCGCAAATATTTATTGGCCCTCTGTCTGACCGAACTGGGCGTAAAAGGCTATTAATCGTTGGTTTGGGGGTATCCATTGCTGGGGCTATTGGCTGCCTAATTTCAACTGACTATGAGATTTTTTTGGCATTTCGGTTGTTGCAAGCCGCCGGCTGTGGCAGCTTGGTTCTTGGCCAAGCACTTGTACAGGACCTGTATAGTGGAAAGCAGCGCAACACCATGCGCATCTTGTTGACGAGTGCAAGTGGTTTATTCATATCCATCTCGCCCGTCGCCGGTGCAGCTATCCAACAATCAATCGGCTGGACAGGCAGCTTTACTGTATTTATTGGAATAGCCATCTCAGTCATCGTGCTTGCATGGGTTCTGCTGAACGAAACACCTGTTTTATGCGCGGGTAATTCAGGTGTTCAAAGTTATATTGTGATGTTGCGCGACGCCTTCTATGTAACCTATTCCCTACAGGCCCCTTTAGCGTTCGCCTGCCATTTTTCCTTCATCGTCGTTGCACCACTGGTACTGATGGAGCAGCTAGGCCTTACGCCGTATCAGTTTTCCGTTGTATTCATCGCCTACGGGCTGGCGTATGTCGTTGGTGGTGCCATCGCGACTTTCTTGAACAATCGCATCAGCGCACAAGCTCAGATCTGCGCGGGATTTCTACTGATGGGCTCCGCAGGTGCGGCCCTATTGATTTGGCAGTGGGTGGCAGGGCTGACAGTAATAGGCCTCATGATACCGATGATTTTATGTACAGCAGGAACGACGTTGGTACGCCCCGCTGCGGCTACGCAAGCATTAGCCCGCTATCCGCAGCAGGCAGGGGCAGCAGCGTCGCTCAACACAACAGTGCTATTTGCCGGGGGTGGTTTCGCAGGCACTGTGATTGCGTCAGCTGAACAGCTGCTTCCATTGAGCCTGGGGATTCTGTTCTTGAGCAGCGCCCTTGGCGGTTTCCTGCTGCTCACGCGCCTCAAAGGCAATAGCCTGCAGCACTGCTAACTTTTGCAGAAGAGGCCAGAAAGCCCGACACAAAAATGCCAGAGGCCCCGCAATCGCGAGGCCTCTGGCATTTCTAGCTACCGCAGGGTTCAACCAAATGGCCGTAACCCCTGACGCAAACCAAACAGGAACAGCAAAAGGTCCTGGTCCGGCGCAACCTGTGCCTGCTGCTGCTGTTTCGCTTCCCGCGGCAACGCGCACTGGTCGGCCATTTCAGCCTTGCTGAACACGGTCGGCCTGGGCTCTTCCCAGGCAGCCACCGCCACGGTGGTGACCGCCAGGCCAGCTACCAGGAACAAAGCTCGAGCTATTTCTAGTTTCATTACCCTAACCCTTTGACAGCGCTGCCAAACGCCATCTGGTAAAAGTAGAGCAGCGTCTGCCATTCCGCGTCATTGAGCGACGAATGGCGGCGCAGTTGGCGCAGGTCGTTGCCAGCCGCACGCTGACAACTGATGCGCCGCCTGCACTTCTCAAGGTCCAGCAGCGCCACTTCGACGCGCGCTTGCTCGCCTTCGCCAATCACCTTGATGAATACGTGCTTGCCATACAGGCAGCCGTGCTGCCAGTGCCCCAGGTGCATACGCGCCAGGTTATCCGCCAGGTCCTTGAGCATGCGCTCATGCACCACCTGCGGGTAGCGCTCGCGGGCACCTTCGGCATGCCAGGTGTCTAGCTCGACAAAACCATCCAGCGCTTCGCTCACCAGCAGCGCACGCCACTGGTGGTCGGCATCGCGTTCGGCGCCACAGAAGACAATGCGGGGTACACGCACACCCAGTTGCTCGAAACTGTTCAACGCATCGAGTTCACGCAATACGGTCGGCCGGCCGAAAGGGTGCAGCAGGCTGCGGTAGATATGCCCGACCTGGCGCTTGGCATACAGCAGCTTGCCGCTGGCATCGTTGAGGCGTTGCACACCACTCTCGCCGCCGCGGCGCTGGTTAGGCTCCTCGACCCACTCGCCCTGTTGGCGCCAGTAAAAATCGAACCGCGACTCCCCGTTCTGGGCTACAGCCATCAAACACTACCCCTTACGCAATACATAGACCCGCCACATGGCATAGAACGGCAGGAAGTCGAGGCGTTCCTGGATTCTGAAGCCGGCGGCCCTGAATTCTTCTTCAACCGTTTCGGCAGGTAACACGAAACGGTTCTGGTAATTGTCCTGCTCGGCCTTGGCACTGCGGCGGTGTTCCAGTTTCTTCCGGCGCCAGGCCTTGAAATTGCCATCCACCCACAGTGAAAGGATCACACTATCACGGCTAACCCGCTGAAATTCTGAAAGAATGGTCTTTCGGTGGGCAGATTCGCCAATGTGATGGAACAGGCGCATGCAGAAAATGCTGTCCACCGCGTTATCCGGCAGGTCAATGGCAAACGCTGACGTCTGCAAAGGACGTACCCGCGCCACCACTTCTGGCGGTTGCGCGGCGCACGCTGTCTCGATCATCGCTTCAGAATTGTCGGCACCAATAATCACCCTGTTGGGCTTTTCTGCCAACAGCGGCCAGAAGCGGCCCGCACCGCACGGCAGGTCCAGTACCAGGCCAGGCTCGCCTGCCAATGCCAGGGCGCGGCGCGCCAGTTGCTCATCTCGCTTGTGGGAAAGGCGTCGCGCCAGGCCGTCCTGGTGCTTGAGAAAGTACTCACGCGCATGGTCTTTGTCGTACTTCTCGGAAAATTCAAGCTTGATGGGGCTACGCATTGGGCATCTCCTGACTCCAGTGCCGCTCACCTTAGGCAAGCAAGCGTTGGAATCAGGTCACGCCAATGTGAAAAAAATGTTGCCCTCCCTTCGACCTGTTACAAGCCATTACTCGGCCATGGCGTTCAGGTCGCCTTTGCCCGTGGTACTGCTCAGGTCTACCTGGAAACGGCAACCATGCGGCAAGGTGGATGTCAGGGTGACACGCCAGCCTTGGTCATCACAGATCCGCTGTACCAGCGAAAGCCCCAGCCCCAGGCCCTCACCGCGCCGCTCATCGCCGCGTACGAACGGCTTGAACATGGCCTCGCGCTGCTCTTCGGGAATGCCCACACCGCTGTCCTCCACACTGAAACCGTTGGCTTCCAGGCTCAGGCGGATGTAGCCGCTGTCGGTGTAGTGCGCAGCATTACGCAACAGGTTACCCATCACTGACTGCAGGAAAGTGGCGTTGTACAGCACCGGGCTTGCGCTGACGCGGCCATCGAAGTACAGGGTAAGGCCCTTCTGCTCGATGGTATCGCGCCACACGCCGATAAGCTCGTCGGCCACTTCGCGAAGGGTCGCCTGCGAAGCCACCGCCCCCTCGTCACGCTGCGCCCGCGCCAGCATCAGGAAGGTCTTGACCAGTTCGCGCATTTCTTCGGTGGCCCGCGCCACGCGCTCCACCTGGCTACGCGCGCGGGCGTCGAGGTTGGGGTTCTCCATCAGCAGTTCGCAGGACGTGGCCAACACCATCAAAGGCGTACGCAGTTCGTGGCTGACGTCACTGGTGAACAGCCGTTCGCGGGTCAGTGCGTCGCGCAGGCGGCCCAGGGTGTCATCGAAAGCCACTGCCAACTGGCCAACTTCGTCCGCGGCATAGTCCGGTGCCAGCGGCGGGGCCAGGCCCAGCAGCTGGTCACGGTGGCGTACCTGGCGAGCCAGGCGGATCACCGGCGCCATCACCCGGCGCGCCACCAGCCAGCCGAGGATAACGGCCAGCACCAGGCTGAGCACGAAGCCCACCACCACCACCGCGAACAGCACGCGCTCGCGTTCTTCGAAGTCGCTCTGGTCCTGCAGCAGCACATAACGGCGGCCATCGACGATCTCGACCATGGCGTGGTACGACAGCTGGTCGCGAAACACCTCGTGAAAGCCCCGGTCGAGGTGGCGCAGGTCTTTGGGCAGCTCGAAGTCGTCACGCCCGCCGCTGAAGTAGAACAGCTGATCGGGGCGTGGCCGGTGGCTCCAGTCGCTGACGCTGTCCATGCGCAGCAGGCGCTGCAGGTCACCGCCCAATACCGAGGAAATCAACCGCTCTTCGACCAGGTGCACAGTGGCAACGATGCCGAAGGCGAACGCCCCGGCCACCAGCGCGCTCATCAAGGCAAAGGCGATGATGATGCGCTGGGCAAGGCTTTGCTTAAACTCCATCGCGACCCTCGGCGAGGCGATAGCCGACGCCATGGACGGTATGCAGCAACGGTTTTTCAAACGGTTTGTCGATCACCTGGCGCAGCTGGTGTACATGGCTGCGCAGGCTGTCGCTGTCAGGGCAGTCGTCGCCCCACAAAGCCTCTTCCAGCACTTCGCGGCGCAGTACGTGCGGGCTTTTCTGCATCAGCACTGCCAGCAGCTTGAGACCGACCGGGTTGAGCTTGAGCAAGCGCCCCTGACGGGTAACCTCCAGGGTGTCGAGGTCGTAGCTGAGGTCGGACACCTGCAGCGTGCGGCGCCCACCGCCCTGGGCACGGCGCAGCACCGCTTCGATGCGGGCCGCCAGCTCCGACAGGGCGAACGGCTTGAGCAGGTAGTCGTCGGCACCGGAGCGGAAGCCTTGCAGGCGGTCGTCCAGCTGGTCGCGGGCGGTAAGCATGATCACCGGCGTGTCGCGGCGGGCGTCCTCACGCAAGCGCTTGCAGAGGGTGTAGCCATCGATGCCGGGCAGCATGATGTCCAGCACGATCAGGTCGTAGTGTTCGGTGGCCGCCAGGTGCAGGCCGGACAGGCCGTCCTGGGCGCAGTCGACGGTATAGCCCTTCATGCCCAGATAATCGGCCAGGTTGGCCAGGATATCGCGGTTGTCTTCAACCAAAAGAATGCGCATCGGTTTCTCCTGTGCGGCGCTTCTCGCTGTGGTGCGCGGCAGGCGCAGCTTAAGGCCAATGCCTGCATGGTGCCAGCCCCAAGCAAAATTCACCGCACTTGACGGTTTTTTCACTGATCCTTCACGGACACAGGATAGCGGGCGGCCGACAATGCCCGATCTTTTTCGTGCCCTGGAGCCGTCATGCAGCAACGAACCCGCCCTCGCCCGATCAATTACTGGCTGTACCTCGGCATACCCTTGGCGACTGCGCTGGCCTTGATCCTGCTGGAGCTGACTTCAGTCGACATGGATGTGGCCAACCTGTTCTTCGATCCCGCTGCCGGGCAGTTCATTGGCCGCCACAGTTATCTGCTGGAAACCATCCTGCACGACCGGGTCAAGCAACTGGTGATCTTGCTGGGTGTGTTGTCGCTGCTGACGTTTGCCGCCAGTTTCTTCTGGAAGCGCCTGTTCGGCTGGCGCCGCGAACTGGGCTGCCTGGTGCTGGCCCTGGGCCTGTCCACAGCCTTTGTCACGCCGCTGAAAAAGGTGACCCAGGTGCAGTGCCCGTGGAGCCTGACCCAGTTTGGCGGCACGGAAACCTACAGCAAGCTGCTGGAGCCGCGTCCGGCCACCGACAAGCCTGGGCTGTGCTGGCCGGGTGGGCATGCAGCTACCGGGTTCTGCCTGTTTGGTCTGTTCTTCATGCTGCGTGATCGCAAGCCGCGGTTGGCACGGGTGGCGTTCGTAGTGGCGCTGATAGCCGGATCGGTGCTGGGTGTGGGGCGGATGATGCAGGGGGCGCACTTTTTGTCGCACAACGTGTGGACGGCCGTGTTCTGCTGGTTGATCGGGTTAGGGTCGTATTACCTGGTTCTGTATCGGCGGGGCGTGGTGGAAGCGCCATCTGTCGAACCTAGCGTCGCCTGACAGAGGGGCCGCTTTGCGGCCCATTCGCAGCACAAGGCTGCTCCTACAAGGGTACGCGTCGGTGCCGGACTGCACGCGATACCTGTAGGAGCAGCCTTGTGCTGCGAAGAGGCCCTCACAGGAAAATAAAAAGCCCCGGTTCTCACGAACCGGGGCTTTTTAATGGTGCAGGGGGGAAAGGCTGGCTTACATCATGCCGCCCATGCCACCCATGCCGCCCATATCTGGCATGCCGCCGCCAGCTGGGGCTTCGCTCGGAGCGTCAGCAATCATGGCTTCGGTGGTGATCATCAGACCGCCGATCGAAGCAGCAGCTTGCAGGGCCGAACGGGTGACCTTGGCCGGGTCCAGGATACCCATCTCGATCATGTCGCCGTATTCGCCGGTAGCAGCGTTGTAACCGTAGTTGCCGGAACCTTGTTTGACCTTGTCAGCGACAACGCTTGGCTCGTCGCCGGCGTTGGCAGTGATCTGGCGCAGCGGCGCTTCAACAGCGCGACGCAGCAGGGCGATACCGACGTTCTGGTCTTCGTTGTCGCCTTTCAGGTCAACGATTGCGTTCAGGGCCCGAACCAGGGCAACACCACCGCCAGGCACCACGCCTTCTTCAACGGCTGCACGGGTAGCGTGCAGGGCGTCTTCAACGCGGGCTTTCTTCTCTTTCATTTCAACTTCGGTGCCGGCACCGACCTTGATCACGGCAACACCGCCAGCCAGCTTGGCCAGACGCTCTTGCAGCTTCTCACGGTCGTAGTCCGAGGAAGTCTCTTCGATCTGGGCACGGATCTGCTTGACGCGTGCCTGGATGTCATCTTCAACGCCAGCGCCGTCGATGATGGTGGTGTTTTCCTTGGACAGGATGACGCGCTTGGCGTTACCCAGGTGCTCCAGGGTAGCGGTTTCCAGGGACAGGCCGATTTCTTCGGAGATGACCTGGCCGCCGGTCAGGACAGCGATGTCCTGCAGCATGGCCTTGCGACGGTCGCCGAAGCCCGGAGCCTTGACAGCAGCAACCTTGACGATGCCGCGCATGTTGTTGACTACCAGGGTAGCCAGCGCTTCACCTTCAACGTCCTCGGCAACGATCAGCAGAGGGCGGCCGGCCTTGGCAACGGCTTCCAGAACTGGCAGCAGCTCACGGATGTTGGAGATCTTCTTGTCGACCAGCAGCAGCAGTGGGCCTTCCAGCTCGGCAACCATGGTGTCCGGCTTGTTGACGAAGTACGGCGACAGGTAGCCGCGGTCGAACTGCATGCCTTCTACAACAGACAGTTCGTTATCCAGGCCCGAGCCTTCTTCAACGGTGATCACGCCTTCTTTACCGACTTTTTCCATGGCTTCGGCAATGATGTTGCCGATGGAGTCGTCAGAGTTGGCGGAGATGGTGCCTACCTGAGCGATGGCCTTGGAGTCGGCGCATGGCTTGGACAGGTTTTTCAGCTCGGCAACAACGGCGGCGGTCGCCTTGTCGATGCCGCGCTTCAGGTCCATCGGGTTCATGCCGGCAGCGACGGCTTTCAGGCCTTCGTTGACGATGGCCTGAGCCAGAACGGTAGCGGTGGTGGTGCCGTCACCGGCAGCGTCGTTGGCCTTGGAAGCAACTTCCTTGACCAGCTGGGCGCCCATGTTTTCGAAGGCGTCTTTCAGCTCGATTTCTTTGGCGACGGAAACGCCGTCCTTGGTGATGGTTGGCGCGCCGAAGCTCTTGGCCAGTACCACGTTACGGCCTTTCGGGCCCAGGGTCGCTTTTACAGCGTCAGCCAGTACGTTGACACCAACCAGCATTTTCTTACGAGCGGAATCGCCAAACTTTACGTCTTTAGCAGCCATGATCGTTTAATCCTTGAAATTCTTTGGAGTAACGGGAAGTCGGGGAAATCAGCCTTCGACAACGGCGAGGATTTCGTTCTCGGCCATGACCAGCAGGTCTTCGCCATCGACTTTCACGGTGTTGCTGCCCGAGTAAGGGCCGAAGACCACTTTGTCACCCACTTTCACGGCCAGCGCGCGAACTTCGCCGTTGTCCAGGATGCGACCGGTGCCGACGGCTACAACTTCGCCGCGGTTTGGTTTTTCAGCGGCCGAACCCGGCAGGACGATACCGCCAGCGGTTTTCGATTCTTCTTCGCTGCGACGGATGACTACGCGGTCATGCAGAGGACGAAGCTTCATTGTCGATCTCTCCCAAATTGTGGTTTTCATCGGCCGGTATCGACACCGGCGGGTTGATGCTGTCCGGCGTTGCCGGGAAGTGGCCCGCGTTGGGCGAACCACTTGTGTAATGTCTGGTGTTGCCACCAGAAACCTTGCGGTGACCACATACATGAGGCCGCCATAATCAATTACAAGGCTAGGTACACAAAATTTTTCATCAGGCCGAAAAAGACCGGGGCCGCTTTTGCGGCCCCGGTGCGTTCTACTTGTCGCGGCGCTCGTACTCGCCTTCGATCACGTTCGGGCGATGGCCGCCCTCACGCGGCTGCGCCTGGAACGGGTCGTCCTGGAACGCTCGCTGGCGCATGGCCTGGGCCTCGGCACGCTCGCGCATCTTGCGCGCAGCCAGATGACGGGTGAACGGCAGGAGGCACACCAGGCCGAGCACGTCGCTGATGAAGCCTGGCAACAGCAGCAGGCCGCCACCGACGGCCAGCATCATGCCCTGGAACATGTCTTCGGCGGGCAGTTCACCGCGCTGCAGGCTCTCACGGGCACGCAATGCGGTGGCCAGCCCGGCCACCCGCATCACCAGCACGCCCAAGGCGGAGCCGGCGATGATCAGCAGCAGCGCCGGGAAGAACCCGATCGCGGCACTGACCTTCACGAACACGAACAGCTCCAGCACGGGAAACAGCAGAAACAACAGTAGAAAAGCACGCATCAAAGCAATCCTCGTTGGAAGACAACCTTCCTGTAAGACCTACAGATGGATGCAGATGCTCGGTTTTTCAACCCTCGACCTGCGCCGCAGTAGGCCACTGGTCAGCGCGCGCCAGCAAAACAAGGGCTTCGCGGACTTGTGTCGGCGTATTGCAAATACTGGGAAAAGGCAACCAGTGCACCGCCTGGCCAATGCGCAGGTGCATGCCCTCGCTGTCCACCCCGGCCATCTGCGCCGGCACATGCTGTGGCAGGTCGGTCAGCGCTACATAGTGGGCGATGGCGTTGGCATGATCGCTGTTCATGTGCTCGACCATGCTCGCCTCGGCTTTGCCGGCGAACGGGTTGGGCAAGGTCACCTGGTCGAGCCAGTGGATCGCGCCAAAGCCGCCAATGTAGCGGTGACGCACGGGCTGCAATACCCAGAAGTCGAAGTCGTGGGCCTTGTGGTAGTTGGCTGCGTCCGGGAAATAGCGGTAGTAGCGCTCGGCAGCCGCTTCCACAGTGGCCTCGTCGACCAGCTTGTGCGCCTCGGCCATCACGGTCAGGCGCCCTACTGCCTGCACATCCTCGGCCTCGCGCTCACCCACCAGCAGCGAGCACTTGGGGTCTTTCTGCAGGTTGTGGGTGTGCTGGGCGATGCGGCTGATCAGGATCAACGGGTTACCGTCGGCGTCAAGGCAATACGGCACGACCGAGCCGAACGGGTAGCCCGGCATTGACTTGGAATGGGTCGAGAGCACGCCGCGGTACTCCTTGAGCAGCAGTTCCCGGGCTGGGCGGATGGCGTTGGTACTCACTTGAGGGCAGCTCCTGGCGGACTGGGAGGGGGACAAGATAAGCATTATCACCCAATGCTGCCAATGGGGCTGCCGTGCAGCCCCCGGCGATTTACCAGGTGACGCCGAAGCCAGCGGTATAGCGGGTCTTGTCCAGGTCACTTTCACGCGTGCCGGTGATGATGTCCTTTTCAGCCTTGAGGTTGAGCGAGGCCCACTCGGTGACCTTGTAGCGCAGGCCAACTTCGGCATCCAGCGAGTAGTCGGCCACGCCACCCAGCGGCTTGGCGAACTCGCCGTTGGTAAACAGCTGCACGTTCTTGCCGATCAGGTAGCGGGTGTAGTCCCACTTTACCGCTGCGGAATAGAAGTTGTCCTTGCCGCCGTCCTGGTACTCGAAGTCGGTGCGGTTGATCAGTGAACCCAGCGAGAACGCCCCCAGTTCATCGTCCCAGAACTGGTAACCCGGGCCGGTACCGACAGTGCGCTGACGGGCCAGGTCTTCGATGCGGTCACGCTTGTATTCCGCACGCCCCTGCCAGAACCACTTCTCGGTAATGAAACGGTCCAGTGCGTACTCGGCGCTCCAGTTGTCGGTAGTGGTGACGTCGTCCTTGGTCTCGCGGTTGTATTCGCCTTCGGCATTGTGCCGCCAGCGGCCATGGCGAGCGGTGGTCTTGAAGCCTACGTCGTAATCGTCGGTGTCGTTCTCGGCGCGCTTGTAGTCCAGCGCCACATCGACGTTGCCTTTCCACACGAAGTCCTCGACCAGCGGTTTGGGCTTCATGATCTGCTCGATGCTGGCCAGTTCCACAGTCTTCGGCGCCTCGCCGTTGGCCAAGGTCACCTTGCCGGGCTCTGCGGCTTTCAGCGACTTGGCTTTTTCACCGGTGTAGGCGTCTTGCTTGACCAGCATCTCCTGGTCGCTTTCCAAGGTCTGGACTTGTTTCCAGTCCAGCGCAATGGACCCACCGTACGGGGTTTCCAGCAGCAGCTTGCCGCCGTCGAAGACTTTGATCTTGCCACTGAGCCGGTCACCGTTCTTCATCCATACGGTGTCGGCCAACACCGGAGAGGCGCACAAGGAGGCAGCTAGCAGGCACAACAACGATCTAGAATACATAAGCGGGCTATGGGTTCGATTTGACAAAAAAGCCGGGCATTATCCAGATACCGACGGCCAGAGCAAGGACAGACCGAGCACATGGCGTTGAGTTCAACTCTCATTTGCCGGACCACCGGTCCAGTTTCATCTGCAGCCCAAGGGGGGCGTGATGTCTGATGGATATGAGCACGCACTGGGGAGTGCCGAGGGCCGACGAACGGTGTTGTACTCGGTACTCGGCCAAGTGCCGCCCGGCAAGGTGGTGAGCTACGGCCAACTGGCCGAGCTGGCGGGGCTTGGCCGCGCGGCACGTTGGGTCGGGCGCACCCTTGGGCAGCTGCCGGCAGACACCCGGCTGCCCTGGCACCGGGTACTCGGCGCAGGTGGCCGGCTGAGCCTGGCATTGGGTACGCCATCAGGGGATGAACAGCGGGCGCGATTACGCGCAGAGGGTGTGAATGTAGCCAACAATCGTGTGGATATGTCGCGCCATGGCTGGCGCCCAATGGAGCACAGCGGTTAGAGTGCGCGCTTTGTTTTCGTAAACTTGAGGCAGATGTTGGCCCATGCCCCGTAAAACCTGGCGCGCTGCGCTTGCTGCCTATGCCAGCCCGTCAACCTTGGTACTTTTGCTGCTCGGTTTCGCCGCTGGCCTGCCCTACATGCTGGTGTTCTCGACCCTGTCCGTGTGGTTGCGTGAAGCCGGCGTTGCCCGCGAAACCATTGGTTACGCCAGCCTGATCGGCCTAGCCTACGCCTTCAAATGGGTGTGGTCGCCGCTGCTGGACCAATGGCGCCTGCCGCTACTCGGCGGCCTGGGGCGCCGGCGCTCGTGGTTGCTGCTGTCGCAAGCGCTGGTGGTGGTCGGGCTGGTTGGCATGAGCCTGTGCGACCCGCAACAACACCTGTCGTGGTTGATTGCCATGGCGGTGCTGGTAGCGTTCGCCTCTGCCACACAAGATATCGCCGTCGACGCCTATCGCCTGGAAATCGCCGACGACCAACGCCAGGCCGCACTCGCCGCCAGCTACATGGCCGGTTACCGGGTGGCCGCATTGCTCGCCACGGCAGGCGCACTGTTCTTCGCCGAATGGTTCGGCTCCACGGGTTTCAGCTATTTGCACAAGGCCTGGGCCGGCACGTATGTGATGTTCGGGGTGATGATGCTGCCCGCCCTGTTCACCACGCTGGTCATGCGCGAGCCGCCAGTGCCCATGCGTACCCAATTGTCGGCAGCGCGCTATGGGCTGATGCACCAGCTGGCGTCGGTGTTCGTACTGATCATCCTGCTGGTGTCGGTACCCGCCAGCTTTACCCAGATGTTCAATACCGGCTGGTCCAGCGTCATTTCCGGTGATGCCACGCCGCTCGACCTGTTGCTGGAAGACCGCGCGTTCCTGCGCCTGATCCTCTATGTGCTGCTGAGCTGGGCGTGCCTGTCCAGCCTGGGCCGCCGGGGCCTGGCCCCGGTGCTGACCCCGGTCAACGACTTCATCACCCGCTATCGCTGGCAGGCCCTGCTGCTGCTTGGTCTGATCGCCACGTATCGCATGTCGGATACCGTGATGGGCGTGATGGCCAACGTGTTCTACATCGACATGGGCTTCACCAAGGACCAGATCGCCAGTGTCAGCAAGATCTTCGGCCTGATCATGACCTTGGTCGGCGCCGGGGTTGGCGGCCTGCTGATCGTGCGTTTTGGCATCATGCCGATCCTGTTCATCGGCGGTATAGCCTCGGCCGGCACCAACATCCTGTTCCTGATGCTGGCCGACATGGGGCCGAACCTGGAAATGCTGGTGGTGACCATCTCGCTGGACAACTTCAGCTCCGGCATGGCCACCTCGGCCTTTGTTGCCTACCTGTCGAGCCTGACCAACCTGAAGTTCTCGGCGACGCAGTACGCGCTGCTTAGCTCGATCATGCTGCTGTTGCCGCGGCTGATCGGCGGGTATTCAGGGGTTATGGTGGAGAAGTTCGGCTACCACGACTTCTTCCTGATCACCGCATTGCTGGGTGTGCCTACGCTGATTCTGATCGCCCTGCAGTGGCGCCAGGAAGCCGGGCGAGGCAAGCCGGTGGCAGAGGAAGGTTCAGCCGCTGAGCGGCCCTGAAAGAACTCTATCCCTGTACCGGCCCTTTCGCGGGTAAACCCGCTCCCACAGGTACTGCACAGCGCTCAAAGACGGTGCCGTACCTGTGGGAGCGGGTTTACCCGCGAAAGGGCCGGTACAGCCAACTGAATTTACTGAGCAACAGCCCCTTCCCCAGGCCGCCCACCGACGACAAACCACAACGGCCACAACGCCAGAGCCCCCGCCACACCCGCCGCCATGGCAAAGTGCAACAAGCTGGCCCCGGCGCCGATCATCGCCAGCACCGCACCGCCCAACCCCAGCAGGGCAATGGTGATCATGCCCAGCATGGCCGAGACCAGGCCTTTGCTCTGTTCGCTGGAGAACAATGTCATGCGGTACAGCACAGCGTTGGCCACACCCAGCCCCAGCGCGTACAGCGACATGCCCGCCACCACACTGGTAACGCTCGGCCAGTACCAGGTCGCCAGCACCATCAGGCACAAGCCGGCCAGGTAAGGCCATAGCGCGCCACGCACCAGGGCCGGGAGTGGGTAGCGATCGGCGATGCGGTTGATGATCAGGTTACCGAGGATCAGCCCGCCAAACACCGGCAGCTGCCACAACGCATATTCCATCGTGCTCAGCCCCTCATCGTGGATGAGCAGCACCGGCGAGAGGCCGATCCAGCCAATCAGCGGCAAACCGACCAGGCCCAACGCAGCGCTGCCAGCGACAAAGCGCCGGTTCGTCAGCAACTGACCGTAGCCCGCCAGCAGTGGCAGCAGGTGAATCGGCGTGAACGCCAGGCGCGAGCCGTCGCGGCGTTCCACACCGAGAGTCTCCGGCATCAGGCGGTACAACAGCCCCCACACCAGCACCGCGCCAATGGCAAAGGCCACGAACAGCCAGCGCCAGTCCAGCCACTGCAGCAGCAGGGTTCCCACCAATGGCCCAAGCAGGGGTGACAGCAAGGCGATGTTGGCCAGCAAGGCCATCATGCGCACAGCGTCAGCCTCGCTGAAGGCTTCGTTCAGGGCCGGGTAGCTGACTGTGACGACAAAGCCGAGGCCGATGCCCTGCAACAGGCGCAGCAGGTTGAACAGGCCAATGTCGTGAACCCAGAAGGTGGCCAGACAGGCCAGGCCGAAAAACGCGCAGCCAACCAGAAGCAGCGGACGCCGGCCATAACGGTCGGCCAGTGGACCGATCAGCCATTGCAGCACCACGCCCCCCAACAGATAGAGGTTCAGGGCATGGGGGATGTAGTCGGGGCTGGCGTTCAGGTCGCCCACCACCACCGGCATGGCCGGCATGACGGCGTCGCTGGCCAAATAAGTCAGCAGCTCGAACAAGGCCAGGGTCAGGCCGAACAACAAGGCGCGCAGCGGGGTGATGTACAGCAGTGGTTTCATGATGGCATATCGGGTGTGGCAGGTGGGGCCAGGGTATATGCCAGAAAAGTCGAGCAATTGCTGTGAACAAGTGTAAAACCGGGGCCGCTTCGGGGCTTGCCCGCTTCCACAGAGGTCAAGCAATCCCTGTGAGAGCGGGCAAGCCCGCGAAAGGGGCACGCAGCGGCCCCTTTGATGACAACGCGGTACTACTGCGTGGCCGTTTCCTGCACCACACGAATCACCCGCTGCGGAAACGGAATGTCGATCCCCTCGGCTTTCAGGCGGTCACGCGCCTGCTCGTTGAGCATGAACATCACGTCCCAGTAATCGGACGTCTTGGTCCACAAGCGCAGCGAGACGGTAATCGAGCTGTCGCCCAGCGTCGCCACTACTGCCTGCGGTGCCGGGTCGGGCAGAACACGCGGGTCCTTTGCCAGCTCCAGCAGCACGTTGCGGGCCTTCTGCAGGTCGGCCTCGTAGTCCACACCCACATCGAATACCACCTTGCGGGTAGGCTGGCGGTTGGTGTTGGTAATGATGCCGTTGGACAGGCTGCCGTTAGGCATGATCACAGTCTTGTTGTCACCGGTACGCAACACGGTGTGGAAGATCTGGATGCTGTCGACTGTCCCGGCAACGCCCTGCGCCTCGATCCAGTCACCGATGCGGAAGGGGCGGAACATCAGGATCAGCACACCACCGGCAAAGTTCGCCAGGCTGCCCTGCAAGGCCAGGCCGATAGCCAGGCCCGCAGCACCGATAGCGGCCACGAACGAGGTGGTCTCGATGCCGATCATCGAGGCCACGCTGACCAACAGCAGCACCTTCAGCACGATGTTCGCCAGGGTGCTGATGAAACCCTGCAGCGCCAGGTCGGCGTTGCGCAAGCCCACCAGCTTGCCGAGGCGTGCGCTGACTTTGTTGATGATCCACCAGCCCACCGCCAGGGTCAGCAGTGCCAGCAGCACACGGCTGCCGTACTCCATGATCAAGGGGATCCAGGTCTGGGATTGGCGGACGAGCTGATCGACTTCAGCGTTCAAATCCATATTCATCTCCTGATGCCGAGCGGCAAGTACACGGTAGAACAGGCTGCGCGCATTCACACAGCCCCGGCCCCCATGGACATCATTGCGCCATCGGGGTTCCGGCCCGCAACCGCATCAATCGCGGAAGTTGTTGAACTGCAGCGGCATGTCGAATTCCTTGGTGCGCAGCAGCGCAATGGCTTCCTGCAGGTCGTCACGCTTCTTGCCGGTGACCCGCACCTGCTCACCCTGGATGGCGGCTTGCACTTTCAGCTTGCCATCCTTGATGGTGGCAACGATCTTCTTCGCCAGGTCTTTGTCGATGCCTTCGCGGAATTTGGCTTCCTGCTTCTTTTCCTTGCCGGAAGGGTACGGGTCCTTGGTTTCCAGGCACTTCACGTCGATCTTGCGCTTGACCAATGCAAGGCGCAGGATTTCCAGCATCGCTTCGAGCTGGAATTCTTCCTCGGCGGTGAGCATCACGGTCTGATCTTTGTCCTTGAACTCAAAGGTGCCCTTGCCTTTCAGGTCGTAACGGCGATCAAGTTCCTTGATGGCGTTATCAACGGCGTTCTGCACTTCGTGCTTGTCCAGTTCCGATACCACGTCGAACGAAGGCATGGTTGTTCTCCCAAAATAAAAGCGCGCTCAGGCTGAAGATGGAGCGCGCTGGGTTTGACGGTTAAAATGCGGACTCATTATAACGGGTTGCGAAACGCATATGAGCAGCACCTGGCATATTCTCGGCGCCGGTAGCCTGGGCAGCCTATGGGCCTGCCGCCTGGCGCGCACAGGCAAGGCAGTGCGCCTGATCCTGCGTGACGGGCAACGGCTGCAGGCTTATCAGCAGGCTGGCGGCCTGACACTGGTCGAACAGGACCACTCCCAGCACTACGCCATCCCTGCCGAAACCGCGCAGGCACAGGGCCCCATCCACCGCCTGCTGGTGGCCTGCAAGGCCTACGACGCTGCACCGGCGATCGCCAGTGTGGCAGCGCGTCTGGCCGAGGGGGCCGAAGTACTGTTGCTGCAAAACGGCCTGGGCAGCCAGGACGAAGTGGCCGACCTGGTGCCCCACGCACGCTGCATCTTCGCCTCCAGCACTGAAGGGGCCTTTCGCGAGGGGGACTGGCAGGTGCGCTTTGCCGGCCACGGTTTCAACTGGCTGGGCGACCCACGCAACCCGATAACACCCGCCTGGTTCGATGACCTGCACCAAGCCGGCATACCTGCCGAGTGGACGGTCGATATCCTCACCCGCCTGTGGCGCAAGCTGGCGCTCAACTGCGCCATCAACCCGCTGACCGTGCTCCACGAATGCCAGAACGGCGGGTTGCTTGGGCACCTGGCTGAAGTCGATGCGCTGTGCGCCGAACTGGTCCAGTTGCTGCGGCGCTGCGGCCAGCCGCAAGCGGCAGATGAGCTCAGCGAAGAAGTGCAGCGGGTGATCCTTGCCACCGCAGCCAACTACTCTTCCATGTATCAGGATGTGCGCGCGGGCCGACGCACCGAGGTGCACTACCTGCTCGGCCATGCCTGTCGGGCGGCCGGGCGCCACGGCCTGCAACTGCCACAGCTTGAACACTTGCTGCAGCGCCTGGTCGATAACTTGCGCATGCGTGGCTTGCCCTGCGACTGACGCGCCCCTTTCAACCGGATACGGACATTGCCTAGCCCATGACCTTGCGCCAACGCCTGGAAAACCTCCCGGTCGGGCAGAAGCTGCTGGCGGCCCTGCTGGTATTGCTGGTGACCATCCTGCTGGTGGCCAACCTCACCTTCATTAGCGCCGCCTACTGGATCACCCAGGAAAGCATGGCGCCGCAGGCACTGCAGACCATCGGCCGGCTGGTGGCCAACCCGCAGCTGGCGGCCCGCGCTGGCGACACCCCGGAAACCGCCAGTGCCCTGCTCAAGGAACTGGACAGCTACACGCCGCTACGCGCCGCCGCTGTCTACGGCGGCGACGGGCGTATGCTGGCACAGCTGCAGCATGGCGAGCCGCTGGCCCTGCCCAAGCGTTTTCGCAACATAGACGGCTGGCGCCTGATGGAGTTTCGCAGCACCCAGCTGATCCGCATACCGCGCGACGCCAACCCGCCTGCACACCTGCTGCTGGTGGCCAGCAGCGAGCTGCCCATGGCGTTCTACACCGGCACACTGAGCGCCAGCCTGGGCATACTGGTGTTCAGCATCCTGCTGTGGATTGTGGTCGCCCGGCAGATAAAACGCCTGATCACCCAGCCGATCAACCAGCTCGAAGAGCTCAGCCGCCAGGTCACCCGCGAAGAGAGCTACGCCTTGCGGGCCAAGCGCGGCAACGACGACGAAATCGGCAGCCTGGCCGAAGCCTTCAACACCATGCTCTCGCGCATCGAAGGCCGCGAGCAGCAGCTAAAACGCGCACGAGACGAATTCCAGAGCGCCTACGACCAGGCCCAGGGCCTGGCCGAGGAAACCCGCCATACCAACCGCAAACTTGAGTTGGAAGTGCAGGTGCGCAGCAAGATCGAGAAAAAACTCACAGGCTTCCAGAACTACCTCAACAGCATCATCGACTCGATGCCCTCGGCGCTGATCGCCCTCGACGAACAGCTCTACGTGACCCAGTGGAACCACGAAGCCACGGTGCTTTCCGGTACGCCACTGGACGAAGCGCTGAACCAGCCAGTATTCATTGCCTTCGAGCCGCTCAAGCCGTTCTTGCCACAGTTGAAGGAAACCGTGGAAAAGCACCGCGTCGCGAAAATCGAGCGGGTCACCTGGCCCAAAGGCGATGACCTGCGCCACTACGCTTTGACCTTCTACCCCCTGACCGGCGGCGGTGGGCGCGGCGTGGTGATCCGTATCGATGACATTACCCAGCGCCTGTCGCTGGAAGAGATGATGGTGCAATCCGAAAAGATGCTCTCGGTCGGTGGACTGGCGGCGGGCATGGCCCACGAGATCAACAACCCGCTGGGCGCCATCCTGCACAACGTGCAAAACATTCGCCGGCGCCTGTCGTCCGAGCTGCCGCGCAACCAGGAGCAGGCCGAAGAGCTGGGCATCGACCTGGCCACGGTCAACCGCTACCTGGACAGCCGTGAGGTGCCACAGTTGCTCGATGGCATTCAGCAGGCCGGTGCCAGGGCAGCGAAGATCGTTACCCACATGCTCAGCTTCAGCCGCCGCAGCAACCGCCAGTTGGCGCCGTGCGACCTGCCGGCACTGATCGACCAGGCGGTGGAAATTGCTGGCAATGACTTTGACCTGGCCATCGGCTTCGACTTCAAGGGCCAGGCCATCGTGCGCCAATTCGACCCGGAGTTGGGCCCTGTGCCATGCACCGCCAACGAACTGGAACAGGTACTGCTCAACCTGCTGAAAAATGCGGCTCAGGCCATCCACGTGCGGCCACAGCCCAGCGAGCCCGGGCGCATCACCCTGCGCACCCGGCTGAACCCGCCATGGGCGGAAATCCAGGTCGAGGACAATGGCGTCGGCATGCCCGAGGCGGTGCGCAAACGCACCTTCGAGCCGTTCTTCACCACCAAGGAAATAGGCCAAGGCACCGGCCTGGGCCTGTCGGTTTCGTATTTCATCATCACCAACAACCACAAGGGGCAGATGGAAGTGCAGTCCACGCCCGGCCAGGGCACCTGCTTTACCCTGCGCCTGCCCCTTGGCCAGCCGGCGACGCCGGCCAACACGGAGAAGTGACATGGGCTACCGCCTGTCGAAGATCTACACACGCACCGGCGACACGGGCGAAACCGGCCTGGGCGACGGACGCCGGGTGCCCAAAGACCACCCGCGGATCGAGGCAATTGGCGAGGTGGACAGCCTGAACAGCCAGTTGGGCTTGCTGCTTGCGGGGCTGGACGAGCAAGGCCTGGACGAGGTGAGCGCCGTACTGATGCCGTGTCAGCACCGCTTGTTCGACCTGGGCGGTGAGCTGGCGATGCCGAGCTACCAGGCATTGACCCTGGCGGAGGTGGAACGCCTGGAAGCAGCCATCGATGTGTGGAACGAAGAGCTGGGGCCGTTGAAGAACTTCATTTTACCCAGTGGTTCGGCGCTGGTGGCGCAAGCGCATGTGTGCCGCAGCCTGGCGCGCAGTGCAGAGCGACGTTGTCAGCAGTTGAATGCCGTGGAGCCACTGGAAGGCGTTGGGTTGGCGTACATCAACCGGCTTTCCGATCTGTTGTTCGTGGCGGCGCGGATCATCGGGCGGCGCCAGGGGGTGGATGAGGTTTTGTGGCAGCCTGCCGAGAAACCCAAAGGCTGATATTTCTGGGGCTGCTTTCAGCCCATTCGCGGGACAAGCCCGCTCCCACAGGTACCTCACTGCCCTGAGGTTCGGCGCATTACCTGTGGGAGCGGGCTTGCCCCGCGAATGGGCCGCGCAGCGGCCCCTGTTCAGGCAACTCACCTCTCGGGCCAGAACGCCCGGATCCCGGCAACACCCTGTGCCCCGGCTTCCCAGGCTTGCTCGCGCTGATCAGGCCCTACCCCACCCAGCAGGTAGACCGGTTTGTTGAACCCGGCTATCAACCGCTGCGCCTCATCCCACCCTAGCGGCACTGCCTCAGGGTGGGTCTGGGTCGCCTGCACCGGCGACAAGGTGACAAAGTCCACGCCCATCTGCTCCGCCAGCGCCAGCTCCTCGGCGCTGTGGCAGGACGCTGCCAGCCAGCGCTCATTGGGAAATGGCCGGCCCTTGGCCGCGTACTTGCGCAGTTGCGCGGCCGTCAGGTGCCAGCCGGCCGCAGGGAAGTCACCCAGCCACTCCAGCGGCCCCTTGAGCATCAGCTGTGCCTTGCCTGCACACAGCCCGACTGCATCCACCGCGACATCGCGATACTTGGGGTCGTACATGTCCGGCGCCCGCAGCTGGATCAGGCGAGTACCGTTGGCCACCGCCTTCTGGATGCCCTTGAGCATCTGTGGCACCTCCAGGCCATCCGGGGTAATCAGGTACTGATCCGGCAGCCGCGCCGCAGCAACGATGGGCTTGTTGGCTTCAGGAAATTCATAGTGCGACAGATCCCGCGGGGCCACCCACTCCAGCGGCTGCCCTTCTGCGCCATGAGGTGCGCCCGTGAACGCTTCGACCTCGCGCACGTCCAGCAGCACCTGTTTGTCCGGGTAGTCATGGCTGACCTTGATCAGTGCACGCGAACGGGTCACCTCGATGCCCAACTCTTCGCGCAGTTCACGGGCCAGGGCCGCTTCAACGCCTTCGCCCTCTTCCACCTTGCCGCCGGGAAACTCCCACAGGCCGCCCTGGTGCTGGGTATCGGCTCTGCGTGCAATCAGAATGCGGCCGTCAGTACCTCGAATGACCGCCGCTACAACATGTATCCGTTTCACCCTTCACGCTCCGCCAGGCCGGCCTGCTGCCACGCCTGGAAGGCTGGCCACTGATAAATGGTTTCGATATAGGCTGCCGCCTCTGCCGGCACCTCCACGCGGTAGCTGCGCAGGCGCACGGCCACCGGGGCGAAGAAGGCGTCGGCCAGGGTCGGCTTGCCGAACAGGAACGGGCCGCTGTCCTTGGCCACCACGCGGCATTCGGACCACAGCGCGACGATACGGTCGATGTCGACCTGCACGTCCAGCGGCACAGTGTCGAGGGCCTGGTCACGCGACAAGTCGAACGGCATGGCCCCGCGCAGGGCAAAGAAACCGCTGTGCATCTGCGCGCAAGCCGAACGGGCCTGGGCGCGGGCGGCTGCGTCAGCAGGCCACAGTTGAGCGTCGGGGTGCTGTTCGTTGAGGTATTCGGCGATGGCCAGAGAATCGGCGATCACACCGTGCTCGCTCTTGAGCAACGGCACCTTGCCAGTGGAGGAAAATGCAAGGATACGCTGACGAGTATCAGGCTGGTTCAGCTTGATCACGGTTTCTTCGTAGGGCACGCCGGCCAGCTCGAGGGCCAGGGCGCCACGCAGCGACCAGGAGGAATACAGCTTGTCGCCGATGATCAGGTGATAGCTCATGGTTCGGCTCCATCAGGTTTGTATTGCAAAACCCGCAGGCTGCTGCGCAGCCTTTCGCGGGCAAGCCCGCTCCTACAAGGACCGCACCGCTCCTACAGGCCTTGCAAAACCTGTGGGAGCGGGCTTGCCCGCGAAGAGGCCTTCGGATCAGTAGATCAAGTACGGTATTCAGCGTTGATCTTCACGTACTCGTGGGACAGGTCGGTGGTCCAGATGGTTTCGCTGCACTGGCCACGGCCCAGTTCGATACGGATGGTGATCTCTTCCTGGGCCATCACTGCCGAACCCTGTGCTTCGGTGTAGCTCGGGTCGCGGCCACCTTTGCTGGCGATGCACACGCTGTCCAGGTACACGTCGATCAGGCTTACATCCAGCTCCGGCACGCCAGCACGGCCAACGGCGGCCAGGATGCGGCCCCAGTTCGGGTCGGAGGCGAACAGGGCGGTCTTGATCAATGGCGAGTGGGCCACGGCATAGCCGACATCCAGGCATTCCTGGTGGTTGCCACCACCGTTGACCTGCACGGTCACGAACTTGGTGGCGCCTTCGCCGTCACGGACGATGGCCTGGGCCACTTCCATGCACACTTCGAACACCGCCTTTTTCAGGGCTTCGAACAGCGCGCCGCTGGCTTCGGTGACCTCTGGCAGGTTGGCCTTGCCGGTGGCAATCAACATGCAGCAATCGTTGGTCGAGGTGTCGCCATCGATGGTAATGCGGTTGAACGACTTGTTGGCGCCGTCCAGCATCAGGTCCTTGAGTACCGCCGGGGCAACCTTGGCGTCGGTAGCGATGTAGCCGAGCATGGTGGCCATGTTCGGGCGGATCATGCCTGCCCCCTTGCTGATGCCGGTGACGGTAACGGTCACGCCATCGTGCTGGAACTGGCGGCTGGCACCCTTGGGCAGGGTATCGGTAGTCATGATGCCGGTGGCAGCTTCCGCCCAGTGGTTTTCCGACAAGTTGTCGAGGGCAGCCTGCAGTGCACCTTCGATCTTCTCGACCGGCAGTGGCTCGCCGATCACGCCGGTGGAAAACGGCAGTACAGACTCGGCCGGCACGCCAGCCAGCTCGGCCAGCTTGGCGCAGGTACGTTCGGCTGCGGCCAAGCCTGGCGCGCCCGTGCCTGCGTTGGCGTTACCGGTGTTGGTCAGCAGGTAGCGCACGGTGCCCTGTACACGCTGCTTGGCCAGGATCACCGGTGCTGCGCAGAAGGCGTTGAGGGTAAACACACCAGCCACGCTGGAGCCTTCGGCACAGCGCATGACCACCACATCCTTGCGCCCCGGGCGCTTGATGCCGGCAGAAGCGATGCCGAGTTCAAAACCCGGTACCGGGTGCAGGGTGGGCAAAGGACCAAGACCAACAGCCATTAGAGCGCTCCTAGAAAAACGGTGAAGTGATGATGGAAGAGCGGGGCCGCTTCGCGCCCCATTCGCGGCACAAGGCCGCTCCCACAAGGACATCGCAGCCTTCCGGTCGGGCGCGTTCCCTGCAGGAGCGGCCTTGTGCCGCGAATGGGCCGCAAAGCGGCCCCGGTTTGTCACGTTACAGCAATGAATCAGATCACTCGATCTGCCCGTGGCAATGCTTGAACTTCTTGCCCGAACCACACCAGCACGGCTCGTTGCGGCCCAGTTTCTGGTCGTTACGCACTGGCGCTGCGGCCACCGCCACTTCGGCGCCCTCCTCGCTCAGTTGCTCGCTTTCCAACCCTGGGGCAGGGGCATGCTGGAACTGCATGCGGCTGGCCAGTTCCTCGGCCTCGCGGCGAAGGCGTGCTTCCTCCTCGATCGGATCTTCGCGGCGAACCTGAACGTGCGACAGCACGCGGATGGTGTCGCGCTTGATCGACTCGAGCAGCTCCTGGAACAGGCTGAACGACTCGCGCTTGTACTCCTGCTTCGGGTTCTTCTGCGCATAGCCACGCAGGTGAATACCGTGGCGCAGGTGGTCCATGGTCGACAGGTGGTCTTTCCACAGGTCGTCCAGCACGCGCAGCAGGATCTGCTTCTCGAAGGTACGCAGGGCTTCGATACCGGCCTGGTCTTCCTTCTCGGTGTAGGCAGTGGTGATCTCGTTCAGCAGCTTCTCGCGCAGGGTTTCCTCGTAGAGGTGATCGTCCTCGTCGAGCCACTGCTGGATCGGCAGTTTCATGGCGAAATCGCTGGCCAGCGAGGCTTCCAGACCGGCCACATCCCACTGCTCTGGCAGCGACTGCGGCGGGATGTGCTGGCTGATGGTAGCGTCCAGCACTTCCTTGCGGAATTCGACGATGGTGTCGCCGATGTTCTCGGCGGCCAGCAGGCTGTTGCGCATGTGGTAGATCACCTTGCGCTGTTCGTTGGCCACGTCGTCGTATTCGAGCAATTGCTTACGGATGTCGAAGTTGCGGCCTTCAACCTTGCGCTGGGCTTTCTCGATCGCGTTGGTGACCATGCGGTGTTCGATGGCCTCGCCCGACTGCATGCCCAGTGCCTTCATGAAGTTCTTCACCCGGTCAGAGGCGAAGATGCGCATCAGGCTGTCTTCCAGCGACAGGTAGAAGCGGCTGGAGCCCGGGTCACCCTGACGGCCCGAACGGCCACGCAGCTGGTTGTCGATACGGCGCGACTCATGGCGCTCGGAGGCGATCACGTGCAAGCCGCCCGACTCGATCACTTGCTGGTGACGCTTCTGCCAGTCGGACTTGATCTGGGCGATCTGTTCGGCGGTCGGGTTTTCCAGGGTGGCCACTTCGGCTTCCCAGTTACCACCCAACAGGATGTCGGTACCACGGCCGGCCATGTTGGTGGCGATGGTCAGTGCGCCTGGAGCACCAGCCTGCGCGATGATCTCGGCTTCCTTCTCGTGGTACTTGGCGTTCAGGACCTTGTGCTCGATACCTTCCTTGAGCAACAGGTTCGACATGTGCTCGGAGGTTTCGATGGTCGCAGTACCCACCAACACCGGGCGGCCCTGGGTCATGCTTTCCTTGATGTCGGCAATGATCGCGGCGTATTTCTCGTCGGCGGTCAGGTACACCAGGTCGTTGAAGTCTTTACGTGCCAGCGGCTTGTTCGGCGGGATCACCATCACGTTGAGGCCGTAGATGGACTGGAACTCGAACGCTTCGGTGTCGGCGGTACCGGTCATGCCGGACAGCTTGGTGTACAGGCGGAAGTAGTTCTGGAAGGTGGTCGAAGCCAGGGTCTGGCTCTCGGCCTGGATATTCAGGTTTTCTTTTGCCTCGATGGCCTGGTGCAGGCCCTCGGACAGGCGACGGCCCGGCATGGTGCGGCCGGTGTGCTCGTCAATCAGCAGGACCTGGCCGTCCTGGACGATGTACTCGACGTTGCGGTGGAACAGCTTGTGCGCGCGCAGGCCAGCGTAAACGTGGGTCAGCAGGCCCAGGTTGTGCGCTGAGTACAGGCTCTCGCCCTCGGCCAGCAGGCCGGCCTGGGTGAGCATTTCTTCGATGAACTGGTGACCGGCTTCGTTGAGCTCGACCTGGCGGCTCTTCTCGTCGATGGTGAAGTGGCCTTCCTGGGTGACCTGGCCTTCCACTTCTTCGATATGCTGGGTCAGGCGCGGGATCAGGCGGTTGATCTCGATGTACAGCTTGGAGCTGTCCTCAGCCTGGCCGGAGATGATCAGCGGGGTGCGTGCTTCGTCGATGAGGATGGAGTCGACTTCGTCGATCACGGCGAAGTTCAGCTCACGCTGGAACTTCTCTTCCTGGCTGAACGCCATGTTGTCGCGCAGGTAGTCAAACCCGAATTCGTTGTTGGTGCCGTAGGTAATGTCGGACGCATAGGCGGCACGCTTTTCTTCTGGCGGCTGGAAGGCCGAGACGATACCGACCGACAGGCCGAGGAACTCGTACAGCGGACGCATCCAGTTGGCGTCACGGCGGGCCAGGTAGTCGTTGACGGTGACCACGTGCACGCCCTTGCCGGACAGTGCGTTCAGGTACACGGCCAGGGTACCGACCAAGGTCTTGCCTTCACCGGTGCGCATTTCTGCGATCATGCCCTCGTGCAGGGTCATGCCACCGATGAGCTGCACATCGAAGTGGCGCATGCCCATCACACGCTTGCCGGCCTCTCGGGCCACGGCGAAAGCTTCAGGCAGCAATTGGTCCAGTGTCTCGCCTTTGGCCAGGCGCTCCTTGAACTCTGCGGTCTTGCCCCGCAGTTGCTCGTCGGAGAGGGCCACCATCTTCTCTTCGAAGGCATTGACGATACTCACCGTCTTGAGCATGCGTTTCACTTCACGCTCGTTCTTGCTTCCAAAAAGTTTTTTTAACAAAGGCGCAAACATATCGGCAGGATCTTCCACACGTAGGGATGGAGGGCGGCCCCATGAGTCGCCCGTGCAGCCCTGAGGCCGCATGCGAACGAGCATTCTACCCGGAAACGATGGTGAGGAAAGTGGTGGATTTCCACGATGCTATTACAGCGTTTTGGCAGGGGCTTGTCTTAGATAGGGGCATTCTCCGTGAGTTCAAGGCTTGGCAACATGAAAGCTATCGAGAATTGGTCTTATCTGGCCTGCACTGGGGAATGCCTGTAATAGCGGGCAAGCCCGTGAAGAGGCCGGCACCGGCTACAGAGGTGTTAAACTGCTGACCTTGAACCTCATGCACAGTCCCATGGCCTACAAACCCTCCCCTGCCCAGCCGCCCTCCGCACTGCTGCGCCAGGTCCGCCCGCTGCGCCTGCTGCTGAACCAGGCCGAGCGCCTGGAGCACCTGCAACGCCTGCTGGAAAGCCAGCTGCAACCCGCTGCCCGCGAGCACTGCCATGTCGCGTCATGGCGCGATGGCACCTTGCTGCTGGTTGTGACCGACGGCCATTGGGCAACCCGCCTGCGCTACCAGCAGAAGCGCCTGCTGGCGGCATTGCAGGCCATGGAGGCGTTCGGCAACCTCAGGCGCATCCTGTTTAAGGTGCAGCCACCGCTGGTGCCGGCCAAGCGTGGCCTAAACACCACCGAGCTGTCGGCCAATGCCGCGCAGAGTATTCGCGGTTCCGCTGAAGGCATTACCGACGAGAAGCTGCGCGCCGCATTGGAGCGTTTGGCTAACAATGCTTCGCGCAAAAAAAGCCTTCAGAATAAAACAAGCTAAAAAACCTGCACTTTAAGACTGACAATTTTACCAGTAGCCGGTAGATTTTGGAGATGGTTTATTGAGCGTTCTTAACCCAGGAACTGCATCATGACCCTGCCCACGACTGACTATAGCGAACATACAACTTTCACTGACAAGGCATACAACGGCTGGAACGCAATACGCAGCGGACACTCATTAACATTCAACACCGCAAATCAAAGCAACATTTATGTTGAATATGACTCGCCGCCAAACCTCCCACCGCTTCCCCGACACGATGGCGTGCTGCTGATCCAGAAGACGATAAGCGGTCTGGTCCAGGGACACCTCTACTCTATCAGCTTGCGTGTCAAGCGATTCCCCAAGGACCCCGTCCCACACCTCACCTGGTACATAGACGATACTGTCCAGCATCGCTCAAAGCTTGAAAACCACCAGGACTGGCAACGTTTCGTTGTCGACTTCCGCGCGACATCCCCGACTCATACCCTGACACTTGGCAGTTTCGAGCCTGACAATACGCATGTGCATTTCGCTTTCGACGATATCCGCATTTACCCGCACGTACTGCATATCAATTTCGAGGAGCAACCTGGCGAGCAGCTCATTCTACCCGGGCAATCACTCGTACTTCCGCATTTTACGCTGCACCATCTTAGTAGCAATTATGGCTCTAAAACAGGCATTGAGAAAGTCAATGAAACCGTCGAAAACATGGCTGAGGGAAAGGCAATTGTACTTTCCAAAGGCCAAAGTTCCGACAGCAATAAAATCGCACTGGATCTGAACGGTGAGTACGGGTACATGCAGTTCGCCTGGAGCCTGATTCATTACGAGGGGTCCGTGAGTTTCTTCACCTCGACTGAGCCAGACCCGCTGAAAACGATCAACTTGGCGAGCGACGGCACACCCAAGCACTTTCTGGTGAGTTTCCGGTCGCCGTACGGCAAGCCAATCACACGCGTGGAGTGCACCTCGACAGACCACAGTTACATCGATTTCATCCTGCTGAAAACCCATGCTGTCCTGAGTGCCTACGACAGAGATAGCCACGACGCATAACCCCAATCACGCTTGGGGAACTCAGCGAATAAAAAAGGCCACCCGAGGGTGGCCTTAATCACTAGAGAGAGTGCTCGAACTTACACGGCCGCAACAGGGCGCATATAAGAGATCGGTGCCGTGCTGGCATCTTCGAACGTGACCACTTCCCAGGCATCGGTTTCAGCAATCAGCTTGCGCAACAGCTGGTTGTTCAGCGCGTGGCCGGACTTGAAGCCCTTGAACTCGCCAATCAGGCTGTTGCCCAGCAGGTAAAGGTCGCCAATGGCGTCGAGGATCTTGTGCTTTACGAATTCGTCTTCGTAACGAAGGCCGTCCTCGTTGAGCACGCCGTCTTCATCGACCACGATGGCGTTCTCGACACTGCCACCCAATGCAAGGTTGTGCTTGCGCAGGTACTCGATGTCACGCATGAAGCCGAAAGTACGCGCGCGGCTGACTTCCTTCACAAACGAGGTGCTGGAGAAGTCGACGCTGGCGCTCTGGGTCCGGTTGCGAAGCACCGGGTGATCGAAGTCGATCTCGAAGCTCACCTTGAACCCTTCGAAAGGCAGGAACGTGGCGCGCTTGTCGCCCTCTTCCACGGTTACCTCACGCAGGATGCGGATGAACTTCTTGGCTGCGTCCTGCTCTTCCAGGCCGGCAGACTGAATCAGGAATACAAAGGGTCCGGCGCTGCCATCCATGATCGGCACTTCCGAGGCGGAGAGCTCGACGTAGGCGTTATCGATGCCCAGGCCCGCCATGGCGGAGAGCAGGTGCTCGACCGTATCGACCTTGACGTCACCGTTGACCAGCGTCGTCGACATGGTTGTCTCGCCGACGTTGGCCGCACGCGCAGGGATCTCGACCACAGGGTCAAGGTCGGCGCGGCGGAAGACGATGCCGGTGTCAACAGGTGCGGGCTTGAGGGTCAGGTAAACCTTCTCCCCAGAGTGCAGACCGATACCTGTGGCACGGATGGTATTCTTCAGGGTGCGTTGTTTAATCATGGCATTGGCCGCTTCAGCGCAAATTGCGAACAGGTATCAACAAAGGCTGGGGATGATAACAGACCCAACCTTTGATGAATACCAATCACCTTTATACCCCTGATAAATTCCATTAATCAGCCTGACGACGCAGGAAAGCCGGGATATCAAGGTAGTCCAAGTCATCCTGAGGGTTCAGTTTAGCGGCTGCAGCAGCACCTGCATGGGCCTGATTGCGCATCACGGTCGGGCGCTCCAGGTCACGGTAGTTGACCGCTGGCTGCTCCTGGCGTACCGGCGCAGGATTGGACGCCTCGTATGCCTGCTGAGCGGTCTGCAGGGTGTTGTCGACCACTTTGACCGGCTTCTCGATGCGCGCGCCCAGGCCAGTGGCCACAACGGTAACGTGCAGCTCGTCGCGCATGTCCGGGTCGATCACGGTGCCGACCTTGACCATGGCGTGGTCAGAGGCGAAGGCTTCGATGATGCTACCCACATCGGAGTACTCACCCAGCGACAGGTCCGGACCTGCGGTGATGTTCACCAGGATGCCACGGGCGCCCTGCAGGTTGACGTCTTCCAGCAATGGGTTGCGGATCGCCGCTTCGGTGGCTTCACGGGCGCGGTTCGGGCCGCTGGCACAGCCAGTACCCATCATTGCCATGCCCATTTCGCCCATCACCGTACGCACGTCGGCGAAGTCGACGTTGATCATGCCTGGGCGTTTGATGATGTCGGAGATGCCGCGAACGGCACCGGCCAGCACATCGTCGGCCTTGGCAAAGGCGGACAGCAGGCTGGCATCCTTGCCCAGGATGGTCAGCAGTTTCTCGTTGGGGATGGTGATCAACGAGTCGACGCTTTCAGCCAGCATGCGGATGCCTTCATCGGCGATCTGCATACGTTTGCGGCCTTCGAACGGGAACGGACGGGTCACCACGGCTACGGTGAGAATGCCCATTTCCTTGGCCACTTCGGCAATGATCGGCGCTGCACCGGTACCGGTACCGCCACCCATGCCAGTGGTGATGAACACCATGTTGGTGCCCTGCAGTACCTCAGCGATGCGCTCACGGTCTTCCAGCGCAGCCTGACGGCCCACTTCCGGATTGGCACCGGCACCCAGGCCCTTGGTCACGCCAGTGCCCAATTGCAGGATGGTGCGCGCGCCAATGCTTTTCAGCGCCTGGGCATCGGTGTTGGCGCAGATGAATTCCACGCCCTCGATGCTGCTCTTGACCATGTGGTTGACGGCGTTGCCGCCACCACCACCAACGCCGATCACCTTGATGACCGGGCTTTGCGGGACGTTGTCTACGAGCTCGAACATTTTCCCTCTCCTTACAGTTCTCTAGTTGTTGCGCCTACCACTACTGCTTTGAAACTTAGAAGTTGCCCTGGACCCACTTCTTGAAGCGCTCAAGCACTGGGGCCTTCGGTTCATCGCCATAGCTGTTGTTGCTGCTGTTTGTGTTACCGGTCAGGATCAGGTCCTCGGACTGCTTCAGCAGACCGTAAGTGAGCAAGCCCACGCCGGTGGAATAGATCGGGTTGCGAACCACGTCGCTCAGCCCCCGAACGCTGTGCGGTACGCCCAGGCGTACCGGCATGTGGAAGATTTCCTCGGCCAGTTCCACGGCACCTTCCATCTTCGCGGTGCCACCGGTGAGTACGATGCCGGCTGGCACCAGGTCTTCGTAGCCGCTGCGGCGCAGTTCGGCCTGAATCAGGGTGAAGAGCTCGTCGTAACGTGGCTCTACCACTTCAGCCAACGCCTGACGCGACAGCTCGCGCGGTGGGCGGTCGCCCACGCTCGGCACCTTGATGGTTTCGCCGGCGCCAGCCAGTTTGGCCAGGGCACAGGCGTAGCGGATCTTGATTTCTTCGGCGTACTGGGTAGGGGTACGCAGGGCCATGGCGATGTCGTTGGTCACCTGGTCGCCGGCAATCGGGATGACCGCGGTGTGACGGATGGCGCCTTCGGTGAAGATGGCGATGTCGGTGGTACCGCCACCGATGTCCACCAGGCAAACACCCAGCTCTTTTTCATCGTCGGTCAGCACCGAGTAGGCCGAGGCCAGCTGCTCAAGGATGATGTCGTCAATTTCCAGGCCGCAGCGGCGTACGCACTTCTCGATGTTCTGCGCCGCGTTGACTGCGCAAGTGACCACGTGGACCTTGGCTTCCAGACGCACGCCAGACATGCCCAGCGGTTCGCGCACGCCTTCCTGGTTGTCGATCACGTAGTCCTGCGGCAGGGTGTGCAACACGCGCTGGTCGGCCGGAATCGCCACAGCCTGGGCAGCGTCGAGTACACGCTCCAGGTCGGCCAGGCTGACCTCGCGGTCGCGGATGGCGACGATGCCGTGGGAGTTCAGGCTGCGGATGTGGTTGCCGGCCACCCCGACGAAAGCCGAGTGGATGCGGCAGCCGGCCATCAGCTGCGCTTCTTCGACGGCGCGCTGGATCGACTGCACGGTGGACTCGATGTTCACCACCACGCCTTTCTTCAGGCCGCGGGACGGATGGGTGCCGATCCCGACGATTTCCAGGGTGCCGTCTTCGCCCACTTCGCCCACCAGCGCCACCACCTTGGAGGTGCCAATGTCCAGCCCGACGATCATTTTGCCGCTATGCGCGTTTGCCATGGTCCTGCCTCTCTCTAATTCTTCGCAACGGCGGGTTGGGCCGTCGTCGGTGCAATCGGTTCCCGCCAACCAACGGCAAGTCCGTTGGAATAACGCAGATCAATGCGGGCGATAGTGGTGATCTGGTCTTTGAGTGTCTTGTCGTAAATGGCAATGAAACGGCGCATCTTCTCCACCAGATGGTCGCGCCCCAACAGCAGCTCGATACCGGGCCCGGCGCTGCTCGCACCGGTAGTCAGGAACCAGCTGCCCCGCTCGCGCAGCTCCAGGCGAGCGATGGAAAAGCCCAGGGGGCGCAGCATCTGGCTCAATACCTGATACTGCTGCATGACTTGTTGCTGAGCACGCTGCGGCCCAGCCAGCTGCGGCAGGTGCTCGTAGTTGGCCAGTTCGCGCGGGGTGAAGGCCTGGCCCTGGTTGTTGAGCAAGGCTTCGTCGCCCCAGCGCGCCACCGGCAGCTGTTCTTCCAGGCGGATCACCACCTCGTCAGGCCACACCCGGCGCACTTCGGCGTGAGCGATCCATGGCATCTGTTCGAGCTCCGCACGCATCGCCGGCAGGTCGACGCTGAAGAAGCTCGCCGCCACGTACGGTGCGATGCGCTGCTGCACCGACTGCTGGCTGATGTAGCTGAGGTCGCCCTGCACGTCGATCTTGGTGATCGGCCGGTCGGCATACGGCATCAGGCGAATGGCGCCCTCATAGGCACCAAAGCCGGCCGCCACCAGCAGCACCGGCCACAGCAGGCGCTTGAGGCCTCCCAGGCTTGGCCGCGGCAGGCGCGCCGATACGGGCTCGTCGGCCACCAGCCGGCTGGCACCACGCGGCACCGGCTTGCTACGGCCGGTAACGGGTTGCTGCTGACGTATCATCGCGCCTTGCATGGTTGTTAACCTCGCGTCGTCACGCTTTCAGCCAGGATTGCCAGCACCAGTTGCTGGAAGTCCAGGCCGGCCGCGCGGGCCGCCATTGGCACCAGGCTATGATCAGTCATGCCCGGTGCGGTGTTGACTTCGAGCAGCCAGAACCGGCCCTGCTCGTCCTGCATCACGTCCAGCCGCCCCCAGCCTTCGATGCCGATGGCATCACAGGCACGTGCAGTCAGGTCGATCAGTTCCTGTTCCTTGACGCTATCCAGGCCGCACGGGATGCGGTACTGGGTATCGTTGGCGATGTACTTGGCGTCGTAGTCGTAGAACACGTGCGGCGTACCCAGGGCGATCGGCGGCAGCACCTGGCCGCGCAAGACCGCGATGGTGAACTCCGGGCCGTGGATCCACTGCTCCACCAGTACCTGGGAATCGTATTTGGCGGCGTCCTGCCAGGCGGCGACCAGTTCCTGGGCGCTGTTCACCTTGGCCATGCCGATACTAGAGCCTTCATGGGCGGGTTTGACGATAAGCGGGAAGCCCAGTTCCGTACTGGCCAACAAACAATCGCTTTCGCTCGCCAACACCGCGTGACGCGGGGTCGGAATGCCCAGGCTCTGCCACACCTGCTTGGTGCGCAGCTTGTCCATGGCCAGCGCCGAGGCGAGGATGCCGCTGCCGGTGTAGGGGATGCCCAGGCACTCCAGCAGGCCTTGCATGCTGCCGTCTTCACCACCACGGCCGTGCAGGATGATGAACGCACGGTCGATCTTCTCGCGTTGCAGGCGCTCGAGCAGGTCATCTCCCACGTCGATGGCAACGACGTCGACACCGGCCGTGGTCAGCGCGTGGATCACCGCTGCGCCGGACTTCAGCGACACTTCACGCTCGGCGCTCTTGCCACCATACAGCACGGCAACACGGCCGAACGCCTTGACGTCCAGGGTCGAGTGCAGCTTTTCGTAGGCGCTGGTCATTTCGACTTCTCCTGCTTGGCGCCTGCGAACAGCGGGCTTTTCATCAACTGTGGGGCCAGGCCTCCGACATCACCGGCACCCTGGCAGATGAGGATGTCACCAGCGCGCAGCAGTGGTTTGACCAGCGGCGCGAGTTCTGCGCCACGCTCGATGTAGATCGGGTCCAGTTTGCCGCGCTGACGGATGCTGTGGCACAGCTGACGGCTGTCGGCTCCAGGGATTGGCTCTTCGCCGGCCGGGTAGACTTCCATCAGCAGCAGCACGTTGGCATCGCCCAGCACCTGCACGAAATCGTCGTACAGGTCGCGGGTGCGGCTGTAGCGGTGCGGCTGGTAAACGATCACCAGGCGGCGGCTAGGCCAGCCACCACGCACGGCTTTGATCACTGCAGCTACTTCGGTCGGGTGATGGCCGTAGTCGTCCACCAGCATCACGCTACCGCCTTCGACCGGCAGTTCGCCGTATACCTGGAAGCGTCGGCCGACCCCCTGGAAGCCTGACAGGCCCTGGATGATGGCCTCGTCAGTGATGCCTTCGTCAGTGGCAATGGCAATGGTGGCCAGGGCGTTGAGCACGTTGTGGTTGCCAGGCATGTTCACTGACACGTCCAACGGCTCGCAGTCACGGCGCAGCACGGTGAAGTGGGTCTGCATGCCCTGCTGACGCACGTTGATGGCGCGGATGTCTGCCTCTTCGCTGAAGCCATAAGTCACGGTCGGGCGCTTCACCTGCGGCAGGATTTCGCGCACCACCGGGTCGTCCAGGCACATCACCGCCAGGCCGTAGAACGGCAGGTTGTGCAGGAACTCGACGAAGGTTTTCTTCAGTTTGTTGAAGTCACCTTCGTAGGTCGCCATGTGATCGGCGTCGATGTTGGTGACCACGGCCACCATCGGCTGCAGGTGCAGGAAGCTGGCATCGCTTTCGTCTGCTTCGGCGATCAGGTAGCGGCTGGTGCCCAGCTGGGCATTGGTACCGGCAGCGGTCAGGCGGCCACCGATGACAAAGGTCGGGTCCAGGCCACCGGCAGCGAACACCGAGGCCAGCAGGCTGGTGGTAGTGGTCTTGCCGTGGGTACCGGCAACCGCCACGCCGTGACGGTAGCGCATCAGCTCGGCGAGCATCTCGGCACGCGGCACCACCGGAATGCGTCGCTCAAGGGCGGTAGCCACTTCCGGGTTGGCCGGGTTGATGGCACTGGACACGACCAGCACATCAGCGGTGGCGGCGTTCTCGGCGCGGTGGCCGACGAAGATCTCGGCACCGAACGATTCCAGGCGCTCGGTCACCGGCGACGCTTTCAGGTCCGAACCGGACACTTCATAGCCCAGGTTCAGCAACACTTCGGCAATACCGCACATGCCCACGCCGCCGATACCGACAAAGTGAATACGGCGGATACGGCCCATCTTGGGCTGGGGCATGGCTTTCTGGCTCTCAACCATGGGCCACCTCCAGGCAGATATCGACCACGGTGCTGGTTGCAGCAGGTTTGGCCAGGCGCCGTGCGGTGCCTGCCATTACGGTGAGTTTCTCGGGTTGCATCAGCACCTCGTTCAGGCGTTCAGCGAGCTGCGCTGCGCCAGTTGTCGCTTGTGGCATCAGGAAGGCAGCGCCTTCACGGGCCAGATATTGGGCGTTGTGGGTCTGGTGATCGTCGATGGCGTGGGGCAATGGCACCAGCAGCGAAGGCAGGCCCGCTGCCGCCAGCTCGCTAACGGTCAGGGCACCGGCCCGGCACACCACCATGTCGGCCCAGCCATAGGCTTGGGCCATGTCCTTGATGAAGGGCTCTACCTGAGCCTCGACGCCCGCCTCGTGATAACGCTCGGCGGTGATTGGCGCGTGTTGCTTGCCGGCCTGGTGGAACACCTCTGGCCGCAGCGCAGCAGGGACTTCGGACAGGGCCTTAGGCAACAATTTGTTCAAGGGTTCCGCACCCAGGCTGCCACCGAGCACCAGCAGGCGCGCTCGGCGCTGGGCCAGGGGCGCGCGTTGTGCATCCATGAACAGCTCCGGGCGCACCGGGTTGCCGGTGGTACGACGCTTGTCGCTCGCCTCGAAGGTGTTCGGGAAAGCTTCGCAGACCCGCGCAGACAGTGGCACCAGCAACCGATTGGCGGTACCGGCACGGGCGTTCTGCTCGTGGATCACCAATGGCACGCCGCACAGCCGCGCGGCCACACCGCCGGGGCCAGTCACATAACCGCCAAAGCCCAGTACGCATACCGGCTTGAGCTGGCGAATGATGCGTCGCGCCTGCAGTACCGCCTTGATCAGGGTGAACGGCGCCTTGAGCAACGACAGCTTGCCTTTGCCGCGCAGGCCGCTGACCTGGATCAGGTGCAGCGGCAGGCCAGCCTGGGGCACCAGTTCGTTTTCGATGCCACGCGGGGTGCCCAGCCAGTGCACGGTAAAACCACGCGCCTGGAACTCCCGGGCGCAGGCCAGGGCCGGGAATACATGCCCCCCGGTGCCGCCCGCCATGATCAATATGTTTTTGCCGTCAGCGGCCATGACTGGTCTCCTCGGCAAAATCGCTTTCGCTGAACTCGTGTTCTTCGCTACCCAGGTGCGTGCGGCTCTCCCACTCGATACGCAGCAACAGGCCCACGCAGGCGCAACAGATCACCAGCGAGCTGCCCCCGTAGCTGAGGAACGGCAGCGTCAGGCCCTTGGTTGGCAGCAGGCCGACGTTCACCCCGATGTTGATCAGGAACTGGCCGATCCACAGGAACGCCAGGCCGAAGGCCACATAGGCGGCGAAGAACTGCTTGGCCTTCTCGGCCCACAGACCGATGTACAGGGCACGCACGGTCACGAACACGAACAGTGCAATGGTCAGCAGCGAGCCGACCACGCCCAGTTCTTCGGCCAGTACCGAGAACACAAAGTCGGTGTGTGCTTCGGGCAGGTAGAACTGCTTCTGCACGCTATTGCCCAGGCCAACACCCAGCCACTCGCCGCGGCCGAAGGCGATCAGTGCCTGGGTCAGCTGGTAGCCCGAGCCGAACTGGTCGGACCACGGGTCGGTAAAGGTGATAAGCCGCGCCATCCGGTAGGGCTGCGCCTGTACCAGCACGAACACCGCCAGTACCGCCAACACCACCATGAGGCTGAAGCGGAACAACCCAACCCCGCCGAGGAACAGCATGGCCGCCGCCGCGCCCATCATCACCACGGTGGCACCGAAGTCCGGCTCCATCAGTAACAAGGCCGCCATGGGCAGCAGCACGATGAACGGCTTGAAGAAGCCCATCCAGGTTTCGCGCACCTCGGTCTGCCGGCGCACCAGGTAACCCGCCAGGTAGACGACCACGAACACCTTGGCGATTTCCGAAGGCTGGACGTTGAAGAAGCTGAAGCCGATCCAGCGCATGGAACCGTTCACTTCACGGCCGATACCCGGCACCAGCACCAGTACCAGCAGCCCGAAAGCGCCTAGCAGCATCATGAAGCCCATGCGCTGCCAGGTGGCGATCGGCACCAGCATGGTCGCGCCACAGGCAACCAGGCCCAGGAACACATACACCAAGTGGCGGAACATGTGGTAAAGCGGGTTGCCCGACTGCACCGCAGCCACTTCCGAGGAGGCCGAGGTGATCATCACCAGGCCAAGGCCCAGCAAGGCCAGGCAGCCTGCGAGCATCGGGAAGTCCAGGTCGATGCCACGACCGCTGATCAGCGGCGACGGGTAGGGCTTGAAGATGCCGAAGATCATGCAAGGCCTCCCGCTGCCTGGGCAAACAGGCGCCCGCGCTCTTCAAAGTTCTTGAACATGTCGAGGCTGGCGCACGCCGGCGACAGCAACACCGCATCGCCCGCCTGGGCCAGCTCGGCACACTGCTGCACGGCGTCGTCCAGGGTCTTGACCCGCACCAGCGGCACGTCATCACCCAAGGCCTCGGCCAGGCGCTCGGCATCACGGCCAAGCAATACCACGGCGCGGCAGAAACGCTTGACTGGCTCGCGTAGCGCAGTGAAATCGGCACCTTTGCCATCGCCACCGGCGATCAGCACCAACTTGCCTTCGATATCGGCACCCAGGCCCTCGATGGCTGCCAGGGCCGCACCGACGTTGGTGGCCTTGGAATCGTCATACCAGTTCACGCCGTTACGCTCACGTACCCACTGGCAACGGTGGGCCAGGCCACCGAATTCACGCAGGGCTTCGAGCATGGGCTCGAACGGCAGGCCGGCCGCATGCCCCAGGGCCAAGGCTGCCAGGGCATTGCTTTGGTTATGGGCGCCACGCACCTTCAGCTCGCGTGCTGGTATCAGCGCCTGGAACTCGAACGCCAGGTATTTTTCACCGTCTACTTCACGCAAGCCGAAGGCTTTGAAATCGGGCTGGTTGAGGCCGAATGTCCAGCATGGGCGGCCTTCCACAGGCAACGGTCGGCTCAGGGCATCCTGGCGGTTGACCACCACCTGGCGGGCACCGCGGAAAATCCGGTGTTTGGCCAGGTGGTAGGCCGGCAGGCCACTGTAGCGGTCCATGTGGTCTTCGCTGATGTTCAGCACAGTGGCCACTTCAGCATTGAGCTGGTCAGTGGTTTCCAGTTGGAAACTGGACAGCTCCAGCACGTACAGCTCGACGTCATCAGCCAGCAAGTCCAGCGCCGGGGTACCGAGGTTGCCGCCCACAGCCACACGTTTGCCTGCCTTGGCGGCCATTTCGCCGACCAGGGTGGTAACGGTGCTCTTGGCGTTGGAGCCGCTGATGGCAATGATCGGCGCCTTGGCGTGGTGGGCGAACAGCTCGATATCACCGGACAGCTTCACGCCACGCGCGGCGGCCTGCTGCAGGGCCGGGGTGGCCAAGGCCAGACCGGGGCTCACGTACAGCTCGTTGGCGCGGCACAGGAAGTCCACGTCCAGTTCACCACAGCGCACTTCCACCTGCGGGTAATCACGGCGCAGGGTGTCCAGTTCCGGCGGTTGCTCGCGGGTATCGGCGACCGCAAAGGCAATGCCCCGGCTCGCCAGGAAGCGAACCAGGGACATGCCGCTCTTGCCGAGGCCGACAACGATGCGGAATTGGTCGGAAGCGATCAAAGACACGCTCATCTACCTCAGTTTCAGGGTTGCAAGGCCGATCAGCACCAGAATCACGGTGATGATCCAGAAGCGGACGATCACCCGTGGCTCTGGCCAGCCCTTGAGTTCAAAGTGGTGGTGGATCGGCGCCATGCGGAACACGCGCTTGCCGGTCAGCTTGAAGGAGGCGACCTGGATCACCACCGACAGGGTTTCCACCACGAAGATGCCGCCCATGATGAACAGCACGATTTCCTGGCGGACGATCACGGCGATGGTGCCCAGCGCGGCGCCCAGCGCCAGCGCGCCGACGTCACCCATGAAGACTTGTGCCGGGTAGGTGTTGAACCACAGGAAGCCCAGGCCGGCGCCGATCAGCGCGCCGCAGAACACGATCAGCTCACCCGAGCCCGGCACGTAGGGGATCAGCAGGTATTCGGCGAACTTCACGTTACCCGACAGGTAGCAGAAGATGCCCAGGGCGCCGCCCACCATCACCGTCGGCATGATTGCCAGGCCGTCGAGGCCATCGGTAAGGTTGACCGCGTTGCTGGAGCCGACGATCACGAAGTAGGTCAGCACGACGAAGCCAATGCCCAGCGGGATAGTGACATCCTTGATGAACGGCAGGATCAGCGTGGTCTCGACGCTGGTCGGCGCCGTCTTGTACAGGAACACGGCCGCAGCCAGCCCGAACACCGACTGCCAGAAGTACTTCCAGCGGCTTGGCAGGCCACGGGAGTTCTTTTCGATCACCTTGCGGTAGTCGTCAACCCAGCCGATCGCACCGAATGCCAAGGTCACGATCAGCACCACCCACACGTAGCGGTTGGACAGATCAGCCCACAGCAGGGTGCTGATGGCGATGGCCGACAGGATCAGTGCGCCACCCATGGTCGGGGTGCCGGACTTGGACAGGTGCGATTGCGGGCCGTCGTTACGCACGGCCTGGCCGATCTGGCGAATTTGCAGGGTACGGATCATCCACGGCCCCAGCCACAGCGCCAGGGACAACGCGGTCAGTACACCAAGAATCCCGCGCAGGGACAGGTACTGGAAGACCGCGAAGCCTTTGTGGAACTGTTGCAGATACTCGGCCAACAGCAGCAGCATTAATGTTTCTCCCCGCTGGCACCGCACAATGCCGCCACGACGTTTTCCATCGCAGCGCTGCGCGAGCCCTTGATCAAGATAGTGGTGTCGCTGGCATTTTCAGCGCGAACAGCGTCGATCAGCTCAGCTTGAGTAGCGAAATGATGGCCATTGGCGCCGAACGCCGTGACCGCATGCATCATGTTGGAACCCACTGCGTACAGGGCGTCGACCTTGCCACGCGCGTAGTCACCCACCTGACGGTGGCCTTCTTGCGCCCATTGCCCCAATTCGCCGATATCCCCAAGCACCAGGACGGTGCGTCCGGAAAAGCCGGCGAGTATATCAACGGCCGCGCACATGGAGGTGGGATTTGCGTTGTAACTGTCGTCGATCACCCGCACACCGTTCGGCGCGACCTGCGCCACGGTGCGGCCCTTGACCGGCTGCACGGCAGCCAGGCCGGCGGCAATGCCGTTCAGGGTCAGACCAACGGCATGGGCGGCAGCGGCGGCAGCCAGGGCGTTGCTGACGTTATGGGTACCCAGAAGGTTCAGCTGTACCTGCACGCTGCCATCAGGCCCGTGCAGGGTGAACGACGGGCAGCCACGCGCGTCGCGACCAATGTCGCTGGCGTGGAAATCGGCCTGCGGGTTATCCAGTGCAAACGTGAAGATGCGGTGGTTGCCGGCACGTTTGCGCCAGATTTCGAACGCCTTGTCGGCCAGGTTGAGGATGGCGACACCGCCCTCATCCAGGCCTTCGAGAATTTCGCCCTTGGCTTCGACGATCTTCTCGGGCCCACCGAATTCGCCAACGTGGGCGGTACCTGCGTTATTGATGATGACCACCTGAGGGTTGGCCAGGCCGACGGTGTAGCGGATTTCACCGATGCGCGACGCACCCAGCTCGATCACTGCAGCGCTGTGCTCCGGAGCGATTTCCAGCAGGGTCAGCGGCGCGCCAAGGTCGTTGTTCAGGTTGCCGCGGGTGGCATGCACCAGGCCGCGGGTGCGCAGGATGCTGGCAAGCATCTCCTTGACCGTGGTCTTGCCACTGGAACCGGTAATCGCCACCACGGGCTTGTCGAACGCAGCGCGGTTCAGGGCGCCGAGCTGACCAAGCGCTACCCGGCAATCATTGACCCGCAACTGCGGCAGGTCGACACCGGCCACCTCACGCTCGACCAGGGCGGCGACTGCGCCTTTGGCTTTGACATCAGCCAGGTAGTCATGGCCATCGAAACGCGGGCCGGCCAAGGCGACGAACAGCTGCCCGGCGCTGACACTGCGGCTGTCGATGCTGACACCGGTGAAAGTGGCGTCGGTACCGACTTGTTGACCACTCAGTGCTGTGGTCAGCTGGCTGAGTGTCATCGGCTTAAGCATGTGGAGCCTCCCAGGCTGCAAGGGCCTTCTCGGCTTCGGTCAGGTCGGAGAAGCCATGGCGCTCGCCATTGATCTCCTGATAATCCTCATGCCCCTTGCCCGCCAGCACGATCACGTCGTTGGCAGCGGCTGAGGCGATCAGGTGCGCAATGGCTTCGCCACGGCCGGCGACGAACTCGACGTCTTCAGGCTTGGTGAAGCCGGGACGGATGTCGTCGAAGATGCGCAGCGGGTCTTCCGTGCGCGGGTTGTCGTCGGTGACCAGCACACGGTCGGCCAGGCGCTCGGCCACTTCAGCCATCAATGGGCGCTTACCGCGATCACGGTCGCCGCCGCAGCCAAACAGGCACAACAGTTGGCCGTGGGCATGCGGGCGCAGGGCTTCAAGCACTTTTTCCAGGGCGTCCGGGGTGTGCGCGTAGTCGACCACCACCAGTGGTTTTTGACCGCCACCCAGGCGCTGCATGCGGCCTACTGGACCTTGCAGGCGCGGGGTGACCTCAAGGATTTCGTCCAGCGCGTAATCCAGCGCCAGCAGGGTTGCCACGGCGGCCAGCATGTTGCTCAGGTTGAAGCGGCCCAGCAGCTGGCTGCGCAGGGTGCGCTCACCCTGAGCAGTCACCAGCGTGGCTCGCACGCCATCGTCACTGAACACGGCCTCGCGGCAGAACAGCGAGGCGTCGGGGTTTTCCAGGCTATAGCTGAGCAGCCGGGTCTCGACCAGGTCGACACTCGGGCGGCGAGCAAAGTCTTCGGCCAGGCGACGACCAAAGTCGTCATCCAGGTTGACCACCTGGCAACGCAGGTTTGGCCAGGCGAACAGCTTGGCCTTGGCCGCCTCATACGCCTGCATGCTGCCGTGGTAATCCAGGTGATCACGGGACAGGTTGGTCATGACCGCGATGTCGAACGCCAACGCAGCGACACGCCCTTGCTCCAGGGCGTGAGAGGAAACCTCCATGGCCACGGCCTTGGCGCCCTGCTTTTTCAGGTCGTAAAGGGTGGACTGTACGGCAATCGGGTCTGGCGTGGTCAGGCGACCACTTTGCAGTTCACCGTAAAAGCCGGTCCCCAAAGTGCCAATAAGGCCGCAGCGCTGGCCGAGCACATCAAGCGCCTGGGCCACCAATTGAGTAACGCTGGTCTTGCCGTTGGTACCGGTCACACCCACCAGGTTCAGCTGGCGGCTGGGCTCACCATAGAAGCGCCCGGCGATGTCCGAGAGTTGGGCGATCAGGCCCTTGACCGGAATCAGCGGCACATCGGTCAGCGGCAGCACGTTGGCGCCCTGCTCTTCATAGGCCACGGCGGCAGCGCCACGGGCCAAGGCATCGGCGATATGTTCGCGGCCATCAACCTTGGCGCCCGGCACGGCCAGGAACAGATCGCCGGGGCGTACATTGCGGCTGTCCAGGGTCAGTTCACGAATCAGCGGGTCACGGCTGGCGTGAGCGAAAAGCTTGCTCAATGGCATTGTCATCATCCACGCCCTCCCTTGGCGGCTGCTGCATTGACTTGCGACTGTTCGGCGGGTGCCGGTGGCGGCAGGTTGTCTGGCGGTACGTTCATCAAACGCAGGGTGCCGGACATGACCTTGCTGAATACCGGCGCCGAAACCAGGCCACCGAAGTAACCACCCTTGCCCGGCTCGTCGATGACCACGACGATGGCGTAGCGCGGGTCGCTCATTGGCCCGAAGCCGGCGAACAGCGAACGGTAGGCGTTTTCGGTGTACCCCTTGGACCCCACCGTGGCTTTACGCGCTGTGCCGGACTTGCCGGCCACGTGATAGAACGGCACCTGGGCACGGAACACACCACGCGGTGCTTCAATCACCTGCTGCAGCATGCCCTGAACGGTTTCGGCGGTTTCCTTCGGAATGGCTTGCACAGCTTCCGGAGCCTTGTCGACCTTGATGATCGACAGCGGCACCATCTTGCCGTCGTTGGCCAGCGCCGCGTAGGCATGCACCAGCTGCAGGGCGGTCACCGACAGGCCATAGCCATAGGAAAGGGTCGCGGTTTCAGCCTTGCGCCACTCGCGGTGGTTGGGCAGGTTGCCGACACGCTCACCCGGGAAGCCAAGGCCGGTGTACTGGCCCAGGCCGACCTGGGACATGACGCGGTAGATGGCCTCGCCACCAATGTCGAAGGCGATCTTGCTCATGCCGACGTTACTGGAGTTGATCAGGATGCCGGTCAGGTCGAGGATCGGGCCCTCGCTGCGCGACACGTCCTTGATGGTGTAGCGGCCGATCTGCAAGCTGCCCGGGTAAACCTCGACCTTGTCGGTCGGCTTCCAGCGGCCGCTTTGCAGTGCCGCACTCATGGAAATCGGCTTGACCGTGGAACCGGGCTCGAACACGTCGATGATTGCCCGGTTGCGCATCGCTGCCGGGAACATGCTGCGGCGGTTGTTCGGGTTGTAGGTTGGCTGGTTGACCATGGCCAGGACTTCACCAGTCTTGACGTCCATGATCACCAGGCTGCCGGCCTTGGCGTCCTGCTCGGCAATGGCGTTGCGCAGCTCGCGGGTAGCCAGGTACTGCAGGCGCAGGTCTATCGACAACGCCAAGGTCTTGCCGGCCTTGGCGTTCTTGGTTACCTGGATGTCCTTGATCAGCCGGCCACGCCGGTCCTTGATCACCTGCCGCTTGCCGGGCACGCCGGCCAGCCACTCGTCATAGGCCAGTTCCACCCCTTCGCGACCGTGGTCGTCGAGGTCGGTGAAGCCGACCATGTGCGCGGTGACATCGCCGGCCGGATAGAAGCGGCGGAATTCTTCCAGGCCGTACACACCAGGCACTTTCAGGTCGAGCACGTGCTGGCCCTGCTCCGGGGTCAGGCCGCGGACCAGGTAGATGAACTCTTTGCTGGCCTGCTGGGTCAGGCGCTCGACCAGTTGCTGCGGGTTTTGCCCCAGCGCTGCGGCCAGCTGTGGCCAGCGGTCTTTGGACGCCTGCATTTCCTTGGGGTTGGCCCACAGGGTGGTGACCGGGGTACTCACAGCCAATGGTTCACCGTTGCGGTCGGTGATCAGGCCACGGTGCGCAGGGATAGGGATGTGACGCAAACTGCGCGCATCGCCCTGCCCCTTGAGGAAGTCACGGTCGACCACTTGCAGGTCGATGATGCGCCAGCAGATAGCGCCGACCATGATTGCCAGCAAGCCGATCACCACGCGGAAGCGCCACGGGTAGAGTGCGCCTTCGAGCTTCATCATGGCGCCACCATCCGCACTTCGTCAGCCGCAGGCACGCGCATTTTCAACTGCTCGGAAGCCAGGTTTTCGATACGGCTGGCGGCGGTCCAGGTGCTCTGTTCCAGAATCAGCCGGCCCCACTCGGCCTGGGCCTTGTCACGCTCATTCAACTCGCCGTAAAGGGTATTGAGCAACTGACGGTTCCAGTGCGCGCTGTAGGACACGGCGACGGCCGAAACCAGCACGCCGATAAACAGCAGAAGCATCAGGAAGCTTCCGCCTGGCAAAGGCTTGGCAAAGAGCCTGCTCACCGCAGTTTCTCCGCCACACGCATCACGGCGCTACGCGAGCGTGGGTTGGCCTTGAGCTCGGCTTCGGAGGCGAACTGGGCCTTGCCGATGAGCTTGATTTTCGGCTCGAAGACTTTGTGCTGTACCGGCAGGTTGCGTGGCAGGTTGTCGGCCTCGCCCTTGACCAGCTTGCGCATGAACAGCTTGACGATACGGTCCTCAAGGGAGTGGAAACTGATCACTGCCAGGCGGCCACCGACCTCGAGTGCATCCAGCGCGGCCTCCAGGCCAGCCTCCAGGTCACCCAGCTCGTTGTTGACATGGATCCGCAGCCCCTGGAAGGCACGGGTAGCCGGGTTCTTGCCTTTTTCCCAGGCCGGGTTGGCAACCTTCAGCACTTCCGCCAGGTCGGCAGTGCGGGTGAACGGCTCCTTTTCGCGGCGCTCGACCACGGCACGCGCCATGCGGCCGGAGAAACGCTCTTCACCGTACTCTTTGAAGACACGGGCAATTTCTTCCACAGGCGCAGTGGCGATGAACTCGGCGGCACTGATGCCCTGATCCGGGTTCATGCGCATGTCCAGCGGGCCATCATTGAGGAAACTGAAGCCACGCTCTGGGTCATCCAGTTGCGGCGAGGACACGCCCAGGTCCAGCAGTACACCGCTGACCTTTCCGTGCAGGCCGCGTTCGGCCACTTCTGCACCCAGCTCGGCAAAGCTGCGCTGCACAATGACAAAGCGGCCGTCTTCGGCCGCCAGCGCTTGCCCCGTGGCAATCGCCTGTGGATCTTTGTCGAAGCCCAGCAGCCGCCCTTGCGGCCCGAGCTTGCTGAGAATCAGCCGGCTGTGTCCGCCACGGCCGAAGGTGCCGTCCAGATAGCAACCGTCGGCGCGCAGGGCCAATGCCTCGACAGCTTCGTCGAGCAGGACGGTAATGTGGTTGAAGCCGCTATCTATGGTCACAGGATCAGGTCACGCAATTCGTCGGGCATGGCGCCCGGTTGTTGAATAGCTGCAAGGTCGGCTGCCGAAACCGTGTTCCAGGCATCTTCATCCCACAGCTGGAATTTGTTCAGTTGCCCCACCAGCATCGCCTTCTTGTCGAGCTTGGCGTACTCACGCAGGCGGGGCGGCACCAGGAAACGCCCACTGCCATCGAGCTCCAGGTCAACCGCATTACCGATCAGCAAACGCTGCAGACGGCGGTTTTCCTCACGCAACGATGGCAAGGCTCGCAACTTGGCTTCTATCTGTTCCCACTCATCGAGGGGGTATACGCACAAGCAGGGGTCAACGGCGTCAATGGTCACGATCAGCTGGCCATTGCAACGCGAATCCAGCTCGTCACGGTACCGACTCGGCATGGCGAGACGTCCCTTGGCATCGAGGCTGACGGCGTTGGCTCCGCGGAACAAGGCTGTGATTCCCCACAATGTTAGCTTTTTTGTGCCAGAAAACCCACTTCATCCCACTTTCTGCCACTTGCGCACACTATAGGAATCCGCCCGCAGCACCGTCAAGGCACGTTCATAAGGAAAAGCCTTACAGGACCGAGATTTAGCGCGATAAGGGAATGTGGAAGCACTACCGAGGAAGAGAAAACACGAGAAAAATCAAACCCACGCAAGCAAATGGAGTTCGAACTTAAAGTGATTTATCAAGAGTAAGATTTTTTCGGTATTACCAGAGAGGATCTGCTATCGAATCAAGCAGGGGAGGAAAAGGTGGAGAGTCGATCTGTAAGCCGGGTTTTGTCGAGGACAGTCATTCCTCTACGACGGCCATCACTGGACGCCTCTAGCAACCTACCCGGTTCCGACGCGGGCCACGCCTGATGGAACCCTATTTGGTCTTGCTCCGAGTGGGGTTTACCTAGCCACGAACTGTTGCCAGACGTGCGGTGCGCTCTTACCGCACCTTTTCACCCTTACCGGCACCGAAGTGCTTAGGCGGTTATTTTCTGTGGCACTTTCCGTAGGCTCGCGCCTCCCAGGCGTTACCTGGCACTCTGCCCTATGGAGCCCGGACTTTCCTCCCCCTGCTGCTCACACAACAAAAAGTTGCGGAACAAAAACAGGCAGCGACTGTCCGATCGACTCTCCGCCGCCAAGGTTACCGGCACGCGCGCACAAGAACAAGCAATACCGGCAATTATATCAAACTGCCACTATTCGGTTTTCTGCTTTTCCAGCGCAAGTTGATACAACAGGTTCTTGCGCACACCGGTAATTTCCGCCGCCAGCGCCGCAGCCCGCTTCAGTGGCAGCTCGGCCAACAGCAGGTCGAGTACTCGCTGGGCCTCGGTACTGATGGCCTGCTCGCCCTCCGGCGCGCTCCAGCCGCCAACCAGTACCACGCACTCACCGCGCTGCTGGTTGCTGTCGCCGGCAACGAACGCGCGCAGCTCGGCCAGCGGCAGGCCCTTCAGGGTCTCGAAGGTCTTGGTCAGCTCGCGCGCCAGCAGTGCCGGGCGTTCGCCACCAAAAACCAGCTCCATGTCTTCGAGGCATTCGAGGATACGGTGCGGGGCCTCATAGAAAATCAGCGTACGCGGCTCTTCCTTCACCTGCTCGAGGCGCGCCCGGCGCCCGGCCTGCTTGGCCGGCAGGAAGCCTTCGAAAATGAAGCGGTCCGACGGCAGGCCGGCCGCCGACAGTGCGGCGATCAAGGCGCAGGCGCCCGGCACCGGCACCACGCTCACCCCCGCAGCCCGCGCCTGGCGTACCAAGTGGTAGCCCGGGTCGGAAATCAGCGGCGTGCCGGCATCGGAAACCAGTGCCACGTTCTCGCCAGCCAGCAGCTTGGTGAGAAAACGCCCGCCCTCATCACGCTCATTGTGTTCATGACAGGCCGCCAGCGGTGTGTCGATGCCAAAGTGTTGCAGCAGGCGGATCGAATGGCGGGTGTCTTCGGCGGCGATCAGCGCCACATCCGCCAGCACCTTCAGCGCCCGGGCGCTCATGTCGTCGAGGTTGCCGATGGGGGTTGCCACCACATACAGCGTCCCCACCGTGGATTTCGAAGCCCCTGCCACATCAGTCACTGCGCACACCTGTCATTCGGATCAAAGGCGCCATTGTAGCCCGAGCGCCTGCAACAGGGCGCAAAGAACTTCGCCAGCGATCGGCGGCAGGCCACCTATAGTGAAGGATCAGCACAGCAACATCGCGCCCCGGCCAGTGCTTGGGTACAATTGCCGGCCAACTTGATCGAGTAACAGGACCTTTACATGATCGCTTGCCTGCGGCTGCTCACAGCCCTCTGCCTCGCTGCCCTGCTGGCAGCCTGCGCCAGCTCGCCCTCATCCAGCCTGGGCGAACTGCCACGCACCCCGGATGCCAGCATCGAGCAACTGCTCGAAAAAGCCGCTTCCAGCAAGTCAGCGGAAGATGCCGCCCTGCTGCGCCTGAGCGCGGCCGACCTGGCCTACAAGCAGAAGGACTTCCCACGCGCCGCACGCATTCTTGAGCAAGTCCCGCTGGACACACTCAAGCCGGCCCAGCAAGTGTTCGCCAGCACCCTCGCGGCCGAGCTGGCCATGAGTCGAAACCAGCCCAAGGCGGCCCTGACTGCCCTGGCTCACCCCAGCCTGCAACGTGTAGCCGAGCTGCCGGCGGAGCAGCAAGCGCGCACTTACAATGTGCACGCCGCCGCCCTTGAAGCCGACGGCCAGACCCTGGCTGCCGCGCAACAGCGCGTGCTGCTGGCCCCGCTGCTCAGCGGCCAGGCTGCCAGCGCCAACAATGACGCCATCTGGGCACTGGTCGCCTCGTTGCCGGCAGAGCAACTGCAGCAGCCAGCCAACGACCAGACCCTGGCCGGCTGGACCAGCCTCGCCTTCGCCGTGAAGAGCGCCGGCACCCTGGAGCAGCAGCAAGCGGCCATCGATACCTGGGTCAAACAGCACCCAGGCCACCCTGCCGCCCAGCAACTGCCGCTGGCGCTGACCAAGCTCAAGGAGCTGGCCAGCCAGCCACTGACCAAGATCGCCCTGCTGCTGCCCCAGGAAGGCCCGCTTGCCGGTGTTGCCCGCGCCCTGCGTGACGGTTTCATGGCCGCCCACTTCCAGGCCCAGCAAGCTGGCCAGCCAGCGCCTGCGGTGCAAGTGTTCGACAGCTCGCGCATCGGCTCGCTAGACGATTTCTATCGCCAGGCCCAGGCCGCCGGCGTGCAACTGGTCATCGGCCCGCTTGAAAAGCCACTGGTCAAACAACTGGCCGCCAAACCGCAACTGCCGATCACCACACTGGCCCTGAACTACGCCGACGCCGGCCAGAAGGCCCCGCCGCAACTGTTCCAGTTCGGCCTGGCTGCCGAAGATGAAGCACGCGAAGTCGCCCGCCGCGCTCGCGCCGACGGCATGGTCCGCGCCGTGGCCCTGGTGCCGAGTGGCGAATGGGGTGACCGCGTGCTGGCCGCCTTCCGCCAGGACTGGGAAGGCAATGGCGGCACCCTGCTCGCTGCCGAGCGCATTGCCCAGCCGGTTGCCCTCGCCCAACAGATCGCCGACCTGTTCCAGCTGCGCCAGAGCGAAGGCCGCGCCAAGAGCCTGCAAAGCACGGTAGGCGGCAGCATCGCCGCACAACCGTCGCGCCGCCAGGATATCGATTTCATCTTCCTGGCCTCGACCCCGCAACAGGCCCAGCAGATCAAGCCGACCCTGAACTTCCAGTACGCCGGTGACGTCCCGGTCTATGCCACCTCGAACCTGTACAGCGCCAGCGGCGACGTCAACCAGTACAATGACATGAACGGCATCCGCTTCTGCGAAACGCCGTGGCTGCTCGACACCAGCAACAGCCTGCGCCAGCAAGTGGTACAGCAGTGGCCGCAGGCCGCTGGCAGCCTTGGCCGCCTGTATGCCATGGGCGTCGATGCCTACAGCCTGGCGCCGCGCCTGGGCCAGCTGAAAGCGCTGCCGGACAACCGTGTCCAGGGCCTTTCGGGCAGCCTGAGCATCAACGCCAACCAGCGTATCGAGCGCCAGCTGCCATGGGCCGAGTTTGCCGGCGGCCAGGTCAAGCGCCTGCCTGACACCGCGCGCTGATGCCAACAGCGTCGCCCACAAGCGCCGGGCAAGCAGCAGAAACCCAAGCCCTTGAGTACCTTCAAGGGCAGGGCCTGCAGCTGCTGGCGCGTAACTGGCGATGCAAAGGCGGTGAGCTTGATCTGGTCATGCTTGACGCCGATACAGTAGTATTCGTCGAAGTCCGCTACCGGTTGCACGCGTGCTTCGGTGGCGCCCTCGCCAGCATCGACGGGCGCAAGCAGAAACGGTTGGTGCTCGCCGCCAGCCGGTACCTGCAGAAGGCGCCCCACTGGGGCAACCACCCCTGCCGCTTCGACGTAGTCGCCCTGCAGGGCAGCCACCATGCAGGCAGGCCGCTTCAATGGCTGAAAAACGCCTTCGAATGCTGAACCCACTTCGTTTTTTTTGCTCTATGTTTCGCGGGCTGGTCGTTGTTGCGCGTCGCAAAGGCCACCGCCCCACTTAAGGTCACCAGATGGACATGCAATCCCGAATTCGCCGGCTGTTCCAGGCCAGCATCGATACCAAGCAACAGGCAATGGACATCCTGGCACCGCACATCGAGCAGGCCAGCCTGGTCATGGTCAATGCGCTGCTCAACGAGGGCAAGATGCTCGCCTGTGGCAACGGCGGCTCGGCCGGTGATGCCCAGCACTTTTCGTCGGAACTGCTCAACCGTTTCGAGCGCGAGCGCCCGAGCCTGCCAGCCATCGCGCTGACCACCGACAGCTCGACCCTGACCTCGATCGCCAACGACTACAGCTACAACGAAGTCTTTTCCAAGCAGATTCGCGCCCTGGGCCAGCCCGGCGACGTTCTGCTGGCAATCTCCACCAGCGGCAATTCGGCCAACGTCATCCAGGCGATCCAGGCCGCACATGACCGCGAAATGATTGTCGTAGCATTGACCGGCCGCGACGGCGGCGGCATGGCTTCGCTGCTGCTGCCCGAAGACGTGGAAATCCGCGTACCTTCGACGGTTACCGCACGCATCCAGGAAGTCCACCTGCTGGCGATCCACTGCCTGTGCGATCTGATCGACAGCCAACTGTTCGGGAGTGAAGAATGACCCCTATGCGCCTCGGCCTGATGGCCCTGACTCTGTGCCTGAGCGTCACCGGTTGCAGCTCGGTACTTACTTCTACGCGCAATTCGCCGATCGAAGACGATCGCGGTACGCGCACCATTGGCAGCAAGATCGACGACTCGCTGATCGAAACCAAGGCCTCGGTGAACATTTCCAAGGCCAGCCCTGACCTGGACAAGGGCTCGCACATTGTTGTCAGCAGCTACAACGGCATCGTCCTGCTGGCCGGCCAGACCCCACGCGCCGACCTCAAGAGCCTCGCCGAGCAAACCGCCAGCCAGGTACAGCGCGTCAAGAAAGTGCACAACGAACTGCAGGTGATGCAACCCTCCTCCATCCTGGCACGCAACAACGACGCCTGGCTGACCACCAAGATCAAGACCCAGATGCTGGGTGACAGCGCCGTGCCAAGCTCGCGCATCAAGGTGATTACCGAAAACGGTATCGTCTATCTGCTCGGCCTGGTGACCCAACAGGAGGCCAATTCGGCCACCGCCGTGGTACAGGGCGTGTCGGGTGTGCAGAAGATCGTCAAGCTGTTCGAGTACATCGACTGATTCATTGCTGCCTGCACCGGCCTCTTCGCGGGTGAACCCGCGCCCACAGGGATCTCACAGCTTTCAAGCCTTGTGCATTCCTGTGGGAGCGGTTTTACCCGCGAAAGGGCCAGTACAAGCAACAACAATGCCCCACCTTTCAGAAACCCAGGAAACACCGCATGAAAAAGCTTCTGCTGCCTGCCCTGCTGATCGGCACCTTCGCCACCCTGGCCGGCTGCTCCACGCCAAGCCTGATCACCCTCAACGATGGCCGTGAAATCCAGGCTGTCGACGCACCGAAGTACGACCGCGATGCAGGCTTCTACGAGTTCCAGCAACTCGATGGCAAGCGCACCCGCATCAACAAGGACCAGGTACGCACTATCAGCGACCTGTAACCCGAAGTTGGCGGCAAAGAAAAAGGCGATCCAGTTGGATCGCCTTTTTTGTTACTTGACCACTTTCAGGCTTGGCCGACCACTTGGGCGCGGCGGCTGGCCACCCCCTTCCGGCGGGCCATCGTCGTCCGGCTGCACATCATCCTCTTCCAGCTCGTCGCCATCCATCGGCGACTCCAGCTCGAAGACCATGCCTTGGCCATTTTCACGGGCATAGATGCCCAGGATGGCGCCAACCGGCACGAACAGCGAATGGGCCACGCCACTGAAGCGGCCCTCGAAGCTGACTGCGTCGTTATCCATGTGCAGGCTGCGCACGGCACTTGGCGAGATATTCAAGACGATCTGACCATCACTGGCGAAACCATCCGGCACCTGGACTTTCGGGTATTCGGCATTGACCAGCATGTGGGGCGTGCAATCGTTGTCGACGATCCACTCATACAGTGCTCGAACCAGATAGGGGCGACTGGAGTTCATCAACAGCTCCTTAAAGCTTGCGCATTTCACGTTCTACGGAGGACAGGCTCGCCAGGAAAGGCTCGCGAGCGAACTGCCGCTCCATGTAATCCAGCAGCGGCTTGGCTTGCCGCGGCAATTCGATACCCAACACCGGCAAACGCCAGAGTATGGGCAATAGACAGCAATCGACCAGGCTTTGCTCCTCACTCATGAAACAGGCGTACTCACCGAACAATGGTGAAACACCGGTCAGGCTTTCGCGCAGGGCCTTGCGTGCCTCGGCACGGGCGGCCTCGGTGCTGCGCGCGTCCAGAACGGTGTCGGCCAAGGCACACCAGTCGCGCTGGATGCGGTGCATCAGCAAACGGCTGTTACCCCGCGCAACCGGGTACACCGGCATCAGCGGTGGGTGCGGGTAACGCTCCTCGAGGTATTCCATCACCACGGTCGACTCATACAACGCCAGGTCACGGTCGACCAGGGTCGGCACACTGCCGTAAGGGTTCACCTCGGCCAGCCTGGCCGGCAGGCGACTGGGGTCGACATCGATGACCTGGACGCTGACACCCTTCTCGGCCAGCACAAGGCGTACCCGATGAGAATAATGATCAGCGGGATCGGAATAGCAGGCTAACCTGTTGGTTGCGCCCATGTAGCGGCTCCTCGCACGGGATGCTTGTGCAACTGTAAATGAAAACGCGCCCGGGGTACCCTGGCAAAACTGCCAGGGCGCCCCGGGCGCGTTCAACAACCAGAAACTACTGCGTGATCAGTGCACGTCCTTCCAGTATTCACGCTTGAGCAAGTAGGCGAATACGAAGAAGAAAGCCAGGTACAGCAACACGTAGGTACCAATGCGCTGGCTTTCCAGTTTGACCGGGTTGGCCGAATAGGCCAGGAAGGTCACCAGGTTCTTGACCTTCTCGTCGAACTGCTCGGTCGTCAGGGTACCGGAATTCGGCGTAATGGTCAGCTGGTCACAGGCTTCATGGGTGATCGGGCTGCCGGTCAACGGGTCAAATTGCTTCTTGCCATCGACCACGGTCTGCACCTGCTTGCAGCCAACCACCTGGTTACCCTGCAGGCCAACCAGCACGTTAGGCATGCCCACGTTCGGGAACACCTTGTTGTTCACCCCGTAAGGGCGCGACGGGTCTTCGTAGAAGCTGCGCAGGTAGCTGTACAGCCAGTCGGTACCCCGCACACGGGCGACCAGGGTCAGGTCGGGTGGCGCAGCGCCGAACCAGGTCTTTGCGTCGCTGGGCTTCATGCCGATCTGCATGTGGTCACCGATTTTGGCGCCGGTGAACACCAGCTTCTCGAGCATCAGCTCGTGAGGGATGCCCAGGTCATCAGCCACCCGCTCGTAACGCTGGAACTTGGCACTGTGGCAACCCATGCAATAGTTGGCAAAGGTGCGCGCACCGTCCTGCATGGCCGCCTTGTCAGTCAGGTCGATATCGACCTTGTCCAGCTCCAGGCCATGTTCGGCAGCGAAGGAAAAGGCAGGCATCACTGCCAGCAAAAATACTGCAATCAACTTTTTCATCAGCCAGTCACCCTTTCCGGAACCGGTTTGGTCTTCTCGAGCCTTGTGTAGAACGGCATCAGCAGGAAGTAGGCGAAGTACAACACCGTGCACACCTGCGACAGCAAGGTACGCCCAGGTGTCGGCGCCAGCACGCCCAGCACGCCGAGGATGACGAAGGCCACGCAGAACACCAGCAGGAAGAGCTTGCTGATCCAGCCCTTGTAACGCATGGAACGTACCGGGCTGCGGTCAAGCCAGGGCAGCACGAACAGCACAGCGATGGCCGCACCCATGGCGATCACGCCCATCAGCTTGTCAGGCACCGCGCGCAAGATCGCGTAGAACGGTGTGAAGTACCACACCGGCGCGATGTGCTCGGGCGTCTTGAAGGCGTTGGCCTGCTCGAAGTTCGGTTTTTCCAGGAAGTAACCACCCATCTCCGGGAAGAAGAACACCACAGCGCAGAACACGAAGAGGAACACCACCACGCCAACGATATCCTTGACGGTGTAGTAAGGGTGGAACGGGATACCGTCCAGCGGAATGCCGTTTTCGTCCTTTTTCTTCTTGATGTCGACACCATCGGGGTTGTTCGAACCCACTTCGTGCAGAGCAAGAATGTGCAGCACCACCAGGCCGAGAATCACGATGGGCAGGGCGACCACATGCAGGGCGAAGAAGCGGTTCAGGGTGATGCCCGAAATCAGGTAGTCACCGCGGATCCACTGGGTGAGGTCGTCACCGATCACCGGGATGGCGCCGAACAGGGAGATGATTACCTGGGCACCCCAGTACGACATCTGGCCCCACGGCAGCAGGTAACCCATGAAGGCTTCCGCCATCAGCGCAAGGTAGATCAGCATGCCAAACAGCCAGACCAGCTCGCGTGGCTTCTGGTAGGAGCCGTAGAGCAGGCCGCGGAACATGTGCAGGTAGACCACGATGAAGAACGCCGACGCACCGGTGGAGTGCAGGTAGCGCAGGATCCAGCCGTATTCTACGTCACGCATGATGTACTCGACCGAAGCGAACGCCTCTTCCGCCGAGGGCGTGAAGCTCATGGTCAGCCACACACCGGTGACGATCTGGTTGACCAGTACCAGCAATGCCAGGGAGCCGAAGAAGTACAGGAAGTTGAAGTTCTTGGGCGCGTAATACTTGCTCAGGTGGTCTTCCCACATTTTTGTGGCGGGGAAGCGAGCATCAATCCAGTCCATGAACTTGCTCATCATGCGTTCTCCTGGTCGACGCCGATGACGATGATATCGTCCGACTCGTAAGAGTGCGGCGGCACTGGCAGGTTGAGAGGTGCCGGCTGCGACTTGTAGACACGGCCGGCCAGGTCGTAGTGGGAGCCGTGGCACGGGCAGAAATAGCCACCCACCCATTTCGGACCAAGGTCAGCAGGCGCAACTTCCGGGCGGAAGGTGGGCGAGCAGCCCAGGTGCGTGCACAGGCCGACGAGAATGAGGATTTCCGGCTTGATCGAGCGAACCTCAGGGTCGACGTAGGTCGGCTGCACCGAAGCCTTGGACTCTGGATCAGACAGGTCACCCGTAATTTTTTTCAGGTTGCCAAGGATTTCTTCCGTTCGGCGCACGATGAACACCGGCTGGCCACGCCACTCAGCCACCATCTGCTGCCCGGCCTCGACCTTGGCAATATTGACCTTCACCGGTGCACCCGCGGCTTTCGCCTTGGCACTGGGAAACCATGACCCCACGAACGGTACCGCAGCCCCCACTGCTCCCGCTGCCCCGACCACGGATGTCGCGGCTACGAGGAAGCGGCGCCGGCCTGCGTTGACGCCGTCATTGCTCATTCAGTCCTCTCCCATCAGCTTGCTTGGCCTGTTGAACCAGGCTCGTACTTAGGTTGTGTCAATGGCACTAAAATTTGGCAGCCATGGTAAGAAACAAAACCACACACTGACAAGGTGATTACCCAAGCAAGGGCCACAACCCGCGCTTTGCTTGATCTGCGTCTATGCGACAAGCGGCCACTGACATGCTGACAGGTTAGTTCAAGCCAAAAAAAAAGCCCGGTTCCAAGGAACCGGGCTTTTTTCGACTGCCGAAGCGGTATTAACGCTTGGAGTACTGAGGACGCTTACGCGCTTTACGCAGACCCACTTTCTTACGCTCAACTTCACGAGCGTCGCGGGTGACGTAGCCAGCACGACGCAGAGCGCCACGCAGGGTTTCGTCGTATTCCATCAGAGCGCGGGTGATACCGTGACGGATCGCACCGGCTTGACCGCTGACACCACCACCGGAAACGGTGACGTAGATGTCGAATTTCTCAACGGTTTCGGTCAGCTCGAGTGGCTGGCGAACAACCATGCGAGCGGTTTCGCGACCGAAGAACACGTCCAGAGAACGGTTGTTGATGGAAATGTTACCAGTACCCGGACGCAGGAATACGCGAGCGGTTGCGGTCTTGCGACGGCCAGTGCCGTAATTTTGAGTCGCCGACATAATGAACTATCCCGTTAGATCTTCAGTTCTTGAGGCTGCTGAGCAGTGTGTGGGTGAGCAGCACCCGCGTACACTTTCAGCTTGCGGTACATGTCGCGACCCAGCGGGTTCTTAGGCAGCATGCCTTTGACCGCGGTTTCGATAACACGCTCAGGGGCCTTGGCGATCAACTTCTCGAAGTTGATTTCCTTGATACCGCCCGGGAAGCCGGAGTGGGAGTAGTACATTTTGTCGGAAGACTTGGCACCTGTCACACGAACCTGCTCGGCGTTGATAACGACGATGTAGTCGCCGGTGTCAACGTGAGGGGTGTATTCTGGTTTGTGTTTGCCACGCAGACGGCTAGCGATTTCGGTAGCCAGACGACCCAGGGTCTGGCCAGCGGCGTCGACTACGAACCACTCGCGCTTTACTGTTTCCGGTTTAGCAGTAAAAGTTTTCATTCTCTAAAGCCTCAGAGGCCGCCCAGCGAAAAATAGACGGCGAATCTTACTGGATAGTGCACAGCTTGCCAAGGGCAAGCGCGCAGCCGAACACAGACGCTTTTGGGGGCTCGGGTCGGGCACGCCAATGTTCGACGGGGTTCTTCCTGCGTGATGGTGCATCACTTCCGCCACGCGGAGAGGGGCTGAATTATCCAGATTGCGAGAAAAATTTCAACCTGCTTTGATGGGCATCTATTGCCAAGGAGTGTCTAACCGATGGAATACCGTCAGCTCGGCCGTACCGACCTCAATGTCAGCGCCCTGTGCCTGGGCACCATGACCTGGGGCGAACAGAACGTTCAGGCCGAAGCCTTCGAACAGATTGCCCGGGCCAAGGCCGCCGGGATCAACTTCATCGACACCGCCGAGATGTATCCGGTGCCGCCGCGCCCGGAAACCTACGCGGCTACCGAGCGCGTCATCGGCAACTGGTTCCGCGACAACGGTGATCGCGACGACTGGGTGCTGGCCAGCAAGGTGGCAGGCCCCGGCAACGGCATCAGCCACATTCGCGACGGCCAGCTCAAGCACAACCGCCAGCACATCGTGGCGGCGCTGGAGGAGAGCCTGAAGCGCCTGCAGACCGACCGTATCGACCTGTACCAGCTGCACTGGCCGGAACGCAGCACCAACTTCTTCGGCAAGCTGGGCTACCAGCACCTGCCACAGGACCACTTCACCCCGCTGGAAGAAACCCTCGAGGTACTCGACGAGCAGGTACGGGCGGGCAAGATCCGTCACATCGGCCTGTCCAACGAAACGCCGTGGGGCACCATGAAATTCTTGCAACTGGCCGATAGCCGGGGCTGGCCGCGGGCGGTGTCGATCCAGAACCCGTACAACCTGCTCAACCGCAGCTTCGAGGTGGGCCTGGCAGAGGTGGCAATCCGTGAGCAGTGCGGCCTGCTGGCCTATTCGCCGCTGGCCTTCGGCATGCTCTCGGGCAAGTACGAGAACGGCGCACGGCCGGACAACGCGCGCCTGACCCTGTTCAGCCGCTTTGCCCGATACTCCAACCCGCAGACCGTCGCAGCCTGCAGCCGCTATGTGCAGCTGGCCCGCGAGCACGGCCTGGACCCGGCGCAGATGGCCCTGGCGTTCGTCACCCGGCAACCGTTCGTGACCAGCAACATCATTGGCGCGACCAGCCTGCAACAGCTGGACAGCAACCTGGCGAGCCTTGAGCTGAGCCTGAGCGATGAGTTGCTGGCAGCGATCGAAGCCATACACCAGGCGCAGCCGAACCCGGCGCCTTGAGCTGAAAGGGGCTGCATTGCAGCCCCGCCGCTACACGGGGTAGACACAATCGCCAAAAAATAAGACGATCCAGCCGGTGATTGACCACTCTACCCTATAAGAACAATGACAATGATGTTTACCCAACCCTCCGCGTCGCTGCGGCGCGTCAGCATCCTGGCCATTGACAAGGTGTTTGCTTCGACCTTGATGCAGGCCAAGGATTTCTTTCACCTCGCCAGCCTGCGTTACAGCAAGCAGCTAGGCCTGGGCTTGCAGCCCATGTTCGAGATCTGCCTGGTGAGCCCCGACGGCCAGCCGGTGGACAGCTTCAGCAATGTGCAGCTTCCGGTCGACGGTGGCCTGGACGACGCCGACGTCATCATTCTCCCGGCCTACTGGGACGACTTCGACAACCTGCTGCAACGTTATCCACAGGTGCTCCCATGGCTGCGTGAACAGCATGCCCGCGGCGCGGTGCTGTGCGCCGAGGCCAGTGGCGTGTTCTGGCTGGCCGAGTCCGGCCTGCTCGATGGCAAGGAGGCGACTACCTACTGGCGCTTCTTCAACAGCTTTGCCGAGCGCTTCCCGAAGATCCGGTTGAATCAGGACAAGCACCTGACCGACGCCGACAATATCTATTGCGCCGGCGGGGCCACGTCGGCCTGCGACCTGTACATCTACCTGATCGAGCGCTTCTGCGGTGCCAACGTGGCCCGCGCCGTGTCGCGCGACATTCTTTACGAAGTGCAGCGCAACTACACCCCGGGGCGCATGGGCTTTGGCGGGCAGAAGCTGCACCAGGACCTGATCATCCTGCAGATTCAGCATTGGCTGGAGGAGCACTTCGCCGACAAGTTCCGCTTCGAGGACGTTGCCCGCAACCACGGCATGAGCATCCGCAATTTCATGCGCCGCTTCCAGGGCGCGACGGGTGACAAGCCGCTGCACTACCTGCAACGGCTGCGGATCGAGACCGCCAAGGGGTTACTGTCGAGCACACGCAAGAGCATCAAGACCATCAGCTACGAGGTCGGTTATGACGATGCCAGTTTCTTTGCGCGGCTGTTCCGCCAGCACACCGAGCTGTCGCCGAACCAGTATCGGCAGCAGTTCATGCAAGAGGCTTGAGGCCTTGCGGGGCTGCTTTGCAGCCCATTCGCGGCACAAGGCCGCTCCCACAAATGCCCAGCGTGCGCCGATCAATGTGGCAGCGGCCTTGCGTCGCGAATGGGCCGCAAAGCGGCCCCAAAAATCTTACGGCTTGTGTGCGCGCGACAGGAATTCGTGCGACTGCATCTCCAGCAACCGGCTGAGGGTACGCTGGAACTCGAAGCTCAGGCGCCCGCCGGTGTACAGGTCTTTCAGCTCCACCTCGGCCGAGATGATCAGCTTGACGTTGCGGTCGTAGAATTCGTCCACCATGTTGATGAAGCGGCGGGCGATGTCGTCGGTGGCAACACCCATCTGCTCCACATTGCTCAGCAGCACGGCGTGGAAGATCTTGCCCAGTTCGATGTAGTCGTTCTGGCTGCGCGGCCCATCGCAAAGGGCGCGGAAGTCGAACCAGGCGACATCGTCACAGGTGCGCAGGGCATTGATCGGACGGTTCTCGATCATCAGCACGTCGTTCTCGATCGCCTGCGTGCACTCAGGGGTGAGCGCCTTGAAGCTGGCGCGCATGCTCTGGTGCGCCGCGTCATTGAGTGGGAAGTGGAACAGTTCGGCCTGCTCCAGGTGGCGCAGGCGGTAGTCGACCCCGCTATCCACGTTCACCACGTCGGTGTACTGCTTGATCATGGCGATGGCCGGCAAGAAGCGCGCACGCTGCAGGCCGTCCTTGTAAAGGCCGTCTGGCACGATGTTGGAAGTGGCCACCAGCGACACACCATTTTTGAACAGCTCTTCCATCAGAGTGCCGAGGATCATCGCATCGGTAATGTCCGACACGAAGAATTCGTCGAAACAGATCACCCGGGCTTCTTCGCTGAAGCGCTTGGCGATGATGGTCAGCGGGTTCTTCTCGCCCTTGAGGGTTTTCATTTCCTCGTGCACACGCTTCATGAAGCGGTGGAAGTGCGTACGCATCTTCTGCTTGAACGGCAGCGCTTCGTAGAAGGTATCGACCAGGTAGGTCTTGCCTCGCCCTACCCCACCCCAGAAATACAGGCCCTTGACCGGGGTCTGCTCCTTCTTGCCGAACAGTTTGCCGAACATGCCCGGCTTGTTGTTCTGCGCTTGTACCAGGTCGTCGTACAGGCGCTGCAAGTGACGCACCGCAGTTTCCTGCGCCGCGTCATGGAAGAAGTCGGGACGTTTCAGATCTGCTTGATAGCGTTCTAAGGGAGTCATAATTCGTTAGCGAGGCAACAAAAAACGGGCCGTCACTGTAGCGACAGGCCCGCTTAATGGCAATCAGACTTGCGTCAATATGCCTCAGTCCTGCTGTGGTGCCAGGGCATCACGCAGGCTCTGAATGGCGGCATCACGGGCTTGCGCGCTGTCAAACTGCGGCCCGTCGGCGACCTGCTCGCCATTGAGCCACAGGCCGAAGCTCAGGCCTTCTACCCGTACATCGGCCTCGCCACCCTGCTGCAGCTGCTTGCTCACGGCGCCAGCACTCTTGCCGTCAGCGAAGCTGCGCGACAGCAGCAGTTGCTCACCGTCAGCGGCCAACAGGCGGAAACGGAAGCTGCCGTCTTCGTCACGGAAGCTGACGAAGCGCGCGCTCTTGGCTGACTTCTTCTTCACCTCGGTGGTGGCCTGCACGCTGCTGCGGAACGAACGCAGGCCAACGGCTTCGCGCAGTTGCTCGAGGAACGGCGTGGCAATCTTGCGGGCCTTGGCGGCACCGGCCAGCAGGATGTCTTCCAGGTCCGCCGGGCGTGCGATCAGTTGGTGGTAGTACTCGCGTTTTTCCGCCAGCTGGCCATCCAGCAACTGGAACAGGCGCTGCTTGGCATCACCCCAGCCCAGGCCCTGCAACAGCTCTTCGCGGAACCCGGCGCATTGCTCCGGCGTCGAGAAGGCCTGGTACAGGGTGAACAGGTGCGAGTTGTCCGGGTCTTTCGCTTCACCCGGCGCGCGCGAGTCAGTCACGATGCGCGAGATGGCGTCTTTCATGTCCTTGGCGCTGGTGAACAACGGGATGGTGTTGTCGTAGCTCTTGGACATCTTGCGCCCGTCCAGGCCTGGCAGCGTGGCCACGGTTTCCTCGATCACCGCCTCTGGCAGGGCGAAGAAGTCCTGGCCCTGGCCGAACAGGTGGTTGAAGCGTTGGCCGATGTCGCGGGCCATTTCCACGTGCTGGATCTGGTCACGGCCGACCGGCACCTTGTTGGCGTTGAACATGAGGATGTCCGCGGCCATCAGCACCGGGTAGCTGAACAGGCCCATGGTCACGCCGGCGTCCGGGTCCTCCCCATTTTCGACGTTCTTGTCCACCGAGGCCTTGTAGGCATGCGCGCGGTTGAGCAGGCCCTTGGCGGCAACGCAGGTCAGCAGCCAGGTCAGTTCGGGAATTTCCGGGATGTCGGACTGGCGATAGAAAGTCACTTTGTCCGGGTCAAGGCCACCGGCCAGCCAGGTGGCGGCGATTTCCAGGCGTGAACGCTGGATGCGCAGCGGGTCATCGCATTTGATCAGGGCGTGGTAGTCGGCCAGGAAGTAGAACGAGTCGACACCGGGCTGCTGGCTGGCACGGATCGCAGGGCGAATGGCGCCGGCGTAGTTGCCCAGGTGCGGAGTGCCGGTGGTAGTGATACCGGTAAGAATGCGCGTGGTCATGGGTGTTCGCTTATTCAGGCTTGGCTCAGTTCGAAAGGCGCGGCAGCAGCAGATCCTTCAGATCGGTCAGCTTGCCATGGAAGAAGTGTCCGCATTCTGCCACTTTCAGCAGCTCATGGGGGCGCGTCAGGCTGTCGGACCAATCGTAAACCAGCTGCGGTGCGACGACTTCGTCGGCGTCCGGCTGCACCACGGTCACCGGGCAGCGCTGCGGCAGCGGGAATTCGGCGGTCAGGCGCATGACCGCCGGGGCGATCATGAACAGGTGCTGCAACTCGACGCCTGCAGTTTCAAGTCGCCCGGCCAGGCTGGTGGCAACGAAACCACCGAACGAAAAGCCCATCAACACCAGCGGCAACTCTGGGTGCGAGCTACGCAGCCAGGCTGCCGCGGCCTCGGCATCGGCCACTTCGCCGGCCCCCATGTCATGGCTGCCGGCGCTCTGGCCGACGCCACGGTAGTTGAAACGCAGGGTCGCGTAACCGGCATCACGGGCGGTGCGTTGCAGGGTCGAGACCACCTTGTTGAGCATGGTGCCGCCCTGGACCGGGTTGGGGTGGCAGATCAGCACCGCGCCACGGGCGTCAGCCACGTCCAGGTACAAGGCTTCCAGCTGGCCGGCGGGGCCATCGATGAACAAGGGGGTTTCGCGGACAAGCAAGGCACTACTCCGTGACCTCGGGAAGGGTCGATTCGTCTAGGTGTGAAATTCTGTTCTGATTTGCGATCGCTCGCGGTATACAGCGCAGGTCTGAGCCGTTAACGTAAAGCAAAGCCGTTTATAGAGGAAGGACTCGTGGAACTCTCGCTCCTTGTTTGGTTGTTGCCAACCCTGGCCCTGGTCATTGGCGTGGCGGTCGGTTTCATTGTTGCCCGCCTGCTGCCCAACGCAGCACCCAGCAACACCCAGCGCCAACTGGATGACATCCAGAAGCGCTTCGACAGCTACCAGAACGAAGTGGTCACCCACTTCAACAGCACTGCCATGCTGGTCAAGAAACTGACCCAGAGCTACCAGGACGTACAGGATCACCTGGCTGAAGGCGCCAACAGCCTGGCCCTTGATGAAGTCACTCGCCAGCGCCTGCTGGCTGCCCTGCATTCCGAAGCGCCGCAAGGCCCGCGTGACCGCCTGACCCCACCGAAAGACACCGCCGAAGTGCCGCGCGACTATGCGCCAAAAGCGCCGAACTCGCCGGGCATGCTGGACGAGAGCTACGGGCTCAAGCGTTGATCCACTGAACCTGTAAAAGGCCTCGCAAGAGGCCTTTTTTGTGTATGCCGTGTTCTTGCCGCTGCGGGCCCTTTTCGCGGCACAAGGCCGCTTCTACAGATGCCCCAGCGCCTCCTCGATATCCAGCAGCAGATCCTCCACATCCTCCAGCCCAACCGACAATCTCACCAGCCCCTCCGATATCCCGTGATGGGCGCGCTCCTGGGGCGTGTAACTGGAGTGCGTCATGCTCGCCGGGTGTTGCGCCAGCGACTCGGCATCCCCCAGGCTCACCGCCCGCGCAAATAGCTGCAGGGCATTCATGAAGCGCCGCCCGGCCTCGATACCGCCCTTGAGCTCAAAGGCAATCATCCCGCCCGGCAAACGCATCTGCCGCCGTGCCAGGTCGTACTGGGCAAACGACGGCAAGCCCGGATAGTGAATCAATTCCACCTGGGGCTGCCGGGCCAGGAACTTCGCCACCTCCAGGGCATTGGCGCAATGCCGGTCCATGCGCAGCGCCAAGGTCTTTATACCCCGCATCAACAACGCAGCGTCATGCGGTGACAGCACAGCCCCGGTCATGTCTTTGAGCCCTTCCAGGCGAATCCGGTCGACCAACGCCTTGCGCCCCACCACCAGGCCGGCGGTGATGTCGCCATGGCCGCTGAGGTACTTGGTCGCCGAATGCACCACCAGGTCCGCCCCCAGCTCCAGTGGCCGCTGCAGGTACGGCGTGCAGTAGGTGTTGTCGACTACCACAAGCACGTCTCTCCCATGTACAGCCTCGACCACCGCTGCGATGTCGACCAGTTGCATATTGGGGTTGGCCGGCGTTTCGAAGTAGATCATCCGCGTTTTACTGTTGATCGCCGCTTTGAGGGCCTTGGCGTCATTGAGGTCGACATGGTGAATCTTGACTCCGAACTCGCCAATCCCATGGTGCAGAAACGCGAAGGTACAGCCATACAGGGTGCGCCCGACGATCAGTTCATCACCGGGGCGCAACAGGGTCCAGATGGTCGAGGTAATGGCGCCCATACCCGACGCCAGCGCCAATCCCGCCTCACCGCCCTCCAACGAGGCCATGCGTTGCTCAAGCAAGGCCAAGGTGGGATTGGAGATGCGGCTGTAGAAGTGCCCTGCCTCTTCCCCGGCGAAGCAAGCAGCGCCGTATTCAACAGTGGGGAAGGCATAGGTAGCGGTCTGGTACACCGGCGGCACCAGGGCGCCTCCGTGGGAAAGCGGGTCGTAGCCATGGTGAATGGCCCGCGTGGAAAAACCGGTGTTGTTATGGGAGTCGCGCATGGCAACAGCCTCTTGTGGTTTGTTATAAGCTTATGCCACCGAGCTGCCCGATTTTTTCCAAAATAGCCCACGCATTTGCGTGCTTGCTGGAATAAAAACAACAATCAACGGACCAGGAGGGCAAAACATGCCTTCAAGCCTCGACCGCACCGACCGCGCCCTGCTCGCCGCTTTGCAGGACAATGCCCGCCTGACCGTTGCCGAACTCGCCGACCAGGTAGCGTTGACCACCTCGCCCTGCTGGCGTCGGGTCAAACTGCTGGAAGACAACGGCTACATCACCGGCTACCAGGCCATCCTCTCGCCCAAGTCGCTGGGGTTTGGCGTGACCGCGTTCGTAAGCATCATGATGGACTCGCACACCAAGGACATGGCGCTGGCGTTCGAGCAGCGGCTGATGGAGATTCCCGAAATCGTCGCCTGCCACAACATCTCCGGGCGCTATGACTTTTTGCTGGAGATCCTGGCGCGGGACCTGGAGTCGTTCGGGGAATTCACCCGGGAAGTGCTGCAGCGGCTGCCGGGAGTGAAGGAGATCTATTCGAGTTTTTCCTACAAGGCGGTGAAGGAGAAACGGGTGATACCAGTGTCAGAGAAACATATTTAAGACAAATCCGAGAAAACGGAAAATCCGGTGTAGGAAAGCACATCTAAGAAATCTCCTTCTAATCATCAGGAACGTGCCTACTTCCATACCCCCTACCTCTGACATAAAAAAAACTCGTCCCCGGGCACACTTTCCCTGCCTTCAACTCAGGGACGACTCTATGGCCAGCCTTCTTCCAGAATTCATCATCCGTAAACTCGAAGGTCGGACATTCCACAGCTTCGACCATTTCTCCCAATCCTTCTGGCTGGCGATCGCAGAAGACCCAGTCTACAGCCAGCAATTCATCCCCGCCCAACTCAACCGCCTCAAGAAAGGCTGGCCCCCTCGGGCGCCATTCCATGAGACGGTAAAGGGTCTGCGTTCTTATCAGATAGGCCAGCTGAACCCGCCCGAGTGGGGTGGGTTGATGTACGACGCTGAAAACCTGCGGATCATGAGCGCCATGCAATACGCGCTGTCATCGGAGACGCCATGGTGATCAGGCTGAAACACTGCCTGGCCGACTATTCATACGATGAGTTCCGGCTGATTGTTGAGGCGTTGATTCAGGCGACAGGCTCGCGTGCTTGGCAGGATCGATTGCTGGAACACTTTATCGAAGTGGTTGAACATCCTGATGGCGCTGACCTTATCTATTACCCCGAGGAAGATCGGGGAAGATGCGCCGAGCAGGTCATGGCGCGCGTCTTGGAATGGAGAGCGTCAAAGGGTCTTGCAGTGTTCAGAATTAAAATTAACTAGCCTGCCAGGTCTGGATGCAGCTCAGAGGCTTAGCGAAGAACCTTTGCCAGCGGCGGTACATGGCACCGGCTCTGCCGGTGTTCGCGGCTAAAGCCGCTCCTACAGTGATCGCGCAAACTTTCAGATTCTCAACAAAGCGGTTGGCCTTAAAGGCTCCGCACAACCCAAGGATTACGCGCATAAAAAAACCCGCCGAAGCGGGTTTTTTCTTGCAGGCCAGCGCTTAGATCGCGCCGCGCTGACGCAGCACGTCCAGCACCAGTTTCACACCTTCATCCACGCTGGTGGCCTGGGTGTCGATCACAAGGTCGGCATCCAGCGGCACATCGAACGGGAAGCTTTCGCCCGGGATGTTGTCGCCACCGGCCGCGTACAAGCCTTGTGGGTCACGCTCGCGGCAAGCCAGCGGCGAAGCCTGTACGTACACCGTCACCAGGCGGTCTTTGCCGATCAGGGCCTTGGCCTGTTCGCGGCCTTCGGCATCCGGGGCCACGAACGCAGCCAGGGTCAGCAGGCCGGCTTCGTTGAACTGGCGCGCCACATGGGCGGCGCGGCGCCAGTTTTCGGTGCGGCCGGCGCGGTCTTGCGGCAGGCCCTTGTTCAGGTCGTGGCGCAGGTTCTGGCCGTCCAGCACGTACACCGCACGGCCCATGTCGAACAGCTTGCGCTCCACGGCATAGGCCAGGGTGCTCTTGCCAGCGCCGGACAGGCCGCTGAACAGCACGGTGGCTGGCTGCTGGCCGAAGCGCAGGGCGCGCTCTTCGGTAGACACGTGGGCCTGCTTGCCATGCTGGCCGGTGCTGCCGTGTGGCAGAACGGGTGGCGCGATGATCATGCCGGCACCGACGGTGCCGTTGGTCAGGCGGTCGATGACAATGAACGCACCGGTGGTGCGGTTGCTGTCGTAGCCGTCCAGGGCGATCGAGGTGTCCAGCGCTACCTTCACGCGGCCGATCTCGTTCAGCTGCAGCGCGCTGGCAGCGCCCTGCTCCAGGGTGTTCACATCGACCTTGTGGGTGATGCTGGCAATCGAGCCCGGCACATAGCTGGTGGCGCGCTTGATGTCGTACTTCTTGCCCGGGAGCATTGGCTCCTCGGCCATCCACACCAGCATGGCGTCGAACTGATCGGTCACTGGCGGCACGTTGTCGGCATGTACCAGCAGGTCGCCACGGGAGATGTCGATCTCGTCTTCCATGGTCAGGGTCACGGCTTGGCCTGGGCCGGCGTTTTCCAGCTCACCTTCGTAGGTGACGATGGACTTGACGCGGCTGCTCTTGCCCGACGGCAGCACGACGATTTCGTCGCCCTTGTGCACCACGCCACTGGCGATGGTGCCGGCGAAGCCGCGGAAGTTCAGGTTCGGGCGGTTCACGTACTGCACCGGGAAGCGCAGGTCGGTGAAGTTGCGGTCGGCCGCAACCTCGACGGTTTCGAGGATTTCCATCAGCGTCGGGCCGGCGTACCACGGCGATTGCTCGCTGTGGTTGACCACGTTGTCGCCCTTGAGCGCCGACATTGGTACGAAGTGCAGGCTGCTCGGGGTCAGGTTGATGGCTTCGGCAAACTTCAGGTAGTCGGCCTTGATCGACTCGAAGACGCCTTCATCGAAGCCCTTCAGGTCCATCTTGTTGACTGCGACCACGATGTGCTTGATGCCCAGCAGCGAGGCAATGTAGCTGTGGCGGCGGGTCTGGGTCTGCACGCCATAGCGGGCATCGACCAGGATGATCGCCAGGTCACAGGTGGACGCACCGGTGGCCATGTTGCGGGTGTACTGCTCGTGGCCAGGGGTGTCGGCGATGATGAACTTGCGTTTGGCGGTGGAGAAGTAGCGGTAGGCGACATCGATGGTGATGCCCTGCTCGCGCTCGGCCTGCAGGCCGTCGACCAGCAGTGCCAGGTCGACTTCTTCGCCGGTAGTGCCGACTTTCTTCGAATCACGGGTGATGGCTTCGAGGTGGTCCTCGTAGATCATCTTCGAGTCGTGCAGCAGGCGCCCGATCAGGGTGCTCTTGCCGTCATCCACGTTGCCACAGGTGAGGAAACGCAGCAGTTCTTTGCGCTCGTGCTGAGCCAGATAAGCGAGGATGTCTTCGCTGATCAAATCGGATTGGTGCGACATGGAGTAACCCTGAAAATTAGAAGTAGCCCTGACGTTTCTTGTCTTCCATGGAACCGGCGCCATCGTGGTCGATGACCCGGCCCTGGCGCTCGGAAGTGCGCGTCAGGAGCATTTCCTGAATGATGTCGGTCAGCGTTTCGGCTTCCGACTCGACAGCCCCCGTCAACGGGTAGCAACCGAGGGTACGGAAACGCACCTTCTTCTTGACGATACGGGCTTTCTCTTCCTCGGAGAGGTGCTCGAGGATACGCTCGTCGTCGATCATGATCAGGGTGCCGTTCTTCTCGATGACTTCACGCTCGGCGGCGAAGTACAGCGGCACGATCGGGATGCCTTCTAGGTAGATGTACTGCCAGATGTCCAGCTCGGTCCAGTTCGACAGCGGGAACACGCGGATCGACTCGCCCTTGTTGACCTTGCCGTTGTACACGTTCCACAGCTCGGGGCGCTGGTTCTTCGGGTCCCAGCGGTGCTTGCTGTCGCGGAACGAATACACACGCTCTTTGGCCCGCGACTTCTCTTCGTCGCGGCGCGCGCCACCAAAGGCGGCGTCGAAACCATGCTTGTCCAGTGCCTGCTTCAGGCCCTGGGTCTTCATGATGTCGGTGTGCTTGGAGCTGCCATGGGTGAACGGGTTGATGCCCTGCGCCACACCCTCAGGGTTGACGTGGGTGATCAGTTCCAGGCCCATTTCCTCGACCATCTTGTCGCGGAAGCTGTACATCTCCTGGAATTTCCACTGGGTGTCGACGTGCATCACCGGGAACGGCAGCTTGCCCGGGAAGAAGGCCTTGCGCGCCAGGTGCAGCATCACGGCGGAATCCTTGCCGATCGAGTACAGCATCACCGGGTTGTCGAACTCGGCGGCCACCTCGCGGATAATGTGGATGCTCTCCGCCTCCAGCTGTTTCAAGTGCGTCAGTTTGTCGACCATGGCTACTCACGAAAAACGATCTTATGGACGGCCTGCGGGCCGTGTTCGAGCGAGCCACTTTATCACAGCGGCTGCTTCTATTTAGGAGGCGGGCTAGATCGAAAAGGTCTAACGATATGACTGCGGGTTTGGGCTGCCAGGCCCGGCCCTTTCGCGGGCTCGCCCGCTCCCACAGGTATTGCCCCCCCAGGCTTGGTGCGATCCCTGTGGGAGCGGGCGAGCCCGCGAAGCAGGCAACGCTGATATCAAATGGGATTGGGGCAATCAATGAACAGGTGCTCCACGGCAAACCGCCGCGCCAGGTAATCGCCCAGTGCCTGCACCCCGTAACGCTCGGTGGCATGGTGCCCGGCAGCAATGAAACTGACGCCATTCTCGCGCGCACTGTGATAGGTCTGCTCCGACGCCTCGCCGGTCAGGTACAGGTCCACCCCGGCGGTAATCGCCGTGTCGATGTAACCCTGCCCGCCACCGGTGCACCAGCCGACCCGGCGGATCATCTGCTCCCCCTCCACCAGCAATGGCTCACGCCCCAGCACTTCCTGAACCCGCCGGGCAAAATCGCGGGCAGTCACAGGTTCGGCCAGTGAGCCGACCAACCCGACCACCTTGGGGTTCTCCGGGTCCAGCGGCCCTTCGACGGTGATGTCCAGTTGCCGCGCCAGCTGCACGTTGTTGCCCACCTCCGGGTGAACATCCAGCGGCAGGTGAAACGCCAGCAGGCTGATGTCGTTGTTCAGCAAGGTTTTCAGACGACGCTGGCGGATACCGGTGATGCACGGGTTCTCACCCTTCCAGAAGTAACCATGGTGCACCAGCACCAGGTCGGCCTGGGCCTCGACCGCAGCATCCAGCAACGCCTGGCTGGCGGTAACACCACTGACGATACGGCTGACCTGCGGCCGGCCCTCTACTTGCAGGCCATTGGGGCAATAATCCTGGATCTTCGCGCTGCCCAGGTAACGCTCGGCTTCCTCGACCAGGGTGTTTAGAGCGACGGCCATGAAAATCTCCTCGAAAACTGCGCTTTTCTCGGGCGCAACGCCAATGGAACGCCCGTATAATGCCGGCCATTATGGGCCGTCGCCGGCACTGGGGGAACCGGTGTATGATCCCGCGCGCTCATGCCCCACTGCGCGGCCACTGGCCCTCGCTCTTTCCAGGATTCGTTCATGTTCAAGGCTTTGCGTTACTTTGGCTGGCCCCTGCTTACCGGCGTACTGATCGCCATGCTGATCATCCAGCGCTTCCCGGAGTGGGTAGGCCTGCCCAGCCAGGACGTCAACCTGCAACAGGCACCGCAGACCACGCGGATCATGCAAGGCCCGGTGTCGTACGCCGACGCCGTGACACTGGCTGCCCCTGCAGTGGTCAACCTGTACACCACCAAGGTGGTGAACAAGAGTGCACATCCGCTGTTCGAAGACCCGCAGTTCCGCCGCTTCTTCGGCGATAACCTGCCCAAGCAGCGCCGCTGGGAGTCGAGCCTGGGCTCGGCGGTGATCATGAGCCCCGAGGGCTACCTGCTGACCAACAACCACGTCACCAGCGGCGCCGACCAGATCGTCGTGGCCCTGAAAGATGGCCGCGAAACCCTGGCCCGCGTGATCGGCAGCGACCCGGAAACCGACCTGGCGGTGCTGAAGATTGACCTGAAGAACCTGCCGGCGATCACCATAGGCCGTTCGGACACCATTCACATCGGCGACGTGTCGCTGGCCATCGGCAACCCGTTTGGTGTTGGCCAGACCGTGACCATGGGTATCATCAGCGCTACCGGCCGTAACCAGCTGGGCCTGAACAACTACGAAGACTTCATCCAGACCGACGCAGCGATCAACCCCGGCAACTCGGGCGGCGCGCTGGTCGATGCCAATGGCAACCTGGTTGGCATCAACACCGCGATTTTCTCCAAGTCCGGCGGTTCACAAGGCATTGGCTTCGCCATCCCGGTGAAACTGGCACTGGAGGTAATGAAGTCGATCGTCGAGCACGGCCAGGTGATCCGTGGCTGGCTGGGCATCGAGGTGCAACCGCTGAGCCAGGAGCTGGCCGAATCGTTCGGCATGAAGGACCGCCCGGGTATCGTGGTTGCAGGTATTTTCCGCGAAGGCCCGGCGGCCAAGGCCGGGTTGCAACTGGGTGACGTGATCCTGAGCATCAACGGCGAACCGGCCGGTGATGGCCGCAAGTCGATGAACCAAGTGGCGCGGATCAAACCCAACGAGAAGATCACCATCGAGGTGATGCGCAATGGGCAGCAGTTGAAGCTGGTTGCCGAGGTGGGGCTGCGGCCGCCGCCGGCGCCGGCTGCCAGCCAGGAAGAGAAATAAACCCAGGGCCGCGTTGCGGCCCTTCGCGGGCACGCGCGCTTCCACAGGAACTACGCTGGCTCCAAAGCCAGCGCTAAACCTGTGGGAGCGGGCGTGCCCGTGAAGGGCTGCCGCGCAGCCCAAACAGCATCAATGCAGGATCTGGCTCAGGAACAACCGGGTCCGGTCACTGCGCGGCCGGTCGAAGAAGTCATCCGGCGCCGCCTGCTCCACAATCTCCCCCTTGTCCATGAAGATCACCCGGTTCGCCACGGTGCGGGCAAAACCCATCTCGTGGGTCACGCAGAGCATGGTCATGCCGTCTTCGGCCAGGCCCACCATGGTATCGAGCACTTCCTTGACCATTTCAGGGTCCAGCGCCGAGGTCGGCTCGTCGAACAGCATGATCTTCGGCTTCATGCACAGCGCACGGGCAATCGCCACACGCTGCTGCTGGCCACCCGACAACTGCCCCGGGTACTTGTGCGCCTGCTCGGGAATACGCACGCGCTCCAAATAATGCATGGCAATTTCCTCGGCCTTGCGCCGCGGCATCTTGCGCACCCACATCGGCGCCAAGGTGCAGTTTTCCAGAATGCTCAGGTGCGGGAACAGGTTGAAGTGCTGGAACACCATGCCCACTTCACGGCGGATGGCCTCGATCTGCTTGAGGTCGTTGGTCAGCTCGACGCCATCGACCACGATGCGCCCCTGCTGGTGCTCTTCCAGGCGGTTGAGGCAACGGATGGTGGTGGACTTGCCCGAGCCGGATGGCCCGCACAGCACAATGCGCTCGCCCTGGCGCACGTTCAGGTTGATGTCCTTGAGCACATGGAACTGGCCGTACCACTTGTTCACACCCTGCATCTGGATGATGCCTTCGGGGCCGGCAGGCTGCTTGATCGCTTCACTCATTTCGAAACTCCTAACGCTTGTGGCCAGTGTCCAGCTTGCGCTCCAGGTGCATGGAGTAGCGGGACATACCGAAACAGAAAATCCAGAACACCAGGGCGGCGAACACATAGCCCTCGGTAGCCATGCCCAGCCAGGCCGGGTCGGCGGCGGCTTGCTTGACGCTGTTCAGCAGGTCGAACAGGCCGATGATGATCACCAGGCTGGTGTCCTTGAACAGGGCAATGAAGGTGTTGACGATGCCGGGAATCACCAGCTTGAGCGCTTGCGGCAGAATCACCAGGCCCATCGAACGCCAATAGCCCAGGCCCATGGCGGCGGCAGCTTCGTACTGGCCCTTGGGGATGGCCTGCAAACCACCGCGCACCACCTCGGCGATATACGCCGACTGGAACAGGATCACGCCGATCATCGCCCGCAGCAGCTTGTCGAAGCTCATGCCTTCGGGCAGGAACAACGGCAGCATCACCGACGACATGAACAGCACGGTGATCAATGGCACGCCGCGCCAGAACTCGATGAAGGTCACGCACACCACCTTCACGGCCGGCATCCTCGAACGCCGGCCCAGGGCCAGCAGGATGCCCAGTGGCAAGGCGCCGACGATACCCACGGTGGCAATCACCAGGGTCAGCATCAGCCCGCCCCACTGGCTGGTCGGTACGCTCTCCAGGCCCAGGTACCCACCGTGCAGCAGGGTGTAGGCCAGTACCGGGTACAGCACCAGGAAGCCCAGGCCGTAGAAGGCCTTGCGCGGGAAGCGCTTGATGAACAGCGGCGCAGCGCCGATGACGGCAAGCCACACCGTCAGGTCCACCCGCCAGCGCAGCTCGGCCGGGTAGTAGCCGTACATGAACTGGCCAAAGCGCTGCTGCACGAACACCCAGCAGGCGCCCTCCTTGGTGCAGTCGGCGCGTGTGGTGCCGACCCAGTTGGCGTCGATCAACGCCCACTGAACAAGCGGCGGTACGATCAGCCATACCAGGTAGATGGCGAACAGGGTCAACAGCGTGTTGAGCCAGCTGGAGAACAGATTGGCACGCATCCATGCGAGCACGCCGACGGTTTTCACCGGTGGCGGCATATCGGGTTTGAAAACATGGGCATTCACAGGCGTATCCTCACCGCTCGATCAGCGCAATGCGCTTGTTGTACCAGTTCATCAGCAGCGAAATGCTGATGCTGATGGCGAGATAGACACTCATGGTGATGGCGATCACCTCGATAGCCTGGCCGGTCTGATTGAGCACGGTGCCGGCGAACAGCGAGACCATCTCCGGGTAGCCGATACCGGCCGCCAGCGACGAGTTCTTCGCCAGGTTCAGGTACTGGCTGGTCAGCGGCGGAATGATCACCCGCAGTGCCTGGGGAATGATCACCTTGCGCAGGGTCGGGCCCTCGCGCAGGCCCAGCGAGCGCGCGGCCTCGGTCTGGCCATGGCTGACCGAACGGATGCCAGAACGCACGATTTCAGCGATGAAAGCTGCCGTGTAGATAGTCAGCGCCAAGGTCAGCGCCAGCAGTTCGGGGATCAGCACCCAGCCACCGACGAAGTTGAAGCCCTTGAGCTGCGGCACCTCCCAGCTTACCGGGCTGCCGAACAACAGCACGCTCAGGCCCGGGATGACGAGCAGTAGCGCCAGCCCCCCCCAGAACTTGTGGAACGGCACGCCGGTCTCATCGAAGCGCTTGTTGGCCAGGCGCACCATCACGACAGTGGCGGCAATCGCCACCCCCAAGGCAACGACGAACGGCCAGAAGCCATCGGCCATGGACGCGCCCGGCATGTTCAGGCCACGGTTGCTGATGAAGAACATATCGTCGATGTTGATGCTGCCGCGCGGTCCCGGCAGGGTCAGGAACACGGCGAAGTACCAGAACAGGATCTGCAGCAGCGGCGGAATGTTGCGGAAGGTTTCCACATACACGGTCGCCAGTTTGTTGATCATCCAGTTCGGTGACAGGCGAGCCACCCCAATGATGAAGCCCAGAACCGTCGCCAGGATGACGCCGATGAAGGTGACCAGCAGGGTATTGAGCAGGCCGATGACGAACACCCGCGCATAACTGTCGGATTCCACATAGGGGATCAGGTGCTGGGCGATGCCGAAGCCGGCACTGCGGTCGAGGAAGTCGAAGCCCGAGGTGATACCCCGGTGTTGCAGGTTGGTTTGCGTGTTGTGGAACAGGTACCAGCCCAGGCCGACCACGAAGACGATCGTGAGGATCTGGAACAGCCACGCGCGCACACGCGGATCGTTAAGGGACAAGCCCTTGGGTGCGCCGATTTGATTTTGCATGAAGTGCCCCGGACAGTAGGGATTCGAACAGCCTGCAGCGGCGGGATGCCGCCGCAGGGTGCAACCATCAGCGCACGGGTGGCGCGTACTGGATGCCGCCGTTGTTCCACAGGGCGTTCATGCCACGGTCGATCTTCAGGTCGGTGCTCTGGCCCAGGTTCTTCTCGAACACTTCACCGTAGTTGCCGACTTGCTTGACGATCTGTACTACCCAGTCTTTGGGCAGCTTGAGGTCCTTGCCGTACTCACCATCCGCACCCAACAGGCGGGCGACGTCAGGGTTTTTGGTGCCCTTGGCTTCGGCCTCGACATTTTTCGAGGTGATGCCTGCCTCTTCGGCGTTGAGCATGGCGAACAGGGTCCACTTGACGATGCTGAACCACTCCTCGTCGCCTTTGCGCACCACCGGGCCCAGTGGCTCCTTGGAGATGGTTTCCGGCAGTACCACGTAGTCGGTCGGCGCGGCCAGCTTGGAACGCTGGGCAAACAGCTGCGACTTGTCCGAGGTCAGCACGTCGCAACGGCCCGACTCCAGCGACTTGGCGCTTTCGTCCGAGGTGTCGAAGGTGATCGGGGTGTACTTCAGGTTATTGGCGCGGAAGAAGTCCGACACGTTCAACTCGGTGGTGGTACCGGCCTGGATACAGATGGTTGCGCCATCGAGCTCTTTGGCGCTGGATACACCCAGCTTCTTGTTGACCAGGAAGCCAACCCCGTCGTAGTAGGTGACACCGGCAAACACCAGGCCCATGCCGGCATCGCGCGAGCTGGTCCAGGTGGTGTTGCGCGACAGCACGTCGACCTCGCCCGACTGCAGGGCGGTGAAGCGTTCCTTGGCGTTGAGCTGGCTGAACTTGACCTTGGTCGCGTCGCCGAACACGGCAGCGGCCACGGCGCGGCAGACATCGGCGTCGATACCGACGATCTTGCCTTGCGCATCAGGTACCGAGAAGCCCGGAAGACCGTCGCTCACGCCACACTGGACGAAGCCCTTCTTCTTGACCGCATCGAGGGTGGCGCCGGCCTGGGCATTGCTCACGGCGCCCAGTGCGGCGGCAGCGGTCAGGACTGCCAGGGTGGTTTTCAACATCTTCATTCACAACCTCCAAATCGCTCTTGTTGTATCGAGCCGGAATTGCACCGCACCCTTTTGAGGCGTATCCGACCCATATTGGCTTGTTATTGGGTCACTTGGCGCAATGGACTGTTCTGTGACAGCCTTCGCGTGCAAAGGGTGTTACCGTTTCGGCCTGCCCTTTGCATCGCAGATTGAATTGCAAAGCGCGTACCAGATTCTCTGGCTGTAGCGTTTAAGCGCTCGTCAAGTGGGGAAAGTTGTATCGTTGCGACATTCTTTTTCCGACAATCATTTCCAGCGCCTTCTTTTCACGCACGCCATAACAAGACCCGCACACTTTCGGAGCAGTCATGACCAACCCGCTGATTCTCGAACCACAGAAAACCGCTGATGCCTGTGTGATCTGGTTGCACGGTTTGGGGGCCGACCGTTACGACTTCCTACCGGTAGCCGAATTCATGCAGGAGCGCCTGCTCAGCACCCGGTTCATCATGCCCCAGGCCCCGACCCGGCCAGTCACCATAAATGGCGGTTATGCCATGCCCAGCTGGTATGACATCAAGGCCATGACCCCGGCCCGCGCCATTGACGAAGCGCAGCTGGAAGCGTCAGCCGAGCAAGTGGTTGCCCTGATCAAGGCCGAGCAGGCCAAAGGCATCAACCTGTCCCGTATCTTCCTGGCCGGTTTTTCCCAAGGTGGCGCGGTGGTGCTGCACACTGCCTATATAAAGTGGCAAGAAGCACTGGGTGGGGTGATTGCCCTGTCCACCTATGCCCCCACCTTCAACGACCAGCACCAGTTGAGTGCCTGCCAACAGCGCACCCCGGCCCTGTGCCTGCATGGCGTGCATGACCCGGTGGTGATCCCGTCCATGGGCCGCACCGCTTTCGAGTACCTGAACACCTGGGGCGTCGCCGCCCGCTGGCACGAATACCCGATGGAACACGAAGTGGTGGTCGAAGAACTGAACGACATCTACGAATGGTTGAGCAAACAGCTGCAATAGGCTGGCTCTCTTGTAGTTGTGGGAGTATTCCACTACGCCGCGCCCGGATCTTGCATTACACTGCCAGGCGTACATTCCTTAATCAGTTGATGAGACGATCGTGCTCAAAGCACTCAAGAAAATATTCGGCAAGGGAGACGCCGCGCCACACGCCGTTGCTCCTGCTGCCAGCGTGGCACCGCCTGCGCCCGCACCCGCCAGCGAGGCCCGGCCCGCAGCAAAACCGGCCGTAGCGCATGCCAACCCCGCCCCAAAGGCTGAACAACCCGCTGCTGCTACGCCACCTGCCGACAAAGCGGCCAAGGACAAACCGCGTCGCGAGCGCAAGCCCAAGCCACAGGCCAGCCTGTGGAAACCGGAAGACTTCGTGGTCGAGCCGCAGGAAGGCAAGACCCGCTTCCACGACTTCAAGCTGTCCAACGAGCTGATGCACGCCATCCACGACCTGGGCTTCCCGTACTGCACGCCGATCCAGGCGCAGGTGCTGGGGTATACCCTGCGTGGTCAGGACGCCATTGGCCGGGCCCAGACAGGTACCGGCAAGACTGCGGCGTTCCTGATCTCGATCATTTCCCAACTGCAGCAGACGCCACCGCCCAAGGAACGCTACATGGGCGAGCCACGCGCGCTGATCATCGCCCCTACCCGCGAGCTGGTGGTGCAGATCGCCAAGGACGCCGTGGCGCTGACCAAGTACACCGGCCTGAACGTCATGAGCTTTGTTGGCGGCATGGACTTCGACAAGCAGCTCAAAGCCCTTGAAGCACGCCACTGCGACATCCTGGTGGCCACCCCGGGCCGCCTGCTGGACTTCAACCAGCGCGGCGAAGTGCACCTGGACATGGTCGAGGTGATGGTGCTGGACGAAGCCGACCGCATGCTCGACATGGGTTTCATCCCACAGGTGCGCCAGATCATTCGCCAGACACCACCGAAAAGCGAGCGCCAGACCCTGCTGTTCTCCGCCACCTTCACCGACGACGTGATGAACCTGGCGAAGCAGTGGACCACCAACCCGGCCATCGTCGAGATCGAGCCGGAAAACGTGGCCAGCGAAACGGTCGAGCAGCACGTGTATGCAGTGGCGGGTAGCGACAAATACAAGCTGCTGTACAACCTGGTGACCCAGAACAACTGGGAACGGGTGATGGTGTTTGCCAACCGCAAGGACGAAGTGCGGCGCATCGAGGAAAAACTGGTGCGCGACGGCATCAATGCCGCCCAGCTGTCGGGCGATGTGCCCCAGCACAAGCGCATCCGCACCCTGGAAAACTTCCGCGAAGGGCGCATCACGGTGCTGGTGGCCACCGACGTGGCCGGGCGTGGCATCCATATCGATGGTATCAGCCACGTGATCAACTTCACCCTGCCAGAAGACCCGGACGACTACGTGCACCGCATTGGCCGTACCGGCCGCGCGGGGGCCAGTGGCGTGTCGATCAGTTTTGCCGGGGAGGATGACTCGTACCAGTTGCCGGCGATCGAAGAGCTGCTGGGGCGCAAGATCAAGTGCGAAATGCCGCCCGATGAACTGCTAAAGCCGGTGCCGCGCAAACACCACTGACCTGTGCCGGCCTCTTCGCGGGACAAGCCCGCTCCCACAGATTTTCCGCTGCCCTTGGGTTCAGCAAAGAACCTGTGGGAGCGGGCTTGCACGGCGAACCGGGGCAAAGCCCCGGCCATCAGACAGCAATCTACCAGCGCCCCGCCGCATCCTGGTCACTCTGCTTGCCTTCAACCCACCGCGGCCCTTCCTGCGTATTTTCCTTCTGGGCGCAAGATCAAGTGCGAAATGCCGCCCGATGAACTGCTAAAGCCAGTGCCGCGCAAACACCACTGACCTGTGCCGGCCTCTTCGCGGGACAAGCCCGCTCCCACAGATTTTCCGCTGCCCTTGGGTTCAGCAAAGAACCTGTGGGAGCGGGCTTGCCCCGCGAACCGGGGCAAAGCCCCGGCCATCAGACAGCAATCTACCAGCGCCCCGCCGCATCCTGGTCACTCTGCTTGCCTTCAACCCACCGCGGCCCTTCCTGGGTATTTTCCTTCTTCCAGAACGGCGCCCGGGTCTTCAGGTAGTCCATGATGAAGTTGCAGGCCTCGAACGCCGCCTGCCGATGGGCACTGGCCACGCCAACAAACACGATCGGCTCGCCCGGTTCCAGCGCACCGATGCGGTGCAAAACCTCCACCTTGAGCAACGGCCAGCGCTGCTCGGCCTCGACCACGATCTTGGCCAGCGCCTTTTCGGTCATGCCCGGGTAGTGCTCAAGGAACATCCCCGCCACTTCGCGGCCATCGTTGAAATCCCGCACATAGCCAACAAAACCGACCACCGCGCCCACGCCAACATTGGCCGCATGCATGGCATTCACCTCGGCCCCTGGGTCGAACGCGCCGTGTTGCACTCGCACTGCCATGTTCAGCCTCCGGTCACCGGCGGGAAGAACGCCACTTCATCACCCTCTTGCAGTGGCTCATCGAGCTTGCACAGCTCTTCGTTGCGCGCGCACATCAGGTTCTGCTCAGCCAGCACCGCATAGTGCCCACCCTTGCCCACCAGGGCCTGGCGCACATCGTCCAGCACCTTGAACGCGCCCTCTACACGCTCGCCATCCACACCCAGCAGTTCGCGGTAGCGGGCGAAGTACATCACCTTGACCTTCATCATGCCTGCACCTTGTAGTGGCCACTTTTGCCGCCGAGCTTTTCCAGCAGGCGTACCTGTTCGATGACCATGCCCTTGTCCACAGCCTTGCACATGTCATAGATCGTCAGCGCGGCAACGCTGGCAGCGGTCAGCGCCTCCATCTCCACGCCGGTCTGCCCGGCCAGCTTGCAACGGGCGACAATCCGCACGGCGTCCTGGCCCTCGGCACTGAGCTCGACCTTGACGCTGGTCAGCATCAGCGGGTGGCAAAGCGGGATCAGGTCGCTGGTCTTCTTCGCCGCCTGGATCCCGGCAATGCGCGCCACGGCGAACACGTCGCCCTTGGGATGCTCCCCGTCGACGATCATCTGCAAGGTCTGCGGCAACATGCGCACCCGCGCCTCGGCAGTGGCCTCGCGCTCGGTCACGGCCTTTTCAGTGACGTCGACCATGTTGGCCCGCCCCTGGGAATCAAGATGTGTCAGCACTGCTCTGCTCCTGTGAAGGGAACTGGCAGTGTAAACCTGTGGGTCAGGTTTGAGCAGAGGTATGAGGCATGCACATCACCTGTAGGAGCAGCCTTGTGCTGCGAAAGGGCCAGCATGACTGGAAAATAGCCCTGCCTGTAATGGCCTCTTCGCAGGACAAGGCTGCTCCTGCAAGGGAAGGCCGGGCGGCTAACCGCCCGGCGGTGACGGTTACAGATGCGACTCGGCGTACTCGGCCAGCACCGAGCGGGGCACGCCCTGCAGGGTGATGTGCACGCCGTGGGGGAAGTCCTTGAAGCGCTCGGTCAGGTAGGTCAGGCCCGAGCTGGTCGCGGACAGGTAGGGGGTGTCGATCTGCGCCAGGTTACCCAGGCAGACCACCTTGGACCCGGAGCCGGCACGGGTGATGATGGTTTTCATCTGGTGCGGCGTCAGGTTCTGGCACTCGTCGATCAGGATCAGGCTCTGCTGGAAGCTACGGCCTCGGATGTAGTTCAGCGACTTGAACTGCAGTGGCACGCGCTCGAGGATGTACTCCACGCTGCCATGGGTGCTTTCGTCATCCATGTGCAAAGCTTCGAGGTTATCGGTGATGGCGCCCAGCCACGGCTCCATCTTCTCGGCCTCGGTACCCGGCAGGAAGCCGATCTCCTGGTCCAGCCCCTGCACGCTGCGGGTAGCGATGATGCGCCGGTAGCGCTTGCTGACCATGGTCTGCTCGATGGCTGCGGCCAGGGCCAGAATGGTTTTGCCGGACCCGGCTGCGCCGGTCAGGTTGACCAGGTGGATATCCGGGTCGAGCAGGGCAAACAGTGCCAGGCTCTGGTGGATGTCACGAGGCTTCAGCCCCCAGGCTTCCTGGTGCAGCAGTGGCTCCTGGTGCAGGTCGAGCAACAGCAGCTCATCGTTGCGGATGCCCTTGATCCAGCCGACAAAGCCCTGCTCATCGATAATGAACTCGTTGATGTGCACCGCAGGCAGGTTGTCGATCATCTGCACCCGATGCCAGGTGCGGCCGCGCTCCTGGCGGGTATCGACCTTGCTGACGCGGTCCCAGAACGAACCGGTGACCGAATGGTAGCCCTTGGACAACAAGGACACGTCGTCGACCAGCTGGTCGGTGCTGTAATCCTCGGCCGCAATGCCACAGGCGCGCGCCTTGAGGCGCATGTTGATGTCTTTGGTGACCAGCACCACGTCCAGGTCGGTGCGCCGCGCCCGTACTTCGAGCAGCTGGTTGATGATGATGTTGTCGTTGAGGGTTTCCGGCAGCAGCTTGTTCGGCTCGTTGCGCGGGGTCATCAGGATGGACAGAAACCCCTTGGGCCCGCTCTTGTTGCGCTGGATCGGTACGCCCTGCTCGACATCGTTGGGCGAGGCGTCGCCGAGGGTCTGGTCGATCAGGCGGATGGCCTGGCGGCATTCGGCGGCGATGGTCTGTTTGCCGGTCTTGAGCTTGTCGAGTTCCTCCAGCACCGTCATCGGAATGGCGACGTGGTGCTCCTCGAAGTTGAGTAATGCGTTGGGGTCGTGAATCAGGACGTTGGTATCGAGCACATACAGGATTGGCTTGCTGGAGGAAGGGTTGCGTCCTTGGTCATCCATACTCGGTCACCTTATGTCGAAGCCATACGGCACGGTCTGTTGCGCCGCAAAGTGACTACCGTTCTCCCCGTATCCGCGTTGTTACGGGCGGGAAGCGAACCTGGCTAGGTGGGCCTGGATGACGCCACCTGTGCTGCAGGAATCGGCTGTCTGGTTTCTTCATACCGCAAAAACCATGACCGTAAAAAGCATTTTTACGTGTTTTTGAACTTTATTTTTCCGATTGACGAAGAGGCCTTGGCGACAGCGCCAGAGGGGGCTACGCTCAGAAGTCATACCCCTGTTCGCGATAAGCATATTCCCGGCAATCCGCCCAGCCGATGCCGCTCTGGGCAGTATTTCGCAGCAACCACTCTACCGCTGGCTGAGCCTTGGGCAGGCTGTCATGGAGCTGGATCACGCCCTTGCGCCACAACAGCATCAGGGTCAGCACCCGCTGCGCAGAGGCCTCTGCGCTCAGCGCGCCATCGTCCAGGGCATCGATATCCCACAACGACACGCGCAGTTGCTGGCGGGCCATGAACGCCTCGCCATCGGCCCGGCGCTGCCCATACGGTGGCCGGAACAACGGCACGTACTGTGCCGGCAGGTCAGCCTGCACCCGTGCCTGGCTACGCCGCAGCGAGTCCTGCCAGCCCGTCCATTGGGCATGGGAACGGTATTCCCAGCCTTGGATGCCTACACACTGCCCGCGGTAGAGCTGGCGCAAGGCATTTGCCGCCCCGGCGTCACGACGTTGCTGCAAGCGGTTGCCCAGCACGAAGAATGTAGCTTGAAGCTTTTGCCGGCGCAGGTAGTCGGCAAGCAGATCGGTGTTACCACCCTCTGGCCCTGGTCCGCCGACAAAGGTCAGCAAGAACATACGGTCGTTCAGTTCATCGCCAGTGCGCTCCCGCGCAGACAGCCGCTCCACCTCGCTGCTGGTCTGCGGCAGCAAGGCGGCCTTGCGCAGCTGCTCGTCCAGGTAACGCACGTGGAACTGGTGGCTCGGCTCAATCCAGTTTGTATAGAACGTGCCGACATCGGCCGCGAACGTTGCTGCCTGCGTACGTAAATCTGCCATTGAAGTTACCGGGTAGCAGAATGAGGCATCCTGCTCGCAGCTGCGCTGCGCCTGCTCATACCCCTGCCACAGGCGCTGCCACAGGCGCGCGCGCACAAGACGCACCTTTTGCAGGTTGATCTGCCGCAAGCCTAGCCGCGCCGCCAGCGCCGCGTCGTCCAGCAACTCGCTTTCATGCAGTACCTGCGCAAACGAGAGGATCTCGGCCCGCGAAGCCACATCGAACAGCGCCGGGCTGTTCAGTTGCTCGGGCCACAGGCTGCGATCCAGGCTTACCTGGGGTGAAGGGGCGGCTTGCACGGCAAGGCTCAGCAGCGCGGCCAGCAAGGCAAAGGCAATGCGCACGGTGGAGGGCTCCGCATCGACAAAACGCGAACTATAGCGCCTGCGCCGGCCATGGTCTGTGACTATCGTCGCCATAGTTTGGACTTGCACCGCCCAGCCCGTAGAATCTTGGGTCAACGATGCCAGGAGCCGACCCGATGCTGACGGTGATTTCACCCGCCAAGACCCTCGACTACGACACCAAGCCTGTGACCGAACGTTTCACCCTGCCCCAGTACCTGGACGACTCACAGGTACTGATCCAGCAGCTGCGCGAGCTGTCGCCTGCGCAGATCAGCGAACTGATGCACCTGTCCGACAAGCTCGCGGGCCTGAACGCCGCCCGCTTCGGCAGCTGGACCCCGGACTTCACCCCGGCCAATGCCAAGCAGGCACTGCTGGCGTTCAAGGGTGATGTGTACACCGGCCTCGACGCAGAGAGCCTGGGCGAGGACGACTTCAGCTACGCGCAAGACCACCTGCGCATGCTTTCGGGTCTGTACGGCCTGCTGCGTCCGCTGGACCTGATGCAACCCTATCGCCTGGAAATGGGCACCAAGCTGGCCAACGCCCGCGGCAAGGACTTGTATGCCTTCTGGGGCACACGCATCAGTGAATGGCTGAACCAGGCCCTGGCCGAACAAGGCGATGACGTGCTGCTGAACCTGGCCAGCAACGAGTACTTCAGTGCAGTGAAACGCAGCGCACTGAAGGCCCGAGTGATCAATGTCGACTTCAAGGACTTGAAGAGCGGTCAGTACAAGATCATCAGCTTTTACGCCAAGAAAGCCCGCGGCATGATGAGCCGCTTCGTTATCCAGCAGCGCATCAGCGACCCGGAACAGCTCAAGCAGTTCGATGTGCAGGGGTACTACTACAGTGCCGAGCAGTCAAAGGCTGATCATCTGGTGTTTTTGCGGGATCATCCCTCGGATTGATCCTGTGACGCCCTCTTCGCAGCTAAAGCCGCTGCCACAGGGATTGCGCGGGCCGGGAGCTCAGCGCGCCCCAGGTGGCAGCAGGCCTTGGCCGCGAAGAGCCTGCTGCCATTAAACCTCCCCTCCGCCCCGATTTGGGGCTCGATGCAAATCGCCATCACGTCACGATTTCGGCGCCAGAAAAACATCACCCCTACCTTTATCGCAAAACGCCATAAGACCGTTCATACCTTTTTTGACGAATTCTGAAAATTTTTTTCGGATGCTGGCATAAAAATATCCCGTTACAGTTTCACCCTTTATACACGGGGGTGAACTACCCGCGTGCTATCAAATTGAAACTGCCGACAACTGAATAAATATTTAGAAATCTTTCATCCGGTCGAAACCCACTCAGGAACTTCTTATGCGGCAGATCGCTCATAGTGCCGTAACGATTTTCCTGCCTACGGGCTGTGAGAGATGACTTACAGGTGACAGAGGCAGATATCTACTCACTGCCTTGGTAACTTCAACAGGTTGCACGGGGTCCCCCGAAAACCTTGCCCATGCAGGAGAGAAGCGTCCCTTACAAATCGTCCTAGTGGTTGATTTCAAAGGATTTATCCACTTGAAAAAACAAGCACAGCAGTGTGCCAAGTAGCGCATTGCAATAAAGACGGCTGCATGCCAGGGCACGTTTTTTATTAATGGCTTTTGACTGCCAACTTTAAGTGCATAAGTTTGTGCGCTCCGGATTTATTTTGCCTGCGCTCGGCCAAGTGTGCATTCGCCATGAATCCGTGCGCCTGAAAAACTGTTGTTAATCAACCCAGCCCGACTCTCTGCGGAGGTGTCGGCGTGATAAACACATGAGGTGATAGCGATGCGTATCAGCATCTTTGGTTTGGGTTATGTGGGTGCAGTCTGTGCAGGCTGCCTGACGGCGCGTGGCCATGAAGTGATCGGTGTGGACGTGTCCAGCACCAAGATTGACCTGATCAACCAGGGCAAGTCGCCCATCGTCGAACCTGGCCTGGAAGCACTGCTGCAACAGGGCATCGCCAATGGCCGTCTGCGCGGCACTACCGACTTCGCCGAAGCCATCCGCGCCAGCGACGTTTCGATGATCTGCGTGGGTACGCCCAGCAAGAAGAACGGCGACCTGGGCCTGGAGTACATTGAGTCGGTATGCCGTGAGATCGGCTACGTACTGCGTGACACCACCCGCCGTCACACCATCGTGGTGCGCAGCACCGTGCTGCCGGGTACCGTCAAGAACGTGGTCATCCCGATCCTCGAAGACTGCTCGGGCAAACAAGCCGGCGTCGACTTCGGCGTCGCGGTAAACCCGGAATTCCTGCGTGAAAGCACCGCGATCAAGGACTACGACCAGCCCCCGATGACCGTCATCGGCGAACTGGACAGCGCCAGTGGCGACATCCTGCAAGCCCTGTACGAAGAACTCGACGCCCCGGTCATCCGCAAGCCGATCGAAGTGGCCGAGATGATCAAGTACACCTGCAACGTGTGGCACGCCACCAAAGTCACCTTCGCCAACGAAATCGGCAACATCGCCAAAGCGGTAGGCGTTGATGGGCGTGAAGTGATGGACGTGGTCTGCCAGGACACGGTACTGAACCTGTCCCAGTACTACATGCGCCCAGGCTTTGCCTTCGGCGGCTCATGCCTGCCCAAGGACGTGCGCGCCCTCACCTACCGTGCCGCCAGCCTGGACGTGCGCGCCCCGCTGCTCGACTCGCTGATGCGCAGCAACGAATCGCAGGTGCAAAACGCCTTCGAACTGATCGAAGCCCACGACAAGCGCAAGGTCGCCCTGCTTGGCCTGAGCTTCAAGGCCGGTACCGATGACCTGCGCGAAAGCCCGCTGGTAGAACTGGCCGAGCGCCTGATCGGCAAGGGCTACCAGTTGGACATCTTTGACGAGAACGTTCAGTACGCCCGCATGCATGGCGCCAACAAGGACTACATCGAGTCGAAGATCCCGCACGTGTCGTCGCTGCTCAATGCCGATCTCCAGCAGGTGATCGACAACGCCGACATCATCGTCCTGGGCAACCGTGACGAGCAGTTCCGCACGCTGGCCCAGCAAGCGCCAGCCGGCAAGCAGGTGATCGACCTGGTCGGCTTCATGAGCAAACCGAGCAGCACCACCAGCCGTACCGAAGGCATCTGCTGGTAAGCCCTCGGCCGGGCGACGCGGCCGAGCCTGCGTCGCCCACCCTTTCCCGAATTCTCGACGGATGCTGAACATGCAAAGGCTCCAGACCGTGCTGTTGCAGTGCGCCGGGTGGCTGCTCTACATGAGCCTGCTCATGCTGATCGCCCTGGCCCTGCCAGCCGATATCTTCGACTCGCAATCGAAGCACTTCATATTCCTGGTCGGCGCAGTCGGCATCTGGCGCTATTCCATGGGCGCCACCCATTTCATCCGCGGCATGATCTTTCTTTACGGCGTGTACCCGTACCTGCGCCGCAAGGTGCAGAAAATGGGCGATGCCACCGACCCATCGCATGTCTACCTGATGGTGACCAGCTTCCGTATCGAGGCACTGACCACGGCCCAGGTTTACAGCTCGGTGATTCGCGAGGCGATCAACTGTGGCTTCCCTACCACCGTGGTCTGCTCGCTGGTGGAGATGTCCGATGAACTGCTGGTGAAAAGCCTGTGGGCCAAGTACAACCCGCCGGCCCATGTGAAACTGGACATCGTGCGCATTGCCGGTACCGGCAAACGCGATGGCCTGGCCTACGGCTTCCGCGCCATCTCGCGCATGCTGCCGGACGAAAACGCCGTGGTGGCCGTGATCGACGGCGACACCGTGCTGGCCGATGGTGTGGTACGCAAGACCGTGCCGTGGTTCAAGCTGTTCCCCAACGTCGGCGGCCTGACCACCAACGAGTTCTGCGAAGTGCGCGGCGGCTACATCATGAGCGAGTGGCACAAGCTGCGCTTCGCCCAGCGCCACATCAACATGTGCTCCATGGCCCTGTCCAAGCGCGTGCTGACCATGACCGGGCGCATGTCGATGTTCCGCGCAAGCGTGGTGACCAACCCTGAGTTCATCGCCGACGTTGAAAGCGACTCGCTGATGCACTGGCGCCTGGGCCGCTTCAAGTTCCTTACCGGTGACGACAAATCCAGCTGGTTCAGCCTGATGCGCCTGGGCTACGACACCTTCTACGTGCCGGACGCTGCCATCAACACGGTCGAGCACCCACCAGAAAAGAGCTTCTTCAAGGCCAGCCGCAAGCTGATGTACCGCTGGTACGGCAACAACCTGCGGCAGAACTCCCGTGCATTGGGCCTGGGCCTGCGCCGCCTCGGGCTGTTCACCAGCATCGTTCTGTTCGACCAGCGCGTGTCGATGTGGACCAGCCTGCTAGGGCTGACGGTGGCGGTGATCGCCAGCCTCAAGTTCGGCCTGGCCTTCCTGCTGGTGTACCTGCTGTGGATCGGCATCACCCGCCTGATCCTCACCATCATGCTGCTGTGCTCCGGCCACAACGTAGGCCCGGCCTACCCGCTGATTCTCTATTACAACCAGATCATCGGCGCGCTGATGAAGATCTACGTGTTCTTCCGCCTCGACAAGCAGTCGTGGACGCGTCAGCCCACTGCCCTCAAGCGTGACCTCGCCAGCTTTCAACAATGGTTCAACACCTGGTCCTCGCGGACCATGACCTTCTCGGCTGCCAGCATCTTCGTTGCTGTGCTGTTCATGGTCGTGTGAGCCCAACCCGGATCGGATCTAACAGGAACAAACCCCCATGAATACCGCCGTGAACGTCAATGTCGTGCATGAGTCCGAAGCCCAGCGCCAACACGCCCGGGTGCGCATTCCCGCCAAGCTGCGTTTCCTGGACGCCCAGCGCCAAACCCATGAAGTGAAGGTCGACGACCTTTCCGCCGGTGGCCTGAGCTTCCACACCAAGCAGCAACTGTCGGTGGGCGAAGTACTGCGCGGGCGCCTGCAGTTCGTGGTCGACAACCTGGGCCTGTCGATCGACATCGAGTTCCAGGTGCGCTCGTACAACCCGGACAATGGCCGGACCGGTGCGCAGTTCCAGAACCTTGAACCACGCGACATCGCCACCTTGCGGCACATCATCACCAGCCACCTGTCGGGCGAGCTGATCAGCATCGGCGATGTGCTGAGCACCTTGCAGCGCGACAATTTCACCAAGGCACGCAAGCAGAAAGACGGTGGGTCGGGCCTGAGCGCCTTCGGCCGACTCAAGGCAGTCACCGTCACCCTCGGCGTATTCGTGGTCGGCGTCGCGGCTTTCGGCTTTGTCGCCAAGTCGCTGTACGGCATGTACTTCGTCAGCCACGCCGAAGCCGGTGTGGTCGCGGTACCGACCACCACCGTCACCATGCCGCGCGACGGCACCGTGAGCAGCCTGGTCGACAGCGGTGGGCAGATTGCCAAGGGCGCACCACTGGCCAGCTTCACCACCAGCATGCTGGACATGCTCAAGGGCAACCTGGACGACGCGCAACTGGAGCCGGCGAAGATCGAGGAACTGTTCGGCAAGCAGCTGTCTGGCACCCTCACCAGCCCCTGCGATTGCGTGGTTGCCCGCCAACTGGTGGACGACGGGCAGTACGCAGCCAAGGGCCAGCCGATCTTCCAGCTGATTCCGCGCACCACCACGCCGATGGTCGAGGCCCGCTTCAGCTACCGCCAGTTCGACGAGGTCAAGCCAGGTACCCAGGTCAACTTCCAGGTCGCCGGCGAAGACGAAGTGCGCACTGGCCAGATCGTCAGCAGCACCAGCCTGAACAGCGAAGACTTGTCCTCCGACATCCGCGTGCAGATCAAGCCTGACAGTGGCATGCCCGCCGAACTCGCCGGCCGCCCGGCAGCGGTCAACAGCGACCGTGGCCCGTCGCTGAACTGGCTTGTAGACAAAGCCGTGGCCCGTGGCCTGTAAGAGGATCACCGCATGATGCCCTGCAAGAAGAGCGCAAGCATGGGCCTGTGTGCCCTGGCAGCCGCCATCACCCTGGCCGGCTGTGCAGGCCTGCCTGACCAGCGCCTGGCCAACGAAGCCATGAAACGCGGCGACACGGCACTGGCCGAGCGCAACTACAAGGCCCTGGCCGACCTGGGCTACAGCGATGCGCAAGTGGGCCTGGCGGACATCAAGGTGGCCACCCGCGACCCGTCGCAAATCAAGGAAGCCGAGGCCACTTACCGCGCCGCGGCCGCTACCTCGCCCCGTGCCCAGGCGCGTCTGGGCCGCCTGCTGGTGGCCAAGCCTGACAGCACCCAGGCCGAGCGCGAGGAAGCCGAAACCCTGCTCAGGCAGGCGGCGAAACAGGGCGAAAGCAATACCCTGATCCCGCTGGCAATGCTTTACCTCAGCTATCCGCAGAGCTTCCCAACGGTCAACGCGCAGCAGCAGATCGACCAGTGGCGCGCCGCCGGCAACCCGGAAGCGGGCCTGGCCCAGGTGCTGCTGTACCGTACCCAGGGCACCTACGACCAGCACCTGGGCGAGGTGGAGAAAATGTGCAAGGCCGCACTGAACACCACCGACATCTGCTACGTCGAACTGGCCACGGTGTACCAGAAGCGCGCTCAGGCCGATCAGCAAGCCGCCCTGGTCGCCCAGCTGAAAGCTGCCTACGCCCGTGGCGCAGTGCCGGCCACCCGGGTCGACAGCGTGGCCCGGGTCCTGGCCGATCGCAGCCTCGGCCAGACCGATGAGAAAACCGCCAAGGACCTGCTTGAGCAGGTGGCCCCAGCCAATCCGGCATCTTGGGTCAGCCTGGCGCAACTGCTGTACGACTTCCCCGAACTGGGCGACACCGACCAGTTGCTGGCCTACATCGACAAGGGCCGCAAGGCCGAACAACCACGCGCCGAACTGTTGCTGGGCCGCCTGTACTACGAAGGTAAAACCCTGCCAGCCGACGCCAAAAAAGCCGAGCAGCACCTGCAAGCGGCGGCCGATGCCGGTGAAATCAGCGCCCATTACTACCTGGGCCAGCTGTACCGCCGCGGCTACCTGGGCAATGTCGAGCCGCAGAAGGCCGTCGACAACCTGCTGGCCGCCGCCCGTGGCGGGCAGAACAGCGCCGACTATGCCCTGGCTCAGCTGTTCAGCGAAGGCCATGGCATTCGCCCGCAACCCGGCAACGCCTGGGTATTCGCCCAGCTGTCGCAGGCCAACCCGACGCCGCAATCGGCTGAACTGCTGCAGCAGCTCGATCAGCAACTGTCACCTGAACAGCGCAGCCAGGCCCAGCAACTGCTGGACCAGGAGAAGCGTGCACGCGGCAGCATGGCGCAGGGCGCACATAGCACCCTGGCCCTCGAAGCCCTGCAGGACGACGAAAAAGAAGTAGACGGTGAGGACTCGCTATGACGCTCAATCCCTTCGTGAAAGCCGGCATCGGCCTGAGCTTCGCCCTGCTGTGGTCCTGCCCGACCCTGGCGGAGATGACCGCCGAGAAAAACTTCGGCCTGGACGTGAAGATTACCGGGCAGTCGGAAGACGACCGTGACCTGGGCACCCGGCCTGGCGGCGACGTCAACGGCCTGGGCCTGGACCTGCGCCCATGGGTGTACGGCGAGCGGGGCAACTGGAGCGCCTACGCCATGGGCCAGGCGGTCGCAGCCACCGACACCATCGAAACCGACACCCTGCGCCAGAACGACGACGGCAGCACCACCGACACCGGCGAAGACAGCCGCCAGCCAGACAAAAGCTACCTGGCCATGCGTGAGTTCTGGGTGGGCTACAGCGGCCTCACCGCCTACCCGGGCGAGCAACTGCGCTTCGGTCGCCAGCGCCTGCGCAGCGACGATGGCATGTGGCGCGACACCAACATCGAAGCACTCAACTGGACCTTCGACACCACCCTGCTCAAGGCCGACCTGGGCGTGGCCCAGCGCTTCAGCGAGTACCGCACCGACCTCACCGAGCTGGCCCCGGAAGACAAGGACCGCACGCACATCTACGGCAACGTCGCCACGCAGTGGACCCCTGGCCACTGGGTGGGCGTACGCGCCCACCACACCCATGACAGCGGCAGCCTGAAAAACCCCGGCGAAACCGTCGATGCGCTGGACAAGACCCGCACCGGCGACCTGACCTGGCTGGGCCTTGAAGCCAACAGCGATGCCTACAATTGGCGCAACGACCACACCGTCAATTACTGGGGCAGCGTCACCTGGCTGACCGGTGACCGCGACAAGCTCAGCAGCCAGGCCGTAGGCGACGACCAGGTTGCCACCGGCACGCAGAGCGGCGACGTCAATGCCTGGGCCACCGACCTCGGCATCCGCTTGCGCCTGGACCCGCAATGGCAGGTCGGCGCGGCCTACGCCCGCGGCAGCGGCGGCGGCGGTGACGACGGCTCGAACAACTTCGAGCAGACCGGCCTTGAGAGCAACCGCTCCAACTTCACCGGCACCCGCTCGCGCGTGCACCGCTTCGGCGAAGCCTTCCGCGGCGAGCTGGGCAACCTGCAGGCCGCCACCCTCTTCGCCTCCTGGCAACTGCGCGACGATTACGACGCCAGCCTGATCTACCACAAGTTCTGGCGCGTCGACGGCAACCAGAACATCGGCTCCAGCGGCATCAACGCAGCCGTCAACGACAACGGCATCAGCCGCCAACTGGTCGACGGCGAAAAAGACCTTGGCCAGGAAATGGACGTGGTCGTGACCAAGTACTTCAAGCAAGGCCTGCTGCCGGCTTCGATGAGCCAGGCCATCGACGAGCCGTCCGCCCTGGTGCGCTTGCGTGCCGGTGTGTTCAAGCCGGGCGACGCCTACGGCAAGGAAGCGGACTCGTACATGCACCGCGCCTTCGTCGATGTGATCTGGCGCTTCTGAGGCCGCTAGGGGACTGACCGTTATGAACCTTCACCCGCACTTACGTCACAGCCTGTTGGCCAGCGCTTTGCTGCTGGCAAGCGGCCTGGCCGCTGCCGCAGAGCCCCAGGTAATCGCCAAGGGCTTGCAGCAGGCCAAGACCTACACCGTGGCCAGCGCACCGATCGAGCCGCTGCAGATGGACCCGCCAAAGCTGCCTGACCTGACCGGTTTCACCGCCGAAGCGGTGCAGAAGAAGATCGACCGCCGCCACAAAGGCAAGGTCAGCCTGCGCCGTATGTTCCAGGAGGACACCCTCAAGGAGTTCATCGGCGGCGACAACAAGGCAGCCGAGTGGGTGCAGCGCCAGCACGGCATCCCGCAGGCGATCTTCGTCGATGATGGCCATGTCGACCTGGTCGAGTTGAGCAAGCAGGTACCCAGGCAGTACCTCAGCGAGGTCGAGCCAGGGGTTTACCTGGTACGCCTGCCGATCGTGGTCGGGCAGAAGGGTATCCTCGAGATCGACGGCAAGGTCAAACAGCTGCGCCTGTCCCAGGAGGGCGGCTCGTTCCTGGTCAACGACGGCAAGCTGTTCGTCACCGACACCCAGGTGACCGGCTGGCGCGAAAAAGACAACGGCCCGGCCACCTTCCGCTCGCCCAAGGAATTCCGACCGTTCCTGCTGTCGTGGGGCGGTACCGAGACTTACATCGTCAACACGAAGATGGCCAGCTTCGGCTACGCCAAGTCCAAGTCGTATGGCGTGAGCATCTCGCAGTACACGCCCAATATGGCCAAGCGCATGGGCCGCCCGGAACCCACCGGCTGGATCATCGGCTCGGCGTTCAGCGACATGTGGTACGGCTTCTACTGCTACGAGACCCAGGACTTCGTGGTCAAGGACAGTACCTACCGCGACAACATCGTCTACGGCATCGACCCGCACGACCGATCGCACCGCCTGATCATTGCCGGCAACACGGTGCACGGCACCAAGAAAAAGCACGGCATCATCGTTTCGCGTGAGGTCAATGACAGCTGGATCATCAACAACAAGAGCTACGACAACAAGCTCTCGGGCGTAGTGATCGACCGTAACAGCGTCAACAACCTGGTGGCCTACAACGAGATCTACCGCAACCACACCGACGGCATCACCTTGTACGAAAGCGGCGACAACCTGATCTGGGGCAACAAGCTGATCAACAACCGCCGCCACGGGATCCGCGTGCGTAACAGCGTGAACATCCGCCTGTACGAAAACATCGCCATGGCCAACGGCCTGGTCGGCGTGTACGGCCACATCAAGGACCTGTCCGACACTGACCGCGACATCGCCCTCGACCCGTTCGACACCAAGGTGTCGCTGATCGTGGTGGGTGGCGAGCTGGCGGCCAACGGCTCCGGCCCGCTGTCGATCGACTCGCCGCTGTCGGTCGAGCTGTACAAGGTGTCCATGCTCGCCCCACGCAAGGCCAGCGGCATCAGCCTCAATGGTGTGCTGGGCGAGCGCCAGGACGAAATCCTCGACCTGCTGGTGCGCCAGCAAAAAGCTGTGCTGATCGACCCGGTCGAACGCCAGACCGAAATGATCGATTAAGGAAGCCCAGACCATGACCCCACACCTGATCAAACTGCTGGGCCTGTCCGCCGCCCTCCTGGCGATCAGCCAAGGCGTGCGCGCCGACGAAGTGAAGGCCCCCACCTTCAGCGCCGAACCTTGCTGCCAGCTGTGCCCCGAAGCGCACGACGCCAGCCGCTACACCACTCGCTACCAGCAGAACTTCACCACGCTGGTGCAGGCCAAGGGCGACTGGCTGTTCCGTACCCGCGAAGACCTGCGCACCGAGTTCAACACCACGCCGGCCGGCTACAAGCGCCTGCAGCAGGTGCACGACGCGTTCAAGAAGCGCGGCGTGGAGCTGGTGCTGGTGTACCAGCCGACCCGTGGCCTGGTGAACCGCAACATGCTCAACCCGGCCGAGAAAGCCGCCTTCGACTACCAGAAGGCCCTGGGCAACTACCAGGCGATGCTCAAGCGCTTCGCCAGCATGGGCTACAACGTGCCCGACCTGTCGCCGCTGACCAACGAGCAACTGGCCGCCGCCGACCAGGGCAAGGACTTCTACTTCCGCGGCGACCAGCACTGGACCCCATATGGCGCCGAGCGCGCAGCCAAAATCGTGGCCGACACCGTGCACAAGATGCCGGCCTTCGAAGGCATCCCGCGCAAGGAATTCGAGACCAAGAAGTCCGGGCGCATGGGCAAGACCGGCACCCTGCACAACGTTGCCGGCCAGCTCTGCGGCACCAGCTACGCCGTGCAGTACATGGACCAGTTCGCCACCGAACCGAAAGGCTCGAGCGGCGGCGATGACCTGTTCGGTGACGGCGGCAACGCGCAGATCGCCCTGGTCGGCACCAGCCACAGTGGCAAGAACTACAACTTCTCGGGCTTCCTCGAGCAGTACATCGGCGCCGACGTGCTCAATGTCGCCTTCCCTGGCGGTGGCCTGGAAGGCTCGATGATCCAGTACCTGGGCAGTGAGGAATTCCAGAAGAACCCGCCGAAGATCCTGGTCTGGGAATTCTCCCCGCTGTACCGCCTGGACCAGGAAACCATCTGGCGGCAAATCCTGGGCCTGCTCGATGACGGCTGCGACGACCGCCCGGCCCTGATGAGCGCCAGCACCACCCTCAAGCCCGGCAAGAACGAGCTGATGGTCAACGGCAAGGGCGGCGTGATCAAAGACCTGATCAACCGCAACCTGCAGATGGACGTCAAGTTCGAAGACCCGTCGGTGAAGGTGCTGCAGGCCACCCTCTGGTACCTCAACGGCCGCCACGAGGACATCAAGCTGGAGAAACCGGAAACCTCCGACACCGACGGCCGCTTTGTCTTCCAGATGCGCGAAGACGAAGACTGGGCCAGCCAAAGCCTGTTGGCGTTCGAAGTACAGGGGCCGGAAAGCGGCACCCAGAAGGTCGAGGCCAAGCTCTGCAAACGCAACAACTTCGCCGTGCCTGCGCAAACCGCGCAAGCCGGCCAGTGAGGCGACCCATGACCATGCTCAAGCGAATTTCCAGCCCCGCCCTGCTCGCGTTGGCCCTGTTTGGCGGTGCCGCGCACGCCGCGCTGGTACCCCCCCAGGGTTACTACGAAGGGATCGAAAAACTCAAGACCAGCGATGGTAACTTCCGCTGTGAAGCGGCGCCCAAGCCCTATACCGGTGCGCTGCAGTTCCGTAGCAAGTACGAAGGCTCGGACAAGGCACGGGCAACGCTCAACGCAGCCTCGGAAAAGGCCTTTCGCAAGTCGACCGAAGACATCACCACCCTTGAGAAAGGCGTGAGCAAGATGGTTGGCCAGTACATGCGCGACGGCCGCCCGGCGCAGCTCGACTGCACCCTGACGTGGCTGGGCACCTGGGCGCGCGCCGATGCGTTGATGTCCACCGACTACAACCACACCGGCAAGTCGATGCGCAAATGGGCGCTGGGCAGCATGAGCGGTTCGTGGCTGCGCCTGAAGTTCTCCAACTCGCAGCCATTGGCCGCGCACCGCGCCGAGGCCGAGCTGATCGAAAAATGGTTCGCCCGCCTGGCCGAGCAGACCGTGCGCGACTGGAGCGACCTGCCGCTGGAGAAGATCAACAACCACAGCTACTGGGCAGCCTGGTCAGTCATGGCGACCGCTGTCGCCACCGACCGTCGCGACCTGTTCGACTGGGCCGTGAAGGAATACAAGGTAGGCGCCAACCAGGTGGATGACCAGGGCTTCCTGCCCAACGAAATCAAGCGCAAGCAGCGTGCGCTGGCCTACCACAACTACGCCCTGCCGCCGCTGGCGATGATTGCCAGCTTCGCCCAGGCCAATAACGTCGACCTGCGCAGCGAGAACAACTTCGCCCTGCAGCGCCTGGGCGAAGGGGTACTGGCCGGTGCACGCGACCCCAGCCACTTCAAGGCCCGCGCGGGTGAAAAACAGGACATGACCGACCTCAAGGTCGACGGCAAGTACGCCTGGCTCGAGCCGTGGTGTGCGCTTTATCACTGTGTCGGCGACACGCTTGATCGCAAGCAGCACATGCAGCCGTTCAACAGCTTCCGGCTGGGCGGCGACCTGACCCGGGTCTATGACCCGAGCGCAGAGAGCAAAAAATGAATTGAGCCCCATTGTGGGGGCGGCACCTGTGGGAGCGGGCATGCCCGCTAAGAAGCCACCGCGGTGCATGGCAAGGGCTTTGCCCTTGTTCGCGGGCTTGCCCGCTCCCACAGGGATCTAAGTTGCCTTCCAGTCTTGCACTGGGGGGTTTGGGGGGCGCTTTGCCCTGGATGCTGTGAACAAATTAGGAGAACCGGGATGGTCTTCTCGTCCAACGTGTTCCTGTTCCTGTTCTTGCCGATCTTCCTCGGCCTGTACTACTTGAGCGGGCAACGCTATCGCAACCTGCTGCTGCTGATTGCCAGCTACATCTTCTATGCCTGGTGGCGGGTGGACTTCCTGGCACTGTTCGCCGGGGTCACCCTGTGGAACTACTGGATCGGCCTCAAAGTGGGTGCCGCCGGCGTGCGAACCAAACCGGCGCAGCGCTGGCTGCTGCTGGGCGTGGGCGTCGACCTGGCCATCCTCGGCTACTTCAAGTACGCCAACTTCGGCGTCGACAGCCTGAACGCGATCATGACCTCGTTCGGCCTGGAGCCGTTCATCCTCACCCACGTGCTGCTGCCGATCGGTATCTCGTTCTATATCTTCGAGTCGATCAGCTACATCATCGACGTATACCGCGGCGACACCCCGGCTACCCGCAACCTGATCGACTTCGCGGCGTTCGTGGCCATTTTCCCGCACCTGATTGCCGGCCCCGTGTTGCGCTTCAAAGACCTGGTCGACCAGTTCAACAACCGCACCCACACCCTGGACAAGTTCTCCGAAGGCTGCACCCGCTTCATGCAGGGTTTCATCAAGAAAGTGTTCATCGCCGACACCTTGGCGGTGGTGGCCGACCACTGCTTTGCCCTGCAAAACCCGACCACGGGTGATGCCTGGCTGGGCGCGCTGGCCTACACCGCGCAGCTGTACTTTGACTTCAGCGGCTACAGCGACATGGCCATCGGCCTGGGCCTGATGATGGGCTTCCGCTTCATGGAGAATTTCAAGCAGCCGTACATCAGCCAGTCGATTACCGAGTTCTGGCGGCGCTGGCACATCAGCCTGTCGACCTGGCTGCGCGACTACCTGTACATCACCTTGGGCGGTAACCGCAAAGGCACCTTCAACACCTACCGCAACCTGTTCCTGACCATGCTGCTGGGCGGCCTGTGGCACGGCGCCAACTTCACCTACATCATCTGGGGCGCCTGGCACGGCATGTGGCTGGCCATCGAACGCGCGCTGGGCATCGACACCAACCCGCAGCGCTTCAACCCGGTGAAGTGGGCCTTCACCTTCCTGCTGGTGGTGGTGGGCTGGGTGATCTTCCGCGCCGAGAACCTGCATGTGGCCGCCCGCATGTACGGTGCCATGTTCAGCTTTGGCGACTGGCAGCTGTCGGAGCTCAACAGCGCCCAGCTGACCGGCCTGCAAGTGGCCACCCTGATCGTCGCCTACATCTCCCTGGCGTTCTTCGGCCTGCGTGATTTCTACCGCAATGCCAAGCCGACGCCCCAGGCCACTCCGGTGCAGGTCAACAACGACGGCTCCATCGGCCTGGATTGGACCCGGGTGATGACCCGCGCCCTGGTGCTGCTGCTGTTCGTGGCCTCGATCCTCAAGCTTTCGGCGCAAAGCTACTCGCCGTTCCTGTACTTCCAGTTCTGAGGCCGATGACATGAACCGCACATTACGCATTACTTACTCCCTGTCGTTCCTCGGTTTGCTGGTGGGCATGGGCGTGTGGTCCACCGGTGGCCTGCAAAGCTTTCAGCGCACCGAGCAGATGACCCTGCTCAACGGCAAGCTGGCCAAGGCCGCCGAGACCCACTACGACGCCGAGTTCCCGATCAAACGCCTGGGCACCAACCTTTGGGCGGCCATGGACTTCAAGCTGTTCAACGAGGGCCGCCCCGGTGTGGTGCTGGGCCGCGACCAGTGGCTGTTCAGCGACGAAGAGTTCAAGCCTACGGCTGGCGCCGAACAACTGATGCAGGAAAACCTGGCGCTGATCCGTGGCGTGCGCGACACCTTGCAGCAGCACGGTAGCCAGCTGGTGCTGGCGATCATCCCGGCCAAGGCGCGCGTCTATTCGGAATACCTGGGCAAGGAGCAGCCGGCCAGCCTGCACGATGACCTGTACAACCAGTTCCATGCCCAGGTGCGCCAGGCCAACGTGTTCGCCCCGGACCTGCAAGCGGCCATGGAACAAGCCAAGGCGCGTGGTCAGGTATTCCTGCGCACCGACACCCACTGGACACCGATGGGCGCCGAAGTCGTCGCTCAGGCGCTGGCCGAGGCTGTAAGCCGGCAGAACCTGCTCAACGGTGACCCGCAAACCTTCGTCACCGAAGCCGGCAGCACGGCGCCCTACAAAGGCGACCTGACCAACTTCCTGCCACTGGACCCGCTGTTCAGCAACCTGCTGCCGGCCCCGGACAACCTGCAACAACGCAGCACCCGCCCGGCGCAAGCCGCCGCTGAAGGCGATGACGCGCTGTTCGCCAACAACGAGATCCCGGTCGCGCTGGTGGGTACCAGCTACAGCGCCAACCCGCACTGGAACTTCCTCGGCGCGCTGCAACAAGCCCTGCGCAGCGACGTTGCCAATTACGCCGAAGACGGCCACGGCCCGTTGCTGCCAATGCTCAAGTACCTGCAAAGCGATGCCTTTAAAAACGCTGCACCGCAAGTGGTGGTGTGGGAATTCCCCGAACGTTATCTACCCATGAAAAACGACCTCAGCAGCTTCGATCCGCAGTGGATCGCGCAGCTGAAAAACGCCCGTAAATCCGAAGAAAACCTGGCCTTGTCGTCCACCCGGACGAACCACTGAACGATAGAGAGGAAATGCACATGACTACCAAGACTTCCATTGCCAAAGCCCTCACCCTCGCGGCCGGCCTTTCCCTTGCTTCGATGCAGGCCTTCGCCGGTGCCGATGCTGCGCTGTATGGCCCTAGCGCACCGAAAGGCTCGACCTTTGTGCGCCTGTACAACGCAGCCAGCGCACCGGCTGCCGCGTCGGTCGGCAACACCCAGATCAAGCAGGTTGGCGCCCAGGCCAGCAGCGACTTCAGCTTCCTGCCAGGCGGCGACTACACCGCCCAGGTCGGCGGCAAGAGCGTGCCGGTGAAACTGGCCTCGGACAAGTACTACACCTTGGTCAACAGCGGCACCGGCAACCCGCAGCTGATCGAAGAACCACCGTTCAAGAACAAGCAGAAAGCCCTGGTGCGCGTGCAGAACCTGAGCGACCAGCAGCTGACCCTGAAAACCGCCGACGGCAAGACCGAAGTGGTCAAGCCGGTGGCCGCCAACGGCCGTGGCGAACGCGAAATCAACCCGGTCAAGGTCAACCTGGCGCTGTACCAGGGCGACAAGAAAGTGGGTGACGTGAAACCCGTCGCCCTGGAGCGCGGCGAAGCCGCCGTGCTGTACGTAACCGGTTCCGGCAACGCTTTGTCGCCGGTGTGGGTAACTCGCCCCGTGGCTAGCAACTGATCCCCTGCCTTTAACGACTATTGGAGAAACATGATGATCCCGGTAATTCTTTCTGGTGGTAGCGGTTCGCGTCTGTGGCCACTGTCGCGCAAGCAGTTCCCCAAGCAGTTCCTGGCCCTGACCGGCGAACACACCCTGTTCCAGCAAACCCTCGAGCGCCTGGCGTTCGAAGGCATGGACACGCCGATCGTGGTCTGCAACAAGGACCACAAATTCATCGTCCAGGAGCAGCTCGCTGCGCTGAAGCTGGAAACCCAGGGCATCCTGATGGAGCCGTTTGGCCGCAACACCGCGCCGGCCGTGACCATGGCCGCCATGAAACTGGTCAACGAAGGCCGCGACGATCTGATGCTGGTGCTGCCCGCCGACCACGTGATCGACGACCAGAAGGCCCTGCAGCGCGCCCTGGCCTTGGCCACCGTTGCCGCCGAGCGTGGCGAAATGGTGCTGTTCGGCGTACCGGCGACCAAGCCGGAAACCGGCTACGGCTACATCCGCTCCAGCCAGGACGCGCTGCTGCCCGAGGGCGTGGCGCGCGTGGCCCAGTTCGTGGAAAAACCCGACGAAAAACGTGCCGCCGAGTTCGTCCAGGCCGGTGGCTACTTCTGGAACAGTGGCATGTTCCTGTTCCGCGCCAGCCGCTTCCTCGAAGAGCTGAAAAAGCACGATGCCGACATCTACGACACCTGCGTGCTGGCCCTGGAGCGCAGCGAGGAAGAGGACGATGTACTCAGCATCGATGAAGCGACCTTCGCCTGCTGCCCGGACAACTCCATCGACTACGCGGTGATGGAAAAGACCCAGCGCGCCTGCGTGGTGCCGATGTCGGCCGGCTGGAGCGACGTGGGCTGCTGGTCGTCGCTGTGGGACGTGCACGAGAAGGACGACAACGGCAACGTCACCAAGGGCGACGTGGTGGTACAGGACAGCCGCAACTGCATGATCCACGGCAACGGCAAGCTGGTGTCGGTGATCGGCTTGGAGAACATCGTGGTGGTCGAGACCAAGGACGCCATGATGATTGCCCACAAGGACAAGGTCCAGGGCGTCAAGCAGATGGTCAAGACCCTCGACGAGCAGGGCCGTACTGAAACCCAGAACCATCTGGAAGTGTATCGCCCGTGGGGCTCGTACGACTCGGTGGACATGGGCGGCCGCTTCCAGGTCAAGCACATCACCGTCAAGCCGGGTGCCAGCCTGTCGCTGCAGATGCACCACCACCGTGCCGAGCACTGGATTGTGGTGTCTGGTACTGCCGAGGTCACCTGTGACGAGAACGTGTTCCTGCTGACCGAGAACCAGTCGACCTACATCCCGATCGCTTCGGTCCACCGCCTGCGCAATCCGGGCAAGATCCCGCTGGAAATCATCGAAGTGCAGTCCGGCAGCTATCTGGGCGAGGATGATATCGAGCGTTTCGAGGATGTGTATGGGCGCACTTCCACGCCGGTCGAGCGTGGGATATCGGTCAAGACCATCGCGCAGTAAGTGAACCTTGAGGCCGCTTTGCGGCCCTTTCGCGGGACAAGCCCGCTCCCACAAGGGCTGGGGGCGGGCTCGCGTTTTTGAGCCCTCCCCCATTTCAGGCTACGATGGTCAGACCCCGCGCAACCTAGGTCTGCAAGCCCCATGATCATCGGCGCCTTCCTCATCCTCACCTGGCTGGTGCTGCTGCGCTACCCGGCCAAGGCCCTACCGATCTCCTTGGCCGCCGTATGTGGCCTGGGCCTGGTAGCCCTGTTCGTTGCCTGGCAGGAAACCCGCGAAGCCTCGCAACTGGCCCGCCTGGACCTGCGCCTTGCCTATGCCCCCGAACAATGCCCGGCTGACCGCGCGTTGCAGGTACAGATGAAAAACGGCAACAAGGCCCCGCTGACCGAACTGCGCTGGCGAGTGGCGGCGTATGCACCGGGCGACACGGTGAACCTGGCCGAAAGCACCTACAACGCCCCGCGCTACCGAGGGCCGGGTGATTTGCAGCCGGGGGCCGAGTGGAAGGACTGCCTGCCGCTGCCCCCCCTGCGCGCCGGTTACCGGCCACAGACCCTGGAATTCCGTGCCGAGCACCTGCAAGGTACATTTGCCAATTGATAGATCGCCTGTACCGGCCCTTTCGCGGGTGAACCCGCGAAGAGGCCAGCACAGGAAAACCAATCCTCCTTACAACAGGCCCCAACCATGCCCACCGTCCTGATCACCGGTTGTTCCAGCGGCATCGGCCGCGCCCTCGCCGACGCCTTTCGCGATGCCGGCCACCACGTCTGGGCCACTGCTCGCAAGGCAGAGGATGTTGAAGTGCTGAACGCCGCCGGCTTCACCGCCCGGCAACTGGATGTGAACGACAGTGAGGCCCTCGCCCGCCTGGCCGAAGAACTCGAAACCCTGGATATCCTGATCAACAACGCCGGCTACGGCGCCATGGGCCCGTTGCTGGACGGTGGTGTGGATGCCCTGCGCCAACAGTTCGAAACCAACGTGTTTGCCGTGGTCGGCGTGACCCGCGCGCTGTTCCCGTTGCTGCGCCGCTCACGCGCCACGGTGGTGAACATCGGCAGCGTTTCCGGTGTGCTGGTCACGCCATTCGCCGGTGCCTACTGCGCCTCGAAAGCGGCCGTGCATGCGCTGAGCGATGCCTTGCGCCTGGAACTGGCGCCGTTCGGTGTGCAGGTGATGGAAGTGCAGCCGGGGGCGATTGACACGCAGTTCGCCAACAATGCCCAGCGCCAGGCCGAGCAGGTACTGGCGGCGGACTCACCATGGTGGCCGTTGCGTGAGCATGTCCAGGCGCGGGCGCGGGCTTCGCAGGACAAGCCGACTTCGGCGGCGGTGTTTGCCCAGGGTGTGTTGGCGGCAGTCGGCAAATCGCCGGTACCGGGGATGGTGCGGTTGGGGAATGGCAGTACGGCGTTGCCGCTGATGGCGAGGTTGCTGCCACGGCGGTTGCTGGATTGGGCGCTGCGCAAGCGCTTTGGCCTGCTGCGCCCGCTCTGAGATCTCGGCCACCTGTACCGGCCCTGCCTTTACGCTTTCTTCGCGGGCTGCTCATCAAACGCCTGCCAGCCACCCCCCAAGGCCTTGTACAGCCCCACCAACGCCTGGGACACCGCCGCCGAGCTGTCGATCCACTGCTCCTCGCTGGCCAGCAATGCACCCTGCACCGTCAGCACATTGAGAAAGTCCACCGCCCCTTCCACATACTGGCGCTGGGCAGTTTCCAGGGCGATGCGGTTCTGTCGCACGGCCTCGGCCAGGTGGTCACGGCGCAATTGGCTGGCGTTGTACAGGCGAAGTACATCGTCAATCTCATGCCATGCCCCCAGCACCACCTTGCGGTAGTTCAGCGCCGCTTCCTGCTGCTGCGCCTCGCGCAGCTCCAGGGTGCCAGTGAGCCGGCCGCCCTCGAAAATCGGCAGCGACAGCTGCGGCCCGAAGGCAAAGCGGCGCGAATCCCAGCCGCCGAAATCCGACAGTTGCATGGCCTGGAAGCCGACACTGCCCGACAGCCGGATGCTCGGGTAGAAATCCGCCTTGGCCACGCCAATGCTGGCGGTGGCGGCATGCAGGCGGGCTTCAGCCTGGCGGATGTCCGGCCGGCGCTCGGCCAGTTCGGAGGGCAAGCCGATGGCAAACTGCTGCTGCGGCGCGGGCAGCTCGCCGCCCTGCAGCAATTCGGCCTGCAAGCTGCGCGGCGGTTCGGCAGCAAGCAGGCTGAGCGCGTTGATCAGGTCATCACGCCGGGCTTCCAGGCTTGGCAATCGCGACTCGATCGAAGCAACCTGGGCGCTGGCCTGGGCCACATCCAGGCGCGTGGCAACGCCTTCGGCCTGGCGGTTTTCGGACAGCTTCAGGCTGTGCCGGGCAACCTTGAGGTTGTCCTGCGTCACATCGAGGGTGTGCTGCACGGCGCGCAGCTGGATGTAATTGCCGGCGGTTTCCGAGAGCAAGGCCAGCAGCACCCCGCGGCGGTCGTTCTCGGCCACTTCGACAGTAGCATCGGCAGCCTCGACCTGGCGCCGCACGCGGCCCCACAGGTCCAGCTCCCAACCGGCCACCAGGTCACCTTGCCAAAGGTTGTACGCCGCTTTGCCTGCCTTGCCAGACGGATCGCTCAGGCCTTCGGCGCTGTTGCGGGCGCGGCTGTAGCCGGCGCTTGCATCCACCGACGGCACTTCATCGGCAGCCACGGTACTGCGCAGGGCGCGGCTTTGCAGCAAGCGGGCGCTGGCCATCTGCAGGTCGAGGTTGCGCTCGGCAACGCGCTGGATCAAGGCACTGAGCTGTGCGTCATGGAAGGTTTCCCACCAACGCAGTTCCAGCGGTTGGGCCTGCGGCTGGCTGGCCGCCGCCTCGCCTTGCAGCGGCACCCACTGCTGCGGTGCCTGGCTGTCAGGGCGCAGGAAGTCCGGGCCCATGGTGCAGCCCGCCAGCAACACGGCCAGCAGTACCGGGCTCAAGCGTAATGCCGGTTTCATCGTGCGCTTACCTCTTTGCCGTCCAGCTTGTCGCCACGGGTATCGATGGTCGCTTCCACCGACATGCCCACACGCAGGCGGGTGAGCAGTGGCTGGCCATCATCGAATACGATCTTCACCGGAATGCGCTGCACCACCTTGGTGAAGTTGCCGGTGGCGTTGTCCGGTTTGACGGCGGCGAAGGTGACGCCGGTAGCCGGGGCAATGCTTTCCACATGCCCTTGCAGCTTTTCGCCGGAGAAGGTGTCGACGCTGATGCTCACCGGCTGGCCAGGCTGCACGTGGGTCAGCTGGGTTTCCTGGAAGTTGCCGACCACATAGGCCTGCTGCAACGGCACCACCGACAGCAGGCGGGCACCCGGGTTGACGTAGGCGCCTATGCGCAGTGCGCGCTCGCCGACCATGCCGTCCACCGGCGCAGTAATGCGTGTGTAGGACAGGTCGAGCTGGGCCTTTTCCACGCCCGCTTCGGCCCGTTTCAGCTGGCCATCGGCGCTGGCCACCTGGGCGGTCAGAATATCCACCTGCTTGCGCGCTGCCACTAACGCCGCCTGAGCATTGGCCAGGCGCGCACGGGCCTGGTCGACGCCGCTGCGCGCCTGCTGGGCGTTCTGCACGGTACCGGCGCCCTGCTCGGCCAGGCGGCTGTAGCGGTTGACCTCATGGTCGGCGAACGCCGCTTCGGCCTGGGCGGCTTTGACAGCAGCCTCGGCCTGGGCAATCAACGATGCCTGGCGCTCAAGGGTGGCGCGGGCATCGGCGCTTTGCGCCTGGGCCACCAGCAACTGCGCCTGCGCGGCATCCAGGGCGGCCTGGTAATCACGGGCGTCGATGGTCGCCAGCAACTGGCCGGCCTTGACTTGCTGGTTGTCCTCCACCAGCACTTCTTTGATAAAGCCGGCCACCTTTGGCGCGACCACGGTGTAGTCGGCAATCACGTAGGCGTCGTTGGTGCTCTGCCGGTGGTCGCTGCCAAATATCCAGGGGCCGACGATGCCAGCCAGGACAGCCACGGCCAGCACCGAGCCGATGAACAGGGTTTTGCGGTTGTTGGTCATTTCAGCGGTTCTCGAATTCATCCAGGGGTCAGGCCACCGCACGCGGCGGATAGACCCGGGTAGGCACGAAAGGAATCAGGCAGATCAGCGCCACGGCAATGCAGGCCAGGACCAGGTACAGGTCAGCCGAGGTCAGTACCAGCGCCTGGTCGTGGATGCGCCTGGCCAAGCCCGCAGCGCTGTCGTCGACCAGCGGGGCGTTGCCCAGGCTGTCCACCAGGTGGTTGGAATGAAAGTGCCGGCGCAGGGTGCCAACGGCATCCAGCAGGCCACCGGCGATCACGGCGGCCAGGCCTTTCACGGTGTTGAACCAGCTGGAGGCGAACGGGCCTTCCTGCGGCGTCATGCCGTTGGTGGACAGCATCAGCAGCGGCAGCACCGCCATCGGCTGGCCGAACACCTGCAACAGGTAGAACGGGTAGAAGTCGCCACGGATCCACTCGCTGGTCAGCAGGCTGCTGCCGACACAGGACACCGCCAGCATCGCCAGGCCAATACCCAGCACCCAGCGGCAGTCCACCGCGCGGATGTTGCACAACGCCGCCGTCAGCGGCAGGGCGATCAACTGCGGCATGGCCACCAGCATCATCAACGGGCTGGTCTGCGCCGGGCGGTAGCCTTGGATCTGCGCCAGGTAGGCAGAGGGGATGCTGCCCACACCCGACAGCACGATCAGCACACCGGCCAAGGTCACCAATGCAAAACTCAGGTTGCGCCGCTGCAGCATGCGCAACTGGAAGAACGGCAACGGCTCGGACCACTCGTTGTACATGAACAGCACCAGCAACAGCAGGCCACCGCCCAGCAGCCAGCAGATCAGCGGCGAATCGAACCAGCCCCAGCGGTCGCCCAGCGACAGGCCCAGCACGATGCAGCTGATGGCCGGCAGGCCAAGCAGCACGCCACGCCAGTCGAACTGCTTGAAACGCTCCAGGCGCAGCGGGTCCTGTGGCAGGCCCCAGCCGACGCAAACGATGGCCAGCAGCGAGGGCAGGATGATCTGCCAGAACGCCCATTGCCAACCGACATATTCGGTCCACAGCCCCGCCAGTGGTGTGCCGAGGTTGGGGCCGAAGGTGGCAGTCAGGGCGTAGCAGGCCAGGCCATAGACCTTGATACCTGGTGGCAAAAAGCGCAGGGCCACGCTCATCAGCATCGGCGGCAGGGCTCCCGAGGCAAAGCCCTGCAGCACACGCAGCAGCATCAGGCTGTGCAGGTTGGGGGCGAACGGTTGCAACAGGCCGAGCACGGCGAACAGGGCGATTGCGCTCATGGTGAAGCGCCGCAGCGAGAAGGTGGTGGCCAGCCAGGGCGCAAAGGCCATGGCCGAGACCGAGGCGGCGCTGTACACCGCCAGCAACCAGGCGCCTTCGTCGGCACCGATGCCCATGGCACCGCGGATATCGGCGAGGGAAATCTTGGTGACCGACTCGTTCAGGCCTGCACACAGCACGGCCAGCAACACACCGAACAGCCCGACCACCACCTGCAGGCCAAACGCCGTCTGCGCAGGTGCGGCCGGCGCGGGGGCGGCGGCCAGCGCCGCAGAGGGCGCGGTCAGGGAACTCATGGGAATACATCTCCAGCAACAATTTCAGGGCTGGGGCAAGTTTAAGAAGGTCGAATGCTGACGAAAACTGACTTGTTGATAGTTGTATATTGCGTCAGACGCAATCGATGCCGAAATCACGGGTCTATGCGGCCACACGCTTTCAACGTCTGGCGCAACCAACGGTGCGCGGGGTCGTTGTCAAAGCGCGGGTGCCACGCCTGCATCACATTGACCTTCTCCAACGGCACCGGGATCTCGAACGAGCGCAATGGCAACTTCAACCGCTGCACGCTGTTGAGGATATTGGCGGGTATCGGCAGGATCAGGTCCGAATCCGGCAGCGAGAACATCGCCGAATGGAAACTGGTGGTGATCAGGGCCACTCGACGTTCCACCTTGTGATTGGCCAACGCCACATCAATGGGTCCATTGGCCCGGCCGCGTCGGGACACGCTGATCTGCGGGTAGGCGGCAAATCGCTCAGGGGTGATCGGGGCGTCGAAGATCGGGTGCCCCTCCCGCGCCAGGCCCACGAAGTAGGTGTTGAACAGGCTCTGCACCTTGATTTCCGGCCCCAGCTCAATGGCCGAGCTGATGATCAGGTCGATATGCCCGTTGCGCAGCACCGCATCATCGTCACCACTGCCCTCCGGGACGAACCGCAACACCGTACGCGGCGCCTGGGCCAGCATCATGCGCAGCAGCTGAGCGCCGTACAGGGCAATGAACAGATCATTGGTGCGGATGTTGAAGGCACGGTCCAGGTTAACCAGGTCGACATCGTCACGGCTGCGAAACACCTGCCCGGCCTGCTCTACCAGCCCATGCACCTGCTCGCGCAAGGCCAGCGCCCGCGGCGTCGGCACCAGGCCACGGCCGGCGCGCACCAGGATGGGGTCACCCAGGGCATCGCGAATGCGCCCCAAGGTGCGGCTCATGGCGGCCGGGCTCAGGTTCATGCGCTGCGCTGCGCCCACGACGCTGCCTTCGTCGAGCAGGGCATCGAGGGCGACGAGCAGGTTCATGTCCGGGAGTTGCATGGCCGTTTTCCATTACAGCTGTGGGAAACGCGATGGTAGCAGGTTGGTGGATTGCATCAGACGCAATGCGCTCTTGCGTGGTGGGGCATTTATTCACTGGGCACGTTTGGCCATAAATGGGTGATGGGCAGGTCGGGCCCTTTCGCGGGGCAAGCCCGCTCCCACAGTTACTCCACAGCGTTTGGGCATTTTGGGAGTCCTGTGGGAGCGGGCTTGCCCCGCGAAAGGGCCCGACCTGCAAGCACATTACTCAGCCTCAGCCAAGGATCCCCATGCCCAGCCCCGTCCTGATCGCCATCGACGCCTCCCCTGCTTCCAGCGCCCTGCTCACCCTCGCGCGCCGCTACTGCCGCCCCGGTGAACACGAACTGCACGTGCTGCTGGCCATCGATTCCACCTTCGCCGTGCATGAGCAACCTGCGCCCTACACCGCCGAGGAACTGGAAGAATACCCCGCCGCCTGCGAGGAACAGCAGCATGCCGACCACGCCGTAGCCGCGGCCGTGCGCGAGCTGCAGCAAGCCGGCTTCACCTGCCAGGGGTGCATGGTGGCCGGCCAGCCCGTTGATGTGATTGTGGCCAAGGCGCAGGAATTGAACTGCGAGCTGATCATCATGGGCCACCGTCACCTGACACGGTTGGGGCGGTTGCTCGACCCGTCGATCAGCTCGAAGGTGATCGATCAGGTCCAGGTACCTGTGTTGGTGGGGGCGACGAGTGTATGAATCGGGACATGTGCCACCTTACGGGCAACACATCTCTCAAGGCGAACTCGGCTTCACCACCACCGTACACGTCGTCCCCGCCGCCAGCAAAAACCCTTCCGGCACTTCATCGATGTGAATACGCACCGGCACCCGCTGTGCCAGGCGCACCCAGTTGAAGGTGGGGTTCACATCGGCGATCAGCTCGCGGCTTTGTGGGTTGTCGCGGTCATAGATGCCGCGGGCAATGCTCTCCACATGCCCCTTGATCCGCTCGCCGCTCATCATCTGCAACTCGGCCTGGTCACCCACCTTCACGTGCGGCAGCTTGGTCTCCTCGAAGAACCCGTACACCCAGAACGAATTTTCGTCGACCACCGCCATCACCGCCTCACCGGTGCGCGCGTAGTCGCCCTTGTGGATATTCAGGTTGGTCACGTAGCCATCCACTGTGGCGACGATATGCGTGCGCTTGAGGTTCAGCTCGGCTGCCGCCAGTTCGGCAAGGGCTTGCTGGTAGTCTGCCTGGGCGGAGTTGGCGATGTTGCTGGCGTCGTCACGGTTTTCCTTGGAGATCACCAGGTTGTCCATGTCGGCACGGCGCTTGGCGTTGACCTTGCGCATTTCCCAGGTGGCCTTGCGTGACGCCACCATGGCCTTGGCCTGGTCGACCGCCAACTGGTAGTGCTCGGGGTCGATCTGGATCAGCAGGTCGCCCTTCTTCACCCGCTGGTTGTCCTTGACCGGTACGTCCACCACGTAGCCTGGCACATCGGCAGCGACGTTGATGATGTCGGCGCGTACGCGGCCGTCGCGGGTCCACGGCGTGGTCATGTAGTGCAGCCACAACTGGCGACCGATGGCCACGGCAGCGACCAGCACCAGCAGGGTGGCGATCAGGCTGAAGAACTTTTTCATCGAAGGATTCTCACCAGTAGACAGTAAGCGCCATGGCGCCGAACAGGCAGACGAACAGGCTCAGGCGCAACAGCGCCGGGTGCCAGAAGAAGCGGTAGCCATCATGGCTGGCAATGAACCGGTCCAGGCCCCAGGCCAGGCCCAGGGCGAACAGGAACATCAAGGTCATGGTGGGCATGTAAACGCCATGAAAGGCGATCTCACGGGGCATGGTGCAATCCTTTCGCCGGTGCCAGTGGCGACTGTGGGTCGAGCAAGGAGGAACGGATGAAGTGCAGGTAGCTCTGCGCGCGGCGCAGTACCGAGGTGTCGAAATGACGGGCGAACGGTTCGTCGGTGGCCTGCACCCTGGCAATGGCATGGTCCACGGCGACCAGGGCGCGTTCGTGGTTGCTGGCATTTGGCTGCAAGAACAAACGTGTCAGGGCACGGCCCATGACGCGGATGGCCTGGCGCCACGGCTGCGACTCGGCGTAGGCCGGGTGCACCGGTGCGCGAGCTTGTTCCTTGCGCAGCTCGATCACGGCGTGGCCGATTTCCAGCACGGTGAACATCCAGCCCATCAGTTGGCTCTGCACCTGCGGCTTGCCAGCCGCCAGGCCATAGGCCTGGTGCAGCAGGTCGCGGGTACGGCTTTCGAAGGCCGTACCGATACCGCGCAGGCGGCCACTGATGGCGAACAGCACCTGCTCGCGCAGCTCCTGCTCCAGGCGGTTCCACAACCAGCGGCTGTTGGGCGGCAGGATGATCGCCCCGGCGGCGGCACAAACGAACATGCCGATGACCATGCCGATGTAGTCGTTGATGAAGGTGTACGGGTCATACACCGTCAGGTTGTTCGGCACCGAGCCAATCGCGAAGAACACCAGCAGGCCGATGCCGTAACCGGCATAGGCAGGGCGCGACGAAAGGAACGCGCCCAGCACGAACACCGGCGCCAGCACCATGCACAGCAGCGGGAAACCGTCGATCCAGGGGAACACGAAGAAGGTTTCGAAGAAGCCGACAAAGGCGCCGATGGCTGTGCCGCAGGCCATCTGGAACGACATGCGCTTGGGGTTGGGTGACGCCGCCGAAAGGCCCACGGTAACCGTGGCGATGAGGGTCATCATGGCGCCGCTGGGCCAGTCGCTGAGCAGCCAGTAGCTGCCCAGCAGCAACAGCACCGCCGAGGCGCGTACACCGGCGGCCAGCGACACCAGCCAGCTGGTCTGCGCCACGTAGGGCTCGTCCCACTGTTCGCGCTCATGCCTGTGCGCGGCCAGCGAGGCGTGGGTTTGGGCGTAGCTGAACATCTCGTCGACGAAGCGGTACAGCAGTTCGAAGGCGGTGTGGAAATCGAGGAGGTCGGATTCGCTGGGGTCGGTCGCCAGGTACTCGGCGCGCAGGCCCCGCACCTGCGCTTGCAGCCCCTCTTTGTAGGCAGCCAGTTCCAGGGTCAGGCGCAGTGCATCGGCGTCGGTCAACGCCCGGCCCACGTAAGGCTGCAGCAGCTCCACCAAGGTGTTCAGGCCTGGCTCGATGGCGCTGACGATCTGCAGCGGGCCACGGGCGCGCAGGCGCTCCAGCAAACGGTGCAGGGCGTTGAAGCGCGTGGTAATGGCCATGAACTCGCTGTTCATCCGTACCAGCCGGCCACTGCGACGGCGCATGTGCGGGTCTTCGAAGGCGGTGACGTTGCGCAGGCTCTCAAGGCCCACGGCCTCGGCAACGAAGCGCACGTTGCTGCTCTCGAAACGGTCCTTCTGGCTATCGCCACGCAGCGCCTCGACCACTACCCCGGCAAAAACGCCAAAGCGCTGGTACAAGGCGTTGCGCATGGCGGCACTGGCCGACTGCGGCAGGATGGCGGCGCTGACGAAGGTCGACACCAGAATGCCCAGGGCAATCTCCAGCACCCGCCATACCGCCGCCATGAAGGCCTGGTCGGGGTGCTGAAGCACCGGCAGGCCGATCATCGCGGCCGTGTAGCCGGCCAGCACAAAGCCATAGGCACGGAAGGTGCGATAGCGCATGGCGCCTGCCGAACACAGCCCCACCCACAAGGCCAGGCTGGGCAGGAACAGCTCGGTGTTCTGCGGGAAAATGGCAATCAGCGCCACCATCATCGCCGAGCCGGCCAGGGTGCCGAGCACCCGGTAGAAGCTCTTGGCGAACACATGCCCGCTTTGCGGCTGCATGACGATGAACACGGTGATCATGGCTGTGCGCGGTTGCGGCAGCTCCAGGCGCATGGCCAGCCACAGGGTGATGAACGCGGCGGCCAGCACCTTGAAGATGTACACCCAGGTCACGCCGTCGGTGCGGGCCCAGGCAAAGAAGCCCCGGCGCCACTCCAGGCTTTGCAGCCAGCGCACGGGCAAACTGGAAGTGCTCATTCGGCGTTATCCGGCTTCTTGTCGAAAATGGCCAGGGTGGCCGGGGTTTTCGGCGCGGCCTGGCGTTCCTCTGTCGGCGCATCCTGACCGGCCTGCAGGCCACCACCCAGGGCGGTCACCAGCTCGGCATGGGCAATCAGGCGGGCGGCCTGCACCTGCTGCTGCACCTGCTGCTGGCGGAACAGCAAGGTCTGCGCGTTGAGTACGTTCAGGTAGTCGGTGAGGCCGCGCTGGAAGGCAACCATGGCGATGTCGTAGGTTTTCTGCGCGGCGGCGACGGACTCGGCAGCGAAATGCGACTGTTCTTTCATCGACTCGCGGCGGATCAACTGGTCGGAGATGTTCTTCAGTGCCCCCACCACGGTCTGGTTGTAACGGGCCACAGCCACGTCATACCCCGCCGACGCCACACCCAGTTCCGAGCGCAGGCGGCCGCCGTCGAAGATTGGCAAGCTGATGGCCGGCCCGACGTTGTAGTTGAACTTGCGCCCGGTCAGGAATTCCAGCGGGCCACCGCCGGTAGCCATGAAGCCCAGGCTGCCGACCAGGTCGACGTTGGGGAAAAAGCCGGCGTGGGCGACGTCGATACCTCGCGCCTGGGCAGCCACCTGCCAGCGGCTGGCAACCACATCGGGACGCTGGCCGACCAGTTCGGCGGGCAGGTTCGATGGCAGTTTCAGCGGCGCGGCCAAGGCCAGGGCCGGGCGCTGCAATTGCGCGCCCTCCCCCGGGCCCTTGCCGGCCAGTGCGGCCAGCTGGTTGCGGGTCAGGGCAATGTCTTCGTTCAGGCTGTCGAGCTGACGGTGGGTTTCCGGCAGCGGCGCTTCGGCCTGGCTGACTTCGAAATGGGTACCGATGCCGGCATCCAGGCGGCGCTTGGCCAGGGCCAGGATCTGCTCCTGCTGCTCCAGTTCGGCCTTGACGATATCGCGCTGGGCAAAATGCAGGCTCAGCTGGATATAGGCACGCACCACGTTGTTCTGCAGCTCCAGCTGCGCCTGGCGGGCTTCGGCCACGCTCATGTGCGCCTGGTCCACAGCCTGCTCGCTGGCATTGCGATCACGGCCCCAGAGGTCGAGGGCATAGCTGAAGCCGATGGCGGCGTTGTTGTCCCAGGTGTTGGCGCCCGACAGCGCGCCCGGGCCGTAGAACTGGTCCTCAGGCCAGTTGTGGCGCTTGAGGGTGGCCTGGCCATTGGCCTGGAGCTTTTCGGCCGACTCGACCACGCCGGCCATGGCCTTGGCCTCGCGCACACGCGCCGCGGCCATGGCCAGGCTAGGGCTACCGGCTACCGCCAGGGTAATCCAGCGATCCAGCTGCGGGTCGCCATAGGCGTGCCACCACTGCTGGTCGGGCCAATGGGCGTCGGTCGCGGCTTCGCGTATGGCCGCGTCGGTGGTCAAGGTATTGGCTTGCAGCGTCTTGCTTTGCGGGGCGATGCCCCAGGTTCCGATACAGCCACTCAAGGTGAGGGCAAGGGCACAGGCACTGAACGCATTGAGCGTTCTGATGATGCGACGCGGCACAGCTGCGATTTCCCGAGGAAGAGGTGAAGGGGACCGGGCAATTCTAGGGGGCGGCAGCACTGGCGATAAGCGCAGATTCCTGCGAATCTTTGTTACCAAAACAGCGATAATCCGCCTTTGGTCGAAGGCAACTTTTCATCTTTTTTGCGTTACTTCGTGACACAATTTTGTCCTCTACATCGAGAGTGACCCATGGACACCCTGCAAAACATGCGTGCTTTCAGTTGCGTAGCCCAGCTTGGCAGCTTTACCGCTGCTGCCGCGCAACTGGACACGACCACCGCGAACGTGTCGCGGGCGGTCTCCAACCTGGAAGCCCATCTGCAAACAAGGCTGCTCAACCGTACCACCCGCCGCATTGCGCTGACCGAGGCCGGCAAGCGCTACCTGATGCGTTGCGAACAGATTCTTACCTATGTGGAAGAAGCCGAAGCCGAAGCCAGCGATGCCCATGCCCGCCCGGCCGGGCAGCTGAAGGTGCACTCGATGACCGGGGTCGGCCAGCATTTCGTGGTCGATGCAATCGCCCGCTACCGTGAATCGCACCCGGACGTCACATTCGACCTGACCATGGCCAACCGCGTGCCCGACCTGCTTGACGAGGGCTATGACGTGTCCATCGTGCTGGCCACCGAACTGCCCGACTCGGGGTTCGTGTCGCAGCGCCTGGGCATCACCTACAGCATCGTCTGCGCCTCGCCCGACTACATCGCCCGCCACGGCGTGGCGCACAAGCCCGCCGACCTGCTCAAGCATGCCTGCCTGCGCATGGTCAGCCCGGTGATCCCGCTGGAAAAATGGCTGTTCGACGGCCCGGAAGGCCAGGAGATGGTCAACATCACCAGCTCGCCGTTCATGGTCAATACCGCCGACGCCATGAAAACTGCCATCCGCAGCGGCATGGGTGTAGGCGTGCTGCCGATCTATTCGGCCATTGATGGCCTGCGGGATGGCAGCCTGGTGCGGGTGCTACCCGAATACCGCCTGCAGGAACTGAACCTGTACGCCATCTACCCGTCGCGGCAGTACCTGGATGCCAAGATCAAGACGTGGGTCGAGTACCTGCGCAACTCGCTGCCGGAGATTCTCGCCGCCCATGAGGCGGACCTGAAAACCCATCAGGTGCTGATCGCCAATTAAAAAGCTGCTGCATGGCGGGGGTGGACAATGGTAGGTTGCTAACCATTGTCGGCCCATTCGCGGGCACGCCCGCTCCCACAGGTACAGCGCTGCCCACGATGCCTGTGCAAAACCTGTGAGAGCGGCGGTGCGGCGATCCGATTTACCCGCGAAGAATCCACCCTCGTCCCACCGCCTTGCAGAGAAGTTGCCCGATGAAAAAGACCGTCCTGGCCTTCAGCCGTATCACCCCGGCCATGGCCGAGCGCCTGCAGCAAGACTTCAACGTGATTTTGCCCAACCCCAAGCTCGGCGACATCAACGCCCAGTTCAACGAAGCCCTGCCTGAGGCCCACGGCCTGATCGGCGTTGGCCGCAAGCTGGGCCGTGCGCAGCTTGAAGGCGCGGCCAGGCTGGAGGTAGTGTCCAGCGTGTCGGTCGGCTACGACAACTATGACCTGGACTACTTCAACGAACGCGGCATCGCCCTGACCAACACCCCCGACGTACTCACCGAAAGCACCGCCGACCTGGGCTTCTCGCTGGTCATGGGCTGCGCCCGCCGCACGGCCGAACTGGATGCCTGGACCAAGGCCGGCAACTGGCAGGCCACCGTGGGGCCGACGCTCTTCGGCAGCGATGTGCATGGCAAGACACTGGGTATCGTCGGCATGGGCAACATCGGTGCCGCCATTGCCCGTCGTGGCCGGTTCGGCTTCAACATGCCGGTCATCTACGCGGGCAACAGCCGCAAGACCGCGCTTGAGCAAGAGCTGGGCGCACAGTTCCGCAGCCTGGAGCAGTTGCTGGCCGAAGCGGACTTCGTCGTTATCGTGGTGCCATTGTCCGACGCCACCCGCAAGCTGATCAGCGCCCGGGAACTGAAGCTGATGAAGCCAAGTGCCTTCCTGATCAACATCGCCCGCGGGCCGGTAGTGGATGAAGCAGCGCTGATCGAAGCGTTGCAGAACGGCACCATTCGTGGGGCTGGCCTGGATGTGTACGAGAAGGAGCCACTGAGCGATTCGCCGCTGTTCAAACTGCCCAATGCGCTGACGTTGCCGCACATTGGTTCGGCCACTGCCGAAACCCGTGAGGCCATGGCCAACCGCGCGATGGACAACCTGCGCGCGGCGCTGCTGGGTGAACGGCCGCGGGACCTGGTGAACCCGCAGGTGTGGAAGGGCTGACAGCCTTACTTTGCCTGTACCGGCCTCTTCGCGGGCTTGCCCGCGAAGAGGCCGGTACAGGCAACAGATTATCTATTTAGCCACCAAAATACCCTCAGCCACCTTCGCCTTGGGCTTGCGAAACACCAGCACATTCCCCGCCATTACCGCCACCAGCCCGCACAAGGCCGGCGCCGTCCACTGATACCCCTCGGCCACCGCCGACACATTCAACGCCACCAACGGGAACAGCACGGTGCAGTAGGCTGCCCGCTCCGGCCCCATGCGCCCGACCAGGGTCAGGTAGGCAGTGAAGCCGATTACCGAACCCGGAATCACCAGGTACATCAGCGAACCGATGTAGCGGGTGTTCCACTCCATGGTGAAAGGAATGCCGCTGAACAGGCAATAAACCATCAACATGGCGGCGCCGTAGACCATGCCCCAGGCATTGGTGGTCATGGGCTTGAGCCCGGCCTTCTGCTGCATGCTCGACAGCATGTTCCCCGCCGAGAAGCACAGCGTGCCGAGCAAGGCCAGGCCCAGGCCGTACAGGGTTTCACGGCTGGCCGCATGGTGCGACAGCTCCGGCCAGAACAGCAGCCCCAGGCCGAGCAGGCCCAGGGCACCGCCGCCCAGCACATTGGCGGCGATCTTCTGGCCGAAGAACACCCGCGCGTTCAGCGCGTTCCACAAGGTCGCCGTGGAAAACACCACGGCGATCAGGCCACTGGCAATCCACTGGCTGGCGGTGAGGAAGCACATGAAATTGACGCAGAACAGGCACAGGCCCTGGGCCAGGCAGATCTGGTGGCCGCGCCTGTTCATGGGTTGCAGGCGACGGGTGAGCAGCAGGATGGCGAACAGGATGAGGCCCGCAAGGGCGAAGCGATAGACGATCGAGACCGGGATGGCGACCACGCCCAGCTGGAGCTTCAGGGCGATCCAGGTGGTGCCCCAGATCAGGACGGTGAGCAGGTAGAGTGACAGGTTCATGGCGGCGGTTCCTTGGGCCTCTCAAAATCGGTGCCCGGCGCATCGCGGGGCAAGCCCGCTCCCACAAATACCGTGCAGCCTTCGCATGCTGTGGGAGCGGGCTTGTCCCGCGAATCGAGGGCGCAGCCCTCGCCGAGGCCCTCAGTGTTCGTCCTCCTGGCATTAACCGCTTGCACAAACTTGCGCTTTTCCCTCTCAGCTAGCTGTCACTGCGGCGCAAGCGCAGTACGATGGCCGTCAGAGGAACCACCCATGACGCCACTCACCCAGCTGCAAGTGTTCAACGCCATGCACGCCTCGCCCCACGCCCGGCTGGAACTCAGCGCACACCTGGGCGATGGGCTGGCGGGGGCGTTGTGGAGCAACCGCGACGATGCCCGCGACTACCAGGCGCCGACCCATCACACCCTGTCGTGCTACATCGCCGACGGCACCGGCACCTTCCGCCGCCAGCGCCCGGCCGACAAAGGTGCGCCCGGCAAGCTGTGCGTGATGCCGGCCGGGCAGGAATCGAACTGGGTGGTCAATGGTGCAATCCGCCTGGCCCACCTGTATGTCAGCGAGGCACAGTTCGCCCTGGGCTGCGTGCGCCTGCTCGATCGGGAACCGCGAGAGCTGCAATTGCAGGAAGCGACTTTTCTGGACGACCCGCAACAGGCCGCACGTTTTCGCCACCTGATTCAGCTGGACTGGGACGAGCCCGGCGAGCGCCTGCTGGCCAGCAGCCTGGCACACGAGATCGTCGACCATGCGCTGCTCAGCCAGGTGGGGCTGCGCCAGGGCCTGCGCCTGAAAGGCGGGCTGGCGCCGAACCTGCGCCGGCAGTTGGTCGACTACATCGAGGCGCACCTGGACCAGCCGGTTACCCTGGGTGAACTGGCCTTGCGCTGCAACTTGTCCGAATACCACTTTGCGCGCATGTTCCGTACCAGTTTCGGGCTACCGCCGCACCAATACCTGCTGGCCCGGCGACTGCACCGGGCCTGCCAGCTGCTGCAACTGGGGGTGATGCCGCTGGGGGAGATTGCCCTTTTGTGCGGGTTTGCCAGTGCCAGCCATTTCAGTAACCGGTTCCGGCAGGCGCTTGGTGCAACGCCTGGGGAATATCGCTCGGCATTCAAGGCGTGAAATGGGGCCGCTTTGCGGCCCTTTCGCGGCACAAGGCCACTCCCACAGGGATCATCGTTCCCTTGCAGGAGCGGCCTTGTGCCGCGACAGGGCTGCAAAGCAGCCGCAAATACCTAGAATTCGAAGGTGCTGGACAAACTCACCTGCCGGGCATCCCCAATCGCCACGAAGTACTGGTTCACCGCCGAACTGTAATAAACCTTGTCGAACAGGTTCTTCACGTTCAATTGCAAACGCACGTTGTGCTCATCAAGCTTGGTCTCGTAACTGGCGAACGCGTCGGCCACGGTGTACGACGGCAAGTCGAAAGTGTTGGTCGCGTTGCCCGCCCGCTCACCCACGTAACGCGCGCCTGCCCCCAAGCGCAGATTGTCGCCACCGAACAGGCTGCCGAAGTCGTACACCGCCGACAACGAACCGCTGTGCCTGGCCACATTCTGCAGGCGTTTGCCTTCAAGATCAGGGTCCTTGGTCACCTTGGCATCGGTAAACGCATAGCTGCCGATCAGGCTCCAGCGCTCGCTGAGCTGCCCGGTCAGGTCAAGCTCCACACCCCGTGAACTGACTTCCCCTGCATTGCTGTAGACGGTCTCGCCGGTTCCGCTGTCGAAATTGGCGACCAGCACGTTGCGCTTGGTAATGTCGAACAGCGCAAGGGTACCGGTCAGGCTACCGGGCATGTCGAGCTTGGCTCCCAGCTCCCAGGACTTGCCCTCTTCGGGTGCGACCGAAGCGTCCAGCACCACACCGCCGGTCAGCGGTGCAATGCTGGAGTTGGGCTTGAACGACTCGCTGTAGCTGCCATAGAACGAGAGCTGGTCATCAACCTTGTAGACGATGCCTGCGTGCGGCACCCATGCCTGGCCGCTGGTATCGGTATTGGCCGTGAACGGCCGGCCACGGCCGGCATACTGGTCGTATTGCTGGAAACGTGCGCCGGCCACCAGTATCCAGTGCTCGTCCAGGTGCAGTGCGTCTTGCATGAACAGTGCATCGGTGCGCAGCTTGTCGGTCTGGTCGCTGTCACTGGCTCGTACGCTGGTGCCTTCCACCTCCTGACCATAAACGGGGTTCAGGTAACTGAAGGTGGAGCGGGCAGTCTGGCGAATGAGGTCGCCGCGATACACTTTGCGGTCTTCATGGTCGACGCCGAACAACAGATCATTCTGCATGCCGGCCAATTCCACATTACCGGCCAGGCTCAGAGTAGCGAACTGGTCGCGGCTCATGGCGTTGTGGGTGCCGTCGATGCTGCGCGTCAGCGTGCCTTTGGCTTCGTTGACGCCGGTCACCCGCACCTGGCTTGCATCGTAGGTCTCGCGGTTGAAGCTGTAGCCAAAGTGCAGCTTCCAGTCGTCGGCCAGCTGATGGTCGACTTCCAGGCGGTACAGGTCGGAGCGCCCCTCCATGTCGTTGAACGGCTCGTCCAGGCGGCGCGTGGCGGGGATGTTCAGCGGGTGGCCGTTGCTGCCGAACGCGGTGCCACGGTCGAAGGGGTAGAGAAACTCGCGGTGCTCGTAGGCCAGCACCACCTGCGTGTCTTCGCCCAGCCAGGCCAGCGACGGCGCCACCAGCGATTCGCGGTGCACGCCGTAGTTGCGCCAGTAGTCTTCGTCTTCGTGATCGACGATCAGGCGGTAGGCGAAGTTGCTGTCGCCCAGCGCACCGGTGCTGTCCAGCCCGCCGCCACTGCCGTTCTTGCCGCTGCCGTAGGTCGAGCCACGCACGGTCAGGGCGTTGTACTGCTGCAGTTGTGGGCGCTTGCTGACCACGTTGATCACCCCGCCCGGGTCCTGGATGCCGTACAGCAGCGAGGCCGGCCCCTTGAGCACTTCGACCCGCTCGGTGCTGGCGTTGAGGCTGCGGCCCTGCACGATGGGCATGCCATCGCGCATGATCGAGCCGTCGCGGTTGTCGCCAAAGCCGCGCTTCATCACCGTGTCGGATGTGCCGCCAAAGTTGTTGCCCTGGGTAATGCCGCTGACGTTGGCCAGGGCATCATCGAGGTTGCGCGGGGCTTGGTCGCGGATGACCTGGGCCGGTACCACGTTGATGGCCTGCGGGATGTCCTGATTCGGCCCCTGCCCGCGCATGATCGAAGCGCTGGCCGGGGGCTGGTAGCTGTAGTCGTCCAGCTGCGAGGTTACGTTGGTGGCCTGCAGGTTGAGGGCGCCTGAAGTGTCGGCGGGTTCGAGGGTCAGGGTGCGTGCGTCGACGCGCCGCCAGGCCAGCCCGGCGTTGCCCAGCAGCTGTTGCAGCGCCTGCTCGGCGCTGAACCGGCCATTCAATGCCGGGGCCTGTACACCTGGCAGTTCGAGGGTGTAGACCACGCTCTGGCCGGTGGTGCGGCTGAAGGCGTTGAGCGCCTGGGCCAACGGTTGGGCCGGCTGGGCGAAGGCAAAGGCCTGCAGCTGCTCGGCGGCGCTTGCCAGGGGGGCGACGGCGAAGGCCGGCAGCGCAGCAAGGCCGAGCCAGAGAGGGACGCAACGCGGGGAGAACTTCATGGACGCTGACCTGTGAGAGGGTGATGATTGCGAATGAATCGCACTTTCACTCATTACACGGATGCCACGTCCTGTTACCTCACCCGCTAACTGAAAATATTTTCCCTGTACCGGCCTCTTCGCGGGCACGCCCGCTCCCACAGGGATGGCACAAGTTCAAAATCCGGTGCAGTACCTGTGGGAGCGGGCATGCCCGCGAAGAGGCCGGCACAGGCAACTACCGGATCAAGGTCAAACGCCCGAACACGGTCTGCCGCGAAAAGCCCATGACCTTGCCCAGCGAATCCAGCGCCAGCAGCGGCTCGGTCACCGGAAAGCTGCCGCTGACCTTGCGCTGCCCCAGTTCGCCATCCAGCAACAGGATGCGCCCCGGGTAATAGCGCCCAAGGTCTTCGACCACCTGCGCCAGCGGCACCTGGTAATAGTTCAGCCACCCCTGCCGCCAGGCCAGGCGGTTGTCACTGTCCACCACCAAGGTGTCGCCTACCCTGCCTGCGCTGTAGGCCACCTGCTGGTTGGCAGTCAGTTCACCCGCCAAAGTGCCTTGCGCGGGGCTGACCCTGACCCGCCCACTGCGCACTGTCACCTGGGCGCCCTCGCCTTGCTCACGCACCTCAAACTGGGTACCGAGCACTCGCACTTCGCCACCGCCCGCTTCGACCACGAATGGCTCACCGTTATGAGTGACCTCAAAGTATGCCGCGCCATGCAGCAACCGCACACGGCGCTCACCCTGGGCAAAATCGACTGCAATGGCGCTACCTGCATCAAGCGTCACCTGCGACTGGTCGGCCAAGGTCACCTGGCGAATCTGCCCGGCACTGCTGTAGTCAGCCTGCAGCTCCTGCAACCAGTATCCCGGGTGCCAGCCCCCGGCAACGCCCACGGCCAGCATCAGGCAGGCCGCCATCGCCATTGCCGCCATCCGCCGCCACGGGCCACGGGTCGGTGGCCGGGCCATTGCATTGAGGTAGTGCTGCAGGGCGTCCTGTTCTTCGTCGGCCAGTCGCGCGGCCGGAGCGGCGCTTTTCTGCCACAGCGCCTGGGCCTGTTGGTAGGCCTCACGGTGCCCGGGGTCGGCCAGCAACCAGCGCTTGAACGCAGCCCCTTCCGCTTGCGCGGGCTGCTCATTGATGCGGCTGAGCCTTGCAAAGCGGCCTGGGACTGCGCCTCGGTGATCGGGGGCAAACGGCTCATCGACGGGCACTCCCAGGCCGGCGTGGGGTGGGCGCGGGCTCGGCAACACTCGCCTTGCACGCTTCAAGGGCGCGCATCATATGCTTTTCCACGGCACTCTGGGACAGCTGCATGGCCTTGGCGATTTCACCGTACTTGCAGCCGTGGATGCGGTTGAGCAGAAAGATCTGCCGGGTGCGCTCGGGCAAGGCGCGCAAGGCGGCTTCGATGCGCTGCAGGTCGTGGTCGACCTCCAGCGCCTGCTCGGGCGCCTGAGCCATGCCCGTGTCGTCCATTGGCAGCGCGGCTTCTGCCACGCGTTCACGGCTGCCTTCACTGCGCAGGTGGTCGATCGCCAGGTTGCCGGCACAACGCAACAGGTACGTGTCCAGCGCCTCGACCTTGACCTCGGGGCGGCGCCAGAAACGCAGGAACAGCTCCTGGACCAGGTCTGAAGCCGTGGCGCGACAGCCTACACGCCGGCTGACCAGTGCCTCCATGCGCGCACGCTGGGCCAGGAACACCTGGACGAAACGTGCACGCCCGCCCGCGCTGTCGGCCTCGGGCTCGATGATATCCCTCTGCTCGCTCACGGGTTCACACAGCGAACACGGCCAGCAAAGGCCCGAGCACCACACTGGCGGCAGCTGCGCCCAGCAGCAGGCGCGGCTGGTAGGGCAAGCCAAACACCCACACGGTCACCCCCGCCATCATCACCGCCGTCCACTCCACCAAGCCATGGGCCCAACCACGCAGGTGCACGCTGAGGACCAGCGACAGCATCAGCAGCAGCCAACCGGCAACCCGCAACACCCGTAACTGCCCGGGGCGCGGCTTGCGCCCAAGCAGTTCGCTGAAGTGCTTTTCCATGGCCAGGCACAGGGCGACAAAGCCTGCGAATGCAATCAGTGCGTTACCCAGCATCAGCTCACCTGCGCCGTTTCAGTGCCCGGTTTTTGTGCCACGCGTGCTCGCCTGGCTGCCGGTTTGGGGCTGCGCAGCATCTTGCCGGCCAGCCAGGCCAGGAACAGGCCGGTACCCAGTGCCGTCAGGTCGAAGCCCGCCATGGCCCAGTCACCCGCCTGCAACGAATGGTTCAGTCCCCGGTCGGTGCCAAGGCCGTTGAGCAGCGGCAACAGGGCAAAGGCCAGCGCACCCAGGGCCAGTTGCTCGCCCCAAGCCCGGCGCCCGCTGCGCAGCACGGCATGCACCAATGACAAGCCCCAGGCGATGAAGAAGGCATTGACCTCCCAATTGGCGCGGCCCTCGATGCCCACCGGAATCAGGCGGTTGGCCCAGAAGAAGCCCGCCACCGCCAGCAACAGCCCGCTCATGCTGGCGATATTGAGCACCTCGACCAGGCGCAACTCACCCGGCATGTGCGGGCGCTTGGCATGTTTGAGTTGGCGCTTGCCCAGCCACATCACCAGCCCGGTGCCGATCACCGCAGTGCCAGCAATGCCAAAAAAGAAGTACAGCCAGCGCAGCCAGGGCCCGGCAAAGTTGCCCATGTGCAACCCGGCAAAGCTGAAGGCGGTCATCATTGCCCCGCTCTCTGGCTTGCCCTGGCTCAGCAGCGCGCCACTGGCGCCGTCAAACGTCCAGTTGGCACTGCGCCGATAAGCCACGTGGTCGGCAGCCGATTGGGTAAAGATGACGCGGGCATTGCTGTCACCCGGGTTCTGCACCTGGATGTTGCCAATGCGCGCCCCGGGCTGCAGCGCCTGCACCTTGGCATACAGGCTTGGCAGGGCGACCAACGGCGTCGCCAGTTGGGCTGCCTTGGGCGCATCGTCGCGCCCGAACAGGTCGTTGAAGTACTTGCCGGTGTCATTGCCATAGCTGGCCATGATGCCCGCCGGCATCACCATGTACATGAACAGCACCAGGCTGCTGTAGCTGATCATCAGGTGGAATGGCAGCACCAGCACGCCTATGGCGTTGTGCCCGTCCAGCCAGGAACGCTGGCCCTTGCCGGGGCGGAAGGTGAAGAACTCCTTGAAGATCTTCTTGTGGGTGATGATGCCGGTGACCAGCCCCAGCAGCATGATGAAGGCGCAGAAGGTCGACAGCCAGCGGCCAAACGGGTATGGCATCTGCAGCTGGAAGTGGAAACGGTAGAAGAAATCGCCACCACGGCTGTCGCGCGCCTCAACCGGTTCGCCGGTCTGCGTATCCAGGGTTTTGTTGACAAAGCCACGCGGCCCGCCATTGGGATCGCGATAGCCAACGCTCAGGCCCGCCTCGCGCTCGTTGGGCATGCGGATGAACCAGGACGCGGAATGCCCGGCGTTGTCCTGCAGATACTGCTGGGCCTTATCCAGGCTGAGGGCCGGGTCCAAGGCATGACTGCGCACTTCGGGCTGCATCCAGTGGGTAATTTCTTCCTTGAAATACGACAACGTGCCGGTCAGGAAGATGGCAAACAACAGCCAGCCGAAGATCAGGCCGGTCCAGGTGTGCAGCCAGGCCATCGCCTGGCGGAAGCCTTCTTTCATGGGTTTTTCATCCAGTAGGCAACGCCGCTGATCATGGCCAACAGCAGGCTGGGCGCCAACACGCCCAGCCAGGCACGCCAGGCGCTGCGACAGGCAAAGCACCAGATGAATGCCAGCAGGTAAAAGACGAACGACAACAACAGGCCGGTCAGCGTGGCATCGACCGTTGGCAGCGGTACTACCAGGGCAATGCAGACGCTGGCCATGGACGCCAACAGGTAGCCGCCCAATAGCGCGGCCAGGCTGCGTGAGGCAACGGCCAGCCGATAGCTGTGCGGAAGGCCGGCAGTTTTGCGCGTCATGGCAAGGTCCGGATGTTTTCTGGGGGTGCAATAATAATGATTTCAATTCTCATAGGCAAAGAGTTAGCGATGTGCTGCCTGTTCTGGCCCTATCGCCGGCAAGCCGGCTCCCACCGGTATTGCACAGGGCTTGAAGACAGCGGGCTTCTGTGGGAGCTGGCTTGCGGGCGATAGGGCCGGTGGAGATTGCCGAGCACTTTGCCCTGCAATACAGCGCGAACAATTCTTACTACTATTTGCGCTACACAGCGCCGGAGTATCACGGTGCCCAGCGCGCTCACATCCACGGTCGAAGGCCTGTACCGCGCCCATCACAACTGGCTTACCCGGGTGCGGCTGTTCGAAGGTGAACTGGCGCTGCAAGTGGCCAACGATCCCCGACCATTGCTGCTGCGTACCGGCGAAGGGGCGCTACACCGGCACGGCGGCCGCTTCAACGGGGGCTGGCAGTCGGTCTCGGCGCTCGACCACAATGTGGGCGCCTGGGTCGACGGCATGCTGGTGGCCTCGCAGATGCGCCTGGCGGATTTCCGGGTCGTATCCGCTGGATGACAGTGAGCGCATCCTGCAAATGCTGGAGGTAGCACTGCCGGTTCGGGTGCGGCGCTTCACCCGGTCGTGGGTGATGGTGGATGTGGGGTGAGGGCTACCAGGTGACCGCCGCGGGTTTTGCAGGGGGGCGTAGATCGAGCGCCGCCCGCGCGGCGCTTCGCGGGGCAAGCCCGCTCCCACATTTGTTTCGGGCCAGTTATGCCTGCAAGAGAGGCGCGCGACCGCCTTGTTTGTACGACTCGATATCGAGCCATGCGCCAAGGCGATCGCGCTCCTTTGTCACAGGACTGATTGGCCCGAAACAAATGTGGGAGCGGGCTTGCCCCGCGAAGCGCCGCGCGGGCGGCGCTCGATCTCACAGGCGACAAAAAATTCATGGCGAAAACACCCGCAAAAAAAAAGATCAAATCAACTGAGCCATTTTCCCAACCTTGCGTGACAGACATGGCAGCCCCCCTCTCTAAGGACCCGACCCATGCCGTTGCGCCCCAGCCCCCTCGTCCACGCCCTGCTGCTCACCACATCGCTCGGCGTGGCCACGCCTGCCAGCCCCATTTGCAACAAGAAATTTATTTTCAAAAAGGGCTTGAATTCGGTCCGCGGTTGCCTGACCTTAGAGTCAAGAGGCGCAGAAATTCCAAGGGTCTCAAGGACCTGAGCGCGTCTCCATGCGAGCAAGCTGAATAAGGATTGAATCATGCAAATCCAGGTCAACAGCAGCAACCATTTCGAAAGCAACGCCCGTCTCGACCAGTGGGTCCGCAGTACACTGCAAAGCTCCCTGGAACGTTACGAAGAAGACCTCACCCGCATCGAGGTTCACCTGCGCGACGAGAACGGCGCCAAGCCCGGACCGCATGACAAACGCTGCCAGATGGAGGCTCGCCCCAAAGGCCACCAACCGATTTCCGTGACCCACACTGCCACTTCGGTGGACCAGGCAGTCGACGGTGCCGCCACCAAGCTCAACCACGCGCTGGAACACTTCTACGGCAAGCTGCGCAGCAAGCGCGGCGCCCTGGAACTGAGCGACCCGGACGCCTGACCGCACAATGAAAAACGCCCGGCCAAGTGCCGGGCGTTTTTATTAAAGGCCATTGAAGGCCTTCCTCAACTCACTACCCTCAGCTTTGGTACGGGGAACAGGTTCTCCAGGGTTTTCAGCAAACGCGCGTGATAAAGCGGCTTGCGGAAAAAATCCACCACCTGCAGGTGCAGCATTTCACTGACGTCATCCACGTCGGCCTGCCCGGACATGACAATCACCGGCAGGTGCTGGCGGGCCGTGTGATTGCGCATGCGCCTGATCAGACCAATGCCGCTTTCCTCCGGCATACGCAGGTCGGTGATCACCAGGGCAACGTCCGGATGACGGGTAAGCTGTTGCAAGGCAACCTGTACCGATGTCGCGGTCAGGCAGGCGAAGCCTTCATTTTCGAGAAGTTCGGCCAGCTCCAGCAGAGCGTCCTGCTCGTCATCCACCAAAAGGATCTGCTGGCGCGAGAAAGCGTTCTGCATGGCGTTGGCTCCTGCTCACCGGTCAAAGGGCATTTTTGATCGTGGTGAAGGTGGTGTTGACGGCCGTGGAGATGTCGCCAACGAAGGCGGCCAGCACCACTGCGACCATCGTCGCGATGACCGCGTATTCGATACCGGACGCACCGTCCTTGCGATGCAGGAAGGTCATGCAATGCAGAATGAACAGTTTCATGTCTCAGCTCCTTGCGGCACATGCCGGCGATTGCGGTATCAAAGTGACACCTATTTGCCATCAAAGAATCGCCAAGCTGAGGCGGACTGCAAATGTATCAAAGGATTAATCACAAAGGATTAGCTCAAGAGAATTAACACCCGCAATACTGCTAACCCTCTGTATTGCCTCGACTTAATCACAATTCCAAAAAAAAGCCCTCCCGCTCATGGCAAATGGCAATGGCTGCGCTACCGTCCTATAGCGAAATAGTGACTTTTTGCCATCAGTTGCAACGTGCAGGGAGGCCGAGATGAGCAGTCGCTTGACCCTAGCCTTGGCTGCTTTCTTCCTGCTGGCAGCGCTGTTGGCCGGCTACTGGGGTGTTGTGCTGAGCCGCCCGGCGGCCACGCCCGCACCGGTTACCCCTGCGGCCGAACAACCGATTGCAGCCGTCGCCCCACCCCCCATCACTCCACCGGAGCCACCGCGTACGGCCGTGGTCGTCCTGCGCAAGGCTTTACCCGCCAATACGCCGGTCAGTGAAGACGATGTGCTGATCGAGCGCCTGCAGGTTGCCCCCACCGGGGCCTACCAGCAAACCGCCCAGGTGATCGGGCGCACCAGCGCCAGGCCACTTGCAGCGGGCACCTGGCTGGATGAGTCCAGCTTCCAGGCTGGCGGGCCGCTGGCGCGGATGATCCGTGCCAACGAGCGGGCGGTGGCAGTCGGTGTGGACGAAGTGGTCGGCGCCGCCGGCCAACTGCGCCCGGGCGACTACGTGGACGTGTTGCTGTTCCTGCGTGAAGAGCCCAACAACCCGCAATCCTCCGCCCAAGTGGTGCTGCCGGCCTTGCGCGTGCTCAGTGTCGGCGACCAGACGGGCCTGGCCAACGACGGCCGCCCGGCGCAGACCGCCGAAGAGCAAAAGGCCCGGCGCGAACAAGCCAGTATGAACAACGGCACAGGTACCCGCACCGTGGCGCTGGCAGTGCCGGAGGCCTTGGCCAGCCGTTTGATGCTGGCTGCCCAGGCTGGCACCTTGCGCCTGGCCGTGCGCAGTGCCGATGAGCAGCGCCTGGCGCGGTACTGGAACGAGCCCGGTGCCCAACCGCAGGTGGAGGCCGCCAACCGCGAACTCTACCGCTTCAGCCAGCTCTCCCAGTCGCCGGTGGCCAACGCTGCCAGCCTGGCGACCAGCAAACCCACACCCGCCATGCACATCATCCGTGGCGCACAGGCTGACGATACGAATAAAACCCCCTGACCCGGCAAGGATGCAGCGATGCGTAGTTCCTTTTTGAGACAAGCATGTTGTACCGGGCTGCTGGCCGCGCTGTTGCCCCAGGCCCAGGCAGCGGGCAAAGGCTGCGAGGCGATCAGTCAGCTCCCTTCGGTCATCGAGATAGACCAGGGCCTGCAGCAGGAACTGCGCCTGCCACTGGCGATCAGCCGGGTTGCCGTAGGCGAGCCCAAGGTGGCCGATGTGCAGGCCAGCGGTGACCGCGGTGTGGTGATTACCGCAGTGGGCCAGGGCAATACCACGTTGATGCTGTGGACAGCATGCGCCCCGTCACCGCACCGGGCCATGGTATTCGTCAAAGGCCGGGCCAGTGCCGACATGGCCGAAGACAGTTTTTTGCCATCGCAGGATGCACAACTGATCAGCCAGGTGCAGGCCGATATCCGTTTCGTGGAAGTACGCCGAAACAAGTACAGAGAAGCTGGCGCACGGCTGTTCTTCAAGGGTTCGAACAACAGCCTGATCGGTGCGCCTGGAACAGTGCCTAACACCTCTGTATCCCCAGGTTCGGTACCCATTGCGAACCCGGAGATCCCGCTCACAGAGAACGTCTTCAACATCGTCTGGGGCGGCGGCAGTAGCCGCTTCCTTGCCATGATCAACGCACTGGAAAGCAGCGGCTTCGCCTACACGTTGGCCCGCCCGAGCCTGACCGTACTCAGCGGCCAGACCGCAAGCTTCCTGGCGGGTGGCGAAATTCCGATTCCAGTCCCCAGCTCGGGCAGCGACAACGTGTCCATCGAATACAAGGAGTTCGGCGTACGTCTGGCGCTGACACCAACCATCATCAGCCCCGGCAGGATCACCCTCAAGGTGGCGCCGGAGGTCAGCGAGCTGGACTACAGCAACGTAGTAACCATCGCCGGCACGCAAGTGCCGGGTTTGACCGTAAGACGCACCGACACCAGCATTGCCCTTGCCGATGGCGAAAGCTTCATCATCAGCGGCTTGGTCAGCAGCAACACCAGGTCCGATGTCGACAAACTGCCTGGCCTCGGTAACCTCCCAATCCTGGGCGCATTCTTCCGGCAATCGACGCTCAAACGCGAAGAAACCGAACTGCTGATGATCGTAACTCCACACCTGGTCCAGCCGCTGGCCGCCAACGCGCGGCTGCCGGAACTGCCGGGTGAGAACTTGCGCAATTACGACCCCAGCTGGGGGCGCCTGTTCTTCCTGGAAAACGGCAACTTTGATGGCAAGGGTGGGTTATCCCAATGAACGAGAGCCTGAACCCCACCTTCCTCGCCATCACCCGCAATGAAGAGGACCTGCACTGGCTACAGGGCGCACTGGCGCCGCAAGGCCAGGTGATCGGTGCCACTGCCGGCAGCCTCGACGAGCTGCTGGCGCTGGTCAACGCCACCTTCAGCAACCTGATGTTCATCGGCCTGGACCGCGAACAGCTGGTCAGCCAGTGCGCCTTGATCGAGGGGGTGCTGGAGGCCAGGCCGATGTTGGCGATTGTCGCCCTTGGCGATGGCATGGACAACCAACTGGTGCTGCATGCCATGCGCGCAGGCGCCCGCGATTTCGTCGCCTATGGCTCACGTCCCAGCGAAGTGGCCGGGCTGGTGAGGCGCCTGGGCAAGCGCATGCCGGCGGTGACCAGCAACCCCAGCCTTGGCGGGCTGACCGTGCTGTTCGGTGTACAAGCCAATGCAGACGGCGCATTGCTCACCACCCACCTGGCCCGGGTGGTGCAGGAGAGCGGCCAGCAAACCCTGCTGCTGGACCTGGGGCTGCCGCGTGGCGACAGCCTGGCGCTGCTCGGCCTGGAGGCTTCGTTCTTTTTCGGCGACGCCCTGCGCCACCTGCGCCGCCTCGACACCACACTGATCGACAGCGCATTCACGCGCGACAAGAAAGGCTTGCGCCTGCTCACTTACGCCGAGGCCGACGACCCGCTGCAACAAACCAGCGCCGCCGAGCTGTACATGCTGCTCAGCGCCCTGCGCCAGCACTTCCAGCACATTGTCGTGAACCTGACTGGGCATGCCGACAGCGAAGCCCTGCGCACGTTGGTGAGCCATTGCGACAAACTGATCGTCTACACCGACCAGAATATCCTCGACTGCCGGCGCAACCTTGAAGTGCTCGACCTGTGGCGTGACCACGGCATGAAGCTGGAGCACGCCAGCCTGCTGGTGGACCGCTACCTGAGCAACGTTGCACCCGATGCCGATACCCTGGCCAAACGCTACGGGCTGCCCTTGCTCAAGGCCATCCCCTACAGCCCCGAAGTGCGCCTGAATGTGAAGAACCAGGGCCTGAGCCTGTTCGAACTGGCCCCGCGTGAAAACCTCACTCAAGCCCTGCGCAGCCTCGGCGAACGCCTGGCACGGCGCTCGGAAAACCTCGCACCACCCGCCTTCACCTGGCTGCGTCGGCTTTGGGGGAGCAAATGAGCAATGACCAACCCTTTGGTGGCCAGCAACACGCCTCCGGCGACCCCTACGCGCTAAAGCGTGCACTGCACCGCTTTGCCATCGACGCCATCGAGGACAGCGGCCGCAACCTGCTCGAAGGCGCCCGGCCAGCACTGACCCAGTTCGTGCTGGAGCAGGTGGGCGATTACGTCGCGCGCCTGCGCCTGGCCATGTCGCGCTACGAAATGGAGCGCCTGGCCGAAGAGCTGGTAGATGAGCTGACCGGTTTCGGCCCGCTGGAAGTGTTGCTGCGAGACCCCACCGTTACGGAAATCCTGGTCAACGGCCCCCATCGGGTGTTCGTGGAACGGGCGGGCCTGTTGCAACAGACCGACCTGCGTTTTATCGACGCTCACCATGTGGAGCGGGTGATGCAGCGCATCCTCGCGCCGCTTGGCCGGCGCCTGGATGAATCCTCGCCAATGGTCGACGCGCGCATGCCCGACGGCAGCCGGGTGAATGCGATCATTCCGCCTGTGGCGCTGGACGGCCCGTGCCTGTCGATCCGCAAGTTCCGCCAGGACATGCTCAAGAGCGCCGACCTGCTGGCCACACGCGCCATCGACCAGTCCATCTTCGACTTCTTCGAACGCGCCGTGGGCAAACGTTGCAACATCCTGGTCAGTGGCGGTACCGGCACCGGCAAGACCACCCTGCTGAACATCCTCAGCCAGATGATCGCGCCCCGCGAACGCCTGGTAACCATCGAAGACGTCGCCGAGCTGCAGCTGCACCATCCCCACGTGGTGCGTCTGGAAACCCGCCCGCCGAATGCCGAAGGGCATGGCGAAATCAAGGCCAGCGAACTGATCCGCAACGCCCTGCGCATGCGCCCAGACCGCATCATTCTGGGCGAGATCCGCGGCAGCGAAGTGCTCGACGTGCTCACTGCGATGAACACCGGCCACGATGGCTCGATGAGCACGGTGCACGCCAACACCGCACAGGATGCGCTGCTGCGCCTGGAAACCCTGGTCGGCCTGAGCGGCCGGCAGATTGCCGAGAAGACCTTGCGGCAGATGGTCTGCGCGGCGCTGGATGTGGTGATCCAGCTGACCCGCCTGCCCGACGGCCGACGCTGCGTCAGCGAGGTGCTGGAAGTGGTCGGCGTGCGCGATGAGGTGTACGTGACCAACACCCTGTTCCGCCTCGATCGTCGTGGCGGCGATACCTTTCTGCGCGAAGCACCCAACCCGGCGGGCAGCAAGCTGCGCGCAGAGGGCGTGCTGTGACCGGCCCCTTGCTGCTGGCGCTGTCCCCGCTGCTGCTGGGCGTCGCCCTGCTGCTGTTGCGCCGTAGCCTGTACAAGCGGCACGAAGAGCGCATCCTGCAACGCCTGGGGCGGGCGTTCAGCATTGTGCGCAATGGCACCGCCCGGCGCGAATGGCTCGACGCCCTGCTGCAGCGCGCCGGCTTGGGGGCTGTCGACATCGAGCCACAGCGCTGGTTGCTGGCGTGGCTGGGCGTGGTGCTGCTGGGGCTGATCGCCGCCGGCTGGGTGGCCGCATTGATGCTGCTGGTCGGCCTGCCAACCCTTGCGTACCTGATCCTGAGCTGGCAAAGCCGCCGGCAGATGCGGCAAATCGTCGACCAGTTGCCTGGCCTGCTGGACTACAGCGTGCGCAGCCTCAAGGCTGGCCGCACCCTCAATGACGCGGTGCTGGGCGGTATCGACAGTAGCCGCGATCCCCTGCGCTCAGCCATGGCGCGGGTGCGGCGCAACGTACAGTTGGGCGTGGCGCTGGAGGATGCTGTGAGCGAGCTGGCCGAACTGCACAAGCAGGACGAACTGCGGCTGTTCGCCCTTGGCTTGCGCATCAACCAGCGTTACGGCGGCAATGCCAGCGAGCTGATGGAAAACCTGATCAAACTGATCCGCGAGCGTGAACAAGGGGCGCGTCAGCTCAAGGCGATGACCGGCGAGACCCGCATCACCGCGATCATTCTCGGCTCCTTGCCGCTGGCGATGGTCGGCTACTTCCTGATGGCCAACCCGCATTACCTGCTGGCCATGTGGCGGGACAGCAGCGGCCAGATGATGCTGTTGCTGGCCTTTGCCCTGCAGGTGCTCGGTTGCCTGGTGCTGTGGCGAATGATGAGGAGCCTGTGACCATGGCCTTGCTGATCTGCGCCCTGTGCCTGTTCATTGCCGCCAGCCTGTTTGGCCTGCAGGTCATTCGCCAATGGCGAGCGCGGGTACTGGTGACCCGACGCCTGCAGGGGCGACTAACCCGCGACGAACGCCTGGGCGACTGGCTGCACTGGCTGGGCAGCAGCGCGTGGGGGCAGCGCTTGCAAAGATTCGACGGCGAAAGCCAGGCCCTGCTCGAACGTATCGGCTGGCGCCGCAGCCGCCAGCGCGCCCTGTTTGCCGCTGTTCAGCTAGGCCTGCCGCTGTTGGCCGTGATGCTGACACTGCTGTTGCAACAGGGGTTCAAGGGCAGCGCGGCAGCCGGCTGGGTGGTCTGGCCAATGTGCGCGCTGGGCGTCGGTTACCTGCTGCCCAAGCGCCTGCTGGCCGTGGCTGCGGCACGTCGCCAGCAGCGCATCGCCGAAGAAGTCAGCCTGATGATCCCCTTGCTGCGGATTCTTTTCGAGACCGGCCTGGCCGTCGAGCAGGCACTGCGTGTGCTGAGCCAGGAAGGCCGAACGCTGATCCCGCACATCAGCGCAGAGTTGCGCCAGGTGCTGCAACGGGTGGATTCAGGCATGGCGCTGGGCCCGGAGCTGGAAAAAGTCGCCCAGCTGCTGGCTGTGGATGAGTTCACCGATACCTGCGTGATCCTGCGCCAATTGCTGGCACAAGGCAGCGGCGCGATGAAGTCGCTGCAGGCACTGAAGGCGCTGCTCGACGACCGTCGCCTGACCCGCCTGCAAGAACGGGTATCGATGATGTCGGCAAAGATGTCGGCAGTGATGATGGTGTTCCTGTTTCCGGCCTTGCTCATTGTCCTTGCCGGGCCAGGCTTTTCTGCATTGGCGCGGGCGTTGAGCCCATGAGGACTGAATGATGAAGACAATCCTGTTGTGCGCAAGCCTGGTGTTGCTGACCGGATGCGCCGGGCAACAGCCGGAAGGGCTGCGCCAGTTGTTCGCCACCGCCAGTTGCAGCAAGCCTGACGCCGACCAGCAACTGTCATTGAACCTGGCAGACGAAATGCTCAACGACGGGCGCCCACACGCCAGCCTGGCCCACCTGCAGCAACTGCCGGACACCTTCGAACAGGTTCGCCTGCGCAAGGCCAAGGTGTCACGGCTGCTTGGCCTCAGCGAGGCCGAACCTTTGTACCGCAGCCTGCTGGGCGGTTGCCTGGCCGCCGAAGGCGAACATGGCCTTGGCCAATTGGCCTCGGCCCGGGGCGACGACGTCCAGGCCCTGCAGAACCTCCAGCGGGCAGTAAGGCTCGCGCCTACCGATGAGCGGGTGCGCAACGACCTTGGCGTGGTGCTGATGAACCTGGGGCGCTATGAGCAGGCGCGCTTCGAGTTGCTGACGGCCATCGAACTGAAAGACGACAACCCGCTGCCTGCGGTCAACCTGGTGACCTTGGCGCTGGTGCAGGACAACTGGCAGCAGGCCACCGACCTGGTAGGCCGGCTGCAGCTCAAAGCGGGGCAATTTGCCGAAGCCCAGGCACGCGCCAGCAAGATCAAGGCCGGCGGCCGAGGCCCGATCGCATCGGCCAGGGCCCCGGACATGATGGTCAATTGATACACGGAGGTGATCATGATCAGGTACGTGATGCTACTGGCCTGCTGCGTAGGCAGCGCGACTTTGATGGCCGAGCAATACCCGCCCCATGCCGCTCCGGACGAAACGGCCACCGAACGGCTGTTGCGCGTGCAGTCCAGCGGCGAGCAGGCATCCAGGCGCCTGCAGGTGCAAACCGCGCGGGAGCGTGACCAGTCCATGCAGCGCTGGCTGGATACCTACAAGTATGAAATCCCCGACTTCTACCGCTGGACCAAGATGGCAGAGCGCAATAATTAGTTCGCGGGTATTTTTGCGTCGCCTGGGAGATCGAGCGCCGCCCGCGCGGCGCATCGCGACGCAAGGCCGCTCCCACATCTGTTTCGGGCCAGTTATTCCTGCGCCATCGGCGCGCGCTCCCTGGGTGCACGGCTGGAGATGGCAGAGAAGCGGCGACGCAACCTTCGATAGCGAATGGAACACACAAGGGGTCGCGCGCTAATGGCACAAGCGGGATTGGCCCGAAACGAATGTGGGAGCGGCCTTGCGTCGCGATGCGCCGCGCGGGCGGCGCTCGATCTAACAGGCGACGCGATACTCAAGCCAGGCAAGCGAAACGGCAAAACCGGCCAGCAAGCAGGGCGCAAACGGCCTTTTCTCCCCCGGCTGGCGTGCCCTGCGCCGTACCATTTGCCACACAACCAGTGCCACACCGGCACCCATAAAAGTGCCGAGTACGTGGGCCAGGCTGCTGGCCAGGGCCAGTGCGCCGAGCAGCTTGACGTCGCCAGCCCCGAATTGGCCCAGCATATAGCCGGGCAGCGTCAGCAGCAGCACGATGACGAAAGCCAGCGCGGCATCGCTGCCCGGGGCACCGAGCCAACTGTGCCCGGTGGCCAGCAACCAGGCCAGCGCACAGGCGGCAGCACCCAGCGTCAGGACATTGGAAATCTGCCGTTCCCAGGCATCCTGCCCCGCGCACAACACAAGCCAGACAAGCACTGCAAGGCTATGCATAGGCAAATGGCCATCCCTGTTCGTCGATCGGTTCTATGCTGTTACTCAGGATTCATGGTCAGGGTAGACGCAATCATGAAAGCAGGCCCGGCAAAACGGCAAAACGGCGCAGCGGCCATTGAGTTCGCGGCCGTATTCATGATCTTTTTCGCGGTGTTCTACGGCCTGGTCAGTTACACCTTGCCGATGCTGATGCTGCAGTCATTCAACCAGGCCAGCGCCGAAGCCGTGCGCCGTTGCGTGGCCCTGGACCCGAACAGCGCCAGCTACAGCACCGATGTGCAAACCCTGGCCCATCAGGTCATCAGCCAACAATTACAGTGGATGCCCTCCGCGTTCAACTTCCAGCCCGCCAGTGACGCGCAGGTAACCCTGGGCGCCAACAAATTGCTGACCGTGACCATCAATTACCCCAAAACGAAACTGACCAACGTGCTGCCGATGCTGGTACTGCCACTGATCGGTGAAGTACCGCGCCTGCCCGACCGCCTGCGGGCCGAAGCGAGCTTGCAGCTGTGAGCGGGTTGTTCGAGCGCTGGCTGGGCGGCCAGACCACCGAGCAGGCAGCGACGGCCCCGCAAGCGGTGGGGCTGCAACTTTGGCTGGATGACCAAGGGCACGTGCTGCGCCTTGCTGGCCCACTGCGTACGGTGCTCCCTGCGAGTTCGCACAGCGCCCCCCGTGTGCATGACTACCTGCAACGGCACAGCTGGCTGGTGCTTGAAGGCCCCCCTGCCGACTGGCAGGGGCAACCGCTGGACCTCGACTTCGCGACCGTGCACGGCCCTGCCCTGCACACCCGCGGCTGGCTCCAGCGCCAGGCAGATGGCTGGCTGCTGCAGTTGTTCGATATCGGCGACCTGCTGGGCGAGCACGAGCAACAAGGCCATCGCCTGACGCAACAGGCACTGGCAGCCGCGCTTGGCCGCGCCCTGCGTGACTGCGACGAAGACCGCCTGATGGTGACAGCCACCGATCAACTGAAGCACCTGGCTGAGCACTGGCAGGCGGGCTCTCTGCGTCTGATGCTACTGGGCGATGGCGGCTGGTACACCTACACCAGCAGCGACAACGACTGGCCCTGGGCCGATGACGAGCGGTTGCGCCCCTGGCTACAAACGCTACCGCCACGGGGCCGAGAAGTGGCTGCCGGAAACCCGCTGTTGCAGTCATCGTGTGCCGGCTTGCCATTACTGGCCGTGCCCTATTTGCACGGCCATACCGTGCAGGCCTGGTTGCTGTGCGCAGGGGCACAGCGGCCGCCTGCTAGCGAAACGGTTGCGGCCCTGCTGCAAGCGCTGATCGAACCCCTGCTCAGTCGCCTGCGCCAGCACCAGTTGCGGCAACGTTCACGCCACCTGGATGAACTGCAACAGCAATTGGGGGCCGGCTGGTGGTCATGGCCCCTGCAAGGGCCGCTGCAATTCGACCCCGCCCTGGCCTTGCGCCTGGGTTTACCGGCCGAAGCCACCGCAGAGCAATGGCTAGGCCGGATACACCCGGCCGATCGCGAAGCCGCACGCATGGCATTGGAACAACTGCGCGCAGGCATTGCGTTGAACCTGAACCTGCGGCTGCTGCCAGCCAACCGCCTGGCAAGCCCGCGCTGGCTACAGTGGGCAGGCCAGCTGCAAGGCCGTCAGGTTCAGGGGTTTGTGCTCGATATCAGCGCGCTGAAAGCCCAGGAACTACAGGCCGGGGCCGCGCGCGCCCGGCTCGAAAACCTGATCGCCAGCTCGCCCGCAGTGATTTACGTCCAGCGCTATGCCGAAGGTGCACTGCACAGTGAATTTTTCAGCGCCAGCCTGATGCCGCTGCTGGGCTGGCCCAAAGACAGTGAACTGGCGCGCCACCCTGCTCAGGCCGTGCATCCCGACGACCACCCGACGTGGCTCGAACGCACCCGTACGCTGCTGCGCGATGGCCAGGTACGCTGCCGCTATCGCCTGCGCGATCACCTTGGCGGTTACCACTGGATACTGGACGAAGCCCGCCTGCTGCGTGACGACCTGGGCCAGCCTGTGGAGGCTGTCGGGCTGTGGCTCGACGTCAGCGAATTGACCGAGGCGGCCGAACGTGTGCGCCAGAGCGAGGAGCGTTACCGGGTGCTGGTAGAGGACTCGCCAGCCATGATCTGCCGCTATCGCCCAGACCTCGAGCTGCTGTTTGGCAACCACCCGCTTGCCGAACAGCTGGAATGCGCGCCGCAACAATTGACGGGCATGAACCTTGGTCAGTGGCTGTCCGACAGCCAACGGGCGGCCTTTCTCCAGCGCCTGTCTATGTTGACGCCGGCGCAGCCGTTGGCCAGTGCCGAAATCTGCCTGCAATTGCCCGGACGCAGAACAGCCTGGTGGGTGTGGGCCGAGCGTGGCCTGTTCGATGAGCACGGTCAGTTGCAGGAAGTGCAGGCGGTGGGGCGCGATAACACAGCGGTACGCCACAGCCAGCAGCAACTGCTGCAAGGTGCCAAGATGGCCACGCTGGGCGAATTGGCAACGGGCTTCGTGCATGAAATCAACCAGCCGCTGGCGACCATGCGCCTTGCGCTGGTCAATACCCTCAAACGCCTGGAAAGTGGCGTGGTCGATGCCGAGTATGTGGCGGGCAAGCTGCAGCGGATCGATGCCCAGGTCGAACGCATTGCGCGCCTGGTCGAGCATCTGCGCACCTATGGGCGCCGATCCGAGGTAGAACAGCAGGTGTTCGCCGCCTGGGTGGCGGTGCAAGGTGCGCTGGGGTTGCTGGCTGAGGGGTTGAGCGGCAAAGGCGTGGCCTTGCTTGTTGAAGAGCCAGACCTGTGCCCGGAAGTACTGGGCCATGAGGACCAGCTCGAGCAGGTGCTGATCAACTTGCTGGTCAACGCCCGGGATGCGTTGCTCGAACGGAGGGTTGCCAAGCCGCGGATCAGCGTGAGCCAGCGCGTCGAGGACGGGCAGCTGTGCCTGTTGGTGGAAGACAACGGCGGCGGTATCGACCCACGCCTGCTCGAACGCATCTTCGAACCGTTCTTCACCACCAAGGCCGCCGGAGCGGGCACCGGCTTGGGCTTGTCGGTCAGCCACAGTATCGTCGAAGCCATGGGCGGCCGGCTCGAAGCGCACAACCGCAACGAAGGTGCGTGCTTCCAGGTCTGGTTGCCCGTCTACAGCGCCAGCTGAGCACGGCCGCCGGAGCAACTGAGGTTGGCCCCGACTTCGGCGTTGACCAGGTCGATGCCGAGGACCTTGAGCAACACGTTGACCAAGGGGTCCAGCAACGGGCTGAGCAGATTCTTGATCAAGGGTTCGACGATGCCTTTGACGCCGCCAAGGACGTTGCCGACGATTACCAGTACTTCACCGAGGCCGCTGTTTGCAGTGGGTTTGTAGGCTTCCAGCTGTATGCCTTGCAAGGTATCGGTGAGGCTGCCGACTACGTTGTTGTTGGCGGTTTGCATGCTCTGGTACACCGAGGGAAGGCCGATGTTCGGCGGTGTGCTGTTGGGGGCCTGGAACACCAGCGGGCGTTCGACCGCTCCGCTGCCCAGCACCTTGCTGTTGACGCGCAGGCCCAGGCCGCCACCAGCGAAGGGGCTACGTGCATCACAGATCGCAGGCAGTATGAGCAGCCGGGTGCAGCGTTTGGTCCCGATGTCGACCAAAGGCAACGCTTTGACAACGGTGGTACCACTGGTAAAGAACGCGTCCACGGACTCAAAACGCCCCACCGCAATCTTGGCGGCTGAACTCTGAGTCTGAGTCGTCAAACGTTTGGGTGAGCAACTGAACGTTTCAGGCGATAACGGGTTGAGCCGCGTCGTCGCTTCTGCCACTTCAAGGCCGATGTCCAGCGACAGCTTGTCCGGGACCAGGATTATATCGGTGACCGTACACGGCACGCCGACCAGGCATAGCACCGATTGCAATGTACTGGCGAGGTTCAGGCTGAGCAGATTGTTAAGCACATTGGTGATCGGCCCGACGAGATCCAACACAGCATTGAGCAACCCAAGCACCGAGTTGAGCAAAGGCAAATCCAGCGAAATCATCGCCCGCACCTGTGCGGTATGCACCCGCAGCTCATCGGTACGCGGGTCTCCCACCGCAGAAATCTGCTGCGGCTCGATCACTTTCAACCGTACCCGACCATTGACCAGCCCCAGCACGCTGATTGGCAAATCCACCGTTGCCGCACTTTCGCTGACCGCCAGCTGGATTACCCCCTGCACCAGTTGCAGCAATTGAATGCTGGCATCCAGCCCGGCCTGCGCTGTGCCGTTCTGAATATCGAGCAAGTCCCCCAGTTGCAATAACGTGCTGTTGCTGGCGCCCAGTGCCACCTTGCCCAGGTTGGTCACCACATCTGCCGCCGCACCACTCTGCTGCAGTACTTTTACCGCCGCTTGCAGCAACTGGGTAGCGGTGGCATCGGCAGTGAGCAGTTGCTGGTAGTCGCCCGCCTTGAGCTTGAGATCGATGGCGAGTTGGTCAAGGTAGCTAAGCAGATTGAGCTGGGTACTGGCGATGCCTTGCCAGCCGGCCACATCAAGCTGAACCTTACCACCCAGGGCGCCGAGAAGAGCGTTGAGCAAAACCGACTGCCGCGAGTCGACGGTCGCCAGCGTGGTACGAATACTCAACATCGCCTGCGGCGGCAGAGGCGACGATGCCACGGCATGCGCGTGCAAGGTCGTGGTCAACGGCACGCCATTGCCCTGCGCCAAGGTGTACACCCCCGCAGCAAAACTGGTGGGCACCGTATTGCTGACATCCACCCGTATGGCTTCATTGCGAGTGTTGTCACTGGTGAAGGTTCGCAAGCTGTTGGCGCCAGTCTGCAAGTACCCGCAACTGGCCGTCAGCGGGTTGCTGGCCGCATGGCCGTTGCGTGTGGCGGCGGCCCGGGCAATCGCGGTCGCCTGTGGCCCGCTGCCGGTGCACACGGCAAACTGGCCTGCCGCCTCCAGCGCCGACATGTCGGCAATGCGCTGCAGCTTGCGCTGTTCAAGAAACAGGCGGCCGCTGTCAATCACCACCAGCATGAACAGCAGGGCAAGGCCCAGGGTAACCACCGCCATTAGGCCGATTGCGCCACGCTGACGGGCAGCAGATGAGGGAACCACGGGCACTCCTTTGCCGGCCATTGGCCATGCGTCGCGGCTGCGATTCAAGGAGTGTAGTTACGATAATGGCTAATTGCCCACCAGGAACCAACCTGACAGGGGCCGGTCAACTTCAGCAGACAATCTTTGCAGGCCCTCAGGCATGAATAACCCTTTCGACCGAATCAGTGCTGCCTTCGCCCCCGAATACCGGGTCAACCTGAGCATTGCCAACCTCGACGGCAGCATCATGCTCACCCTGTCCGACGACGCCGGCGTAGTCGCCAAGCGCCTCATCACCCAGGCCCAGCGCAACGACCCGGTGCGCCTGCAACGGGTGATCGACAGCATCCGCCTGGGCCTCGCCATCGAACTCAGCCAGAACCCCATGCAAGTGCTGGCCGCGCTGACCCGTGACGCCCGCCACGAGCCGCGCCATTTCGTTGCCAACTGAGGGCTACTTGCCCTCCTCCACGGTCTTGCCGTTGGCGTCCAGCACCTTGGTCGAGGGGTAGCGGTACGAAGCGTAGCGCACCACCAGGATCGAAAACGCCAGCAGCAGGATGCCCCCACACAGGTACAGCAGGCCTTCGTCCGGTGCCTTGTGGTGCGAAACATCGCCGATCAGCAGGCGGGTGAGTGCGGTGATGGCCACGTACAGCAGGAAGCGGATCGGCATGTGGTTGGTCTTGAAGTAGATGCCGACCATCGCCCCCAGCTCCAGGTAGATGAACAGCAGCAGGATGTCATCGACACTGATCCCGCCCTTGCCGAGCATGTCCAGGAAGGTGACCACCGCCGCATAGGCGGTGATTGCGCCGATGCCGAACAGCGCCAGGTAATGGAACGCCTCGACACACAGGTTGCCCAGCGAGTCGGCCGAGCCGTGCAGGCCCTTGCGCAGTTTTTCTGCCCATTTGATGTTCACGATGTTCCATTCCCCGATACGTCTTGTAAGGATGATGCGTCACCGGTGTGACGCTTGTGCCATGCAGTTAAAGGGCCAGGCCCCTGTCTTGGAAGGCGACCGATTGCCGCAAGGCACGTCGGGGCGTGGCAAGAAGACGGGTCGCCTGGGCCGGCCCTTTCGCGGGTGAACCCGCTCCCACAGGTTCTGCATCTGCCTTGCAACCTGTGCTGCCCCATGGGAACGCTACAATTTCTGCTTGCGAACCAACCAACATTGCCATTACTGTATATAAATACAGTAAATCGCAACGCAACCAGCAAAAAGGCATAGAGGTGATGAATGGCCGTCGAAGTGGTGTACCGCAGCAGCCGCGACCCGGAGCGCTTGTTTATGGATAAGGCCGAAGCAGACCGTCACGACAAGATGCTCGAACTGGCCGAGCGCCTGGCCGAAGTGCTGCACAAGGCGGTACCGTCGCTGACCGAGCAGCAGGTTGAAGAAGCCGGTATCTACATGGCCAAGAACCGCGATGTGTTCGCCCGGGCGTTCAAGAGCCAGCCGGATGCGTTGGCCGAGTTGCTGGAAGGTGGCGCAGCCGAGTGACATCGGCGGCGCATGCTCCCACAGGGCCCCACTGCCTTCGAGGCTTGTGCAATACCTGTGGGAGCGGGCAAGCCCGCGAAGAGGCCAGCAAAGCCAGTATCAACCTTCAGCCATACAACAGCCGCTCCGCCAACATCTGCGCCACCCGCGCCGGCGAACGCTTTTCCGCCTGCGCATGGCCAAACACTTCGGTGAGCCGTGAAGGAATGCGCGCCAGGTGCGCGGTAATGGTGCCCAGGTCCTCGCCACGGTGGGTCAGCGCCACATAGATCAGCCCACCGGCATTGATCACGTAGTCTGGCGCATACAGTATCCCGCGTGATTCCAGCTGGTCTGCCACCTGCAAGGTAGTCAGCTGGTTGTTCGCCGCCCCCGCCACTGCCGCACAGCGCAGCTGCATCACGCTCTGCCCGTTCAATACCGGCCCCACACCGCAGGGTGCGAAGATATCGCAAGGGGTGCTGATCAATGCATCGTTGGTCACCGGTTTGGCATCGAACTGCTCCATCGCCAGCCGCACCCGACCTGGGTCCAGGTCGCTGACCAGCAGCTCCGCCCCCACCGCATGCAGTTGTTCCGCCAGCGCATAACCGACATTACCCAACCCCTGCACCGCCACCCGCAAGCCTCTGAGGTCATCGCTGCCCAGCCGGAACGAGGTGGTGGCGCGAATGCCAGCGAATACCCCCATTGCCGCATGCGGCGAGGGGTCACCCGAGGCCGTGGTGCTGGTTACGTGGGGGGTACTCTGGGCGATGCAGTCCATATCCAGGGTCGAGGTGCCGCTGTCTACGGCGATGATGAAACGCCCATGCAAGGTATCGATGAAACGGCCAAACGCCTCGAACAGCGCGGCGCGGTTCTCCACATGCGGGTTGCGCATGATCACCGCCTTGCCGCCACCCAGCGGCAGGCCCGCCAACGCCGCCTTGTAGCTCATGCCCTGGGCCAGGCGAATGGCATCCGTCATGGCGCTTTCATCATCGGCGTAGGGCAGGTAGCGGCAACCGCCCATGGCTGGGCCCAACTGCTCGCTGTGGATCGCTACAACCGCTTTCAGGCCCGTAGGTGGGTCATTGAACAGGTGCAGTGACTGGGTACGGGTGCTTTGCATCAGTGCGAACATCGACAGGCTCCCCACGAGGTGCTCCTTCCAGTATAGGCACCGGCCCGAAGCCGGGGTGGTCGCCGGACCACTGGACGAAACCGCCCGCCACGGCTAATACTCAAGCGTGTGTGGAGATACCCAATGAAGCCACGTCAAGCCTGCCTGGCCTGCCTGGAACGCGAGCCTGTCGCCCTGCTGGAAGCCGCCTTGTGGATTGCCGCCGAGCACGACCGCAGCGTCGAGCCCACAGACAGCCTTGCCATTCTGCATGACCTGCAACGTGAGATCAGCGCCAACCTGCCGATGCTGCCACTGTGCGAACTGGCCCAACCACTGCTGCGCCAACTCAATGCCCTTGGCTTTCAGCAGGATGAGTACCACCCGCTGCGCCCGCAGGCTGCACTGATGGACAAGGTGCTGCAACGCCGCCGTGGCCAGCCGCTGACCCTGGCCATCCTTACCCTGGAGCTGGCCCGGCGCTTGTCCATCCCGCTGGAGGGCGTGGGCTTCCCTGGCCATTTCCTGCTGCGTGTGCCGGGTGCCGACCACCTGCTAGACCCCTGTGGTGGCCGACGCCTGTACCCCAATGATTGCCGTGAGCTGCTGGCCCGCCAGTTCGGCCCGCAGGTTGCGCTGACGGCAGAACACCTGCGCAGTGCCAGCCCGCTGCAGATGCTGCAACGCCTGTCACGCAACCTGCGCCAGTTGCACATCAGCAACGATAACCACCTGGCGGCCTTGATCGATGCCGAGCGGATCATGCAACTGGGCCCGGTGCAAGTCAGCGACTACGTGACCCGCGCCTCGCTGTACCAGCACCTGGACTGCCCACAGGCCGAGCGCTTCGACCTGGAGCATGCGTTACTGCTGACGGAAGACCCGGTCCAGCGCCTGAAGCTGTCCGAACGTATCGGCAAGCTTCCGACGGCGAACCGTTCGCTTCACTGAGCCGGGCTGTCGGGCTGCTGGGCAGGGTGGGCCTTGGCGAACGCCGGGTGCCCAGCTGCCAGTGCGGCAACCCGAAGGATGCGCGGGAAGCTGTCGAGGTCGACGTTGAAGCGTTCGGCGGCATACAGCTGGGGGATCAGGTAAACATCCGCCAGCCCGGGTTGGTCACCGAAACAGTAACCGTGGTCACCAACCAGTTGCTCTACTGCCGCCAACCCCTGGCTGATCCAGTGGCTGATCCACTGGTTGACCTGGCCCTCGTCCTGGCCCGCCTGGCGCAGCCGGTTGAGTACGCTGACGTTATGCAGCGGATGAATGTCGCAGCCGATGATTGCCGCCACGCCACGTACCTTGGCACGCGCTTCGGCCGTGGCTGGCAGCAGCGCAGGCTGTGGATAAACCTCTTCCAGGTACTCGATGATCGCTGGCGACTGCACCAGCAAATCGCCGCCATCGGTGCGCAAGGCCGGCACGCGGCCCTGCGGGTTGACGGCGACATAGCCCGCACCGCGCTGCTCGCCCTGCAGCAGGTTGACCGGCAGGGACTGGTAAGCCAGCCCCTTCAGGGCCAGGGCAATGCGCACCCGGTAGGACGAGGTGGAACGGTAATAGGTGTACAGCTCCATGCCCCTGCCTCCTCAGTTGGCTGCGATAACCGTGCCACGGCATTCGCCAAAACCGATGCTGGCCACGCCGTCACGCGTGCAGCGGGCACGCAGGATGATTTCGTCGCCGTCTTCGAGGAACTTGCGTACCTCGCCGCTGGCCAGTTCAATCGGCAGCTTGCCGCCTTCGGTGATTTCCAGCAGGCTGCCGTACGAACCCGGCGTAGCGCCCGACAAGGTGCCCGAACCGAACAGGTCGCCCGACTGCAACTGGCAGCCATTGACGCTGTGGTGCGCCACCAGCTGGGCAACGGTCCAGTACATGCTGCGGGTGTTGCTCAGGGTCAGGCGGTGCGGGGCAACGCCCTGCTCGCGCATGCGCTCGGTCAGCAGCAGCACTTCAAGTTCGATATCGTATGCACCGGCGGCCTGGTCGCGCTTGTCCAAAAGGTATGACAGCGGCTGCGGGTCGCCTTCCGGGCGTGCAGGCTGGGCGCAGCGGAAGGGCTCCAGCGCTTCGGCAGTGACCACCCAGGGCGAGATCGTGGTAATGAAGCTTTTGGACAGGAACGGCCCCAATGGCTGATATTCCCAGGCCTGGATATCACGCGCCGACCAGTCGTTGAGCAGGCACAGGCCGGCCACGTGCTCGGCGGCGTCGCCGACCGGGATCGCCTGGCCCATGTCATTGCCCTGGCCAATCCAGATGCCCAGCTCCAGTTCGTAGTCCAGCCGCGCGCAAGGGCCAAAGCTCGGCTCGGTGTGCCCGGCCGGCAAGGTCTGGCCCTTGGGCCGGCGCACGTCGGTGCCGGACGGGCGGATGGTCGAGGCGCGACCGTGATAACCGATCGGCACGTACTTGTAGTTGGGCAGCAACGGGTTGTCGGGGCGGAACAGCTTGCCCACGTTCTTGGCGTGCTCGATGCCCACGTAGAAGTCGGTGTAGTCACCGATCTGCGCGGGTACATGCAACTGGCAGGCGCTGGCCGGGTACAGCGCGGCCTGCAGCGCAGCCTGGTGTTCGCTGTGTTCGCCAAGCAGCACCTGCAAGCGCTCACGCAGGGCGACACGGGCGCTGCGGCCCAGCGCAAAGAATGCGTTCAACGCCCCACCACGGGTGGCTTCGACGGCGGCCTTGGCGGCGCCGTCGAACAGGCCGGCGGCCAGCACCGCCTCCAGGTCAAGGATCGCGTCGCCGATGGCCACGCCACAGCGCCTGGCTTCACCCGGCCGGCTGAAGATACCCAATGGCAGGTTCTGCAGCGGGAAATCGCTGTGCCCGTTGGCATGCTCGACCCAGCTACGGGCATTGGCAGTGTGGTTCATGGGTTATCTCCGGTTCGGGTTGAAGGTGCTCGGCAAGGTGGCCCAGCAACTGTCGTAGTCGGCCTGCAATTGCGGGCATTCAAGGGCTTGCTGGCTCGGGCGCAGCACTTGGCTGGTCTCGAACATGAAGGCCATGGTGTTGTCGATCTTGTGCGGCGCCAGGTCGGCGGCAATGGCTTTTTCGCAGGTTTCGGCGTCGGGGCCATGGGCGCTCATCACGCCGTGCAACGACGCGCCACCGGGCAGGAAGCCCTCGGCCTTGGCATCGTAGGCACCGCTGATCAAGCCCATGAACTCGTTCATCAGGTTGCGGTGGAACCATGGTGGACGGAAGGTGTTCTCGGCCACCATCCAGCGTGGCGGGAAGATCACGAAGTCCATGTTGGCCAGGCCGTGCACGCTGGTCGGCGAAGTCAGCACGGTGAAGATCGACGGGTCCGGGTGGTCGAAGCTGACCGTACCAATGGTGTTGAAGCGGCGCAGGTCGTATTTGTACGGCACGTTGCTGCCGTGCCAGGCAACCACATCCAGCGGCGAGTGCTGCAGTTCGCAGCCCCAGTGTTCGCCGAGAAACTTCTGCACCAGTTGCACCGGCCCTTCGGCCTCTTCGTAATGCGCCACCGGGGCAAGGAAGTCGCGCGGGTTGGCCAGGCCGTTGCTGCCGATCGGGCCCAGCTCCGGAAGACGCAGCGGTGCACCGTGGTTTTCGGCGATATAGCCACGGGCCTGGCCGTCGAGCAGTTCGACGCGGAACTTCATGCCACGAGGGATCACTGCAATTTCCAGCGGCTCGACCTCCAGCACACCCAGTTCGGTGGCAATGCGCAGGCGGCCCTGTTCGGGCACCAGCAGCAGTTCACCATCGGCGTTGAAGAACACCCGCTCCATTGAACGGTTGGCGCGGTAGATGTAGATGCTCACGCCGGCCGGTTTCTCCGCGCTGGCGTTGGCCACCATGGGCAGCCAGCCTTCGATGAAGTCGGTCGGCTCGGCAGGCATCGGCTGGGGGCTCCAGCGCAGGCGGTTGGGGTTGATGGCCCCCAGCGGCCCGCTCAGCGGCTGGCGTGCCAGGCGCTCGAAACGCGGGTGCAATGCAGACGGGCGAATACGATACAACCAGGTACGGCGCAGCTCGCTGCGGGCCATGGTAAACGCGGTGCCCGAGAGCAGCTCGGCATACAGCCCGTAGGGTGCCTTCTGCGGCGAGTTCTGCCCGACCGGCAGGGCACCTGGCAGCGCTTCGCTGGCAAACTCATTGCCGAAGCCGCTGAGGTAGTGAAGGTCGGGTGATGTGTCGCGATTCATCGATGCCTCCGGGCTCTGGTCGAGCCATTGCGGGCAGCTGGCTGCTGGCCCGATGCGGGTGACAGCGCGTCTGCATTGTTTTTATCGTAATCAGATTACGAATAACGTAATTTGCTACGCGCATGGCGTCAAGCTATAAAGGCGCGACTCGACGAATCCGGAAGCAGATGTCCATGACCAAAGCCAGCTCCTCCGCCGACAACGGCAAGCAGAAAGTTCGCTCGGCGGAGGTTGGTACAGACATCCTCAAAGCCCTTGCCGAGCTCTCCCCTTCCACCTCGCTGTCACGCCTGTCAGAACATGTGCAGATGCCGGCGAGCAAGGTGCACCGCTACCTGCAGGCACTGATTGCCAGCGGCTTTGCCGAGCAGGATGCAGCCACCAACCATTACGGCCTGGGCCGCGAGGCACTGCGGGTGGGGCTGGCGGCGCTGGGCAGCATTGATGTATTGAAAATTGCCGCACTGCCGCTGTCGCAACTGCGCGACGAACTGAACGAGAGCTGCTTCATCGCGGTGTGGGGCAACCAGGGCGCCACCGTGGTCAGCATTGAACCCGCGGTGCGTGCAGTGACTGTGGTCACGCAGATGGGCTCGGTGCTGCCGCTGCTCACTTCGTCCACAGGCCTGGTGTTCGCTGCCTACCTGCCTGAGCGCGAGACCCTGGAGTTGCGTGATCGGGAACTGGCTGCCCTGCAGCAGCGTGCAGACGACTACCAAGCAGTACTGGCGGGCATCCGCGAACGCGGCCTGCACCATGTGCACGGGCTGCTGATGCCGGGCGTGGATGCGCTGTCGGCGCCGGTGTTCAACGCCTTGGGGCAGATTGCTGCCGTAATGACCGTGGTCGGGCCGACATCGATCTTCCATGCCGACGAGCACGGTCCGGCGGCGCAACGGCTGCTGGCGGCAGCGCGGGAAACCAGCTGGCGGATGGGCTATTCGCCTGCTGCCTGAACGCTGGCGGCACTATTGCCCGATACGTAAAGGTGAATGTCATAAGCCGCTATTTTTCCTACCGGATCAAGCGCTTATTCTTTACTCACTGGCCGGCATGAAGGGCTCTCCCCCCGCCTTTCATGCCGGCGAGGTTCACCGACGTAGATTTTGAAGCTCCTTGATCTGACGTCTCGATTGGCCGCTGCGGCTTGCAGCGGCCTTTTTTTTGCCCTGAACAACATGCGCTCTCGACTGGCTGACGCGGCCCCTGTGGGAGCGGCCTTGTGTCGCGATCGGGCTGCAAAGCAGCCCCGGCAATTTATGCAGTGCGGCTGATATCCTGGGGCCGCTCTGCGGCCCAATCGCGACGCAAGGCCGCTCCCACAAAGTACCCTGCAAGCTCTCTACAGCGGGTACTTCTGCAGGTTCGCCATCATCTGCTGCAGCGCCTGCAAACTGTCCTGCGGATGCACTGCCCGCTCAAAGTCACCGATCCGTGCCCAGTTCTCGGCCACCTGCTCCGGGGTAAAGCCTTCGCGCGGATCGAAGCCCACCCCCAGGCTGCGCTCCCAACGCACCTTGCCCACCCAGCCGCCGCCTACTTCGAACAGCTCACCGGTGCCCTGGCACTGCTCGCTGCCCAGGTACACCACCAGCGGGCTGACCAACTCGGGCTTGAGCCGCTCGAATACCTGGGGCGGGATCAGACCTTCGGTCATGCGCGTGCCACCGGTGGGGGCGATGGCGTTGGCCAGGATGCCGTGCTTGCGCCCTTCGATCGCCAGGGTGCGGGTCAGCCCGTACAAGCCCAGCTTGGCCATGCCGTAGTTGGCTTGGCCGAAATTGCCGTAAATGCCAGAGGTAGAAGCGGTGAAGATCACCCGCCCCCAGTTCTGCTCACGCAGGTGGGGCCAGGCCGCGCGGGTGACTTTGTAGGCCCCTTCAACGTGCACCTGGTAGACCTGCTCCCAGTCGCTGTCGTCCATCTTGTGGAAGGTCTTGTCACGCAGGATACCTGCATTGTTTACCAGCACATCAACCCGGCCAAAGCTGTCCAGGGCCTGCTCGACGATACGTGCACCCTGGCTGACCGAATCGTGGTTGGCGATGGCGATGCCACCGGCGGCGCGGATCTCTTCCACCACCCGGTCGGCGGCCGAGGCGCTGGCACCTTCACCGTGGGTAGATCCGCCGAGGTCGTTCACCACCACCTTGGCGCCACGTGCGGCGAACAGCAGCGCATGGGCACGGCCGAGGCCACCGCCGGCTCCGGTGACAATCACCACGCGATCTTGCAGACGGACAGGCTCGCTCATGCTCATGGCTCCAGGCAGGTTCAGGTAAGCCGAGTGTCCGCCGCAAGCAACGGGCGGACAACAAAGCTCACGCAGGCTGAATGCCTGGCAATAACGCAGGGCGATGCGGCCCGGTCAGGACCACGCCACTTTCTGCGGATAGAAGCTCACAGGCTGCTCACGAAAGGCCAGGTAGTGGCGCAGCACCTGGGCTGGCGCTTCAGTGTGCGGGTAATGGCCAATGCCCGGTAGCTGCACGGTGTCCGGTTCCGGCACCAGTTGCCGGTAGCGCTCAAGCATGTGCGTGCCGGAAAGCGGGTCGACCACGCCATTGATCAGGCGCAGTGGCACGCCTGAACGCTGCATCGCCCCGACCCAGCGCTCGCGGTGCAATCTGCGCTCGGGCATATAGCCCACCAGCTTGTGCAGGATGCGCGTCCCCCGGTTGGCGGCAATCAGGCTCCAGAAATCATCCAGAGCACTTTCGCTGGGGTGGGTGCAAGGGCCGTAGACCTGCGTCACGTTGCGCACCAGGTCATCACGCCCGAACGAACGCCCGACCAGCCAGCCGAACCGGCTGAGTAGCAGCTTCTGGATCAGCAGCATGCGGCAGCTTTCGGGGAACAGCCCGCTGTTGAGGAAAACGCAGCTGGCAACCTCGGCACGCTGTTCATGGTGCCGTGCCAGCAATTCCTGGGCGACGCTGCCGCCGTAGTCGTGGGCCAGCAGGTGCACCGGCTGGTCGACCTGCAGGTGGCCAAGCAAAGCCTCCTGCAAGTCCGCCTGCTCCATCAGGCTGTAGGCGTGATCGACCGGCTTGGCCGAATCGCCAAAGCCCAGCATGTCGCAAGCGATCACCCTGAAGCGTTGGCTCAAAGGCCCCCACAAATAGTGCCAATCCCAGCTGGCGGTGGGGAAACCGTGTAACAGAAGCAGGGGCTCTCCTTGCCCTGCGGTCCAGTAGCGGATGCTCTGGCCCCGGAAAGTGAAACTCTGTCCCCGGGTACGCCAGACGCACAATGGAATTTCGGCCATAGGCATCAGAACGGTCCCGGTGATTTGGTGTTGGCGGAATAGGGCAAGGCTGCGGTCATTGCATGTCACCTCGGCACATACATGTGCTCTCTATGTCGAGGCAGAGTCTAGCCAGCAGGCCATGGGCTGAAACTTGCGTTGCCAGCCAGCTTGATGACTGAGCGAGTCAGTGGCACGAACGGTCAGAGCAGCATGGCCAGCAGCGGTGCCGCGAACAGGTTCAACAGCCCCGTCAGGACCATGACCAGCCCGGCCACCGAGCCTTCCTCGCGGCCTACCTCCTGGGCCCGGCTGACCCCGGCACCATGCGCGCCAACGCCGAACAGCGCACCCCGTGCCAACGGCGTGCGCAGCGGCAACCAGCGCAGCAGCACGCCACCGAACATGGCGCCGAGCACGCCGGTGAACATCACGAACACCGCCGTCAGCTCTGGCACCCCACCCAGGTCATGGGCCAAGGGCATGGCAAACGGCGTGGTGATCGAACGCGGCACCAGCGACAGGCTGGTTGCGTTGTCCAGCGCCAGCAGGTGCGCAAGGCCCCATGAGCTGGCGATCGAGGCACTGCTGCCCGCCACCATGCCCACCATCAGCGCCGGCCAATGGCGCGCCAGCATGGCCCGCTGCTGCCAGATCGGCACCGCGAAGGCCACGGTCACCGGGCCGAGCACGCTCATCAACCAGTGGGTGTTGCGGGCATATTCGGCATAGGCTGTATGCAGCGGCACTGCCACCGCCAGCAGCAACACTGGCACCAGGATCAACGGCGACAGCAGGTAGCGCTTGCTGCGCCGGTACAGCCAGCGGCTGCCCAGATACGCCAGCAGGGTCAGGGCCAACCAGAACAGCGGCATGGGTTCAAGGCTCATGGCGCAAACTCCAGCGGCACACCAGCTCCACGGTCAAAGCAGTCACCACCATCACCATCAGCGTGCTCACGGCGATCACCAGCAAAATGCGCCAGCCCTCTTCACGGATGAGCGAACCGTAATCAAGCAGGCTCATCAGCGCCGGGATGAAAAACAGCAGCATCTCAGCCATCAGCCAGCCAGCGCCCAATTGCAGCATGGCCGGCTTGAGCACACCCGAAGCGAACAGTATCAGCAACAGTGCCAGGCCCATCACGCCACCGGGGATCGGCCAGCCCAGCCAACTGGCGAGCTGGCCGCCGAGCAGGAACAAAGAACAAAGGATCGCCAGCTCGACAAGCAGGCGCAGGGCTTTTTTCATTAACGCGGGTTTCATGGTGCGGATTCCTCGACAAGCCCTCATTTTAAGATTCGGCTGCCTAGGCCAGAAGCGAATTGTTAGACTGGTCGCCATTCCATAATGGAATCCGAGCATGGAATTCAAACAACTGCGCAGCTTTATCGAAGTGGTCCAACGCGGCGGTTTTACCCAGGCGGCGCAAACCCTGCACATCAGCCAGTCGGCGGTGAGCAAGCAGGTAGCACAGCTGGAGCAAGATGTGGGCCAGCCGCTCCTGGAGCGCCAGGCCTCGCAGCTGCACCTGACGGCTGCCGGGCGCATTGTGCTGGAGCGTGGCGAGGCCCTGCTACGCCAACGCCAGGCACTGCTAAATGAACTCGACGACCTAAGCCAGATGGAGCGTGGCGAGCTGCGCCTGGGGTTGCCGATGCTGGGCAGTGACGCCTTGTTCGCCAGTTTGTTCGCCGAGTATCGGCGGCGCCACCCTAACATCGCGATCCAGTTGCTCGAAGGTGGCAGCCGTAACGTGGAGCAGGCGGTGAAGAGTGGCGAACTGGAACTGGGCGGCAGCCTGACGCCTAGCGACGAAACGTTCGACTACCAGCCGTTTTGCAATGAACCGCTGGATGCCCTGCTGCCGGCTGGCCATGCCTTGGCGGGCCTGGACGGGGTCGACCTGGGGCAACTGGCCGATACGCCGTTCCTGCTGTTTCAGCGCAGCTTCGTGCTCAATGACCGGCTGCTGAAGGCGTGCCAGCAGCAAGGGTTTATCCCGAAGGAAGGCGGCCGCAGTGGCCAGGCGGATTTTTTGGCAGCGCTGGTGGCAGCGGGCCAAGGCGTGGTGTTGCTGCCCCGGGTGGTGGCAAAAGCGCTTGAGCGCCCTGGGGTGGTGCGTTTGCCGCTGCGTTCGCCGCAGGATTTGCGGTGGGATATTGCCTTTATCTGGCGGCGCGGGGCGTACCTGTCACGGGCGGCGCAGGCGTGGTTGGCGTTGCTGCGCGAGTGGCCGGTGCCGGGCAGTAGCTAATGATTGAGCCAGTGCCGGCCCTTTCGCGGGTGAACCCGCTCCCACAGGGACACCACAGTTTGGGAAAACTGCGCCCTACATGTGGGGTTTACCCGCGAAGAGGCCAGGACACGCGAGCATGCCCCGTCAGGCTTTCAACGCTTGAAGCAGCTCCGCCAACCACGGTTCGGCATCGGCTTCCGGGGTCACCGTCTCGCTGGCATCCAGGCGCAGCATCGGCTGCACTTCGCGCACGCCCAGCTCGGCAAACAGCTCGCGCATTTGTTCGCCACCACCACAGTAGGTATCGCCATAGCTGGCGTCGCCCAGCGCAATCACTGCACCCGGCAGGCCACGCCAGGCCGCAGGCAGGGTGTCACGAATGGCGCTGTACAACGGCATGAGGTTGTCCGGCAGCTCGCCCATGCCGGTGGTCGAGGTCACGGCCAGCAAGGCGTCTGGGGCAAAACCTTCAAGGTCCTGCAAGGTGGCACGCGCCGCATGCCAGGCCTCCAGGCCTGCTGCCTTCAGCAGCGATTCGGCGTGACGGGCGACTTCTTCGGCGGTGCCATAGACCGATCCGGAAATAATGGCGACTTTCATCGGGTAGAGGATTCCGAAACTGAGTGAAAACGTAGGATACTAGCATTCAGCGCTGGCAAAAGGCCGCCTCTACCAAAGTCGCCGCCTTCAGCCTTTCTTTGCTCAATGGCCCAGACATGATCAACGCGCAATTGCTGCAATCGATGGTCGATGCGTCCAATGACGGGATCGTGGTTGCCGAACAGGAAGGCGACGACACCATCCTGATCTACGTGAACGCCGCCTTCGAACGCCTGACCGGCTATAGCCGCGACGAAATCCTCTACCAGGATTGCCGCTTCCTGCAGGCCGACGACCGTGACCAGCTTGGCCGTGCCCGCATCCGCAGGGCCTTGGCCGAAGGCCGCCCCTGTCGCGAAGTGCTGCGCAACTACCGCAAGGATGGCAGCGCGTTCTGGAACGAGCTGTCCATTACACCGGTAAGGCTCGAAAGTGAACGGCGATCCTATTTCATCGGGATTCAAAAGGATGTCAGCCGCCAGATCGCACTGGAGCGCGAACTGGCCGAGCTGCGCGCTAGCCTGATACCCGACGAACGCACCTGAACCAAGTACGCCACGCACGGTCAATACCGTTGAAGAAATCGCCACCACCGAGTTCGATCATGCAAGCAGACGCGCTCCTGACCCAGGACGAGCTGGATTTCATCCAGAGCATGCAGCATTCGCCACAGTTGAACCTGGCCGACTCGATGTCGAGCCTGCTGGTCAATGGCGACCGTCGCATCCAGAGCTTGCTGACCCGCCTGGTGGCCAACGAACAAGTGACTTTGCAGGCCCAGTTCAACAACCAGCAGATCAGCTTCCCGCTGCAGTTGGTGGAAGACGAGTTCCACGCCTTGCATCTGCAAGTGGGTTCACCGGAAATCTACGAAGACGGCCCCATGCTGCGCGCGTGGCGGCTGCCGATGGATACGCCCAGCCCGTTGCTCGACAGCCATGAGCAGCAAAGCGGCCTGTGGGTCCGCGACATTTCGTTCAAAGGTGTGCTGGTTGAGATCCGCGGCTTGCCAACAGCGCCCACCCGTTTCGAGTTGAACTTCGCACCGGGCGACATCAGCCCGATCGAACTGCATGGTGTGCTGGGCCGGCGCATCGGCCCGGACCTGGCAGCCTACGACCTGGGCCAGAGCCCGGCAGAAGAGATCGACCGCCTGCGCGACTACATCCTCCAGGCCCATCGCCGGGCGCACCCCGAACTGCACACTCAAGTATCGAGCTGACCGGCCAGAAACTGCCGCAAGCGCTGGCGCATCACACTACCTTGCGCCCCCAGACAGGCGATCTGGCTGCCTGCCAGGTGGTCCTGTGCCACTTCTGCAGCTTCGCCGGCCAGCAACAACGGGCATTCCAGTACCGCAGCCATGCGCACCAGTCGGCGGGTGAGTTCAGCCGTGGGTGGGTGGTGGGAAAACAGCACCAGGGCATCGGGTTCCAGGCGTTCGCAGACCAGCGCCAGCTCCTGCAGCGGCTGCCCGCTTGCCAAGGGCGTCACGCCAATCTCGTCGCTGCCCAGGCTCAGGCCGGTCACCAGTAATTCCAGTTCGTGGCATTGCCCTGGCAACGCTGCCAGCAGCACTGTGCGGCCACGCGGCACCTGGGCGAGCTGCAAACGGGCAAATACCCGGCCACGCAAGAACTGGTCAAGGAACAGCCACTCGCTGGCCTGCCCATAGACGCCCTGCCCGGCCGCCAGGTCGTGCCAAACCGGCATGAACACCTCGGCGAACACTTGGTCCAGGGTGTTGGCAGCAAACACCTCGTCGAACAGCCGGTCCAGGCCGGCCATGTCAAACCGCTGCACGGCCTGACGCGCCTGGTGCTGCCAGCGCAACCAGGCGTCCGTCGCCCCGCTGACCTGCTCGGCAAGGGCATGGCCGCGAGCGAGGATGCTGCCCACTTTGCTCACCGCTACGCCGCGCTCAAGCCAGCCGAGGATACGGCGGATATCATCGATGTCCGCTTGGGAATAAAGACGGTGGCCACTGTCGGTGCGGGTTGGCTGAATCAGCCCGTAGCGGCGCTCCCAGGCACGCAGGGTCACGGCGTTGACACCCGTCAGTCGGGAAACTTCGCGGATCGGAAACAGCTCCTGCTGCTCAAGAGCCACTTCGATCAGCGGATCACGTCCATGTTCGTTCATCTGCACGGCGTACCCTGAGTGCGGAATTTGGGCGCTCATTCTACTACGCCGACACCGATCGCAGGGTGCAACCGTTTGCCGGCTGACATTTGCCGAAGATCACACAGGCGCGATAATCCGCGCCCGATTCTTGCATGCACACCTGCGTAGCCCACCACCCCGGGCCACGTAGCCAAAGGGGCCAGCTACCCGCCAGCCCCGTTGCCAGGAGATACACGATGTCTACCCCACCCGTCACCTTGATGGTGTCGCGCCGCGCCGCCCATGGCCGCTACCAGGACCTGCTGGCCTGGCTGCATGAAGGCGAGCAGCTGGCCACCGACTTCCCCGGCTACCTCGGTTCCGGCATCCTCGCCCCGCCCGCCGATGGCGACGAATTCCAGATCATCTTCCGCTTCAGCGACGAACCCACCCTGCATGCCTGGGAGCATTCCGCCTCGCGCCGGGCCTGGTTGCAGCGCGGCAACGGGCTGTTCGAGCGCCCCAAAGAGGCGCGCGTCAGTGGTATCGACGACTGGTTTGGCACCAATACGGTGCAAAAACCACCGCGCTGGAAGCAGGCCGTGGCCATCTGGCTGGCATTTTTCCCGGTCTCGCTGGCGTTCAATCTGCTGTTCGGCCCCTGGCTGGCGACGCTGGACATGCTGCCCCGGGTAATGCTCAGTACCTTGGCCCTGACGCCGCTGATGGTGTACCTGTTCATCCCCCTGTCCACCCGCCTGCTGGCCAGTTGGCTGCATGCCTCCCCGGCCACCACTGGCGCCTTGCGCAGCCGCTGAACCCAGGCCATACAACAAGGAAACAGTTCGGGTATGCTGGGCGGCAACCAAAGGACAGACAAGTTGACCGCCCCGAACATGAACAGCCCCATTCTCGTTACCGGAGCCAGCCAGCGCGTCGGGCTGGCCCTGGCCCTTGAACTGGCACAGGCCGGCCATACGGTGGTCAGTGCCAGCCGCAGCGTCCATCCACAGACGGCCCACCCGAACATCGTGCACTTTCAGGCCGACCTGTGCCTGGCAGCCGATCGCCAGGCCCTGATCGATCACCTGCATACCCATTACGACGGCCTGCGCGCCATCATCCACAACGCCTCGCTGTGGCTCGATGACGGGCTCGACAACCTCGAGACCATGTTCCGCCTGCACGTTGAAGCGCCCTACCACCTCAATCTGGGCCTGGGCGACCTGCTGGCCAAGGTGGACAAAGCCGACATCATCCATATCTGCGACGAAACCTCTTCGCGCGGCAGCAAAAGCCACATCGGCTACGCTGCCACCAAGGCTGCGCTGCAGAACATGGTGCTGTCGTTCGCTGAAAAATATGCGCCCAAGGTGCATGTGAACGGTATCCTGCCCGGGCTGCTGATCCTCAAGGAAGGGGGCGACGAAGCCTACCGCCAGCAAACCCTGAAAAAGGCCCTGCTGGAGTTCGAACCCGGCGCCGGCCCACTGATCGAGACAGTCAAGTACCTGCTCGCCAGCCAGTACAGCACTGGCAGCCAGGTGGTCATCAACGGTGGCCGCCACTTGAAGAACCGCATGATCTGAGAGAAGCCCATGACCCCACAGCAACAGCTCGAACTCGAAGCCGCCGCGTTCCGGCGCCTGGTCGAACACCTGCAAAAGCGCACCGATGTACAGAACATCGACCTGATGAACCTGTCCGGTTTCTGCCGCAACTGCCTGTCCAAGTGGTACAAGGCCGCAGCTGACGAGCGCCAGCTCGACCTGAGCCTGGATGACGCCCGTGAAGCGGTGTACGGCATGCCCTACGCCGAGTGGAAAGCCCAATACCAGAAAGAAGCCAGCGCCGAACAACAAGCGGCGTTCGAAAAAGGAAAACCTCGTGACTGATCTGAACACCCTGCGCGCCAGCCTGGCCAGCGGCCACCATGTATTTGCCGATACCTTGGCGTTCATTGCCGACAATTACAGCTATCAGCCGCAGGCCTTCAACAACGGCGGCGTGGAGAACGCAGCCGGGCAAAACGAAGGCTCGTGCAAGACACTGGGCCTGGCGTTGCTGGAAGGGCTGAGCGACCAGGAAGCGCTGCTGGCCTTTGGCGAGCACTACCGTGATGTGCTGGCCACGCCTGAGGGCAGCGACCATGGCAATATCCGTGCGCTGATCGAGCATGGTTTGGCCGGTGTGAAATTTGCCGGGCAGCCGCTGTCGCGCAAGCCGTGAGACAAGCGGGGCTCTGTGGGAGCGGGCTTGTCCCGCGAACACCGGCAAAGCCGGTGCCAGGCACCGCGTGGCTCCATTCGCGGGACAAGCCCGCTCCTACAGAATGCACCCTCAATCCATGAGGGTGCCAGGCCCACCTTCATCCAGCGCTCCCTGCATCAACCACTGCAAGGCCACCGGCCACAGGCTCTCGCGAAACCGGTCATGGAAAAACGCGAAATGGCCAATTTCCTCGACCGAAATATCCACAGGCGCGATACGCAGGTGCCGGGCCCCCTGTAGATAACTCAGCAACCGCTCGGTCGCCGCCACAGTGCCAAACGGGTCATCGGTCAAGCTGATGGCCAGCGTCGCTGCCTGGACGTGGGCAAACGGTACCCTCTCAAGCCGGCGCCCACTTGGCCGGTGCTCATAGCGTGGCGTACGGGTGGTCCAGTCATCCACCACCCCCGCCGGGGTGTCTTCCATCCAGCCCAGGCGCTTGCCAGGGAAGTAGCCCAAAGCGCGGGTTAGCAAAGGCATCACCACATGCCATTTGCCGAACAGCCGCCAGCGTTGATCAGCCGCGTAATCGCGCCAGTAGGCAAACTGTGCGCCTACCATCACTACCCTGCGTATCTGGCCGGCCGACGGTGCCAGGCCTACTGCACAACCGCCAAAACTGTGCCCCACCACGTCTATTGGCTGGCCGGGGAAACGCTCGACCGCATGCGCCAACATCGCTTCGAAATCCAGACGGCCCCAGTCGCTCCACGATGCCTGGAAGCCACGCAACGAAGCCGGGCGGGATTCACCGATGCCACGGTAGTCGTAGGTCAGCACATCGCAGCCCTGGGCAAACAGGTAGTCGGCAAAGCGGGAGTAATAGCGGCAGCGTACCGAAGTGGCCGCGTTGATGATCACCAGCGGGCGCTGGGGGTCAGGCTGGGCGTGACGCCAGCAGAAGCCGCCGAGGCTGTAGCCATCGGCTGTGGCCTGGCGAAAAGGGGTGGCGGGTTGGGTGAGGCTACTCATGGCGCATTCCCTGTTGTTGTGCGCCAAAACTAGCAAAAAATCTTGAACCTGTGCTGGCCTTATCGCCGGCAAGCCGGCTCCCACAGAATTCCACAGGCCATGAGGCTTGTGGTCTAGCTGCGGGAGCTGGCTTGCCGGCGATAGGGCCAGCCCGGTTCGGCTTACAGCTCGATGCAGTCGAACTTCACATCGGTGGCCACGTCGTCGTCATAGTTGACGTCAGCACGCTCGAAGCCGAACAGGTTGAGGAACTGCTTCTTGTAACCGGCATAGTCGGTCAGGTCGAACAGGTTCTCGGTGGTGACCTTTGGCCACAGCGCCTTGCACTCGTCCTGTACGTCGTCGCGCAGCTCCCAGTCGTCCAGGCGCAGACGGCCCTTCTCGTCGACTTCGGCCGGCGCACCATCGGCGCGATACAGACGGTCGCGGTACATACGGTCCAGTTGGTCCTGGGTGCCTTCGTGAACGCCTTTCTCCTGCATGATCTTGAAGACCATCGACAGGTACAGCGGCATCACCGGAATGGCAGAGCTGGCCTGGGTGACCACCGATTTCAAAACGGCCACATTGGCGCCGCCTTTCACTTCGTCGGCCAATTTCTTGTTCAGGCGCAGAGCGGTATCGTCCAGGTCCTGCTTGGCCTGGCCCAGCGCACCGTGCCAGTAGATTGGCCAGGTGATGTCGCTGCCGATGTAGCTGAAGGCCACGGTGCGAGCGCCTTCGGCCAATACGTCGGCGCCTGCCAGGGCGTCGATCCACAGCTGCCAGTCCTGGCCGCCCATGACGGTGACGGTGTCGGCAATTTCCTGCTCGGTGGCCGGCTCGATGCTGGCCTCGATGATGGTGTCCTTGTTGGTGTCGATGGCGGTCGACTTGTAAGGCTCGCCGATCGGCTTCAGTGCCGAGCGGATGACTTCACCGGTCTGCGGCAGTTTGCGCACAGGCGAGGCCAGCGAGTAGATGACCAGGTCGACCTTGCCACCCATCTCGTTCTTGATCAGCTCGATGACTTTGGCACGGGCCTCGTCGGAGAAGGCGTCACCGTTGATCGACTTGCTGTACAGGCCCTCGGCCTTGGCAAACTTGTCGAAGGCAGCGGAGTTGTACCAGCCAGCAGTGCCGGCCTTGGTTTCGGTGCCTGGTTTTTCGAAGAACACGCCCAAGGTGTCGGCCTTGAAACCGAACGCTGCGGTGATACGTGCGGCCAGGCCGTAGCCACTGGAAGCACCGATGACCAGGACCTTTTTCGGGCCATCCTCGCGCACGCCCAGCTTGCGGGTGGCTTCGATCTGGTCACGGACGTTGAGCTCGCAGCCCTTCGGGTGAGTCGTGGTGCAGATAAAACCGCGAACCTTAGGATGAATGATGGCCAATGTCTGTACCTCGTCAGGTTTATGCCGGGGAAGCGCCGCGTGGGGCGATTCCGATTGATCAGAGGGTGAGACTACCCCCGCAGGTTATCCGACACATATTACGGGGTGATCAAAAGGATGCAAAACCTGGGTTTACCTGTACCGGCCCTATCGTCGGCATAGCGCCCGATGAAGGTGTCCAAAATCATTAGGCCAGTTCAAGCCAGCTCTCACAAGGACTGCGCAAACCTTCCGCCCTGTGGGGTACCTGTGGGGGCTGGCTTGGCGGCGATAGGGCCAGTAATGCCAACATCACTCTGAGGCCAAAGCACCTTTCAACCACTCCAGAAACTGCCGGGCCAGCGGATCTTCCTGACTGTCCCGATGCACCAGGCAAGCCCACGCCGGCCCCCGTACCCGCTGCGCCGACAACGCCTGCAGACGCCCCTCCTCCATCGCCCGCTGTGCCAGCAACTGGCTGACCAGGGCCACCCCCAGCCCCTCGCTCGCCGCATCCAGCAACAGCCCGGGATCGGAAAAATTCAGCCCCTTGCCCTGCTGCCCCACATCCTCGCCACCCTCCAGCTGCCAATGGCTCCAGTCCATCTCCCGCTCGCCATGCAAGGTAGTGCGCACAACCGAAGCGGCCATTGAAGGATGGCAGGCCGGGTACAGTTGATCCTGATGCAGCACGCTGAAGCTGCACTCGGCCTGGGCACTGAGGTCATCGCGGATGGCCAGGTCGATGGTCTCGGTGGCCATGTCCGGCACCTCGAAGCTGGTGAACAGCCACAAGTCGACCTGCGGGCAACGCCGGTGAAAGTCAGCCAGCCGCGGCAACAGCCAATGCCTGGCAAATGCCGGGCTGGTGTTGACCACCAACTGGTCAGGCTTGCGGTACTGGTCAAGCCGACGAATGCCCACGGCCAGGTGCTGCAACAGCGATTGGGTGGTGCTGAGCAGGTCATGCCCGGCATCGGTCAGGCTCACGCTACGCCCGCTGCGGTGGAACAGCGGCTGCTCCAGGTAGGTTTCCAGGCTGCGGATCTGCTGGCTGATGGCCGACTGCGTGAGGTTCAGCGCCTCGGCAGCCTTATGGAAACTGCCCAGCCGCGCCGCAGCCTCGAAACCGCGCAGGGCATTAAGAGGTGGCCAGTGTTTAAGCATGATTGATAAGCCCTGCTAATCAGATGTGCGCTAAATCTATCGTTTGTCGCCCGCCAGGCCTAGCCATAGCATGAATACCAACACCCGCGACGGCGGGCTTCGTTGATAAAAATCCTTCATAGATCGGAGTTCACTATGCACCTGTTCCTCGACAGTGGCTGGCGCATGCCCGCCGAATGGGCACGTCACGCGGCAACCTGGATGATCTGGCCACACAATCAGGACTTGTGGGAAAGCGGCTGGAACGTGCGCCTGGCCGATGTACAGCAGGACTACGCTCGGGTCGCAGCGGCCATCGCTCGTTTCGAGCCGGTGAAGATGGTGGTCGACCCGTCTGCCGTGGCCAGCGCCCGCGCGCTCTGCGGTGCCAACATCGAGCTGATCGAACTGGCAGTGGACGACAGCTGGTGCCGTGACAGCGGCCCGAGTTTCGTCTGCCACCCGCAGCATGGCCTGGCCGGCCTGAGCTGGCGCTTCAATGCCTGGGGCGACAAGTCGCAGCATGGTCTGGACCGCAGCCTGGGCCGGCGCATCCTCGACCAGCTAGGCCTCGACGGTTTCAGCACCTCGCTATGCAACGAAGGTGGCGCGGTGCATGTCGATGGTGAAGGCACGCTGATCACCACAGAATCGGTGCTGCTTAACCCCAACCGCAACCCTGGTGTGAGCAAGGCCGAGTTCGAAGCCTGCTTTGCCCGCCATCTGGGCATCAGCAAGACCGTCTGGCTGCCGGGTGACCCGCAATACGTCACCGGCGACATGACCGACGGCCACATCGACGGCGTGTGTGCCTTCGCCCGGCCAGGCGTATTGCTGGTCGACGCCACGCATGATCAAGGCTCGTTGTACGCCGAAGTTGTGCGGGAAAACCGCCGTGCCCTGGAACTGGCCACGGACGCCCGGGGCCGACACTTCGAACTGCTGGACCTGTACGAAGCCACCGCCGCGGTCGACCATAACGCCGAAGTGTTCTGTGCGTCCTACACCAACTTCTACATCGCCAACGGCGCAATCATCATGCCGGCCTACGGCATCGCCGCCGACAAGGAGGCCGCTGCACAGCTGGCCCACGCTTTCCCGGGCCGGCAGATCGTACCCGTGCGTATCGACCACATAGCCCACGGCGGTGGCGGCATCCACTGCATTACCCAGCAGCAGCCGGAGGTACAGCCATGAGCCTGCTACGGGTGGCCACCACTCAGATGCCGTGCAGCTGGAACCTGCCCGATAACCTCGACCGCGCCGAACAGCTTGTGCGCCAAGCCGCTGCCAAAGGCGCCCAGGTGATCCTGCTGCAGGAGCTGTTCGCTACCCCGTACTTCTGCATCGAACAGGACCACCAGCACCAGGCCCTCGCCCAGCCCTACCCCGGCAGCCCGATGCTGCAGCGCTTCGCTGCGCTGGCCGGCGAGCTGGGCGTGGTGCTGCCGCTGAGCTGGTACGAGCGCGCCGGCAATGCCTTCTTCAACTCGCTGACCGTGGCCGATGCCGACGGCCGCCTGCTCGGGGTGTACCGCAAAACCCACATCCCCAACGCTATCGGCTACCAGGAGAAGGAGTACTTCAGCCCTGGCGACACCGGCTTCAAGGTCTGGGATACCGCCTTTGGCCGCCTGGGCATTGGTATCTGCTGGGATCAGTGGTTCCCCGAAACCGCTCGCTGCCTGGCACTGATGGGCGCCGAAGTGCTGTTGTTCCCCACCGCCATCGGCTCCGAGCCCGGCTGCGCCGAACTGGACTCACGCGACCATTGGCAGGTGGCCATGCGCGGCCACGCCGCCGCCAACCTGTTGCCGGTGGTGGCGGCCAATCGCGTAGGCGATGAAGTCGCCGCCAGCGACGCTTCGTTGAGCATGCGCTTCTATGGTTCGTCGTTCATCTGCGACCACAAGGGCGCCATGCTCGCCGAGGCCGACCGTGACAACGGCGGCATCTGGCTGCACGACCTGGACCTGGCACGCATGCGCGATGACCGCCTGAGCTGGGGCATCTACCGCGACCGTCGCCCGGAAATGTACGCCCCACTGCTGACTCTGGACGGCAAGCATCCCCATACCCTGAGGGCCTGAGCATGAAACACCACGTTCTAGCCGCATTGGCGCTGGCCATTTGCGCCAGCCAGGCCCAGGCCGAACAGGCCGTTTTGCGCCTGTACAACTGGGCCGACTATTTTGCCGAGGACACCCTGAAGCAGTTCACGGCCGAAACCGGCATCCAGGTCATCTACGACGTCATGGACGGCAGTGAAGTACTCGAAGCCAAGCTGATGTCCGGGCGCAGTGGCTACGACCTGGTGTTCCCCGGTGACACCGTTGCCGAACGGCTGATGCGCGCCGGCAGCCTGCAGCCACTGGACCACAGCCGCCTTGAGGCACTGGACGACATCGAGCCTGGCCTGCGCCAGCTGCATGCCCGGTACCCCAGGGCCAGCCAGGCGACCGTCCCCTACACCTGGGGCACCATCGGCCTGACGGTGAATGCCGAGAAAGTCCGCCAGCGCATGCCCGATGCGCCGCTGGACAACCTCGACCTGCTGTTCAAGCCGGAGCTGGCGGCCAAGTTCGCCGACTGCGGTATCTCGGTCATCGACTCGCCCGACGAAGTGTTGGCTGTGGTCCTCAACTACCTGGGGCGCGAGCCACGCAGCGCCAAGCGTGAAGACTTGGCCGCCGCCAGCGAGCTGCTCAAGGCCATACGCCCGTATGTGCGCAAGTTCCAGTCGCAGCCGGTGACCGAACTGGTCAACGAAAACCTGTGCGTGTCCCTGGGCTATAGCGGCGACGTGATCCAGGCCCAGCGCACGGCCGAGGCCGCAGGCAAGCACCTGGACTTCCAGTACCGCGTGCCCCGCCAAGGCACCACGGTGTGGATGGACACCATGGCCATCCCGGCCGACGCCAGGCACCCGGAATACGCCTATCGTTTCATCAACTTCGTCATGCGCCCGGCGAACATGGCTGCCATCAGCAACTTCACCGGTTACCCCACAGCCAGCGCCAAGGCGCGCCAGGCGGTGGACCCACGCATGCGCGACAACCCCGATATCTACCTCGACGAAGCAACCTATGCCCGACTAATACCGGGCCGCGATATTCCACAGGCTGACATGCGGGCACGCATGCGCGTGTGGACACGCTTCAAGACTGCACAGGACTGAGCCATGCCAAGCCGTAGAACCTTCCTGCAACTGTCACTGGCGGCCGGCCTCGGCACCGGCCTTGGCTTGCCCCTGGGCCTGACTCGCGCCGACGAGCCCGGGCGCTGGCTCATGCCTGACGAGGGCGAACCGCAGCAGCGCGCCTTCATCGCCTTCGGCGCCCAGGATGTCATCTGGGAAGACTTCACCGCCGATGTGCAAGCTGCCCTGGGCCGCATAGCCCAAGCCATCGCGCGTTATCAGCCGGTCACCGTGTTCTGCCGGGCAAGCGAACGAAAGCTGGCCGAGCAGCACTGCGCCAGCCCGCGCACAAGCTTTGTCGAGTGCGAACTGGACGACATCTGGATGCGCGACATCGGCGCCAACTTCGTCCTCAATGACGACGGCGCGCTGGGCGCGGTGGATTTCAACTTCAACGGCTGGGGCAACAAGCAGCGCCACCGCAACGATGCACAGCTGGCCAAGCGGATCGCCACACTCGCCGGCGCGCGCTATCAGCGCAGCGAGTTGGTCGGTGAAGGAGGTGCCATCGAAGTGGATGGCCATGGCACCGGCATCATGACCGAAAGCAGCTGGGTCAATGCCAACCGCAACAAGGGCTGGAGCAAGGCCGAGGTCGAGGCCGAGCTCAAGGAGCGCTTGGGGTTGAGCAAGGTTATCTGGCTGCCGGGCATCGCCGGTGAGGACATCACTGACGGGCATGTGGATTTCTATGCCCGCTTCGTGCGGCCGGGGGTGGTGATTGCCAACCTGGACAACGACGCGGAATCGTATGACCACGGCGTGACGCGCAAGCATCTTGAGATCCTCAAGCGCGCTACCGATGCAGAAGGCCGGACGTTGCAGATTCATGTCGTGTCACCGCCACAGCGCGGGCGGCGTAACAGGTTCAGCAAGGGCAATGAAGACTTTGCGGCCGGATACGTCAATTACTTCGTGATCAATGGCGCGATCATCGCGCCGCAGTTTGGTGATGCGCAGGCGGATGAAGAGGCTCGGGCGTTGCTGGCGGCGTTGTACCCGGGGCGCGATATCGTGCAGCTGGATATTGATGCCATTGCCGCCGGGGGTGGCGGGATTCACTGTGTGACCCATCAGTGTCCGGCTGTTTGAGTTGTGTTGCCTGACCTGGCCTCTTCGCGGCTAAAGCCGCTCCCACAAGGGCCCCGCCGCTCTCAAGGGCTGTGTAATACCTGTGGGAGCGGCTTTAGCCGCGAAGAGGCCGGCACAGTTAAATTCAATCCCGGCGCCGTCGACGCCCGGTGATCATAGACAACGGCAGGTTCTCGCGCAGGCGCACACTCTCGTAGATGGCCGCCAGCACATGCACACACACCAACGCCAACACCGCATCGGCCAACCAGCTGTGCAGGTCGGTCGGCCAATCGGCGCCCCACAGCGCGTCCACCTCCTGGGACGCCCAGCCGGTCAGGACCAGCCCTGCGATACCGGTGAGCATCAACAGCATCACCAGGGCGCCAATTGGCGAATGCCCCAGGCGATGACAAGGCTCGCCGCGCAGCAGCGCACGGGCATGCACTGCCAGGCGCGCCGGGGTTGGCCAGAAATCGGCCCAGCGCGCACTGGGTGGCCCGACAAAGCCCCAGACCACGCGCGCCACGACACAGGCCAGTGCGTAGTAACCCAGCCACTGGTGCCAGTCGTCACCTTCTTCGTTGAAAAAATAGTCGGCGAAGAACACACCGGCGATGGAGAGATGGCACAGCCGCAGGAGCGGGTCCCACAGCTGCACCGTGCCGTCGCTGTTCAATCGTGGTACTCGGACTTGACCGCCTTGCCGCTCACCGGGTCATGGTAGATCTCGACCTTGCGGCCATCCTTGTCGAGACCATAGATCTCGTAGCAGTTGCCCTTGGTAACCTTGAACTTGTTGATCTTGTAACCCTGCTCCTTGAGCTGGGCCTGGAACTTTTCCTGGTCTTGCCAGGTGCTTTTGTCTGCGGTGGTGCATTGGGTGGCGGCGAATGCTGTGCTGCTGCCGATCAGTAGCATCAAGGCGATGAGGGTGCGCATGGGTATGGGCTCCATTCAGTTGAGTGAAAACAGCACGGAATTCAGCTTAGTTGGATAGCCCGCCGAGCGCCCATTGATTTGTTTTTCACATCAATCCGAAAGAAAAACAAACTTAACAAATGAGCCAAAGCCACCGATGCTTGGGCATTACGCCCATCGCACGGAGAACAACAACATGAATGACGTGGTCATCGTCGCCGCTACCCGCACCGCCATCGGCAGCTTTCAGGGCGCCCTGGCCACGGTACCTGCGGTCGACCTCGGTGCCGCCGTGATCAAGCGCCTGCTGGAGCAGACCGGGCTGGACCCGGCGCAGGTGGACGAAGTGATCCTCGGCCAGGTGCTCACCGCCGGTGCCGGCCAGAACCCGGCGCGTCAGGCCGCGATCAAGGCCGGCTTGCCCTACAGCGTACCGGCACTGACCCTGAACAAGGTCTGCGGCTCGGGCCTCAAGGCACTGCACCTGGCCGCACAGGCCATCCGCTGCGGTGATGCCGATGTTGTGATTGCCGGTGGCCAGGAAAACATGAGCCTTGCCCCCTATGTGATGCCTTCAGCCCGCACTGGCCAGCGTATGGGCCATGGCCAGCTGATCGACAGCATGATCACCGATGGCCTGTGGGATGCCTTCAACGACTACCACATGGGCATCACCGCCGAGAACCTTGTGGACAAGTACGGCCTGAGCCGTGAACAGCAGGACGCTTTCGCCGCCGAGTCGCAGCGCAAGGCCGTGGCGGCCATCGAGGCCGGGCGCTTCAACGATGAAATCACCCCGATCGTGTTGCCGCAGAAAAAAGGTGAGCCCAAGGTGTTCGCCCAGGACGAACAGCCACGCCCGGACACCACCGCTGACTCCCTGGCCAAACTGCGTCCTGCGTTCAAGAAGGATGGCAGCGTTACCGCTGGCAACGCCTCCAGCCTGAATGACGGCGCCGCCGCCGTGCTGCTGATGAGTGCCGCCAAGGCCAAAGCCCTGGGCCTGCCGGTGCTGGCGAAGATCGCCGCCTATGCCAGTGCAGGGGTAGACCCGGCAATCATGGGTATCGGCCCGGTTTCAGCGACTCAGCGTTGCCTGGACAAGGCCGGTTGGCAACTGGCCGAACTGGACCTGATCGAAGCCAACGAAGCCTTTGCCGCACAGGCGCTGGCAGTGGGCAAGGTGCTGGAATGGGATGCTGCGCGGGTCAACGTGAATGGCGGGGCGATTGCCCTGGGCCACCCGATTGGCGCTTCCGGGTGCCGGGTGCTGGTGACCTTGCTGCACGAGATGATCAAGCGGGACGCCAAGAAAGGCCTGGCGACCTTGTGCATCGGGGGTGGGCAAGGCGTGGCGCTGGCGATCGAGCGCTGATCAGCAGGCCCGGCCTATTCGCGGGTAAACCCGCTCCCACAGGGACCGCACAAGTTTCAAGGTTTATGCTGTACCTGTGGGGCCAGGGACCACATGAATTTTCAAGGCTTGCACTGTACCTGTGGGAGCGGGTTTACCCGCGAAGAGGCCGGCACAGGCAGCCGATGATCAAGCCGCAGCGCGGTTCTGTTCCAGTGCAGCAGCCAGCACCGCGACTTCCTGGCACTTCTGCACAGCCAGGTCCAGCGGGCAGTGCAGCAGCGCACAAGATGGCGCCAGCCACAGCCGCTCTCCCAGGCGCTCATGGGCATCGTACAGCAGGTCCAGGGTCTGTCCCAGGTTGCAAGGCGCGGGGTTGACGCCGTCAACCAGGCCCAGCGAAAGCACTTTGTAGGCCGGCAGGCGGTCGAGGATGGTCACGTACTGGTCGGGTGCCTGCACCAGGTCGATGTGCAGGCCATCGACCGGCAGGTTGGCGGCCAGGCCGAGGTTGCCGCCAAGGCCACCCGAGTAGGTGGCAATCAGCTTCTTCAAGGGCGCGCGCTGAAGGATGTTATAGACGCGCTCGAAAGCGTTTTTCCAGTCTTGAGGCAGATGTTCGGCGAGAATCGGCTCATCGATCTGTACCCACTCGACGCCCAGCGCAGCCCGGCGGTTGAGATACTGGTCATAGAGCGGCAGCAGGGTCTCGAGGCGCTCCAGCTTGTCGGTCCCGTCGTTGTTTTCGCCCTGCCACAAATAGGTCAATGGGCCGATTACCACTGGCTTGACCGCGTGGCCCAAGGCCTTGGCTTGCGCCACTTCGTCGAAGAGTTGCGCCCAGCCAAGGTCGAACGGTTGGTCAAGCCAGGCAAAGTCGCCAACGGGCAGCAGTTCGATGCCGGCGTCTTTCTGCACCTGCCAGTGGCGGGCACGCAGCTCGCGGTTGCCACCGATGCGTGGAAAGCCCAGGTTGTGTGCCAGTGCCATGTCTTGTCCCTTCAGCATGCATAAATGAATGAGGGGATTGTCCGGTTGACAATGGTTTGAGACAAACTCATTAAATTTGAGATGAACCCAAGATTTTTTCATGATCATGCTGATGTCTCATTCAGAGCACCACCCTGCGCATCCGGACATGACCCCGCCCGCCTTGTGCCGCACAATGCCACCCTGACCACACCAGGTGCCCGGCCACATGAGCCTGCTGAAAACCGCGCTGCGCGAACAGAACTTCGTCTGCGTCATGGAGTTCGTCCCCAAGCCTTCCACAGAACGCTTCGCCGCCATGGAAGCGATCATGGCCCGTGCGCACCTGTGCGGCTGGCCGATGACCGTGGCCATCGGCGATCGCGTCGGCAGCCCGCTGGACATGTCGCCGCTGGACGCCCTCGCCGCTTTCAGCAACCCGGTACCTGCCTTGCCGCACTTTTCCGGCAAGGACCGCGAGCGTCACCACCTGCTCGCCCAACTGCAGCGTATGGACGCCGCGGGCCTCGACCAGCTGTTGCTGCTGACCGGCGACCGCCTGCCCGGCCACGAGCCCGGCCAACGCCCCGTACGCTACCTGGAATCGGTCGCCGCCCTGCAGCTCGCCCGCCAGGCTTGCCCGCACTGGCTGCTGGGCGCTGCCCTGAACCCGTTCAAGTACTGTGAGGAAGAAGGCGGCGCCCAGTATTTCAAGGCCGAGAAAAAGCTGGCAGCGGGGGCCGACTTCCTCACGCTGCAACTGGGCTTCGACGCCGCCAAGCATCAGGAAGCCATGCACTGGATGCGCCGCCAGCCCACGCCCCTGCCCATGCTGGCCTGCCTCATGAGCCTTACCCACGGGCGTGCGGCCATGCTCGACCACGTGGCCGGCGTCACTGTCACCCCGTCCATGCGTGACATGCTCGAAGCGGAGACCGCGCAGTCCAAGGTGTTTGCCCAGGCGCGCAGTGTTGACCGCCTGGCCTTGCAGATCATCGGTGTAAAGCTGATGGGTTACGCCGGTGTGCACCTGTCAGGGGTTCACGAACTCAAACAGCTGCTGGCTCTGGAAGCCCGTATCGAGCACTGGCAAACCCAGGTCCACACGCTGGAGCAGTGGGCGCCCGCCTGGCAGGCCAGTTGGCAGATGCCCGGGCTGCCGGCGGTGATCTTCCATCCGCCGCAAGCGGCCTGGCGGCAGGGCGAATCGCGGGTCGATGCCTCCTTCAAAGAGAAAGCACGCTATCACCTGATGCACGGCATGCATTCGCTGCTGTTCAGCCGCCGCAATGGCTTGAGCAAGGCATTTGGCTGGGCGGTTCGCCGGCCGCTGTGGGCTACGCGCGTTGGTGCTCAGGTGTTGCACAAAGTGGAACGTGCGGTGAAACGGCCATGGGTGGGTTGCGATACGTGCGGCCGCTGCCGTCTGGAAGACACGCTGTACGTCTGCCCGGAAACCTGCCCCAAGGGCTTGGCCAACGGCCCTTGCGGCGGTACCGCACTGAACCGCTGCGAGTTCGGCGACCGCGAGTGCATCCACAGCGTCAAGTACCGCACCGCCAAGGCAGTGCGGCAGACCGCTGTGCTGACCGAGCGCCTGATCCCGTGCATCGAGGTTGAAACCCGCCACCGCAGCTCGTGGCCGCAGTGGTTCCAGGCCGCAACGCCGCGGCGGGTCAGCCCGCAGCCAGCGCCTCGAAGCCAGCCCGAATCATAGCCTCGGGCAGTTCATCGGCGATGAACACCATCACGCTCTCACGGGTTTCACCCTCGGCCCACTGGGCGTCCCAGTCAAAGCCGTAGAGCTTGAGCACGCCCTGGAAGACCAGCTTGCGGTCTTCACCGGCGATGTTCAGCACGCCCTTGTAGCGCAGCAGCTGTTTGCCATGAGTTTCCAGCAGCTCGTTCATGAAACCGCTGAGGCGGTCGATATCCAGCGCGGTTTCCGTGCGCAGCACCAGCGTCGAGATCCTGTCCGGCGTGGCGGGCTTGAGCACCGGGCGAAGCGCCGGTTTCAGGTTTGCGCCCAGGTCAGGGTTGAGGTTGAAACCACGCACATCCAGTAGCTCAGCCAGGTCGATGCGGCCGTGTTCGACGACACCGATGGCGGCCCGGCCATTGATGCGCGCCAGGCGCTCGCGCAGAGCCTGCACCGCAGCCGGTTCAGCCAGGTCGGTCTTGCTCAGCAGCAGGCGATCGGCAAAGCCGACCTGGGCCTGGGCGATGGTCTGGGTCAGGTGCAGTTCGGCATGAACCGCATCGACCAGGGTGATGATGCCGTCAAGGATATAGCGCTCACGCAGCTCCTCGTCGATGAAAAAGGTTTGCGCCACAGGCGCCGGGTCGGCCAGGCCGGTGCATTCGATGACCAGGCGCTCGAAGGCGATCTCGCCTGCGTCCAGGCGTTCGAGCAGCAGGTACAAGGCGCGTGTGAGGTCGCCGTGGATGCTGCAGCACACGCAGCCATTGGCCAGGGTCATCACCTGCACCGGCTCGTCGCCCAGCAGCTGGCTGTCGATGCCGGCCTCGCTGAATTCGTTTTCGATCACGGCAATCTTCAGGCCGTGCTCGGCCTTGAGCATGTGCTTGAGCAAGGTGGTCTTGCCAGCACCAAGGAAACCTGTGAGTACGGTTACGGGAATAGGCGTCTGCACGCAGAACATCTCCTGTGCGGAAAAAACAGTGGCCTCATCGCCGGCAAGCCAGCTCCCACAGGTACTGCACAGACTTGTGGCCTATGGAGTACCTGTGGGAGCTGGCGTGCCGGCGATGAGGCCGGACAGGTCAACGCTTAGGGTTCAACAGCATTTGGGCCCGGACTTGCCGCCGTAACGGGCTTCCTGGCGTTCGCGGAAGAACGCCTCGTAGCTCATCACCGGCTTGTCCGGATGCGTCTTCTGCATGTGTTCGACATAGTTGTCGTAGTCGGGCATACCGACCATCAGGCGGGCTGCCTGCCCCAGGTATTTTCCCAGTCGACCCAAGTCGTTGAACATGATTGCAGTCCTCTCGATTACGCGTCAGGCAGGGCCTGGAACGGGGTTTCCTTGTCGCTGCGCTCCTTGCGGCCCCAGGCGGCGTAGCCGACCTTGATGGCGAAGAACAGGATGCTGAAGACCACCAGCAGGAATAGAATCGTCAGGCCCGCGTTGGTGTAGGCGTTGAAGATCACGTGCTGCATCTGCCCGATGTCCTTGGCCGGGGCCAGTACCTGGCCGGCGTCCAGCGCCGTGCTGTACTTCTTGGCCAGGGCCAGGAAGCCAACGGCCGGGTTCGGGTCGAACAGCTTGATCAGGCCTGCGGCAGTGGTGCAGATCAGCAGCCACACGGCCGGCACCAAGGTGACCCAGATGTAACGCTGACGCTTCATCTTGATCAGCACCACAGTACCGAGCATCAAGGCGATACCGGCCAGCATCTGGTTGGAGATGCCAAACAGCGGCCACAAGGTGTTGATGCCACCCAGCGGGTCGATCACGCCCTGGTACAGCAGATAACCCCACATTGCCACGCAACCCGCGGTGGCAAGCAGGTTGGCCCCCCACGACTCGGTGCGTTTGAGCGCCGGCACGAAGCTGCCAAGCAGGTCCTGCAGCATGAAGCGCCCGGCACGGGTACCGGCGTCCACCGCCGTGAGGATGAACAGCGCCTCGAACAGGATCGCAAAGTGGTACCAGAACGCCATGGTGTTCTCACCTGGCAACACCTGGTGCAGGATCTGCGCGATACCGACCGCCAGGGTTGGCGCACCGCCGGCACGGGCCAGGATGGTGTGCTCGCCGATGTCACGGGCGACGGCTTCGAGCTGCTCGGGGGTGATCAGGAAGCCCCAGCTGCTGACCGTCTGCGCCACCGAGGCAACGTCTGCGCCCACCACGGCGGCCGGGCTGTTCATGGCGAAGTACACGCCCGGCTCGATCACAGACGCGGCGACCATGGCCATGATGGCAACGAACGATTCCATCAGCATGCCGCCGTAACCGATGTAGCGGGCGTTGGTTTCGTTGTCCAGCAGCTTGGGCGTGGTCCCCGAAGAGATCAGCGCGTGGAAGCCGGACACCGCACCACAGGCAATGGTGATGAACAGGAACGGGAACAGGGTGCCCTTCCATACCGGGCCAGTGCCGTCGGTGAACTGGGTCAGCGCGGGCATTTTCAGCTCGGGCGCGATGATCAGGATACCGATGGCCAGACCAACGATGGTGCCGATCTTGAGGAAGGTCGACAGGTAGTCACGCGGCGCCAGCACCAGCCACACCGGCAGCACTGCGGCGACGAAGCCGTAGCCCACCAGCATCCAGGTAATCTGCACGCCGGTGAAGGTGAACGCCGGGCCCCAGACCGGATCCGCAGCAATTACGCCGCCCAGCCAGATCGAGGCCAGCAGCAGTACCACGCCAACGACCGAGATCTCGCCAATGCGGCCCGGACGGATATAGCGCATGTAGATGCCCATGAACATCGCGATCGGGATGGTCGCCATGACGGTGAACATGCCCCACGGGCTCTCGGCCAGGGCCTTGACCACGATCAGCGCCAGCACCGCGAGGATGATGATCATGATCAGGAAGCAGCCGAACAGGGCGATGGTGCCCGGAATGCGGCCCATCTCCTCGCGCACCATGTCGCCCAGCGAACGGCCGTTGCGGCGGGTGGACAGGAACAGGACCATGAAGTCCTGCACCGCACCGGCCAGCACCACGCCGGCGATCAGCCACAGCGTGCCGGGCAGGTAGCCCATTTGCGCGGCGAGCACCGGGCCGACCAAGGGGCCTGCGCCGGCGATGGCAGCGAAGTGGTGACCGAAAAGAATGTGTTTGTTGGTCGGGACGTAGTCCAGGCCGTCGTTGTTGAGCACCGCAGGGGTAGCACGGCGCGGGTCCAGTTGCATCACCTTGGTAGCGATGAACAGGCTGTAGTAACGGTAGGCAACCAGGTAGATGGCCACTGCCGCGACCACGATCCACAAGGCGTTGATTGCCTCACCGCGACGCAGGGCGACCACACCCAGCGCGCAGGCCCCTATGACTGCCAGCGCCAGCCACGGAATGTGGCGTAGCAGGCTATTATTGTTGTTCATGGTTAGCTTCCAGCTGGTGGATTGGAAAGACCGCCCACCGAGTCTAGGGCGAGTCATCGCGCATTGCCACACTTGCTTTGGTCTAGAGCCTCTGCGGCCAGATTGCGGTACCTGATGCACGTAGCATTTTAACTATAGTCAGGATGTCACTTTAGGACCTACCCGAGGATCCATGCCATGAGCGATCACGACGAACGCCGCCGCTTCCTGCGTATCCCGTTCGACGCCCCGACCAGGCTGTGCCAGGGCGAACGTTGCTGGGAGGTGAAACTGCTCGACCTGTCCCTCAAAGGCCTGCTGGTCGAAAGCCCGCAACCCTGGGATCCCGACCTGAGCCAGGACTTCGAAGCCTACATTGTGCTCAACGACGAAGTGACCGAGGTGCAGATGCAGGTCGAACTGCGCCACGAAGAACCGAACCGACTGGGCTTCATCTGCTTGTACATCGACATTGATTCGATGAGCCATTTGCACCGTCTTGTGGAATTGAACGGGGCTGACAGCACCAGAATGATGCGTGAGCTGCGCGAACTCATCGAATAATGAAATCTTTTAGCTAGCTAATAGCCTTCCCGCGTTGTGTTTCCTGTCTACCCAGACAGCTTTAAGGCTGGGTAGCTGCACTTTGTACACACCCCTCTAATACAGCATTTGATGAGTTGGTACGCCTTCTGCATTGGGTTTTCGCACATCCGGAGGCCGCCGATGTGCGCGCTCCGATCAAAATATTGTATACAATTCTAGTGGCAATCATTTGCAGGAACTGTCTACAGTAGCGACACAAAAATAAACAGAGAGCCTGCTCCATGACTACGTCCCCTAGCACGTCTCCCGCCAAGCGCCCCGAGGACGAAAACCTCGGCCTTGGTGCCAACCTGGCCTACGGTCTGCAACATGTGCTGACCATGTACGGAGGGATTGTCGCGGTACCCCTGATCCTGGGGCAGGCCGCAGGCCTCAACGGCGCCGAGATCGGCATGCTGATTGCCGCCTCGCTGTTTGCCGGTGGCCTGGCCACCCTGCTGCAAACCCTCGGCCTGCCGTTCTTCGGCTGCCAGTTGCCGCTGGTGCAGGGCGTGTCGTTTGCCGGTGTGGCGACCATGGGTGCCATCCTCAGCAGCGAGGGCGGCGGTGGCCTGCCCGGTGTGCTCGGCGCAGTCATGGCAGCATCGCTGATCGGCTTTCTGATCACCCCGGTGTTCTCGCGCATCACCAAGTTCTTCCCGCCGCTGGTGACCGGCATCGTCATCACCACCATCGGCCTGACGCTGATGCCGGTCGCCGCTCGTTGGGTGATGGGCGGCAACAGCGCTTCGCCGGAATTTGGCAGCGTGGCCAACATCGGCCTGGCGGGGCTGACCTTTGCCATCGTGCTGCTGCTGAGCAAGCTGGGCAGCGCGACCATCTCGCGCCTGTCGATCCTGCTGGCCATGGTGTTCGGCACCCTCATCGCCTGGGCGCTGGGCATGACCGACTTCAGCAAGGTCGCCGAAGGCCCGATGTTCGCCTTCCCCACGCCGTTCCACTTCGGTATGCCGGAATTCCACATCGCCGCGATCCTGTCGATGTGCATCGTGATCATGGTAACCCTGGTGGAAACCTCGGCCGACATCCTCGCCGTGGGTGAGATCATCGAGACCAAGGTCGACTCCAAACGCCTGGGCAACGGCCTGCGCGCCGACATGGCATCGAGCATCCTGGCGCCGATCTTCGGCTCGTTTACCCAGAGCGCGTTCGCCCAGAACGTTGGCCTGGTGGCCGTGACCGGGGTCAAGAGCCGTTACGTGGTGGCCACGGGTGGCGTGATTCTGGTGGTACTCGGCCTTCTGCCGGTCATGGGCCGGGTGATTGCGGCAGTACCGACCCCGGTACTGGGCGGCGCGGGCATCGTGCTGTTCGGCACCGTGGCGGCCAGCGGTATCCGCACCCTGTCCAAGGTCAGCTACAAGAACAACGTCAACCTGATCATCGTCGCGGCTTCGCTGGGCTTCGGCATGATCCCGATCGCCGCACCAACCTTCTACCACCACTTCCCGAACTGGTTCGAGACCATCTTCCACTCGGGCATCAGCTCGGCGGCAATCATGGCCATCCTGCTGAACCTGATATTCAACCACTTCACCACCGGCAACTCGGAAAACCAGTCCGTGTTCGCTGCAGCTTACGAACGCACCATCCAGTACTCCGACATTTCCGCGCTGCGTGATGGCGACTACTTCAAGGATGGCAAGCTGTTCGATGCCGAAGGCAACGAAGTGCCGATGCTGGAGCTGGACGAGCACGGCAACCAGACGGTCAGGCGCGAGGCAGTTGCCGAGCATTGACCGCTGACTGAGCGGTGAGAGGGGGCCGACGCGCATCGTCGGCCCCTTTTTCGTTTGACTGTACTGGCCCTATCGCCGGCAAGCCAGCTCCCACAGGTACTGCACAGGACCTGGAAACTGTTGTCCTGTGGGAGCTGGCTTGCCGGCGATAGGGCCGGGCCTGACTACGGATTACTCGAACAATGCATCCAGGGCCTGTTCCAGGCGGGTGACGGCAATTACCTGCAGCCCCGCCGGCGCCTCTTTCGGCGCATTGCCCTTGGGCACGATCGCCCGCTTGAAGCCATGCTTGGCCGCTTCCTTCAACCGCTCCTGCCCGCTAGGCACCGGCCGCACCTCGCCCGACAGGCCGATCTCGCCAAACACCAGCAGCCCATGGGCCAGTGGCCGGTTACGCAAGCTGGACATCACTGCCGCCAGAAGCGCCAGGTCCGACGCCGTTTCCAGCACCTTGACCCCGCCTACCACATTTAAGAACACGTCCTGATCGTGGGTGGGAATACCGCCGTGGCGGTGCAGCACCGCCAGCAACATGGCCAGGCGGTTCTGGTCCAGGCCCAGGGTTACCCGGCGCGGGTTGGCCAAGTGGCTGTCGTCGACCAGCGCCTGTACCTCGACCAGCATTGGCCGGGTGCCTTCCCAAGTCGCCATCACCACACTGCCCGGTACTTCTTCCTGGGTACGGTTAAGGAAGATCGCCGACGGGTTGGACACCTCTTTCAGGCCCCGGTCGGTCATGCCGAACACGCCCAGTTCGTTGACCGCACCAAAGCGGTTTTTCACCGCTCGCAACAAGCGCAGGCGGCCGTCGGACTCACCTTCGAAATACAGCACGGTATCGACCATGTGCTCCAGTACCCGTGGGCCGGCCAGCGAGCCTTCCTTGGTCACGTGGCCGACCAGGAAGATCGCCGTGCCGCTCTGCTTGGCGTAACGCACCAGTAGCGCCGTGCTCTCGCGCACCTGGGCTACCCCGCCAGGAGCCGACTGCAACTGCTCGGTGAAAATAGTCTGGATCGAGTCGATCACCATTACCCGAGGCTTCTCGACCCGCGCGGTGGCGATAATGGTTTCAATACAGGTTTCGGTCATGACCTTGAGCTTGTCCTGGGGCAAGCCCAGGCGCCGCGAGCGCATGGCCACTTGCTGCTGCGACTCTTCACCCGTGACGTACAGCGCCGGCATGCCCGAGGCAATGTTGCACAAGGTCTGCAGCAGGATGGTCGATTTGCCGATGCCTGGGTCGCCACCAATCAGCACCACCGAGCCATCCACCAGGCCACCGCCCAACACGCGGTCCAGTTCGGTGCTGCTGGTGGTGAAGCGCGGGATTTCCTCAACGCTGACTTCGGCCAGGGTCTTGATCTGCGCTTGCTGGCCGGTCCAGCCGGCGCGGCCGCTGCTGGGCGCAGCCGCACCACCGCTTTCGATCATGGTTTCGACCAGCGTGTTCCAGGCTCCGCATTCGCCACACTGGCCGGCCCATTTGGGGAAGGTCGCGCCGCACTCGGTGCAGCCATACAAGCGCTTGGCCTTGGCCATGGGTGGGGTCTCCTGGAAAAAACCGCCATCATAGCCGAGCAGGACGTGTCTCGAACGCTTCGGGATGCGACAAAACTATTCGTTCTAAGCGCAGTCAGTAGCCCTGAACACAACGCATGAAGCGTTTTAGTGGCTTACACTGCGTTAACCTTACCTTTTGTTACAAGGAACCAAACATGGGCATGATCAGTGAGTTCAAGGCCTTCGCGGTCAAAGGCAATGTCGTCGACATGGCGGTCGGTATCATCATCGGCGCGGCCTTCGGCAAGATCGTCTCGTCCTTCGTCGGCGACGTGGTCATGCCGCCACTGGGCCTGTTGATCGGGGGGGTGGACTTCAGCGACCTGGCCATTACCCTGAAGGCTGCCGACGGTGACATTCCGGCAGTGGTGCTGGCCTATGGCAAGTTCATCCAGACCGTGATCGACTTCCTGATCGTTGCCTTTGCCATCTTCATGGGGGTGAAGGCGATCAACAGGCTCAAGCGCGAAGAAGCCGTGGCACCGACTGCGCCGCCGGTGCCTTCTGCTGAAGAGACGCTGCTGACCGAAATTCGCGATTTGCTCAAGACGCAGAACCAGAATCGGTTGCCTTGAGGTTGCTGGGGCCGCTTTGCGGCCCCAATAGCATTACCAATAGTTTTCTACCGCCACCTGCCCCGGCCGCTTGCTCAGGCTCAGCTGCAAGTCACGCGCCTTCAGCACCTTGCGAGTTTCATCGATCATCTCCGGGTTACCGCACAGCATCACCCGCGAATGCTCGGGCGACAGCTCCAACCCCGCCGCCTGCTCCAGCTCGCCATTCTCGATCAGCGTGGTAATCCGCTGATTCAAAGCCCCGGGGTGCTGCTCACGGGTCACCACCGGAATGAACTGCAGCTTGCCGGCATACTCAGCCAGATAGTCGCGCTGCTCCAGCCCCGCGATTTCATCCACGTAGGCCAGCTCTTTCGCTTCACGCACCGAATACACCAGCTTGATGCTGTCAAAACGCTCCCAGGCTTCGAAGTCCTGCAGGATCGACATGAATGGCGCAATACCGGTGCCGGTCGCCAGCAGCCACAGGTCGCGCCCGCCCACGAAGCGGTCAAGGGTAAGGAAACCGAAGGCCTGGCGGTCGATCAGCAAGGTATCACCCGCCCCCAGCCGGCTCAGCTCACTGGTGAACTCCCCCCCTGGCACCACGATGGAGAAGAAGTCGAGGTGCTCGTCATGGGGTGCGCTGACCATTGAGTAGGCGCGCCACACCACGCTGCCATCGGCCTTGGTCACACCAAGGCGGGCGAACTGTCCGGAACGGAAGCGGAACCCCGCATCGCGCGTAACCCGCAGGCTGAAGAGGTTCGGCGTGAGCGGCTGAACATCGAGCAGGGTCTGGCGGGTGAACTTTTCGGCGCTAGCGGTCATATCGGGCTCCAGGGTTGACGTGCGCACAGTGTCGCGCAAAGTGGCGCGGATAAAAACCACTGCTTTGTAGGGCCTCACACAACCGGATCGTGCCGAATTTGCAGAAACCCCTAAGCGCTATAACAAAAAATTCCCAACGCCATGGTAGGTCTTTTCCTACAATAAGCCGGGTACCCAAATGGATTGGATCCGACGCACCCGAGGAATTTCTGATGCTTCACTGGAATCCCGAACACCTTCAAGCGTTCGTCAACGAACGCAGCCCACGGAAGCTGTTCGACATCGCGGTACATCTGGCGCAAGACCTGGACATGGAGTACCTCGGGCTGAACATGCGCATCCAGATCGCCACGCAGACACCCAGGGTGTACCTCTACAGCAACTACCCGGCGGAGTGGATCGAGCGCTACCAGCGCGATGAGTTCTACAAACAGGACCCGGCCGCCAGCGTCAGCCACAGTTCGACCATGCCGGTGCTGTGGACCGACGAACTGTATCGTGAGGCCCCGCAGTTTCGCGAAGCGGCCTGCCAGTACGGCTTGCGTCATGGCTGGACGCAATCACTGCACGACCTGCAGCACAATGAAAGCCAGATCAGCGTGGCCAGACCAGCCCAATCAATCGACATCGTGGAGCTGTACGACAAGGCCGGCAGCGTATAGTGGCTGTGCCATACCCTGCATGCCGTACTCGGCGAACACCACCTGAGCGCACTGTGCCCACCGCAACCTAAAATGAGCGAGCGTGAACTGGAAGTACTGAAATGGTCGGCCGCTGGCAAGACCGCAGCCGACGTGGCTTGCATCCTGTCACTGTCGCAGAGCACCGTGAACTTCCATATCCGCAGCGTGATCACCAAGACCAATGCCGCCAACAAGGCCGGCGCCATCGCCATCGCTGCCCTGCGTGGCTGGATCTGACCTTCAGACCTGCGACCTTGGGCAAAGCCCTGTAGAATTGCCCGGCAAAGCCCGGGGCGAACCGCAACGGGCAGTTTCATACCCGAGCCAGACGCCATGCCCCTGTTGACCACCCCCTACGCCGAACTCGACCTGATCCGCCAGCCGGAACAGGCCAACGACCCGCTGCAGGCGTTCGACGCCGCCGACGAGTACCTGCTTGCGCAGTTGCACGCACAGGCACCCGACGCCAACTGCCGGGTACTGGTGCTCAATGACAGCTTCGGTGCCCTGGCCGCCAGCCTGGCGGGCCGGCTGCAGGTGGTCAGCAGCGGCGATTCTCACCTGGCGCACCTTGCCCTGGAAAAGAACCTGGCGCGCAACGGTTTGCCGTTCGACAGCGTGCCCTTCGTACCGGCCAGCGAACACTGGAATGGCACGTTCGACCGGGTGCTGGTGCGCGTGCCCAAGACACTGGCCCTGCTTGAAGAACAACTGATCCGCCTGCAGGGCCACCTGGCGCCAGGCGCGCAGGTGATTGCCGGGGCGATGATCAAGCACTTGCCACACGCAGCCGGCGACCTGATGGAAAAGTACATCGGCCCGGTGCAAGCCTCGCTGGCGCAGAAAAAGGCTCGCCTGCTGACCGCGACGCTGGCCGAACGGCCGGCCGCAAGCTCGCCCTACCCGAGCCGCTACCGCCTCGACGCGCCTGCGCTGGAGCTGGTCAACCACGCCAACGTGTTCTGCCGTGAAGGCCTGGATATCGGCACCCGGGCATTCCTGCCACACCTCCCACGCGACTTGGGCAACGCACGGGTGGCGGACCTTGGCTGCGGCAATGGCGTGCTGGCAATTGCCAGCGCACTGACCAACCCCGATGCCCAGTACACGCTAGTCGACGAATCGTACATGGCGGTGCAATCGGCGCAGGAAAACTGGCAAGCCGCGTTGGGCGAGCGCCCGGCGACTTTCATTGCAGCCGATGGGTTGGCAGGGGTGGAGAAGCAGTCGCTCGATGTAGTGCTGTGCAACCCGCCGTTCCACCAGCAGCAGGTGGTGGGCGATTTCCTTGCCTGGCGCATGTTCCAGCAGGCGCGCGAAGCGCTGGTGGTGGGTGGGGCGTTGTATATCGTGGGTAACCGCCACCTGGGCTATCACAGCAAGCTGGCGCGGTTGTTCCGAGGGGTGGAGCAGGTGGCGGCGACGCCCAAGTTCGTCATCCTGAAAGCCCGCAAGTAAGCCCCTGCGGGCATCCTGTGGGAGGTTGCCCAGCCCTTGGGCTGCGCTGTCACGCAGAGAACACCGGTCATTGTGGGCGTGGGCTTGTCCCGCGAAGGGGGCCGCGCGGTGCATGGCACCGGCTTTGCCGGTGTTCGCGGGGCAAGCCCGCTCCCACAGATGTCCCCGTTGTTCTCAATGGGTGGTCAATCCTGCTGCTCCCATGAAAAGCCGCATCACCCACGCTGCCACCCCCAGGGCCGCAACGCTCATTGCCCAGATCAGCACCAGCCAACCCAGTCGCTGCCACAGCGGTTTCTTCTCTTCCAGGCCATGTTTGCCGGTCATCATGCGGCCCTCCTAGTGATAGCCGTCTTCATGGGTCACCTTGCCGCGGAACACGTAGTAGCTCCAGAAGGTGTACATGAGGATGAACGGCAGGATAAACAGCGTGCCCACCAGCATGAAGCCCTGGCTTTGCGGTGGCGCTGCAGCATCCCAGATCGAAATCGACGGCGGGATGATGTTCGGCCACAGGCTGATACCCAGCCCGCTGTAGCCGAGGAAGATCAGCACCAGGGTGAGCAGGAACGGCGTGTAGTGCGCATTGCGCGCCACCGCCTTGAGCAGCCCGTAGAACGTCACCAGTACCAGCAGCGGCACCGGCATGAACCAGATCAGGTTAGGCATGCTGAACCAGCGGTCGGCGATCTGTGGATAAGCGATGGGTGTCCACAGGCTGACGATACCGATCACTACCAGCAATACCAGCGCCAGCGGCCGTGCAAGATCGTGCATCTTCTGTTGCAGCGACCCTTCGGTCTTCATGATCAGCCAGGTGCACCCTAACAGCGTGTAGGCAACGATCAGTCCCACGCCACAGAACAGGCTGAACGGGGTGAGCCAGTCGAGGGTACCACCGGCAAAATGCCGGTCGACCACTTTGAAGCCTTCGAGGAAGGCGCCCAGGGCCACGCCCTGGAAGAAGGTAGCGACCAGTGAGCCCCAGATGAACGCCTTGTCCCAGATATGCCGCTTGTCGGACGTGGCCTTGAAGCGGAACTCGAAGGCAACACCGCGGAAGATCAAGCCAATCAGCATCAGGATCAGTGGCAGGTACAATGCTTCGAGTATCACTGCATAGGCCATCGGGAACGCCCCGAACAGCCCGGCACCGCCCAGGACCAGCCAGGTTTCGTTGCCGTCCCATACCGGGGCGACGGTGTTCATCATCACATCACGGTCCTGCTCGCCCTTGACGAAGGGGAAAAGCATGCCGATCCCCAGGTCGAAACCGTCCATCACCACGTACATCATGACGCCGAAGATGATGATTACGGCCCAGATCAGCGGAAGGTCGATACCCATGGCTCAGTCCTCCTTGCTCAGGCTGGCAGTCTTGGCCTCATGGCCATCATCGGCGGCAGACAGCGGCCGCGCGGGCGTGCGCTTCTGGCCAGGTCCGCCCGGTGTAGGCGCGTCGCCTTCTCCAGTCTGCGGGCCCTTGCGCACCAGGCGCATCATGTAGCCAAGCCCGGTGCCGAACAGGGCGAAATACACCACCACAAAGGCCACCAACGTGAAACCAAGCTGGGCGTAGCTGTGATTCGACACACCGTCCGCCGTACGCATCAGGCCATACACCACCCACGGTTGGCGGCCGATCTCGGTGGTGAACCAGCCGGCGAGCAATGCGATCAGCCCGGAGGGCCCCATCCATAGCGCCATATACAGGAACGGGCGGGAGGTATAGAGCGTGCCGCGCTTGCGTAGCCACAGGCTCCACAGGCCAACGAAGATCATCAGGAAGCCGAGCCCGACCATGATCCGGAACGACCAGAAGACGATGGTGGAGTTGGGCCGGTCCTCGGGTGGAAACTCCTTCATCGCCGGCACCTGCTTGTCCAGGCTGTGGGTCAGGATCAGGCTGCCGAGCGCCGGGATCTCCACCTTGAAGCGCGTGGTCTCGGCCTTCATGTCGGGGATACCGAACAGGATCAACGGGGTCGGCTCGCCAGGTACATTCTCCCAATGCCCTTCGATCGCCGCGATTTTCACCGGCTGATGCTTGAGCGTATTGAGGCCGTGGAAGTCGCCGATCACCGCCTGGACCGGAGCCACGATCAACGCCATCCACATGGCCATCGAGAGCATTTTGCGCACAGCCGGGTTGTCACGCCCACGCAGCAGGTGCCAGGCCGCCGAGGCGCCGACGAAAAAGGCTGTGGAAACGAACGCGGCCGTGGCCATGTGCATCAGTCGGTAGGGGAACGATGGGTTGAACACCACTGCAAACCAGTCCACCGGCACCACCCGGCCATCGATGATCTCGTGGCCTTGGGGGGTTTGCATCCAGCTGTTGGAAGCGAGGATCCAGAACGTGGAGACCAGCGTGCCGAGCGCCACCATGCACGTGGAGAAAAAATGCAGGCCGCGGCCCACACGGTTCCAGCCAAACAGCATGACGCCAAGGAAACCCGCCTCGAGGAAGAAGGCGGTCAGTACTTCATAGGTCAGCAGCGGTCCGGTCACGGCGCCGGCAAACTCGGAGAAACGGCTCCAGTTGGTGCCGAACTGGTAGGCCATGACCAGGCCAGAGACGACGCCCATGCCGAAGTTGACGGCGAAGATCTTCGACCAGAAGTGATAGAGGTCGCGGTAGACCTGCTGGTGGGTGCGCAGCCATAGCCCTTCGAGGACTGCCAGGTAGCTGGCCAGGCCAATGGTGATGGCCGGGAACAGGATGTGGAACGACACGGTAAAGGCAAACTGCATTCGGGCGAGCTCTAAGGCCTCTATTCCGAACATGGTGCTTCCTCTTCAGATAATCCGGCGTCCGGGCTTGTGGCCCCGTCGCCCACTGCCCCCACGGTAGTCGAGTGCGGCGCGTTGGAATTGTTCTGTTCGATCGTGGGGATTCCGGCCCGCAGGCCAATTCGTTCGTCGGTTGTTGCAAAAGCAACGGTTGACCCAGATCAACGAATGCCTAGAAGCATAGTCCCGAATAGGCCGGCGAGCCGTGTGGTTGTTTGTCGCGTGACCCGTTGCCCCACCCTCTTTCATACAGCGTGAAAAAGTGCCGATCCGGGCAAACAGTAACCACTTGTTACAAACAGGTGATACGCTGCGCACCCCCTCTACTGCGCCGAGGCCCTTGGTTTCCGATGTCCGATTCCGCACCGCAGTTGTTGCGTCACCACCGTCCCTTCCTGGCCTTCTGGCTGGCCCGTGTATTCACCGCCAGCGGCTTTCAGATGCTCACCGTGGCCATTGGTTGGCACCTCTACCAGTTGACCGGCAATGTGCTGGACCTGGGGCTGGTCGGCCTGGTCGAGTTCGCCCCGCGTGTGCTGTTCATGCTGCACACCGGGCATGTGGCTGACCGCTATGACCGGCGCAAGGTCGCTGCCCTGTGCCAGAGCCTGCAGGGGCTGATTGCCCTGGCACTGGCCGTAGGCAGCGCCACCGACAACGTCACCCGCGAGTTGATCTTCGCCCTCGCCTTCCTGCTCGGCGCCACGCGCTCGTTCGAAATGCCGGCAACCCAGGCGCTGTTACCCAACGTGGTGCCGCCCGGCCTGTTCCCTCGGGCAGTAGCAGCGTCGGCGTCGGCGACCCAGTCGGCAACCATCGTGGCGCCGGCGGTGGGCGGCTTCCTGTATGCCTTTGGCAGCCTCTGGGTGTATGGCCCCACCGTGGCCCTGTACGCCATCGCCTGCGTGCTCACCCTGAGCCTGCAGGCACGCGGCCAGGTCGTGCAGCGCGGGCGCGCCAGCATCGAATCACTGCTGGCCGGCATCCGCTTCATCCGCAGCCGGCCCGATATTCTCGGCGCCATTTCGCTGGACCTGTTCGCTGTATTGCTGGGTGGGGCCACCGCGCTGCTGCCGGTGTTCGCCAAGGACATCCTGTTGACCGGCCCGCTGGGCCTGGGCCTGCTGCGCTCGGCACCGGCGGTGGGGGCGTTGTGCATGTCGCTGTGGCTGGCACGCTTCCCGTTCGAGCGCAACGTCGGGCGGACCATGTTTACCGCTGTCGGCGTGTTCGGCGTGGCCACCATCGCCTTCGGCCTGTCGACCTCGTTCTGGTTCTCGCTGGCGGTACTGGTGGTGCTAGGCGCGGCGGACATGATCAGCATGGTCATTCGCAGTTCGTTCGTGCAGCTGGAGACACCAGATGAAATGCGTGGCCGGGTAAGCGCGGTGAACGGGTTGTTCATTGGTGCCTCGAACCAGCTCGGCGAGTTCGAATCCGGGGTGACGGCGCACTGGTTTGGCACAGTGCCGGCAGTGGTGATGGGCGGGGTGGGCACGCTGGTGGTGACCGGGGTGTGGATTAAAATGTTCCCGACACTGGCCAAGCGGGACCGGTTGCATAACGGTTGATCAGTTGCCTGTGCCGGCCTCTTCGCGGGACAAGCCCGCTCCCACAGGGCCGGTACCGGCTATGGAAACCCATTCCCCAACGGCCATAGGCCCCCGCCAAGCATGCTGGTATGATGCGCGGCTTTTTTCCTCCCCACACAAAACCACGGCAACCGGTACGGTCTGTGCTTTGCTGATGGGGTCGATACATTCATGGCGCCGGGGGCGCCTTGGGGAGCGGGCATGCTGGAAAGGCTGTTTCAACTAAAAGCACACAACACCAACGTGCGCACCGAGATTCTCGCGGGCGTCACCACCTTCCTGGCGATGGCCTACATCCTGTTCGTCAACCCGAGCATCCTCGGCGAGACCGGCATGGACAAGGGCGCGATCTTCGTCGCCACCTGCCTGGCAGCGGCCATCGGCTCCACCACCATGGGCCTGATTGCCAACTACCCGATCGCCCTGGCGCCGGGCATGGGCCTGAACGCGTTCTTCACCTACACCGTGGTGCTGCACATGGGCCACACCTGGCAAGTCGCGCTGGGCGCGGTGTTCCTGTCGGCGGTGATGTTCTTCCTGCTGTCGATCTTCCGCATCCGCGAGTGGATCGTTAACAGCATCCCGCTGCCGCTGCGCTCGGCCATCGCTGCTGGTATTGGTTTGTTCCTGGCGCTGATCGCCTTGCATAACGCGGGCATCGTCGTCGATAACCCAGCCACCTTGGTGGGCATGGGCGACCTCAAGCAGCCCTCGGTGATTCTTGCCACGCTGGGCTTCTTCCTGATCGTCGGCCTTGAGTCGCTGAAAGTGCGCGGCGCGGTGTTGATCGGCATCCTGGCCGTCACCGTCGCGTCGATCGCAATGGGTGTGACGCCGTTCGGCGGGGTCGTGTCGATGCCCCCTTCGCTGGCACCCACCTTCCTGCAGCTGGACATCGCCGGTGCCCTCGATGTGGGCCTGATCAGCGTGATCTTCGCGTTCCTGTTCGTTGACCTGTTCGACAACTCCGGCACCCTGATCGCCGTGGCCAAGCGCGCCGGCCTGATGGGCAAGGACGGCCACATGCCGAAGATGGGCCGCGCCCTGATCGCCGACAGCACCGCCGCCATGGCCGGTTCCCTGCTGGGGACCTCGACCACCACCAGCTATATCGAGTCCGCTGCGGGCGTGAGCGCCGGTGGCCGCACCGGCCTGACCGCCATCGTGGTTGCCGTGCTGTTCCTGCTGGCGTTGTTCTTCGCTCCGCTGGCCGGTAGCGTGCCGGCGTTCGCCACCGCACCGGCGCTGCTGTTCGTCGCGGTGCTGATGGCCTCGGGCCTGGCAGAAATAAACTGGGACGACGTCACCGAAGCCGCGCCGGTGGTAGTGACCGCCCTGGCCATGCCGCTGACCTACTCGATCGCCAACGGTATCGCCTTCGGCTTCATCTCCTGGACCGCCGTCAAGCTGATCTCCGGCCGCCACCGCGACCTGAATCCGGCCTTGGTGATCCTTTCCATCCTGTTCGTCATCAAGCTGGGCTGGTTCAACGCATGAGTGCTGCTTTCGACCCCTCCTCCTACGCCACCCAGCTGGACGCCAAGGTGGCCCGGCTACGCGAGCTGCTGGCGCCCTTCGGTGCGCCGGAACCCGCAGTTTTCGACTCGCCGCGCGAGCACTACCGCCTGCGCGCCGAGTTCCGCCTGTGGCGCGAGGACGGCCAGCGCCACTACGCCATGTTCGCCCCGGGCGACAAGCACAAGGCGATTCTGATCGACGATTTCCCCATTGCCAGCGAGCGCATCAATGCACTGATGCCGCGCCTGAAGGCGGCTTGGCAAGCCAGTGAGGAACTGGGCAATCGCCTGTTCCAGGTGGAGTTCCTCACCACCCTGGCCGGCGATGCGATGATCACGATGTGTTACCACCGCCCGCTGGACGAGGCCTGGGAAGCGCAAGCGCGGCAACTGGCCGAAGCGCTGGGTGTGAGCGTGATTGGGCGCTCCAAGGGCAAGCGCCTGGTGATCGGCCGCGACCACGCGGTGGAAAAACTCTACGTGGCCGGCCGTGTGTTCAGCTATCGCCAGCCGGAAGGTGCGTTCACCCAGCCCAACGGCGCGGTGAACCAGAAAATGCTGAGCTGGGCCTACGAGGCCATTGGCGAGCGCCAGGACGATTTGCTGGAACTGTACTGCGGCAACGGCAACTTCACCCTGCCACTGGCCACCCGCGTGCGTCAGGTCCTGGCGACCGAAATCAGCAAGACCTCGGTCAATGCTGCGCTCAGCAACCTCGAAGAGAACGCTGTGGATAACGTGCGACTGGTGCGTTTGTCGGCAGAAGAGCTGACCCAGGCGCTGAATGAGGTGCGGCCGTTCCGTCGTCTGGAAGGCATCGACCTGAAGAGCTACGCGTTCGGTACGGTGTTCGTCGACCCGCCGCGGGCAGGGATGGACCCGGACACCTGCGAGCTGACCCGGCGTTTCGAGCGGATTCTGTACATCTCGTGCAACCCGGAAACCCTGGCGGCGAACATCGCCCAGTTGCAGGACACCCACCGCATCGAGCGCTGTGCGCTGTTTGACCAGTTCCCCTATACCCACCACATGGAGAGTGGGGTGTTGCTGGTTCGGCGTTAAAGCATTCGCGGGGCAAGCCCGCCCCCACAGGACAGTGCAGTACCTGTGGGAGCGGGTTTGCCCCGCGAATGGGCCGCAAAGCGGCCCCGGGCTTCAACTCAGAAGTCGAAGAAGACGGTCTCGCCTTCCCCCTGAATACGGATATCGAAACGATACGCCGTTTTCCCATCCACTTCGCAACGCTTGGCAATCAAGGTTTCACGCCGCTGCGGCTGCTCGATCAGGTTGAGCACCGGGCACTTGGCGTTGGCTTGGGCTTCATCATCGAAGTACAGGCGCGTGTGCAGGTGGATGTTGATGCCACGGGCAAACAGGCTGATGTTGATGTGCGGCGCCATCGGCACGCCAGCAGCATTGTTCACCACACCCGGCTTGACCGTGTGCAGCGTCCACTCGCCAGCATCGAAGGTGGTGGCGGTGCGGCCGAAGCTGTTGAAGGCGTTCTCCAGGTTGTAGGCATCCTGATACTCGCCATTGGCGTCGGCCTGCCACACTTCCAGGAACGAGTCGCGCACCAGATGGCCGTTACCGTCATACACCTGGCCGAGCAGCAGAATGTGCTCGCCTGGCGCGTCCGGCTTGGCCAGGCGGTTCCAGATTTCCTGATCGCGGGTCGGGTTGCCGGCCGCTTCCAGGGCCAGGCCGATGTGCACGTAGGGGCCGGCGGTCTGCGAAGGGGTTTCCGGCAGCAGTTCGATTGGCATGGCGGGTTCCTCAGCAGTTTTCGAAGTGGGTCTTGCGCTGGCCGCGCAGCACGATGTCAAAGCGGTAGGCCAGGCAGTCCATCGGGTTGGCGTTGCTCATGTCGAGCTTGGCGATCAACTGCTGTACAGCTTCAGGGTTGGCGATCGACTTGACGATCGGGCACATCGGGATCAGCGGGTCACCCTCGAAATACAACTGGGTGATCAGCTTGGTCGCAATCGACGGGCCGCTGATGCCGAAGTGGATGTGCGCCGGGCGCCAGTCGTTCGGGCCGTTGCGCCATGGGTACGGGCCCGGCTTGATGGTGCGGAAGCTGTAGTAGCCGTCGCTGTCGGCCAGGCAACGGCCGACACCACCAAAGTTCGGGTCCAGCGGTGCCAGGTAACGGTCGTTCTTGTGCCGGTAGCGGCCACCGGCGTTGGCTTGCCACATCTCCACCAGGGTGTTCGGCACAGGCTTGCCGTACTGGTCGACGACGCGGCCGGCCACGATGATGCGCTCGCCGATTGGCAGGCCACCGTTGTTGAAGTTCAGCAGCAGGTCATGGTCGTGGGCGCCGAAGCCCAGGTGGGAAAAGTTCGGACCAGTGGTTTCGCTGATCGACTGTGGAATGCTGACCAGTGCCTGGCGCGGCGAGCGGGCAATGGACGTTTTGTAGTCAGGCGTAAGGGCTTTGGGGTGCCAGTTGCGATCACGGATCACGAAGCGGCTGTTGTCCTGGGCGGGCATGCCGGTTTCCTCTCTTGGAATTATGTGAACGCCTGGGCGTGGCAGGCGGACTTACAGTTTCCGGCAGGTCGCGGCCATTGAATATTGAAATCGACCACTAGTTCCATAACCAAATGGTTATGGATGAACACTTTGGCCTGACACCTGACGCTGCCGTGAACTAATCTTTGTCTTCTTGTTTCACGGCTCGGGAGAGCACACATGGAATGGCGAAAAGGCCGACGCAGCGACAACGTGGTCGATGCCCGGGGCGAAGGTGGCGGTGGCGGCGGCATGCGCTTCGGCGGCGGCAAGGGGCTGGGGCTCGGCGCAATTCTGCTGATCGTCGGCATCGGCTGGCTCACCGGGCAAGACCCCTTGCAGATTCTTGGCCAGCTCACCGGCCAGATGGCGCAGCAGCAACAGCAGACAGCGCCCAGTGGTGCGGGCGGCAAGGCGCCACCGGCCAACGACCAGCAAGCCGAGTTCGTTGCCTCGGTCCTGGGCGACACCGAAGACACCTGGAAAGCGCTGTTTGCCGAAGCCGGCAAACAATACCGTGACCCCAAGCTGGTGCTGTTCAGTGGCCAGGTCAATTCGGCCTGCGGCTTTGCCTCGGCGGCCGTGGGGCCCTTTTACTGCCCGGCAGACCAGCGGGTTTATCTGGACATGTCGTTCTTCCGTGAAATGGAAACCCGCTTCGCTGCGGCCGGCGACTTCGCCCAAGCCTACGTGATTGCCCACGAAATCGGCCACCATGTGCAGACCCTGCTGGGCGTTTCGGCCAAGGTCGACGCCGCCCGCCGCAACGGCCAGCGCATGGAGGGCGACAACGGGCTGCTGGTACGCCAGGAGCTGCAAGCCGACTGCCTGGCCGGCGTATGGGCCTACCAGGCGCAAAAACGCCTGAACTGGCTGGAGCCGGGCGACGTCGAGGAAGCGCTGAACGCGGCCAACGCCATTGGCGATGACCGCCTGCAACAGCAAGGCCGCGGCCGCGTGGTACCGGACTCCTTCACCCATGGCACCTCGGCGCAGCGAGTGCGCTGGTTCAAGGCCGGGTTTGCGCAAGGTGAGGTGAACAGCTGCGATACCTTCAGCGCGCGCAGCCTCTGAAACTGCCGGGGCTGCATAGCGGCCCCTGGTTATCCAGTTACAAATCTGCTGAAAAAGCGTTTCAGCTTCCCGGATCATTGCCGATAACCCCTGCACGAGTCAGCGGGCACCCAGAACAACAACGCCTTGCGATCGAAGATCAAGAGAGCGAAAACTACTTCTGGAGTGCGTGCATGAACAGCTGGTTCGCCAACATCAGCGTCAACCTAAAACTTGGCCTGGGCTTCGGCCTGGTGCTGATCCTCACTGGCCTGCTGGCCCTGACTGGCTGGACCAGCCTGGGCAGCCTCATCGACCGCAGCAACTGGATGGGTGACATCGGCCAGCTCAACAAAGACCTGACCGACCTGCGTATTGCGCGTCTGCAGTACATGATCGCCAACGGCGACGATGCCGCCGCCGCCAACACCCAGACCAAGCTGGATGCCTTCAGCAAGCAGCAGGCCTACCTGGCCAGCACCTTCAACAGCCCGGACAACGTCAAACTGCTGAATGAGCTGGGCGCAACCATCAGCGCCTACAAGGTGTCGCTCAACAAGATGCGCCAAGGCTACGACGCCACCCGCGCAGCCCGCGTCTCCATGGACAGCTCGGCCACCCGCGCCGATCAGGCGATGGACGCCCTCAGCCAGGAAGTCATGGCGCGCCCAGAGGCCGACAGCGTACGCCTGGCCCAGTACCTGTTGATCAGCAAGGCCCGCCAGCAACTGCTGCAGGTGCGCATCGACGTGCGCGGCTACATTGCCGACAACAGCGCTGCCAACGAGCAGGCCGCCCTGCGCCAGCTGGATGCAGCGCTAGCCGATATCGACAACCTCAAGCGCCAGCTGCCCACCGAAGACGCCCGCCTGCAACAGTTCGAAAGCGCGGTACTGGCCTACCGTGACGCCGTGCGCCAGTTCCGCGACGCGGTCGCCAACATCACCACCTCACGCGCCGAAATGACCGTGCAGGGCGCCGATATCGTCAAGCGCAGCGATGCGCTGTACCAGATCCAGCTGGAACGCCGCGACATCGAGAGCACCCAGGCCCGTAGCCTGCAGGCCATCGCTACCCTGCTGGCACTGCTGGTCGGCATCCTGGCAGCGGTACTGATCACCCGCCAGATCACCGGCCCACTGCGTGAAACCCTGGTAGCGGTGGAAAAGATCGCCAGCGGCGACCTCACCCACCACGCGCGCATCACCCGCCGCGACGAATTGGGCGTGCTTCAGCAAGGCATCGCGCGCATGGGCACCACCCTGCGCGAGCTGATCAGCGGCATCCGTGATGGCGTCACCCAGATCGCCAGCGCCGCCGAAGAGCTGTCGGCGGTCACCGAGCAGACCAGTGCCGGCGCCAACAGCCAGAAGGTCGAAACCGACCAGGTGGCCACTGCCATGCACGAAATGGCCGCGACCGTTCAGGAAGTGGCGCGCAACGCCGAGCAGGCCTCGCATGCCGCCACCGGTGCCGACGACGAAGCCCGCGCCGGCGACCGCGTGGTCGGCGAAGCGATTGGCCAGATCGAGCGCTTGGCGGAGGACATGCACCGTTCCACCGAAGCCATGAACCTGCTGCAGCAGGAAAGCCAGAAGATCGGTAGCGTGATGGACGTGATCAAGTCGGTGGCCGAACAGACCAATCTGCTGGCGCTCAATGCGGCGATCGAGGCGGCACGGGCTGGCGAGGCCGGGCGTGGTTTTGCCGTGGTCGCCGACGAAGTGCGCGGCTTGGCCCAGCGCACGCAAAAGTCCACCGAAGAGATCGAAGAGCTGATTGCCAGCCTGCAGCATGGCACCCAGCAAGTGGCGAACGCCATGCAGGGCAGCCGTAGCTTGACCGACAGCAGCGTCGAGCTGGCGCGCAAGGCCGGAGCCTCGCTGGAGAACATCACCAGTACGGTGTCGGGCATCCAGTCGATGAACCAGCAGATTGCGGCGGCGGCGGAGCAGCAGAGTGCGGTGGCTGAAGAGATCAGCCGCAGCATCCTGAATGTGCGTGATGTGTCCGAGCAGACGGCGGCGGCCAGTGACGAGACGGCAGCGTCGAGTGTGGAGCTGGCGCGGTTGGGTGGGCAGTTGCAAATGCTGGTCAGCCAGTTCCGCGTCTGACCTGGGTAACCCGGGGCCGCTTTGCGGCCCTATCGCCGGCAAGCCAGCTCCCACAGGGACCGCACAGGCCTCGTGGGCATCGGCATCCCTGTGGGAGCTGGCTTGCCGGCGATAGGGCCGGTACAGGTGTCCGCTTACTTGACGATCATCCCCACCCCACGCCCACGCGGATCGGAAGCGGTCTCAAGCTTCGCTCCATCCACCCGGATCGCCTGGATATCGCCCATCTCCCAGCCTTGGTCCTCAAGCACGTAGCCCATCTTCTTCAGCTCATCCGCCACCGGCCCGGTCAGGGGTGCATAGCTGTCAAAGTAGATAGTGTCCTTGGGCAGCAACTGATGGTGCACGCGCTGTGCCGCCACCGCCTTGTCCAGCGGCATACCGTAGTCGTACATGTTGTTCATCACCTGAAAGATCGAGGTGAAGATCCGCGAACCGCCTGGGGTACCGATGACCAGCTCGACCTTGCCATCACGGGTCATAAGGCTGGGGCTCATCGAGGACAGCATGCGCTTGCCCGGTTCGATTGCGTTGGCATCGCCACCCACTACGCCAAAGGCATTCGCAGCGCCTGGCTTGGCGCTGAAGTCGTCCATCTCATCGTTGAGCAGGAAGCCTGCGCCCTTCACCACCACGCCACTGCCGTAGTCAAGGTTGAGGGTGTAGGTGTTGCTGACCGCATTGCCCTGCTTGTCCACGATCGAGAAATGCGTGGTCTGATGCGGCTCAAGGCCCGGTTTGACCTTGTCGGTGTCGGAAATGGCCTTGGGGTTGACCTGCGCGGCGCGCTTGGCCAGGTAGTCCTTGGCCACCAATTGGTCCACCGGCACCTTGGTAAAGGCCGGGTCGCCCAGGTAGTCGGCACGGTCAGCGAAAACGCGCTTCTCGATTTCGGCCAACAGGTGAATGTACTGCGCCGAGTTGTGCGCTACGCCCTTGAAGTCCGCCGCGCGGTCTTCCTTGATGCCCAACAGCTGGGCCAGGGCGACACCGCCAGAACTTGGCGGTGGTGCGGTATAGACCACATTGCCACGCCAGCTCACCGCCATCGGCTCACGCCATACGGCTTTGTAATCCTTCAAGTCATCCTTGGTGATCAGGCCCTTGTCAGCCTGCATCTGTGCCACCAGCAGGTCGGCGGTCTTGCCCTGGTAGAACTCGCTCACGCCCTTGTCGGCAATGCGTTCCAAGGTCTGAGCCATTTCTGGCTGCTTGAACAACTCGCCGACCTTCATGTTGCCAAAGTAGTCATTGAAGTTGGTCGCAGTCTTGAACATGCCCTGGGCATCGTTGCGGTACTGGTACTGTTTTTCAGCCACCTTGAAACCGTTTTTCGCATAGCCGATGGCCGGGGTCAGCAGCTCGCTCCAGGGCAGCTTGCCGAACTTCTGGTGCGCCTCCCACAGGCCCATCACCGTGCCTGGCACACCCGCAGCGCGAACCCCGACCAGGCTCAGGTTTTCGATGACCTCACCCTTGTCGTCCAGGTACATGTTGCGTGTAGCGGCCTTTGGCGCGACTTCGCGGTAGTCGAGGAAGTACGGTTTGCCGTCGACGAACAGGGTCATGAACCCACCACCGCCAATGTTACCGGCCTCCGGATAAGTCACCGCCAGGGTGAAGGCAGTGGCCACTGCGGCATCTACCGCGTTACCGCCCTTTTTCAGAATATCGGCGGCCACCTGTGCACCATATTGATCGGGTGCAGCCACCGCGCCGCCCTCCAGCGTGGCGGCATAAACCGAGGAACAGCTCAGGATCGCGGCTGCGAGAGCCAGGTACTGGAACGGGACAATACGCATGACACTTCCTTGGTGTTGTTTTTGTTGAGCACTCAGTAAGACCCAAGCGTTTCGACTGTGCAATCAACCGTAGGAAATTTCGCCGCCTGTGGACAGGATCTGTCGCGTTCAGGCAACTCAGCAGGCGTACATCGCCAGCTTGCGCTGGATGAAATCGAGGAAGCACTGGATACGCAGCGCCAGCTGGGTGTTGCGGTAGTACACCGCGTGGATCGGCTGGCGGTAGCCATTGTTGGCCTCGCTCAGCAACACCTGCAGGCGCCCGGTGCGGATGTCCTCGTGGGTCATGAAGTGCGACAGGCTGACGATGCCCTCGCCGGCCAACGCCAGCTGGCGCAGGGTTTCACCGCTGGAGGCGATCAGCGCCGGGCGGATGCTGAAGCGGTCACCCTGAGCGTGGCGCAGCGGCCAATGGTTGAGCGATTCGGGCTGGCTGAAACCGAGCAGGCAGTGGCTGGCAAGGTCTTCGACCCGCTGCGGCGTGCCGTGCTGCTCAAGGTAGGCCGGGCTGGCCAGCACCTGTACCGGGCTGCACCCCAGGTTGCGTGCGTGCAGGCTGGAATCGGCCAACTCGCCAATGCGGATCGCCACATCGGTGCTTTGCTCCAGCAGGTCGATGATCAGATCATCGGTGTTCAGTTCAAGCTCGATGCCGGGGTACTGGCGACGAAACTCGCCGATCCACGGCAAGATGGCATGCAGCATGAACGGCGCAGCGGCGTTGATACGCAAGCGCCCGCTGGGTGTCTGGCGGTTCATCGACAGACGCTCTTCCATCTCGTTCATCTGCTCCAGAACCTGCCGCGAGCGCTCAAGGAAGTAACGGCCCTCTTCCGTGAGGTCCATGCGCCGGGTGGTGCGGTTGACCAAGGTGGTACCCAGCTTGCCCTCCAGGCGCGACAAGGTGCGGCTGACGGCGGATGGGGTCTGGCCCATCTGCTCGGCGGCAGCAGAAATCGAGCCGCAGTCGATGACGGCGACGAATACCTGGAGTTCTTCGGATCGGGTTTTCACATCTGGGCCTGTGGTTGGTCTGCGCAAGGATTAGATAGCCGCTTGTCGAGGCCACGTCCAGCAGCGCCTTTACCGGCCTCATCGCGGGGCAAGCCCGCTCCCACAGGTTTTGCACAACCATCAGGAACTGTGGAGAACTTGTGGGAGCGGGCTTGCCCCGCGAAGAGGCCGGAAAAGGCAACCTACTGCTGTGCCCTGCCGAACACCTTGTCCAGATGTGCCTCATAAGCAGCCAACGCCGCCGGCACATCCGGGCGCTTCATCACATCCACCGCCAGGTAAGTCGGCAGGCCAGTCATGCCAAGGAACTGGTTGGCCTTGTGGAACGGGAAGTACACGGCATCCACACCTTTGCCTTCGAAGAAGTCGCTCGGGTCATCGAACGCCTGCTGCGGCGCATTCCAGGTCAGCGACAGCATGTACTGCTTGCCGTGCACCAGCCCACCGCTGCCGTATTTCTGCGAGTGGTCCGAACGGGTACGGCCATCGTTGGCGTAAAGGCTGCCATGGCCCGCGGTAAAGACTTCGTCGATGTACTTTTTCACGGTCCAGGGTGCGCCCATCCACCAGCCCGGCATCTGGTACACGATCACATCGGCCCAGAGAAACTTCTCGACCTCGGCCTGCACGTCGTAGCCGCCGTCGATGAAAGTCTGCTGCACATCGTAACCGGCACGGTCCAGGTGAGCGATGGCCGCTTCGTGCAAGGTCGCGTTGAGGCGGCCTTCGGAATGGGCGAACTGTTTACCACCATTAAGCAGAAGGATCTTTTTCATGCTGGCCTCCCGGGCCGAGTGAAAATTTGATGCCGGCAGGTTAGAGGCTCGCGGGGCTGGGATACAGCAATGACGGGGCAAAATACAATTGAGCAGAAGTCACGAATGGGTAAAGCATTATTGCCTTAGAATCGTTTCACCACCCATCATCGAGTAGTGCCCCATGAGTGAGCAGTTCGCCTTCATCCTCAAAGCCAAGACCCGCCCGGAAATGGCTGATGCGTTCGAAACCCTGTTCCGCCCCTACGTCGAGCCCAGCCGCCAGGAACCGGGCTGCATCGAGTACCACATGCTGCGCGACCAGCAGGACCCAAGCCTGTTCGTGTTCTTTGAAGTGTGGGCCGACCAGGCTGCACTGGACGTGCACTCGGCTTTGCCGCACATGAAGGCGTTTTTTGAAAAGCGCATGGACTACCTGGAGCGCGATTTCGATATCCAGCGGGTCGACATGCTCAGTGCCTCGTCCGCTAGCCGTTGATCAGCAAGTGGCCGCCGAGTGCGGCCAGGCCGATGAAAAAGCAACGCTTGAACAGCAGCGCGCTGATGCGCTGACGCAACCACTGCCCGGCCAGCATGCCGAGCAAGGCGGGCGCCAGCATCAGCAGCGAAGCCCCCAACGCCTGGCCCCCCAGGGCATCCTGCCCGGCCAGGCCAACCGCCAGCGCCACGGTTGAAACCGTGAACGACAGGCCCAGGGCCTGGATCATCTGTTCACGGCTCAGGCCCAGGCTCTGCAGGTAGGGCACAGCAGGTATCACGAACACCCCGGTTGCCGCCGTGATCACCCCCGTCATCAGCCCGCAGACCGGCCCTAGCCAACGCTCGTGCGCCGGCGCCAGGTGCAAGCTTGGGCCGAGCAGGCCGTACAACGCATATGCCAACAAGGCCGCACCCAGTGCGTGCGCGGCCCATGGACCACTGTCGATCCCCAACCAGGCACTGCCCAGCAGGGTGCCAATGAAGATCAGCGCCAGCATCGGCCCCAGCCGCGCCAGCAACGCACGCAGGTGCCCGCCGCTGGCCAGTTGCCAAATGTTGGTGAGGGTCGAAGGCACGATCAGCAATGCTGCAGCCTGCGCCGGTGGCATAGCCAGGCCCAGCAGGCCCATGGCGATGGTCGGCAGGCCCAGGCCGATTACCCCCTTCACCGCACCCGCCAGCAGGAAGGTCAGTACCACCAGCAGCGACAATGCCGGACCAATGTTCTGGTAGAAAGCGAGCGAAGTAGTCATGGGCGGATGATGGCCGGTTCCGGGCTGCGGGAAAATCTGCCATATACTCAGCCAGACTCTTGCAATGACAGAGCCACATGCATTTCGACCTGATCGACCTCAAACTGTTCCAGCACACCCTGGAATGCGGCAACATCACCGCCGGCGCCAGCCGCAGCCACCTGTCGCTGCCGGCCGCCAGCGCGCGCATCCGCGCCATGGAGGCATCGCTGGGTATCCCGTTGCTGGCGCGCAACCGCCGTGGCGTGCAGCCGACCCCGGCTGGCCAGGCACTGCTGCAGCATGCACGTCTGATAGGCCAGCAGGTCGAGCGCCTGCAGTTTGATCTGGGCCAGTACGCGCAAGGGCAGCAGGGCCAGGTGCGCTTGCTGTGCAACACAGCAGCACTTACAGAGTACCTGCCGGAGCTGCTGGCCAGCTATCTGGCTGAAAACCCCGGGGTCAGCGTGGATGTGCAGGCGTTGCCGAGCCTGCGCATCGTGCAGGCGATTACCCAGGGCATGGCGGACCTTGGCATCGTATCGACCGCCGCGCCCAATCAACACCTGCAGACCCGCCCGTTTCGCGATGACCCGCTGGTGCTGGTGACACCCTTGGGCCACCCGTTGGCCAGTGAGGCCGCGCCCCGCTTCATCGACAGCCTGGTCCATGGCCATGTCGGGCTGGGCGCCAGTAGCGCGTTGGCGCAGTATCTGGAGGAGCAGGCACTGCGCGAGGGGCGCCGCATGCAAGTACGGGTGCGGGCCGAGGGTTTCGATGGGGTGATCCGCATGGTTGCTGGCGGGGCCGGCGTCGGGGTGGTGCCGCTGGCAGCCGTGAAGCGCTGGCAGGGCGTGTTGCCAATGCACTGGGTGGCGCTGGAAGAGGCGTGGGCCAACCGCAAGTTGCTGGTGTGCGCGCGGGATTTTGCGGCGTTACCGGGCTATGCCGCAGCATTGGTAACCACCTTCACCCGTTGAAGCGGCAGTTCCTGCACAGGAAGTGCATTTTTTTGGCCGGTCGCACACAATCCTCCCATCGCACCACGAAAAAGGATTTCACAGTGGCATCGATCTACCAGCTCAAACCACGCTTCCAGGCCCTGCTGCGCCCGGCAGTCCAGCGCCTTTACGACCGCGGCGTCACCGCCAACCAGGTCACCGTCGCCGCCGCAGTGGTGTCGATCCTGCTGGGCCTGCTGCTGGCCAGCCTGCCCCACATTACCTGGCTGTTCATCCTGATACCGGTCTGGATGCTGCTGCGCATGGCGCTGAATGCGGTCGACGGTATGCTGGCCAGGGAGTTCGGCCAGCAATCCACCCTCGGCGCCTACCTCAATGAACTCTGCGACGTAATCGCCGACGCCGCCTTGTACCTGCCCTTCGCCCTGCTGGCCGGGGTTTCACCAACGCTGGTGGTGCTGCTGGTGCTGTGTGCCACCTTCAGTGAATACGCCGGTGTCATGGGCCCGCTGGCCGGTGCATCGCGGCGTTATGACGGCCCCATGGGCAAAAGCGACCGGGCCTTTGCCTTCGGCGTGCTGGGCACCGGGGTCGCCTTTGGCCTGCTGAACGGCAGCTGGGTCAATGGCTTGCTGCTGGTCATCCTCGCGCTCTCGCTCTATACCCTCTACAACCGGGTTCGCCAGGGGCTGGCCGAAACCCGCTGAGCCCAAAGCCGCCGCAAAAAGGACGTTGATCATGCGCCAAGCGCAAGCGCTGCACTTCTCCACCCATGACGGTGTCGAGTTGCACTACCGTCATTGGCCTGCCACCCGCAACGAGCACCAGCCACGCCGGGCCGTGGTGATGTTCCACCGCGGCCATGAACACGGTGGGCGCATGGCCCACCTGGCCGATGAACTGGACATGCCGGGCTATGACTTCTTCGCTTGGGATGCCCGCGGCCATGGCCAGTCGCCAGGCGCACGTGGCGACAGCCCGGGGTTTGCCACCAGCGTGCGCGACGTGCAAACCTTCATCGAACATATCCAGGCACATCACGGCATCGCCGAGCACGACATGGTGGTGCTGGCGCAAAGCGTCGGCGCTGTACTGATTGCCACCTGGGCCCACGACTATGCACCCAAGGTGCGCTGCCTGGTACTGGCCTCACCAGCGTTCAAGGTCAAGCTCTACGTGCCGTTCGCCCGCCCGGGCCTGAAGCTGCTCAAGGCCTTGCGCGGCAACTTCTTCGTCAACAGCTACGTCAAGCCCCGCCTGCTCACGCACGACCCCGAGCGGGTCATGTCATACGTGGCCGACCCGCTGATCAGCCGGCCGATTTCGGTGACCATGCTGCTGGGCCTATACGAAGCCGCTGACCGGGTGGTGGCGGATGCCCAGGCCATTCAGGTACCGACCCAGTTGCTGGTATCCGGGGCCGATTTCGTGGTCGAGCGCCAGCCGCAGGAACGCTTTTTCGAACGGCTGGGCAGCACGCGCAAGGAAATGCACCTCCTGCCGGGTTTCTTCCACGATACCCTTGGCGAACGTGACCGGGCCCATGCCCTGAAGCGCATCGAGCGATTTGTGGAGCATTGCTTCGCCAGCCCCGCCGCGCTGCCCTCACTGCTCGATGCCGACAAGACCGGCGCCAGTTGCGCCGAAGCCGAAAGCCTGGCCGCACCATTGCCACGCCACTCGCCGCGTGACCTTTACTGGCGCGCTACCCGCGCTGGGCTAAGCCTGGGCAAGGGACTGTCTGCGGGTGTGAAACTGGGCTTTGACACCGGCTTCGACTCGGGCAGCACGCTCGACTATGTGTACCGCAACCAACCGACCGGCAAGGGCAAGCTGGGCCGCCTGATCGACCAGCACTACCTCGACGCCATCGGCTGGCGCGGTATTCGCCAGCGCAAGCTCCACGTCGAAGAGCTGCTGCGCTTGGCCATCAACCGGCTGCGCGAACAACAACGGCCAGTGCACATTGTCGATATCGCCGCCGGTCATGGCCGCTACATCCTCGAAGCCCTGCAAGACCTTGAGCAGTTGCCTGATTCGATCCTGCTGCGCGACTACAGCGAGCTGAACGTGCAGCAAGGCAGCGCGCTGATCGCCGAAAAGGGCCTGGCTGACATCGCCCGTTTCGTCCAGGGCGATGCCTTCGACCGCCAGAGCCTCGCCACGCTGGAACAGCCACCGACCCTGGCCGTTGTATCGGGGCTCTACGAACTGTTCCCCAGCAACCAACTGGTGGGCAATTCGCTGGCCGGCCTGGCCGATGCCGTGGAAGATGGCGGTTATCTGGTCTACACCGGCCAGCCGTGGCACCCACAACTGGAAATGATCGCCCGCGCGCTCACCAGCCACCGAGGCGGCGAGGCCTGGGTGATGCGACGCCGCAGCCAGGCCGAAATGGACCAGTTGGTAGAAGCAGCCGGCTTCCGCAAGCTGGCCCAGCGCATCGATGAATGGGGTATTTTCAGCGTCAGCCTGGCACAGCGGGTGCGCTGAATGAACCCACCACGCGAGCCTGGGCTGGTACGCCGAGGGGTGTGCTGGCTTCTGCTGCTGGGGCCGTTGTTCTTCCTCAGTTACGGGCTGGCGAACAACCATACCGCCGGCCGCAGTGATGTCGGCAGCCTGGTGTTCGGCTGGGAGCGCAGCATGCCGCTGTGGCCTTGGACGATCATCCCGTACTGGTCGATCGACTTGCTCTACGGGCTGTCCTTTCTGCTGCCGCGTACGCGCCAGGAAATGGACCGGCATGCGCTGGCACTGCTCAGCGCACAAGTGATCAGTGTCACCTGCTTCCTGCTGTGGCCGCTGCGGTTCACCTTCGAACGGCCGGAGCTGGGCGGGCTGTTCGGCTGGCTGTTCGATGTGCTAATGGGGTTCGACAAGCCGTTCAACCAGGCGCCTTCGCTGCACATTGCGCTGCTGGTGATCATCTGGACGATGTTTGCCCGGCATGTGCGGCGTCAGCCCTGGCGATGGCTGATGCATGGCTGGATGGCGTTGATCGGGGTGTCGGTACTGACCACCTGGCAGCACCATTTCATCGATGTACCCACGGGGGCACTGGCGGGGTTTGCCTGCGTCTGGCTGTGGCCGTATCAAGGGCGGCTGCCCTGGCAGCAGGTGCACTTTGCACGGGATGCCAAGCGCTGGTGGGTCGCGTTTTGTTATGCCCTGGGCGCAGTGTTGTGCGCAGTGCCTGCCGTTGAATTGAGCGGTGCCTGGTTGTGGTTGGCTTGGCCGAGTCTATCGCTGGCGCTGGTTGCGCTGAATTATGCCGTGTTCGGTGCAGGCGGGTTTCAGAAAGGCGCCGATGGGCGCTTGTCGAGCGCGGCCATATGGCTGCTGACACCGTACCTGGTCGGAGCGTGGGTCAATTCGCGGCTCTGGACCTGGCACCACCCGCAGGCCGATGAGGTGTGCGATGGCGTGTATCTGGGGAGGGTCCCTGGGCGCAGCACGCCGTTCGCCGCAATTGTCGATTTGTGCGCCGAGCTGCCGTGCGCTGTCAGCCGCCCTGCTGCGCACATTTGTGGGAGCGGCGTTGTGTCGCGAAAGGGCTGCGCAGCGGCCCCGGCGATGTCTGCCGCAAAGCTGAAAAACCGGGGCCGCTTCGCGCCCCTTTCACGACACGAGGCCGCTCCTACAACGGCCGCGCCAGCCTTTGAGTATCAGTGTTTCCCTACCCTGGACCTGATAGCGCCGGACGTTGCCCTTTTACAGCAGGCCGCCGACGCCATCGAACGCCTGCGCGCCCAAGGCCCCGTACTGGTCTGCTGCGCTCTGGGCTATTCACGCAGCGCCAGCGCCGTGGCCGCCTGGCTGCTGCTCTCCGGCCGCTGCAGCGACGCCCAGCAGGCCGAAGCACTGATCCGCAAAGCCCGCCCCGGCATCGTCCTGCACCCGGCACACCGCCGGGCCCTGCAACAGCTTGGAGCACAGCCATGAACCTGCGGGTGGTGGCCTGCCTGCTGGGCCGCGGCAAACAGCTGGAACGCGTGTCCGACGGGTTCACCCTGCTGGCCCTGGCCTACGGCCTTGCGCCGTTGCTGGGTGCGCCCCTTCAAACGCTGGCCAGCTTGCTGTGCGGCGTGCTGCTGGTGCTTGGCGTAGTGCACAAGTACTGGGCCATCCGCGTGGCCATGGATGCCGAACTGTTCACCCACCTCGCCAGCAGCAACCACCTGGCAGCGGACACCCAGGCCCTGGACCGCGCCCTGTTCGAGCTGAAACTGAAACCGCAGGCCACGGACGCCCGCGCCTGGCCTGAACGCAGCCAGGCCGCGTTGGGCCTGTTGCGCCGCCAGGCAGTGTGCCTGGGCCTGCAGTTGTCGCTGGCCTTGGCTACCCTGCTGACACTGCCTTTGAAGGGATGACCACCGATCCATGCTCGCCAACCTGACCGCCTACCTCATCACCTCCGCCGCCCGCCTGATCACGGGCGCCCGCGCCCTGTGGCTGGGTTGCACGCCGCTGCCAGTGCAGCGCCTGTACTTCGCCAACCACAGTAGCCACGGTGACTTCGTATTGCTGTGGGCTTCACTGCCGCAGCCCTTGCGCAAACGCACCCGCCCGGTGGCCGGCGCGGACTACTGGGCCAAGCCGGGCATCCGCGATTTTCTCATTCGCAAGGTGTTCAACGGCGTATTGATCGACCGCCAACGCAGCGAAGGGCAAGGCAGCCCGCTACAGCCGATCCTTGAAGCCGTGGCCCAAGGCGACTCGCTGATCTTCTTCCCGGAAGGCACGCGTAACCTGGGTGACGAGCCACTGATGCCGTTCAGGAGCGGGTTGTACCACCTGGCCGCGGCCCATCCCGATGTCGAGCTGGTACCGGTATGGATCGCCAACCTCAACCGCGTGATGCCCAAGGGCCGTGCCCTGCCCCTGCCGTTGCTGTGCACACTGAGCTTTGGCGAACCACTGCACCTGCACGCTGACGAAAGCAAGCAGGCCTTTCTCGAGCGGGCCAGCCAGGCCCTGCTGAACCTGGCCCCGAAGGATGCCTGAGATGGACGACAACACCCTTTCCCTGTTCGCCGGCATCGGCGCCCTGCTGCTGCTCGCCAGCGTGACCGGCCGCCTGCTCAAGTGGCGCGCCGGCCCGGCGCCACACGCGGTAATCGACAACCTCAACGCCCGCATCAACGCCTGGTGGGTGATGGTGCTGGTAATCGGCATTGCCTTCCTGTTCGGTAAATACGGCGTGATCGTGCTGTTCTATGGTGTGTCGTTCTACGCCCTGCGCGAGTTCATGACCCTCACCCCGACCCGGCGCAGCGACTACCCGGCGCTGGTGGCAGCGTTTTATGTGGCACTGCCGGTGCAGTACGTGCTGATCGCCATGGACTGGTACGGCCTGTTCAGCATCTTCATCCCGGTGTACCTGTTCCTGCTGCTGCCGATTTTGGCCAGCTTCGGCGGCGATACCACGCGCTTTCTCGAACGTGCGTCGAAGGTGCAGTGGGGGCTGATGATCGCGGTGTACTGCGTATCGTCGGTGCCCGCCTTGATGACCCTGGACATCCCCGGCTACGAGGGGCGGAACCTGCTGCTGATCGCCTGGTTGATCCTGGTGGTGCAGATCAGCGACGTGCTGCAGTACGTGTGCGGCAAGCTGTTTGGCAAGCACAAGGTGGCCCCCAACCTGTCACCGTCCAAGACCGTAGAAGGGTTGGCCGGCGGCGTGGCACTGGCCACCCTGATCGGCGCCCTGTTGTGCTGGATCACCCCGTTCACCTTCTGGCAGGCCGCGCTGATGGCGTTGGCGGTCAACGCCATGGGCTTCTTCGGCGGGCTGGTGATGTCGGCGATCAAGCGCGACCGCGGGGTGAAGGACTGGGGCCACATGATCGAAGGCCACGGCGGCATGCTCGATCGCATGGACTCGGTGTGCTTTGCCGCGCCAGTGTTCTTCCACTTTGTGCGGTACTGGTGGGCGTAGCGAATATCAAACGTCTGGCATAGCGCGACCAGACAGCTGGACGTCGAGCCCAGGCAACTGCGGCTCGGCCGATGGCCCTATGGTGACCCGTCATTCAGCCAGTCACCAGGAGTTGCCACATGTCCGATTTCATCACCGTCCTGCGCGAAACCTGCCCGACGCCGGTCGTGGACGCCACCAAGTGGAAGCGCATCGGCGGCGATCCGCACACCGTCAACCTCAATGCCTACCTGTCGGCCGACGGCAGCAAGATCATGGGCACCTGGATCTGCACCCCGGGCAAGTTCGAGGTCAACTACGAGAAGTGGGAGTTCTGCCACTTCCTCGATGGCTACTGCATCATCACCCCGGAAGGCGAAGAGCCGAAGCACCTGAAGGCCGGCGACGTGTTCGTGATCGAACCAGGTATGAAAGGCACCTGGGAAGTGGTCGAGACCGTGCGCAAGTATTTTGTCTTCGCCTGATCCCTGAAGCTACACATAGCCCTGTGTAGGAGCAGTCTTGTGCTGCGAAGAGGCCAGTTCAGACACAGCAGTTGTGTTGTCTTGGCTGGCCTCTTCGCAGCACAAGGCTGCTCCTACAACCATCTCTAGCCTGAAATACGGGCAAAAAAAATCGCGGGGCAGGTGCCCTTCCCTCTGGTGCGCAGTTACAGAGGGAAGGCCGCCTGGCCCGCGATGAAGCCCACCTCTTGCGTCAATCTTTCTTGCGATAACCCTCGACGATGGCCGAGAAGTCCTTGCCACCCTCGCCACGCAGGCTCATGGCCTGGTACAGCTGCTGGGCCACAGCACCCAGGATCACCGGTTGGTGAGCCTGGCGTGCCGCTTCAGTGGCCAGCCCCAAATCCTTGAGCATCAGTTCGGCGCCAAAGCCACCGGTATAACCACGCGATGCCGGCGCCGTTTCGATAATGCCCGGCCACGGGTTGTAGGTGTCCGAACTCCAGCAACGCCCGGTCGAACTGTTGATGATGCCGGCCAGCACCTTGGTATCGATGCCCAGCGCGTTGCCCAGGGCCATGGCCTCGGACACACCGACCATCGAGATGCCCAGCAGCAGGTTGTTGCAGATTTTGGCGATCTGCCCGGTGCCGACTTCACCGCAGTGCACGATGTTGCGGCCCATCTGCTCCAGTACCGGCTTGAGCGTGGCGAACAGCTCGGCACTGGCGCCTACCATGAAGGTAAGGGTGCCGGCCGCCGCGCCGCCAGTGCCACCGGACACCGGCGCGTCGCCCATGTCTACGCCTTTGGCCGCTGCCGCCTTGGACACATCACGGGCGGTTTGCGGGTCGATGGTGCTGCAGTCCACGGTAGGCGTACCGGCACGAATACCGGCCAGCACGCCATCTTCGTTCAGGTACACGCTGCGTACATGGGCAGCAGCCGGCAGCATGGTGATCACCAGCTCGCTGTTGGCTGCCGCGTCCTTGGGTGATGGGCTGATCTGCCCACCCAGCTCTGCCAGCTCGGCCAGCACGGCCTTGTTGAGGTCGAACAGGTTCAGTTGATGCCCGGCCTTGATCAGGTTGCGGGCCATGGGCGCACCCATATTGCCCAGACCAATGAATGCAATACGCATGACTTCTCCTTAGCGCAGGCTGATGGTGGTGTTCACACCGTCATTGACGCTGTCGTCATCGAACCAGCGAGCGGTGACGGTCTTGGTCTGAGTGTAGAACTGCACCACTTGCTTGCCGTACGGGCCGAGGTCGCCGAGCTTGGAGCCGCGGGAGCCGGTGAAGCTGAAGAACGGTACCGGTACCGGGATCGGGATGTTGATGCCGACCTGGCCGATATCAATTTCGCTCTGGAACTTGCGCGCTGCCGCGCCGCTCTGGGTGAACAGCCCGGTGCCATTACCGAACGGGTTGGCGTTGACCAGGGCGATGGCCTCGTCGAGGGTATCGACCTCCAGGGTAACCAGTACCGGGCCGAAGATTTCCTGGGTATAGACCTGCATGTCGGTCTTCACGCCCGAGAACAGGGTTGGGCCAACGAAGTTGCCCTGCTCGTAACCGGGCACCGTGACCTCGCGGCCGTCGAGTTCCAGCTTGGCGCCTTCCTTGATGCCGCTTTCGATCAGGCCCAGCACACGCTCCTTGGCGCGTTTGGAAACCACCGGGCCAACGTCGGTGCCCGGTTCGCAGCCGGCATTGACCTTCAGTTTGCTTGCCGCTTCCTTGATGTCGGGCAGCCACTCACGGGCCTTGCCCACCAGCACCGCCACCGAGGTGGCCATGCAGCGTTGGCCCGCCGCGCCGAAGGCGGCACCGACCAGGGCGTTGATGGTTTGCGTGCGGTTGGCATCGGGCAGCACCACTGCGTGGTTCTTGGCACCCATCATCGACTGCACGCGCTTGCCGTGCTGGCTGCCGAGGTTGTACACGTGGGTGCCGACTTCAGTAGAGCCGACGAACGAAATGGCCTTGATATCCGGGTGAGTGCAGATGGCATCCACCACTTGCTTACCGCCATGCACCACGTTGAGCACGCCGGCCGGTACGCCGGCTTCCAGCGCCAGCTCGACCAGCAGCATGGTCGACAGCGGATCTTGCTCGGACGGTTTGAGCACGAAGGTGTTGCCACACACGATGGCCATGGGGAACATCCACAGCGGGATCATGGCCGGGAAGTTGAACGGGGTGATACCGGCGCATACGCCGATTGGCTGGCGCAGGGTGTAGGTATCGACACCGCCGGCGACGTTCTCGGCAAATTCGCCCATTTGCAGGGTGCCAATGGACGCGGCGTGTTCGACCACTTCCAGGCCGCGGAAAATATCGCCTTCAGCGTCGGCCAGGGTTTTGCCCTGCTCGGCGCTGAGCACCTGGGCAATGCGTTTGGTGTGTTCGCGGATCAGCGCCTGCAGCTTGAGCATGATGCGCATGCGCGCGCCGATCGGGGTGTTTCGCCAAGTCTGGAAGGCGCGGTGGGCAGCGGCCACGGCAGCGTCGACTTCCTCGACGGTGGCGAACGGCACCCGCGCCAGCACCTCTTGGGTGGCCGGGTTGACGATGTCGCGCCATTCGGTGGTCTTTGACTCGACCCACTGGCCGTCGATCAGCAGCTTCACCTGCTCTACCTTGGCCTGGTTTGGGGATTGCGGTGCGTTCATCTGCGTTCTCCTTGGAATTATTGTCGGGACGAGATCGCCAGCGCCAAGCAAACGCGAGGTGGCGTCCTGAGGCTTGTTTCGAGTATAGATGTGCAAACATCCAACAAGAACGCACAAAAAAACCGGATCATCATGCAAAAAGACCTCACATCCCTGAGCGCGCTCAACTGGGACGACCTGAAGTTTTTCCTCGAAGTGGCGCGCACCCGCAAGGCCAGCAGCGCTGCCAAACGCCTGAGCGTGGACTACACCACGGTGTCGCGGCGCATCAGCTCGCTGGAGGGGGCGTTGGGCACGCTGTTGTTTGAAAAGTCGCGGACCAACGGCTTTGTCCTTACCGCCGAGGGGCAGCGCTTGCTCGGTTATGCCGAATCGATCGAAAGCACGCTGCACATGGCGTGCGAGCAGGTGTCCGGGTCGGGCGTGGCATTGTCGGGGCATGTACGCATGGGCTGCACCGAAGGCTTCGGCAGCTTTTTCGTTACCCCGCAGCTAAGCCACTTCGTCGATGCCTACCCGGCGATTTCTGTGGATATCCTGCCGCTGCCGCACTTCATCAGCCTGTCCAAGCGTGAGGCGGACATCGTAATTGCCCTGGAGCGACCGGAGCATGGGCCTTATGTGTGCTGCAAGCTGTGCGACTACCGCTTGCGGCTGTATGCGACCCAGGACTACCTGGACAGCCATGCACCGATCCGCCAGGTAGCGGACTTGGCCAAACACCCGTTCATCAGTTACGTGGATGACCTGGCGTTCAGTTCGGAGCTTTTGTACCTGGCCAACCTGATTCCCGGCGCCAGCGCACACTTGCGCAGTACCAGTGTGATTGCGCAGTACACCGCCGCGTTGCAGGGGCGTGGGCTGGCGATACTGCCGTGCTTCCTTGCGGCGCAAGACCCGCGACTGGTGACGGTGCTGCCCGAGGAGATCGAGGTGACGCGGCAGTTCTGGATGTACTGCCGGGAGGATTTGCGCAAATTGAAGCGCATTACCCTGCTGTGGGATTACATCCGTGGGGTGACCGAGGCGAATGCACCGTTGTTGATGGGCGAAACTCGCGAGATGCGCTTTGCCCAGGAGTGATGGTGCTGCGTAGCGCCTTTGTAGGAGCAGCCTTGTGCTGCGAAGGGGCCAGTCATGGCAATACGGCTGCTGTGCCTGGTCTGGCCTCTTCGCAGCACAAGGCTGCTCATACAGAGAAGTGTGATAGCTCAGCGGACAGCGGTCAGTAGGACGCCACCACGATCGACACCCGACGGTTCTCGGTGCGCCCCGCACTGGTACGGTTGTCCGCCACCGGTTGTGTGCTGCCCAGGCCGCGGCTCTGGATGTTCTGCGCCTGCATGCCAACCCCGACCAGCGCCCTGGTCACGCTCTGCGCGCGGCGCTCGGACAGCTGCTGGTTGTACGCCGCTTTGCCCGACGAATCGGCATGGCCATCCACCCGTACGCCCTGGATGCCAACGCCAAGCAACGCCTTGCCAATGCGTTCGACAATCGCCTGGCTCTGGCCGTTGAGGCCGTCCAGATCGCTGCCGAACAGCACCTTGCCAGACAAGTCGTAAGCCCAGCCTTCATCGGTCGGGGTAAACCCTTCGCGCTTGAGTACGGCAATCTGTTCTGGGGTAAGGCCCTTGGGGGGTGCGCTCTGGCAACCGGTCAGCGCCAGCACGGCGAGTAACAAGGTCCAAAGGGAAAAGCGTAAAGCGTGTATCACGTGTTCAACTCCTGTTCTTGATTTCACTGGCGGACCGTTCCGTCTGCGCCACTTGCCAATGGCCACGGCGCTTGCGCTTGGCCTGGTACATCGCCGCATCGGCGGCATTGAGAAGACTGGCGGGGTCAGCGCCGTCATCCGGGTAATAGGCAATACCGACACTCAGTGAGGTGGCGATACTGCGGCCACTGTCCAACTGCACGGGCAGCTGCATGCTGGCAATGATCTTTTCGGCAATGTGCTCGGCGTCCTCGCGCGACTGCAAAGGCGTCAGCAGCACCGCGAACTCATCACCGCCCAAGCGTGCCACCAGGTCGTGTTCGCGCAGCTGGGCCCGCACGCGGTCGGCCACGCTGATCAGCACTTCGTCGCCCACGGCATGGCCGAGCGTGTCGTTGATCTGCTTGAAGTGGTCGCTGTCGAGGAACAGCAGCGCCAGGTGTTCCTGCTGCCGCGCCGCGTTACGCACGCTACGGCTCAGCCGCCCCTCGAAGAAGGCGCGGTTGGGCAGGCCGGTCAGGCTGTCGTGACTGGCCTGGTGCGCCAGGGTCTGGTTTTCGTTCTGCAGGTGGCTGTGCCATACCTCGAGTTCGTCGAGCAAGGCATTGAAGTCGTTGCCCAGTTCGTTGAGTTCTGCAATCCCCGCTTCCGGCACGCGCCGGTCAAAACTGCGCTCGCGGCGGGCGGCGTGGGCGACGCTGGCCAAGCCACGCAGCGGGCGGACGATATCGCTGAGCAGGCGCCGAGACAGGTATTGCGCAGCCAAGGCACTGAGTATTGTGCAGAACAGGATGCCGGCCAAGCCACTCAGCAGGAACAGCAACAGGCTACGGCCCTGGCCAACCAGTTCGATGTGCCCGACCTGCTGCTGCTGGTGCAGGATCGGCAGGTTGATCGGTTCATCCAGCAAGGCGGTGGCAACCTGCACTTCAAGCTTGGCGAGCATGCCCGTATCGCCCCGTTGCCAGTGCGCCAGCAGCTCGCCTTCGTCGTTGAAGACCTTGGCCTCGGCCACCTCCTCTTTGCTGGCGATCAGCACCAGCGATTCATTGGCTGCGGCACTGTCATCGAATACCACCGCCGCTTCCACGGTGTAGCTGATCGAACGGGCGATCAGGTGCAGGTTGTGATTGGCATAGACACGCAAGGCCAGCACGCCCAGCAGGGTAAGTGAAATACCGGCCAGGCCCACGGCGAGCAAGGCAACGCTGAGGTGGCCACGCCCAAGCACCGAACGCAGGGTTGGGCGCACGCCATGCTTGCGGGTCGGCTTCATGGCTGCACCGCCCGGCGCCGCGACAATTGCAGCACACTGGGGTGGATGCGTACGCCGGAACGCGCCACCGAGTCGAGGTTGACGTCAAAGGCCACCTGCTGATCGCTGACCCGCAGGCAGAACAGGCTACCAACCGTGCACGGGTCGTTCGCTTCGCTGATGCTCAGTACCGGGTGGCCGCTGACGCGCTCGAACAGCCGGTCGCGCTGGCCTTGGTCGAGTTTGCCGATGTAGATGGCATCGCAGGCCTGAGCGACCTGGGTGTCTTCTGCCAGCAGGCGCCGCACCTGCAGCGGGCGCCCGGACTCCTGAACATGGCCTTTGATCAGGTCATCGGCGTACTCGGTCGGGCCGACCAGGCACAAACGCAAGGGTGAGGGTTCGACGGGCCAGCGGGCGTAACTGAAGATGCCCAGGACCACCTGGGTGACGGCCTTTGCACGTTGCTGCGCCTGGGCGGCGGTTGTGCCGGGGTCTGCCCGGGCAGGGTCTGCGCAATAGAACAGGCCGGCCAGCAGTAGCGAAAGCGCACAGCTTGTCACTCGCCTTGCGGCCACGTTCATGTGGGAAATCTCTTAAAGTCCTTACCGCTATCGGCGCAACGATAGCACATGGCCGCATCGTTGTAGGAAGGAGCCCCTCATGTATCGGGATTGATGGCCCTTTCGCCGGCAAGCCAGCGCTAGGGCCTCGCGGTCTTACACCTGTTCGAGCATCAACCCGGAAATACGCCGCACCTTGCGCGCCACCGCTTCTTCGAAAATGCCCTGGCGTGGCTCGACCAGGCTGAAGCAGTGCTTGGCCCGGGTGATGCCGGTGTACACCAGTTCCTTGGTCAGCACCGGGTTGAGCGCATCCGGCAGCACCAGGGCGGTGTGGCTGAACTCCGAGCCCTGGGACTTGTGCACGGTCATGGCGAATACCGTTTCCACTTCATTGAGCCGGCTCGGCAGCACGAAACGCACACCACCACTGCCGTCGTTACGCGGGAAGGCCACCCGCAGCAGCGGCTCACCACGCTCGTCCGGCAGGCGCAGGGCAATACCGATGTCGCCGTTCATCAGCCCCAGCCCGTAGTCGTTGCGGGTCACCAGCACCGGACGGCCTTCGTACCAGGGCTGCTGGCTATCGATCAGCCCGGCAGCGTGCAGCACCCGCGCCACCCGTTCGTTGAGGCCTTCGACACCCCAGGCGCCACGACGCACCGCGCACAGCAACTGGAAGTCCTCGAAGCTGTGCAGCACCTTGCCCGCCCATTGCTCCCACGCGGGGTCGTCAAATGCAGTTTCGAGTGCAGGCCGGTAGCGGCCAAGTGTGCGCAGGTAGCTGCGATAGCCTTGCGGGCCTTCGGCACCGCGGTTCAGGCCGTCGAGTAGCAGGCGGTCGAAAGCCCGGTCCTGCTCGTGCTTGAGGGCAAGGCTGTGCACATCGGCCGGCGGCGTGGCCAGCAGGTTGCGCGCCGCATGGGAGTCCTGGCAGTTGACCAGCCGCGCCAGTTGACCAATACCGCTGCCTTCCCCGAAGCGCCGTGAGAAGCGCAGCATCACCAATTGCTGGGCCAGCGGGTTGCGCTGCTCATCACCGGCCTTCAGGCCGCTGGCGGCCAGCGACTCACCGCTGATCTGTTCCAGCCACGCAGAGGTCGCCGACGAATAGTGGCCCCCCTCGGCATCCCGGCACAGGTCGCCCAGCACCGCACCGGCCTCGACCGAAGCCAGCTGGTCCTTGTCGCCCAGCAGCACCAGGCGCGCGCGGGGTGGCAGGGCGTAGAGCAGGTTAGCCATCATTTCCAGGTCGATCATCGACGCTTCATCGACCACCAGCACGTCCAGCGGCAACGGGTTGCCTGCATGGTGGCGAAAGTGCCGCGAGCCGGGGCGGCTGCCGAGCAGACGGTGCACAGTGCTGACTTCAGTGGGGATCTGATCACGTACTTCGGCGCTGACCTGCAAGCGCTCGACTTGCTGGCCAATCGACTCCGTCAGGCGCGCAGCAGCCTTGCCGGTCGGCGCGGCCAAGCGGATGCGCAGCGGCCTGCCCTGCTCCACTGCCGGCCCCTGCAGCAAGGCCAGCAGGCGCACCACGGTAGTGGTTTTGCCTGTGCCGGGGCCACCGGTGATGATGCTGAAACCGGCACGGGTTGCCAGCGCACAGGCAAGCTTCTGCCAGTCCACCTGGCCAGCTGGCGCTCCCCCTTCGAACAGTTGCGACAGGCGACCTGACAGATCGGCCAGCGGCGCCTCGGCCTGGGTCAGGCGCTGGCGCAGGATCTGGTCGATGCGCCGCTCGTAGCGCCAGTAGCGGCGCAGGTACAGGCGCTCACCGCTGAGCACCAGTGGCCGCGCCTGCTGCCCCGGGGTATCGCCGGCAGCCACCAGCGCGCTGGCGGCGATGCGTTGGCGCCAGTCCTTCAAATCGAGGTTGGCCAGCAACTGCGAGGGCAGCAGCAAGGGGCCTGTCAAGGCGTCGCCTTCCGGCGGCAGTGACAATGCAAAATCGGGCTCGGCCAGGGTTTGTTGCAGGTCCAGGCAGACATGCCCGTGGCCCAGTTGGTGGCTGGCCAGCGCCGCCGCCAGCAATAGCAAGGGGTCGCTACCGGGGGCGCGCTCTTCGAGGAACGAGACGAACGCGCGGTCCAGGGCACGCAGCCAGCCCCGCTCTACCCAGCGGTCGAGCAGTTGCAGCAGGTCACCGCTGTCATGCTGTGGCGCCAGCGCCAGCAGGTGTTCGGCGTGCAACGGGGTGGGCAACAGGTCGACCAGGTTTCGGCTCTTGGCGCGGCTCATATCACGGCTCCGGCAAACAGGTCTTGCTGTGCCGGCGGGTGCTCGCCACGGAACAGCGCATCAAGGCGTTCAATCAGCTCGCGCGGTGGCTTGGTGTGATACACACCGTGGCCACTGCTGCTGGCGCCCCGCAGGAAGATGAACAATGCACCGCCAACATGGCGGTCGTAATCGTAGTCCGGCAAGCGAGCGCGCAACTGGCGGTGCAGGGCCAGCAGGTACAAGACGTACTGCAGGTCGTAGCGGTGCTCGAGAATGGCCTTTTCCATGGCCATGGCGTCGTAGGCCTGGATATCCGGGCCCAGCCAGTTGGACTTGTAGTCAGTCACGTAGTAACGCCCGTCCAGCTCGAACGCCAGGTCGATGAAACCTTTGAACATGCCGTTGAGCACGGTCGGCTGCGCCGCCGGGCGCGCCAGGCCGGGGTGGGTGTGGCGCGCCACCAAGCGGTCGAGTTGTTCGGTGTCAACCCGGTGGCTGGCGAACCAGAACTCCATTTCGATCTGGTAATGACGCAACTGCCCGAGCGTCACGCCCTTTTCACAGCCCGGCAATGGCAGCGTCTCGCCCAGCAGGCGTTGCATCCAGTGGCTGAGGGTGGGAATCCAGCCCGCCCAGTCACGGCGATTACAGCGCTGGCCCACGGTACGCTCGATCTGCTGAGGGTTTTCGCTGACCTGGCTGAAGCCCTCCCGGCCGGCCCATTCCAGCAAGCCATGCAGGAAAGTGCCAGGGTTCGGGCCTCGCGGAAAGCGGTGGATATCGCCACTGTCGGCCGGTACCTCTCGCAGTATCTGGGCATCGACCACTTCGTCATCCAGCAACTGCTGTGCCTGCGAGCTGTCGGCAACAAGCGTCTGATCGCCGATGCGCAGGGCGCTATACGAGGCGATCCACCAATGCTCGGCTGCCGCGCGGCGCGGTTTGCGTGCGGGCACACGCTCACATTCGGCGTGCGGCATGCGATACACCCGGTCATCAGCCTGCGGCAGGCCCGAGCAGGTGATGTACGGGCATGTTGACGCCAACGCTTGCAACCAGCCTGCAAGCTGCTCCGAGCCCGCCAGGGCAAGGCCGCCACCCAGCAGGTAGCCAAAAGCCGAGCGGTGCAGCTGCGAAGTCTTCTGGTTACCGCGCTTGAGGTCGGCAACACCTAGCCAGCAAGCATGCTGGGCACGGGTCAGGGCTACGTAGAGCAGACGCAGGTCTTCGGCCAGGCGCTCGTCATCGGCGCGCTCGATCTGTAGCGGGTCCGGGGTGAGGGTGAGGTGGGCGTTACCTTCGCTGTCATGCCAGGCCAGTGGCAGGCGGCTGCCATCCACCGGCTTGCTGGTGCAGATGAACGGCAGGTAGACCAAGGGATACTCCAGGCCCTTGGACTTGTGGATGGTCACCACCTTGACCAGCTGCTCGTCGCTTTCCAGGCGCAGGATCTGCTCTTCACCGGCCTGCCCGGAACTGGCCAGATGATCGGCGAGGTGGCGGATCAGCGCCTGTTCGCCGTCCAGCTCACCCGCCGCCTGCTGCAACAGCTCGGCCAGGTGCAGCAGGTTGGTCAGGACACGCTCGCCATCACTGCGGCGGACCAGCGTGCGCGGCAGCTCGAAGTCATGCAGCAGGTGCCGCAGCATGGGCAACACGCCTTGGCGTTGCCAGGTATCGCGATAATGGCGAAAACGCATGACCCAGCCTTCCCAGACCCGTTCGTCCTGGTTCAAGCGGTCCAGCGCTACCAGCGACAAGCCCAAGGTGAGGCTGGCCAGGGCCGCCTTGAGCAGGCGCTCCGAGTCTGGCTCGGCGCAGGCCTTGAGCCAGGCCAGCACATCGTGGGCCTCCTGAGCCGTGAATACCGAGTCTTTGTCTGACAGGTACACACTGCGCACATCGCGTGCGGCCAATTCGGCGCGCACCATCTGCGCTTCATGCCCGTCACGCACCAGGATGGCAATGTCGGAGGGCAGGCACGGGCGCAATTCGCCCTCGGCATTCTGGAAGCCCGCCGTGCCCTGCTGACCGCCATTGAGCAAGGCGACGATATGGCTGGCGCAACTGGCTGCCAGCTGCTGGCGGTAGACACTGCTGGAGACTGGTTCTTCGCTTTGCAGCTGCCAGCAGTGCAGGGCTGCACTGGCAACCCCGTCAATCAGCAGCTGTTCGCCACGGCCCTTGGCGCGGACCTCGACGAACGGCAACGGGTTGTCATCGGCCTCGCGGAACAGGAACGCCCCCCGCCCCGCCTCACGCGCCTCGGCCTGCAGGAACACCTGGTTGACCGCCGCGACCATGGCCTTGCTGGACCGGTAGTTGGTGTCCAGGCTGTGCAGGCGGCCGCTGGTGGCGCGCCGGGCAGCAAGGTAGGTGTAGATGTCGGCCCCTCGAAAGGCGTAGATCGCCTGCTTGGGGTCGCCGATCATGAACAGGCCGGTTTCTGCGCGGTTTTCGCTGACAGGGTAGATGCGCTCGAAAATGCCGTACTGCACCGGGTCGGTATCCTGAAACTCGTCGATCAGGGCTACCGGGAACTGTTCGCGGATCAGGCTGGCCAGGCGCTCGCCGGCCTCGCTGGCGAGGGCGTGCTGCAAGCGCACGAGCATGTCGTCGAAGCCCATTTCTGCACGCCGGCGCTTCTCCACTTCGAAACGCGCCGATACCCAATTGGCCGCGTGCTCGAGCAGGGCGGCATCCGGACTGTCCAGGGCCTGCAATTGCTGCTGCAAGCTCTGCATGGCGTTCAGGCCCGGGTGCTCGGGCGGTTCCCCCTTCCAGGCCTCGGCCATGCCCGCCGGGGTCAGGCGGGTGAAGCCCGTGCCCAAGTCGAGCTCTACCCGTTGCTCATCCCCGGCCCAGGCGCAGAGCTTGTCGAACCAAGGCTCGAAGTAACGGGCTTGCATCTTGCGGCCATCGACCTGCTTGGCGGCCAGCGCATCGCGGCAGATCTGCCGCAGTTCTTCGGCCCACTGCGCCCACGGTGCTTTCAGCCTGGCCAACTGTTCGCCACGTTGCTGCAGCGAGGCCTGGATCAATGCGGCTGGCTCTGGCCCATCCTGCTGGGCACGCACGCGGCCGAACAGTGGGCGAATGCGCGGCAGCAAAGCATCGGGGCTACCCCAGTTGTCACGCACCCAGGCCAGTGCGTCACCTTGCATGCCATAGCAGAAGCGCCGCCAGTAATCGCGCATCACCTGGCCCAGCAACTCGCTGTGGTCGGTTTCCAGGGTCTGGGTGAACAGGCTGCCGCTGTCGAAGGCATGCTCACGCAGCATGCGCTGGCACCAGCCGTGGATGGTCGATACCGCCGCCTCGTCCATCCACTGCACGGCGATTTCCAGGCGGCCGGCACAACGTGGCCAAGCCTCTTGCGGGTAATCGTCACGCAGTTGGTGCAACAGCGGATCGGCGCCTTCCAGTTCGCCACGGAAGAACCGTGCAGCCTCCGCCAGGCGCGCGCGGATGCGTTCGCGCAGCTCTTTGGTGGCTGCATCAGTGAAGGTGACCACGAGGATTTGCGGTGGCAGCAGCTCGCGTGCGAAGCCCTGCTCGCCCCCATGACCGAGGATCAGGCGCAAGTACAGCGCCGAGATGGTGAAGGTCTTGCCCGTGCCAGCGCTGGCCTCGATCAGCTGGCTGCCGTGCAGGGGGAAACTCAGTGCCAGGGGACGGTCCTGGGTCATGCGCCTTTCTCCGAGTTGCCCAGGGTCTGCCAAGGGGCGGTGAACAATGGGCGGTACAAGGTTTCGCACCAGCCTTCAAAGGTTTCGTCAGCGGTGAGTGCGGCAAAGTCGCGGAACTGGCGGGCCAAGGCAATGCTCTCACTTCGCTCGCCGAAACGGGTGCGTTCATCGCCTTCGTAGGCGCGCGCAGCTGCAGCCAGGGCTTTATCCGCATCGTCCTCGGCCAGCCAGGCGAACGCGGTCTTGGCCGCGACGGGCAACGGCGCATTCATCGCCGCCTGACGGGCCACCAGCAGGTCGCCCAACAGCTGCGCAGCCTGCTGTTGCGCCAGCGGTGCGAGCAACAGGGTCAGGTCGCTGGCTACCAAGGCACTGTAATAGGAATAGCCCGCCGCACAGGCCGCCAGGTGCGTAACCCAAGGGGCGATCAGGCGGTGCCACTTAAGGTTGTTGCGCCCTGCGCTGATCGTATTGGGTACGGTGGTGATACTGAGCAGGCTCTGGTCATCCGCCTGGAAGACCCGCCCCAGCCAGCCTTCGAGGCGGTGCTGGCCGTGCTTGAAATGCACCGGCAAGGCGCCCTCGACCGGCTGCGGCCAGCGTTGCAGCAACTGCTGGTGACGTTGCAGCAGGTCGGGGAGCGGTTCGATCAACTCGCTTTGCAGCAGCTCGCCGAAACCGGCCAGCGGCAGCAAACCACAGGCCTGAAGGCGCCTGGCCTGGGCCCGCAAGGCCTGTTCGGCGTTATCCGGTTCGGCCAGCGCGGCGCCAAGCAGGCTTTCACTGGCGCCATAGCGCTGCAGGGTATCAAGGACAAAAGGTTCTTCGTCCGGAGTGGGCGCTTCCAGCGCCTCGAAGTACACCTTCAAGCGCTGGCTGAAGAAATGCCGCACCGGGTGGCGCAAAAAGTCATTGAGCTGGGTCAGGCTCAGGGCTTCATCGTCAAGGTAAGGCGGCAGGCCGGTATCAATCTGCTCATCCTCCTCGCCCTGCTGGTGCAGCAGCTGCCATTCGTGGGCGAAGCTGAACAACGGGCTGCCCTTCTGGAAGTAGCGTGAGCTGAAAGGCTGCAGGGGATGCTCCTGGGTCAGTGCGTGCAGCAGTTGCTCGCCCGGTTGCGCTGGCGACCCCTCCTGCGCCCCGACCAGATGCCAGCCTGCAGCGATGTGATCACGCAACTGGCCTACCAGGACCGAGGCAGGTCGCTCGCTGTTGTCGCGGATACTGCGCCCGACCCAGCTGACGTACAGCTGGTCACGCGCCGACAGCAGCGCTTCCAGCAACAGGTAACGATCGTCTTCGCGCCGTGAGCGGTCACCGGGGCGGTAGTCGCTGGCCATCAGGTCGAAGTCCAGTGGTTGCTGGGCGCGCGGGTAATCACCATCGTTCATGCCCAGCAGGCAGACCACCCGGAACGGGATGGCGCGCATAGGCATGAGGGTGCAGAAGTTCACCGAGCCGGCGAGGAAGCGTTGCGACAGCTTGCCCTGGTCGAGGCCCGACAGCCAGGCTTCACGCACTACGGTGAGCGGCAACGGGTCTTGCAGGCCGACGGCCTCGCACACCTCAAGCCAGCCATCGCGCAGCTCCTGCAGCTGCATCAGCAGGAGCTCGTCACGCTCGCCCTCAGCGAGGAAAAACACCTGCAGCAAAGCATGCAGGCGCTCGCCCCACTCGCTGACGGTCGCAGGCTCGGACAAGGCCTGGCAGGCCACTTCGAGCGCATCAAGCAGTGCGACCAGCGGGCCGATCAGTGCCGCGTCCAGGCCACCGATTTCATCATAGGGTTCGATGCCGTCACAGGCTTCGCCCACCCCCACGGCATAGCCCAGCAGCATGCGCCGCAGGCCGAAGCGCCAGCTGTTCTGTTCAAGCCCGGCGGGCAAGCCCAGGCTGGCCCGCTGCTCGGCGTTGATGCCCCAACGGATACCTGCGCCCTCGATCCAGCGGTGCAGCGTGGGCAATTCGTTTTCGCGGATACCGAAGCGGGCGCGGACTGCCGGGACGTCCAGCAGGTCAAGTACTTCGCTGACCGCAAAGCGGCTGTCTGGCAACTTGAGCAGGTGTTCGAGGGCGATCAGCAAAGGCTCGCGACCGCGCTGGCCCTGGTCAGTGAGGGTGAATGGAATGTAGCGTGGATCATTGCGGTGCAACTGGCCGAACACTGCGCGGATATGAGGCGCATAGGTGTCGACAGCCGGCAGCATGACGATCACGTCACGCGGGCGCAACGTCGGGTCGGCGCTGAAGCGGGCCAGCAGTTGGTCGTGCAGGATCTCCACTTCACGTTGCGGGCTGTGGGCAATGTGGAATCGAACAGAGCGGTCCTTCGCCGTGTCGACTGGCGGCCACAGCTCGCGGGTTTCGGCGAGCGGGCGCAGTTCAAGAATGTCGTCCTGCAGTTGGTTAAGCAGGGTTGTGGGCGAACCGTCACTGAAAAGGTCGATGCGGCCATCGCTGAACACACCTTGGTAGCTGCCAGGGTCGTCATAGCTGTCGAGCAGGTTGATATAGTCGCGACCTTGTTTGCCCCAGGCTGCCAGCAACGGGTGGGCATGTTGATGCAGCGACTGGTCGTCCAGTTGCAGGGGCATGCCCTGCTTGCGCTGCTGGCGCTTGTACTGATGGCGCAGCAGATCCTTGTCGGCAACGATATCGGCCCAGTGGTGGCGGCAGGGGTTGTGCACGCACAGCAGCACCTGGCTGAAACGCGCCAGGCCCGCCAATGCCTCCAGGGCCTGGGCAGGCAGCGAAGAGATACCGAACACGATCACCCGCGGCGGGAGCCCTGCGGGTGCCTGCTGCAAGCTGTTGATACGCTCGACGAAGCGTTGATGCACGCCGGCGCGGCTCTGTGCCATCCCCTCTTGGCCAACATCCTCCAGCAGCGCACGCCACAGTTCGGCTTGCCAGCGGTTGCCCGGGGGCAGCGCTTTGCGCTCGCCGCGGGCGGTGTTGAGGATGTGCTCGCCCGCAGCCCAGTCCTTGAGCCAATCGGCACGGTAGACCTGGTACTGGTCGAACAGGTCAGCCAGGCGCTCGGCGAGCTGGTAACGCTTGCGTAGGTCACTGTCGTCGGTGAGGAAGCGCCGCAGCGGCTCGAAATGCGGGCGCTCGATCAGGGCCGGCAGCAGGCGCATCAGTCGCCAGGTCAGCGGGGCCTTGTCGAGCAGGGAAACCTCGGGAATTTCGTCACGGCCCAGCACGCTTCGGTACAACTGCCACATGAAGCTGCCGGGCAGTTGCACATCGATTGCGGCGGCGATGCCGCAGCCGCCCAGGTCATCTGCCTGCGGGTCTTCAGCCAGCGCGAGTTTGAGCCATTGGGCGATGCCATTGCTTTGCACCAGGGCAATTTCGTTTTCCAGCGGCGCCAAGGGGTAGCGACGCATCCAGCTCACCACCAGGCTGCGCAGGTCGTCGAGGCGGTTGCCGTGGACGATCATGAAGCCGGGGTGGAGGTGGGTGATGTTGGGCATCGGCGGATCTCTGGCAGGCGCTGGTGGCTGAGGGGGAACGATATCACGCGAACATGAAAGGGCCGAATGCCATCATTTTGAGCCCCCTTGGCTGGCGTTGCCCCTTTCACTGTAGGAGCGGGCGTGCCCGCGAAACAGGCTGCGAGGTGGATGGCACGGGCTTCGCCCGTGTTCGCGGGACAAGCCCGCTCCCACAGGGATTCGAGCTGCGCAGAATTTTTTTGCCCACAAAGACAAAACCCCTACCTGCATGCGCAGATAGGGGTTTTGCGAAATGAATCTTGACGATGACCTACTCTCACATGGGGAAACCCCACACTACCATCGGCGATGCATCGTTTCACTGCTGAGTTCGGGATGGGATCAGGTGGTTCCAATGCTCTATGGTCGTCAAGAAATTCTGTAGCCAGAATGTCCAGATGGACAGCCCAGCGAATCCGGATATGTGATATTTGTGGTTCGTTGCGAACTTTCGGTTCGTATCATCTTCACCACCGCAATCTGCGTCAGCAAATTGCTTGGGTGTTATATGGTCAAGCCTCACGGGCAATTAGTATTGGTTAGCTCAACGCCTCACAGCGCTTACACACCCAACCTATCAACGTCGTAGTCTTCGACGGCCCTTTAGGGGATTCAAGATCCCAGTGAGATCTCATCTTGAGGCAAGTTTCCCGCTTAGATGCTTTCAGCGGTTATCTCTTCCGAACATAGCTACCCGGCAATGCCACTGGCGTGACAACCGGAACACCAGAGGTTCGTCCACTCCGGTCCTCTCGTACTAGGAGCAGCCCCTCTCAAATCTCAAACGTCCACGGCAGATAGGGACCGAACTGTCTCACGACGTTCTAAACCCAGCTCGCGTACCACTTTAAATGGCGAACAGCCATACCCTTGGGACCGGCTTCAGCCCCAGGATGTGATGAGCCGACATCGAGGTGCCAAACACCGCCGTCGATATGAACTCTTGGGCGGTATCAGCCTGTTATCCCCGGAGTACCTTTTATCCGTTGAGCGATGGCCCTTCCATACAGAACCACCGGATCACTAAGACCTACTTTCGTACCTGCTCGACGTGTTTGTCTCGCAGTCAAGCGCGCTTTTGCCTTTATACTCTACGACCGATTTCCGACCGGTCTGAGCGCACCTTCGTACTCCTCCGTTACTCTTTGGGAGGAGACCGCCCCAGTCAAACTACCCACCATACACTGTCCTCGATCCGGATAACGGACCTGAGTTAGAACCTCAAAGTTGCCAGGGTGGTATTTCAAGGATGGCTCCATGAGAACTGGCGTCCCCACTTCAAAGCCTCCCACCTATCCTACACAAGCAAATTCAAAGTCCAGTGCAAAGCTATAGTAAAGGTTCACGGGGTCTTTCCGTCTAGCCGCGGATACACTGCATCTTCACAGCGATTTCAATTTCACTGAGTCTCGGGTGGAGACAGCGCCGCCATCGTTACGCCATTCGTGCAGGTCGGAACTTACCCGACAAGGAATTTCGCTACCTTAGGACCGTTATAGTTACGGCCGCCGTTTACCGGGGCTTCGATCAAGAGCTTCGCTTGCGCTAACCCCATCAATTAACCTTCCGGCACCGGGCAGGCGTCACACCCTATACGTCCACTTTCGTGTTTGCAGAGTGCTGTGTTTTTAATAAACAGTCGCAGCGGCCTGGTATCTTCGACCGGCATGGGCTTACGGAGCAAGTCCTTGACCCTCGCCGGCGCACCTTCTCCCGAAGTTACGGTGCCATTTTGCCTAGTTCCTTCACCCGAGTTCTCTCAAGCGCCTTGGTATTCTCTACCTAACCACCTGTGTCGGTTTGGGGTACGGTTCCCAGTTATCTGAAGCTTAGGAGCTTTTCTTGGAAGCATGGTATCAACCACTTCGTCGCCTAATGGCAACTCGTCATCAGCTCTCGGCCTTAAAATCCCGGATTTGCCTAAGATTTCAGCCTACCACCTTAAACCTGGACAACCAACGCCAGGCTGGCCTAACCTTCTCCGTCCCTCCATCGCAATAACTGGAAGTACAGGAATATTAACCTGTTTTCCATCGACTACGCTTTTCAGCCTCGCCTTAGGGACCGACTAACCCTGCGTCGATTAACGTTGCGCAGGAAACCTTGGTCTTTCGGCGTGCGAGTTTTTCACTCGCATTGTCGTTACTCATGTCAGCATTCGCACTTCTGATACCTCCAGCAAGCTTCTCAACTCACCTTCACAGGCTTACAGAACGCTCCTCTACCGCATCATCATAAGATGATACCCGTAGCTTCGGTGCATGGTTTGAGCCCCGTTACATCTTCCGCGCAGGCCGACTCGACTAGTGAGCTATTACGCTTTCTTTAAAGGGTGGCTGCTTCTAAGCCAACCTCCTAGCTGTCTAAGCCTTCCCACATCGTTTCCCACTTAACCATGACTTTGGGACCTTAGCTGACGGTCTGGGTTGTTTCCCTTTTCACGACGGACGTTAGCACCCGCCGTGTGTCTCCCATGCTCGGCACTTGTAGGTATTCGGAGTTTGCATCGGTTTGGTAAGTCGGGATGACCCCCTAGCCGAAACAGTGCTCTACCCCCTACAGTGATACATGAGGCGCTACCTAAATAGCTTTCGAGGAGAACCAGCTATCTCCGAGCTTGATTAGCCTTTCACTCCGATCCACAGGTCATCCGCTAACTTTTCAACGGTAGTCGGTTCGGTCCTCCAGTCAGTGTTACCTAACCTTCAACCTGCCCATGGATAGATCGCCCGGTTTCGGGTCTATACCCAGCGACTAAACGCCCTATTAAGACTCGCTTTCGCTACGCCTCCCCTATTCGGTTAAGCTCGCCACTGAATATAAGTCGCTGACCCATTATACAAAAGGTACGCAGTCACCTAACAAAGTAGGCTCCCACTGCTTGTACGCATACGGTTTCAGGATCTATTTCACTCCCCTCTCCGGGGTTCTTTTCGCCTTTCCCTCACGGTACTAGTTCACTATCGGTCAGTCAGTAGTATTTAGCCTTGGAGGATGGTCCCCCCATATTCAGACAAAGTTTCTCGTGCTCCGTCCTACTCGATTTCATTGATAAGAGATTTTCGTGTACGGGGCTATCACCCACTATGGCCGCACTTTCCAGAGCGTTCCACTAATCTCAAACCAACTTAAGGGCTGGTCCCCGTTCGCTCGCCACTACTAAGGGAATCTCGGTTGATTTCTTTTCCTCAGGGTACTTAGATGTTTCAGTTCCCCTGGTTTGCCTCTTGCACCTATGTATTCAGTACAAGATAACCAGCTTGTGCTGGCTGGGTTCCCCCATTCAGAGATCTCTGGATCACAGTCTGTTTGCCGACTCCCCAAAGCTTTTCGCAGGCTACCACGTCTTTCATCGCCTCTGACTGCCAAGGCATCCACCGTATGCGCTTCTTCACTTGACCATATAACCCCAAGCAATCTGGTTATACTGTGAAGACGACATTCGCCGAAAATTCGCACGTCGCTCTTTCGAGCAGAACTCACAAATTTTACCTTAGCCTGATTCACCAGCAGTGAAACTGGTGTTCAGTCTATTTCTATCACATATCCGAATTTTTAAAGAACGATCTGACAAAAGTCAGAAATCAACATTCATCTACGAATGTTCATTTCTAAGTTCTGATCAAGTAAAGCGAGTGGTGGAGCCAAGCGGGATCGAACCGCTGACCTCCTGCGTGCAAGGCAGGCGCTCTCCCAGCTGAGCTATGGCCCCGCATATTGGTAGGTCTGGGCAGATTTGAACTGCAGAAGAGCCGTCCTCACCACTCTTTATTAAGAGGCGTGGGGTGCTCATCATTCCAACCAAAATTGGTAGGTCTGGGCAGATTTGAACTGCCGACCTCACCCTTATCAGGGGTGCGCTCTAACCAACTGAGCTACAGACCTAAGGGTAAAACTTTGGGTCTTGATCGTCTTTATACAATGAATCAAGCAATTCGTGTGGGAGCTCATCAGCAGGCTGATGTCGTCGATTAAGGAGGTGATCCAGCCGCAGGTTCCCCTACGGCTACCTTGTTACGACTTCACCCCAGTCATGAATCACACCGTGGTAACCGTCCTCCCGAAGGTTAGACTAGCTACTTCTGGTGCAACCCACTCCCATGGTGTGACGGGCGGTGTGTACAAGGCCCGGGAACGTATTCACCGCGACATTCTGATTCGCGATTACTAGCGATTCCGACTTCACGCAGTCGAGTTGCAGACTGCGATCCGGACTACGATCGGTTTTGTGAGATTAGCTCCACCTCGCGGCTTGGCAACCCTCTGTACCGACCATTGTAGCACGTGTGTAGCCCAGGCCGTAAGGGCCATGATGACTTGACGTCATCCCCACCTTCCTCCGGTTTGTCACCGGCAGTCTCCTTAGAGTGCCCACCATAATGTGCTGGTAACTAAGGACAAGGGTTGCGCTCGTTACGGGACTTAACCCAACATCTCACGACACGAGCTGACGACAGCCATGCAGCACCTGTGTCAGAGCTCCCGAAGGCACCAATCCATCTCTGGAAAGTTCTCTGCATGTCAAGGCCTGGTAAGGTTCTTCGCGTTGCTTCGAATTAAACCACATGCTCCACCGCTTGTGCGGGCCCCCGTCAATTCATTTGAGTTTTAACCTTGCGGCCGTACTCCCCAGGCGGTCAACTTAATGCGTTAGCTGCGCCACTAAAATCTCAAGGATTCCAACGGCTAGTTGACATCGTTTACGGCGTGGACTACCAGGGTATCTAATCCTGTTTGCTCCCCACGCTTTCGCACCTCAGTGTCAGTATCAGTCCAGGTGGTCGCCTTCGCCACTGGTGTTCCTTCCTATATCTACGCATTTCACCGCTACACAGGAAATTCCACCACCCTCTACCGTACTCTAGCTTGCCAGTTTTGGATGCAGTTCCCAGGTTGAGCCCGGGGCTTTCACATCCAACTTAACAAACCACCTACGCGCGCTTTACGCCCAGTAATTCCGATTAACGCTTGCACCCTCTGTATTACCGCGGCTGCTGGCACAGAGTTAGCCGGTGCTTATTCTGTCGGTAACGTCAAAACACTAACGTATTAGGTTAATGCCCTTCCTCCCAACTTAAAGTGCTTTACAATCCGAAGACCTTCTTCACACACGCGGCATGGCTGGATCAGGCTTTCGCCCATTGTCCAATATTCCCCACTGCTGCCTCCCGTAGGAGTCTGGACCGTGTCTCAGTTCCAGTGTGACTGATCATCCTCTCAGACCAGTTACGGATCGTCGCCTTGGTGAGCCATTACCTCACCAACTAGCTAATCCGACCTAGGCTCATCTGATAGCGCAAGGCCCGAAGGTCCCCTGCTTTCTCCCGTAGGACGTATGCGGTATTAGCGTTCCTTTCGAAACGTTGTCCCCCACTACCAGGCAGATTCCTAGGCATTACTCACCCGTCCGCCGCTGAATCGAAGAGCAAGCTCTTCTCATCCGCTCGACTTGCATGTGTTAGGCCTGCCGCCAGCGTTCAATCTGAGCCATGATCAAACTCTTCAGTTCAATACTGCTTGGGTTTTTAAGAAACCCTAAACTTGGCTCAGCAATCTCAAATGACTATGTGATTTCTCGCATGGTCACTTGTGATGCTGATAATCTTTTTGACTATCAGTCCATACTCACAAGCACCCACACGAATTGCTTGATTCGATTTGTTAAAGAGCGTTTGGTTAAGAGCTTTTCGTCTCAACCGAGGCGCGCATTCTACGCTTTCCTCAGAGCCTGTCAAGCGTTTATTTTGAAGTTTTTTGCGAGAAACTCGTTTAGCTTCAAACACTTGGCTCGCTGCGATCTCTCGTAGCGGGAGGCGAATCATACAGCGTTTAGAAGCGCTGTCAACCACCATTTCAACCGCTTGCGATCATTCGATCGTAGCCCTTTCAACGCCACCTTAACTACCTAACTCATTGAATCTCAAGGAGTTTGTCGTTCCGATGTCGCTGGAAGTGGGGCGCATTATAAGGGGATTCAGAAGGGCGTCAACCCTTAATTTCAAGAAATCGAAATATGAGGGGAAAGACCCTATGAAGGCCACCAGGTGTCCGCCACAACACAGTCAGCGCCTGTGAGATCGAGCGCCGCCCGCGCGGCGCATCGCGACGCAAGGCCGCTCCCACATTTGTTTCGGGCCAGTTACTCCTGCCTCTTCCGCACTCGCACCCTGGGTGTATGGCTGGAGATTGCAGTGAAGGGGCGGCGCAACCTTCAATATTGAAGGGAACAAACAAGGGGGCGCGCGCCAATGGCACAGGCTGGACTGGCCCGAAACAAATGTGGGAGCGGCCTTGCGTCGCGATGCGCCGCGCGGGCGGCGCTCGATCTCACAGGCGCCACAAGATCAAAGGCAAGCACCTTTCACAGCCACTACTATCTCGAGACCGACCCTTGGCAGCCCCACCTCACTCTCAAACCGCCCTGCCCTGCTTCCGACCAACCCTCGAAAGCCCCCGCCCAACAGCAGGAATCCGCAGCACCATCAGCACAGCACCAATAAACGCATAGACAGCCCACTCCCGCAGGTCCGAACGCACAATCCACAAAAAGTGCAGCAACCCCAGCCCAAGAACCAGATACACCAACCTGTGCAGCTTCTTCCACCGCGCCCCCAGCCGCCGCTGGCTATACCGATTCGAGGTAGCCGCCAAGGCCAGCAAGCACAGGAACCCAAGCGCACCCACAATAATGTAGGGCCGCTTACTCAGCTCCACCGCCAACTGCCCCCAATCCAGCCCAAGAATAAAGAACAGGTAACAAAGGATGTGCAGCACTATATAAGCAAACACCCACAACCCCAGCTGCCGACGCACCACGATCCACCCCGACCAGCCCGTCACCTTCTGCAGTGGCGTCATGCTCAAGGTCACCAACAGGAAGGTGAGTGCCCCAAGCCCAAGGCGATCCATCATGATCTTCCCGGGGTCAGGCCCCAGCAGGTTCATCGCTGCCTCATATAACCACCACGCCGGGAACAGACATCCCACGACGAAAATAGCCAGGCGAAACCAGGGGTAACGCATCAATAGTTCTTCCGCAGATCGAGCCCGGTATACAGCGACGCCACTTCATCGGCGTAGCCATTAAACATCTGAGTCTCTCGCACATTGGGGCTGAACAACCCGCTGGGCAATCGGCGCTCACGTGCCTGGCTCCAGCGCGGGTGATCGACCGCAGGGTTCACATTGGCATAGAAGCCATACTCATCCGGCGCCAGCCCTTCCCAGGTAGTGCCGGGCTGTTCAGCCACCAAACTGATGCGCACGATCGACTTGATGCTCTTGAAGCCATACTTCCACGGCACCACCAGGCGCAACGGCGCGCCATTCTGGTTCGGCAGTTCGCGGCCATACATGCCTACCGCCAGGATCGCCAAAGGGTGCATTGCCTCGTCCAGGCGAAGCCCCTCTCTATAAGGCCAGTCGATCAGGGCGAACCCCGAACGCTGCCCGGGCATGTGCTGCGGATCCTTCAATGTTTCGAAGCGCACATACCGCGCCTTGGACGTGGGCTCCACCTGCTTGAGCACCTGCGCCAAAGGGAATCCCAACCAAGGGATAACCATCGACCAAGCCTCTACGCAACGCAGCCGATAAATCCGCTCTTCAAGCTGATAAGGCTTGACGAAGTCTTCCAGCGCATAGCGCCCAGGCTTGCCCACCTCACCATCCACCACAACCGACCACGGCTCGGTCTTCAGGCTATCGCCATTGGCTGCCGGGTCACCCTTGTCGGGCCCGAACTCGTAAAAATTGTTGTAATGGGTGGCATCCTTGAACGGCGTGATCGCCTCGTCCTTCACCGTCATCGCCTGCCAGCGCGTGGCAGCGAGCTTGTCGGCGAACCAGGCTGGCGCGGTGCCGGCCTGCACATCGGCATAACGCGAGACTTCTGCAGCCCCAGCCCCGCCTGGCAGGGCGCCCAGCGCCAGACCGGCCAACGAGCCACCCAGCAATGTGCGACGGGAAAGGTAGATGCCTTCTGGCGTGATCTGCGAGGCCTTGCACTCGGAAGACCTGGGAAGCTTGATGAGCATGGGCGGCTCCATAGCACTGGGTAACGGATGTACCAGTATGACTATGGAGCCGGAAGGTTATTCCAGCGTTAAGCGATTTTCACGCTTTGCGCCGGCGCGCCTTCAGCAGGAACTGGATCGGGCCAGATGCCGCATACGCGAGGAAGATCAGCAGCAGGATGCGCGGCGGGTCGCTGAACACGACGGCAAATACCAGCACCACGGCAAGGATGGCCACGAACGGCACGCGCCCCTTGAGGTCCAGCTCCTTGAAGCTGTTGTACTTGATATTGCTGACCATCAGCATGCCGGCAGCCGCTACCAGCAGCGCCACCAGGAACGACAGCTTGGAGCCCTGAATGCCGTAATCGCTGAACGCCCACACGGTACCCGCCACCACCCCTGCGGCAGCCGGGCTGGCCAGGCCGATGAAGTAACGCTTGTCGGCAGTGCCGACCTGGGTATTGAAGCGTGCCAGACGCAACGCTGCACCGGCCACATAAATGAAGGCGACCATCCAGCCGACCTTGCCCATGTCACCCAGCGCCCAGCCAAATGCCAGCAAAGCAGGGGCCACGCCGAAGGCAACCATGTCCGACAGCGAGTCGTACTCGGCACCGAAGGCACTCTGGGTATTGGTCATGCGTGCAACGCGGCCGTCCAGGCCATCGAGCACCATGGCCACGAAGATGGCGATGGCGGCAAAGGCGAAGTACTTGCTCGCCTCGCGCGGGTCACCGGCACTCAGGGCGCTCTGTGCGCTCATCGAGCTGATGATGGAATAGAAGCCGGCAAATAGGTTGGCGGTGGTAAACAGGTTGGGCAGCAGGTAGATGCCGCGGTGGCGCACCTTGCGGCCTTCGGCGTCATGCCCTTCTTCAACGTGCTCATCGACAGGTAGCAGGCTTTCGGCGTCGGAGGGCTTGTTCGGCTCTTCGGGACGTTCGCTCATAAAGGGTACCTTGCAACAGGATGGAAAATGTTCGACACGGGCCCGCGAAACAGGTTCTGACAGCAGGCCACTGGTCTGCTTTATACCAGAAGCGGGCTCCCAGAACGAAAAAACGCGGCCGAAGCCGCGTTTTTCATCTATCGATAAGACTTAGTTCTTGGTCTTGTCGACGATTTTGTTAGCCGAGATCCATGGCATCATCGAGCGCAGTTGCTCGCCGATGATTTCGATACCGTGAGCGGCGTTGTTGCGGCGCTTGGCGGTCATCGATGGGTAGTTGGTAGCACCTTCGGAGATGAACATCTTCGCGTACTCGCCGTCCTGGATGCGCTTCAGGGCGTTGCGCATGGCCTTGCGGGATTCTTCGTTGATGACTTCCGGGCCGGTAACGTACTCACCGTATTCGGCGTTGTTGGAGATCGAGTAGTTCATGTTGGCGATGCCGCCTTCGTACATGAGGTCAACGATCAGCTTCAGTTCGTGCAGGCACTCGAAGTAGGCCATTTCTGGCGCGTAGCCAGCTTCGACCAGGGTTTCGAAACCGGCTTTGACCAGCTCGACGGTACCGCCGCACAGAACGGCCTGCTCACCGAACAGGTCGGTTTCAGTCTCGTCCTTGAAGGTGGTTTCGATGATGCCGGTACGGCCACCACCAACGCCCGAAGCGTAAGACAGGGCGACGTTCTTGGCATTGCCCGAAGCGTCCTGGTAGATAGCGATCAGGTCAGGGATGCCGCCGCCTTTGACGAACTCGGAGCGAACGGTGTGGCCCGGGGCCTTCGGTGCGATCATGATCACGTCGAGGTCGGCACGCGGAACAACCTGGTTGTAGTGGATCGAGAAGCCGTGGGAGAAGGCCAGGGTAGCGCCCTTCTTGATGTTCGGCTCGATCTCGTTCTTGTACAGCGCGCCCTGGAACTCGTCCGGGGTCAGGATCATGACCAGGTCAGCCGCAGCGACAGCGGTTGCAACGTCGGCAACTTTCAGGCCGTGGGCTTCAGCCTTGGCAACGGTAGCCGAACCTTTACGCAGACCGACGGTAACGTCTACACCGGAGTCCTTCAGGTTGCACGCTTGAGCGTGGCCCTGGGAGCCGTAACCGATGATGGCGACTTTCTTGCCCTGGATGATGGAAAGGTCGCAGTCTTTATCGTAGAAAACTTTCATGAAATACCCCTGGTTATATCTCGGCCCCTGCGGAGCCATCGCTAATTTTTGAATTTAGATGCTGAGCACTTTGTCGCCACGGGCAATGCCGGTAACGCCGCTGCGCACGGTTTCGAGAATCGATGCAGTGCCGATCGCCTGGATGAAGCTGTCCAGTTTGTCACTGGTGCCGCTCAGCTGCACGGTGTACACGCTGGCGGTCACGTCGACAATCTGGCCACGGAAGATATCCGTGGTGCGCTTGATCTCGGCGCGCTGGGCACCGGTGGCCTTGACCTTGACCAGCATCAGTTCGCGCTCGATATGAGCGCTTTCCGACAGGTCGACAAGCTTGACCACTTCGACCAGCTTGTTCAGGTTCTTGGTGATCTGTTCGATCACTTCGTCATGGCCAACGGTGGTCAGCGTCAGACGCGACAGGGTCGGGTCTTCGGTCGGCGCCACGGTCAGGCTTTCAATGTTGTAGTTGCGCTGGGAGAACAGGCCGACCACACGGGACAACGCACCTGGTTCGTTTTCCAGCAGCAGGGAAATGATGTGCCGCATATCAGGTACGCTCCGTCTTGCTCAGCCACATGTCACGCATCGAGCCATCCTTGATCTGCATCGGATAGACGTGCTCGCTGCGGTCAACCGCGATGTCGATGAACACCAGGCGGTCCTTCATCGCAAACGCTTCTTCCAGCTTCGGCTTGAGGTCCTTCAGGCTGGTGATGCGGATACCCACATGGCCATAGGCCTCGGCCAGCTTGATGAAGTCAGGCAGCGACTCGACGTACGAGTGCGAGTGACGACCGTTGTAGGCCATGTCCTGCCACTGGCGGACCATGCCCAGCACACCGTTGTTGAGGTTGACGATTTTCACCGGCAGGCCGTACTGCATGCAGGTGGACAGCTCCTGGATGTTCATCTGGATGCTGCCTTCGCCGGTCACACAGGCAACGTCCTGGTCCGGGAAGTTGAGCTTCACGCCCATCGCCGCCGGGAAGCCGAAGCCCATGGTGCCCAGGCCACCGGAGTTGATCCAGCGGTTCGGCTTGTTGAAGCGGTAGTACTGCGCCGCAAACATCTGGTGCTGGCCCACGTCGGAGGTCACAAAGGCATCGCCATTGGTCACTTCGCACAGGGTCTCGATGACTTTCTGCGGTTTGATGACGTTGCCATCGCCCTTGTCGTAAGGGAACAGCTCGCCATCGCCACGCCATTCGTCAATCTGCTTCCACCAGGCATCCAGCGCCGCCTTGTCAGGCTGCTCGCCGATTTCCTTGAGGATGCCGAGCATTTCGCTGAGCACGCTGTCGACCGGACCAACGATTGGCACGTCGGCTTTGATCATCTTGGAGATCGACGCCGGGTCGATGTCGATGTGGATGATCTTGGCGTTCGGGCAGAACTTGGCCGGGCCGTTGACCACACGGTCGTCAAAGCGTGCGCCCACAGCGAGGATCACGTCGGCATTGTGCATGGCCATGTTGGCGGTGTAGCTGCCGTGCATGCCAAGCATGCCGAGGAACTGGCGGTCAGTACCCGGGAAGCCACCCAGCCCCATCAGGGTGTTGGTGACCGGCAGGTTCAGCGACTTGGCGATTTCGGTCAGGGCTTCGGAGCCACCACCCAGAATCACGCCACCACCGGAGTAGACGATCGGGCGCTTGGCAGCCAGGAGCATCTCGGCAGCCTTGCGGATCTGGCCAGAATGGCCACGGACCGCCGGGCTGTAGGAGCGCAGCTTGACCTTTTTCGGATAGACGTATTCGAACTTCTCGGCCGGGTTGGTCATATCTTTTGGAATGTCGACCACGACCGGACCTGGGCGACCGGATTGCGCCAGGTAGAAAGCTTTCTTGAGGACTTCAGGGATCTCGGTCGGGTTCTTGATCATGAAGCTGTGCTTCACGATCGGCCGCGAGATACCAATCATGTCGGTTTCCTGGAAGGCATCGGTACCCACCATGGTGCTAGGCACCTGGCCGGACAGGATGACCATCGGAATCGAATCCATGTAGGCGGTGGCAATGCCGGTAATGGCATTGGTCGCGCCCGGGCCGGAGGTTACCAGCACCACACCGGCCTTGCCGGTGGCGCGGGCATAGCCGTCCGCCATATGGGTTGCCGCCTGCTCGTGACGAACCAGGATGTGTTCCACTTCCGGTTCTTTGAACAGCGCGTCGTAAACATGCAGGAGAGCACCACCAGGGTACCCGTAGATGTGCTTAACGCCTTCGTCACGCAAAAAGCGGACGACCATCTCAGCGCCAGATAAAAGCTCCACGTTGTTCACCTCTAAAACGCCAGAATACCGTCCCTAGTGGACGGGTCTTAATAGGTTTACTGCCAAGCAGAGCATGAGCGAAAACGTCAGCACTGACTGAGCAAGTATTGGGAGCACCCCAGAGTGTTGCGGGGTTTTCCCACCCAGCGCGAGGTAACGCGTTGCGGGGTGTAACAGGTCGGCGCGGGTGTGCACCTCATGATCTGCCTAGCGGGTCTGCTTCTGGCAGTCCCTCTACAGCGGAAGTTGGATTCTTGTGATTCGGCGCCAACATGTCAAGAAAAATTATTGCCAATTTTTCCCCAAGATGAATTCCTGCCACCACTAAAAATCGCTTCAGCAGCAGAATAAATAAGATTTCCACAAAAAAGGGCCACAATCTGCGGCCCTTGAAGGAAAAACTGAAGAAATCAGGCGGAAGGAGCGATCAATTGGTCAAATGCTGCCAACAGTCGGCGCAGCTCACGACTTTGCTCCGGCCGGTCGGTAAACACGGTCTCGGCCATGACCAGGATGCTGGAGGCGTTGGGCAGGGGATGGCCCAGCTCGATGATGATCTTCATGCGCGGCAGGAAAATCCATTGCAGCCACTGCTCGAAACTGAGGGTATCGACAGCGAACGGCACAGTACTGGCCAATGCCTCGTCGCTGGGTGGCTCGTCATCCCACCACCCCTGCACCACCAGTTCACGTTCGATCAGCAACAGGTGGTCGGCAATATCCAGAATACGTTGCTCGATCATCACGAATTGACCCGTGCCTTCTGCCGGGCCAGTGCTGCGCCAGCGCTGTCACCTTGCTTTTCACGGGCCTGGGCGATGGTGTTCCATAGCTCGGCCTGCAGGCTTGGCCGGCCGTTGGCGTAAGTCAGGGCGCGACGCGCCAACTGTTCGGCCTGGGCGGCATCACCCTGCGACAGGCGTACCTGGGCCAGGCGGTACAGCACTTGCGGCTCGCGCGGGGCAATACGCTGGGCACGCTCAAGGCTCGAAGCAGCGCCGTTGAAGTCACCACTGCCCTGCTGGGTCTGCGCGGTGGTCAACAGGGCCAGCACCGGGCCATCTAGCTGCTCGTCGGCCGACAGACCACCGGCAGCGGTGCTGCTGCGCGGAATACCGGTTGGCGCGCTGGTGCTTGCCGGGGCGCTGTTCATGGCCGCGATGTCGAACGGCTCGTCGGCGATCGGGTTCGGGTTTGTGGTCATCGGCGCCGAACTGACCGGGCCCGGGGTAATCGGGCCAGGCGTGATAGGCGAGGTGCTGATCGGTGCCGCGCCATTGGCAGCCGGGAACGTCTGGATACCTGAAGCGCCAGCGCCCTGCGGAATCATCACGGTAACACCGGAGTCTTCGGGCAGCGTCTGCGCTTGCGCGGTGCCCGTGTTATAGCCACCCGCCGAGCGGTTAGCCGTCACGCGCTCGCTGTTGGACACGCGGGTGCTCGAATCGACCACCGGTATATTGCCGCGCGGGACGCTGGAGCACCCCTGGAGCACAGCCAACGCCGTCACGGCAGGAAACAGCCACTTGTTCACGTCACACCTCATCAATGCAGCCTGTGCTTAATTCATCCAGCCTTTGACCCAGTCCATGACCGACTCGGCAGGATTCTGCTCGCCGCCACAGGTCGCACCGGCGGGCGGTTCACTCCCGCGAATATACGGCATCTGCACCGCTCCCGGACAGCTGGCATCAGACCCATGGCCAGTGTAAGGGTCGATCCAGGCCTGCACCACGTTGTCCGGTTGCGGCATGTCCAGCGGCAGCGGGTCGGCCTTTTTCATGAAACTGGTCCATACCTGCAGGGCACCGGTGGCACCGGTAAAGGGTGTTTTGCCGTTATCGTCACGGCCCATCCACACCACGGCCAGCAGGTCCTGGCTGAAGCCGGAGAACCAGCTGTCGCGCGAGTCGTTACTGGTACCGGTCTTGCCCGCCAGGGTCAGCGAGCGCGGCAAGGTGTTGTACACCGAGCGCCCGGTACCTTCGCGCATGACCCGCTGCATGGCGTTCTGCACCAGGTAGATGGCGCCCGGGTCGAAGGTTTGCTGGATCTGGAACGGGTAGCGCTTGAGCGGCTCGCCTTCGGCAGTCAACACGCTGCGGATACCGCGCATCGGGGTGTTGAAACCGCCGTTGGCGATGGTCTGGTACATGGTTGCAACCTGCATCGGCGACATGCCACCAGCACCCAGCAGCATGGCCGGGAAGGCTGGCCAGTCGACATTTACCCCTAGCCGGCCAATGGTCTTGATCACATTGGGCACGCCCACTTCCAGGCCAAGCTTGGCAGTCGAAAGGTTGTACGAGTTGGCAAGCCCCTGATACAGATAGATGGTGCCATGCGGTCGACGGTCGTAGTTTTGTGGGCGCCAGACCTGACCATCGGCACCCTTGACCGAAAATGGCTCATCCTGCACCCAGCTGGTCAGGGTGTACTTGCTCGGCTGCTCCAGCGCAGTCAGGTACACCGACGGTTTTACCAGCGAGCCGATCGGCCGCACAGCATCAATGGCCCGGTTGAAACCGGCGAAGCCTGCCAGGCGGCTGCCGATCAGCGCCTGTACCTCACCGGTTTCCGGGTTGGTCACGACCATTGCCGATTCCACCTCGTCAGCACCCTTGCGCCCCGACAGGCGCTTGAAGGTCTCGCTCATCGAAGTTTCGGCCTTCATCTGCAGGATCGGGTCGAAGCTGGTGAAAATACGCAGGCCTTCTTCAGTCAAGTCTTCGTCGCGGTAGTCCTGGCGCAGTTGACGCTTGACCAGGTCGAGGAAGGCCGGGAACGAGCTGTCAGCCAGGCTGCCGCGCTTGGTCACGCCCAGCGGCATCTTCTTCGCTGCATCAACTTCCGCCTGGCTGGCCACGCCTTGCTCGGCCACCAGGTCGAGCACCAGGTTGCGGCGAGCCAGGGCACGGTCAGGGTAACGCCGCGGGTTGTAGTAGGACGGGCCTTTGACCATGCCTACCAGCAGGGCGATCTGGTGCAGTTTCAGCTCAGACAGCGGTTGGCTGAAGAAGAACTGGCTGGCCAGACCGAAACCGTGAACTGCACGTTGGCCATCCTGACCGACGAACACCTCGTTGAGGTAGGCCTCGAGAATCTCGCGCTTGTCGTAATGCAGCTCAAGCAGCATCGCCATCATTGCCTCGGTCAGCTTTCGGCTGAGGCTGCGCTCACTGCTGAGGTAGAAGTTCTTCACCAGCTGTTGGGTCAGGGTACTGCCCCCCTGGCGCATGGACCCCGACGAGGTGTTGACCCACATTGCCCGGGCGATGGACTTGGGCGACACGCCGTAGTGGCTGTAGAAGTCGCGGTCTTCGGTCGCTACCAGTGTTTCGAGCAGGTACTTGGGTACCTGATCGATCTTGATCAGGATGCGGTCTTCGAGGTTCTTCGGGTAGATGCCGCCGATCATCAGCGGCTCCAGCCGCACCACGTCGAGCGCCTTGCCGTTGGCCGCAGAAAGGCCCGCCACGTAATCGCCGGAGAAGCGCACGCGCACGAACTGCGCCGGTTCCATCCCCTCGTAGAACTGGAAGCCACGGGTGTTGAGGTCGACGGTATTGCCGTTGACGGCCGCCGCACCTGGGCCGTTGGCCGCGCTCTCACGCCGGTAGCCGAGCGCATCGAGTTCGGTAAGGAAGTCGTTTTTGCTCAGTTTTTGACCAGTAAAGAGCTCCAGCGGCCGGGCATACACCTTGGCCGGGATGGTCCAGCGCTTGCCGGAGAACTTCTCCTGCACGACAGCATCGAGGTAAACCGCGAAGCCGGCAACGATCACCAGGCCTACCAGGCTGAGCTTCAAAGCCCAGCCCAGCCAGGCGCGAGAACGGCTGGTCGAGGGTTTCTGAGGGGTACGAGGATTTCGAGATCGGGTCATGGCGGCGGATTATACGCACTTTATAAAGGCTGGGCAGACGGCCCAGCGGTAGGCAGGGACGGCACCATTGACCATAATGGCGCATTCGAATTCCCTGCCCCGGAAGGATTTGCCGTGAGCCAAGCTCTTATCACTGCGTTGCAGAACCCCGCCCTGTACCCTCACCCCGTGGATGGGTTCCAGCTCATCGAGACGCATATCTCCTGGGTGCTGCTCACCGGCGAGTACGCCTACAAGATCAAGAAACCGATGAACTTCGGCTTCCTCGATTTCACCGAACTGGGTCAGCGCCAGCATTTCTGTAACGAAGAGTTGCGCCTGAACCAGCGCATGACCGATGGCCTGTACCTGGAGGTATTGGCGGTGACCGGTAGTGTCGAAGCGCCGCAGATCGGTGGCGACGGCGAGGCCATCGAATACGCGCTGAAGATGCGCCAGTTCCCTCAGGGGCAGATGCTCAGCACCCTGCAGGCCAATGGTGAACTGAATGCCGCGCACATTGACCAGATGGCCCGGCAAATTGCCGAGTTTCACCTGCAGACCCCCAAGGTATCTGCCGAGCAGCCCTACGGTTCGCCTGAAAGCGTCATGGCCCCGGTCGAGCAGAACTTCGAGCAGATCCGCCCATTCCTCAGCGACAAGGCCGACCTGCTGCAACTGGACAACCTGCAGGCGTGGGCGCGGAGCAGTTTCGAGCGGCTGCAAGGCCTGTTCGCCTCGCGCAAGGCCAATGGCTTTACCCGCGAGTGTCATGGCGACATCCACCTGGGCAACGCGACCCTGATCAACGGCCAGGTGGTGATCTTCGACTGCATCGAGTTCAACGAACCGTTCCGCATGACCGATGTCTGGGCCGACACCGGCTTCCTCGCCATGGACCTGGAAGATCGCGGCCTCAAGTGCCTGGCACGACGTTTCATCAGTCAGTACCTGGAGCTGACCGGCGATTATGAAGGCCTGGAGGTGCTCAACTTCTACAAAGCCTATCGCGCCCTGGTACGGGCCAAGGTCGCGCTGTTCAGCATGCCGGCCAATGCCGATGGCGTGCAGCGGGCCACTACCCTGCGCACCTACCGCAACTACGCCAACCTGGCGGAAAGCTACAGCGCCATCCCTTCGCGGCTGCTGGCCATCACCCATGGTGTCTCGGCAGTGGGCAAGAGCCACGTGGCAATGCGCCTGGTCGAGGCCTTGGGCGCCATTCGCGTGCGCTCCGACGTCGAGCGCAAGCGCCTGTTCGGCGATCAGCCGCACGACCACGCCGGCCAACTCACTGCAGGCATTTATGACCCGGATGCCAGTGCCGCCACCTACCAACGTTTGCATGAAGTGGCAGCCACCGTTTTGCGCGCCGGCTTCCCGGTGGTGCTGGATGCCACCTACCTCAAGCGTGAACAGCGCCAGGCTGCTGCAGACGTCGCCAGCCAGACCGGTGTGCCGTTCCTGATCCTCGACTGCCACGCACCCGAGGCCGTCATCGCCAGCTGGCTGGAGCAGCGTCAGGCCGAAAACACCGACCCCTCCGATGCCACCCTGGATGTGGTCAAGGCCCAGCAGGCGAGCCGTGAAGCGTTGGATGCGCAGGAGCTGGTGCAGAGCACACGGGTCGATACCCAGGATGCTGGCAGCATGGACCAGGTGATCGAGCAGATTCGCCAGCGGTTGCCAGGCCTGTAAGTTCGCCGTTTTCCTGTACCGGCCCTATCGCCGGCAAGCCAGCTCCCACAGTTACACCCTCGCCCTCAAGGCCTGCGGTGTACCTGTGGGGGCTGGCTTGCCGGCGATGGGGCCAGAACAGGCTACTTCCCAAAGGCAGTTCATCGCCCCCGATGGCAAAAGGCCGCGCATTTCTTAACCCCCGCTACACTCCTCTCTGACCTGCTCGCGATTTATCCTCCAATCCACGTTCAGCCATCGCAAGGAGGCTCGATGAACGATGAATTGCAGCACCTGAAGAACCTTGGCAAGACCTCTGCGCAGTGGCTGCATGCCGCCGGCATCCACAGCGCATCGGATCTGCGTCGCCTGGGTGCGGTGGGTGCCTACCAGGCCGTCAAGACACGAGGGTTCCGCGCCTCCAAGGTGCTGTTGTACGCCATTGAGGGCGCCTTGCTGGACATGCACTGGAACGATTTGCCGCTCGAACGCAAAGAAGCGCTCAATCAACAACTGGACGCGAAAAATCCTACGCAAAAAAATCCAAAATAATCGTGGGGAAGGGATTGACGCCTGAATGAGAATTGTTATGATTATCACAACTGGTCGCGAGACTGGTTGGATAACCTAAGAGCCCCTGGTTCGGACTCTCAGATTATCTCCTCATCAGGCTAATCACGGTTATTGACCCGGCATTTTGCCGGGTCTTTTTTTGCCTGGGGGTTTGTGCCGCCTGGCCCACACTACTGGCGAAACTGCGCGCAGTAATCCTGCTCCGGCATCGCCGCGGTGTACCACACGTAATCAGCCTGGCCTGGCTCAACCTGCTCGCCCACCTCGGCCAGCAGCAATACCTTGGTCTCCCCCGACGCCGACGCCCCCAGATCTGCCAGGTGCAAGGGTATGCCCAGGTCCTTGCGCACGTGATAGGCCCCGGCAAACAGCAACGCTGGCTGCGGCGCGGACAGCAACCGCTCGGCCATGCGCCGGTCGCGCTGCTGCTGCACGGCCAGCATCGCCGGCAACTGGCTTTCCGGCAGCATCCCACAATGGCCCGCGCGTACCTGCTCGAGCAAAGCAGCCTTTACCGCCGGTGCATTGGACCTTTTGCCAGTCAGCGGGGCTGGCTGTCGATAGGCCTGACGCATCTCACCAGGCGACAGGTTGGCAGCCAGCAGTTGCACTCGGTCCTGCAAGGCCTCACGCACTATCGGCCCGTACAGCTGCCAATCCCACCCTTCCTGCCAGGCCAGCGCCTTGGGCAAGTTCGCCGGCAGCGGCTGCCCCTGAACCTTGTCGACCAGCGGTTGCTGCTCAGGCTGCAGCATTTCCAGCAGGAGACTGCCTTGCACGCGGTTCCCCTGCATCGCCCGTAGCAGCCAGAGTTGCAACGCGTGATGGTCCGGGTTGTCATGTTTTTCGCCCACCAGCACGCGAGGGGTGCCTGCCAGGCGCTGCACCAGTTGCTCAGGGCTGATCGCCCGGCCACTGGCAAGATCGATGATGTGCCCCAACTCGGCATGCGTGCGCCCTTCACTGCTCTGCCAGGAGGGCAGTGGCGGCAGGCTGGCCTGGCAGCCGCCCAGTGACAACATCAGGCAAAGCGAGAAACCCGACAGCAGCAGATGACGCATCGACAATGCCTCCTAGCGTGTGATGATCAGTGGGTGCCCACGCTCTGGGTGCGCCTGCACCAGTACGTCGATACCGTACACCGCCTTCAGTGCCGCTGGCGTCAATACCGCTTCGGGCGTGGCAAACGCATGGCAGCGCCCCTGCTCCAGCAACAGGATACGGTCACAGTAGCGCGCAGCCAGATTCAGGTCATGCAGGATCACCAGCACCGCAGCGCCGCGGTCGGCGAAGCGGCGCACGGATTCAAGGGTAGTGTGCTGGTGCAGTGGGTCGAGCATCGAGGTCGGTTCGTCGAGCAGCAGCGTGGCCCCCTCCTCGCCCGGCCATAGCTGGGCCAGCACGCGGGCCAGGTGCACCCGCTGCCGCTCGCCACCGGAGAGCGCCAGGTAACTGCGCCCCACCAGGTGCCAGGCATCCGCCGCCTGCAACGCCGCTTCGACAATTTGCGCATCGCGCTGCTGCCCGGTGCCATGAGGCATGCGCCCCATGCCCACCACTTCCTCGACCCGGAACGAGAAGCCCAGGCTGGACACCTGTGGCAACACTGCCAGGCGCCTGGCCCGCTCCTGCCCAGGCCAATCGGTGAGGGGCCGGCCCTGCAACGTCACCCGCCCTCGCTCGGGCGCCAGCTCGCCACACAACACAGCCAGCAGGCTGCTCTTGCCGGCACCGTTGGGGCCGAGCACACCCACCACCTGCCCCGGGCTCAGTTGCAGGTGAATGTCGTGCAGCACTTCGTTGCTCCCCCGCCGCAGGTGCAGGCCTTCGACTTGCAACATCAGCTGCGCCCTCTTATCAGCAGGACCAGAAAGAACGGCGCACCAATGAAGGCCGTGACAATACCAATCGGCAACTCGGCAGGTGCCAGCAGCAGCCGCGCCGCCAGGTCGGCGAACAGCATCAGCACGCCCCCGGCCAGCAACGAGGCCGGTAGCACCACGCGGTGATCAGGCCCGGCCAGCAAGCGCACCAGGTGCGGCACCACCAGGCCGATGAAACCGATCAGCCCTGCTGCTGCCACTGCCGCACCTACGCCCAGCGCCGTGCAGAACACCAGCTCGCGCTTGAGTCGCTCCACGTCAACGCCCAGGTGGCGCGCCTCCGACTCACCCAGTAACAGGGCATTCAGCGCCTTGGCCCGGCGCGGCAGCCACACCGCTACCCCCGCCGCCACCAGTAGCAACGGCCACAGCCGTTCGTAGCTGGCACCGTTCAGGCTGCCGAGGTTCCAGAATGTCAGTGTGCGCAGGGTGGCGTCGTCGGCCAGGTAAGAGAACAGCCCAACGGCCGCGCCGCCCAGCGCAGTCATGGCCACGCCCGCCAGCAGCATCGTGGCAACGTTGGTCTGGCCATCGCGCCGCCCCAGTCGGTAGACCAACGCGGTCACCCCAAGCCCCCCGACAAAAGCGCAGAACGACAACAGATAGGGCGCGAAAGCGTCCGGCATGCCGCCAAACCAGGCACCACCGACAATGGCGACCGCTGCACCCATCGCCGCCCCAGCGGCAACCCCCACCAGCCCTGGATCGGCCAGCGGGTTGCGGAACAGCCCCTGCATGGCCACGCCGGACAGCGCCAGCACCGCGCCCACCGCCAGCCCGAGCAAGGTACGCGGCAGGCGGATCTGGCCCAGGATCATCTCGGCCTGCTGCAGGCCGTCAGCCGCAATCGGCAGCCCCAACAGGCGCAGGCCGGCGCGCAGGGTGTCGAACAGCGGCAGGCTGACCGGCCCCAAGGCCAGCGACAACCACACCGCCAACAGGCACAGCAGACTAAGGCAAATGAACAACGTACGTGGCTGGACCCGCTGTTTCATTGCGCGAAGCTGGCCTGGGCCGCCGGGTAGAAGGTGGCTGCCAGCGACTGCAAGGTCGATGGCAGGCGTGGGCCAAGCCCGCCTACCAGCAGCGTCGGGTCCAGTGACACCAGGCGTTTCTCACGCACAGCCCGCGAGGCAGCCAGCGCGGGGTTTTCTTTCAACAGCGCCTGCAAGGCCTGCTCATCGGCCAGCGCCCGGTCGGAAAACACGATCACATCCGGGTCCAGCGCCGCCAAGGCTTCGTTGGAGAAGTTCTTGTAGCCTTGATGTTCTGCCAGGTTGTGCCCACCCGCCTGGCCCAGCAGCCAGTCACCCGCAGTGCCCTGCCCGGCGATCAGCGGCTTGGCCCCGGCATGGCCGACCAGCAGTAGCACCCCAGGTGCCTTTTGCCCTGCCTGAGCCTGCTTGACCTTGGCCTGCACCGCCTCGATCTGCTGGTGGTAGCCCGCCGCCAACGCCGAAGCTTGCTGCTCTGCGCCAAGCAACTGCCCCAGATGCTTGAGGTTTTCATCCACCGCCGTCAGTTCGGCCTTGCTGGAGAACAACTCCACCTGCACACCGGCCTTGCGAATTTGCGCCAGTACCGGCGGCGGGCCCATTTCCTCGGTGCCCACCAGTACATCCGGGCGGAGGCTGAGAATGCCTTCAGCGGACAACTGCCGCTGGTAACCCACGCTGGGCAGTGATTTCAGCGATGCCGGGTGCTGGCTGGTGGTGTCCACACCGACAAGCCGCGCTTCGCCGCCCAATGCAGTTATCCACTCGCTCAGGGCGCCACCCGCGCTGACCCAGCGTTGCGGCAACTCGGCCGCCAGGGCCGTGGTGGAGAGCACAAGGCTTGCGCAGAGGGCGAGCAAGGCGACTGGACGGCGCATCATGGGGTTCCTTCTGAAGGCGAGCCGCGCGCCTTGTGGCGGGCGACAGAACTGCGCACCATAGGGGCCAGGCGCAGCGAATGCGGGCAATTTGATAATTATTCGCATTGACGCGTCAAGTCATCATCTGTTTCATGAGTCGTCCTCGCCATGCACTTGCTCTGTACCTCCCACACCCTGGCCGAAGGCCAAAGCCGCGCCTTCAGCGTAGACGGCCTCGAACTGTTCGGCGTGCGCCGCCAGGGCCAGGTGTACCTCTACCGCAACCGGTGCCCGCACCGCAGCATCCCGCTGAACTGGACGCAAGATGCCTTTCTCGATGACAGCGCCAGCCTCATCCACTGCGCCCACCATGGCGCGCTGTTCCTGATTGAAAGCGGCGAGTGCGTAGCCGGCCCTTGCGAGGGTGAGCAACTGCTGGCCCTGGGCTGTCACGAAGACAGCCAAGGCATCTGGCTCACGGCGTAAGCAGCACCGGCAGGCGGCAATCAATAACAATGCCTTCGGCGCTCAGGCGGGTGCCGTAGGCCAGCACCTCCACCCCGTCCGCCACCGCCGCACGCAGGGCCTGGGCATAGGCTGCGTCGATTTCCTCAGCTGGGCGTACGGCATTGATGCCAGTCAGGTTCACGCAGTACAACTGCACCGCCCGCACGCCCTGCCGGGCCAGCTTCGCCAGCTCGCGCAGGTGCTTGGCACCGCGCTGTGTCACCGCATCGGGAAAAGCCGCGACCGTGCTGTCGGGGTAACCCAAGGTCACGCTCTTCACCTCGACATACGCAGGGGCACCGTCGAACTCCAGGCGAAAGTCGATGCGGCTGCTTTCCTCTCCGTACGCGACTTCGCGCTTGAGCGCGGTAAAACCGGCCAGTTCGGCGATGACGCCGGCCCGCAGTGCCTCTTCGACCAGCGCGTTAGCCCGCCCAGTGTTCACACAGGCCAGCCGCCCCTGTGGGGTTTCGCTGATTTCCCAGGTGCCTGGCAGTTTGCGCTTGGGGTCGTTGGAGCGGCTAAACCACACCTGCCCGCCTTCACGCATGCAATTGAGCATGGAACCGGTGTTCGGGCAGTGAATGGTCAGCTGTTCGCCGCTGGCCAGTTCGATGTCCGCCAGAAAGCGCTTGTAACGGCGCAGCAGGCGGCCCTGTTCGAGTGGGGGATAGAACTGCATCAGCCTTGCCAGCTCCGCAGGCCACGGGCAATGCGCTGCACCGCCTCTTCCAGGCGCGGCAGGCTCTGGGTGTAGGCAAAGCGCACATGGTGCCCAGCCAGGTGACGGCCAAAGTCCAGGCCCGGCGTAAAGGCCACGTGCTCGGTTTCCAGAAAGTGCCGGCAGAAGGCAAACGCATCACCGCCAAAGGCACTGATATCGGCATACAGGTAAAACGCCCCCTGCGGCTCGACGGCTATGCGGAAGCCCAGTTCGCGCAGGGCGGGCAGCAGGTAGTCGCGGCGGCGGGCGAACTCGGCGCGGCGCTCCTCGAAAATGGCCAGGCTCTCGGGCTGGAAGCATGCCAGCGCGGCATGCTGGGCCATGCTCGGTGCACTGATGTACAGGTTCTGCGCCAGTTTCTCCAGGTCGGCCACTGCGCCGGGTGGGGCCACCAGCCAGCCAAGGCGCCAACCGGTCATGCCGTAATACTTGGAAAAACTATTCAGGACGAACGCCGAGTCGTCGACTTCCAGCACACTTGGCGCGTCCATGCCATAGGTGAGGCCATGGTAGATCTCGTCCACCACCAGGTGGCCATGCCGCTCATGGGTGGCTTTGGCAAGGCTGGCCAACGCTTCGCGCCCCAGCACAGTACCAGTCGGGTTAGCCGGCGACGCGACCAGGGCACCGACCGTGTCCTTGTCCCAGTAACGTTCGACCAGGTCGGCGGTCAGCTGGTAGTTCACCTCCGGGCCCACCGGCACCAGCTGCGCCCCGCCCTCGACCAGGCGCAGGAAGTGGCGATTGCACGGGTAACCCGGGTCGGCCAGCAGCCAGTGCTTGCCCGGGTCGACCAGCAGACTGCTGGCCAGCAGCAGCGCGCCAGAACCACCTGGGGTAATCAGGATGCGCTGCGGGTCGATATTCAGGCCATAACGCTGGCCATAAAAGCCGGCGATCGCTTCACGCAGTGCCGGCAGGCCGCGTGCAGCGGTGTAGCGGGTGTGCCCGGCAGCCAGCGCGGCCTGGCCGGCGGCGACGATCGGTGCGGCCGTGGTGAAGTCCGGCTCGCCGATTTCCAGGTGGATCACGTCGTGCCCGGCCGCCTGCAGCTCGTTGGCCCGGGCCAGCAGCGCCATGACGTGGAAGGGTTCGATGGCGCGGCTGCGCGCACTGTAGGGGTGGGCCATGACCTTCTCTCAATTGGGTCTAAACTGGAGATTCTACCTCTGCACGCCAACGAACGTACGGCTCGCGCCGATGTCAATAAGCAGGATCGGGCGGGGTAGCGCACCCCCGATCTATCTGGTAAGTTCGGCGGCTCGCAGTCGCAGGGCCGGCGGTCGCCGGGGATGGAGCATCCTGCGCATTGGATCAGATGAGTGAGAGGCGGTCTATTCATGTCCACCGTAGAAAAGCAAAAAACCGGAACCATGTACGGTGTCGAGCCCTATAAAGAGACCAAGGGCGAAGAGTACATGGGTGAGCCCATGAAGAAGCACTTCACCAAGCTTCTCAATGCCTGGAAAGGCGAGCTCATGCACAGTGTGGATCGCACCGTAGACCACATGAAGGATGAAGCTGCGAACTTCCCGGACCCGGCCGACCGTGCCAGCCAGGAAGAAGAATTTGCTCTTGAGCTGCGCAACCGTGACCGCGAGCGCAAGCTGATCAAGAAAATCGACAAGACCCTGCAGAAGATCCAGGACGAAGAGTACGGCTGGTGTGATTCCTGCGGCATCGAGATCGGCCTGCGCCGTCTGGAAGCCCGTCCGACCGCAGACCTGTGTTTCGACTGCAAGGAAATTGCCGAGAAAAAGGAAAAAACGGTCGGTAAAGGCTGACCTTTCTTCCACCTGAACGGGGCGCTTCATGCGCCCCGTTTCATTTATATGCCCAGCCTGACATGACCGACTCCAGCTACATCGGGCGCTTCGCCCCCACCCCCAGCGGCTTTTTGCACTTCGGCTCGCTGGTCGCCGCCCTGGCCTCCTGGCTCGACGCCCGCGCCGTGAACGGCCGCTGGTTGCTGCGCATGGAAGACACCGACCCACCCCGGGAAATGCCCGGTGCCCGTGATGCCATCCTGCAAACCCTGGAGCGTTACGCGCTGGAATGGGATGGCGAGGTCGTGTTCCAGAGCCAGCGGCACGACGCCTATGCCGCGGTCGTCGACCGCCTGTTCAACCTGGGCCTGGCCTATGCCTGTACCTGCTCGCGCAAGCAGCTGGAGGGCTACAACGGCATTTACCCAGGCCTGTGCCGCAATGCCGGCCATGCCCGTGAAGGTGCGGCGATCCGCTTGCGCGTGCCAGAGCTGATCTACCGCTTTACCGACCGGGTGCAGGGCGAGTACCAGCAACACCTGGGGCGTGAGGTAGGCGACTTTGTCATCCAGCGCCGCGACGGGCTGTATGCGTACCAGCTGGCGGTGGTGCTGGACGATGCCTGGCAGGGTGTTACCGACATCGTGCGCGGCGCCGACCTGCTCGACAACACCCCGCGGCAGCTGTACCTGCAGGAGCTGCTGGGCTTCTCACAGCCGCGCTATCTGCATATTCCGCTGATCGTGCAGCCGGATGGGCACAAGCTGGGCAAGTCGTACCGGTCGCCACCCCTGCAGGCTGAGCAGGCTACACCGCTGCTGTTGCGGGCATTGCGGGCGCTGGGGCAAGAAACAGACCCCGATTTACTACTGGCTACGCCGGCTGAAGTGTTGGCGATAGCCCGCAAGCAGTGGCGGCCGGAGGCGATCGCGCAGCGGACCACGGTGCCTGAGGCTGATTTGCGCTGAGGCAGGCCCGGCGCTTTCGCGGGCAAACCAACCCTCAATAACAAAAGCCCAATAATTTCAAACCCTTGGCTAACGCAATGGATTCCCGCTAGCATCCCCCCAGTCATTTGCGCCAATAATAAGTCCAAGCCCGCAGCGCCCAACCATCGAGGCCAGCATGTACATCTATCGTTTGGTCCTGCTTCTGGTCGTGGGGATCTACCTGTTCTCCCCGGCCATCATGGACTGGTGGATCGAACCGACCGGAGCCTGGTACCGCCCGTACCTGCTCTGGCTGATCCTGATCGTCGTCACCTTCATCCTGCAGAGCCAACGAGATGCCGATGAGCTTTAGCCTGACCCAGATGATCCTGATCAGCGCCGGGTACCTCATGGTGCTGTTTGGCGTGGCCTGGATCAGCGAGCGCGGGTTGATCCCGCGTTCGATCATTCGCCACCCCCTCACCTACACCCTGTCGCTGGGCGTGTATGCCAGTGCCTGGGCCTTTTATGGCTCGGTGGGCCTGGCCTACCAGTACGGCTATGGCTTCCTGGCCTGTTACCTGGGGGTATCCGGCGCATTCCTGCTGGCACCGGTGTTGCTCTACCCGATCCTCAAGATCACCCGCACCTACCAGCTTTCATCGCTGGCCGACCTGCTGGCGTTCCGCTTTCGCAGCACCTGGGCCGGCGCATTGACCACCATCATCATGCTGATAGGTGTGTTGCCCTTGCTGGCGCTGCAGATACAGGCGGTGGCCGACTCGATCAGCATCCTCACCGGTGAGCCGGTCAAGGCCAGGGTAGCCTTTGCGTTCTGTACGCTGATCATTCTGTTCACCATCTTCTTCGGCTCGCGACACATTGCCACGCGCGAAAAACACGAAGGGCTGGTGTTCGCCATCGCCTTCGAGTCGGTGATCAAGCTGCTGGCCTTGGGCGGCATAGGCCTTTACGCCCTGTACGGCGTATTCGGCGGCCCGCACGAGCTGGAGGTCTGGCTACTGCAGAACCAGACCGCCCTGGCCGCCCTGCACACCCCGCTGCAGGAAGGCCCATGGCGCACCCTGCTGCTGGTGTTCTTCGCCTCGGCCATCGTCATGCCGCACATGTACCACATGGCCTTCACCGAAAACCTCAACCCGCGCTCGCTGGTCAGTGCCAGCTGGGGCCTGCCGCTGTTCCTGCTGCTGATGAGCCTGGCCGTGCCGCTGGTGCTGTGGGCCGGCCTGCGCCTGGGCGCCAGCACCAACCCCGAGTACTTCACCCTGGGCCTGGGGATTGCCGCCAACAACGAAGCACTGGCGCTGCTGGCCTACATCGGCGGCTTGTCAGCCGCCAGCGGCCTGATCATCGTCACCACCCTGGCACTGTCGGGCATGGCCCTCAACCACCTGGTGCTGCCCCTGTACCAGCCCCCGGCCGAAGGCAACATCTACCGTTGGCTGAAGTGGACCCGTCGCGCGCTGATCGTCGCCATCATTACCGCCGGCTTCATGTTCTACCTGACCCAGAACAACCACCAGAGCCTGGCCAACCTGGGCATCGTCGCCTTCGTCGCCACCCTGCAGTTCCTGCCGGGCGTACTATCGGTGCTGTACTGGCCCACCGCCAACCGGCGCGGCTTCATCGCCGGGTTGCTGGCCGGCACCCTGGTGTGGATGGTGACCATGCTGCTGCCGCTGCTGGGCAACCTGCAGGGCTTCTATATACCGCTGCTGGACATGATCTATGTGCTGGACGATACCAGCTGGCACATGGCGGCCATTGCCTCGCTGGCGGCCAACGTTTTGCTGTTCACCCTGATCTCGCTGTTCACCAACGCCAGCAGCGAAGAAGTCAGCGCGGCAGAAGCCTGCGCCGTGGACAACGTACGCCGCCCGCAGCGCCGCGAGTTGCACGCCGCCTCGCCGCAGGAGTTTGCCACCCAACTGGCCAAGCCGCTGGGTGCCAAGGCTGCACAAAAAGAAGTGGAGCAGGCCCTGCGTGACCTCTACTTACCGTTCGACGAGCGCCGCCCCTACGCCTTGCGCCGCCTGCGCGACCGCATCGAGGCCAACCTGTCCGGCCTGATGGGCCCGAGCGTGGCCCAGGACATGGTCGAAACCTTCCTGCCCTACAAGTCCGGTAACGAAAACTATGTGACCGAAGACATCCATTTCATCGAAAGCCGCCTGGAAGACTACCACTCGCGCCTGACCGGCCTGGCCGCCGAGCTCGACGCCCTGCGCCGCTACCATCGCCAGACCCTGCAAGAGCTGCCCATGGGCGTGTGTTCGCTGGCCAAGGACCAGGAAATCCTGATGTGGAACAAGGCCATGGAAGAGCTCACCGGCATCGCCGCCAAGCACGTGGTCGGCTCGCGTCTGCTCACCATCGACGAGCCCTGGCGCGGCCTGCTGCAAGGCTTCATCAACCTGCCCGACGAGCACTTGCACAAGCAGCGCCTGGCACTGGACGGGCAACCGCGCTGGCTGAACCTGCACAAGGCAGCCATTGACGAGCCCCTGGCACCCGGTAACAGCGGCCTTGTGCTGTTGGTGGAAGACCTTACCGAAACCCAGGCACTGGAAGACAAGCTGGTGCACTCCGAGCGCCTGGCCAGCATTGGGCGCCTGGCCGCCGGCGTGGCCCACGAAATCGGCAACCCGATAACCGGCATCGCCTGCCTGGCGCAAAACCTGCGCGAGGAACGCGAGGGCGATGGCGAAATCATCGAGCTATCCAGCCAGATCCTCGACCAGACCAAGCGGGTGTCGCGCATCGTCCAGTCATTGATGAGCTTCGCCCATGCCGGCGGCAGCCACCAGAACAGCGAAGAACCGGTGTGCCTGGCCGAAGTGGCGCAGGACGCCATCGGTCTGCTGGCCTTGAACCGGCGCAATTTCGAAGTCCAGTTCTTCAACCTCTGCAACCCCGACCATTGGGCCGAAGGGGACCCGCAGCGCCTGGCCCAGGTGCTGATCAACCTGCTCTCCAACGCCCGCGACGCATCAAAGCCCGGCAGTGCCGTGCGCGTGCGCACCGAGGTCAGCGAACACACCGTCGACCTGATCGTCGAGGACGAGGGCAGCGGGATACCGAAGAACATCATGGACCGCCTGTTCGAGCCCTTCTTCACCACCAAGGACCCTGGCGAGGGAACCGGACTGGGGCTCGCTCTGGTCTATTCCATCGTGGAAGAGCATTATGGGCAAATCACCATCGACAGCCCGGCCGATATCGAACGGCAACGTGGCACCCGGATCCGCGTGACCCTGCCCCGGCATGTCGTAGCGACGTCCCCTGAAATTCGAGACCGTCGAGAGAATTGAATCAATGCCGCATATTCTGATCGTCGAAGACGAAACCATCATCCGCTCGGCCTTGCGTCGCCTGCTCGAGCGGAACCAGTACCAAGTCAGCGAAGCCGGCTCGGTGCAGGAAGCCCAGGAACGCTTCAGCATTGCCACCTTCGACCTGATCGTCAGCGACCTGCGCCTGCCAGGCGCACCCGGTACCGAGCTGATCAAGCTTGGTCAGGGCACCCCGGTGCTGATCATGACCAGTTACGCCAGCCTGCGCTCGGCGGTAGACTCGATGAAAATGGGCGCGGTGGACTACATCGCCAAGCCATTCGACCACGACGAGATGCTGCAGGCCGTGGCGCGTATCCTGCGCGACCGGCAGAACACCCCGGCCGCCGCACCGGCTGCCGAGCCACGCGCCGCCAATGGCAAGGCCGCCCCGGCCGACAAAGGCAGCGCGGCTGCGGCCAATGGCGAAATCGGCATCATCGGCTCGTGCCCGCCGATGCAGGACATGTACAGCAAGATCCGCAAGGTTGCGCCCACCGACTCCAACGTGCTGATCCAGGGTGAATCGGGTACCGGTAAAGAGCTGGTGGCCCGCGCCCTGCACAACCTGTCGCGCCGCGCCAAGGCACCGATGATCTCGGTGAACTGCGCAGCCATCCCCGAGACACTGATCGAGTCCGAACTGTTCGGTCACGAAAAAGGCGCGTTCACTGGCGCCAGCGCCGGGCGTGCGGGCCTGGTAGAAGCCGCCGACGGCGGCACGCTGTTCCTCGACGAAATCGGCGAACTGCCGCTGGAAGCCCAGGCCCGCCTGCTGCGCGTGCTGCAGGAAGGCGAGATTCGCCGGGTGGGTTCGGTGCAATCGCAAAAGGTCGATGTGCGCCTGATCGCCGCGACCCACCGCGACCTGAAGAACCTGGCCAAGGCCGGCCAGTTCCGCGAAGACCTTTACTACCGCCTGCACGTGATCGCCCTGAAACTGCCTGCCCTGCGCGAGCGCGGCAGCGACGTCAACGAAATCGCCAGCGCCTTCCTGGCGCGCCAGAGCGCGCGTATCGGCCGCGACGACCTGCACTTCTCGGCCGAAGCCGAGCAAGCCATTCGTCACTACAGCTGGCCGGGTAACGTGCGAGAGCTGGAAAACGCAGTGGAGCGCGCGGTGATCCTCAGCGAGAGCGCGGAAATTTCTGCCGAACTGCTGGGCATCGACATCGAGCTGAGCGACCTGGAAGAGGACGAGATCCTCAACAACGCCCTGGTGGTGGCCAGCGCTGCCAATGCCAGCCACGAGCCGACCGAGGACCTGTCGCTGGAAGACTACTTCCAGCACTTCGTACTCGAGCATCAGGACCACATGACCGAGACCGAACTGGCACGCAAGCTTGGCGTCAGCCGCAAGTGCCTGTGGGAACGCCGCCAGCGCCTGGGCATTCCACGGCGCAAGAGCAACGCTACCAGCGATAATTGAGTTCGGCACAGCATTGTTGTCGCCTTCGAGATCGAGCGCCGCCCGCGCGGCGCTTCGCGGGGCAAGCCCGCTCCCACATCTGTTTCGGGCCAAGATCTCCTGCCACCATTGGCCCGCGGCCCCTTGCTGCACGACGTGATTGAGTGGAACAACAGAGGGGCGAGCTCCGATGCCTCAGGATTGATTGGCCCGAAACAAATGTGGGAGCGGGCTTGCCCCGCGAAGCGCCGCGCGGGCGGCGCTCGATCTCACAGGCGCTGAACGGGGTGTGGCGAACACATCTGGCCCGGAAACACCCCAGGTAACACATCAGTTCCCACAAAAATCTGTTACCCAACCTTTCCGCCGTAACAGTTCCCGAGGCGTACGGTAACGAAATTGCGACATTTTGAGCGTCGTGAAAACTGCTGAAATGCCTCAACCCCTTGATTTTACTGGGTTTGCAAAAGTTGGCACGGCACCTGCTATATGCTTAGTACAAAAACAATAACAAGCACTGCAACCTAAAATAAGAACAAGACGAAACGGCTCACGCACAATAAAAACAAGACGGCGGAGGCGCAGCTAACTGATTCTTTTGGAGAGGATGCGTGTTTGGGGCTTGCCCCACGACCAGGCAGAGAACAACAAAAACTGCACTAAAAAGCAGCGCCTGAACTGGTTGGATCGACAGATCAACGTGACATCAGCGGCCAAAGCAATCCGTTTGCTCTTAACCCCTGGATTGGGGGTCGTCCACAAGCTTCGAGATTTGTGGACAGGGCACTCAACAAAAACAAAAAGCCCAGCAAAAAAAACAATAAGAGCACGCAACGACTTCTTGGGGAGCTTAGGCTCCCCTTGTCGTTTCTACCCTTCTGGCAGGCATCCTGCTACCCGCCTACACCATTCCCCGAGTAAATGCTAGAATCCCCGCCCATCATGCGGCCATTCTCCTATTATTGGCCGAACATTCCTTCACACAGTGCATCCCATGCTGAAGAAGCTGTTCCAGTCTTTCCGCCCGCCCGTACCGGGCACGCACCACAGGCGCACTACGCCTGAGGTGATCAACAAGAGCCAGCACTCGCTGCAGCGCCACCAGTTCAGCCGCCACGCGGTGAATATCGTGGAACGCCTGCAGAGCGCCGGCTACCAGGCTTACCTGGTCGGTGGCTGTGTCCGCGACCTGATGCTGGGCATTACGCCGAAAGATTTCGACGTCGCCACCAGCGCCACCCCCGAACAGGTCCGTGCCGAATTCCGTAACGCGCGCATCATTGGTCGCCGCTTCAAACTGGTCCACGTGCATTTCGGCCGTGAGATCATCGAAGTTGCCACCTTCCGCGCCCCTCACTCGGAAGACGACCAGGGCGACAGCCACCGTTCGTCGCACAATTCCAGTGGCCGCATCCTGCGTGACAACGTGTACGGCACCTTGGAAGAAGACGCGCAACGCCGCGACTTCACCATCAATGCCCTGTACTACGACCCGGTCAGCGAGCGCATTCTCGATTACGCCAACGGTGTGCACGATGTGCGCAACCGCCTGCTGCGGCTGATCGGCGACCCGACCCACCGCTACCAGGAAGACCCTGTGCGCATGCTGCGCGCGGTGCGTTTTGCCGCCAAGCTGGACTTCGGTATCGAGAAGCACACGGTCCAGCCGATCCGCCAGCTTGCCCCGCTGCTGCGCGAGATTCCGCCCGCACGCCTGTTCGAGGAAAGCCTCAAGCTGTTCCTCTCAGGCCAAGGCGCCATGGCCTTCGAGATGCTGGTCGACCTGCAGCTGTTCGAGCCGTTGTTCCCGGCCAGCGCACACGCCCTGGACGAGCGCCCGACCTACGCCCACACACTGATCAGCCAAGCGTTGCAAAACACCGACCTGCGGGTGAAGCAGGGCAAACCGGTAACCCCGGCGTTCCTGTTCGCCGCACTGCTGTGGCCAGCCCTGCCGGCCCGCGTGCTGCACCTGCAGAACCAGGGCGTGCCGCCGATTCCCGCCATGAACGGCGCGGCCCACGACCTGATCGCCGAGCAATGCGCGCGCATCGCCATCCCCAAGCGTTTCACGCTGCCGATCCGCGAGATCTGGGACATGCAGGAGCGCCTGCCACGGCGCAGCGGCAAACGCGCCGACATGCTGCTGGACAACCCTCGCTTCCGCGCCGGTTACGACTTCCTGCTGCTGCGTGAAAGCGCCGGGGAAGATACCGACGACCTCGGCCAGTGGTGGACCGACTACCAGGATGCCAACGACAGCGAGCGTCGCGAGATGATTCGCGAGCTGGGCAGCCGTGACGAAGGTGCCGGCCCGCGCAAACGCAAACGCAGCACCAGCAAACGCAAACGCGGTGGTGACGAGGCGTCCGAGTGAAGACTCGCGCCTACGTCGGCCTGGGCAGCAACCTGGACGCACCCGCCGAACAACTGCGCAGTGCCTTGCAGGCGCTTGACCAGGTGGAGGGTACTCGCCTGGTGGCGGCTTCGGCCTTGTACACCAGCGATTCGCTGCTGCCCGGCCAACCGCGTTACACCAACGCTGTCGCCGCCCTGGACACCGCACTGCCGCCTCTGGCGCTGCTCGATGCACTGCAAGCCATCGAGAACGGCCAGGGCCGCGTGCGCAAGGAGCGCTGGGGCCCGCGCACGCTGGACCTGGACATCCTGCTGTTCGGTGACCTGGTACTCGACGAGCCACGCCTGAAAGTGCCGCATTACCACATGCATGCCCGGCCTTTCGTGCTGTACCCACTGGCCGAACTGGTGCCGGACGACTTCCACCTGGCAGATGGCCGCGCCCTCGCGCAATTGCTCGGCGACTGCCCGTTCGTCGGCCTTGAACGCCTGTAAACCGGGCGTTCCAGCGTTGCACACTGGCACGGTAACGCCAGTAACACCCTGATCGTAACAATGCGGTAACAGGGTGATTGACTTCCCCCACCTCGCTCACGACTATAGGCGTCCCGTGCAGCCCCAAAGTGCCGCATACCCGTATTTAGGCCCGGACGGACCTGTGCCCGAACATCACGCGCGATGATGTGCCGCTCCGGAAGATGACTACACGCGTTGAATGCAGTCGTTTTTTACAGCGCCTGAACGAGGATTTTCCGACATGCCTGAAGTAACCCTTACCACCCTCAATGGCCTCAAGGCCAAGGGTGAAAAAATCACCATGCTGACCTGCTACGACGCGACCTTCGCCAAGGCCGCCAGCCAGGCCGGCATTGAAGTGTTGCTGGTAGGCGACTCGCTGGGGATGGTCCTGCAGGGGCACGACAGCACCCTGCCGGTCACCACGGCGGACATGGCCTACCACACCGCCAGCGTCAAACGCGGTAATGACGGTGCACTGATACTCACCGACCTGCCATTCATGGCGCACGCCACCCCGGAGCAAGCCTTTGCCAACAGCGCCACGCTTATGCGCGCCGGCGCCCACATGGTCAAAATCGAAGGCGCCGCCTGGCTGGCCGAAACCATCCGCCTGCTGGCTGAGCGCGGTGTGCCGGTGTGCGCACACATGGGCCTGACCCCGCAGACCGTCAACGTGCTGGGCGGCTACAAGGTGCAAGGCCGTCAGGAGGCCCAGGCCCGGCAGATGCGCGCCGACGCCATCGCCCTCGAACAGGCCGGCGCGGCCATGCTGCTGCTCGAATGCGTACCCAGCGAACTGGCGGCAGAAATCACCAACGCCGTGGGCATCCCGGTGATCGGCATTGGCGCCGGCAGCGCCACCGATGGCCAGGTGCTGGTACTGCACGACATGCTCGGCCTGTCGCTGAGCGGCCGAGTGCCGAAGTTCGTGAAGAACTTCATGCAAGGCCAGCCCGATATCCACAGCGCGCTCGTCGCTTACGTCGAGGCGGTCAAGCAAGTCAGCTTCCCTGGTAGCGAACACGGGTTCAGTGCATGAATACAGTCAAGACCGTCCGCGAATTGCGCGCCGCCGTCGCCCGCGCTCGCGGTGAAGGCAAGCGCATCGGCTTCGTGCCCACCATGGGCAACCTGCACAGCGGCCACGCGGCCCTGGTAACCAAGGCTGCGCAGCGCGCCGATTTCGTGGTGGCCAGCATCTTCGTCAACCCGCTGCAGTTTGGCGCCAACGAAGACCTCGACAAGTACCCGCGCACCCTGGCCGCAGACCAGGAGCGCCTGCTGCAGGCCGGCTGCAACCTGCTGTTCGCGCCCACCGTGGAAGAGATGTACCCCGACGGCATGAGCGTGCAAACCCGCGTCAGCGTGCCCCACCTGTCCGAAGGCCTGTGCGGCGCCAGCCGGCCGGGGCATTTCGAAGGTGTGGCCACCGTGGTCAGCAAGCTGTTCAACATGGTCCAGCCAGACCTTGCCGTGTTCGGTGAAAAGGACTTCCAGCAACTGGCGGTGATCCGCGCCATGGTGCGCGACCTGAACATGCCGGTTCAGATCATTGGCGAGCCCACTGTGCGTGCCGAGGATGGCCTGGCACTGTCGTCGCGCAATGGCTACCTCACGCCGGAGCAGCGTGCGACCGCGCCGGTGCTGTACCGCACGCTGCAGCACATCGCAGCGGCCATCGGCCGTGGCCAACGGGATTTTGCCGCGCTGGTCGCCGAGGGGCAGGCGCAGCTGAGTGCTGCGGGGCTGCGCGCGGATTATCTGGAAGTGCGCCATGCCGTGAGCCTACGCCCGGCAATGATCGATGATCGCGATTTGGTGGTGATTGCTGCGGCTTATCTGGGTAACACCAGGTTGATCGACAACCTTTACCTGCATGTGGAAGAAAAGACCGCATAACGGCCTGGGGCTGCTATGCAGCCCATTCGCGGGACAAGCCCGCTCCCACAGCCGTCAAGCCCGACACAGAAACTGTGGGAGCGGCCTTGTGCCGCGAATGGGGCGCAAAGCGCTCCCCAAAATCACCCTGCCATACCCATTCCCAGTGCGTGGCCTTTGCCTATAATGATGCCAGCCTGAACCCGGCAATGACTGCCGTGTCCAAGGCCTCATCACGCACCAAGGGAACCCCGCGCAATGGCGTATTACCGTACACCCCACGATGTGACGGCGCTGCCCGCCTGGCAGGCGCTTCAGCAACACCGCGACGCCATGCAAGGCTTCAGCATGCGCGAAGCCTTCGCCGCCGATGCCCAACGCTTCGACCAGTTCTCCCTGAGCTGCTGCGGCCTGTTCCTCGACTACTCGAAAAACCTGATCACCGAACAAAGCCGCGACCTGCTGGTGAACCTGGCCAACGAAGTGGGCCTGCAGGACGCCATCAAGTCGATGTTCAGCGGCGAAATCATCAACGCTTCCGAAGGCCGCCCGGTGCTGCACACCGCCCTGCGCCGGCCGGTGGGCGACAAGCTGAGCGTCAACGGCGTGAACGTCATGCCGGAAGTGCACAAGGTACTCAACCAGATCACCGAACTGGTCGGCCGCATCCATGACGGCCTGTGGCGCGGCTACAGCGAAAAGCCGATCACCGACGTGGTCAACATTGGCATCGGTGGCTCGTTCCTTGGCCCCGAGCTGGTTTCCGAAGCGCTACTGCCTTACGCTCAGCGTGGCGTACGCTGCCACTACCTGGCGAACATCGACGGCAGTGAATTCCACGAGCTCTCGGCCAACCTGCGCGCCGAAACCACCCTGTTCATCGTCTCGTCGAAGTCGTTCAACACCCTCGAGACCCTGAAAAACGCCATGGCTGCGCGTACCTGGTACCTGGCCCAGGGCGGCTCGGAAGCCGAGCTGTACCGCCATTTCATCGCGGTTTCCAGCAACAAGGCCGCCGCAGTGGCGTTCGGCATTCGCGAAGAGAACATCTTCCCAATGTGGGACTGGGTGGGTGGGCGCTATTCGCTATGGTCGGCCATCGGCCTGCCCATCGCCCTGGCCATCGGCACCGCCAACTTCAAGGAGCTGCTGTCAGGTGCCCACACCATGGACCAGCACTTCCAGACCGCGCCGTTCGACAAGAACATGCCGGTGCTGCTGGCCCTGCTGGGTGTGTGGTATGGCAATTTCTGGGGCGCGAGCAGCCACGCGATCCTGCCGTACGACCACTACCTGCGCAACATTACCAAGCACCTGCAGCAGCTGGACATGGAGTCCAACGGCAAGAGCGTGCTGCAGGACGGCGCCCCGGTGAAAACCGCCACCGGCCCGGTGATCTGGGGCGGCGTCGGCTGTAACGGCCAGCATGCCTACCACCAGTTGTTGCACCAGGGCACCCAGCTGATTCCGGCCGACTTCATCGTGCCGGTCGTGAGCTTCAACCCGGTGGCCGACCATCATCAGTGGCTGTACGCCAACTGCCTGTCGCAGAGCCAGGCGCTGATGCAGGGCAAGACACGTGAAGAAGCCGAGGCCGAACTGCGCAGCAAAGGCCTGAACGAAGCGGACATCGAGAAGCTGGCCCCGCATAAGGTGATCCCGGGCAACCGCCCTAGCAACACCCTGGTAGTGGAGCGCATCAGCCCACGCCGCCTCGGCGCGCTGGTGGCAATGTATGAGCACAAGGTGTTCGTGCAGAGCGTCATCTGGGGCATCAACGCCTTTGACCAGTGGGGCGTGGAGCTGGGCAAAGAGCTGGGCAAGGGTGTGTACCAACGCCTGGTTGGCACCCTGGAAGACAGCGCCGAAGACGGCTCCACCCAAGGCCTGATCAACTACTTCCGCGGCCGTCACCGCGGGTGATCTAACGCCTGCACGGGGCTCTTCGCGGGTAAACCCGTTCCCACAGGTACTGCACAAGTTCCAAGCATCGTGCGGTCCCTGTGGGAGCGGGTTCACCCGCGAAGAGGCCAGCACAGGTTGAACACCGCTCCCAGCTACACTGTCCTATCGAATAGCCGTTGCAGTCCATCGCCCCTTACAAGAGCAGGACCACCCGCCATGTTCGATATCCGCAATTACCCCCAGGCACTGGCCGTCAGCCAGTCTGCCACCCTCACCCCCGACGACTACCGCCGCCTCTACCGCCAGTCAGTCGACGACCCTGACACCTTCTGGGCCGAACAGGCCAAGCGCCTTGACTGGGTCAAGCCCTGGTCAAGCGTGCAGCAATGCGACTTGAACACCGGCAAGGCTCGCTGGTTCGACGGCGCTCAGCTCAACGTCAGCTACAACTGCATCGACCGTCACCTGGCCCAGCGCGCAGAGCAAACCGCGCTGCTGTGGGAAGGCGACGATCCCCACGACGCCAAGGCCATCACCTACCGCGAACTGCACCGCCAGGTCTGCCGCCTGGCCAATGCGATGAAGGCCCGCGGCGTGAAAAAAGGCGACCGGGTATGCATCTACATGCCGATGATCCCCGAAGCCGCCTTCGCCATGCTCGCCTGCACCCGCATCGGTGCCATCCACTCGGTGGTGTTCGGCGGTTTCTCCCCCGACGCCCTGCGTGACCGCATCCTCGACGCCGATTGCCGCACTGTGATCACCGCCGATGAAGGCGTGCGCGGTGGCAAGCGCATCCCGCTGAAGCAGAACGTCGACAAGGCCCTGGCCAGCTGCCCCGCGGTCAGCAGCGTGTTCGTGGTACGCCGCACCGGCAGCGATGTGAGCTGGGCCGAAGGCCGCGACGTCTGGTACCACGAGGTGACCGACAAAGCCGGCGACGACTGCCCACCCGAGCCGATGGAGGCCGAAGACCCGCTGTTCATCCTCTACACCTCCGGCAGCACCGGCAAACCCAAAGGCGTGCTGCACACCACCGGCGGCTACCTGCTGCAGGCGACGATGACCTTCAAGGTAGTGTTCGATTACCGCGACGGCGAGGTGTTCTGGTGCACCGCCGACGTAGGCTGGGTTACCGGCCACAGCTACATCGTCTATGGCCCGCTGGCCAATGGCGCGATCTCGCTGATGTTCGAAGGCGTGCCCAACTACCCGGACACCTCGCGCTTCTGGCAAGTGGTGGACAAGCATCAGGTGAACATCTTCTACACCGCACCGACCGCCCTGCGCGCACTGATGCGCGAGGGGTCCGCACCGCTGCAGGGCACTTCGCGCAAAAGCCTGCGCCTGCTGGGCAGCGTCGGCGAGCCGATCAACCCCGAAGCTTGGGAATGGTATTTCGAGGAAGTGGGGCAAAAACGCTGCCCCATCGTCGATACCTGGTGGCAGACCGAAACTGGGGGCATCATGCTCACCCCGCTTCCCGGCTCGCAATCGCTCAAGCCCGGCTGCGCCACTCAGCCCATGTTCGGCGTGCAACCCGCACTGCTGGACGAAAAAGGCCAGCTGATCGAAGGCCCCGGCGCTGGCCTGCTGGTCATCAAGGCCAGCTGGCCTGGCCAGATCCGCAGCGTCTATGGCGACCACCAGCGCATGGTCGACACTTACTTCAAGCCCATGCCCGGCTATTACTTCACCGGCGACGGAGCCCGCCGCGATGCCGATGGCGACTACTGGATCACCGGGCGCATCGACGATGTGATCAACGTGTCAGGGCACCGCATCGGCACCGCTGAAGTGGAAAGCGCGCTGGTGCTGCATGACCGCGTCGCCGAGGCAGCGGTGGTCGGTTACCCTCACGACCTGAAGGGCCAGGGCGTGTACGCCTTCGTCACGCCCATGAATGGCGTGACCCCGGACGATGCGCTCAAGGCCGAGCTGCTGGCCCTGGTCAGCAAGGAAATCGGCAGTTTCGCCAAGCCCGAGCTGATTCAGTGGGCGCCCGCATTGCCCAAGACCCGCTCAGGCAAGATCATGCGGCGTATACTGCGCAAAATCGCCTGCAACGAGCTGGACAACCTTGGCGATACCTCGACCCTGGCCGACCCCAGCGTGGTACAGGGCCTGATCGATAAACGCCTCAACCAGTAACCGGCGGCCACTGTCCATGGCCGCCCTGAACCTCAGGTCGCCATGGAAGCCCTTCGTCGCCGCATCGAAACCCAGGTCATGAGCCTCACCGGGCTGGCCCTCGGCCAGCTCGACCTGGAATCGCCCAAGGGCGACCCGGGCCTGTTCGGCCCGCACAGCATCAGCTGGCAGGTACATGGCGACTTCCCCAGCATGCTGGTCGGTGGCATCAGCGCGCTGATGCTGCAGCTGCTGCATCCGCTGGCCCTGGCCGGCGTGTGGGACCACTCCAATTTCCGTGAAGACCTGCTCGGCCGCCTGCGCCGCACCAGCCAGTTCATTTCCGGTACCACCTTTGGTGCCACCGGCGATGCCGAATGGCTGATCGACAAGGTGCGCACCATTCACCTGCAGGTCACCGGCACGGCACCGGACGGCCGCCCCTACGCAGCCAGCGATCCGGACCTGCTGACCTGGGTGCATGTGGCGGAGGTCAGCAGTTTCCTCGCCGCCCACCTGCGTTATCGCAACCCGCACCTGCCGCGCACCGAGCAGGATGCCTATTACAACGAAATCGCCCTGATCGCCGAGCGCCTTGGCGCCCGTGACGTGCCACGTTCGTGTCAGCAGGTCGAAGACTACCTGCAACGCATGCGCCCGCAGCTGCATTGCGATACGCGCAGCCATGAAGTCATACAGATCCTGCTCGACGCCCCTGCCCCCAGCCGCCTGGCACAGCCAGTTGGCAAGCTGATGCTGCACGCCGGTATCGACCTGCTGCCGGGCTGGGCACAGGCCATGCTCGGCCTGCAGCACGGAGCCTTGCAACAGCGCCTGATTCGCCTGGGCCTGCAACGCACCGCACCGGTACTGCGCTGGGCCATGCGCGACGGCTCGGCGCATCGGGCCAAACGGCGCATGGGCATCGAATGAGGCCAAGTGGTCGCGCCTGCGGAACTGATTTAACGTGCCATACTCCAAGCACTCCTGCTTAGACAGACGAAGCGACACATGTACAAAGGACTGACTCGCGCCGCCGGCGCAATCGTGGCCCTGGTAGCCCTCTATAGCCTGCTCGGCTTCCTCATTCTTCCTGGTGTCGCGCTGCGCGTCGCCAACCAGCAGTTGGCCCAGTACGCCACCGTGCCGGCCCACCTCGAACGGATCGAACTCAACCCCTTCAGCCTTGAGCTGACGCTGTGGGGCCTGCAGATCGGCGAGCCGGGCAAGGAGCAGGTCGGTTTCGAGCGTCTGTACGCTAACGTTTCGCTCGACAGCCTGTGGACCAAAGCCCTGCATGTGCAAGCGGTGGAACTGGACAAACCACGCAACGAGGTGCTGTTCGCCAAGGACGGTTCCCTCAACCTCACCGGGTTGTTCAAGCTGCCAGCCAGTGAGGCCAAACCCGACGAGCCGCCCAGCGACCCGTTCCCGCTACGCATTGGCAGCATCAAGCTGGTCGATGGCTACCTGCACTTCGAGGACCTGCGCCCCAGCGAGCCAATCGAGTTTCTCTACGACAACATGAACCTGGAGCTGAAAAACCTCAGCACCCTGCCCAACGACAATGCCGACATGACGCTGGTGGCCAACGGCCCCAATGGTGGCCGGATCGACTGGAAAGGTACCCTGAGCCTGTCGCCGATCGCTTCCGAAGGCACACTGAAGGTTACCGACGCCAAGATGAAGCTGTTCTGGCCCTACGTGCGCGATGCCGTGCCACTGGTGCTGGAAGATGGCGTGCTCAGCCTTGATGCGCATTACACGCTCAACCTCGCCAAACAGACCGAGCTGCTGCTGGATAACGTGTCGGTGCGCATCGCGCCGTTCGCCATCAAGGCACCGGATGGCCGCCCGTTGGCGCGCCTGGCCAGCCTGGACGTGAGCGAAACCTCCGTCGACCTGGTCAAGCAACGGGTCAGTGTCGGCAAGATCCGCAGCGAAAAACTGGAAACCTGGGCGGCGCTGGAAAAAGACGGCCAGCTCGACTGGCAGAAGCTGTTCGCCAGCCAACCGGCCAAGGCCACGCCAAAGGAAAAAGCCGAGCCCGCTGCCGCCGAGCCTACGCCTGAAGAGAAAGCTGCCAAGGAGCCAGGCAAACCTTGGCAAGTGCTGCTCAAGGACGTGCAACTGCGCAACTACCTGGTGCACCTGGCAGACCGCAGCCAGAAAGAACCGGTAGCCTTGGACATTGGCCCGCTCAACGCCGACCTGCAAGGTTTCGACAGCCTCAACCAGTCACCCTTCACGCTTAAGCTCGACACCGGCGTAGGCAGGCAAGGCAAGCTGCAGGCGGCCGGCCAGGTCAACCTGGCGCCGATATGGGCCAAGCTGGATGTGAGCACCCGCGACATCGACCTGCGTGTGGCACAGGCCTATATCAACCCGTTCATCCTGCTGGAGCTGCGCAGCGGCATGCTCGCCAGCGACCTCAAGGTCGACCTGAAGAACACCGCGCCATTGGCTTTCACTATTACCGGCAAAGCGCAGGTCAACCAGTTGCATACCCTGGACACCATCAAGAGCCGCGACTTCGTTAAATGGCAGCAGGTGAATGTCGACGGCTTGTCCTACGTGCACGGCGATGCACTGTCGATCGACAAGGTCACCCTGCTGCAGCCGTATGCGCGTTTCATCATCAACGAAGACCGCACCACCAACGTCAATGACCTGCTGGTCCCGCAACCGGCCGGCGCCCCGGCGAGCAGCCATGCCAAGCCGGCCTCGGCCAGCAACGAAAAGCCCCTGGGCATCCACATCGGCCAGATCGACATCAATGATGGCTCGGCCAACTTCGCAGACCTGTCGCTCACCCCGAACTTCGCCACCGCCGTTCAACAGCTCAACGGCCAGATCGGCACCATCGACAACCGCAAGCCGCTGCCGGCCAAGGTTGACGTCAAGGGCAAGGTCGACCGTTACGCACCGGTGACCATCAAGGGCGCACTCAACCCGTTCAACCCATTGGCGAGCCTGGACATCGCCACCAGCTTCAAGCGGGTCGAGCTGACCACGTTGACGCCCTATTCCGGCAAGTTTGCCGGCTTCCGCATCCGCAAGGGCCGGCTCAACCTCGACCTGCACTACCTGATTACCAACGGCCAGCTCAAGGCCGAGAACAAGGTAGTGGTGGAGCAGCTGCAACTGGGCGAAAAAGTCGACAGCCCGGACGCCGTAGACCTGCCGATCCGCCTGGCAGTGGCACTGCTGAAGGATACCGAGGGCAAGATCTCGATCGAGCTGCCGGTGACGGGTGACCTCAACAACCCGCAATTCAGCGTAATGCCGATTGTGTGGCAAACACTGCGCAACCTGGTACTGCGCGCGGCGCAGGCACCGTTCAAGTTCATTGGTGGGCTGATTACCGGCGGGGGCTCGCAAGACCTGGGTAACGTGGCGTTTGCCCCAGGCTCCAGCGAACTCTCTGGCGATGCCCAGTCGTCATTGGACAAGCTGGCTGCGGCGCTGAAAGAGCGCCCCGAACTGCGCCTGGAAATCGAAGGCACCAGCGCCCAGGCCAGCGACGGCCCACTGATCGCCCAGCAACGCCTGGAGCGCGAGTACCAGTCCACCTGGTACAAGATCCTGCAGCGCCGCGGTGACAAAGTGCCGGCCAATGCTTCGATGCTGGTGGTCGACGACAGCGACAAACCGGCAATGCTTGAAGGCATCTACCGCACCCGTCTGAAACAGCAGCCGCCTGCCGAATGGGAGCAACTGGGCCGCGAAGAACGCACCACCAGGCTACGCGAGGCAGTGATCAAGTCGTGGGCCGAAAGCACCGCCCTGCTGCGTACACTCGGCCAGGAGCGGGCCAGCAGCATCAAGGATTACCTGGTGGACAAGGGCAAGCTGGAAGACGACCGGGTGTATTTCATCGATACCAGCCTGGGCCAGCCTGAAAGCGATGGGCGGGTGGTGACGCCGATGCATCTGGATGCCGAGTAAACCCCTCTAGCAGGCTTGGCCGCTTCGCGGGCGCGCCCGCGAAGAGGCCGGCACAGGCTTCAGACCAACCGCTGCCCCGACACCGCCGGGTGGTACAGCGGCTGCACCTTGTTCCCCGCCGGGTCCAGCAAGTGGAAGCTGCGCGCCCCGTCACCATGGTTGAACGGCCGGTCGAGCAAGGTCACGCCATGGGCCTTGAAGTATTGGTACCACGCTTCCAGCTCCTCCACGCTGTCCACAATGAACCCATAGTGATCCAGAGTCTGCAGCCCATTGGCCGCCCCCGCCCCACGCCCCAACGAAAGGTTGTCGTTGCCGCAGGTGAGGTACACCAGGTCTTCATTGGCGCGGTTCAGTACTTCCATCCCCAGCACATCGACGTAGAAGCGCTCGCATTCCTCCAGGTTGGGTACCAGCAAGGCGATATGGCGCAGGCCATTCAGGCGGCCAGGACGTGCGGGCAATTCAGACATTGGCGGAGCTCCATTTTTGTATACAATTCATAATTGAATTTAAAACAAAAGGAGCGACTTGTGTATAGCCTGTTCATCAAGACCCGTGTAAAGCCTGGTTGCGCGGAGGCCTTTCTGGCAGCGATCAAGGTCAATGCCGCCGCTTCCGTCGCCAGCGAGCCAGGCTGCCTGGTGTTCGATGTGTCGCAGGACCGGGTCGACCCAGAGCTTATTTACCTGTACGAAATCTATCGCGACGATGCCGCGTATGAAGCCCATACCCAGACCGCGCACTTTCGCGACAGCCGCCCACTGGTAGAACCGCTGATCGCCGAGCAGGAATGCATCGAAAGCGATGTGATCGCACGCAACCCGGTGTACTAGCAGGTATGAAAAAGCCCCGGCTCACGCCGGGGCTTTATGTGTAAGTGGCCAAATCCGTTTGGCCGACGGGACAATCCTTATTCGGCTTTCAGGCCATCGGCCGAAACGGCCTTCACGCCTTTGATTTTCTTGGTGATAGCAATCGCCATTTCTTTCTGCGATTCGGTCACGGCGGTGGTCGACGACAGCGACACGACGCCTTTGTTGGTTTCAACCTTGATGTCGGAACCCGGGATGCCTTTCTCAGTCAGCAGGTCCGATTTGACCTTGGTGGTGATCCAGGTATCGGAAGTGGCTTCCTTGGCTTTGGTCACCTCACCGGCCGCAAGCGTCATCGGGGCCTGGGTGGACTGTTGGGCGAATGCCGCGTTAGCCATGGTCAGGGTCAGAGCGGTAGCAGTAGCGGCAGCAATGGCGAACTTCTTCATGTGGGTCACTCCTGTTTTTCGAAAGGTCTGCGCCGTATGTCCTGGCGGCAGGTATGAAGGTAGTTGCATGGGCTGTGCCAGCTTTCCCGCTTCGCTTGTTCCCTTTAAAATCAACAAGTTAGCTAATTGCTATCAAGCTCAATGTCGTGCATTTTGCAATCAGCGCGGTAAACCTGCATGCAAGATGCAAGTCCGCAAAAGGTTCCCGTACCCCATGAAAAAAGGGCCCCGAAGGGCCCTTTCTGTGTAGCGTGGCAGTCGCTTAGACGCCCGAGGCCTTGGCCGCGGCAACGTCTTTGATCGATAGCTTGATACGGCCGCGGTTGTCCACGTCCAGTACCAGTACTTCGACTTCCTGGCCTTCTTTCAGGATGTCGGTGACTTTCTCGACGCGAGCATCGCTCAGCATGGAGATGTGCACCAGGCCGTCCTTGCCAGGCAGGATGTTGACGAAGGCGCCGAAGTCGACGATACGCTCAACCTTGCCCACGTAGATCTTGCCGATTTCGGCCTCGGCGGTGATGCCCAGGATGCGCTGCTTGGCAGCCTCTGCCGCTTCCTTGGTTTCGCCGAAGATCTTGATCGAGCCGTCGTCTTCGATGTCGATCGAAGCCTTGGTCTCTTCACAGATGGCACGAATGGTGGCGCCGCCTTTACCGATGACGTCACGGATCTTGTCGGTGTCGATCTTCATCGCGATCATGGTCGGGGCGTTGGCCGACAGCTCGGTACGCGACTGACCAATGATCTGGTTCATCTGGCCGAGGATGTTCAGGCGCGCTTCCAGGGCCTGGCCCAGGGCGATTTCCATGATCTCTTCGGTGATGCCTTTGATCTTGATGTCCATCTGCAGCGCGGTCACGCCTTTGGCGGTACCGGCTACCTTGAAGTCCATGTCGCCCAGGTGGTCTTCATCACCCAGGATGTCGGTCAGAACGGCGAACTTCTCGCCTTCCTTGACCAGGCCCATGGCGATACCGGCAACCGGTGCCTTCATCGGCACACCCGCGTCCATCAGCGCCAGGGAAGCGCCACAGACCGACGCCATGGAGCTGGAACCGTTGGACTCGGTGATTTCCGAAACGACGCGAATGGTGTACGGGAACACGTCAGCGGCCGGCAGCATGGCCTGTACCGAACGACGAGCCAGACGACCGTGACCGATTTCGCGACGGCCAGCACCACCCATACGGCCACACTCACCTACCGAGAACGGCGGGAAGTTGTAGTGCAGCATGAACGGGTCTTTTTTCTCGCCTTCGAGGGTATCCAGCAGCTGTGCGTCACGGGCAGTACCCAGGGTCGCAACGACCAGTGCCTGAGTCTCGCCACGGGTGAACAGCGCCGAACCGTGGGTCTTCGGCAGAACACCTACTTCGATGTTCAGCGGACGAACGGTCTTGGTGTCGCGGCCATCGATACGCGGTTTGCCGTTAACGATGTTTTCGCGAACGGTGCGGTATTCGATTTCGCCGAAGATTTCTTTTACTTCGGCAGCCGAAGGCTGGCCTTCTTCACCGGAGAACTTGGCGATGGCCTGATCACGCAGCTCGCCCAGGCGCGCATAGCGGTCAGCCTTGACGGTGATGGTGTAGCCCTGCGAAACCGCTTCGCCGAACTCGGCGCGGATAGCGTTGAACAGCTCGGTGTTGGCAACGGCAGGTTTCCAGTCCCAGGTTGGCTTGCCAGCTTCGGCAGCCAGCTCTTTGACAGCCTGGATAACAGCCTGGAATTCGTCGTGGGCGAACAGTACGGCACCCAGCATCTGGTCTTCGGTCAGCTCTTGAGCTTCCGATTCAACCATCAGTACGGCGTCGGAGGTACCGGCAACGACCATGTCCAGGCTCGAGGCAGCCAGTTGCTCGTAGGTCGGGTTCAGCAGGTAGCCGGTGCTCTCGTGGAAGGCAACGCGGGCGGCGCCGATCGGGCCTTCGAACGGAATACCGGAAATGGCCAGGGCAGCCGAGGTACCGATCATCGCGGCGATGTCCGGGTCGGTCTTCTTGCTGGTGGAAACCACGGTGCAGACGACCTGCACTTCGTTCATGAAGCCTTCCGGGAACAGCGGACGGATCGGACGGTCGATCAGGCGCGAGGTCAGGGTCTCTTTCTCGGAAGGACGGCCTTCACGCTTGAAGAAGCCACCCGGGATCTTGCCGGCGGCGTAGGTCTTTTCCTGGTAGTGAACCGACAGCGGGAAGAAACCCTTGCCTGGATCAGCCTGTTTGGCACCTACCACGGTCACCAGCACGGTGACGTCGTTGTCGACGGTAACCAGCACGGCGCCGGTTGCCTGACGGGCAATACGGCCCGTTTCGAGAGTAACGGTCGACTGACCGAACTGGAATGTCTTGATTACCGGGTTCACGGTTTCCTACCTTTTTCAGTGGCTCTTGGGGGAACTGGTTTCTTGCGAATGTGTGGGCAGAACGGGGAATCGGCCCCATTGACCGTCCAGATACAACACGAGGCTGGGAGCCTGGTTGAAGAGCGCAAAGCGCTCCACTTCACCAGGCTGCCAACCTCGGAGATACGCATGGCATGCCCATAGACAACGCTGCCAGGCAGCGCTGCCAATGCATGAGACACGCCATGCACACCACTGACCAGGCCGCTATTAGCGACGCAGGCCCAGGCGACCGATCAGGGCGCTGTAACGAGTGGTGTCTTTGCCCTTCAGGTAGTCCAGCAGCTTACGACGCTGGTTTACCATGCGGATCAGGCCACGACGCGAGTGGTGGTCTTTACCGTTGGCCTTGAAGTGGCCTTGCAGCTTGTTGATGTTCGCGGTCAGCAGAGCAACCTGAACTTCCGGGCTACCAGTGTCGCCAGCAGCTTGCTGGTAGTCGGTAACGATTTGAGCTTTTTCTTCAACGCTGAGGGCCATTTGGCTTCTCCTGATAACGGATCCCGCAAGCGGGGTCCAATAGGCCAGGGACAAATCCCTGTATTAATAAGAAAGGTGTGACCGTGCCTACTGACAGCCACCCTTGATTCCGTAGGGCTCGGCCGAAGCCTCACCCCGCGGTTTCGGTCATTCCGACCGAATCAGCCGACGCGGCGCAATACGCCCGTCTTCGCTCACTTCACCGATACCGATGAAGCGCGCATTGTGATCCTGTACCCGGACCATGCCAAACTGTGGCGCGTCCGGCGCGCGTACTGCCTGCCCATGCAGCCAGTAGAACGCACTGTGCTCGGACAGGCACACCATGGGCCAGTCCTGCAGACCGCTGTCCGAGGGCATCAGGAAGCGATCGAGCGCTTCGTTGCCACCTTCGGCATGGGCCTGTTCGAGCGCTTCGAGCGTGACGGTCTGTGCCAGCGCAAAGGGCCCGGCCTGGGTCCTGCGCAGTTCGGCGACATAGGCGCCGCAACCAAGGGCCTCGCCGATATCCTCCACCAGGGTGCGGATATAGGTGCCTTTGCTGCATCCTACGCTCAGCCGTGCACGGGTGCCTTCACACTCCAGCAACTCCAAGCGGTTAATAGTAACAGAACGCGCCTCGCGCTCCACTACCTCTCCTGCACGCGCCAGCTTGTAAAGTGGCTGGCCGTCACGCTTGAGCGCCGAGTACATCGGCGGTATCTGGCTGATAGGGCCACGAAATCGTGGCAGTACTGCCTCGATGTCGGCACGACCAACGGTCACCTCGCGGGTCTGCAGCACCTCACCTTCGGCATCGCCGGTGTTGGTAGTCTGCCCCATCTGCATGACGGTTTCGTAGCCCTTGTCGGAATCGAGCAGGTACTGCGAAAACTTGGTCGCCTCGCCAAAGCACAGTGGCAGCACGCCGGTTGCCAGCGGGTCGAGGCTGCCAGTATGGCCGGCCTTTTCCGCGTTGAGCAGCCAGCGCACCTTTTGCAGGGCGGCGTTGGACGTAAAGCCCAAAGGCTTGTCGAGCAGGATGATGCCGCTGACATTGCGGCGGATACGTTTGACCTGGGCCACCGCTTACTCCTTGGTGTCCAGCTCGTCGGTATCCTTGTGCAGGCGGTCTTCGGCCACTGCACGCTCGATCAGCGCCGACAGGTGCACACCGCGGCTGACGCTTTCATCGAAGTGGAAGTGCAGCTGCGGCACGCTGCGCAGTTGCATCGAGCGGCCAAGGTGCAGACGCAGGAAGCTGGCAGCACTGTTCAGTGCCTTCAACGACTGCTTCACGGCATCTGGCGTTTCCTCGCCCATGACGGTGATGAACACCTTGGCATGGCCCAGGTCACGGCTGACGTCCACGGCGGTGATGGTAACCAGACCGACACGTGGATCCTTGACTTCGCGACGGATCAGCTCGGCCAGCTCGCGCTGCATCTGATCGCCGATACGTTGGGTACGGCTGTATTCTTTGGCCATTTTTGCTACCTGTAACTTAAAGCGGCAAACGCCCGGTCAGACCAATGCCTGACCGGGCGCTACCTGAAGAGGTGCCGCAAACCGCCCTGTAGCGGAGGTTTGCGGCTTGCTCGCCCTTAAAGGGTACGAGCCACCTGGACTTTCTCGAAGACTTCGATCTTGTCACCGACCTTGACGTCGTTGTAGCTCTTGACGCCAATACCGCACTCCATGCCGCTACGCACTTCGGCGGCGTCGTCCTTGAAGCGACGCAGCGATTCCAGCTCGCCTTCGAAGATAACCACGTCTTCGCGCAGAACGCGGATCGGACGGTTACGGTACACGGTACCTTCGATGACCATACAGCCAGCGATGGCGCCGAACTTCGGCGAACGGAACACGTCACGCACTTCGGCGACACCCAGGATGTTCTCGCGAACATCGCTGCCGAGCATGCCGGTCAGGGCCTTCTTGACGTCTTCGATGATGTCGTAGATCACGTTGTAGTAACGCATATCCAGACCTTCCTGCTCGACGATCTTGCGCGCGCCGGCATCGGCACGCACGTTGAAGCCGAACAGTACTGCATTCGAAGCCAGCGCCAGGTTGGCGTCGCTTTCGGTGATACCACCAACACCACCACCGATCACGCGCACCTGGACTTCGTCGTTGCCCAGGCCGGCGAGCGACCCGTTCAACGCTTCCAGGGAACCACGCACATCGGTCTTGAGGACGATGTTGAGGGTCTTCTTCTCTTCCTGACCCATGGTCTCGAAGATGTTTTCCAGCTTGCCCGCATGAGCACGGGCCAGCTTGACCTCACGGTATTTGCCTTGACGGAACATGGCAACTTCGCGGGCTTTCTTCTCGTCAGCAACCACGGACAGCTCGTCACCGGCTTCCGGAGTACCGTCCAGGCCGAGGATCTCGACCGGGATAGACGGGCCGGCTTCCTTCACAGGCTTGCCGTTCTCGTCCAGCATGGCACGCACGCGGCCATAGTTGGAGCCGCACAGCACCATGTCGCCCTGACGCAGGGTACCGTCCTGAACCAGGATGGTGGCCACTGGGCCACGGCCCTTGTCCAGGCGCGATTCGACGACCACGCCACGACCTGGAGCGGTCGGGGTTGCGGTCAGCTCGAGGATCTCGGCCTGCAGCAGGACGGCTTCGAGCAGTTCGTCGACGCCGGTACCCATCTTCGCCGAAACCTTGACGAATGGAGTGTCACCACCCCAGTCCTCGGAAGTAACACCTTCGACAGACAGTTCGTTGCGGATGCGATCGAGGTCAGCACCTGGCTTGTCGATCTTGTTCACCGCAACTACCAACGGAACGCCAGCTGCCTTGGCATGCTGAACGGCTTCGCGGGTTTGTGGCATCACGCCGTCGTCCGCTGCCACCACCAGGATGACGATGTCGGTCGCCTTGGCACCGCGTGCACGCATCTGGGTGAAAGCTGCGTGGCCCGGGGTGTCGAGGAAGGTGACCATGCCACGATCGGTTTCCACGTGGTAGGCACCGATGTGCTGGGTGATACCACCGGCTTCGCCAGCGGCAACCTTGGCACGACGGATGTAGTCGAGCAGCGAGGTCTTACCATGGTCAACGTGACCCATGACAGTGACCACCGGCGCACGCGACTCGGTCTGGCCTTCGAATTTCAGCGATTCGGCCAGGGAGTCTTCCAGGGCGGTATCGCTGACCAGGGTGACCTTGTGACCCAGCTCTTCTGCGATCAGCTGAGCGGTTTCCTGGTCGAGCACCTGGTTGATGGTAACCGGGGTGCCCATCTTGAACATGAACTTGACGACTTCAGCGCCCTTGACGGACATCTGGTTGGCCAGTTCGGAAACCGTGATGGTCTCGCCGATGGTCACGTCACGGATGACGGGGCCGGTCGGGTTCTGGAAACCATGCTGGTTACGCTTCTTCAGCTTGCCCTTGCCACCACGGCCGCGACGAGCGCCATCGCTCTCTTCGTCGGTGGTACGCGGAGCAGCACGCGGAGTCGGCGCCTTTTCCTTTTCCTTGACCTTGACCTTGATCGACACACGAGGCGCCTCGCCACGACGACGGTCGTCATCACGGGTGCGGCTTTCGTTGCGACGGGTCTCGTCCTTCTTGCGCTCGGCAGCACGGGCTGCAGCGTCTTCGGAGGCCGGGGCGTCGGCGACTACCGGGGCCGGGGCAGCGGCAGGTGCCGGCTCTGGCTTGGCGGCAGGCGCAGGGGCGGCTACAGCAGAGTTGGCTGCCTGACGGCGAGCCTGATCTTCGTTGCGCTGGCGAACATCGGCGTCAACCTTGTCGCGAGCGGCGTTTTCAGCCGCGCGGCGCTCTTCCACTTCACGCTTCTGCTCAGCCTGGATTTCTTCCGGGCTGCGCTGCACGAATACTTTCTTCTTGCGTACTTCTACGCTGATGCTCTTGCTACCGGCGACACGCAGGGTGCTGGTGGTTTTGCGCTGCAAGGTAATCTTGCGCGGTTCTTCCGCCTTGCTCTTGTGGCTGCTCTTCAAATGAGTCAACAGGGTCTGCTTCTCATTGTCGGTCACTACCTGACCGGCGTCGGTGTGCGGCAGACCTGCCTCACGCATCTGCTGCAGCAGGCGCTCTACCGGTGCCTCGACCTCTTGGGCCAGTTCTTTCACCGTGACTTGCGTCATGCACTTCTCTCCTCAGGCCGCGCCTAATTACTCGAACCAATGGGCTCGGGCGGCCATGATCAACTTGCCGGCACGCTCTTCGTCGATGCCGTCGATGTCGAGCAGATCGTCGATCGACTGCTCGGCCAGGTCTTCGCGGTTAACCACGCCGCGCACCGCCAGTTCAGCCGCCAGGTCTTTGTCCATACCCTCAAGAGAGAGCAGGTCTTCGGCCGGGTGGGCGTCTGCCAGTTTTTCTTCGGTAGCGATGGCCTTGGTCAACAAACGGTCCTTGGCTCGAGCGCGGAGCTCATTGACGATATCTTCGTCAAAGCCATCGATGTTGAGCATTTCTTCCAACGGTACGTAGGCAATTTCTTCGAGGCTGGTAAAGCCTTCGTCGACCAGCACTTGGGCCAGCTCCTCGTCGACTTCCAGCTCATCAATGAAATTGCGCAGGATGTCACCGGTTTCGGCCTGCTGCTTGGCCTGAATGTCCTTCTCGGTCATCACGTTCAGCGTCCAGCCGGTCAACTGACTGGCAAGACGAACGTTCTGACCGCCACGACCAATGGCCTGGGCCAGGTTATCCTCGGCGACGGCGATGTCCATGGCATGGGCATCTTCATCAACGATGATCGCCGCGACTTCAGCCGGCGACATGGCGTTGATGACGAACTGCGCCGGGTTATCGTCCCAGAGGACGATATCCACACGCTCACCACCCAACTCCCCGGATACAGCTTGGACGCGCGAACCACGCATGCCGATACAGGCGCCTTGCGGGTCGATGCGCTTGTCCTTGGAGCGGACGGCGATCTTGGCTCGCGAACCCGGATCACGGGAGGCAGCCATGACTTCAATGAGGCCCTCGGCAATTTCCGGCACTTCAATGCGGAAAAGCTCGATCAGCATCTGTGGCGCGGTGCGCGACAGGATCAGCTGAGGACCACGGTTTTCAGTGCGAATTTCCTTGAGCAGTGCACGCAGGCGCACACCCACACGGAAGGTTTCGCGCGGAATGATATCTTCGCGGGCCAGCAAGGCCTCGGCGTTGTTGCCCAGGTCAACGATGACGTTGTCGCGGGTAACCTTTTTGACGGTACCGGAAATGATCTCGCCTACGCGTTCGCGGTAGGCATCGACCACCTGGGCACGCTCGGCCTCACGGACCTTCTGCACGATGACCTGCTTGGCGGTCTGGGCGGCGATACGACCGAACTCGATGGACTCGATCTTCTCCTCGATCACGTCACCAATCTTGGCTTCCGGATGAGTGTCCTTGATCTTGTCCAACCAGGTTTCGATCGCCGGGTCGTCAAGATCGGCTTCGTCGACCACGGTCCAGCGACGGAAGGTCTCGTAGCTACCGGTGTGGCGGTTGATTTCCACACGCAGATCAACTTCGTCTTCAAAACGTTTTTTGGTCGCAGTGGCCAGGGCCACCTCCAGCGCTTCGAAAATGACGCCGGGCGGTACACCTTTTTCGTTGGATACCGATTCAACAACCAGCAGTACTTCTTTGCTCATCGTACGCCTCGCCTTGCGCAAGCCATTGGGCCCGGATAGTCCGCCGGGCCCGGCACGTCTCAGTCAAAACTGGGAATAATATTGGCCTTGTCGATCGAGTCGATCGGCAACAGGAACTCCTGATTGTCCACCTGGACAACCACATCCTGCTCCTCCACACCGCGGAGAAGGCCCTGGAAGTTACGACGACCCTCGAAGGGTGAGCGCAGCTTGATCTTCACTTGTTCGCCGGCATGCGAGGCAAACTGTTCCAGAGTGAACAGTGGGCGATCCATGCCTGGAGAAGACACCTCGAGGGTGTACTCACTGCTGATTGGATCTTCCACATCGAGAATGGCGCTGGCCTGACGACTGACCGCTTCGCAGTCCTCCACCAGGATGCCGCCGTCTTTGTCGATGTAGATGCGCAGTACCGAATGCTTACCCTGGGAAACGAATTCGATCCCCCAGCACTGATAGCCCAGACCCTCGACAACCGGGGCCAACAAGGCCTGCAACTGTTCTAGCTTGCTCGACACCTGAACCCCCTCGTGCATGCTGTGCAAATAAAAAATGGGCAAAGCGCCCATCCCTGAAAGCGCCGTTGGACAACGACGCCGAAAACTGTTCGGTTAGCAAAAAGCCCCTGAAAAGGGGCTCCGCTGAAGCTGGTTGCGGGGGCTGGATTTGAACCAACGACCTTCGGGTTATGAGCCCGACGAGCTACCAAGCTGCTCCACCCCGCGACAAAGCTGGGGCGAAAGTATAAGACCGAACCCTGTTAAGGGTCAAATCCAAACGTTCACCTACAAGAAAGCCCGCTAAAGCGGGCTCTCAAGCTTCAATTGGTACCGAGAAGGGGACTCGAACCCCTACACCCTATGGGCACAACCACCTCAAGGTTGCGTGTCTACCAATTCCACCACCTCGGCAATATTACTACTTGAAACCCGTTACTTCTGCTCTTGAGCCGGAGGAGGTACATCACCAGTGTTATTGGTGGTTTCGCTCTTCTGCTGTTGGAGCACCGGTACATCATCATTAACTGCCGGTTTTTGCGGCTCTTTCACTTCTAGCACTGCTGGATCTGGAAGACCTGCTTGGCTAAGCTGGTGAGCTTGTTGCTTCGCGAAGTATCCTAACCCAAGTGCTGTCAAAAAGAAAGTGGCAGCGAGTATAGCAGTGAATTTACTTAGGAACGTTGCAGAGCCTTGGCTCCCGAACACGGTGTTTGAAGCACCCGCGCCGAAAGATGCACCTGCTTCCGCACCCTTACCCTGTTGCAACAGAACCAGCACTACAAGCGACAGCGCTGCCAACAGATGAAAAACAACGATGACTGTTTCCAGCATTTGTTCAGTTTCCTGCGGCGCGACAAATTGCACCGAATTCGTCTGCGTTCAGGGAAGCCCCACCAATGAGACCCCCATCGATATCCGGCATGCCGAACAGTTCGGCCGCATTGGCCGCCTTCACGCTGCCGCCGTAGAGCAACTGCACCTTCGCAGCTACTTCAGCATCTTCTGCCGCCAGCTGGCTGCGGATGGCGGCGTGCACATCCTGGGCCTGCTGTGGCGTGGCCGTGAGGCCGGTGCCGATGGCCCATACAGGCTCATAGGCAATTACTGCATTGGCAAAAGCCTTAACACCGAATGCCTCGATGATACTGCTTAGTTGACGCCCGACAACTTCAAGCGTTTTGCCAGCCTCGCGCTCTTCAAGGGTTTCCCCTATGCAAAGCACTGGCTTCAAACCTTTGGCCTGGGCCGCTGCAAACTTGCGATTGAGCACTTCGTCGGTTTCACCAATGATCTGGCGACGCTCCGAATGGCCAACCAACACCAACTTGCAACCTGCCTCGACCAGCTGCTCCGGAGCAACTTCCCCGGTCAGCGCACCCTGTTCGGGTTGTACAGCAGAATTCTGTGCACCGACAGTAATTTCTTTACCCGCCAGGCCATCGATCACTTGATTGATGAACAGGGCCGATGGAAACACTGCGACTTCCACTTCGCTCGGCAAGGCGAGATTGCTCAAGCCTTCGGTCAGCTCAGCGACGCTAGCGCGGGTACCGTGCATCTTCCAGTTACCAGCTACCATAGGGCGACGCATGCTTTACCTCGTCGGTCAAAGTGGGCGCAGATCTTACCCAACCAGATCTGCGCTGGCAAGCGCCTTCAGGCACAAACTTCGCCGACCAGTTTGGCCAACGCTTCAGCGTGCGTGCGCACCTGGCTTTCGTCTTCGCCTTCGACCATAACCCGCACCAGCGGCTCTGTACCCGACTTGCGCAACAGAACACGGCCGCGCCCCGCCAGTGCCTCGGTCACCTTGGCACTGGCTTCCTTGACTGCCGGGTGCTCCAGCGGGTCGACCTTGCTGGCGCCGAAGCGCACGTTGATCAGTACCTGCGGGCACTTGCGCAGGGCCTGACGGGCCTGTGCCAGGGTTTCGCCACGGCGCTTGAGCGCCATCAGCACCTGCAGCGCGGCAATGATCGCGTCACCGGTGGTGGTGTGGTTGCAGCACACGACGTGCCCGGAGTTTTCACCACCGATCAGCCACTCACGCTCCAGCAGCTCGGCCATGACGTAGCGGTCGCCGACCTTGGCCCGTACGAACGGAATATCCAGGTCCTTCAGCGCAAGCTCCAGGCCGAGGTTGCTCATCAGCGTACCCACCACCCCGCCCTGCAGCTTGCCACGATCGTGCAGGTCGCGGGCAATGATGAACAGCAGCTCGTCACCGTCGACGATGGCGCCAGTATGGTCGACCATCAACACGCGATCGCCGTCACCGTCGAAGGCAATGCCGAGGTCGGCATGGCCAACCAGCACGGCGGCCTGCAGCGATTCGATGTGGGTCGAGCCGCAACCTTCGTTGATGTTCAGGCCGTCTGGCTGCGCATGCAGCACGGTCACATCGGCGCCCAGCTCACGGAACACGCTCGGCGCCACCTTGTAGGTTGCACCGTGGGCGCAATCGACCACCAGCTTGAGGCCGTCGAAGCTGGTGCTGCTAGGCACGCTGCTCTTGCAGAACTCGATGTAGCGGCCGGCAGCATCGTTGATGCGCGACACCTTGCCCAGCTTGCCCGAGTCGACAACCGTCATCGGCTGATCGAGCAGCTCTTCGATCATCAGCTCGACTTCGTCCGGCAGTTTGGTGCCTTGGCCCGAGAAAAACTTGATGCCGTTGTCTTCGTGTGGGTTGTGCGAGGCACTGATGACAATGCCCGCCTGCGCATGGAAGGTACGGGTCAGGTAGGCGATGGCCGGTGTAGGCATTGGCCCCAGCAGCATGACGTCGGCACCTGCCGCAGCCAGGCCGGCTTCGAGTGCAGACTCGAACATGTAGCCGGAAATACGCGTGTCCTTGCCCACCAACACCCGGCAATGGCCCTGCTTGCGGAACGCCATGCCGGCCGCCCAGCCAAGCTTCAGCATGAAGTCAGGCGTGATCGGGAATTCGCCGACGCGGCCACGAATGCCGTCGGTACCAAAGTATTTTCTGCTCATAGGGACTCCAATGTTCTTATTCGGCGTTTTGCACCGCAGCAATCATGCGTACCACATCGACAGTTTCAGCCACATCATGGACTCGAAGGATGCTCGCCCCTTTAGTCATGGCCAACGCCGCCAGCGCAAGGCTGCCGTACAAGCGCTCGCCGACCGGACGTTCCAGCGTCAGGCCGATCATGCTCTTTCGTGATACGCCCACCAGTAGCGGGCGCCCAAGGCGATAGAGCGCTTCCATGTGCTTGAACAGGCTCAGGTTGTGCGCCAGTGTCTTGGCGAAACCAAAGCCCGGGTCAAGGATGATTCTGCTCGCATCAATGCCCGCCGAAGCGCAGGCAGCCATCCGCTGCTCTAGATAACGCGTGACGTCAGCGGTCACATCATCGTAGTGCGGGTCGTCCTGCATGTTACCCGGCTCGCCGCGCATGTGCATGAGGCACACCGGCAGGCCGGTATCCGCAGCGGCGTCCAGGGCGCCATCGCGCTCCAGGGCACGTACGTCGTTGATCAACCCGGCACCGAGGCGCGCCGATTCACGCATGACGGCAGGCGTCGAGGTATCGACCGAGATGACGACATCGAGGCGACCGTTGATGGCCTCCACCATCGGCGCCACACGCTCCAGCTCCTCGGTCACCGATACCGCTCGCGCGCCGGGGCGCGTGGACTCACCGCCGATGTCGATCAGCGTGGCGCCGGCCGCAACCATCGCTTCGGCATGGCGCAGGGCCTCGTCGCGCTGACTGAAGCGCCCGCCATCGGAGAAGGAATCGGGGGTGATATTGAGAATACCCATGACATGGGTACGCGACAAATCAAGAACCCGGTTGCCGCAAGGCAACCGGGTCGGGTACTGCACTGAGCTCATAAACGCCCTTAGTGTTGAGCTGCCGGACCGCCAATTGGCGATTCAGGGCGATCATCCTGGGCAGCAGGGGTGCCCGAATGCTTGTCGTCGTCCCAATCACGCGGTTCGCGTGGCGTACGGCCAGCCATGATGTCATCGATCTGATCGGCATCAATGGTCTCATACTTCATCAGCGCTTCAGTCATCGCCTCGAGCTTGTCGCGATTTTCAATCAGCAGCTGCTTGGCGGTGGCGTAGCACTGGTCGATGATGCTGCGCACTTCAGAGTCGATCAGCTTGGCAGTCTCGCCAGAAACACTGGCGTGCTGGCTGCCCGCGCTACGACCCAGGAACACCTCACCCTCTTCTTCTGCATACATCAACGGGCCGAGTTTTTCCGACAAGCCCCACTTGGTCACCATGTTGCGAGCGAGCTGGCTGGCCCGCATGATGTCGTTGGAAGCGCCCGTGGTGACGCCATCGAAGCCCAGGGTCATTTCCTCAGCGATACGGCCACCGTACAGCGAGCAGATCTGGCTGATCAGCGCACGCTTGGACAGGCTGTAGCGGTCTTCTTCCGGCAGGAACATGGTCACGCCCAAGGCGCGACCGCGCGGAATGATCGAAACCTTGTAGACCGGGTCGTGCTCAGGCACCAGGCGACCAACGATGGCATGACCCGCCTCGTGGTACGCAGTGTTCCTCTTTTCTTTCTCGGACATGACCATGGTCTTGCGCTCGGCGCCCATCATGATCTTGTCTTTGGCCAGTTCGAACTCTTTCATTTCGACCAGGCGCTTGTTGGAACGCGCAGCAAACAGCGAGGCCTCGTTGACCAGGTTGGCCAGGTCGGCACCGGAGAAGCCGGGGGTACCACGGGCAATGACCGCCGGGTTGACGTTTTCGCCAATCGGGACCTTGCGCATGTGCACCTTGAGGATCTGTTCGCGACCACGGATGTCTGGCAGGCCTACCACCACCTGACGGTCGAAACGACCAGGGCGCAGCAGCGCCGGGTCGAGTACGTCAGGGCGGTTGGTAGCGGCAATGACGATGATGCCATCGTTCATTTCGAAGCCATCCATCTCTACCAGCAACTGGTTGAGGGTTTGCTCACGCTCGTCGTGACCGCCACCCATGCCGGCGCCACGGTGGCGACCAACGGCGTCGATCTCGTCAATGAAAATGATGCACGGGGCGTGCTTCTTGGCCTGCTCGAACATGTCGCGCACGCGGCTGGCACCGACACCGACGAACATTTCAACGAAGTCCGAACCGGAAATGGTGAAGAACGGTACTTTCGCCTCGCCCGCAATGGCCTTTGCCAGCAGGGTCTTACCGGTACCGGGCGGGCCGACCATCAGCACGCCGCGGGGGATACGACCGCCCAGGCGCTGGAACTTGCCCGGATCGCGCAGGAACTCGACCAGCTCGCCCACTTCTTCCTTGGCTTCGTCGCAACCTGCAACGTCGGCCAATGTGGTCTTGACCTGGTCTTCGGACAGCAGGCGCGCCTTGCTCTTGCCGAAGCTCATCGGCCCGCCCTTGCCACCCGCGCCGCCTTGCATCTGGCGCATGAAGAACATGAACACCGCGATGATCACCAGGATCGGGAAGCTGGCGACCAGCAACTGCGTCCAGATGCTCTGCTGTTCTGGCTGCTTGCCTTCGACAACCACGTGGTTGTCAACCAGGTCACCGATCAGGCCATTGTCGGTAATGGCCGGGCGCACGGTCTTGAAGCTGTCGCCGTCGGCGCGCTTGCCGGTAATGATGTAGCCGTCGACGGTCACACGCTCGACCTTGCCATCCTTGACCTGCTGGATAAAGTCGGAATAGTTGAGGGTCTGCGGCTCGTTAGGGCTGGAGAAGTTGTTCATCACTGTCACCAGGACAGCTGCGATGATCAACCACAGGATCAGATTCTTTGCCATGTCGTTCAATTCGCTACCCTCTGAGGCCGGCGCACGACGCAGCCGTGCCTCGCATGATATTCATCGCCCTAACTTACTACATTACCTACGCAGCCGCAGGCACCGTCTGTAACCCTTTGTGAAAGCTAGACTACACGAAGTTCGGACGATCCTGACGCAGTGGCCGATTGGAATTAACTATCGGCCACCCCGCTTCACACCTTTCATGCCCCTTTGAAGCCCCTGCCCAACAGGTATTGCTCACGGGAACGGTCCCGCGACGACGATGGCTTGCGCATCTGCACCTTGTCGAACTTGCTACGCACGTCCTTCAGGTACACGTCAAAACCTTCGCCCTGGAAAATCTTGATCAGGAAATCGCCGCCAGGCTTGAGTACGCGGGTTGCCAGATCGAGCGCCAACTCGCAGAGGAACATGGCCCGTGGAATATCTATCGCGGGCGTACCACTCATATTGGGGGCCATGTCGGAAATCACAAGGTCCACGTGCGAATCGCCGACCGCTTCGAGAATGCGCTGCAGCACTTCGTCATGGGTGAAGTCACCCTGAATGAAGGTCACATCCGCAATCGAGTCCATTTCCAGAATGTCGGAAGCAATCAGGCGCCCCTGGCCACCAATCAGACGACTGGTCACCTGCGACCAGCCACCAGGCGCCGCGCCGAGGTCGATAACACTCATGCCCGGGCGGATCAGCCGGTCCTTTTCCTGAATCTCCAGCAGTTTGTAGCTCGCACGCGAGCGGTAGCCATCCTTCTGCGCCTGTTTGACGAAAGGGTCGTTAAAATGCTCTCGCAGCCAGTTTGCGCTGCTTTTGGAACGTTGTACCACGGGGCACCTCGATGATATGCGTCGTGATTGACTGGGCGGAGCCGGTGGCCCTCGGGTAAAATGCCCGTCAATTTTACAGAATCAGACGGAAAGGGTCAGATTATGCCGCTCAATAACGAGCAGAAGAAGCAATACAAGTCCATTGGTCATGACCTGAAGCCGGTCCTGATCGTTGCCGGGAACGGTCTGAATGAAGGCGTAGTCGCCGAACTGGAGCGTGCGCTGGTCGACCATGAGCTGATCAAGGTCGAGATTCGTTCGGAAGACCGCGAAGAACGTGCAGCAACCATTGCCGAGTTGTGCAAGGCCGGCCGTGCCGAGCTGGTGCAGACCATCGGCAAAAAAGCGCTGATTTACCGCAAGAACCCACAGCCGAACAAGCAGCTGTCCAATATCCACCGCTACAAGTAACGGTGGCTCCGGTCAGTGGCGCGATGAGCGCGCCCTGACCGGCACCGGCTGGGCCACCAGCACGATGCCGGAAAAGCCCAGGACCAGGAAGCAGAACATCTGCCAGCGCTCACCCACGGAAATACCGTAGCGCAAGGTGTAATACCCCACGCAGGCACCGAAGCCGAGCAACAGCATCTGGCCACGGAACTGCCGCCACCAGGCCGCCAGGCCGTCCACCCTTGCCAGCACTGCCAGCTGGGTCAACAAGCCAAGCAACGCCACGCCGATCAACCAGCGGTCGATCTGCCCGGCGATATCCTGCACCAGCAGCGGGGCCAGACCACTGACCTTGAGCGCAGGCACCAGCCCCACATGGAACACCCATAAGCCACCGACCCAGAAAACCTGGGCCAGTTGCCAGAGGATCCCCTCGAGGGATGGCGCCCGCAGGCGCCGGTCAGATGTGCTTGACTTCGACAATCTCGTACTCGACCGTGCCGCTAGGCGTCTTGACGACGACAGTATCACCTTCTTCCTTGCCGATGATGGCACGGGCAATCGGCGCACCGCTCGAGAGTTTGCCCTGTTTCACGTCGGCTTCATCCTCGCCGACGATCTGGTAGGTCACTTCTTCATCGGTTTCAGTGTTGGCCAGTACCACGGTGGTACCGAAAATCACCTTGCCGGTGTGGGGGATCGTGGTCACGTCGATCACGACCGAGTTCTGCAAACGGCCTTCGATATCGCGGATACGCGCCTCGACCATGCCCTGTTCTTCACGGGCGGCATGGTACTCGGCGTTTTCCTTGAGGTCGCCCAGTTCGCGTGCCTCACCAATCGCCTGGCTCAGGCGCGGGCGTTCGGTCTTGCTCAGGAACAGGTGCTCCTCTTCCAGGGCGCGAGCGCCCTGGACGGTCATCGGGTACTTGGTAATGCTCATGCTTTCAGTCCTGCATGCAGATCTTGCAGGCGACGAACGGTCTTTTCCGGACCAAATTTCAGCGCCTCGCAGATGGCTTCACCGGCCGCAATGGTAGTGGTGCAGTAAATCTTGTGCTGCAGCGCATTGCGACGAATCGAGTAGGAATCGGCAATCGACTGGCGGCCTTCGGTGGTGTTGATGATCAGCGACACTTCGTCGTTCTTGATCATGTCGACCACGTGCGGGCGGCCTTCGGTCACCTTGTTCACACGGCGCACTTTCAGGCCTGCCGCTTCGATAACCTTGGCAGTGCCAGCAGTTGCAACCACTTCGAAGCCCAGGGCGATCAGGTCGCGGGCAACGCCAGCCACTTGCGGCTTGTCGTCGTCACGCACGCTGATGAACGCGGTACCACCGGTCGGCAGCACTTCGCTGGCACCCATCTGGGCTTTGGCGAACGCTTCACCGAAGGTGTCACCGACACCCATGACTTCACCGGTCGATTTCATCTCAGGGCCGAGGATCGGGTCAACCCCTGGGAACTTGGCGAACGGGAAGACGGCTTCCTTGACGCTGTAGAAGTTCGGGATGATTTCCTGGGTAAAGCCCAGCTCTTTCAAGGTTTTGCCGGCCATTACGCGGGCGGCGATCATGGCCAGGGAAGTGCCGATGCACTTGGACACGAACGGCACGGTACGCGAGGCGCGCGGGTTGACTTCGATCACGTAGATCTTGTCGCCCTGCAGGGCCAGCTGCACGTTCATCAGGCCGACAACGCCGAGCTCCAGGGCCATTTTTGCGACCTGTACGCGGACTTCGTCCTGCACCTCCTTGCTCAGCGAGTAAGGTGGCAGCGAGCACGCCGAGTCACCGGAGTGAACGCCGGCCTGCTCAATGTGCTGCATGATGGCGCCGATCACCACGTCGGTGCCGTCGCACACCGCATCCACGTCCATCTCGATGGCGCAGTTGAGGAAGTGGTCGAGCAGTACCGGGCTGTCGTTGGACACTTGCACGGCTTCACGCAGGTAGCGCTTGAGCTCGTCCAGTTCGTAGACGATCTCCATGGCGCGGCCGCCCAGTACGTACGACGGGCGCACCACCAGCGGGTAACCGATGCTGCCAGCAGCGCGGATAGCTTCTTCTTCGCTGCGCACGGTGGCGTTTGGCGGCTGCAGCAGGTTCAGACGCTGAACCATCTGCTGGAAGCGCTCACGGTCTTCGGCGCGGTCGATGGCGTCCGGGCTGGTACCGATGATCGGTACGCCGGCTTCTTCCAGGGCGCGGGCCAGTTTCAGCGGGGTCTGGCCGCCGTAATGGACGATCACGCCTTTTGGCTTCTCGACGCGGCACACTTCCAGCACGTCTTCCAGCGTCAGCGGCTCGAAGTACAGGCGGTCAGAAGTGTCGTAGTCGGTGGAGACGGTTTCCGGGTTGCAGTTGACCATGATGGTCTCGTAACCGTCGTCACGCAGCGCCAGGGCGGCGTGTACGCAGCAGTAGTCGAACTCGATGCCTTGGCCGATACGGTTCGGGCCGCCACCCAGGATCATGATCTTGTCGCGAGTCGACGGGTTGGCCTCGCACTCTTCCTCGTAGGTGGAGTACAGGTAGGCAGTGTCGGTGGCGAACTCGGCAGCGCAGGTGTCGACGCGCTTGTACACCGGGAAGACTTCGAGCTTGTGACGGTGACGGCGCAGGTTCTTGTCGGTGATACCCAGCAGCACAGCCAGGCGCTGGTCCGAGAAACCTTTGCGCTTGAGGCGCAGCATCAGGCTCTTGTCGATCGACGACAGGGCCAGGGTCTTGACCTTCTCTTCTTCCTTGATCAGATCTTCCATCTGCACCAGGAACCACATGTCGATGCCGGTCAGGGCAAAGATCTCTTCGCAGGTCATGCCCGAACGCATGGCGTCAGCCACGTACCAGATACGCTCGGCGCCCGGCACGGTCAGCTCGCGCTTGAGGATGCCGGCAGCTTCCGGGCTGGCCAGGTCGACTTTCGGGTCCAGGCCACAGGCACCCACTTCCAGGCCACGCAGGGCTTTTTGCAGGGACTCCTGGAAGGTACGGCCGATGGCCATGACCTCACCCACGGATTTCATCTGGGTGGTCAGGCGGGCGTCGGCTTTCGGGAATTTCTCGAAGGCAAAGCGCGGCAGCTTGGTGACGACGTAGTCGATCGACGGCTCGAAGGAAGCCGGGGTGCGGCCGCCGGTGATGTCGTTCTGCAGTTCGTCGAGGGTGTAACCGATGGCCAGCTTGGCGGCGATCTTGGCGATCGGGAAGCCGGTAGCCTTCGAAGCCAGGGCGGACGAACGCGATACCCGCGGGTTCATCTCGATGACGACCATGCGGCCGGTGTTCGGGCAGATACCGAACTGCACGTTGGAACCGCCGGTTTCAACACCGATTTCACGCAGCACCGCCAGCGAGGCGTTGCGCATGATCTGGTATTCCTTGTCCGTCAGGGTCTGCGCGGGAGCAACGGTGATCGAGTCACCGGTGTGCACGCCCATCGGGTCAAAGTTTTCGATCGAGCAAACGATGATGCAGTTGTCCTTTTTGTCGCGGACCACTTCCATCTCGTACTCTTTCCAGCCGATCAGCGATTCGTCGATCAGCAGCTCTTTGGTCGGCGACAGGTCCAGACCGCGGGTGCAGATTTCTTCGAATTCTTCACGGTTGTAAGCGATACCACCGCCAGTGCCACCCATGGTGAACGACGGGCGAATGATGCACGGGAAGCCAAGCTTCTCGAGGACCGCATAGGCCTCTTCCATGCTGTGGGCGATACCGGAGCGGGGGCACTCCAGGCCGATGTCCTTCATCGCCTTGTCGAAGCGCGAGCGGTCTTCAGCCTTGTCGATGGTGTCGGCGTTGGCACCGATCATCTCTACGCCGAACTTCTCCAGAACGCCGTGGCGCTCCAGGTCCAGCGCGCAGTTCAGTGCGGTCTGGCCGCCCATGGTCGGCAAGACGGCGTCCGGGCGTTCTTTCTCGATGATCTTGGCCACCGATTGCCACTTGATCGGCTCAATGTAGGTGGCGTCGGCCATGGCCGGGTCGGTCATGATGGTGGCTGGGTTGGAGTTCACCAGGATGACGCGGAAACCTTCCTCGCGCAGGGCCTTGCAGGCCTGGGCGCCGGAGTAGTCGAATTCACAGGCCTGGCCGATCACGATCGGGCCGGCACCGAGAATCAGGATGCTTTTGATGTCTGTACGTTTTGGCATGGTGGTCACTCAAATCCGGGGTCAGTCGGCAAGCCGCTTTGAACAATCTGGGTCAGGCGCTTCCGGGCGCGGCGCGAGCCGGCCCGGGGCCTTGAAGCAGGATGCTCAGCGGCGCTTGGCCATGGCATCGGTGAAACGATCGAACAGTGGCGCGACGTCGGTCGGGCCAGGGCTCGCTTCAGGGTGGCCCTGGAAGCTGAACGCGCTCTTGTCGGTGCGCTCGATACCCTGCAGGGTGCCGTCGAACAGCGACTTGTGGATGGCGCGAACGTTGCCCGGCAGGGTGGCTTCGTCAACAGCAAAACCGTGGTTCTGGCTGGTGATCATGACCACGCCGGTATCCAGGTCCTGGACCGGGTGGTTGGCGCCGTGGTGACCGTGGCCCATTTTCACGGTCTTGGCACCGGACGCCAGGGCCAGCAGTTGGTGGCCGAGGCAAATGCCGAATACCGGAATCTCGGTTTCGAGAATTTCCTTGATCGCCTGAATGGCATAGTCGCACGGCTCGGGGTCACCAGGGCCGTTGGACAGGAACACACCGTCCGGGTTGAGTGCCAGCACTTCGCTGGCCGGGGTCTGGGCCGGCACCACAGTCACGCGGCAGCCACGGGCAACCAGCATGCGCAGGATGTTCAGCTTGACGCCGTAGTCGAAGGCGACCACGTGGTACGGCAGGTCGGCAGCTTCGATGGTCGGGTGGCTGTCGGTTTTCAGCTCCCACACACTGGAGCGCCACTCGTAACGCTCCTTGGTGGAAACGACCTTGGCCAGGTCCATGCCCTTCAGGCCAGGGAAGCCACGGGCGGCGGCGATGGCTGCCTCTTCGCTGATGTTGTCACCGGCGAGGATGCAACCGTTCTGAGCGCCTTTTTCACGCAGGATACGGGTCAGGCGACGGGTGTCGATGCCGGCGATGGCAACAACGTTGTTGGCCTTGAGGTACTCAGGCAGCGACTGGGTGTTGCGCCAGTTGCTGGCCAGCAGCGGCAGGTCACGGATGACCAGGCCAGCGGACCAGACGCGGTTCGACTCGGCATCTTCCGGCGTAGTGCCGGTGTTGCCGATGTGCGGATAGGTCAGGGTAACGATTTGCTGCGCGTAGGAAGGGTCTGTAAGGATTTCCTGGTAGCCGGTCATAGCGGTGTTGAACACCACCTCACCAACGGTCTGACCGTCGGCACCGATGGCTTCACCGCGAAAAATACTGCCGTCGGCAAGGGCGAGTATGGCTGGCTTTGTCAAGAAGACCTCCCGTAAATCAAGCATGAAAGGGCGATCGCAGGTTGCAAAAAAGCGGAGTGACGTATGGACACGTCACCCCGCTTTCATGTGCTGAATTCAATTCGCTGCGCGCTTTTAGTGGACACACTAAAGCTGTAGCTTACAGAAAAGTGCGTTTTCGGTCTACCGCATATGTGTCTCTAAAACACATCAATGCGACAGACTGACATCGGCGGGGGCTTCTTCGCGGGCTCGCCCGCTCCCACAGGAACACCACAGACCCCAAGACCTGCGCAATGCCTGTGGGAGCGGGCAAGCCCGCGAAGAAGCCAACACCACTCGAACGGCTTAGCGCAGCTCGAGCACATCCTGCATGTCGTACAGGCCAGGCGCGCGCCCATCCAGCCACAGCGCCGCACGCACGGCGCCCTTGGCGAAGGTCATGCGACTGGAAGCCTTGTGGGTAATTTCCAGGCGCTCGCCTTCGGCAGCGAACAGCACGGTGTGGTCACCCACCACATCACCAGCCCGCACAGTCGCGAAACCGATGGTCTTGCGATCACGCGCGCCGGTCTGCCCCTCACGGCCATACACGGCCACTTCCTGCAGGTCTCGGCCCAGCGCATTGGCAACGACCTCACCCATGCGCAGCGCAGTGCCCGAAGGTGCATCGACCTTGTGCCGGTGGTGCGCCTCGATGATCTCGATGTCGACATCATCGCCCAGCACCCGCGCTGCCATGTCCAGCAGCTTCAGGCTAAGGTTTACACCCACGCTGAAGTTGGCGGCGAACACGATTGGAATGTCCTTGCCGGCCTCGGCCAACAGCTGCTTCTCTTCAGCTGTAAAACCGGTGGTGCCAATGATCATCGCCTTGCCGTGCTTGCGGCAAAACGCCAGGTTTTTCAGGGTGACCGAGGGGTGAGTGAAGTCGATGAGCACATCGAATTCATCGGCGACCTTGGCCAGATCATCGGACAACAGCACGCCAATCCGGCCAAGTGCCGCCAGCTCACCGGCGTCGGCCCCGACCAGCGAACTATCAGGACGATCGATCGCCGCCGTCAACCCGGCACCCGGGGTTTGCTGCACGGCTTCGATAAGGGTCTTACCCATCCGCCCTGCCGCACCCATCACTGCAATACGTCGCATAGCCTGTTCCTTGTCAGAGATCGCCGAAGAAGCGCTTCACGCCATCGAACCAGCCACTGGCCTTGGGCGAGTGGGAGCTGTCGCCTTCCAGCGAGTCACGCAGCTCTTCGAGCAGCTCGCGCTGACGGCGGCTGAGGTTGACCGGGGTTTCCACCGCCACCCGGCACAGCAGGTCACCGGCACCACCACCGCGGACTGGCGCCACGCCCTTGCCACGCAGGCGGAACTGCTTGCCCGTTTGAGTACCTTCCGGAATTTTCAGTTTCACGCGGCCATCGAGGGTGGGCACTTCCAGCTCGCCACCCAGGGCGGCATCGGTGAAGCTGATTGGCACTTCGCAGTACAAGTGCTTGCCATCGCGCTGGAAGATCTCGTGCTCACGCACACTGATCACCACGTACAGGTCGCCAGTCGGGCCACCATGGGCCCCAGCCTCGCCCTCGCCCGACAGGCGGATGCGGTCACCGGTATCGACACCTGCCGGCACCTTGACCGACAGCGTCTTGTATTCCTCGACACGGCCCTCGCCGTGGCACGAGGCGCACGGGTCGGTAATGATCTTGCCTTGGCCATGGCAGCGCGGGCAGGTCTGCTGCACCGAGAAGAAGCCTTGCTGCATGCGCACCTGGCCGATGCCACCACAAGTGGGGCAGGTGGACGGGGTCGAACCCTTCTTGGCGCCAGAACCATCGCAAGGCTGGCAGTTGACCAAGGTAGGCACACGGATGCTGACCGTGGTGCCACGCACCGCTTCTTCCAGGTTCAGCTCCAGGGTGTAGCGCAGGTCGCTGCCGCGCTGGGCACCGCCACGGCCGCCACCGCGACCGCCACCGAAGAAGTCGCTGAACACATCACCGAAGATATCGGAGAAGTTGGCGCCACCGAAGCCGGCACCACCACCGCCCATGCTTGGGTCGACACCTGCGTGGCCATACTGGTCGAACGCCGCGCGCTTGCTGGCATCAGACAGCACTTCGTAGGCCTCGTTGGCCTCCTTGAACTTGTCTTCAGACTCTTTGTCACCCGGGTTGCGGTCCGGGTGGTACTTCATCGCCAAACGGCGGTAAGCCTTTTTGAGGTCAGACTCACTGGCGCCGCGCTCGACGCCCAGAACCTCATAATAATCACGCTTGGACATAGGTCATTTGCACCTTGTTGGGCGTCTGGCATCTGCGCCGCGCCATCAGCACCTGCCTGCGCCTCCAAAGGTGGCTGACAGATGCTGTAAAAATTCTCGAATTCCAGATACGCCAACGCGGGAGCAAGCCCCCGCGCGGCGACATCCTACCAGCTCACCGCCAAACGGCGGTGAGCTGGCCGACAACATGCAGGGATTACTGCTTGTTGTTGTCTTTCACTTCTTCGAACTCGGCGTCAACCACGTCATCGTGCTTGGCTTCCGGCTCGGCCTGCTGCGCGCCACCCTGAGGCTGTTCAGCCGACTGCTCGGCGTACATTTTCTGGGCAACCGGGGCAGAGACCTTGGACAGCTCCTCGACCTTGGCATCGATGGCAGCCTTGTCGTCGCCTTTGACGGCGGCTTCCAGGGCAACCACAGCCGCTTCGATGGCAGTTTTCTCTTCAGCGGTGACCTTGTCACCCGCGTCAGCGACCATCTTGCGGGTCGAGTGAACCAGTGCATCACCCTGGTTACGGGCAGCGGCCAGCTCTTCGAACTTGCGGTCTTCCTCGGCGTTGGCCTCGGCGTCACGCACCATGCGCTCGATCTCTTCGTCCGACAGGCCGGAGTTGGCCTTGATCACGATCGACTGAGTCTTGCCGGTAGCCTTGTCTTTCGCGCCTACGTGCAGGATGCCGTTGGCGTCGATGTCGAAGGTTACTTCGATTTGTGGAACGCCACGCGGTGCTGGCGGAATGTCAGCCAGGTCGAACTTGCCCAGCGACTTGTTCTGCGCAGCCTGCTTACGCTCGCCTTGCAGTACGTGAATGGTCACGGCGCCCTGGTTGTCATCGGCAGTGGAGAACACCTGCGACTTCTTGGTCGGGATGGTGGTGTTCTTCTCGATCAGCGCAGTCATCACGCCGCCCATGGTTTCGATACCCAGAGTCAGCGGGCTGACGTCCAGCAGCAGTACGTCTTTCACGTCACCGGCCAGAACAGCACCCTGGATAGCAGCGCCCATGGCAACGGCTTCGTCCGGGTTGACGTCCTTGCGGGCTTCTTTACCGAAGAAGTCGGCTACTTCTTTCTGCACCAGCGGCATACGGGTCTGACCGCCGACCAGGATCACGTCGTCGATCTTGCTGGCGTCGATGCCGGCGTCTTTCAGGGCGATGCGGCAAGGCTCGATGGTACGCTTGACCAGGTCTTCGACCAGCGACTCCAGCTTGGCGCGGGAGATCTTCACGTTCAGGTGCTTAGGACCGGTGGCATCTGCAGTGATGTACGGCAGGTTGACGTCGGTCGACTGAGCGGACGACAGTTCGATCTTGGCTTTTTCTGCGGCTTCTTTCAGGCGCTGCAGGGCCAGAGGATCGTTCTTCAGGTCCATGCCCGACTCTTTCTTGAACTCGTCGACAAGGTAGTCGATCAGGCGCATGTCGAAGTCTTCGCCACCCAGGAAGGTGTCGCCGTTGGTAGCCAGTACTTCGAACTGGTGCTCACCGTCGACTTCGGCGATTTCGATGACCGAAACGTCGAAGGTACCACCACCCAGGTCATAAACGATGACGGTGTGGTCGCCCTTGGCCTTGTCCATGCCGTACGCCAGTGCAGCGGCGGTCGGCTCGTTGATGATGCGCTTTACGTCCAGGCCAGCGATACGACCGGCGTCTTTGGTAGCCTGACGCTGGCTGTCGTTGAAGTAGGCCGGAACGGTGATGACCGCTTCGGTCACTGGCTCGCCGAGGTAGTCTTCGGCGGTCTTCTTCATTTTCTTCAGGACTTCGGCGCTGATTTGCGGCGGAGCCATTTCCTTGCCAGCCGCTTCGACCCAGGCGTCACCGTTGTTCGCCTTGACGATCTTGTACGGCACCAGCTTGATGTCTTTTTGCACGACATCTTCTTCGAAGCGGCGGCCAATCAGGCGCTTCACTGCGAACAGGGTGTTGTGCGGGTTGGTCACAGCCTGGCGCTTGGCCGACTGACCTACCAGGATTTCGCCATCGTTGGCGTAGGCCACGATCGAAGGGGTAGTACGCGCACCTTCGGCGTTTTCGATGACCTTGACGTTACCGTTTTCCAGAATGGAGACGCACGAGTTGGTGGTCCCCAGGTCGATACCGATGATTTTACCCATGTTAACTCTCCCGAAACTTGAATTTGGTAGCAGCGACTACTTTGGCCAACTGCGGTAATACTTGAAGGCTTGACACCTAGATGGGGATGCCCCGATGGATTTCAAGCCTTTTCATTGATCGAGGGTTGCGCCGCGCTCGGCGCCTTGCTGACCACCACCATGGCGGGGCGCAGCAGGCGGCCGTTCAGCAGGTAACCCTTCTGGAACACATTCAGCACGCTGTTTGGCTCGACTTCGCCGTTTTCCTGCATGGCCATGGCCTGGTGGTGCTCAGGGTTGAACGGCTGGCCGTGCGGGTCGACCGCTTCGAGGTTGTAGCGCTTGAGGGTGTCCTGGAACATCTTCAGGGTCAGCTCGACGCCTTCGCGGATCTGCTTGACGTGCTCGTCCTCGGCGCTGGAGTGGGCCAGGGCCAGCTCCAGGCTGTCGATCACCGGCAGCAGGTCGCTGGAGAACTTCTCCAGGGCAAACTTGTGGGCTTTCTCCACATCCTGCTCGGCACGACGGCGCACGTTCTGCACGTCGGCAACGGCGCGCAGCGCCTGGTCCTTGGCTGCGGCCAGCTGTTCCTCGAGCTCCAGAACACGGGTGTCAGCTGCAGTACCTGCACCGGTTTCTTCCACGTTAAGGTCTTTCTCGTTCAGCTGTTCATCAGCCATGGGGTCTCTCCTGCGCAATTTTGTAGACTGCGAGCCAGGCTCGCCTGTGATGTCGGCTATATGGGGCCGGAAAAACCAGCTTCAAGGGGGCAAGGTGCTTTTCCCCACTGCAACAGATTCTGTGAAGGGCATTGGCAGGCCCGAAAAAAGTACTGTATAAATAACCAGACCTGACTTTCGGGAGCCGCCCCCATGCTGGTGCACCTGTCCATTCACAACTACGCCATCGTCGAGCACCTCGACCTCGAAATTGCCCGCGGCATGTCCGTCATCACGGGTGAGACCGGCGCTGGCAAATCGATCATGCTCGACGCCCTCGGCCTGGCCCTGGGCGATCGGGCCGACAGTGGCGTGGTGCGCCCTGGCACCGACAAGGCGGACATCCTCGCCACCTTCGACCTGGTAGACATCCCCGAGGCCCACGCCTGGCTGGCCGAACGCGACCTGGACAACGACGGCCTGTGCATCCTGCGCCGGGTAATCACCGCTGAAGGCCGCAGCCGCGGCTACATCAATGGCACGCCGTGCCCGCTGGGCGACCTCAAGGCGCTGGGCGAGCTGCTGATCGATATCCACAGCCAGCACGAGCACCAATCGCTGCTCAAGACCGACACCCACCGCCGCCTGCTCGACGAGTACGCCGGCGCCGTCGACCTGGCCCGCCAGGTGCACCTGGCCGCCAAGCGCTGGAACCAGACCCGCCTAGAGCTGGAGCGGCTGTCCAATTCGGGTGACGAGCAGCGTGCCCGCCATCAACTGCTCAGCTACCAGCTGGAAGAGCTGGACAACCTTGGCCTGGGTGAGCACGAACTGGAGCAACTGGAACAGGAACACAAGAACCTGACCAGCGCCGAAGCCCTGTTCGGCATTTGTCGCCAGGTGATCGACCAGTGCAGTGAAAGCGATTCGGGCAACGTGCTCAGCGCCCTCACCTCCAGCCTGAACCGCCTGGGTGCCGCTACCCACTCGCCCAAGGCACTCAGCGAAGCAGCCAACCTGATCGCCAGCGCACAGATTCAGGTCGAGGAAGCCGTGGGCGAACTCAATCGCTTCCTCGACAATTTCGACGCCGACCCGATGCGCTTGCAAGCACTGGAAGAGCGCCTGGACACCATTTATACGCTGGCACGCAAACACCGCGTGCACCCCACTGAACTGCCTCACCTGCAACAACAGTTGATGGAAGAGATCGAAGGCCTGAACGCCAGTGATGAGTCGATCGAGCGCCTAGGCGAAGAACTGGCCGCTTTCGCACACCACTATAAAGAGCGGGCTCGCGAGCTCAGCGCCCTGCGCCAGCAAGCCGCGCAGCAACTGGCGGGCGCCGTCGAGCAGGAAATCCAGCGCCTGGGCATGCCCGGCGGGCGGTTCCGTATCGAGCTCACTCCCACCGAGGGCGCAGACCTGTCACCGCATGGCCTGGAGCAGATCGAACTGTTGGTCAGCGCCAACCCCGGCCAACCGCTCAAGGGCCTGGCAAAGGTGGCCTCAGGTGGCGAACTGTCGCGTATCAGCCTGGCGATCCAGGTGATTACCGCGCAGACATCACGCATACCTACCCTGGTGTTCGACGAAGTCGACGTAGGTATTGGCGGCCCTACGGCCGAAATTGTCGGCCAGTTGTTGCGCCGCCTGGGCGAGCGCGGCCAGGTACTGACCGTGACCCACTTGCCACAGGTCGCTGCGCAAGGGCATCACCACCTGTTTGTGCACAAGGTGCGCAACAGCGACACCACCCACACCGCCGTGGCCAGCCTGGGCAAGCGTGAGCGGGTCGAGGAAGTGGCGCGAATGCTGGGCGGCATTGACCTGACCAAGGAATCCCTGGCGCATGCGCGCAAGATGGTGGTTTCTGGCAAGGCCTGATGCTACCTGTACTGGCCCTATCGCCGGCAAGCAAATTAATCTGCCCGAAGCAGAAAGCACAAAGGCGACCCGAAGGTCGCCTTTGTCATTCATAACGATAAAAACCGTTACTTCTTCTTACGCACATACAGGACCAGATTGTGGTCCACCAGCTCAAAGCCATGCTCGGCTACGATTTCGCGCTGGCGCTTCTCGATTTCGGCATCCATGAACTCGATGACTTCACTGGTATCCACGTTCACCATATGGTCGTGGTGACCGCCATCGGCCAGCTCGAACACTGCATGGCCGCCGTCGAAGTTGTGGCGAACCACCAGCCCCGCCGCTTCGAACTGGGTCAGTACGCGATAGACGGTGGCCAGGCCTACGTCCTCGCCTGCTTCCATCAGTGCCTTGTAAACATCCTCGGCACTCATGTGACGCTGCTCGGTGGAATCGAGCATCTGAAGGATCTTGACTCGAGGCAGGGTCACCTTGAGACCGGCTTTGCGCAATTCGCTATTTTCAACCATGGTCAGCTTTCTCGCCGATGCTGCTTCGCAGCTTCTCTTAATACGGGTATGATCGGGGTTTACGTTGTCCAGCCAAGATAGTGGAAGTCGCCCACCGATGCAAAACACCAAGCTCTTGCTAACCAGCCTCACCCTAGTGGGACTGCTCGCACTCGCCGGTTGCTCGTTTCCCGGGGTTTACAAAATCGACATCCAGCAGGGCAATGTCGTCACGCAGGACATGATAGACCAATTACGCCCGGGAATGACCCGCCGGCAAGTAAGGTTTATCATGGGCAACCCGCTGATTCAGGACACCTTCCACACCAACCGTTGGGATTACCTGTACAGCCTGCAGCCGGGTGGTGGTAAACGCCAGCAAGAGCGCATGAGCATCTTCTTCAACGAAAGCGACCAACTGGTCAGCTTGTCGGGCGACTTCATGCCAGGCGTCAGCCGCGACCAGGAAATCCTCGGTGGCAGCAGCGACACCACCGTCAGCCCGGCCACCGAGCCAGGCCAGACCGAACAGCCAGCAGCGCAGCCTGAAGAAAAACCAGCCAAGCCTGGTTCGACTGAAGAGGCCATTCAGCGCGAAATCGACACCATCGAGACCACCCCGGTCCCGACCCCGGCACCGCTGGAAACCCGTTAACCGGGAACAGCAGATGCAAAAAAGCCCGGACCTGGTCCGGGCTTTTTGTTTGCGGCTTATCCGTCAGCCATTCAATTGCTTGGCACGCTGGCAGAACGCGTCGACCAGTGTGTTGGCCGCCTGATTGAACAGCGGGCCCAACGTGGCGCGCACAATCGGCCCGGCATAATCGAAGGACAGGTCCAGGCTGATCTTGCAGGCCTTTTCGCCCAACGGTTTGAACACCCACACGCCATGCAGCTGCGTGAAAGGCCCCTCTTCAAGGTTCATCTCGATCGACTGCCCCGGCACCAGCACATTACGCGTGACGAAGTACTGGCTCATGCCGCCCTTGGCCACCTCCAGTTTGGCATGCATGTGCGTATCACTGGCATCGATCACCGTCGAGGCCGAGCACCACGGCAGAAACTCTGGGTAGCTGGCCACATCGTTGACCAGATCGTAGAGCGCCTGGGCGGGGTATGGCAGCAGGGCGGAGCGTTGAATATGGGTAGTCATCCAGGCGTCACTTCCAAGGCTGGGTGGCTTCGCTTCGCAGCGTGCCGAAAACAGGTTCTGTGCGTATGACAGGGTTTGTATTGTCCGGTATTCATTCCGGTGGCTCAAGCACACCGAAATCCCATAGCGAACGACGCGCGGCTTTGCCTATAATGCCGCCCCTATGGCTAAGCAAAAAAAACATCCGACCGGGACCATCGCGCAGAATAAAAAAGCGCGACACGATTACTTCATCGAACACAAGTTCGAGGCCGGGCTGGTCCTGTCCGGCTGGGAAGTAAAAAGCCTGCGAGCTGGCAAGGCGCACCTCGTTGACAGTTACGTGCTGCTCAAGGACGGTGAGGCCTGGCTGTTCGGCAGCCACATCACCCCGCTGACCACTGCCAGCACCCACGTCATCGCCGACCCCATCCGCACCCGCAAGCTGCTGCTGAACAAGCGTGAGCTCGAGCGGCTGGAAGCGGCTGTAGCGCAAAAAGGCTACACCTGCGTGGCGTTGTCGCTGTACTGGAGCAAGCACCTGATCAAGTGCGAAATCGCACTGGGCAAGGGCAAGAAGGAATTCGACAAGCGCGACACCGTGCGCGAACGCGATTCCAACCGCGAGCTGCAGCGGGTTGTGCGGAACAAGGGCAAGGAAGACTAATCGGTCTTTAGCCTGTTCCGGCCTCTTCGCGGGCACGCCCGCTCCCACACGGCCTTCACAGCCCTTGAAAGCTGTGAGGGTCCTGTGGGAGCGGGCTTGCCCCGCGAAGAGGCCAGCACTGCTTATACAAACCTCAGCGCCCGCTGCGCCGTTCCGCGCGCGCCACACGCTGCGCCTCTTCATGCGCTTCTTCCAGCACCTCCTGCACATACAGAATGTGCCGGCTGGACACTTCCCGCGCATCTTCCGCCCTGCCCTCGACAATCGCCAGGTACAGCTCCCGGTGCTGACTGATCAGCATGTCCCGGGTTTCGGTGCGCTGCTGATACATGCCGCCAATGTTGGTCACCACGTTGCGCTTGAGCAGGTCGAACAAGCCCCGAATGGTGTGCAGCAAGACCGCGTTATGGCTGGCCTCGGCAATCGCCAGGTGAAAGCGTGCATCCGCCGCGCCCTCCTCCGCCCGGGTCACTTCATCGACCCGGGTGTAGCAGTCTTGCAACGCATCGAAGGCCGCCTTCAAACGCGCCCGGTCCGGGTCGGTGGCGCGCTGGGCGGCGTAGTAGGCGCACGACGCCTCCAGGGTATGGCGAAATTCGAGCAGGTCGCGCTGCGCCTCGGCACTGTGCTCAAGCAACTGCAGCAGTGGGTCGCTGAAGGTAGAGCCCAGTGACTCGGCAACAAAATTGCCCCCGCCCTGGCGGCTGACCAGCAGCCCTTTGGCCACCAGCTTCTGGATCGCCTCACGCAGTGACGGGCGGGACACGCCGAACTGCTCGGCAAGGGCGCGTTCGGCCGGCAGCCGCTGCCCCGAGGTCAGCGTGCCTTCCAGAATCATCCCTTCCAACCGATCGACGATGTCGTCGGACAGGCGCCGTTGGCGGACCTGATCAAAAACCATCACATGCTCTCCACAAACCCCCGGCAAATTTCAGGGGCGCCTATTCTCGCCGATCCAGGCCGCGCAAACACCCATCAAGCCGCGATTTTGCCAGCGCATCAGGCGCCCGCTCATCGGCCCGCGACCAAAGTTTTGCACAGGACAAATTGACACACCCACGACAGCGCTTTTAACCTAGCGACCAGCCATTGTAAATTGGTCTTACCAATTATCCAATGCCAGTGCTGACCAACAACAATTAGGGGCCACCCCATATGCAAACCTGGCAACAACTCTATAGCCCGCTTGGTAGTCTTGGCCTGTCCGCACTGGCGGCAGTCATCCCTATCGTGTTCTTCTTCCTTGCCCTCGCCGTGTTCCGCCTGAAAGGCCACGTAGCGGGCAGCATCACCCTTGCCCTGTCGATCCTGGTGGCGATCTTCGCCTTCCAGATGCCTGTCGACATGGCCCTCGCCGCCGCGGGTTACGGCTTCCTCTACGGCCTCTGGCCGATTGCCTGGATCATCGTTGCCGCGGTGTTCCTGTACAAACTCACGGTGAAGAGCGGCCAGTTCGAAGTGATCCGCAGCTCGGTGCTGTCGATTACCGACGACCAGCGCTTGCAAGTGCTGCTGATCGGCTTCTGCTTCGGTGCCTTCCTCGAAGGCGCGGCGGGCTTCGGCGCCCCTGTGGCAATCACTGCCGCACTGCTGGTGGGCCTGGGCTTCAACCCGTTGTACGCCGCCGGCCTGTGCCTGATCGCCAACACCGCCCCCGTGGCCTTCGGCGCCCTGGGCATCCCGATCATCGTGGCCGGCCAGGTCACCGGCATCGACGCCTTCCACATCGGCGCCATGACTGGCCGCCAGCTGCCGCTGCTGTCGCTGTTCGTGCCGTTCTGGCTGGTGTTCATGATGGACGGCCTGCGTGGCGTGAAAGAAACCTGGCCTGCCGCCCTGGTCGCCGGCCTGAGCTTCGCCGTCACCCAGTACTTCACCTCGAACTTCATCGGCCCTGAACTGCCCGACATCACCTCGGCGCTGGCCAGCCTGATCTGCCTCACCCTGTTCCTGAAAGTCTGGCAGCCAAAGCGTTCGTTCAGCGAAGCCAAAGGCAGCGTCGGCGCAGCCGTTGTGCAGCCAAGCGGCAGCCAGCCTAGCCCTTACAGCTTTGGCGAAATCTTCAAGGCTTGGTCGCCGTTCCTGATCCTGACCGTACTGGTCACCATCTGGACCCTGAAGCCGTTCAAGGCAGCGTTCGCCCCGGGCGGCGCGATGTACAACTTCGTCTTCAACTTCGCCATCCCGCACCTCGACCAGTTGGTGATCAAGACCGCACCGATCGTTGCCGCGCCCACTGCCATGCCAGCGGTGTTCAAGCTCGACCCGATCTCCGCCACCGGCACCGCGATCTTCCTCTCGGCGCTGATTTCCATGGCAGTGCTGAAGATAAACTTCAAAACTGGTCTGACCACTTTCAAAGAGACCTTCTGGGAGCTGCGCTGGCCTATCCTGTCGATCGGCATGGTGCTGGCCTTCGCCTTCGTCACCAACTACTCGGGCATGTCCTCGACCATGGCCCTGGTACTGGCCGGCACCGGCGCCGCGTTCCCGTTCTTCTCGCCGTTCCTTGGCTGGCTGGGCGTGTTCCTGACCGGTTCGGACACCTCGTCCAACGCCCTGTTCAGCTCGCTGCAGGCCACCACCGCACACCAGATCGGCGTCAACGACACCTTGCTGGTAGCGGCCAACACCAGCGGCGGCGTGACCGGCAAGATGATCTCGCCGCAGTCCATTGCCGTGGCCTGCGCCGCCACCGGCCTGGTGGGCAAGGAATCCGACCTGTTCCGCTTCACCGTCAAGCACAGCCTGTTCTTTGCCACCATCGTGGGCCTGATCACCTTGGTGCAGGCTTACTGGCTGACCGGCATGCTGGTTCATCACTAAAGTGAAAGGGGCCGGGCGCCATCGCGCGCCCGGCCCTCCCCACAAGCAACGCTGCGAGAATCCATGATCATTTCTGCCTCTACCGACTATCGCGCCGCGGCCCAACGCAAGCTGCCTCCTTTCCTGTTCCACTACGCCGACGGCGGCGCCTACGCCGAGCACACCCTGCGCCACAACGTGTCGGACCTGGCCGGCATTGCCCTGCGCCAGCGCGTGCTGAACAACATGTCCGAGCTCAGCCTGGAAACCAAGCTGTTCGACGAAACCCTGAGCATGCCGGTGGCCCTGGCCCCGGTCGGCCTCACCGGCATGTACGCCCGCCGTGGCGAAGTGCAGGCGGCGCGTGCAGCGGCCGCCCACGGCATCCCGTTCACGATGTCTACCGTGTCGGTGTGCCCGATCGAAGAAGTGGCCCCGGCCATCGACCGGCCGATGTGGTTCCAGCTGTACGTGCTGAAGGACCGCGGCTTCATGCGCAATGCCCTGGAGCGGGCCAAGGCCGCCGGGGTCAAAACCCTGGTGTTCACCGTCGACATGCCGGTACCCGGCGCCCGCTACCGCGATGCCCACTCGGGCATGAGCGGCCGCAACGGCCCGCTGCGCCGCGTGCTGCAAGCCATGACCCACCCCGAGTGGGCGTGGGATGTTGGGGTGATGGGCCGCCCGCACGACCTGGGCAACATCTCCAAGTACCGCGGCAACCCCACCGGCCTGGCCGACTATATCGGCTGGCTGGGTAACAACTTCGACCCGTCCATCTCCTGGAAAGACCTGGAGTGGATCCGCGAGTACTGGGACGGCCCAATGATCATCAAGGGCATTCTGGATGCCGATGACGCCCGCGATGCGGTCAAGTTCGGCGCCGACGGCATTGTGGTGTCCAACCACGGCGGCCGCCAGCTCGATGGCGTGCTGTCCAGCGCCCGCGCCCTGCCGGCCATTGCCGACGCCGTCAAAGGCGACCTGAAGATTCTGGCCGACTCCGGCATCCGCAGTGGCCTCGACGTGGTGCGCATGATCGCCCTGGGCGCCGACACCGTACTGATCGGCCGCGCCTTCCTCTACGCCCTTGCCGTGCATGGCCAGGCCGGGGTGAAGAACCTGCTTGAGCTGTTCGAGAAGGAAATGCGCGTGGCCATGGTGCTGACCGGCGCCAAGTCGATCAGCGAGATCACCCGTGACTCGCTGGTACGCGAACTGGGCGCCTGACCGCCTGCAAGAAACACCGCCTGATTGACCCGGGGCATGTGGCGCACAGACGCCACAGCCCCGCGAGGAGACTGTATGAGCTTGCCCGCCGCGTTCCTGCGTGATGCCGAGCGCCTGATACCCGCCGAACGCCGCTTCGACGACCCCACCTCCACCCTAGCCTTTGGCACCGACGCCAGCTTCTACCGGCTGATCCCAAAGCTGGTGGTGCGCGTCGAGTCCGAGGACGAAGTGGTCGGCCTGATCAAACTGGCCCAGCGCGAGCGGGTGCCGGTCACCTTCCGCGCAGCCGGCACCAGCCTGTCTGGCCAGGCCATCACCGACTCGGTGCTGATTGTGCTCGGCGATAACTGGAACGGCCGCGAAATCCGTGGCCAGGGCGAGCAGATCCGCCTGCAACCCGGCGTGATCGGCGCCCAGGCCAACGCCTGGCTGGCCCCCTTCGGGCGCAAGATCGGCCCCGACCCGGCCTCGATCAACGCCTGCAAAATTGGCGGCATCGTTGCCAACAACGCCAGCGGCATGTGCTGCGGCACCGCGCAGAACACCTACCACACCCTGGCCGGCCTGCGCCTGGTGCTGGCCGACGGCACCCGCCTGGACAGCGAAGACCCAGCCAGCGTCGCCGCCTTTGAAAAAAGCCACGCCGCGTTGCTGGAATCGCTGGCCCGCCTGGCCCGCGAGACCCGCGCCAACACCGCGCTGGCCGAGCGCATCCGGCACAAATACCGGCTGAAGAACACCACCGGCCTGTCGCTGAACGCACTGGTGGACTACGACCAGCCGCTGGACATCCTGCAGCACCTGCTGGTGGGTTCCGAAGGCACGCTGGGCTTCATCAGCGCCGTCACCTACAACACCGTGCCCGACCACCCGCACAAGGCCAGCGCCCTGCTGGTGTTCCCCAGCGTCGAAAGCTGCTGCCGCGCGGTACCCGTGCTAAAGCAGCAGCCGGTCTCGGCCGTGGAACTGCTCGACCGCCGCAGCCTGCGCTCGGTGCAGAACATGCCCGGCATGCCGCTGTGGGTAAAAGGCCTGTCGGACAACGCCTGCGCCCTGCTGATCGAGTCCCGCGCCGCCAGCCAGAGCCTGCTGCACGAGCAATTGCACCAGGTAATGGCCTCGATCGCCGACTTCCCGCTGGAACAGCAAGTGGACTTCAGCGAAGACCCGGCCGTGTACAACCAGCTGTGGAAAATCCGCAAGGACACCTTCCCCGCCGTCGGCGCCGTGCGCCAGACCGGCACCACGGTGATCATCGAAGACGTGACCTTCCCCGTCGAGCAACTGGCCGAAGGCGTCAACCGCCTGATCCTGCTGTTCGACAAGCACCGCTATGACGAAGCGATCATTTTTGGCCACGCGCTGGAAGGCAACCTGCACTTCGTCTTCACCCAAGGCTTCAACAGCGCCGAGGAAGTCGCCCGTTACCAGGCCTTCATGGACGACGTGGCGCACCTGGTGGCCGTGGAGTTTGGCGGTTCACTAAAAGCCGAGCACGGCACCGGCCGCAACATGGCACCGTTCGTGGAACTGGAGTGGGGCCATGACGCCTACCAGCTGATGTGGAAGCTCAAGCGCCTGCTCGACCCCAACGGCATCCTCAACCCCGACGTGGTGCTGAGCATCGATCCGGACATCCACCTGAAAAACCTCAAGCCGCTGCCTGCCGCCGACGAAATCGTCGACAAGTGCATCGAATGCGGCTTCTGCGAACCGGTGTGCCCGTCCAAGGGGCTTACCCTCAGCCCACGCCAGCGCATCGTCATGTGGCGTGACATCCAGGCCAAGCAACGCGCCGGCATCGACACCCGCGAACTGATGCAGACCTACCAGTACCAAGGCATCGACACCTGCGCCGCCACCGGCCTGTGCGCCCAGCGCTGCCCGGTCGGTATCAACACCGGCGAGCTGGTGAAAAAACTGCGCAGCCAGGCCGCCGAGCACAACAAGACCGCCGACTGGCTGGCCGAGCACTTCCACACCGCATTGGGTGGCGCCCGCCTTACCCTCACAGCCGCCAACACTGCACGCAAGCTGCTCGGCGCCCCGCGCCTGGGCCGCCTTAGCGCCTCGCTGAGCAAAGCCAGCAAAGGCCGCCTGCCCCAGTGGACCCCGGCCATGCCACAACCCCTGCGCCCGATCAGCTTCGGCCCGGCCAGCAACGACGCCCGCCCCCGCGTGGTGTACCTGGCCGCCTGCGTGTCACGGGTGATGGGCCCGGCCTATGCCGACCGCGAGCAAAGCTCGCTGCTGGACAAAACCCGCGCCCTGCTGGAAAAGGCCGGTTACCAGGTGGTGTTCCCCGACAACGCCGACAGCCTGTGCTGCGGCCAGCCCTTCGCCTCCAAGGGTTACCCCGAGCAGGCCGAGCACAAGCGCCAGGAGCTGATCACCGCCCTGCTGCACGCCAGCCGCGGCGGCCTTGACCCGATCTACTGCGACACAAGCCCCTGCACCTTGCGCCTGGTGCAAGACCTGGGCGAAACCCGGCTGGACCTGTACGACCCGGTGCGCTTCATCCGCACCCACCTGCTCGACCGCCTGGAGTTCACCCCCCAGGACGAGCCGGTAGCCGTGCACGTGACCTGCAGCACCCAACACCTGGGCGAAAGCCAGGCCTTGATCGACCTGGCGCGGCGCTGCAGCAAACAGGTGGTAATCCCCGAAGGCATCCATTGCTGCGGGTTTGCCGGTGACAAAGGCTTCACCACCCCCGAGCTCAACGCCCACTCGCTGCGCAGCCTGAAGGATGCGGTGCAGTATTGCAGCGAAGGCATCTCCACCAGCCGCACCTGCGAAATAGGCCTGTCGAGCCACAGCGGCATCGACTACCACGGCCTGGTCTACCTGGTAGACCGTGTTACCCGGCCACGCAGCATCTAAAGGCAGACACCTTCACCCTTGTGGGAGCGGCCTTGTGTCGCGATCGGGCCGCAAAGCGGCCCCAGGTTCTCAGCAGCGCTGCATAGATCCCCGGGGCTGCTCTGCAGCCCTTTCGCGACACAAGGCCGCTCCCACAGGTACAGCGCATACCCGAGCCAAGCACGATCCCTGTGGGAGCGGCTTCAGCCGCGAACACCGGCAAAGCCGGTGCCATCCCCCACCCCAACATCGCCCCGCCACCATCCCGACAAACCAATCCCTACACCCCCCTAAAGCCCCCGCTATAGCCTATCCCCGAGCCAACCAAGATCCATGTGTGGGCTCGCCCCGGGTACAAACCGGAGACATCATTTACATTTCAAACCGGGGACATGGTTTACAAGCTAAAGGCACCTGGCACAGCGTATCCCCCGGCCCAAGCACGATCCATGTGGGAGCGGGCTCGCCCCGCGAACACCGGCAAAGCCGGTGCCATCCCACATTTCAATATCGCCCCGCCACCATCCCGATTGAACCCCCGCCAATCCCCCACAGTCCACCCTACAGGCCCACCTTCCAGAGGCCCCAGAGGAGACACCCATGAAAGGTACCGCGCTTTCGGCCCTGTTCGCGGCCGCCACCCTGCTGGCTTCGCCGGTGTTCGCCGCCGATGACCTCTGCAACACCAACCTGCAAAAGATCGACGACAGCATGGCCACCGCCGGCGCCACCTCCGAAGGCCTGGACAAGGCCCTTACCGAGCAGGTGGACAAAGCCAAAGCCGCCCAGGCCTCGGGCGACACCAAGGAATGCATCGCCATCACCAGCAAAGTGCTGGAGCGCCTGGAAAAAACCGAGAAAGGCAGCGGCTCCGGCAGCGGCGGCGCGTGAGCCATGAAGCGGGCGACAGGACCGGCTGTCGACGTCGCCCGCGCAATGGCGTATACTCCATCCCACGTGCCGTAAGGTACGTTAGCGTAACGCTAGTGTGGGGCCGATTAGGATTCGACGCCGGTAGCGAAACTCTAGGTGCATGCCGAGTTGGTAACAGAACTCGTAAATCCACTGTTGCAACTTTTATAGTTGCCAATGACGAAAACTACGGCGCGGAGTACAAGCTGGCTGCGTAAGCAGTCCTCTTGACCCGTTGCTTCTGGTAGCTTCGGCTCCAGCAATCACTAGGGGATGCCTGTAAACCCGAACTGATTGTCATACAGAACAGGATCGTCGCGTAGCACGTTGTGGGCGAAGTGACTAAAACTTACACAACTCATCCAAAGCACCCTGCCCGTCGGGCGGCTGCGGATTAAATCAGTAGACACGGCTACGCATGTAGTACCGACAGCGGAGTACTGGCGGACGGGGGTTCAAATCCCCCCGGCTCCACCAAATAACCATCTAAAGACGTCCACGGACGTCTTTTTTTGTGCCTTAAACCCAGTAAATACTGGGCTTTCAGCGCCATCAGGATCCGATAGCGTCCAGAAGGATCCACGAAATCCAGTATTCCAAGTGGTATTCCAAGCCATCTACTGGTAATTTTTGGAATACCGAAACCGCTCTTGGAATACCGCATGTGCGCTCAAGCCACCCGCCTCTCGGACCTCAAAGTCAAAGCCGCCAAGCCTCAAGAAAAGGACTACGTCCTAAGCGATGGCGATGGCCTTCAAATGCGAGTGAGAAGCAATGGATCTAAGCTCTGGAACTTCAACTACCGGCACCCGGTGACGAAGAACCGGATCAACATGGGCCTTGGGACCTTCCCCGAAGTTTCATTGGCGCAGGCCCGCAAGCGCACCGTTGAGTCACGTGAGCTCCTCGCCCACGGTATCGACCCAAAAGAGAAACGGGATGCCGTGCAGCAAGCCAAGAAAGCGGCGACTGAGCACACATTCCAGAACGTAGCGACTTCCTGGTATGAGCTGAAAAAGGATGCGGTGACACAGGCCTACGCCGAGGACATCTGGCGCTCCCTCACCCTGCACATCTTCCCGGACTTGGGCAGCACGCCGATTTCCGCCATCAATGCCCCCAAAGTCATCAACCTGCTCCGGCCGCTCGAATCCAAAGGCAGCCTTGAGACGGTTAAACGGCTGACGCAGCGGCTCAACGAGATCATGACCTACGGGGTCAACTCGGGACTGATTCACGCGAACCCGCTCAGTGGCATCCGCTCCGTCTTCAAGAAACCGAAAAAGAAAAACATGGCGGCACTGCCCCCCGATGAGCTGAAAGAGCTCATGGTGGCAATCGCCAATGCCAGCATAAAAAGAACAACCCGCTGCCTGATCGAGTGGCAGCTACACACCATGACTCGGCCAGTCGAGGCAGCAACCACCTGCTGGGCAGATATCGACATCGAGAAGAAGATCTGGACGATCCCTGCGGAGCGTATGAAGAAGCGCCGCACGCACATTGTCCCGCTCACGGAGCAGGCTCTCGCGCTCCTGGAAGCGATCAAACCCTACAGTGGACATCGGGAGTATGTGTTCCCCGCAGACCGGAACCCACGCACCCACTGCAACAGCCAGACCGCCAACATGGCACTAAAGCGCATGGGCTTCGAAGGGCGCCTGGTCAGCCATGGCATGCGCTCGATGGCTAGCACAATCCTCAACGAGCACGGCTGGGATCCTGAACTGATCGAGGTGGCGCTTGCTCACGTAGACAAGGACGAGGTTCGCAGCGCCTACAACCGGGCGGACTACATCGAGCGGCGACGCCCCATGATGACCTGGTGGAGTGAGCATATTCAGGAGGCAGCTACTGGCAACCTGTCCATAGCAGCAATCCAGGTAAAAATAGATAGAAAGGTAGTTCCGATACGCTGATTAGTGCCAAGAACCCAAAAGCAGCCGGTAGCAGTCGATTCTGTTGAAAAATCGGACGTGGTTTCTACGGTAGACGAGTACGCGTCTGAGATTGAAATCCTTGCTCTCTGTCGGATACGTATCATGGCGGGAAGGGGGCTTCAGCCCTATGATCGTTGCCGCTCTACGTGAGCCCAACGGACGAGACTAACCACTTCCCGCTTTCTGTTTTTTAGCAGTGTTTCTCTAGTTTACGAGCAGTCGTAACTATTGATATTCATTGAGTTTTTGTGATTTCGTGCTTGACACCCCAGCAGTAAAAAACGTCTAATTCAGCCACAGCCCAGATAGCTCAGTCGGTAGAGCAGGGGATTGAAAATCCCCGTGTCGGCGGTTCGACTCCGTCTCTGGGCACCAAAACACCGAGAAACCCAAGGAGCAATTTGCCCTTGGGTTTTTTGTTGCCTGCGATTTTATGGCTGCTGGACCATTTCTGGACCAAGACGTTTCCGGAGTGTGATTGAAAGGCGTTCAACGAGCTTTCGGTACCGGCCCCAAAAACCAGTACCTTCCGTGGCTCTGACCGCCAGAGATCGGCCAATTCTGAAAAAGTATCAACCCTGTCTGGCCTGTTGCAAAATCTCTGCATTGGCCGTTGGGATCACACAGCATGATGGGGCAGCTATCGAGTGGGCAGGAGCGACTGTTTTACTCGTTCAACCTTGAAAATCACATCCCAGCCAATCACCTTCTGCGTAGCATTGCGACCTGCGCCATTCTCTCGCCGATTTCTATACACACGGCTCCTCCGAAACAGAGTCTTGGATGTTCTTTTTCCGGTCTGTCAGGCAGAATCCACCGCCCAATTGGACTACGACCAGGCGGAACCGATGAAACTGCTCAATACCTACGAAGACCGAGATGAAGCTGACGCCGCTGCCGAAAAGCTCAGCGGAGAAAAACGCCTTGCTAGCGAACGCGACGCCACCGTGGTCATCTACAACCTGTTCGGCATACCGAGTTGGGGCAATTTTCATCGTCTCGGTATGTACAACCTGGGCGAGCTGAAAGGCCTCTTGGAACAACGAGCCACTTGGCAAACAGCCGATCAAGCACGCCATGCCGAGATTCTCGCCACACTCAAGACCGTGGCGAAGAACTATGGGATCGAGGTGCCGAAGCACTGGCTGTAGCTTCCCAGACCAGCGCCCCGCGCATCTTACTCAGGCGATGCGGCTAAACATCTTGCTCAGATATTTCTCTCCGCCGTCCTCCATGAACAGTACGTGGCGGTTTTCCAATACAGCTTTCTTCGCAGGATCCCCCACGTTGAGCAAGTCAGTAAACTTGGTGGGTGACAGTACGAATGCGTTCAGGGTGAGCGGCGGCTCACCAGCCTTGGCTTGCCGTGCCAGAGTCGCCTCCAGCGTTTTCACTTCGTTGTACAGGCCGAGCTTGGGATGGTTCAGATCCATCTGGCGCAGCCCTTTGGGGTCGACAAACGTCAGCCACTGCTGGCCGGTATCATCGTCAACGAGCCAGAGCAGAAAGTCAGGATAGAAGTTACCAGCCAGGGCAAACCCCAAACCTTTTTCCTGGCGATCCGCGTTGCGCAGCAAATACAGACTGCGCTTGCCAATACACTCCTTGCCGACCGAAGAGTTATAGAAAGCTTCGAGATCTCTCACGAACTCCACTTCGCTGGGTGCATCGAAAGCCAGAGGACGGAGCTTTAGCGGGACTGCATCCTTGTCTTCCAGTGAGAGCAGTGGGTAGTACAGGTGCCGGTCAAAGCTGATAGCGACCATGTGTGGAGCATTCCACTTGCTAGCCTCACCAATCTTGCCCTCTGAGACCAATTTCTGCAGCATTTCCAAGCGTTGCAGATAGGCCTGACCGTCATCAGAGTCTTCGATTTCAAAGTGGTAGACCTTGAGCATTGAGCCGTGCTCTTCGTTCATACGCACTACATCGTAGAACTGGCCCTCATAGGCTGTTTTCAAGGACTTGTAAAAGCGATCCGTGTAGTCACATAGCAAGCGTATGAGGATATCCTCCTGCTTGCGGATGGCGGCAAAGGTATCGACCTGCAATTCGGAGGCAGGCACATACAGGGTGTACCAGCTGTTCGACTGGGTGCAAAAATCAAGCAACCTCCGGCGATCCAGCCGCAGATTGCTCCAGCTTCGCTGCAGCTTGTAGTTCTGTAAGGCTAGGAAGATGCGATCCCAATCGAACAGCGCAAACAGCTGTGGGTTCAGCTTGCCCTTATAGCGCGCCTCGGCCTGCACAACGCCGCTACCAGCGCTGGTGCTGAGCGCCTCGACACGCGGATACAAGTCGAGCATCACGTGGGCTGGTTTGATCTTGCCCTTGAACTCTGCTGGCTCCTCGTACAAATATGGGAAATGAACTCGCTTGAATCCCAGCTTTTGGTTGTCCTTATAACCATCCTTCAAGGCCAAGGTTTTGAGCTTGCCAGCCGGCAAGTTGGCACGCGTCTCGAAGTCTAGCTCCAGAATCTCGTCGCTCGGGGTGATGCCTTCTTCTTTCAAATAGTCCTTGAAGGCCGCCATGTAACTGGCACGCACACCGAATATGTTCAAGCTTTCCAATTTATCCAGATGGAGCCCCTTAGGACGCTGCTGCGGCGTACTGCGCTTGAGCGAGTAATCCTTACCCTTTAGGCGCACGCCGCGGCCGAACAGCTGGATAATCTGCGAGCCCTCGCCCTGACCCATGTTCAACAGGCCCATGGTCGAAACCCGCCAGCTGCTCCAGCCTTCGGTGAACTTACGTGAGCCGACCAACACGTTGAGCTTACTGTCTTTATCGTTCAGCGAGCCAAACAAGGGCCTGCCGAAGTCGTCTGCCTCATTGTCAAAGCTGGTCGAGTCCTCAGCCAGCTTGAAGAAGCCCGCATCATCACCGATGTTGATCAGCCCAAAGGGTTCTGCCTCACCAACACGCAGCGCCAGCTCGCCCTTGCTGTTTTTGATATTGACCAGTTTCAGGCGCTGCCGGGCCGGCGCATTGAAAACGCGCAGAAGGATATCTGCATACAGGTCATCGATCTTGTCGATAAAACCCAACAACGGAGTGAAACGACCCAGGAAGATGTTGTTGCCCTTGGCATCCAGCAATTGCGCTTTATCACTGACCAGATCTTTGAGCCAGAGCTTGATCTGCTGCTCATGCGTCAGGAAATAAGCCAGAAAAATAACCACCTGCAAGATATCAGAGTCGTCGTCAGACACCTTGTTGCCCACGAACACCCAAAGAGGCTTCTCGATGTTGAAATCACTCAACTTCTGCTCCTGGGTCTGCCACAGCCATTGCTGCTGGTAAAAAGCCAGCAGACAGGCGGTGAAATACTTCTCAGCATTGTCGGCTTGATCGTAGGCTTCACCCTCCATATTGAGGATCAGAGACTCCTTGCCATAGCCATCCTCGTAGAAGAACTTATAGGAGTAGTCGAACAGAATGCACTTAGCGTAAATCTCGCGAGTGGCTGTTACCCGAGCTCGGCGCCTTTCTTCACTAGTCAGCGTTAGTTGGACAAGCTGATCGTTATCCAGTTTTTTAAGACTGGTCGTCTCGAACAGCATTTTTGCCTTCTTCTTGAGCTGCTCCTCCTCAGCTCCCGCTACAGTCAACCCCTTGGCCACGGCCTGACCGAAGGTCGCGGAATACTCGAAAGCGAAACCGCCACGAACCAGCTTCTCGCGCCGGGCCATCCAGGCACCTGCAGCCGTACCAGTGCCGCGGTGGCCTTCGTCCACCAGCACGAGATTGTTACCTTCAAAGGCATCCACTGCGACAGTCTTGTCGCCCATCTCATCGCCAAGCTTGTTGATGTCGATGAGCTCAATGGTGCCGCGCGGCGGAGTTTGTGCCTTGTTGAAGAACTGGGCAAAACTGAAACCGGACAGGTGTAGCTCTTCCAAATGCTGACGGGAGAGCCCCTCGTTGGGGGTAAGCAGTATGATCTTGTCCGGATAGTGGCCGCTGTTGCCATCCTGGAAATAATGCAGGTACTGAAGGATGTTAACGTGCAGCAGCAACGTCTTGCCGCTGCCAGTCGCGTTCCAGAATGCCAGCTTGTTCAGCTCGTCGGCGTCGAAAGACTGGAAGCTATCCGCACCTGGTTCTGCACTGTAACGAGCCAGCTCGGCGTTCAGACTATCGAGAAGCTCTTGCCGCTTGCTGAAGTACCAGTCCAGATAGATCTCAGTGAACAGCAGCGATAGGTACTGGAAGTACTTCATCTGCAGCTGGTGGCCTTCAAGTTTGTTGCGCTGAGCGGTGATACTCTGCCAATGACCGACTATGTTCAGGTCGTAGCGGCGCAGGTCGGTTTCCGCAACACGATCAACCTCGAACAGGTTGCGCCTGATCTCGTGGAAGAACAGCGTCTGTCCATCATCGTCGATGCCTTCGTACTGATCCTCACCCAAGCGCACCTTTAGTGCGCCCAGACTCCCCCCCTTGAAGAAGCCAAGCATCCAGCGGTTGAGGACCAGCTCTTGGTGAAAGCTACGTTTCTTGAGGCTATATGAAGTGGTTACTGCCTTGCGAGGACGCGCCATCAGAAATCCTCCACCGAGAACATACGCTCCAGGAACTCCGGCTCGATCTGGCGAAGTTTAAGCACACGCGTGACTCCGCCTTCCTCGACCGTCTGCGCGAGCACCGTGGGGATGTTGTGGTCGCCGTTGATGTAGACAACATCGTACTCGTTGTCCGCCGGATTGATGGCCATCCGGTCGCAAAGCTTGCTGACGCCTGCATAATCCAACATATCGCAGTCGCGCCAAAGCACGAGGCAGCTTTCGCCGCTGGGCAGGGTGCCGGTGATAATGACAAAGCCTCGCAGTGGCTGAGCATCGACGTGCTTCACACGTAGGCCGACCAGGTAATTGAAGGTTTCCACCAGATCAACCTTGCGCGGCTCGAACGCACCCGCCGAATCTACGGACACGTTGAGGGTGTAGTCGAAGGGCTTCCTAAAATCCTCCACTGACAGCAGCGAGCCACGGCTTTCCACATCCAGCATGTAGTTGAGCAGGTAGTCGTCCTTGGCTTGCTCCGGCAACGTGCTCAACAGATCGCCCTGCCCGGACGTGCGGCCCAATTGCAGATTGTTCAGAGTATCTTCATAGCCTTCGAGTTTGATTGCCTTGAAGCAATGCGAAATACCTGTCTCTGGCGAAGTAGGTTTGCCGCCCACCCAACCGGCGGAAAAAACGACTTTCTGAATTCGTGGTTTGAGAACGGTCTCGAAATACTCACCTTGCTCGACTAGCACATATTTACGCGATGCTTGGTCCCTGCGATTTAGGGAAATTGTTGCATGTGCAGTAGTTCCTGAACCTGCAAAGTAATCAAGAACAGTGAAGTCTGTTTTACCAAATGACTGCATCCAGAAGGATTGCTCAAGGGTTTTCACTGACTTAGGGTAATCAAACCCCCCCCCAAGCCCTAGGTTATCCAAGACTGCAGTCCCATTGGTGCCAGCATTGAAGTCTGCACCGATCCAATTACTGAAGAGCGTTTCCCGCTTGTCCTGATGATCAATAAGCTGCTTCACAGCACCGCGTTCAGTAACTATCAGCTCGCCTTTTTCTGCTCGCACCTTCCCGGTCTCGTAGGATGACCGCCAAACGCGCTCCTCACCGGTGGTATTGATAGGGTAGATTCTCTGTAATCCTTCCGCCGTTGGTTCGGTTGGATAATCTGTTCCAAGTGGTGGCGGCGGCTCTGCACCTACAACTGTCTTGGTGGTCGGATCAACAAGTAGGGCGTAAAAACTACGCCAACGACCAACCCCACCGCCACGCGGCGCACGGTAGTTATTGTCCGCTGTACCACTCCGCATGAACTGCCTGTCCTCGGTTTCATCCTCTTTCGGAAATCCAAGGTATTGAGGAGCGTTTTGGGGTGATGCGACGATGTAATATTCGTGCGTCCGTGACAGCCGTCCACCCGATCCTTGCGGATGGTGATTTATCACGATTGTCGAGACATCACACTCAGTGAAGTACCCCTTCAAGCAGTGAAAGGCATTGTTATATTCGTAATCATCAATGGCGAAACCAAACGAATAAACACCTCCAAAAAGATCTCGAGTGAATGGCAACGTATTAGAAATCAGGGCCAACCAGCTTGAGTGCTCAAACTGGTTTTTGTACGCAATCTTGGAGTGCACGGTATTATAGGGCGGATCAATATAGACGAAATCTATACTAGATTGGTAACGATACTTAGCCAAGTTAAGCGCTTGAAAGTTATCTCCATTAATGATAACGCCATCAACAGCCTTATCGACATCTTCGATATTTGCCAAAAGTAGCCGCTTAAATTCCTCATCGAATACTGCAGTATCCACCATTCGATACGGTGCAGCTTTCAAGTCTTCCATAGTCCCCGGCGCATCGCCATCCCAAACACCCAGTTTTTTCCACTCTGCCCACTGCCGCTCGTTCGCTACCACTGCCGGCCACAGCGTTTCCGGCACACGATCCAGCGTGATGCAGTAGTGGCTTGAGACAACGAACTTTTTTTTCAGCCACAGCTTTTTCTGAAAGTCCTCCAACTGCGCCAGGAAGGCTATCAGCTCCAGCGCGATGCTGCGCAGACACTGGACCAAGCGCAGGTTCTTCTCGATGTCGGCAAAGGCGCCCGCGTTCTGCACATCGTCCAGGTGCAGCACTTCGCTCTTGATGTAAAAGTCCAGCTCGCGACGTAGGAGACCGCCCAGATCCTTATGGATGAAGTAGTCCGCCGTGTTCTTGGCCGTGTAGTCGCTCAGATGCTTTTCCAGCAGAGTGCGCTGGGGGTTTTTCTCGGTGGGCGCGCGGTTACCTAGGGCCAACCAACGAGCCTTAACGTCGGCGTCTGCCAATACAGTTTCTACCGCCTTGGTGACTAGCGCCTCCTGCTTAGTGCCTTTGGACTGAGCGGCGTACTCGAAGCGGATGATCAGCTCCTGATTACCGTCGATGCCCGATACTTCCTCCACGGGCACCAGTTCTTCTACGTAATCGTCGCCGTTTTCATCCACACGGGTGACGGTTTTTGCCGCCACAAGAGCAAAACGACGCTCCCTGTCGTTGTCCTTGCGGTTGTCCTTAGCGGTGTCGGCGGTTGAGAGTCGGAAATGTACCGTGCGGCCATCGTCGAGTTTGAAGCTATAGTTGCAGAAGTTCTCGCCGCTCTTGGTGTAGTACTGATCCTTGTTAGCCCAGTGCAGCATCACTTCTTCGCCCGAGTAGGGGATGGCGTAGGTGTCGCCTTTGTAGCGGCGCAGGCTGATGAAATCGCCGTCTTGGTAGTAGCGAGAGAAGAAAGTGAGCAGATGCGAGAACACGGCATTTTCGTGTTCGCGGCTGCCTGCGGTGGCCTCCTTAAGCTTGGCGCGTAGTTCCTGCACCTTGGGTACAGAATCGGGATTGACGCCCAAGGCTTGAGCACTCTTCTCCGCCTCCTGCAGTTCGGACTGCAATTGTTGCGCGCTGGCGGCGCTGCCTAGGGAAAGAGCTTGGTGCACTTTTTCAGCCAGCCGGTTCTGCAGGTAGTCGTTGATCTCGCCCGCGCGAGCATTGAGGATGCGGTAGATACCAAAGTCCAGTTCCGGACGGTCGATCTGGAAAATTTCGCGCATTTTGGCGACGAGTTCGTTGTACTTGCTCATGCAGAAAGCCTTATCAATGATGCTTCGTTAAATCGGTAGCTGCTCACACCACGAGCCAGCGCACGGTGAACAGGTGTTCGGTTTCGGTGGTTTGGCTCAGACGCTGCTGTAGGGCATCGATCAGCGCATCTCGCTTTTCGATAATCTCGTCTTCAACTGCGAAGATTTCCTGACGCTGACGGCGCTGCACCCGCTCCAGCTCGCTGAGCTGACTTTGCAATTCACTCTGTTCCTGCAGACTGTTCGCCTTACGACTGTCGCGTTTGAACTGGGCAATACGCGCCTTGGTCTCACGAAGAGACTCCTCTGCACTGAGCAACTTGTCATCGGCCCATTTTTCCAGCTTCTCCCGCTCCTCCATGAACAGTCGTTGATTGCCCTCGACAAAGGCCGCAATACTTGCCGCAATACGCCTTTGACTGTTGCCCTCCAGTGAGGCAGGAGGCTGCTGGCTGAGACTGTGTGGCTTCTGACTAGTCTCTACGCCAAACAGCTTTTCGCAGCACTCTTGGTCGAGCACACGCCCATCGTCAGTCAATGCAGTGAAAATAAGGTGCTCGACACTGTCCAGCGCCGTTAGCTTGAGCTTATCGAGTCGAAGCCAGCCTGAAGCCTCGGTCAGTTCGCTGACGACCGAGAGCCGGGTGGGATGGTGGCTGTAATCGAAATGTAGTTCAGCGATCGGCGTCGAAGCCTGAAGCGCCTGGTCCAGTGCCCATTCCCCCAGCGGATGGTTGAGGCGGTAGGCATTCGCCAGCATGTCGGTTTGCTGCCCACCGCGTACCAGTTGGTAGCGCCCAGACTTAGCACTGGGAATGGGCGGCTGCGTCAGGGAGAAAGCATGATGCATGGCATCAAACTGCGCTCTGCCTTGCAACGCGAAGAATGTGACTGCCCAGAACCAGCGACCAATGCGATCCAGTCGCGCCTGAGCCTCATCGAGCTGCAGGCGCAAACGCTCATGCACGTCCTCGTCGAAATGCTCAATCAGTTGGCTTTGGGTTTCACGGAGCTTGTCGTTGATATCGGTTTCAAGCTCACGCTGCAACTCCTCGAAGGCTGACTGGATGTCCTCCTGCCGTCTGCAAGTGTCATAGATCTGCGCGATGCGCCGCTCGAAGTCGAGACCAGACTCAATACGCCCTAATACTTCATCGGAGGCGCCGAACACACCAGAAAATAGTTGGAACTTCTCAGTCAGCAGTTCCAGCACACGTTGGTCGGCCTGGTTGCGCGTGTTGAGGAAGTTAATCACCACCACGTCGAAACGCTGACCGTAGCGATGGCAGCGTCCGATGCGCTGTTCAACTCGCTGGGGATTCCAGGGAAGATCATAATTGACCAGCAAGGCGCAGAACTGCAGGTTGACCCCCTCTGCTGCAGCCTCGGTGGCGATCATGATTTCCGCTTTCTCGCGGAAGTAATCGATCAAGGCAGTACGCCGGTCTACCTGTGGAGATCCGGTTACACGGTCACCACCCTGGTGCTGCTTGAGCCAGTCTTGGTAGATCACCGTAGCCTGTGGGCCGTTGTTGCTGCCACTAAAGGTCACCAGTTTATCGGCATAGCCGTTGGCAGCAAGGAACTCGGCCAGATAGTCCTGGGTGCGACGCGACTCTGTGAAAATGATGACTTTACGCGGCGCTCGTAGCTCGGCCATCTTGGCGAACCCGATGTCCAATGCGGATAGCAGTGCCTGAGCTTTGGTATCCGTTTTCAGCGCTTGAGCTCGAATGATGAAGCCATCGAGCTCTGCAATCTCCAAACGCAAAGCCTGCCGATCCATGGGCAAGCCTTCAGTGCTGGCCTCTTCTACTTCCAGCTCTTCGAGATAATCCTCCTCCAGATCATCCTCTTCGACTAATTGATCGAGAAAGCTCGCATCGTCTGATGGTTGGCCTTCCAGCTGATCCTGCAGACGCTGACGGATGGCCAAGAGCGTTCCAGTGACTGCATAGGCACTGGAAGCCAACAGCTTACGCAAGATAAGACCTGTCAGGTGGCGCTGCTGGCGCGGCAGCGCATAGGAGTGCTCGCGCTGAAGGAAGATCGAGATAGCTTCATAGAGGGCATGTTCATCGTCAGTTGGATTGAACGGTTGGGTCAGCGCCTTGCGCTCTGTATAGCGCACATACTCCAAGACCTGCCGACGCAAAGTGCGTTTGGCAAACCCCGCCAGACGTTCACGCAATGAATCGTTGTCGCCGGTCCCGTTGATGAACTGCTTGCGGAAGGCAGCTTCGTCTCCGAATAGATACTCATCAATCAAGGTGGAAAGCCCATACAGCTCCATCAGCGAATTCTGCAAGGGCGTGGCTGTGAGCAGGATCTTGCGCCGTCCATTGAAAGCTCGCTTGAGCGCCTGCCCAATGCGGTTGCCGGGCCGGTGGGCATTGCGCAGTTTGTGCGCTTCATCGATGACCACCAGATCCCAGGGGGTAGCCACCAAGTCGTCTGCAAGCCGTGCAGCGTAGGGGTATGAGAGGATGACGATCTGCTTGCCCACCCACTGGGACAGTGCAAGGCTGGCTGAAAGCCCTGTACGCCGAATCGCGGCCGCATCAACAACCACGGAAGGCAAGGCGAATTTCTCTGCCAGTTCCTGTGCCCACTGCTTACGAAGGCTGGCCGGACAAACGATGACCAAGCGGCGTCGTCGCTCGGCCCAGTGCTGGCATAGCACCAGTGCTGCCTCGATGGTTTTGCCCAGACCAACTTCATCAGCAAGCAATACTCCCTGCTGCAGGGGGTTACGGAGGGCAAAGAGCGCTGCATCGATCTGGTGTGGGTTCAGGTCTACGCTGGCATCGAATAACGACTGCGAAAGCCGGTCCACACTGTCCGCAGCATGACGACAAGTCAGCTCATTGGCGTAGTACTTAGCGTGATAACCGGTAATCAAGGCCGAAGCTCCCTCTAGGGCAATGTGTGTTTGTACCCAAAAATGACTGGGTATATTAACGGTTTGCCAGATGACATGCCTGACTCGATTTTCCCAGATGAGGCTGGAGTGAAAGGCGCACAGTATAACGTCACACATTTGAACACCAGCCAACCGCTCACGACACTGGCGTGGCACGCCAAGAGCGGGAACTGAATTCCCTGCCGCCACCTGTAACACCTGAAAAATTCAAATTTCCGCTTGGTTTTAACCAAATACGGCTCGATGTCCTAATCAAAAAAAATTCAAACCTATATCACCTCTGTGAACGCCCCACAGTATCAACTGCCGTCGGGGATTTTGCGTGCCAGCTCTTGCCTCAGCACGCTCATCACTTGAAAGGATCTGCGTATGTATACCCCTTGCCCAAGCTGCAACTCGGGACGAGTCATTACGAAAAATCTCGGTAAACAAACGGGCGGAATAATTGGCGCTGCAGGCGGTGCAGCCAGTGGCGCCGCCGGTGCCCTGTCAGGTGCGGAAGCCGGCGCGGTACTAGGAGTAGTCGGTGGTCCGGTGGGCATTGCTATTGGCAGCATCGCCGGGGCGATTTGGGGTGGTCTGTTTGGCGGGGTCGCGGGGGGCATTGCCGGGGCCACGCTGGGTGAGCAGATCGATGACAAGGTGCTGGCTAATTACCAATGCCTGGAGTGTGGCTACAGCTTCAGCGTCAACCGTTAAGCCGTTGTGAACAGGCGTCGCTTGCTGATCAAACGACGCTCTTTCCCATTCTTTCGTAAGGAATCATTCTCATGGCTCATCTCGTTGAAACCATGGCCTACGCTGGCTCTACCCCCTGGCATGGACTAGGCAACAACTTACCCCGCAAAGAATCTATTGAGGTCTGGCAGCGTGAAGCCGGTATGGACTGGCAGATTTTGGAGAGCCCAGTGCACTTCAAGTCGGACATGGTCGGCCACCTAAGCACCATCCACTCCTTCCCTGAGCAGAAGGTGCTCTACCGTTCCGACACCAAGGCTCCTCTCTCGGTGGTCTCGCAGCGCTATCACACCGTGCAGCCGCGAGAGGTTCTGGAGTTCTACCGCGATCTCACCGACGTCTCTGGCTACGAGTTAGAAACGGCCGGCGTGCTCAAGGGCGGACGCAAATTCTGGGCACTGGCGCGTACCGGGCAAGGGGCAGAGCTGAAGGGCAACGACCAGGTCAACGGCTACCTCCTGCTGGCCACCTCCTGTGATGGCACCCTGGCCACCACAGCAACGCCCACCACCGTGCGCGTGGTGTGCAACAACACCTTGACCATCGCCTTGGATGGCAGCAGCCGCGCCATCAAGGTGCCACACAACACTCGCTTTGACCCGAAGACGGTAAAGAGGCAACTGGGCATCGCCGTCTCTGGCTGGGACGAGTTTATGTACCGCATGAAGGCTTTGGCTGAGCGCAAGGTGCAGTGGCATGAGGCATTGGGATACTTCATGACCGTGATGTGTGAGAGCAGCCCGACCGGTGCTCTGCCAGAGCAGTTGCCCAACGAGCGCGCCCTACGCAAGGTCCAGGAACTGTACGAGGGCCGTGGTCGCGGCAGCCAACTGGACTCGGCACGCGGCACCGCCTGGGGCCTGCTCAATGCCGTGACCGAATATGTCGACCACGAGCGCCGTGCACGCAGCAACGAGTACCGCCTGGACTCGGCCTGGTTTGGTCAAGGGGCGCAAATCAAGCAACGCGCCCTGGATGCCGCCCTGCAACTCGCAGCCTAACGCACTCACACATCAACCCTTACGCCCGGTCAGCCTTGTGCTGGTCGGGCGTTTTTATGTCTGCAGGTAAATACGATGAAAGCAACGTCATTGAATAACAGCACCCGCAAGAAACGCCCCGCCCTGCGCCTAGTCAGCACCAAGGAGCTGCCGCGAGAGGACTGGCTGCAGATCCGCAAGCAAGGCATCGGCAGTTCAGACGCCGCCGCTGCGGTCGGCCTGAATCCCTACAAGTCGCAGCTTGAGCTGTGGTTGGAGAAAACTGGCCGCGATGCCAGCATGCCCAAAGCCGATCCTCAGGATGAGGAAAACCCGCTGTACTGGGGCAATGTGCTGGAGCCCATCGTGGCCTGGCACTACAGCAAGCGCAGCCAAAACAAGGTTCGGCGGATCAACGCAGTGCTGCAGCATCCTGATCCAGAATTGCCCTGGATGCTCGCCAATATCGACCGCGAGGTGATCGGTACTCCAGAGGTGCAAATCCTCGAATGCAAAACAGCGGGCATAAACGGAGCACGCCTCTGGAAAGAGGGCGTGCCCGAGTATGTGCAATTGCAAGTCATGCACCAGCTCGCCGTCACTGGCAAGCAGGCCGCTGATGTGGCGGTCCTACTCGGTGGTCAGCATCTCGAAATCCATCGCATCACACGCGACGAGGCACTGATTGCGCGACTGATTGACCTAGAACGGCTGTTTTGGGATTACGTCGTAAGTGACACCCCGCCACCGGCCGACGGCACAGCGTCTGCGGAAGCGGCATTACGCTGCCTCTACCCCGAGGATAACGGACAGACGCTGGACTTCAGCCACCACATGGAGCTGGCCAGCACCTTTCTGGAACTCAAGTCTGTTCGCCAAACCATTGCCCAGCAGGAGACACGTGAAGCGCAGCTCAAGCAGGTTCTGCAGCAGGCCATGGGCGAAGCCGCCCGTGCCGAGTTTGCCGAGGGCTACATCAGCTGGAAGAAATCCAAAGACAGTATTGGTCTGGATGTCGAACAGATGCTCAAAGACAAACCGTACCTACAGGTCCGCTATCCCAAGACCAAAGCAGGCAGCCGTCGCTTCCTGATCGGCTGAAACCGTCTGTTCAAACTAGCTACCCGGACTGCTCACGTCCCGGTGGCTTTTTTATTTTCAGATCAAGGAGTATCACCATGCTCAAAGGTTTGGCCATTACCCCGCCGGTCCTCGGGCGCATTTCCATCGGTAAGGTCGTCGAGAAAAACGGCAAGCGTCTGCCCGAGAAAGATGATCAGTTCACCATCACATCGCAAGTCCAGAGCCGTTACGGCTGGTTACTGCACCCACTCAATGAGGAACTGCGCAATGGCCAGGATGGCAAGCTGCGCAGCATTCCGATCCGATTGCTGTTCAACGAACCGGACCTCAACTTTCGCGCGGACTACAGCCTGTTCGACCGTACCACCGGCAGACCGTTATGCGTCGGCAACGGTGAAACGTGCAAGCGTTTCACCAAGGACGGCATCCAGTTGCTGCCCTGCCCTTCACCCGATGGCTGCCCACTGGCTCAAGGCAATGCCTGTAAGCCTTACGGTCGGCTGAATGTGGTGATTGGCGATGACGACCCACTGGGCAGTTTTGTGTTCCGCACCACTGGATTCAACAGCATCCGCACCCTGGCCGCGCGCCTACATTACCTGCAAGCCATCTCCGGCAATCGCCTGGCCTACCTGCCACTGGAGCTGCGTCTGCGTGGTAAATCCACTCGGCAGAGCCATGGCACGCCGATCTTCTACGTCGATATCACGGTTCGCAGCGGACTATGCCTGGAAGACGCCTTGCGCGCCGCCAAGCAACTAGAGGAAACCCGGCAAGCCTCGGGCTTTGACCAGAGCGCCTTGGATCACGCAGCCCGCCAGGGCTTTAACAATGGTGCTTTTGAAGACAACGAGGAGGACACCAGTGCCATCGTCGAGGAGTTCTTTCCTGCTGCTGAAGCCCCTCCCAACAACGCGGAGCCCCAACCGAAAGGGCCTTCAAAGCCCTCACTGGCTCAGAAGTTGGAGGCTCAGGCTATCGAGCACAGCACGAGGCCTTCAGTCCAGTAATGCTCTCCTCAGTCTCCCCTACTTCCCCATTCGTACAGGACTACCGTCATGAAATATCACAAGCTCAAAGCCGGTGAGACGAGCGGCACCTATGTCATGGAGTCACCCGTCACCGAAGCCGACATCCTGCGGATGGCGCAACAATTGGCCATGAGTCGTCTGTCTAAAGGGCGGGCACTGACTGAGCCCAAGCAAGTGTTCAGCCACCTACAAACGCTGCTGCAGTACCACCAGCATGAAGTCTTTGCCCTGCTGCTGCTCGATTCCAAACATCGGGTTATAGGCTTTAGAGAACTATTCAGAGGCACGCTGGATGGGGCTAGCGTATACCCGCGAGAGGTGGTCAAGATCGCCTTGGAGCACAATGCTGCGGCCGTCATTATGGTTCACAATCATCCCTCCGGCGACCCAGAGCCCAGCCAAGCCGATCGTACCCTGACCACCACCCTCAAGAACGCTCTGAACATGATCGGCACCCGCATCTTGGATCATGTGGTGGTTGGCCATGAAGGCTGTGTATCGTTCGCCGAACAGGGCTATCTATAGCAACCTTCCTTTCATTCTCCATTCATCCGATGGCCTGCACCAGACCTTGGTCGGTGTGGCCCATCGACATCAGTTGCCGCCGCTTCAGGATAGGTGTCATAAGCATCATTCACCTTTCTTTTTTTTGCTATTTGCCCTGACGACGCTCTAGCAGCCTGTGCTGCCGCCGGAATTGTAGGGATTGTAATACTTCGCACTCCGCCGCTACTGATTGCCTCGCTGCTAGCCCGCTGGATATTCGGTAGGCTAGAGAAATGCCTGACAATGTCGCCTCAGCGCTGCACTTATCCTGACAGCAAACCTGGGCGGGAGACTTTCACCGCCGCCCCGGTTTTTCCTTCATTTTACTAAGCTGAGCTCGGACTTTGGCTCCTCTGGGGTGATCCAGCGGACTTCGATGCGGCGCTGCTGGGCGTCCTCCGGCGCGATACCAGGTATCGGCTGTGAGTCTCCATAGCCTGCCACCACTACACGTCTTGCAGTAGCAGGATCGAGATTTCCGACGATCAGCTTGCGCGCTTCACGAGCACGAGCGGCAGAGAGGGTGAAGTTGTCGTCGTAGACTGTGCAATTGGCTTCAAAGTTAGTCACCGGGCGCAGCACAGGCAGGTTGTCGGTATGGCCTTCGATATACACCTGGGCACCATGAAACTGCGCCAGAAACTGCGTGACCGCCGCTTCGATGCTTTGGAAGGCCTCGCGGGACTGTTCAGTGATGCAGGCGCTGCCGCGACCGAATACACCGTCGCGCAACGTCAGTTTCTGCGCCCCCAGGTCCAATGCCACCAGGCCGGCACCGGCGGTGCCTTTGAGCGAATCCTGCAAGGCCCCGAGCAAGTGCTCGACCTTCTGCCGCTGGCTGGCACTGCTCTGGGCCTGTTCCTGTTGGTGCTTGATGTCCGAGTAACTCTTCTGTAACACCGCCATCACCAACAGCAACATGACCACAGCCATGACCCCGGCCATCAGGTCGGCAATTGACACCCATTCATTCGGCTTGTCTTTCATCGCCTGTCACCTCACAAGGCCGTTTCGATCTGCACCGCAGTCGGCTGCGCACGGTCGAGGACATGGAGCTGGGCAATGATCTCGCGAAGCGACTGGCTAATCTCACCGCCGGTGTTGCGCTGCTGGTTGTGCTGGACCACGTTGCTCAGCACTTCCAGGTTCTGATCGATCTCTTGCAGATTGCGACCAATCATGTCGACCCGCGCGGCCATTGCATCCACAGCCGGTTGCAGCGGGCTGTTGTGTTGCATCGTCATCAGTTGCGCGACCAATCCCTTGATTTCGCTGGCGGCCAGCTCGGCCTGTTGAGTGACCCCTTCGTAGCGACTGTCGAGGGCTACCATGCGCCGGCCGCTTTCGGAAACGGCCTTGAGGCCGGAGAGGATTTTTTCACGCAGGTCGCCCACCAAGTGGGTCATGCCTTCGACGTTGACTTGCAGGGTTTCACTGGAGCCCTGGAAGCTGGCATGGGCATTACGTTGCAGGTTCAGCGACTCCTCGTTGGACTTCTTCATGCCCTCCATGGTCTGGCCTACATTGTTCGACAGGCTGTTGACCGCCGTGGAAATGCCCAGAGTGGCCTCAGACAGACTGGCGGACATCTGCGTCATGTTGCTGGTGAAGCTGCTGCCCATCAAGCCAATGGTCTCGCCCAGATCTTGCTTGAGATGGCCAAGCACACCAGCGACACCCTCCTTGAAGTCAGCAATGGCTTGCTGCAGGTTACCTGCCGAAGCGCCGATGGTGCCCGCGGCGCTGGCCATCTGTTCAGCTGCGCCGGAAATGGCTGCGAGGTTGCGGCTATTACTGTCGTTCAAGTGTTCCATGGCCTGGCGTGTGGCTCGACCGTCTTCAAGCTTTTGCTGATTCTGCTCGCCGTGCTGCTGCAATCGGGCATCGATGGCGCCCAGTGCAGTCAGCGTCTGTTCGCTGGTGCTGTTCAACGTGCGCAGCGCAGGGAGGGCACTTGTCAGTGTCTTGCCGCTAGCTTGCTGGGCCTGCAGGATGTCCTGCCGGACCTGGTTACCAGCCTGGGCTTCCTGTACCAGGGTTTGCCTGACCTGGTTTGCGGCCAACTGATCCTTTTGCAGTTTCTGCAGATTCTGGTTGCCTGCCTGTTGCTCTTGCAGCAGTCCCTGCAACGTCAAGTTGCCGGCTTGCTGCTCCTGCAGCGACGCGTTCAGGGGGAGCAGCAGGGCATCGATGCTGGAGCGATTGTCCGCAAGTGCCTGCTGGGTCGTTGCGGCGTGATGCTTGAACAGGCGTGCCTGCAGATCCAGCAACTGCCGTTGACTCTCGTTCTGAGCGGCAAGGTTTTGATCAAGCCGGCTCAGGGTCTCGAGCAGCGTCGTTTGCGCTTGTTGGCGCTCGCCTTGGCGTTGCAGGCGGCTGCTGTCGAAGGCACGCTTCATCTGCCCGACACACCAGCGCAGTCGCCGCTCTTCGTAACCGTTGCTGGCGGCATAGGCTTTTAGCAGCAGGAAGGCAAGAATGCCCCAGGTCGAGGTTTTGAACTTGGTGCCCAGGCCTTCCATCATGCCCATGAGGTTAGTCATGGCATTGTCCATACCGCCCCCGGCATTGGCTTCGACCAGAATCGTCGAGGCCTTGTTCAAGGCGATGCCCAGGCCCAGGAAGGTACCCAGCAGACCCAGGATCAACAGGATCCCGGGCATGAACTCGACCATTTTTTCGCCGGGGCTGGCCACGGCGGCACTGATCTCGTTCACTGAGCCGTGCTCCACGTCCAGGTCATCCTGGCCGCCGCCGTTCCACTTGCGCTCCCAGCTCTGTTCCCGTGCCCCGCGCTTCAACGCAATTACGGTCACCAGCGAAAGGATTCCGATCAGCCCGGCGAACAACAGCTGTAACAGGTCTGCCGACGGCAGCAGAAAGGTGAGGATCTCCTGAAAATTCACGCGGCTACCTCGACCAAGCGGCTGGCACGTTCACGGCTGGCTTCTTCGAAGATGTTAGCGAAATCGATGATCAGGCTCTGTTCGTCTTCGGTCAGCTCTTCCCAGCGTTTGCCATGCTGGGCACAGTCGATGATGATCATGCCGACCTCCTGGCTGTCGGTCAGCAGGTAGGCGTCGTCGGCGAAGTCTTCGGGCGCTTTCTCCAGCACCTGCAGGAACCCTTCGGCGGCGTAGACATAGTTGCGCATTTCCTGGTTGCGCTTGCGCAGCTGGTCCATCTGCGCCTTGAGGGCCGGCAGACGGGCCTGGATGTCGGCCAGGGCGGCCTTGTCTTCGGCAGAAGGTTCACCGAGGTTCTGGCTGATCTTCAGCTGGCGCTCTTGGACTTGTAGCCTGGCCACCGATTCGCTGAGGGTTTTCCAGTCCTTCTCCTGCTGCTCCAGGTTGCACCCCCAGGCCATGATCAGCTCTTCGAACACGAACGGAATCAGCTTTTTGCCGAAACGTGCGGCGATCACTTCATCCAGGCGCACCGCCTGGGCATCGTTCACCTGAGGCTTGGCCTTGAGCAGTTCTGCAGCGATCTCGACCAGGAACAGATCGTCACGGTTGATCGCGTCCAGGTCCTGAGCGTGAATCAGTCGTTGCTCGGTGTCCTTGAGCAACTTTTGCGAGGCGCGCAGGCGCAGGTAGTGATCGAAATCGCTGATGTTGTTGTTTTCCAGCACCTGCTGGATACGGGTGCTCAACTGGGCGTACTGGGTGATCAGGGTTGCCAGGTCGAGGGCACGGCCAGCTTCGCCGCGCACTTCCTCGCGGGCTTCGCGCAGTACTTCTTCGTGGGTCGCAGCCTGCTCCATGTCTTCATCGTTCAAGAGCACATCGCGCAGGGTCTTGGCTTTGGCGATGGCCCACTCGACGGCAGCCTTTACCTGCTTGGCCAGTGCGGTCTTTTCCCAGTTCAGCAACGCCTCGAGGGCCTTGTCGAAAGCCCGGATGGCCGTGGCCACCCAAGGGAAGGTCGGCAATGCAACGGTCGCCCATTCGGCGGCGATCTTGAGCGCCGGCCTGACCACAGTGGCGATGAAGGGCTTGACTTTGCTCCATACCTCCTTGACCTTGCCGACGAAGGATTCGGCCTTGGTCGCCATCCAGTCCAGCGCATCCCTGGCCTTCTCACGTACGGTGTCGTACGTGGTGCGCACCACCTCTACCACCGCTGAACCGACGCTCTTGATGGCGCTCCAGCAATCCGAAAAAAACCCCATTGTTCAGTCCTCGTGATGTCGTCAGTCGATACCCAGCAGGGCCTTGGCCCGCTTGGCATCCTTGGTGGCGTGGTTGGTGTGGGTGGCGACCTGCCGCTGGGCGGTCTGTACTTCGTCGATGGCCAGCTGGATATGGGCCATCTGCAACTGGGCCGGGCTGCCTTGCTGCTCAGCCGTCAGCAAGGCCTTGGGCAGCGCCAGGCGCATGCAGGTGCGGATCTCTCGACCCGACAGCCCTTCCGATTGCATGGCCGCTTCGGTCAACAGCAGATCGCGCGGCGAACCCAGGGGAATCTGCTCGACCAGAAAGCGCGACCACAGCTGCTCGCGGGCAGCCAGGTCGGGCAGACTGAACTCGATGTGATAGCCGATCCGGCTGCGAAACGCTTCATCGTAGTTGCCGGCAAAATTGGTGGCGAAGACCACAATCCCTTCATACCGCTCGAGCTCGATCAGCAGTGTCGAGCGCATGGCATTGACCTCGTTATCGACCCCCTGGGTGACTGAAGACAAGCGCTTGCCGAGCAAGGTATCGGCTTCATCGAAGAACAACAGCGCGCCGGTCTCGGTCGCCTGGGCGAACGCTGCCTGGATATTGCGCGCGGTGTCGCCCATGAACTTGCTTTCCAGTTCGGCAATTCCCAGCGCCATGAACGGCAACCCGAGCTGACCGGCCAGGGCCTCGGCGCACAGGGTTTTTCCGGTACCGGGCGGGCCATAGAAGTTGAGGATGGCGGTCATGCCCATCGGATCGACGGCAGCGAAGCCCCAGTCCTGGTAGATCGTGCGATGAAAGCGCAGGCGCGCCAGGCACTCGTCCAGTTGCAGACGTGTCCTGGCCGACAGCACCAGATCATCGTTCAACGTGAAACGTGTTGGCCTGAGCGTGAAGGTCGGGGCGTTGCTAGCGGGATCGGCCACGCGTGGTGGCGCCGGATTCTGGCCAGGAGCGTTATCGTGCATGGAGTTAGCCTGAGAGACATGGGAGGCGCGGAGACGGTCGTTCTACCGACTCAAACCGCGCGTGGATGATGAAGAGGTGATGAGCTGAACGCAGAAGGCGCCCGAGGGCGGTCCGCTGGTGAGGCCGAAGGTATCCAGGGCTGATGTCAGGCAATTGAAGCCGGAACGTTCGGTGGCCCAGGACATGACTACCAAAGCACCTCGCTGACGTATCCAATGCATGTTCATCCGTGAAGCCTTCAGGCAGTATGGCGTTTTGGCGTCAAAGTGCTGGCGACATTACTATGATTAATAGCTCTTTGCTACTACCGCTTCGGTGTCACGCGGCAGAGACTTTATAAGCTCCAACCACCTCGTTACCTCGCATCTCTATCGTCAACATAACGGGCGATCGCTGCTCGACCAGCAATTGCTGCATCTGCCCGATATCGCTTTTTGCGCTCGCCATGAACACGGGCAGCGTCTCCTCCTCCCACTCCCTCAAGGACAAGCGGTTTGCCTGGATCGTGGACTGGGAGTCCAGGTAAGAGGAGAGTTTGTTGACTCGGTCCTCGACAGCGCCCTTGAAGTTGGACAAGTGCCCACGCGCTCCCAGGAAGTCAGCCGCCACCCTGTCGAGCGTCGCCTGACGCTGTTTGACCACGGCAGCTTCTCTAGGGAATGAGCCCAACAGCCGGCAGGCCACCCACCGGGTTCCCATACACAGCTTCCACTCCTCTGCTCGCTCATCGGATTCGCTCTGCATCTTTTTCAAGGCTGCCGTCAATCCCGCCGTGGTTTCGAACAGACCCGGCGCTTTGTGCTCCGCGGCCCGCTTGGCCAGCGCCACCAACTCGCCCTCCAAGTGATCATGGATCGCGCCCAGATCCACTTCGATGTCTTCCAGCTTCTGCCTGATCGCGGGGTTCAACTCGCCGGCCAGCACCAGAGGCGTGACTTGCCTGAGGTAGTTCAGCGCTCCTTTGACCTTGGACTTGCGCTCCTCGACCTGAAACCTGGCAATGCCCTCCACCCCCGCCTGGATCTCGCTGAGCTTGGCACTGATATCGGCCAGATGCTTTTGCGCCACGACTGCAGACGCGATCTGGAACATTGCAGCAGAGCTGACCAATTGCTTGAGCCGTTCAGGTTCGAATAAGGTCGCATGCTCGCGAATCCTTCCGCCCTGGATTGAGAAAGCGCGATAGCCGTCGCCATTGGCGACCGAGGCGAGAGGGCCATCGATGACCACTTGCATATAACGAGACTGGGCAACGTCTTTGGCGACAATAAGATTGGGCAGTGTTTGCAGCAATGGACCCAATCGGTCGATGCCCAAGCTGGTAGCATCGACCTTTTTGGCGCCAGCGGGAATGAGTTGCTCCGTCGCAAGCTGGACACTCATCAGGGGCTGCTCGGCAGATCGCCCGATCAACCAGGTCGCTTGCTCGCTCCTGGCGGCGCTGGGTACTGGGAGGTTGTTTTCCATCACGGGCTCCAGATTCAGATTGGATTGTTCATTGCGCCAACGCCGCACCACATTCGCCGCAGAATCGGGTGCCCCGCGTACTGCCCGCCTTACAGGCGGAACAAGTGACCAGCGCGCTCTTCTGCCGGATGTAGGCGATCTGCACGACGCAAGGCACCGTTACCCGGTAGGCCTGGCTCGCCAGGGTGTGAGCCCCTGCAATACCGGTCAACGCGACACCAACGGGGCCAAATGCCAACCCGGCAGCACGCCCGGCAACAAGGTTGGCACCAGCGGCCAACGCCCCGCCCATCGCCAGTCGGGTGAATGCACCGCTGGCCAGAAGCGCAGCCTGCATGGCCGCAGGACCGCCGCGGCGGATGGCTGCCTGAATCGCTGCATAGGACACGCCCAGCACCCCTGTCTCATACTGGAAGCCCCTGGAGAAGTCGGCCTGATCTTGCGGCGACATTTTTTCCCAGGCTTGGCAAAGCAGCTTCTCCAGCACCTTGAGCTCCAGACTCGCTACCGGCTCATTCTTGCCAGCCGTTCCACCCACATGACCAAGCACATCGGCGACGATCTCGGCATAGGGCACACCGTTGCGACGGAACAGGTTGACGATGCTATTGCCGCCATAATGCTGAAGCTCACGAATCAGCAGCAACAGTACGCCTCTGGAAAACTTGCTCTTCTTTTTCGCCGACTCAAGCGCTTCGCGCACTTCACTTGCCATCGACAACCGCCCCTTGCTCGAGTCGGTCAAGAAGTCGACTAAAGCGGACACATCAGCTGGATCTGCGTCACTGAGCAGCTGCAAAAGCTCAGTGTCCCCATTGATATCAATTTCGCTTTCCATCAACCATCCCTCGAAATCCGTCCAGGCAAGCCGCTGCCAGCAGTCATAGTTTCTTGGCACGCTATCGGCGCCACGTCGCAAAACTTTAGCCAATCACCCCTGTCAGTCGGGGCCTTCACGAGCGTTCGTTTCTTGCCGGCGCCCGGCTTGCCTGTTCATCACAGCTTGCTGGGCAGCCTGGGCGCAGCACCTTGCAGGGCTCGCATGCGCTGCAGGAGGTGGGCATTGAGCCGTTGCTGGACGCGCAGGCTTCTCTTGAGCTCCCGGTTTTCACTTTCACAGATCCGTGCCCAGCGCATCGACTCCCGGCACTTTCCGACGGTCTGCCAGATCTCCTGCAACCGCAGGTACTGCACCAACAGCGTCAGCAAGATCCCGCCCATCAGTACCAGCGCACCCACTGCCACCCAGTCATACATATCCATATCTCACCACCCTTCATGTGGCCATTTGCAATCAACGTAACACAGACGATATGTCGCTTTTAACGACAGGTCCATAGTGTAGACCTGTACAGGTAAAGTATTCGCTCACACGGAGGCGCCATGAAACGCAAACAATCCATCTCGCAGGTCCGCTGGGATCTGGCACTTCGCTATCGCTTGATCGAGACCGTAGCCTGGTGGGAGGGCCGGTTGACCACGGGTCACTTGATGCAGAGCTTCGGTATCAGCCGCCAGCAAGCCTCGAAAGACATCAACACCTACATCACCGAGCATGCGTCAAGAAACTTGACATATGACAAGCAGATCAAGGGGTACGTGCCGACGCGCTCGTTCAAGCCGTGCTTCATCGACCGCAGTGCAAGCGCCTACCTCGACCTGCTTGCACAGAACAACGAGCGAGCGCCACACGTCGAAGGACTGAAGCTGGCGTATGCCCATACCCTCGTGCTTCAGGTGCCCGATCGCAGTGTTCAACCCGAGATTTTGCGGCCGCTGCTCAAAGCTTGTCGGGAAGGCCTGCGCCTTGAGATGGAGTACGTCTCGCTTGCCAATCCCAAGCCGGAAACGCGGATCATCGAGCCGCACACGCTGGTGCACACCGGAATGCGCTGGCATGTTCGCGCTTACTGCGAGAAGAACGGGGCCTATCGTGACTTCGTGCTCAGCCGTATGCGAGGAGAGCCCGGGTTGCTGGAGAGCAACGGAAATGACATCGCAAAGGACCAGGCCTGGAATACCGAAGTGTCAGTGATCATTGAACCAGACTCACGCCTGGGCGAGGCACAGAAGGCGATCATTCACCATGACTACGGCATGGACGATGGTCGGCTGGAGATCGTGACCCGCCAGGCCCTGGTGAAGTACGTTTTGCAGCGGTATCAGATCGACCCCAAGAACCTGGACCCGAAACCGGAAGCCCAGCAGATCATGGTGAAGAATCTTGCTGAGCTCAAACCCTGGTTATATGACTGAACCGAACGGCACGCTTCGATCACTCGGCAGCCGTGGCAGTCCCCAGGTCATAACCGATCATGAACAGCGCCTGTTCGATGGCACGCAAGGTCTGGGCAGACGTCGCGCCAACGCGGAACGGGTTGCCGGCGTTGAGCACATGGCAGGCAACCTGGCTCAAAATCCAGCTGGCATTCATGTTCCAGCGCGCATGGTGCGAACCCGAGCGAAGCCGCTGGAACTGAAGCGTTCCGACGCTGGGGTTACGGTTCTTCGGGGTAACCGTATTAGCCCCCTCTTTTGCCGCTGCCCAAGGGAAATTCAGACCCGCCGGCACCTTGGTAAGCCCCTTCGCTTTGCAGTACTGCACGACCAGCATGCCCAGGCCCGCGGCCACGCGACTGTCGTAGATCACAAAATCAGGGCACACGAGCGAGTAGATCTTGGTCATCCCGGAGTTGAACCGCAGGGTTTTGGCGCGAAGGATCGGGGCATCGGGGTCCTTCTTGATCAACGCTGCTTTCACATCCTGCACCATGCGCCCCAGCCCAGCCTTGTTTTCCTTGAGCCACTGGGCGTTACGTGCCGTGACACCGCCCCAGGCCATGACATCGAGTGCACTTTGCAGCATCAGGTCATCGTCGCTGCCAGCGGCTAGCAGATCGCGGCGCAAAGCCTCCAGTGCATTCGAGTTACTGACCGAGTCCACGCCAGGATTGAACGAAAGACGGGCGTTGCCAGGATGATTCCAGGCGTAGGCCTGGTAGGCACCGTAGAGGCTGTCGCAGGACCATTCGTTGCCCGTGCGGCGATCGACGTACGCATGCTTGACCAGGGTCGGGGAGTCCAGTTCGGTCGCGAGCCAGCCGATGAATTCAGGGACGTGAGGAAGGGTGGCGTGGGCTTGTTTGGCTTTCATCATTACTCCTGTGGGCTGGCGCTCAGCGCAGAATTGCGTGCCAGCGAGAAGAATGGTATCTACCGATACGACACTATTTTGTCCGTATTTTGCCCGCGAGGAAAATTCCATTGGCTGCCGCCAAATACACCGCACCCAATCGCGAGAAACGCCGCAAATTCATCAGGGATATTCTTCATCGTGCCGGGGGCGAACTGACGACCAAGAAGATTCATGCGGCCCTGGAAGCGTCCTATCCGCAGTACTGCAGCAGGACAACCCGCCGTGACCTTGAAGCCCTGGCCAGGCAGAAAGTGATAACGGAGGTCACGAAAGGGAGAAAAGACCTCAGGGCCCGCTACTGGAAGCTCAACGGCGCGAGCCTCGACCTGGTCCTTTCGCCTGCAGAGTCCATGACGCTCACCGCCATCTTCCAGCATGCAGAACGCTTCGGATTTAGTGCTGCGCTGGGCGAGTTGGCCACGTTGCGCAACTACGCCGCCGACTCGGTCGTTGCCGGCGCCAGACGCAACCTGCTGGCCGAAGGACGTATCAGGACAGGAACCCGGTTTACCGTGCTCAATCCGGGGGACTACAACACCGAACACCTCGAGACCATCCAGAATGCCATGAGGAATGACGAGTCTCTGGAGCTGGTCTACAGGCCACGAGAAGCCGGCGACGTAACCTGCACCTACCTGCTCAAGCCGTTGACGCTCTCCTACCAGGACTCGAACGTCTACCTGACGGCATACGTCGACAGCGAGGAGTGGCCAGAAAACAAAACGCCTGAAGCGGGAGCCCCTCGTGGCAAGTACAGCAGCAACGGGCCAGGCACCACCTGCGCACTCATGCTCCACCGCGTGGTCAGCGTCCGCACGACGGTGGCCAGCATCGCCGAACCACCGGGCTACGATCCCCAGTCAACGGAAGCACAGCGGGACCTGATGACGATTTATGGCGACGGGCCTGTCGACCTGAAACTCAGGTTGAGCCCCAATCTCCACAACCGGCTCACCGAGAACCCATTGTCTGTCAGTCAGGTCATGACGCTGGATGAACAGGGATGGATATTGGCGTGCCGGCTGGACGACACCCAAGGGCTACGCCTGTTCCTGCTCAGCAATGCGGCAGACATCGAGGTGCTGGCTCCCGCTCAACTACGTGCCGAGGTGTACAAGACACTGCGCAATGCACTGGGCCAATACGAACGCCCGGCGCACGAAAGCCACTCGCACTGATCAGTCGTCGCCGCCGATGTCCCCTTCCCGCCCCATCAGTACGTGTCCCAGCCTGTCGGCCTGGGACGCGACCTGATGGGCGATATACATCAGTTCTTCTTCATTGATGTGTTGCACCGGGTGGCACGCGCGTACGCTCAGCTCCTCATCATGGTCGACATGAAAGTCCACAAGTTCAAAACGGGCGTTGCGACCCAGCGTGTGCTCCACCAGGGGGGACTGACTGAACCGTTTGAACGTGGCCAGTTTTCGGGTCCATTTACGGTTGACCACCTTGGCGCTGAACATCACGTACTGCCCCTTGAACCCCCATCGTACCAATTGGTATCGCCCCTCCAGCTTGAAACAGAACTCAAGCCGCCAGGTCGATAGACGCCGCACACTCATGCGCTCCGTGTCGTGTACCAGCCTGTCCACCATCTCGTGGACACGCAGCACAGTTTGCTCGGGGCATTTACTGGATGCAGGCCGCGTACCTGAGGCACGCTGATAGACGTCAAGAATTTCGTCGCCAATCAGCACACCGTCGCTGCCCGCGTAATTGTCGACGCTGTACTGCACCGCCAGTCGCCTTGAGCTGTCGGTGCCCGGAACCTGCGACAGGCGCCTGAACGGATCGGCCTGCAGTGCCTGAACAAAGCGCACACGCCCGATGGGGCTGTCGATATCGCCCGGGTCTTCGATCTCACCGGGCAAGGTCGCCGATACCAGCAATTCAGCCATGCCAACGGCGCTGCGCACCGTGACGCACGGCGCGCCAGCGTGTGGGGGCTTGCGACCCGTCGTGGACAAGTGCCAGCCATCGCCAGCCTCCCTCACGAACAGCTGCGGATCACCCGTCAGATCCCTGAGCGTGGCCCCCAACTGGTTTTTGACATGAGCCAGGCGCCGCTTCATAGCATCGGCCTGGTAGCTTATTGCCCGACTGCAGTCATCGCCCTGAATATCGTTGTCCGTGATCTCATAGTGGCTGGTCAGAAAATCAAGGATTTGCGGCTGCACGGGGGCCTGGTCCACCACCTCTTCATGCAGCTCCAGCTCGCGCTTGAAGCGCGGACCTTGTTGGCCCACGGCATGCAGCGTTTGAATGAAGGCGTTCATGTTGGCGGCAGCCTGACGCACTTGATAGAACTCCATGCTTTGACGGATGTGCGGAAAGCCGACCTGAATGAAATGCTCGGCATAACCGGCACCGGCCGAATGCATGCGTCGATGCGCCAGCGAGCCGACCCGGTCAACACGGCCGACCTTTTGCTCCAGGGCGATAGGGCTGGATGAAATACCGTAGTGGACGACGCTGTCGCAGAAGGTATGCAGGTCTTCACCTTCCTGAAAGACATCGGTAGATACCAGCACTCGGGGATAACCCGGCATGCGGAACAGGGCGGCAATCGCTGTACGGCTGCCGCTGTTTTCGCCGGTCGCACCGCGAATGGGTGATGTGGAACGGACCTGGCTGGCCAGGTACTTGGTCAGGCCGCTCACCGGCCTGGAGTACACCTCAGGAAAATTGAGCTTGATCAACAGGTCCAGGTTCTGGGCGGTGTCACGCAGTATCTGGTAACTGCTGAACGGGGTGTGGTCTGCCTGTTGGACCGTCAACAGCCCGGCCAGTGCCGCGATGAACGAACCATCTGCATCACCGTCCCGTTCCCTGCGAGCGTGCCTGAGTGAATACAGGTCGATGAAAGGATGATCCACACGGCATAGCACCCCCAGCAGTTCCTGGTGGGTAATCAGCCTGCGTAGTAGCCGGTCGACCTCACCACTGTTCAACGTGGCCAGTTGGGTGAATGTCTCGGCGCTCCATTGCGGCGCCAGGCCCCTGAGCTCGTCATGGCCTCGCAGGCGGTCCCAGAGCGTTGAACGCGCAAGCTCACGGGCAAGCCCTGAAGGCTCAGCCAGGTCGCACATGGCCTGAAACCCTTCGAACAGTACATTCAGCACGTGCCTTGCGACCGTCGCAGCCCCGTCCCCTCCCTCGGCGACGGCCCGCAGATACGCATACTGTGCCAGTCGATAACGCTGCCCAGGGCTGGCAACCGACTCGCTCTTGCCAATCACGCCCCAGTCGATAGTCAACGAGTTCACCACTGGCATGCCCGGCAGGGAGACCCAGTTCGTCTCGAACAAGCGGCTTTGCAACAGCGTGCTACGGAAGTAGGACGGCAACGGCCCCAGCCTCGTGTCACCGTCCAGCTCAGGATTCTGTCCTCGATAGAACCAGGTAAAGAAATTGTCGCTGCTGGCCGACGCTTCGAACCCGTCGGCGGCCTCATTCTCAATGAGCGAGTGACTGCGTTCGACTGTGCGCGCCCGGTATCGCTGGAAAATCCTGGCAACGGCATCATCGCCACCGATGTAGTCACCAATCCAGTGGTCGTAGGCTTCTTCGAGTTTGAACTTAAGCTCCGAGACGCTGCGTACACGGCGGACGAAAATCAATTGTTTCTTGCCTTCGACAAACGCCAACCGGTGTGTCTGCTGGCACACGCTGTCCATTTTGGGGTGCGGCGGCCTGCGCTTGAAGGACTTCTCGTAATCGTCCACCAGGTATTCGACGACACTGCGGTCTGCCGCGTCGCGTGACGAATCGCCTTCGCTCACGGCCTCAAGACCGTCGAACTCCACGGGCTGGTTCTTTTCGCCTGGCAGATAACTCTCGAACGAAGCCAGCATCCCCAGTTCAAAGCGATTCGAGCAATTCTCCTGCAGATGCTCGCTGACCTTCTTCTGCAACAGCGCGGCGAACAGCTTTTGCGCAACGGTCAACTTCACCTCCGCAGCCTCCCCGCTGCGATGCTCGCGGCGATACATGTTGCGCGTGTGGGCCACCTTGTCGAGGGTGAGGGTATTGAGGCGACGGACCAGCAAGCGACTGAGCGCCGCACGCATGTCGGGATCGGCCGGATCGCTCCCCTGAGGCAGGTCTGCCTGGCGATTGAAGCCGAACAATGCGAGCTGGTTACGCAACTGACCCAGGTCGCGATCGAATGGCGTCGCCGACAGCAGCAACAGTCGCTTGATCCGTCGGTTGTCGCCCAGCAAGGTCGCCAGCAAGCGGTTACGGTCGCTGCTTTCACGGCCGGCACGCAGGTTGTGCGCCTCGTCCACCACAACCAGGTCGAAGCGCGGCAGCATCTTGCCTAGCGCCTGCATCCAGACGTCCTTGACCTTGCGTTTGAGCTCAGCAGGCTTGCTGTTACCGCTCATAGCCCTCAGTTGCCTGACCAAAGGGGCCATCAGGTCCCGATACTGCGGCATTAACTCTTCAAACTGCCGGGTGTTGTTCAGCACCTGAGCAACCGTGTTGCCCAGCGCAAAGCTGAAAATCGATGTGCAGAGGAACATATCCCGCTCATTGCCACTGGCGACTGTCTGCACCAGCTCGGACAGGTTCCGACAGTCCTTGAAGGGCGTGACCGGACCGCCGCCCAGCCCTTTGACCGCCAGGTCATCGAGCCGATAGTTGGTTTGCACGAACGCTCGATAATCCTTGATCCATTTGTCGCGAACGTTGTTTTTCGGCAACAGGTACAGCACCCGCAGACCAGGGTTAAAATGCCGCATTAAGGCAGCCACACCAAGGCCTATATAGGTCTTGCCCATACCGACCTCATCGGCAAGGTACGCTACCCGGTGGTCCGCAAGCTTGTTGTACAAGGCGACGGCACCCAACAGCTGCTGCTCGGCCAGCCCCTGGAGGTCGCGGTTGTTGCCAGAAAAATCAATAACGGCCTCGGCCGTGGCCTTATTGATCCGCTGCATGGGAAACATCCTTCTTGCGTGAATTCGCAGCGCTCAAGGGACGCTGAAATTGAGCCCTGAACCAGTCAAGAAAACGCCTGCCTTCAGCCTCGTCGAGGTGACCCAGCAGCTCGTCGTTTTCCAGCTCGGTGATGACTGCCTCTACGCCCCTGACCAGGGTCACGCAACTGTGCCCCGGATACCGGTTCAACACGCTCTGCATGCTGACCAGCGTCAAATAGCGCACAACCAGCGTTTCCTCATCGCGGCCGCCATCCTTCACGCTGTCCAGCATGGCCTGCAAGGAATCGGGCTGACAGCCTGCGAGGTAATACGCCAGCTTTTTATGATTGCCGTCGGCCTCAGCCAGCGCCAGTGTGCGTTCCAGTTGCCAGAACGCACTGTTGACCTGTGAAAACTCTGAGAAAAAGCTCCTGCCCTCCCCCTCATCCACCATTTCCGACAACTGTTCGTCCACCACGTCGTTGGCGCGACGCCTGCTGAGCAGCTGCCGGGCCAACTCGCCAAACTGGCTGATCTTCTTGCTCAAGCGCATCTCGATGAACAGACGCAGCAGGCTTTGCAGGTCCATGGCCGGCAAATGGCTGGGACGACGGTAGATGTTGTACTGCGAGACCATGAGCCAACGCTCCACGCGATCGGTGCCTGACTGCCAGCGTACGTTGAGCAGTGAAGAACGCTGCAGTTGCTCACGTAACGCCGGCAGCGGCTGCGCTATCTGCCCGGCCCGATCGAAACCCAGAGTGCCGATGCTGCATTGCGAACTGTCCAGAAGCACCAGATCGCCGCTGATCGACTGCTGAGCCGTAACCTCCAGCACCTGACTTTCCCAGTCGTAGGCCAGGCGCAAAACGGGCATCGTCAACCCGTCCAGTGGTTCGGCGGTTTGCAGGCCAGGGTCGGCCGCAAACCCCGAGAGACTGACCGGCGAAGGTGCCAGCAACGGCACAAGGTCCCGCCCCTGGAGCAGGAACCCTGACTCGACGTTTACCTGAAATGCCTTGTGGCTGAAATTCACCGAACCGACGAATTGCCAGGGCCGTTTGCCCAGCCCTTGAAAAATCTTGGCGTGAAGACGACGAAACGGCTTGTCGTGCACCTTGTGGCTGTTGTGCCAATGCCCGGCCCAGTCGCACCATTGATCCACGTGGAAGGCACTGAACACTGCCGGATCAACCAACGCACGCCGCTCTTCGTCATAGGGCAGCAACAGGCGCACTGTCGCAAACTCGCTCATCAGCTCTTGCGTACTGCCACAGGTGGGCGTCTCGCCGAAAAACGGGCTGATGATTTCCAGCGTGCCAGACGCTTTCGCAGCCGATGGCGCGCGCAGGTGCTGATGAATGAAGTCGAGAAATGCCAGGCGCTCAGGTGCCGCCCCTGAGAAATAAAAGCTGCAGTCAGGATCATCGGCACTCGGCGACCACCCTGCCTGCACCTCGACAATACCGTTTAGAGCCGGTGTCGGTGTGGCGGCCTGGAAGAATTGCAATGCACGACGCAGCGGCTCAAGGACATTGCCTGGAGCACGGGTCGCCCGAAGTTCGACAAAGTGGCCAACCTCGATGTTGTCCCACCACCCCGCCTTGGTCAGATTGAATGACCCTGCCGCCAATACGATAACCGGCGCATCGTCATCCTCCCCCTGAACCACAAGGATCGCCAGCTTGGAATGTTGACAGCCATTGCCGACCCGTATGGGCAAGTAGTCGACTTCCAGGCGACTGCCGGCGGCAGGATTGAACACATCCACGTCATGGGCCACGGCGAAACGCCGGGCCTTGTCCTGCATCAAGGCCTGCAACTGGACATAGCGAATTTCATCCTGACTTGAGAGCGCTTGATCGCCCAGGAGCAAGGGAATGACTTCGAGTTCAAAAAAATCTGGTTCAAAACTGTAGGTCGTGAAGAAGGCAAAGCTCACTTCACGCTCACCGATGCACCTGCGAAACGCGTCACTGATGGTGTGTGCTTTCATGCGTGTTCGGCCCTGGCAATGGAGAGGAAGGCGTGGAGGAAAAAGCTGTAGTCCCACGCCTGATGACAATGTGCGGCCAGATTCTCAGGCAAGCTGGCGCGATCGACAGGGACCCTGACCCTGAGCCTATCGCCCTCCCAATGAAGCCAGGCCGCACCGCCTCGTGCGCCCGTCACGGCCCCGTTCTGAGCCATGAGCTGATCGATGAGCTGACCCGCATCCCCGTCATTGGCGGCATCGGTCAAACCCCGGAGGAAGCCGGCATGAGGCAAACCGGGCCGGTCCCAACCCGGGTGGAGAAATGGCTCACCCAGCCGCGAGTGCAGGTCATTGGCCAGTTCACTGCGGGCTCGCCCGTTCTGCCTTTGCAACCAGACGACCACGGTGTTGGCGAAGACCAATACCGGTTGCAACAACAGGATTTGCTTCAAGACGTCCTGCACCTGTGCATCGACCTGATGGGCGTCCACCGCCCACCGGGCGAATGAGCGAACGGATGCAGATGGCTCAGCGGACACGGCCAACCAGTGCTGAACCGCCTCATACAACGCCACTTGCAAGGGCCGCGCGCCGGCATACCGCAGCAGCGCCGACACCAGTTTTTTACGCATGCCCTGGTCATTGAGCAGGGCCGCAAAGCGGCGAGCCAGTTGCGACAACTGCTCCTTTCTTACCGCACCCTGAGTCGCCAACTCGCCGAAACGCTGCCACTGCGACAGGCCAAATGTCTCCAGCAAGGCATCCGTCAGGGCGATCCCTGCGCAGGTCAAGCGCCTGTCGCTCCCCTTGATCAGGCCGGCTTCCTGCAATGCCGAGGAATACAGCCCCCATAACCCGTAGCTGAGTTGATTGCTGAGGATCTGGGCTTTCTTGTGCATGCCCAGCGCCATCGAGTCGCGCCTGAAATTGGCAACGGCTAGCTGGCGACCCAACAGACTGGCCTCCAAAGAGGCTTCCAGTCGCAGGTAGGCGGCCAGTTGCTCGGCCCTGGCATAACGTTCCTGTACATCGTCCAGGGAACGGGATCTGGAACCTTCATGGGCATAACGGCAGGCCAGGAGCGCCACCATGAAATGGTCTGCGCGACTGGTCACCGTGGTCAGGTTACCGACCAGCTTGCGCCCCACAGCGCTCCAGATGGACTCGATGGCCAAGGGATCCCTGGCCCCCTTGGGGCGCAGCCTGTCATCGAGCAGAGATAGAACGGTAAGCATCAAAACGCCATCCTTGAGAAATTCGCGGCCAGGACCATCCATTACGCGGGCGACTCAACTTGTTGACGCTGCTGCCTCTTGAGTACCTGATCGCACGAAGGAAATCCGAAGCACCGGCCACGCCTGGCCAACATCGCAACTGGAGACGACAACATGAGTCGCAGTGCCAAACAGGAATCTGATCGGCCAAACGTGGCAAGCAGGCAATATGCCATCTTTTCGACCTGCAGCGACAGACACGACACATTCTGACCACCGCCCGCTCCATCCTGCCAGCTCCACTGCAATAGGAGATCAGTATGGGCGCCCGACTAAACCCCTTCGCACACGGCAGCCACCGCGCGGTAGACACCTGTGCGCTGTCGCTGAAGTGGAGTTTCCAGCTACTGCTGGATCTGGGAGGGCACCGCACGTTCATCAGTCGACACGGCCTCAACGACGATGATCTCGCTCATGAACTGGGCCTGGACAAATGGGTGGACGGTGACAACTACAGCCCCTCCCTTGCTCTGGCGACGCTGCGCAAATGCGCTCGCAGCTTCCAGGGCGATCACCCGAACACCCGCTACCCGGACAACCTGGCGAGCAATCTTGAGGCGTTGGGAGCATTGTTGGCGCTGCCTGAAGCAGAGCTTCAGGTACTGGGCTTTTGCGTACTGATGCACAGCGATCCGACGCTCAGTGATGCCACCGATCAGTTGGGTATGCTGGGGTTCAACCGCGCGCTGAAAGTGCTGTCCGTACTCCTGGGCCTGCCGCTGCCCAAGGTCGAAGCCTGCCTGGCGCATAACAGCCCGTTGATGCGCACCGGGCTGCTGGACATCAGCACCAGCCACCGCGCGGCAATGGCGCTGAGCTCGATGTTGTCGGTGAGCAATCCGGATCTGCCAGGTTTGCTGCGCTTCAGCAAAGGTACGCCCCTTGAGCTGTTTGCCTATGCATTTCGTGCCAGCCCGCCTGGCAGCTTGAACTGGGAGCACTACAGCCATATCAAGCAGCCGCTGGTCATCGCCGAACGCTACTTGAGCAAATCCCTGGCTCAAGCGCGTCAAGGTGTGAACATTCTGCTGTATGGCCCGCCTGGCACTGGCAAGACTCAGTTGACCCGCCTGATCGCCTGCCGCCTGGACAGCGCGCTTTACGAAGTCGCCTGCACTGACAGCCATGGCGACCCGGTGTCGGCCAAGCAACGCCTATGCTCGTTGCGCGCGGCCAACAGTGTGCTGCATTCGCAACGTGCCATGCTCGTACTGGACGAGATCGAAGATATCTTCCAGGCCGCCAACGCAACCGAAAGCAGCCGATCGCAAAAAGGCTGGATCAATCGCATGCTGGAAGAAAACACCCTTCCGTGTTTCTGGCTTAGCAACAGCATCGAAGCAATCGACGCTGCCCATATTCGCCGCTTCGACCTGGTGATCGAAGTCCCCAACCCGCCCTTGGCGCAGCGCAAGCAGATGCTGCGTGAATGTGGCGGTGGCAAGGTGAGCGATGAGTTGGTGGAACATCTCTGCGCACATGAACAGATGACACCCGCCGTGCTGGAGCGCGCTGTGCGTGTGGGGCGTAGCGTGTCGCAGCGCGCCGGCAAGCTGCTGGACAGCACCATTCGCTGCATCGTCGACGGAACCTTGAAGGCACAGGGTTTCGAAAAGCTGCAGCGTAACGAGAGCACGCTGCCGGCATTCTATTCGCCAGAATGGATCAATTCAGACCTGCCACTGGACGGACTGGTGGACGGTTTGCGCGCGCACCCCCAGGCGCGGCTGTGTTTCTACGGCCCTCCGGGTACCGGCAAAACCGCATTTTGTCAGTGGCTGGCGCACGCCCTGAACAAGCCATTGATGGTCAAGCGGGTTTCCGATCTGGTATCCCCCTACGTGGGCATGACCGAGCAGAATCTGGCGGACGCTTTCGAGCGCGCGCAACAAGAAGATGCCGTACTTCTGCTCGATGAGGTCGACAGCTTTCTGCAGGATCGGCGCAAGGCGCGACAAAGCTGGGAAGTCACCGCTGTCAATGAAATGCTCACGCAAATGGAGAGCTACCAGGGGCTGTTCATTGCCTCCACCAACCTGATCCGCGACCTGGATGAAGCGTCGCTGCGGCGCTTCGACCTCAAGGTGCATTTCGGCTATCTGGCGACCGCCCAGGCTCAAACCCTGTTTGCCGCTCACCTGAAAGCACTGTCGCTCAAGGATCCACAAAACAGTGCGGCTTCGCGCTTGCGCGGTGAGGCATTCCTGACGCCGGGTGATTTCGCCGCGATCGCGCGCCGTGGGCGTTTCAAGCCGTTCGCCAGCGCAGACGAGCTGGCCACCGCGCTGCTGGCCGAATGTCGATTGAAGTCCACCGGGCAACAGCGCCCTATCGGCTTCACACAATGGACAAACTAAAGATTGTCCTGTCGTCGCCGATAGGCAGATAACCTGCCAAGATGCTAGCCAAAGGCCATCTGTCACACTACAAGGATGAGTTTCGTGCCTTCCGCCAAGACCCACAACGCGTTGAGTCGTCAATGGGAGCTGCTCCAACAGCTACCCAAGCGCCCTCCTGGCATCACTGTGACTGAACTGCATACCCGCCTGGTGGCCGCCGGCTACGCCATCAGCCGGCGCAGCGTAGAGCGCGACCTGCATGACCTTTCGCTGGTGTTCCCGTTGCAGTGCAACGATGCGGGCACACCATTTGGTTGGTACTGGAAGCCGGGCGTAAGCGTCGAATTGCAGGGCATTACTTTGACCGAGGCCGTGAGTCTTGTCCTGGTGGAGGATGCTGTTCGTCCTCTGCTGCCGGGCAGCATGTTGAGCGTGCTGGAACCGCGCTTCGAGCACGCTCGGCAAAAGCTCAGAGGTCTCGAAGAGGGTAACCCCGCCGCTCGCTGGCCCGACAAGGTCGCCAGTGTCCGACCGGATTTCAATCTGCGAGCGCCCGAGATCCAGGCAGAAACCCTGGAAGCACTGCAGCAGGCGCTGATCAGCGAGCAGCAAGTGCATTGTCAGTACTACTCGGCGCATAGCGACAAGTTGAGCGAGTTGACCCTCAACCCGCTGGCCATTGTCCAGCGCGGGCTAATCACCTACCTGATTGCGACCGCTCTGCCTTATACCGACGTCCGCCAGTTTGCCGTGCATCGTTTTTGCACAGCGACGGTGCTTGACTCGGCCTGTCAGGGCTTGGGCGAGTTCGAGTTGCAGGCTTACCTCGCCACCGACGCCTTGCAGTTCGGAAAGCCCGAGAAAATCCGCTTCAAGGCCTGGGTCAGTGAATACCAGGCACGACTGATTCGAGAGACGCCATTGAGCACGGATATGCGCCTGGAACCACTGGAGCAAGGCTTCCAGCTCCAGGCAACGGTGACCAATAGCTGGCAACTGCACTGGTGGATCCTGTCGCTGGGCGACTCGCTGGTGGTGCAAGAGCCGCCGGCGCTGCGCCAACAGGTCAGCGATACCTTGCGCCGCGCCGCTGCGGCGTATGAGCCTGACACCTGTCACTGTGATCAAACTACGTACTTGCTGAAGTAGAACGACATGCTAACGCCATCCACATTGACCGACATCGCCAACAACCTGCGCGATCTGGCCAGCTTCGTTGAACGCACAGCGATCGAAAGTCGCCGTGAGGTCAGCCTTTCCTTCAGCCAGATCCGCAGCGGCTATCCTGCCGAGGCGTTGGCGACGCTGAAGGCCTGGTCTGCCACCAAGGCGCGCTACATCTATCAGTTCTCAGTGCAGGACGATGTATGCGAAGCGCTCCACGGTGCCTTTGAGGTCGCCAAGCAAACCCGGAAAAACGATCGGGCCTACTGTCGCTTGAACCCTGCATCTCCCCTGTTGTATGTCGGGAGTTCCTCTGACCTGGATTCGCGGATCAAACAACACCTGGGCTTCGGCACCAAGGGCACCTACGCCATGCAGCTTTGTCACTGGCTGCCTGCGCAGGAGGGAACAGTGCACATCCAGGTGTGGCGATTCGGCAAAGAGATCGAAGGTAACGTCGTCCAGGCGATAGAGGATGGCTTGTGGGCCGCGAACAGACCTATGTTCGGCAGACAGGGCGCTCGCTGACGACCCGCAACGCCCGCTACGGGTTTGCCTGGGCCAGCAACTGCGGCAGTAGTTCTGCCGCCTTGCCGGCGAGACTGAACGCCCTGTCGCCCTGGACCGATGTTCGCTGCAGGTTGATATGCACCACGACGGCGCCGTTATCGCTGGCGATCCCGGGAATTTGTGCAGCCGGTTGCACCAGCCCCGACGTCCCAACCAGCAGCAGCAGGTCACACACTGTGGCCGCTGCCAGGGCGGCGCGCCAGGCCTGCTGCGGTAGGGTCTCACCAAACCAGACCACGTCTGGACGAATCCTGCCGTTGCAATGCCGACAGCGAGGTGGTTCGATCCTACGACCGCCCTCAGGCTCATTGACCTGTCCAGCGATCACCTCATGGGGCCTGGCACAGGCAAAGCAGCGCGGCGAGTGGAGACTGCCGTGCAGATGAATCACCCCATGACTACCGGCACGCTCATGCAGATCGTTGACATTCTGGGTAATGACGGTGAACCTCGTGACCCGCCGGGCGAGCTGAGCTCGGCAATCGCCAGATGGGCAGAGTTCGGTTTGGCGGCGAGTACCATTGCACGTCGCCATTCATACCACCCCCATACCAACGCAGGATCCATGCGAAAGGCATTGGCAGTAGCCAAAGCAGCCGGGGCGAATAATGCCCATAAACCGTTTAAGGCATCGCAAAATGTTGGGGTGCCACTTTCTGCCGAGACACCCGCGCCTGTGAACACCACCACATGACGTGCGCCATGTAAACGTGCCCCAAGAAATTCAATCATAAGCCGTCCTTATCTCCGCAACCTTGCATACCACTCGGCCAGTATTCGGTCGATTGCGCTAGCCGGTTGCAAGGTCAACGATTCATGTCCACAACGCTCACATCTCTCACACCAGTCCGTGGGGTTTAAGACATCACTCAGTGGCGCGACCGTCTTCTTCCAGCCACATTCGCAGCATATAAATGTGAACGGTCTCGGCCTTACAGGCATAATCGGGCTCCTCAATTACGCTTAAATTGGAATAAAAGTCACAACTTTCACACCACAGGAAGCAAAGCCTTCAAGATCTCCACCTGGCGCTGTAGTTGTTCTATATGCGCCTTCTCCGCTCGTAGGGCTGATCTGAGCTCGCGGTTTTCCTCGATGTGCCAATAGGCACGCTGCCGATGCTCCTGCAGTGAAATCCGCCAGTGATTAAGCAGACGCGAGGTTTTAGTATGCTGCAAGTACTGAAATGAGAGCATAATCAAGATCAGACTTTGCAGCGCCAACATGCTCCAAATCCCAATGATCATGTCTTTAACCCTCGAACAACGCAGATTCGGCTGCCTGACGGTACCAGTACGCAGCCTGCTCAAAGTCTGGAGCATGGCCCTTTGCCCTTGTTTCATACAACCGCCCTAGCGCTCTGCCCGCACAACTGATACCACGCTCATAAGCGTGTTCGTAATAGCAGGCCGCAAGGTCGTGATTAACGGCCATTCCTCGACCGTGCCAGGCTTGCTCACCAAGATTGAACGCCGCCTCACCTGAACCCAACACATACGCGAGTCTAAGCAAACGTCGGGCAAGAACGTTATCGAAAGACAGTCGACTGCCATTTATCCAAAGCCAACCCAGATCATTGATCGCATCTGGATCAGAGGCGAGCGCGTCATCACGCAGATGTTTATAGAGACAGCTCAGCAACGAGGGATCGTTCAAAGTAGCCAGTGGATTAACTACAATACCGATCATGGAAGGGAGGAGCCCATCGACGCGCAGCCTTGGCACCCTTAAAGAAGGCATCCCGATATCTATATCGACAACGCATGGCAATCGCCTCTCGACAAATCGCACGCACTCTGCACTGGGCAGCAGCGCATCCAAAAACTTAAAGACCTTTTCATCTGGGCTCATTCGGGCAGCCTTCTGCTTGATCGCTCGATAAGCCCATTTTCGAGACTTAAACGACATTTTGTGTCGCAGATGCATCTCGACACAAAATGTCGTAGCCAAGCGTCACCGTAAAGGCCCGTATCTTTACCAGAGCCTCTGCCCATGAAAACATACCGAGCCTTCATGCAACGCGTGGTCGCAACCGCCGGCCCGCAAGCTAACTTCACCATCACGGTTCAGGCAGTGAGCTCTGCCATGGCAAAGGTCACTGCCCAGGCCCAGTACCCAGGCTACAAATGCCTGAACGCCCCCACTCAGGTGCGTTGAACGGTCGCCAGTTCGTCTTGCAGTTGCAGCGCCAGCCCGCTGGTACGCTGCACATTGCGGCTCACCGCCCCCTCGAACACCCCTGGGCTGGCCTCTATCAAGCTAAACCATTGCTTGGCCCGGGTGATGGCGGTGTACAGCAGCTCCTTGGTCAATACCGGGTTCAGCGCATCGGGCAACACCAAGGCCGTGTGGTTGAACTCCGAACCCTGGGACTTGTGCACCGTCATGGCAAACACCGTCTCGACCTCCACCAGCCGGCTTGGCATCACGAAGCGTACGCCGCCGCTGCCATCATTGCGCGGGAAGGCTACGCGCAACACCCGCTCAGCGTTGGGCCCTGACACCCAGAGGGCGATGCCAATGTCACCGTTCATCAAGTTCAGGCTGTAGTCGTTGCGGGTGACCAGCACCGGTCGCCCTTCGTACCACCCCTGCTCGCCTGCCAGCAGTTCGCAGCGGTGCAGTTCTGCGGCAACCCGCTGGTTCAGCCCCTCAACCCCCCAAGGCCCCCGGCGCAGCGCACAGAGCAGGCGGAACTCATCGAACGCGGACAATACGCTGCCAGCCCAGCTGGCCCACAGGCCACTGTCCCAGGGCGTATCACTCGCAGGGCGCAGGCCCCGTAGCTGCTCAAGGTAATGACGGTAACCCGGGGCATCGCCTTTGCCATTGATGATCACGTCAGTGAGCGCGGCATCATGCTCGCCACGCAGCTTGAGGTTGCACAGCTGCGCGGAGGGCTGCTCCAGCAAGCTGCGGGCTTGAACGGCATCTTTTTCATTGACCAACTTCGCCAGGCGCCCGATCCCTTGCTGGGGGTCGAAGCGCCGCGAGTAACGCAGCATGACGGTCTGCTGCGCCAGTGGGTCGCCCAGGCCGGCTGCCAGTTGCAAACCTGGCGCACCAAGCGTCTCGCCACTGTGGGTGTTCAACCAGGCCGTCGTCTGCTCGCTGTAGCCGCCCTTTTCAGCCTCACGACACAGGTCGCCCAACACCGAACCGGCATCCACCGACGCCAGCTGGTCCTTGTCACCCAGCAGGATCAAGCGCGCCTGACGGGGCAAGGCATCCAGCAGACAGGCCATCATTTCCAGGTCGATCATCGACGCCTCGTCGACCACCAGCACATCCAATTCCAACGGCTTGTCACGCTGGTGAATGAAGTTACGCGAATCCGGTCGGCTGCCGAGCAAGCGGTGCAAGGTTGAAACATCTGTCGGTATCGCCTCGCGCACCGTGGCGCTGACAGGCAATACACTGACAGCCTTGCCGATGGACTCGGACAAGCGCGCAGCCGCCTTGCCGGTGGGGGCGGCGAGGCGGATGCGCAGCGGTTTGCCTTCTTCCACCGCTGGGGTTTGCAGCAACCCCAACAGGCGCACCACCGAGGTGGTCTTGCCCGTACCAGGGCCGCCGGTGATGACACTGAAATTGCCTCGCGCAGCCAGTGCGCACGCAATCTTTTGCCAGTCGCTGCAGCGTTCGCCGTTGATCTCAAAAGCATCTGGGAACAAGGCATCGAGCCGGCTTGCGAGTTTTTCCGGCGTAACCGTGGCAACACTCAAGCGTGCGCTCAAGGCCTGGGCAATGCTGCGCTCGTAGTTCCAGTAGCGACGCAAGTACAGGCGCTGCCCTACCAATACCAACGGGCGCTCAGGGCTGCGCTGCTGCCCGTCCCGGTCCTCAACCAACGGGCTCGCGGACAACGCCCGGCGCCAGTGTTCGACACCCAGGCCGAGCAACCATTGCGACGGTAGCTGGTTGCCCTCCTCGCCTTCAGGTGGCAACGACAACACGAAGTCTGGGGCATTCAGCGTTGCCGCCAGGTCCAGGCAGGAATGCCCGCGGCCAAGTTGGTGGCTGGTCATCGCGGCGGCCAACAACACACTGGCCTGGGCCTGAGGGTCCTGCTCAAGGATGAAGGTGGCGAACGAGCGATCCAACGCACGCAACCAGCCGCGGCCCACCCAGTTGTCCAGTTGCTGCAGCAGCGCCGTGTTGCTGGCCTCACCAATGAATACCGGTGCATGATCGACCGTGCGTTGGCTGTTGCTGAGTTGCTTAAGGGTTTGGCTCATGCGCTGACCTCCGTGTGCTGCCCCATGAATAGTTGGTCCAGCTGTTCTATCAGTTGCCGTGGCGGCCGCTCGAAGTGCACGCCATGGGTGGGCGCCTGATGCCCACGGATGAACAGGTACAACGCCCCGCCCATATGCTGCTCGTAGTCATAGCCTGGAAGACGCAGCTTGAGCTGACGATGCAAGGCCAGCAGGTACAGGCACAGCTGCAGGTCGTAACGCTTGTCCAGCATCGTCACGGCCATCGCCTCGGCGGCATAGGCCTGATCGTTGCTGCCCAGCCAGTTGGATTTGTAGTCCGCCACGTAGTAGCGGCCTTGGTGTTCGAACGTCAGGTCGATGAAGCCCTTGAACATGCCGTTCAACTCATTGGCGGCCAGCACAGGGCGCGGTGCACCAGCCAAGGTGTATTGGCGCACCAGCGCATCGAGGCGCTGGACGTTCACGCAGTGGCTGGAGAACCAGAACTCCATCTCGACCTGGTAGGTGCTCAGGGCCGAGAGCGTGCACTGGGTACCGTTGAAGCGCAGTGGTGCATTCAGATAGCTGCCCAGCCAGGCGGACAATGGTTCGATCCAGTTCTCCCAGTCGCGCAGGTTGCAGCGCCGGGCCACGGTGTTGTGCAAGGTTTCGAGATCGCCAGCAACCTTGGCGAAGCCTTCCCGGCCGGCCCACTCGAACAACCCGTGCAAGAAGGTGCCCGGCCCCGCACCCCGAGGGAAGCCGTGAATCCCGGCCCCCACAGGCAAGCTTTCAGCGTCGTCCTCCTCCTGCAGATTGGCTTCGAGGGCAGTCGCCGGCTCAAGGCTGACAGCCAACTCGGCGCCCATCAGCACATGGCCGTCCGCAATGGCCAAGGCGGAGTAGCTGGCAATCCACCAGTTTGCCGCGAGCGTGTGCAAGGGGCGCAAGGCCGGCCCCACGGTGGGCAGAGCAGGCGCCACGTGGACACTGTCGGTTACGGCGGGAGCGCTGCACACGGTAATGTCTTGGCAGCCGTTTGCCAACGCCTCGACCACGCCAGCCAATTGGTCTGGTGCTATTGCGCCCTCGCCCGCCAGCAGGTAACCCAAACCCGCCTTGTTCAAGTCTGTCGACTTTCCTCCAGCCCTGGAGCCCTGAGGGGCCACGCAGATCCAGGTGGCATAACGGGCGCGGGTCAGGGCGACGTAGAGCAGGCGCATTTCCTCGCCCATACGCTCATCGTTGGCAAACCCTTGTGCCGACTTTGCCGAGTCCCCCTTGGCCAGCTCAATCACCAGGCCATCGTCTTCATGGAACATGGGCGGTGCCGAGCTGCGGCCATCGATCGCTCTGGCGCTGCAGGCAAATGGCAGCATCACCAACGGGTATTCCAGCCCCTTGGACTTGTGCACGGTAATGACCTTGATCAGGTCCGAATCGCTTTCCAGGCGCAGAATCTCTTCTTCGCTCTGGCCATCTACCTGCTCGGCCAAGTGGCGGATCAGCGCATGCTCGCCATCGAGCTCGGCGGCGCTGCGCTGCAGCCATTCGGCCAAATGCAGCAGGTTGGTCAGGCGGCGCTCCCCTTGGTCTTCCAGCAGCAAGCGGGCCGGGACCTTGAAGGTGGCAAACAGCTTGCGCAGCATGGGTAGCACGCCCTGTTGCTGCCACAACGCACGAAAATCCCTGAACCGCAGGACTTGCTGCTCCCAGAACAATTCATCCTGGTTCAAGCGCTCCAGCGTCTGCCATGGCAGGCCAACGCTGCGGGTCGCCAGCGCTGCGCGCAGCAAGCGGTCACTGGTGGGTTGCGCACAGGCCCGCAGGATGTACAGCAGGTCCTGGGCCTCTTCGCTGGCAAACACCGAGTCCCTGTCGGACAGGTAGACGCTGGCCAGCTGCCGGTGCGCGAGCGCTTTACGAATGGCTTCGGCCTCCTTGCGATTGCGCACCAGAATGGCGATATCGGCAGGCCGCAAGGCGATGAATTCGCCATTGGCCGCCCGCAAGCCCGAACGATCAGGGGCGGTGGGGTCGAGCCAGGCCTGAATCGCCGATGCCGATGCTTCGGCGGCCTCGCGCAGGTACGTGGCGTTATTGATCACGCCATCGGTTTGCAGTTGCCAGAAGGTCAAGGCGGGTTGGTCTTTACCCGCGATCTGCAGCACATCGTCGCGGCCATTGGCATTAACGCTGGTGAACGGCACGGGGTTGCCTTGGCCCTCTTCGGCGAACCGGAACGCACCGCGGGGGTGGCCTTCGGCGTAGCTGAAGCAGTGGTTGGCCGCCTCTACCATGGCCTGGGTCGAACGGTAATTGGTACCCAGCGTGTAATGCCGGCCAACCGTGGCCTCACGCGCCTGCAGGTAGGTGTAGATGTCTGCGCCACGGAAGGAATAGATCGCCTGTTTCGGGTCACCGATCATGAACAGGCCACTGTCATCCAGGTTGTCGGGAATGCGGTAGATGGTATCGAAGATCCGGTACTGAACCGGGTCGGTGTCCTGGAATTCATCGATTAAGGCGACCGGGTACTGCTGGCGAATGGTCTCGGCCAACCGAGGGCCGGACGGCCCTTGCAAGGCCTGGTCAAGGCGATTGAGCAGGTCGTCGAAGCCAATTTCGGCACGGCGGCGTTTCTCGTCATCAAAACGCTCGCGCACTTCATGCAAGGCATGAAGCAGCAGTTGAGCGCGGATGTCGATTTTGGCATCACGTTGTGCGATCCAGAGATCGATCGCCTTGAAAGCCGCATGCTCGGGCACCACGGCTTTGCCCTTCAGCTTGATACCAGACGCCCCGAAAGCATGCACGTTGTGCGGTGCAGACTGCCCCCTGGCCCACTGCGCCAACGTGTTCAGAAGGCCGTTGAAGACGTCATCCTGATCGATTTTCTTGTAGGTCGTGCCGCTCATGTGAGGGCGAATGCTGCGCAGCAGATCCTCAAGCTCGCCCTGATGCTCAAGCCAGAGCTTACGCGCGTTGTGCTCCAGTTCGGCGACCGTTTGGTACCACTCGCCCGGCGCCTTGAGCAATGCCTGCAACGAGCCTGGGGCTTCAAGTGGCTCCGCTTCGTATTGATAGCTGGCATCTCGGCGAGCCATCAGCACACCCAGGTCATTGCCCAAGTCTTGAGGGCTGCTGAAGCAATCACTGATCGCACGCGCCTGCTCGACAGGCAACTCATAGAAATGCCGACGCCAGTAGTCCCTGACCACCTCAGTCAGCAGTTCGCTCTGGTCGGTTTCCAGTGTCTGGGTAAACAAGCTGCCGCTATCGAAGGCATGTTCACGCAACATCCGATAGCACCAGCCATGGATGGTCGAGACCGCCGCTTCGTCCATCCACTCGCTCGCCAGCTGCAGCCGGCGTGCGCATGCGGGCCACTGCTCGGTTGGGTACTCGGCACGCAGTTGCTGCAGAAGCTTGTCATGTTGCCGATCAGGCTCCAGAAAGCACTGCGCGGCTTCGGTCAAGCGGGCGCGAATACGGTCGCGCAGCTCCTGGGTGGCTGCGTCGGTGAACGTCACCACCAGGACCTGAGGCGGTGTCAGCGGGCCCTTGAACGCGGCCTCGCCGCCATGGCCAAGCACAAGGCGCACATACAGCAAGGCGATGGTGAAGGTTTTGCCGGTGCCGGCGCTCGCCTCGATCAAACGGCTGCCATGCAGGGGAAAGTCGAGGGGGTTGAGATTTACCGGTGTCATTGGTCGCTCCCTGCGCAGCTCGAGGTCAGGTGATTGAACAGGCCGCCATACAAGCGTGTGGCCCAGAGGGGGAACTGGCCGCTAGCGCACAGTTGGTCGAAATCGATGTACGCGCGGCGCAAGGCAAACGAACTCTCGGCCTCGCCTGTGTGCATGAAGCCACCTTCAAACGCCTCGCGGGCTTTGTCGCAGGCTGTATCGCTGCCTTCCCCGCCGGCTGCAAGCCAGGCAAAGGCGCTTTTGCAAGCCACGGGCAGCGGTTCTCGCATGCCCGCCACCCAGGCGTCGAGCAGCGCGTGCAGCTGTGCCTGAGCCTGCTGCACAGGCACGGGCCGGAACACCACATCCCCGTTCAAGCTGACCAGAATCGTCGTGCAGCCTTGCCCGCTCAACTGCAACGCCAGGTGCCGCAGCCAAGGGCGCACCAGGTTGTGCCAGCGCCAGCTGTCCGCGTTGCACAGCTTCTTGCTGTCCAGTTGCAGGTAGGCGCGCTCACCTTGGGCGGTGCGGCGAATACCACCCAGCCAGTCACTCAGCCCCGGGGTCGTCTCATCGGCGGCGATCGTCGTGGCAGTCTGGCCTTCCTCGATTTCAGGCCACGCCTGCAATTGCGCGTGGTAGCGCGCCAGCATGTCCGGCATCGCTTCCACCAGGGCCGATGCACTCAAGCGGCCGAAACCGCCCAACGGCAACTTGCCTTCGCGCTGCAAACGCTGCACGTGCAGATCAAGCTCGATCATCGCCTGCTCTGGGCGGTAATCCTCTTCGACCCAACGCTTGAGCGCCTGGCTCAGCCGATCCTGGTGCTGCCAGTTCTCAAGGCCGTCGAGCTGGAAGGTTTCGTCATCGCGGCTGGTCAACTCATCATTGTCAAAATTGACCTTGAGGCGCTGCTGGAAGAAGGCACCGACGGGATCACGCACAAACCCGGCCAGTTGACGCAAGGTCAATGGCGTGTCTTGCACGAGCGTTGGCAACAGCTCGACCGCCTGCTGCCCGGCTTGCGCGTCATGCACCTCACGCCACTCGTGGGAGTACGTGAACAAGCCATCAGGCCCAGGCTGATGGGCAAAATAGGCAGCGCTGAACGGTTGTAGCGGATGCTCCTGGGTCAGCGCATGCAGCAGTGAATCGGGTGTGGCCGAGCGCCAGCCGCTGGCCAGATGGTCACGCAGTTGGCCGATCAACACCGAAGGCACGCGCTCGCTGTTATCGCGGATGTTGCGGCCTACCCAGCTCACGTACAGTTGCTCCCGGGCAGACAACAACGCTTCGAGCAACAGGTAGCGGTCATCTTCACGCCGCGACCGGTCACCGGGGCGATAGTCGTTGCGCATCAGGTCAAAATCGACGGGCGATTGCTGGCGCGGGTAATCACCATCGTTCATGCCCAGCAGGCACACCACCTTGAACGGGATCGCCCGCATCGGCATCAAGGTGCAGAAGTTCACCGCACCGGCGAGGAAGCGCTGCGACAGGCCACCCTCTTCAATGCCCGATAGCCAGGCTTCATGAATCACGCTCAACGGCAACGCCTGCACAAACTGCGCGGCCGCGCACGTGCGCAACCAGTCATCGAGCAGCTTGAGCAATTGGTTGACCAGCAGCTCCTCGGCATCGCCCACCGGGCGGAAAAACACTTTCAACAGCGATTGCAGGCGCTCGACCCAGAGCACCGGCGTGGCCGGCTGCTGCAGGTCTTGGCGGGCAATTTCCAGGTGGTCGAGCAAGGTCAGCAACGGCCCGGCCAGGGCCGCTTCAAGCCCCGACACCTCATCGTAGGGCTCGATGCCATTCAACTCAGGCCCGCGACCAGCCGCGTAGCCCAGCAGCATGCGACGCATCCCGAAGCGCCAGGTGTTCTGCTCCAGGCCTGCGGGCATATCCAGGCTCTCACGCTGCTGCGCATCGAGCCCCCAGCGCACACCGGCACCGTCGATCCAACGCTGCAGGATCGGCACATCCGCTTCCTTGATGGCAAAACGCGCGCGCAGTGCCGGCACGTCCAGCAGGTCAAGAATATCGCTGACGGCAAACCGGCTATGGGGCAGTTTGAGCAAGTGCTCGAGTGCGATCAGCAAAGGCTGGCGCCCACGTTGGCCTTGGTCGGCCACGGTAAAGGGCAAGTAACGCGGGTCGTGCCGTGGTACCTGGCCGAATACCGCCTCGATATGCGGGGCATACGCGTTGATGTCCGGCACCATCACGATCACATCCCGCGGGCTTAGCTGGGGGTCGGCACTGAAGCGCGCGAGCAACTGATCGTGCAGCACTTCCACTTCACGCTGCGCGCTGTGGACCACGTGAAAACGCACCGAGCGATCCTGTGCGACATCGACAGGGCCCCAGGCTTCACGCGTTTCCGCCAGCGGGCGCAATTCAAGAATGTCGCTTTGCAACTGCCCCAGTAGGCTTGAGGGCGCAGGGTCGGTAAACAGATCGATCCGCCCGCCATTGAGGCCGTCGAACAGGTGCCGGTAGCTGCCGGGCTCATCATAGTGATCAAGCAGGTTGATATAGTCGCGGCCTTGTTTGCCCCACGCAGCGAGCAAGGGCTGGCCATGTTCATTCGCCGCCATGGGCGCATTGCGCAAGGGTTGACGGCGATAGCTGTGCGCCAACAGTTCCTTGTCAGCGACGATATCGCCCCAATGATGGCGACACGGGTTGTGGACGCACAGCAATACCTGGCTGTAGCGTGACAGCATGGCCAAGGCTTCGAGCACCTGCGCCGGCATCGACGAAATACCGAACACCACCACCCGCCGTGGCAATCCACTCGGGGCCTGCACGGTTTCACGCAGGTGCGCGACAAAGCGCTTGTGAACCCCGGCGCGGCTCTGCTCAAGTGCGCCCTCGCCAACATCCGCCAAGACTTCACGCCATAACTGAGCTTGCCAGAGGTTGTCGGCATCCAGCGGCTGCACACCGCCCTTGATCGACTTGAGCTGATCCCGCCCGGCCGCCCAGTCCTCCAGCCAATCGGCGCGATAGACCTGGTATTGGTCGAACAGGTCCGCCAGCCGTTCGCACAGCTGATGGCGCTTGCGCTGATCGTCATCCTCCTCAAGGAAGCGCTGCAGGCTACTGAAATGGGGGTTTCCCAGCAGACCTGGCAGCAAGCGCATCAGCCGCCAGCTCAGGGCCGTCTTGTCCAACGGTGAGGATTCCGGCGTCGTCTGTGCCCCCAAAACCGAGCGATAGGCCTGCCACAGAAAACGTGCCGGCAATTGAACATCCATAGCAGTTGCAATGCCACATCCGCCTTGATGTTGATCTTCGGCCAACGCCAGTTTCAGCCATTGCGCGATACCATTGCTGTGAACCAGTACAACCTCGTTCTCTAGCGGTGCCAGCGGGAAACGCTGCATCCAACCAACCGCAAGCTCACGCAAATCGTCCAGACGATTGCCATGGATGATCATAAAGCCAGGCTTCAACGAATCCGTATCCAGCATAACCGCCTCCCTCAGCTCTGAATGCTCAGCACTGCTTAACAAAACATCAAAAAGCCATCACTTTAATCCAAGGTGGGGATACGGTCATCTGTGATCCCCCGGCATGAGAATTGGCGACATAGCCCCCTCTACCCCCTGCTGCATCCGAATCCATGAGCGCCCTCCCCATAACGCTTCGTCGCAGCTTTGCAAAGGTAGCTGGCTCGATGAAACAGTTCAGGTAACTGATCCACATTTCCCGGCCGAAAATCCCGATCGACCCGGTATTCTGCATTAGGCGGGATATGTACCAAGCCCCTCACTTGCTCAACCTCGCACTTCAACGCACTCGCCCAAGCCTCCTGCATGCGGCTGATCATGTTGGGACTCACTGACTGCAGCCTGCCGACGGTGTAGAACGCATCACGGTTGAGCAGAATCAGCAGGTGGTAATGCGGTCGCCCCTCCCAGCCTACCTCTCTAGCCCAGACATAACGCACCCTGCAGTCATGCGCGTACTTGTTCTGCTCGCGAACCTTCAATCGGTTGTGCTCAATCTTCGCTTTGAAGGATTCAATAAATCTGCTCATGACCTGGTTGGTATACGCATAGTCAGGCAAAACAATACCGACTGGCAGACGCAGATCGATTCTAAAGGCCAATCCCCTAGGATACTGATTGAGCGCGTTATCGATAGTTCGTTTCAAAGCGGCGAGATATTCGGTTACAAATGGCCCTTTATCGAACATGATAGGAAGACCTTCAAACAGGTCGCCAGTGTGAATATGAAGGTTGGTATTCTCGGGATGACGCAGCATGGCTACCACTCTCTTTGATAAGACTCATATACTCAGCAAGCATGGTATTTGTTTACGAGTCACCCTTTCTGGACTGCCCTAGACCCATCCCCAACACTCATGTACACCCACATGCATATCACACTCATCTGGCCACATGTCATCCAGACAGGTAATACATCACGTAGTAAGTAGTACGTTAGGCATGCCAGTAGCACTGGCAAGCAGTAGGTAGCACACTAACCAGTAGGTGATAGATGGTTAGGGATTGCTATATGCATATTACCCATACCGAAAATCACATGACACCGCACATCCCGCACAACCCAGTAATCTCATAGCAATATTGGCTGATACCCTTACCAATTCAACTCCGGCAAAAAACCATCATGATCCGACTGTGGCCGGATCATGACGGCTGCTATGTTCATCAATATTAATTATCTAGCCTAGGGCCTCATCACGCTCGGCCACCTTGGTGAGAATCCAGTCGTGAATCTCGCTTTCCAACCAACCGACACATCGATCTCCCAACGATATCGGCTTCGGAAAGCTCTGCTCTGCGATGTACTTATAGATGGTCGACCGAGCAAGACCTGTCGAGTCGATAACTTCTTTCAAGCGGATGATTCTCATGAACGTAGCTCCTCTGTTCGTCCAGAGGATTGGTAAGGCCAGTAAAAATTGACGGATTACGGAACCTCGCTCGTCCTAACAGGTAGCCACTTCTGTGCCCTCTACCCATCCACCCCTGCGCTAAACTCTCCTGCAGTAGTAACGGTCCCCGAAGCCTCTATTCTTCCTTCGCAAAGCGCAAAACCGCCTGAAGACCCAGTAAAACCTATGAAAAATTATACGTTTGATCTACTAGAGCACAGCTAGATTGACTCATGAGTGATCATAGAGTAAACCTATAGCGACCATTGAATCGGCATAGAGAGATGCTAGAGTGGCTATACTTCACAACGACGAGCTAAGTCAAGTTCTCGGCGAATCGGAATACAACCATCGCCATGACACATGGCTTTGGTACACACTTGTTTTCTTCGATAAAAATTTTAATGAAAATGACTTCCCAGACTTTGGAATGCGAGACAAAATGGCTCGATATCTCCAAAGAAACACATGGTTAGCTGATCAGGTACCACAAAAAAGAAGAGAGCAACTAATTCCCAAACAACAGCTAGCATGGATCACTGATGAACGACGATTAGTGGAATGGTTAACAAGAGAACTTCAAAATACAACCAACCACAGCCAAATTAATTTCCGCTTCAACCTCACAGGAAGAGACTTCCCCATAGCGCTGCTTGATGTATGGCAACGAGACATCACCGAGAAAACATCCCTCATTAAAAACTTGGAGCAGCGCTGGCTACAACATAAAGCACACGACAAGAGATATTCATGGTTTAAAGACGATAATCAAAAGTGCTCACTTGCTTACGAGTGGCTAGAAAAAAATGCATACCTCACCATTTTTCGCACCCCTATTGAAACATACGAAGACCTATTGATTTTCTTCGACAACGCCAATTACACCCCAGAGAAGGAAGAGCTCTATATAGGGAAAATCAAAAAAGCATGGACCCAAAGAAAATATAGAGCATCCCTAAAAAACAAGGCACAGTACAACTTCGTCCTTTCAAACAAGACGATAGAGGCATTAGATAAAATCTCTGCCCAATACGAAATCAGTCGTGCACGAACGATAGAAATACTTGTAGAGCTAGAGGCTCAGAAAGGACTGTACATAGCAGAAAAGCTGAAGAACTCAAAATTACTGCAAGGTGGTTAACCATCTCAAATTGAGAAAGTCATAGGCGGCCTCGGAAGCACAGGGATGTTTGGTTAAGGTCTCAGATGCTCTGAACACAGGGTACGTGGGTCAGAGTTTTGGGCTGCATCATAAATCTTCGGCTGATAGGTTTTAATGATTGTCTTGAGCATCTAAAGGGACGATTACCTACACGTAATGCGCCAGTACAAGGATCGGCGCAGATAAACACGCCCACTTGGAAGGGGCTACAGGCTCTGAACCGTCTAATTTGCTCCCGCGAGCAAATCGGAGTCGACGTGGCTTCGGGACTGGCTATGCTGAAAGTCGATGCGGCAACGGGGTAGCTACCCCGAATTTATCGAGCGACTCAAGTCAGTGCACCAAAGAACGAACCACACTGCGAAGGCTAGTTCGGCGACACCGAGAAATTTACCTTGCACATCCAGTCCTAAATGCTGCACTGGGGCAAGAGCGCAATCGCTATGCCGCTACCAGCGTGCTGGACACCACGATGGAGGATACAAAGACGAAGATGGCCACCCGTTAGCCTACCGTGCAAAAGCGGCCTCCTACACCCAAATATCGTAGGGCACCGAGCACTGAGACTTAAGCTCAGAGAGCTGGTATTCCAAATGGTATTCCAGAACAATTATCAACCGAAAATTTATGTTTAAAATCAGTATATTATACGGCTATTTCAGATTACCCCGGCCCACCAACTGCAGCGTACCCGCAGTCGAAACACCCGATCCTGTCCGCATCAAAGACTTCCCCAGCGCAACCGCTGCATTTGAGCGCTCTCTACCGCAGTCGCCGGGTGGCAACGGATGTAACTACCCCACCTGCACCTCAAACCCATCGTACGCCGATAACGGCAAGCTGATCCCCTCACGAACCGCACGAGCATAAGCTTGCTCTTTACCCCTACCCGGCAGGTAAACCCCCAAGCCTTCAAGCCGGCTCATCTGCTCACCCAACCGTGTAGCAAAACACTCGTCCAACAACCTGGGAGCAATCCCAATCACCAGCATCCCAGCCCCCGGCGATTCGCTACCAGCCCGAAAATCGCCTGCATCCAACGACCAATTGGCCCCCGTCACCCCCGCCGCAAGCACCTCAACCATCAACGCAATGTTCGCCCCCCGCCCACCCCCAAACGCCAGCAACGTCCCACGCAATGCCTCCCGCGCACTACACGTTTCATTGCCTTGCGCATCAACCGCCCAGCCTGCCGGTATCGCCTCCCCCGCTTCAGCGGCCCGCAACAGGTTTACGTACGCCGTGGCACTGCTGGCCTGGTCAATCGCCAGTAAACGCCCCGCTGCACTGGCCGCTGCAAATGCGATGGGGTTGGTGGAATACAGCGGTCTGCGCTGCCCCGCCACGGTGAGCAGCGGTGGGCCATTGGTGAACGCCAACGCGACCAGCCCCTCGCGCGCCAGGCGACGGGTGTAATAACCCAACTCGCCACAGGTAAAAGCGTTGAACTGCGCAAACAGGGCGATACCCAGTTGATGCGCATTGCTGCACAGCGCTGGGAAAGCGCGATCGAACCCCAGTTGCGCGATCCCTCGGGCCGCGTCGCAGCGGATCATGGCCGGCGCGACCTGGGTCACGATGGGCTCGGCCGCCGGGGCAATTCGGCCGGTGGCAAAGCCGCTGAGGTAATCAGGCAAGTGGCCGAAACCGAGTTCGTGTTGGCCGTGGGCCTGGGCTGACACCGTGGCATCGGCAAGCGCCGAGGCTACCGCGTGGCTGGCGCCGTGGGCCAGGCAGAGTTGGTGTGCAAAGGCGGTGGCATCGGCCAGAGACAGGCGCTTTTCGGGTTTGTGGTTTTCCATGGTGGCTTCGGTGTTCTCGGATTGTTGGTGTGCCGCAGCCTGAGAACCTGCAGGGGCGGCGTAGCCGCTCCTGCAGGATTTGATGACCTTTACTGAATCATCCTTGGCTCACCCACTTTTGCAGCCTCGCGGTCCAGGCCAAACGTGGCGAGGATTTCTGCGATTTCGCCCGAGGCGTGCAAGGCCTGGATGTTCTTGCCCAGCGCCTCGCCCAAGGCTGCGTTGGCCTTGGTGTACGGGAAGGCGCTCTGCCCGGGCTCAAGCGTGGCCTTGACCCGTTGATCGGGCTCGGACACCTTGATGCTCTTGCCGGGGTAGCCGCCCTTTTGCTGCGAAGAAACGGCCACTGCGAAGCTGTCCGCGCCAACCTGGATGCGCCTGGACGCCAAGTCTTGGGCCATGGCCACGGGGTTTGGGTAAAGCACCAGGTTGTCGCCAAAGGCCTTCTTCAAATCGTCCACCCACAGGTAGCCCTGCACGGTGCCGATACGCTTGCCATCCAGTTCGGAGATCTTGGTGTAACCCTCATCCGAAATAATGCCCATCACGTCCAGGTACAACGGTGCCGACAAGCCCAGCGCCTTGCTGCGCTCTGCCGTGCGGTACCAATCGCCAATGCCGACATCGACGCGCTTAGCCACCACCGCCTGCACGACGGCGGCGGTGTCCACCACCATGGTTTTGACTTTCAGGCATTCGCGCTCGGCGATGCGCTTGATGATCTCGCCATCCACGCCGCTCAACTGGTTGTTGGGCCCTGGTATCGAGTAGGGCGGGAACACATACGCCGCCACGGTGAGTACACCTGGGGTGATGGTTTCAAACTGGTTCGCGGGGGTGCATTCGGCCAGGGCGTACGGGGCGCCGGCCAAGGTGGAGCACAAGAACATCCAACGGGTAAAACGTTTGAATGAGCGAGTCATGACGTCACCTTTGCATTAAGAGAGCAGCAGCCGAAATCGGCGCGAGTGGCATTTGTTGTTATGGCTGGCTGGGGGCCAGTCTTTTTTCCAGCGCTGCCACGCCCAGGGTCGCCGGGGCACAGACAGCGGCATACATCAAACCGGCCAGTATCAGCACTGGCATGTACTCGAACGTGGAGGAACCAATGGACGATGCCCGGCTGACAATTTCTGGCAGGGCGATGGTGAAACACAGCGACGAGGCCTGGAACATCATGATCGAGAACCCCAGCAGTGATGGCAGCGCCACCCGCAAGGCCTGAGGCAGGATCACAAAGCGCAGTGCGTCGAACCGGTTGAGGCCGATCACTTCGGCGGCCTCGGTTTGCCCTGCGGCCACCGACTCGATGCCACCGCGGATGATTTCACTGGTGTAGGCCGCCGTGCAGTACGCCATGGCCAGCGCAGCGGCCCAGAACGAGGTAAGGGTCAGGTTGACGCTGGGCAGGCCGAAGTAGAAATACTGCAGCAGGATCAATGCCGGTGCACCACGCCCCAGCTCTACCACTACCAGGGAGGGGTAACGCAACCAGCGGTTCGGCGCCGAAACGCCCAGGGCCAGCAGCAGGCCCAGCACAACGCCCAGGCCTAGGCTCACCGCTGTCACCTGCATCGACAGCACAAAGCCCTTCCACAATTCTGGCAACCATTGCGCCCACATCGTCAACAGTTCGCTCATCGGGCAATCCTCTGTTTCAACGTGGCCGACAGCCAACGTGAGCACAGGGCCACTGGCACGCTGAGCACCAGGTACACCACCGCCGCCGCGCTGTAGAAGCTCAGGCCCTGAAAGGTTTGCTGTGAAACCTGATAAGCCTGAAAGCTGATATCACCCACGCCAATGGTCGAGGCCACGGCCGAATCCTTCAGTAGGCCAATGGCGTAGGTGGCTGAGGTGGGAATGGCGATGCGCACCAACTGCGGCAACACCACATCGAAAAACCGTTGCGGTGCCGACAGGTTAAGCGCGTAGGCGGCTTCGAACTGGCCGGCAGGAATCGCCGCGAACGCACCACGGTACACCTCGGACATGTGCGCCGCCGTAATCAGCCCCAGGCCAACCACCGCTGCGGTAAACGGCGACAGGCTGACATAGCCGCCACCGATGCCGAAGAAGATGAAAAACAGCCAGACAATCGGGGGAATCGAGCGCAGGGTCAGTACCAGCATGGCAGCCAGCACACTCAGCACCTTGACCCTGGACATGCGCAGGGCACAGATCGGAAACCCCAGCACTACGCCCACACAGAATGCCAGCACGGTAACGGCAATGGTCCAGGGTACGCCGTTCAACAGCATCATCAGGATGTCTTGCATCAGCGATTCCTCACGGCCTGGAGAAACTGCACCACCCGTTCATGCTGGGGCTCGCGCATCACCTGCTGGCTTGGCCCGTGCTCGATGATGCGCCCGTCAGCCATCACCACCACACGGTCAGACACGGTTTCGGCGAAGTGCATCTCGTGGGTTACCACAATCATCGACATGCCTTCGCCGGCCAGCTCTTTCATCACCGCCAGCACCTCCAGGCCCAGCTCGGGGTCCAGCGCCGAGGTCGGCTCATCGAACAGCATCAGCTCAGGGTCCAATGCCAGGGCGCGGGCGATGGCGATGCGTTGCTGCTGGCCACCGGAGCAGCGCGCCGGATAATGCTGGGCCTTGTCGGCCAGCCCGACGCGTTCGAGCAGTTGCAAGGAGCGGGCGTCGGCGTCTTTGGGGCTGCGGCCCAGGGTGCGGATTTGCGCCAGGCTGACGTTGCGCAGCACTGTCAGGTGCGGGAACAGATTGAACGACTGGAACACCATGCCAATGCGCCGGCGCAACTTGAGCAGCTCGGTACGGGGCAACGCCTTGCCCGCTTCGATGTGCACGCCATCCATGCTGACCCGCCCCTTGGTCGGCGGCTCCAGTTGGTTGATGCAGCGCAGCAAGGTACTTTTGCCCGACCCGCTGGGGCCGATAATGGCCACCACCTCGCCCTTGTTCATTTCAAACCACACGTCGTGCAACACGGGGTAAGGGCCAAACTGTTTATGAATGCCCTCCAGGCGCAAGAACGGTTCGGCGCTGGCCACCGGCCGCGGTGCCAAGGTGGGTGCGGTTTCAATCACGGTCATGCTGCTCATGGTTTTGCTCCAGCTATCGATCGCCGTCGACTAAGGGCCTGCGCGAGAGTTTGATCGGCCCGTTGGCGCTGATCAGCACCTGTTCTTCGAGCTTCACCCCTTCCCCACCGCCTTGCTCACCAATGTAACTTTCCACCGACACCACCATGTTTTCCTGGAACAGGCCGTCGTAACCCCACTCGGCGAAATCCACGGCGTAGGCGACGCTGGGGTACTCGTCCACCAGCCCGACGCCGTGCAGCATCATCATGTAGCGGTTGTGCTCAAAGCGCTTGGGCACCGGCCAGCAGTGTTCGGCGAACTCGCGGAAGGACAGGCCTGGGCGCAGCAGCTCGACGTTGTGATTGATCTGCTGCGAGGCGATGTCGAGCAAGTCGCGTTGGGCCATGGTTGGCGCCTTGCCGGGGCAGATGAAGCTGCGCGAGATGTCTGAAAGGTAACCGCCGGGTCCGACCATGTCGGTGTCGAAGCAGACCATTTCACCTGCCTTGATGACCTTGTCGGTGGCGTCCTGAAACCACGGATTGGTGCGCGGCCCGGAACTGAGCAAGCGGCTTTCCGCCCATTCGCCGCCGTGCGCGACGTTGGTGCCGTGCATGATGCTCCACAGCTGGTTTTCGGTAACCCCTGGCACCAGGCTTGTGCGCATGCGGGCAATGGCCAGGTCGCACACGCCCATGGACACCCGGTGGCTGGCCACTTCTTCCGCCGATTTGATCAAGCGTGCCTGCTCCATCAAGGGCTGCGCATCGAACAGTTCAATGCCCTGTTGCGTCAGGCGCTGGGCACCCCAAGGGTCGCAGCGGTCCACCGCCAAGCGGCGGTTGCCGCCAGCGTGGCGGGCCATCAGGTCTGCCACCTCCTGTGCCCAGCGCTCGGCTTTTTCCTGCACGCGGGGGCCGGCAAGAAAATACAGCCAGGGTATCGCCGGGCGAATTTCATCGATGGTTTCAACGTGCTCGCTGTTGTGCCGGCTGCTGGTGAACTCGAACAGCACCACCGGGCCGTCGGTGGCCACAAACACATAGCGGCTGGGCGAGTGCATCACCCACAAACCAAGGTTATTGGTGTCGGTGGCATAGCGAATATTGATCGGGTCGGCCAGCAGAATGCCGGCGTAATCCTGGGCGCGCAGTTGCTCGCGAATGCGCTCCAGGCGGTAATGGCGCAAGGCTTTGCGGTCGATGGCGGCATACGCATCGAGTAACGCCGTGTCGACCGGCGCGATGGCATGTTCAGTGACCTTGGCATCGCTGCGAAAGCGCAGGTCGCGTTCGGTTAACGCAGTGAGCAGCTCAATGGAATCAGAACCCGTTTGCATGCAACAACCTCCGCTGAGTCAGACCAACTTTCGGGGCAGTAACTAAAGGTTTCTAAATCGGGTGACGGCTGTCTTTATTGTTGTGGGCAACACACAGTAGCTACAGGTCCTTGACCAGCCGCAGGGCATCGTAGATGGCCGCATGGGTATTGCGCGACGCCACTGCATCACCAATGCGGAACAATTGGAAGCGCCCGTCGGGGTTGCTGACAACGGTTTGCGGCTTGCCGACAATCAGGTCCATGTACTCCACGGCGCCTTCGTTGCTGGCCAAGGGTTTGAGTTCGAAATACAGCTCGTCCAGCGGCCGGGTGCCGTGGTTGACCACCACCTGGTCCACCAGGCGCGTTTTAGTCAGGTCGCTGTAATCGGTGCCGATCGTGGCCAGCAATTGGTCGCCTTGTTTCTCCACCGCCTTGAGCCGGTAGGTGACGGTAAAGGTGGTGTCCAGGTGCTGTAACGCGCGCATGTAGGGCACCAGGTTCATGCCCATGACTTCTGGCGCGAACGAACGGTCGGGGGTCATGATTTCAGTCTTGGCGCCACTGCGGGCTATGAACTCGGCGGCTTGCAGGCCGGCATGGTCGCCCGCATCGTCGTACACCAGCACATTGCGCCCAGGCTTCACATCGCCAGAAATGATGTCCCAGCTTGAAACCAGGTACTGATTGCCGTGTGCCAGCACTTCGGTGTGCGGCATGCCCCCGGTCGCCACGATCACCACGTCGGCATTTTCATCGAGCACAACCGCGGTGTCTGCCCAGGTGTTGAAGTGGAACGTCACGCCAAGGCGCTCGCATTGCGCCATGCGCCAATCGATGATGCTGATCATTTCTTTGCGCCGCTCGGACTGCGCGGTCAGGCGAATCTGCCCGCCGGGTTTGTCCGCCAGCTCGTACACCACCACCTCGTGGCCGCGCTCTGCTGCCACACGTGCCGCCTCCAGGCCACCAGGGCCGGCGCCCACAATCACCACTTTCCGCTTGTGCACCGCCTTGGGTATTTCATGGGGCATGGTGGTTTCACGCCCGGTCGCGGCGTTGTGGATGCAGTACGCAGCACCAGCGTTGTAAATGCGGTCCAGGCAATAGTTGGCGCCCACGCATGGGCGGATATCGTCTTCACGGCCTTCGATGATCTTGCGCACGATGTGCGGGTCGGTCATGTGCGCGCGGGTCATGCCGACCATGTCCACCAACCCCGAGGCAATGGCATGACGCGCTGTGGCCACGTCGGGGATCTTCGCTGCATGGAAGGTCGGGAAGCCGGTCAGCGCCCTGATTTCACCGGCAAAGTCCAGGTGCGGCGCATTGCGCATGCCCTGGATCGGGATGATGTCGGTCAGCCCGGCGTCGGTGGCGATATTGCCGCGGATCACATTGAGGAAGTCAATCATGCCACTGTCTTTCAACAGTTGAGAGATCTGCAAGCCCTCCTCTTTTTGCAGCCCACCGGCAAGCACTTCGTCCCCGGTGTAGCGGATGCCGACAATAAAGTCCGGGCCCACGCGTTTGCGAATGGCCGTGAGCACATCGAAGGTGAAGCGCAGGCGGTTTTGCAGCGAGCCGCCGTAAGGCCCTTCCAGTTCATTGGTCAGGGGCGACCAGAACTGGTCCATCAAGTGGCCGTAGGCTTGCAGCTCGATGCCGTCCAGGCCGGCGGCCTTCATGCGTTCGGCGGCATCGGCATAGTCGCGAATGATGCGGTCGATGTCCCAATGTTCCAGCTGCTTGGGGAAGGCGCGGTGTGCGGGTTCCTGATTGTGGGAGGGCGACACCACCGGTAGCCAGTCGCCTTTGTCCCAGCGGGTACGCCGGCCCAGGTGAGTAAGCTGGATCATCACCGCCGCGCCATGTTCGTGGCACTCGTCAGTCAGGTCTTTCATCCAGCCGACCACTTCATCCTTGTAGGCCAGAATGTTGTTGAACACGGGCGGGCTGTCACGGGAGATCGCGGCGGAGCCTGCGGTCATGGTCATGGCTACACCGGCTTTGGCACGCTCGACGTGGTAGGCCCGATAGAGCTTTTTCGGCATCCCGTCTTCCGGGTAAGCCGGTTCGTGGGACGTGGTGATGATGCGGTTGCGCAGGGTCAGATGCTTGAGGCGATAAGGCTGAAGTAGCGGATCGTTTTTCATATCGGTCTCGCAAACAGGTCATCAGGCAAGCCGACAATATGCCCCTCTGTACACAGGTGTCAATACTCTTGACGATGGTGTACAGTTGCCACAAACAGCAGATTGAAAAGGGAGAAATGCCCATGAAAGGCGCCACCTCAAAGGCGGAACCCGCAGGCCGAGGCTCACTGGAAAGCTGGCTTAATGCGGCCTATGAAAGCCTGACTGAGTCAGGTGTCGATGCCGTGCGCGTGATGCCGCTGGCAAAAAAACTGAATTTGTCGCGCACCAGCTTCTACTGGTTTTTCGAAGACCGCGATGCCCTGCTCGTAGCCTTGATCGAGCAGTGGAAAAACAAGAACACCTTCAACCTGGTGACCCAGTCCCAGGCCTATGCCGAGTCCATCACCGAGGCGATTCTCAACGTCTTCGACTGCTGGCTGAACAGCGAACTGTTCGACTCGCAATTCGAGTTCGCCATGCGCAGCTGGGCGCTGCAGTCACCGGAAGTGGCGCAGGAAATCGGCCAGGCAGACGCGCAGCGCGTCGAGGCGTTACGGCAGATGTTCGACCGTTTCGGCTTTGAAAACGATGCTGCGATTACCCGCGCCCGGTCGATCTACCTTACGCAAATCGGCTACATCAGCATGAAAACCCGGGAGCCGTTGGCTCAGCGCATGCGCTACATCCCCGAGTACCTGAAGATTTTTACCGGCAGGGAGCCGGAAGCCCGTGAGCTGGAGCGCTTTTATCAGCGCAACGGTTTTAGTAGTGCCGATTTGAGCGCCTGACAAACACCGGGGCCTTTGCAAGCTTCAGGATTTGCGCCCCTGTGGCCACGGGTTTGCCCGTGAACAGGGCGCAACCCGTGCCATCCGCTAGCCGTATTACCAGCTGTAACTCACCTTCGCCGTCACCTCACGCCCCGGGTTGTAATAGTTCGCCGTCCCCGAGCCCACCACATGCTGCTCGTCAAACAGGTTGCTGACATTCAGGGCAAGGTCAGTCCCTTTGGCAATCTTGTAGTTCAGCGCCGCGTCAAACAGCGTGGTGCCGTCGCTCTTCTTGGTGTTGGCAGCATCCATGTAATAGCCACCAACGTACCTGGCACCCAGACCAACGCTCACATCAGTGTTGGCAATGTCGTAGTAGCTCCACAGCGAAGCCGTATGCTTCGGCGCCACAGTGAATTCCTTGCCCTTGAGCGAACTGCCGTCATACAGCGCACCGCGCAGCACCTCGGTTTCCATGTAGGAATAGGCACCGATCAGGCTGAGGTTTTGCGTGACTTGCGCCTTGGCTTCCAGGTCCAGGCCACGGGCACGTGACTCGCCCACCGTCTGCTGCTCGATGATGCCACTCGGCAGCACCACGGCGATGGTGACGTTTTCCTGGGTCAGGTCATAAACGGCAGCAGAGAACAACGCATCCATGCCCAGTGGCGAGTACTTCACACCCACTTCGTACTGCCTGCCGGTCTGCGGCGTTACGCCCACCTGCGGCGGCGAAACCGATTCCACCATGCTCACATAAGTGGAGACTTCATCGTTGACGATGTAAGTCAGCGCGCCACGGTAGGACGTTTCAGAGAAGTTGTCGCTTTGCTTGCTCACCCCGCCGACGTACTCCGTGCTGGACAGGTCCATGGAGTCATTACGCACACCCGCTGTAGCGATCAAGCGGTCATAGAAGGACAGGTTCTGCTGCAGGAACACGGCCTTGGTGGTGGCGTCGTTCTTCTTGCGGGTATAGGGCGTGATGCCGCCCGGCACGCCGGTGAACACTGGGTTGGCGATATCGATGGAGGGCGCCAGGCTGTATACGGAGCTCTGCTTGGTGGTGGAGTCGAGGTATTCCACACCCACCAGGGTGCTGCTGTCGATGTGCTCGAACTGGGCATCGTATTGCAGCATCAGGTTACCGTTGAGCTGATCGGCATCGCTGTCAGTTCCGAATACATAGCGCGGCAGGGTGGTACCCACCCGCGAAGCGCTGTCGCTCAGATAGACATAGCCAAAGTCATCGCTCAACTCGCTGTAGCGCAGGTTGCCGCGCAGCGTGAAGCCGTTATCGAAGTCGTGGGTGATGTTGCCGCTCAGGCTGGTGCGCTCGACATCGTGGAAGTTGTAGCCGGGCTCGCCGTAGAAATCGCTGCGGTCGTATTCCTTGTCCAGTGGGTAGCCACCGCTGTTTGGCGAGCTGTTGGTCTTCAGGTAGTCGAGGATCACCGTGGCCGAAGTGAAGTCGGTAGGCGCCCAGGTCAGGCCGCCCATCACGAAGCGGTTGTCGTCCTGCGAATGGTCGTACTCACGGTCGCTGTTCTGCATCTTGGCAGTGAAGCGGCCGGCCAGCGTCTGTTCGTCGTTCAGGGCGTCGCCTACATCGATACCGGTTTCGGCATGGTCATAGGAGCCGTAGGTCACGTAGCCCTGGCCAAATTTTTCGAAGCGCGGCTGTTTGGTCACGAAGTTGACCGAGCCGCCTGGGTCTGCCGGGCCGAACAGGGTGGAGTTGGCGCCGCGCAGAATTTCGATGCGCTCGTAGGCGAACGGGTCTTCGCGCACACCGCGCATCGAGCTCAAGGTCAGGCCGTCACGGTAGGTGGTGGCCTGGAAGCCGCGGATCTGGAAGTAGTCGTTGCGGTCGTCCGAGCCGTAGAAGTCGCTGACCACACCTGGGGTGTATTGCAGCGCCTCTTCAGTAGTGCTGACGCTGCGCTGCTGCATTTCCTTGTTGGTCACTACCGACACGGAGGCTGGCGTGTTGAGGATGCTGGTCGCCACCTTGCCGCCCACCCACAGTTCCTTGGCAACCACCGAGTGGGTGTCATCGTCGGCACTGGCCTTGACCTTGGCATTGATGATGACGGGCGCCAGGCGGTAGTCCTCAGTCGCGCCCAGCTCCAGCGGGCCGGCAGGCTGGGGTTGCGGTACCACCAGGTAGGCAGCCTGGCTTTGCTGCTCGGGCTGCAGGTCGGTCCCCTGCAACAGCCGCGCTAATGCCGACGGGGTATCCAGCGCACCCTGCACCCCTTGGGTATTGCGGTTGGCCACGCTCTGCGCATCGAACGACAGGCTGATACCCGCTTCACGCGCAAAGCGGTCCAGTGCGGGCGCCAGCGGGCCGGCAGGAATGTTCCACTGCTTGAGCGGGGTGTCGTGATCAGCGCTCAAAGGCTGCGCCAGCGACGGCAGTGCGTAGCTGCTGACCATCAAACCGAACAGTGCAGCGTGCAAGGCACGGCTCAGTGGATGGCGCTGTGGAACCGGGGTAGAACTCATTCTCTCGCTCCGTGTAAGAGGGTCGGCGGGGTGGCCTGTAATCCGGCCTTCTCTACAGGCCGGACGAGAATGAGAAATCACCTCATTTATTTTTCAATTCGGGACAAGGCCGTCGTGGCACCTCGCCTGATTCGGTAAAATCCACAAGGTCAAGCATCTATGGAGCGTCAAGAAATGGATTTCACTGCAATCATTAGCCAGCACTGGACAACCCTGAGTTGGTTCATCCCGCTCGTCGTTCTGCTGCTAATCCTCAAAAGGCCAGAAACCAAGGGGTACCTTGGTGAACTGCTGGTGCGCTATTTCGCATGGCTGAAGCTGGACGAAAACACTTACCGCCGCCTGCACAACATCACACTGGATACACCTGACGGCACGACGCAGATCGACCATGTCTTTGTCTCGATCTACGGTATCTTCGTGCTGGAAACCAAAAACATGAGCGGCTGGATCTTTGGTGGCGAGAAGCAGGCCCAGTGGACACAGAAGCTCTACAAACGCACCTTCAAATTCCAGAACCCGCTGCGACAGAACTACAAGCACCTGAAGGCATTGGAAGCGACACTGAACGTCAGCCCCGAGCACCTGCACTCAGTGATCACCTTTGTTGGCGACAGCACCTTCAAGACCGAGATGCCAGCCAACGTCACTCAAGGCAGCACGTTCATTCGCTACATGAAATCATTCGAGCAACCGGTGTTCAGCGAGGCCGATGTAGACGCCATGCTGCAAGCCCTGCAAACCGGACGCCGGGCACCAACCCTGGCAACTCATCGCGAGCATGTGCAGAACCTCAAACGCCGTAGCGACCCGAGCGCAGAACGGCAGTGCCCAAAGTGTGGCAATGCGCTGCTGATCAGAACCTTCAAGTCAGGCGCAAAGGTGGGGCAGCAGTTCTGGGGCTGCTCGGCATTCCCCAAATGCAGAATCATGCAGAGTCTCTAGCTGCTAACTCCTCGCTAAGGTCTGCCCTTTTCAGCTCTTGGTAGTGCTGCGCTAACCGCCCACCCATCACCCCATAACGCGCCAGCTGCCCTGCTGGCGCCACATGAAATCCTCGCAACTACCCGGAAATAATGGCCAATTGCCAAAATTTTTCCCGGGCCTCGCCATGTCAAAAAGTTGATACGCCAGCATTTTTGATACAGAATTAGAAACAGGATGCATTTTAGCGTATTTCAGTATGCTTTAAGCGAGTGCAGGGAATGGACGAATACACAACCTCCGAAGCGGGCACACCGCCGATCGATCAGCTGGACCTCACGGCACACGGCGTTCTGGGGCATTTTGCCAAGTCATCGCGCAACGCCCAGCTGGTGGGTTTCCTGATGAGCATGGATCGGCTTGACCGCTGGGCGGTGGATTTCGATGAGGATGCCCCTGCGCAGCAGTTCGAAATCCAGTTGCTGATGCAAGAAATCCAGGCCTTCGTCGAAGCCTACGCACTCGTCCTGCACCAGGTTCCACAACCCTTCACCGAGCTGCTGGCCCACCTCACCTCTTCGCGCTGCATGTACCTGGTGCGGTATGTGGCACAGCGCAACATCGCATTCACCGGCGCGCTGGCCCCCCTGCTGGCTGGCGACTTGTCGCAGCCGGCAGAGCTCACGGCATTTCGCCGCCGGCTGGAGGCGTTCAGCAAGGCTCACCTGCTCAGCGAGATTTTCTCCGGGGAGCGGCTGCGCGAGATATCACAGATCATGGAGAGTTACGCAGATGTATGACGGACGACTGAACCCTGTCGCTGTGGCAGTGGGCAAATCTGTGGGCAAACGCGCAGTCATGGGCGGCGTGCTGGGGGCCTGGCTGTTGCTGGCCGGGCCGGCTGTTGCGGCAACCGGTAGCCTGGGCGCCACCTCCAGCAACTTGATTTCACAACAAGACTCGGTGGTGGCCGAAGCCATCAAGGCCGACGCCGAAGCCTGCGCCGAAGGCACCAAGGAAGGCACCATTGGCGCCTCCATCAGTGACGCACTGAAAATCCATACCGAGCTGGCGTCGGCAACGCCAAATGTCGAGTCGCTGTTCAGTGCCACGGCAGACTGCTTCGGCGGTTTGAGCAGCCTGTTCGACCTGTCCGGCTCGATCCCGAGCCTGGGCAGCATCCTGGCCTCGGCCCAGGCTGCCGTGCTGCAGTACGCACAGAAAAAGGTCTGCACCGCGATCCAGCAGGTTGCCTCGATGGTGACCAGCCCGATCAACCAGGCCATCGGCAAGGTCAGCAGTGGTACTTCTCTGGGCGACCTGAATGGCCTTACCAATGGCCTGGTCAGCAAAGGCATGAGCACGCTCGACCCACAACTGGGCAGCGGCTACCACAACGCCGCCGCCGGGTACGAGGCCACCTACACGGTGGATGTAAACCCGTTCAACTACGTACAGACCGACTTTGGTGGTGGCGCCAGCACCGGCAGCGGCACCACGACCGGCAGCGCGGCGGCAACCCGAGCCGTGGCACCGGCGCCCAGCCCCGCACCTGACACCTCTTCGAGCAGCACCGGCAGCTCCTCTTCCAGTAGCAGCAGCGGGTCATCCAGCTCGGCTGCCGGCCTGTTCAACTAAAGGGGGCCGGCAATGAAAAAAGTCGCGGCAGTTCTGGCCGTGGGCCTTGGGCTGGGGGCAACTGCGCTGCCGGCCCAGGCGCTGTCCTGGGCGTCGGTGCTGACCTTCATCAGCACCATGCAGACAGAAATGAGTGCCTGGTCGGTGACGGTCAAGCAGACCGCGCTGTCGGCCAACGTTGTCTCGCAAATGGACAGCGATTCAAAGAAGCAGCTTGCCAACGCGGTAGGGGCCATCGACATGTCCGACCGGGTGATGAAAGCCGCAACCTCGTTCGACTCCGCAGTCGGGCAGCCGGTGACCATCAAGTGCACCGCCCAGGAGCAGGGCAAGCTTTTCGTCGAGGCGGTATCACAGCGTGACAAGGATGCAGCGCGGCTGATGGCCACCTATGCCTCACAGCGGGTCGGCTCCAGGGCGGGTGCCGACCAGGCCACCCTGGCCATGCACCGGGATACCTATTGCACGGTGTCCGAAGCCAGGCAGGGTATGTGCGCGCTCAATGCCAACGGCATGCAGGGCTGGGACGTGGACTACGCAGGGCCGTTCAGCGAAAAGACCCTCGCCCCTGAAGGCGAGGCGGCAGCCTACGCCTATACCGCGATGATCACCGACCAACGTGCCGAAGCGCACATCGACTGCACTTCGGTGGCCTGCAATGACGCCCAGTCGCAACAGCTCGCAGCCTCGGCGATGAGCGCGATGGCTGCCAATTCTCTTGTTGGGCAGGTGACGGACCGTCGCGTGCCAATGCTCACAGGGCAGTGATATGAATTTTCGGCTCAAACTGGCCAGCATCGTCGCAGGCTCGACGATGCTCTCGAGTGTTTCGTATGGCGCGTTGTATGGCTTCGGCCCGGCAGAAGCCTGGACCGCAGCCCAGATAGCTGCGCTTACAACAAGCGTGTCCACCAACATAGCGGCCTTTGGCACGAGCTTCGGTACCCAGATGTCGTACAAGTTCGAGCAGATCATTTCGGCGGTGGCCATTGCCACCAAGCAGGAAGCGCTGTCTGCCAACGTGGTAGCAGACAACAACCGGCAGACATCCGAGCAACTGGTCAACGCCATCCGCGCCCAGCAGCAGAACACGGCCGTTGCCAAAGCCTACCTCGACTTCAACGCAGCGACCGGCCAGGGCTTTGACCCTTGCGGCACGGTGGCCAAGAACAAGTCGATGGACATCGCCTTCAGCACCATGGCGGCCAAGGCCAAAGCTTCGGTTGGTGAACTGGACGCATCGCCAGGGCGCCTGGTTGCCTCGACGGGCCAGGCCATGCAGCAACGACTCAAGCAGCATCGCGACAAGTTCTGTACCGAAGCTGAAGCCAACGCCGGCCTGTGCACGCTCAGCACCTTGCCAGGCGGCGATACGAACGCAGCGTTGCTGTTCGAGCCTGCGGACGAAAACTCGCTGACCACCGAGGCACGCACGGCCTATATCCAGCATGTAATGGGCCCGCCAGATCAGGCGCTGAGCAAAGAGGCCGGTGCGACGCCTGCCGGTGAAACCTACATGGTGCAGAAAAATCGCAAGGACTCGCTGCTCTCGGTACCGGCCTACAGCCTGTCGATGATCAACGCAGCCAACACCCGCAGCGCGGGCTTCGGCAACAAGTCACCCAATGAAGTGCTCAAGCTGCGCGTAAACCAGTACTTCGGTGGAAAGGAAGCGGAACAATGGTCAGGCAACCTGGCACGCCAGACCCAGCGCGGGTTGCTGGTAGAGGCGGCGAAGATGGGGGGGCTTGAGGTATGGATTCATCAGCAACAGTACGAGCAGAACCAACGCCTGCTCGCCAACCTGGCAACGCTGGTGGTCGCCTCCTCCGACAGCCTCGACGCCACGCTGGAAGCGCGGTACCAGAAGGTATTGTCTGAAACCGCTGCACGGTCGGTAAAGTGAGGTAGCCATGAAAAAGGATTTCGACGAAACACGCGATGCGCGCAGATGGAAGGTTTCATTCGGCGTATCGCTGGCCCTGACCTCCACACTGGCCTGGGCCTATTGCCCACCGCAATACCAGGAAAATACCGTAGCCCCCGCATTCACGACGGCTACCCAGACGCTCAACGCGGCCGTTTCTGCTGTCGATGCGTCCCTCTCTGCCTTGCTTGAAACCGAAAGCCAACGCCTGACGTCGGCCATTGCGGTAATGACCAAGCAGAAAGCCCTTGCAGCCAACACGGTTGCCGAGGCCGGGCGCAATGCAGCGCAGCAGACAGCGACGGCACTCAACGTACTGGCCCAGACACAGCGGGTAAAACAGGCGCGCTTCGACTACGGCGGCGAGTTCGGGCAAGGCTATTCGCCCTGCAAGATCTTCTCGACCCGTACGCTGATCAGTAACCGGGATGCCGACATGGGCACCGAGGTTCGCCAGCGGGTCAAGGCCGAGATCGTGGCCGCACCGGGCACCTACGCCGAACCTATCAGCGCCCAGACGGCACTGATAGAAGCACGCAAGCCGTTCTGCACCCAGGACCAGGCAGACTCTGGCCTGTGCAAATCGGTGGGCACGATGCCGGGCGCCGACCTCACCGTCGCCACCTTGTTCGAACCCGCCATGGAAAACGAAACCCTGTACAAGGCAAAGGTCGGGTTCGTGAACAACGTTGCCGGCCTGCCAGACGGCCCGGTCCCGTCGTCGGCGGGCAAATCGTCTGCTGCCGAGGATTACTCCCTTTCCAAAGCCCGCAAGGACGCACTGGTTTCACCTGCGCTGTCCAGCCTCAAGGCGATCCAGCTCGACTACTCAGGCGTTGAAGGCAAGGAAACAGGTACCGACCTGCCGTTGGCAGTGCATTTCCGTAACGAAGTGAAGCGCTATTCGGGCAACACGGCGGAGTACGACAGCTGGGCGCGGGTCATGGCGGCACAGAACGAGCGTGGTGCATTGGTCGAGTTGCTGAAGATCAAGGCGCTGGACCTGGCCATCCAGGAAAAGCAGTACCGGCAGTACGAAAACATGGAAGCTCAGTTGGCGTCGCTGGTATCGATGAACGTCAGCACAGCTGGCGGCCAGACCCTGACCAGCAAAGCGGCAACGGATGCTGCCAGGCAGAACATGCAGCAGAGCGTGAAGTGACGGAGCGCAAGGGATGAAAAAAACGATCTTGCGCGGCGTTGCGACATTGGGCGTACTGGCCTGCGCCCACAGTGCCGTTGCAGACACCTGCATGGTATCGCCAACCGACAAGGAAGTTGTTTCTGGTCGTTTCGGCAAATTCCGTGGTGGTGGCTCGGGCAACTTTGGCTCGGCCAACCAGAAAGCGCACATGCACGACGGCCTGGACTTTTCCACCAGTGGCGCGTCGCAACCGGTCTATGCCACCACCGAGGGCGAAATCACCTTCGCCGGGGCGCTAGGTTCTGCGGGTAACGCCGTGCTGATCAAGCGGGCCAACGGCGACATCGTCGCCTACTACCACCTCAGCGGCTTTGCCAACGGCGTAAAGCGCAAGGCCCAGGTCAAACCCGGGCAACAGCTGGGCCTTTCGGGCAATACCCCCAGTAGCTCGATGACCAAGCATTTGCACTTCACCTACGGCACCTCCACCAAAGACGCCGCCAGGGCCAAGGCATTCACCGAAAACGCACAGCGCGGGCCATTCAACCCCGCGCAGCTGCCACCGGTGTTCAAGCGTCAGGACGGCATTGGCTGGAAGACTGACCCGGCACCCTATTTCTGCCAAACTTACCCCATTCAGGATGGTCACCCGGAGCATCAGCGCATCCTGGGCAAGGATACCAAGGCACAGCACGAGATCCTGTTCGGCAATGTACCTTCAGGCGGCGTTGCGCCAGACTCCACAGCCGAGCCCGTGCAAGTGGCAGCGGCCAATGCCGATGCGGCGCTGGCAGAGGCTGACGGCAAGACGCCACCGATGTACTTGTCCGACGCCGATGGCTATGGTGCCTTGCCGACGCCACCCATCGGTGGTTACGACACCATGTCGGTTTCGGAAATGATGATGACCGAAGCCTCCCGACGGTTCAGCGATGCCGAGTGGAACAACAGCATCACCCATGTTTCCAGCCGCGCGCTATGGGTTGACTACAACCGGGCGATAGGTGTCAGCAACTACTTGTCGGAAGCGATTTATCGCAAAAAGGAAAAAGTTGAAGCATTGCTTGCCGTTTACGCGTCGCAGAAATTGGCAGGTCAAAGGGCACAGACCGAATGGGCGCACCAGCGTGCTCAGAAAGGAGCTGTGTCCAGATCCATTGAATAATGCGGCGCCCACGAAAGGTAAACACAGATGGAACCCAAAGAACTCGACAAGCCTGATCAAGCCGTCGCTGATTCTGCGGCCGGGCAACCCGCCCAGCCAGGGCGGAGTTATGCAGGCATCTTGGTCCATCATGGCGCAGCGCCCTACAAACATGACCCTACCAACCAGAGCAGTTACTACGTCACCCTGGAAACACCCGACGGCAGCCGGACGCTGTGGGGGGCAGGGCTTGAACAGGCCATGCACGACACAACGGCGCAGCGCGGCGAACCTGTATTGATGGACTACCAGGGCGACGCCTGGGTAGCGCGCTCGATCGATGCAACTGCACTGCCGGCCTACAACGTCGAAGCCGGTGGGATGAGCGCTGGCCAACCCCCACACGCCAGCCAGGCACAAGGCAGCCCAGACTTCGACGCAAGCGTGTTTGACGCCATCATGAAGGTTGCCGGCGAATTGAAGCCCGAAGGCGCTTCGCTCGACCCGGAAGAAGTGCGACGCATCAACGCCACCCTCCACGAGTCGGATACCGCCAATGCTGCAGACGCACCCAACCGGCAGGCGCGAGAGCGCAACGCTGCCGAAACGCTGCTGCAAGGCAGTGCCGAGCTCGTGGGTGGCGTGGCTTCGCTGACGGGTGCAGCCATGCAAGGCCTGGGCAAGGGTGCCAGCGCGCTGGCCAGTACCTTGCGTGCAGGCACGAGCAAGCAGCCTGAAGAGGCCGCTGCGGCGCAGCCGGCAACGCAGGAACAACCTGCCGCTGCGGGTGAGTCTGCGTTTGCTGAAGAGCTGGCTGGCCGGGTGCAGGTATTGCCCCGCCTGTCCGAATACCGGGTGGATCAGGTCGAGAAAGCCGCCAGCAATTACGAGAAGGCTCATCAGGCTTTCTGGAACGCGGGCGAACTGCCCCAGGTTCGTGAACAGATCGAAGCACGCGCCGTACAAACCGGCCTTACCGTGCCCGAAGTGGTCGAGAAGATGAAACCCGACGGTGAATTCACCGACTTGCACGAGGCATTCGTCGAAGCCGTAGGGCAGTCACCTGACGCACAGGCCAGCAAGAAGGCCATGGACAAGGCACTCACCGGCTGGGCCAGGCAGTACGGCCGCGCCCAGGAAGAGCTGCTGAACCCCGAGACCGAAGGCAGCCCGCATTACGACAAGCTCAAGAACCGGCTGGAAAACTCCAGCGAGAGCATGCACCACAATGCAGGTAACACCCCCGCATTCGCAGGCGAATCGCAATCGCACCTGGAGCGTTTGCAAGACGCCATGCAGCGCATTTTCGAGCGCCTGAAGGAAATGGTGCAGGGCATCGTCAGCCTGGTCCGCGGCAAGCCTTCAGGCTCATCGCAAGACAACGGTTTCACTCCCTGAGGCCAGACACGCGTACACGCTCACCCCCCAGCCAATGCCGAACGGGAGCCATGAGGGCGCAGGCATTCATCCAAGCAAGGAGAACGGAATGAAAGAGTACAGCAACTGGAAAGAAGTCACCGCCACGCCAGAGGCCCATCTGGACTTCTTGCGGGTGGTTGACGCCAGCCTGGAAGAGGGCTTGGGTGGCAAAAACCTGTACGAGAAGCTGGCGAAGGAAATCACGGTGAATGGCAAGGCTTTCAGCCAGGCCTTCCACTTGAACAACCTGGAAAACAACTCGGGCAACTGGGACACCGACGAAACCCCGGACCCGGTGAAACTGGAAATCGTCCAGTTGACCTCGAAGATCAAGCAGGCCGACCCTGGCTACGACCTGGCCCACTTCACGATCGGCTATGAATACATGATCAGCGAGATGAAAGAGCGCGGCGTGGAAGTGGACGCAGGCCTGGACCACAGCGAACCTGCGCCCAGAAACCGCAGTGGTTCGGATTATGAACCCGGCATGTGACGGCTGGAGGGGCTCGGTGAAAGCAAGCATGACGATAGTGCTGGCGCTCGGCGCGCTGGCCATGGCGAATGCCACCCTGGCGCAGGACGCCCCTGTGCCCCGTGAGGAGCAGTGGCAGGAGCTACCCCGCAACACCACCATCTACGTGCCTGTGCCGAAGCAGGTCACGCCGGTGGCCGCTTACCGTTCGTGCGCCAATCGCTACGAAGGCGAAAGCTGTGACTTCTCCACCCCTCGCCAGGGCGTGATCGAAGGCACCTGCCAGGCCCCGGAAATGCGACAGCCGCCGGCATACGGCTACGAAGTGCAGCAATACCCTGCGCAGGTACGCACGGCGTTGGTATGCGTACCCATCGACAGCCAGGGCACGCCGGGTGATGCCCCCGCCAACCCAGGCCACGAGTCGCCCTACGCGCCTCAGCCTGCGCCGCCACCCGCAATCGACCAGCCTGCTCAATAGCCCCTCGGTACCCCTTGCGACAGGCAGCTGCCCTGACCCGGCGCCTACGGCATTGGGTCAGGTTCACCCGCTTCTGGCCGGGGTGCAACCGATTGCAGCATGTCGATGATGAACCGATGCGTTTCGGGCAGCTGTTTCTGAAACGCCTCATCGAGCTCCGGGGCTATCTGGATATCGCCTTCACGCAGGCTATGCGCAACTTCTTGCCGGTAGTGCTCCACGAATCGCTCACGTACCAGCTGAGCCTCAGGCGTGCCATCGGCAACCAGCTCAGCCACAAGCGCCTGCGCCGCATGCGCGAACACCAGGGTTCGATTGTATTGCTGCGTCTTCAGGCCGGACTGCGCAAACGTGGACTGGAACTGCGTTTCCATCGAATCGATGGTTGCATGCAATAGCCGATTGGCTTTCTTGAGCGCGGCAACCTCTTCGGCCAGCCCTGCTTCCGGTCCGCCCTCCTGCGCCCCGGCGCGCCTGGCCTGTGCAAACTGCAGCATCTGCCCGTGCATCAGCTTGATCAGTTCACGCTGGCGCTCTACTTCGGCCCGCAGTTGCACGGCTTCGTCGAAGTATTGGCGAACATAGTCACGCAGCGGCTCCAGTTTTTCGTTGGCACGTGCCGCCCCGGCATACCAGCCTTGCGAGTACCCCTCTTCAAAGCCCTCCTTGTGGCCCTCCTCAAGGCCTTGCTTGCGGCCTTGGCTGCGGCCGACATGAAGGTTGGAGATTGCATGATCAAGCGACCCGGTATACCCGCCATCCAGGCCGCCGCTGCGCCGCCCTGCCCCCCAGTTATGGTCCATTGCTGCCTCCAGGCATCTGCATATCGCCGGCACACGCGCTGCCGACATCAGCTTCAGGGTGAATCGGTCAGCCCATTGCCCGCGAAAGGGGGCGGATCAGGGCTACTTTGTCGTGTGTACTTCAGCCCCGGCGGCCTGCTGGGCATCCGCCTGAGGCAAAGAAAAATCAGTCAGCCGGTGCAAGGCAACCGCTACCCAGTCACCCCCGAAACGCTCGTCCTCCAGCACAGACTTGAGCGCGAGAATCGGCACACAATGCCTTGCATCGCCTTGGACATAAAATACGGCCATCCATTCCGGCAGCAAGTGTTCCGTGCCTTCATGGGTTTCAACGCTGAACATCAACGCAAGCGTCCCGGGCATCGCCTTCACCTCCTGGCTGGGCAACGCATCGGCCAGCCAGAAGGCCACTTGCGCCAATTGGTTGGCCTGAATCGGCAACAGTGCGATCACCTTGCGCCCGTCGTCATCAACCACGATGCCCGGCTCAAGGTCGAGCATTTTTGCGCCGTAGCCGATTGCCGCGTGCCGAACGGGCAGTGATTTCAGGTAATGCTCCAGCAGCGTGTACATCTCGAAAGCCGCCGGAATGTCCTTCTGGATGGCAGGCGAGCTTTTGGCCATAACGCTGACGAAGCCACCCCCTGCCTGCGCAAAGATATCGCCACTGATGGCCTGCGCCACAAAAGCCTCGAGTTCATACAGCGTATACATGGTCCAACTCCCTCGCACCGGCTCGGCTAGACTGAACTTCAACCTGCTGAAAGGTCCAACCGGCAGTCGTTCGTGTTTTGTATGTTTGCAGCCCAAACTTCAAGGATGTAGCAATGACCCATCAGTTTCACTGTGCATTTCAACCCGCGCCCGGCAATGTCGGCGGCGTGCTGAACATTGGCCCTGCCTCGGTCAGCATCGACCTTGAAAACCTGCGGCTGTTCGCCGATGTGGTCGGGCAGATCGAAAAGCGCCGGGCGGCTGGCGCAGCAAGGTCGGAGATTCTGGGTGAATGGGCTGGCAGTGAAAGCATTGACTGGGCCCATATCGGCTTTCACTCCTGCCGCGAAAGCTACAGCTTGCGCTACAACGGGGTAGCCTGGGAGGCGCCAGCCGACGCCACCATCGCCGCGGCCGCCGAGGCGCGGTTGTTCCTGGACAACCAGCGCCTACAGGCCTGACCCATCGGCATGGCCCTGGCCGTTAACGATTGACGGGCGTGCTTGCCTGATACTGGCCGAAAAACTCGAATTCAACCCGGCGGTTGGCGGCGCGGCCATCTGCAGTGTCGTTCGGGGCAATGTAATCGCCCACTTGCCCTTCGGCACTGATCTTCGACGCTGCCACCCCCCGGCGAACCAGGTACATCTTCGCAGCCTGGGCCCTGAGCAAGGCCACACGGCGGTTCGCCTCTACCGTGCCAACACCGTCGGTGAAACCCACGATCTTCACCTGCAGTGCGTCTTGCGCGGAGCGCACCAGGACGTCGCCATCATCGGCACTGGGGCTGAACCGTGAGTGGCCGAAGGCGAAATTCAGGGTCATGTGGTTGATCGAGGACTGGATGTGGTCCTGCCGCGCACGAATTGCCAGCAGCTCCTGGCGGCTAGCATTGGCATCGGCCTCTGCAGCCGCCAGACGAACCCGCAGGCTCTGGATCTCGACATTCAAGGCGTTGATGGTCTGCTGCATGTGCGCCGTGTCCTGCCCCTGGGCAGAAGGTGCGGCATAAGGGACCGGCGCCGCGGGGCTTTCTACCAGTTCGAACCCTGCGAAAGCCCTGGGCACCATTACCGCCGACATGACGGCCAGAACAAGCGGCAGCACGCTGCGTGGGGTGGCAAGCACGGTGTTCATACATCTCTCCAGTACCGCAGGATCACGAAAACGATGACGGACCAGGCATAGCCCAGCAACAGGGTGAGCATGCCTGCGAGCAAATAGGTTCGCAGCGGGTCGATGGCATCCTGGCCAAGCGGCTGCAGCCCGGGAACCAGCGTGGCCGGGAACCATGCGAACAACACCGCTACCAGCGGCGCGAGCCACAGGCCCAGGCGCAGACGATGATGGTCACCTTCGCGCGTCCACCATGCGTACCAGCCCAGACTCAACAGGTACGCAGGCAGCAGCATCACGCTTAGCAGCAAGGTCGAAAAGGACAGCGCGGCGGCGTAGAAACGTGGTGATCCTTGCGCCATTTCACCCATCAGGGTTGCAATGACCGCGATGGCAAAAGCGACAAGCGCCGCCAGCAAAGGCACCGACAACAGCCACAAGGCTGCGCGGCGATCGCCCACCACCCTCAGGCCCGACTCCACGGCAAGTGGAGGTAATGGGTAGGACATGCCAGGAAACTCCTTGTAAGGGCCAGCTGAACGGTAAGGCCCAGCGCAAACGCCGCAACAACTGACAGCGAAGTGCGTCAGCCACTGCTCGACGTCCTGTCAATTATCAAAATGGCCTGTTAGAAAAATGTTGATATGGATAGCGAGTATGAATTTGAGGCCTTGCCCCGTCAAGGTTTGAATCCTGCTCATGAACAGCTGATCGCTTGACCCTGGGCAAGGCGTAGCGCACACTCGCCCTATGCAAAAAACATTTTTCTGACAACTAAAATTGATAGCATTTTGTCATCCAGAAGGATCTGACGCATGAACCCCCTGCAACTCGCCCTGCCGCTTTTGGTTTCGCTCGCCTGCACCTCGGCCTACGCAGAAAAAATCGACCCGTCAGAAGCCAGTGCCCGCCTGACCCAGGCGCTCACTTGCAAACGCAATGTATCGCCCGAGCAGTTCGAAGCATTGATCAAGGCCGCGAACGGTAAAGCCATCGTCCAGGCATCGGACCTGTCCGACGGTGAATTCACCGTTCCAAACCCGCTGGACGTGTACGGCCGTCCCGTCACCCGGCTGTCGCTGCACCCTGGTTCCAATGGCGAAGGCGACTTCAACGCCTACGGCGGCGCATTCAGCGGCGAAAGCATCCAGACGGTCGCCAAGCTGGCCGACATTCCCAAGGACGAGGTTGGCGACTACAAGAAAGAAGTCGGCAACCATGACCTGTGGCTTTATGCAGATGGCAGCGATACCTACATCAGCTGTTCGTACGATGTACGCACGGTGGTGAAAACCCTCAAACGCAAAGCGCGCGAGGCAGCGGACGCAGTGCAGCGCGTCACCCAGTAAGTGCCAATCACCCTGCGTTGAATGGAGTCACGCCATGAGCTTCAGAACACTGGCTGCCAAGTTTCTGGAAACGGTCAAGGACGACCTGGGCATCCCCGCCCGGCTGCGCCGGGTCATCGCGCAGGCGCCGAACATTCGAATGCGGGTGGATGACACCGCCGCCGTCATCGCCTCCTCGAGCGTGGTGCGCTGGCATGAGTGGTCGAACCATATCGGCTTCAGCCAAGGCAGCGAAAAGAACGGTGAGGTCAGGGGCTGGCGCGCCAGCGACGGCCACTACCAGAGCGAACACCGGCATATCCCGGCACTCGCCCGACTGGGCAGCAGCGAAACCACGGCCCACTTCACCTGTGACATAGCTGACGTGACGGGCCTGTCGGCCTCCAAGTCCGACCTGTATCGTTTCTACTCCATGCAGCAGATGGCGGAACAGGCCTGCCAGGCGTTGATCCGGGATGTGAGCCAGGAAGGGCTTGCGCAAAACCTGCGCTGGCCCGAGATCGGCATTGTTCATGGCACCAGCGACTTCCTGGTCCAGTACGACTGGGATGACGGACTGTACCTGGCCAACAGCGGTGGCTCGCATCATTTCGTCGCCGCCCAGCATATCGCCAGGCAGTTGCAGCAAACTGTTGCGCTGCAAGGCCGCCTCGTCCGTAACGGCCTCGATGCCGAAGCCGCTGCCCAGCTGAACGATGACTACGCCATCTACGCCGTCACCAAGGACGTGTTCTTTGCTGAAGGTCTCGATGCCATGCGCGACTTCAAGGCCACCCACTACTGGGGCGACCTGCCGCAGCCTTATGACAATGGCATAGCCATCTTCCTGCCCAGAGATGAAGCACGCTCACGCAAGGTCGCAGAGATCTTCGAGAGTGAAGGCTTTACCAATGTGGGCGAACTACTGATGGCGCTGGCCTCTCCCGACGCCACAGTCGAGCGTCGCGCCCGCCACGATGAAATACGCTGCCGCATACAAGCCCTGCCCGAACTGGAAGCAAAGGCCGGCGCGGCGCACTTGTTCGGCAAGCACGCAGCAGCCAGCCTTCGTGACGAGTTGCCGACCGCGGTGAATTGGCAAAGCGTCGAGCAAGCGACAATGGATGAAGCCTTTGGCGTGCACCGGCTAGATGCCCAGAGCGTTTACGATGCGCTGGCCCGGCACAGCCCAGGCGCCATCTCCAGCCAGGCCTTGCACACCCTGCGCGCCACGGTGGACGGCTATGCCGCCCTGCATGAGCACCAGGTGGCCAAGCAGGCAACTCCGCAAGCACCGAGCCCAGACTGATCGGCCCCTGCAGGGGCAGTTTCATTCCGGCCTAAGCGGAGCAGTACTGGTCTGCCAGCTGGTGGACACGCTCCGCCGATTGCGTCTGCGCCTGGGCCTGCTCGCAGGCCCATCGCAGTGTTCCGGCATCAGGAACATAGTCCTCACCGCTCGCCTTCTTGGCCACGAACCACAGCGCACGCATGACGAAAAGCGGGTCGCCGCTCAGGCGCTGGTCATCCGCCGCCTGCATGTGGCCGACCAGTGCCTGGGTCGCTTTACCCAACCCCTTGTCCCGGCTGAACTGCACCAGGTTGCCCAGCTCTTGCGGATTCATTGAAGGATGAATCGTCAGTGGCGTGCAGCGCTCGGAATCGAGCAAATCCCAAAATGTCACGCCGTCCTTGCAGACCATGCCCACACGGCGACCACCCGCCATGTCATCGACCTCGATGAAGCTGCCTGGCTGGTATTTGTGGATTTTCATGTTCTAACCCTTACCGATTGACTGGCCGACCATCGCCGGCAACAGGTGCATTCTAAGCAAGCAGGTTGCAAAAAGCGTTACTGCAGTGTGTGCCATCGCCCGTATGTGTAACAGCATTGGCTCACTCAGGGCGCTGGGGCCTCCCAGGCAACGGTTCGCTGCTGCTCGGGCACAACAGGGCAGTCAACCATGGCACGAACCCGCGGCCTGCCATCCGCCCCGGCAATTTCGTATTCGTCTTTCAAGCTGCCTTCCGGCCGTTCAGCGATCCATTGCGCAACCTGAGTGAGGCCCTCGCGAATGACCCCCGCCTGTGCACCTGGCGCCACATGCTGCATGTCTATTGCGATCAGGATGCCGCGCTCTCCCGCAAATGCCGGCGCCTCACGCACAGCCTCCAGGCTGCCCACCCTATTGCCATTGGTATCGTGGAGCGCGATCGGGTCATTGATACTCAGCGGCCCTCGATTGCGGGTCAACTCACCGGCATCGGCAACAATGCGGGCGGCCTCGTAGCCAAAGCCCAGGTCAGCAAAGGCAGAAGAACCCTCGGGATCGACGCGAAGCACTGCATACTTCGCCGACACGCTCGCGCCGGGAAGAGGCACTTCCTTCAGGGCCAGGCGCTGGATATGTTCGGCCTCCGGCTTTGAGCCCGCGAGCAATGACGAGAGCTCTGCCAATTGCTTGCGCGGCTCGGCGGCATTGGCATCAAAGTCGTCATCGATCAGTTCCATGGCGCCAGCCATGTTTTCTGAAGGGTTATCCGGCACGGCTGAATCGTTGCTGACCTTGCCGTTCCACCCAGCCAGCGTCTGCCCCACATGCCTGCCTATTTGCTGGATGAGAGGTGCAGCGAGCGAGCGATCATTTTCGAAAATGACTTTACGACCGCTCACTGGATGGTCGAAGGGTTTTCGTTGCCATGCCATAAACCCGGACGTGCTTTCCCACCCAATAAAATTCAATGTGCCGCTCTCAGCAGGAAACGGCCGGTTATTGATGCGGGTGTAAGACCCATCCGCTTCCCGCTTGAACGCTTCATTACCCTTGAGCAACCGGGAATCAATCAAAGCCTCCTGCAACCGCTCGGGCTGTTTGATCAACGCATTATATTGCTCGATACGCTCAAGCTCTTTGGCCGGAAAATTCACCAGTTCCACGCCTGCTGACTTCAAGCGGTCATACATGAATGCAAGCGGGCCTGCTGCCAGCAAGTCATTACGGTAGCCACCCCCAACCTGCGAATGGGCCCCTGCAAACTTGACCTCTTCGATGCGCGAGTTGTCGTCATTGCGCAGCGCGCTGGTCAAGGGAAATGTCGCACGGTATTCATGCATGGCCACCAAATGCGTGGTGGACTTGACGTTGTTACTAATCTCCAGGTTTTTCCTGACGTGGCTTTCAGTAATGGGAACACCGTAGGAGGCAACCGTGTCAAAAATGGCAAGCTTGTTGATTTGCGCCTCACCAGGCGGGATCAGGTAATCGTCGGTGGCTTTCCATTGGCTGTCGAGTCGGGGCACACCACGGTCGATCACCTCGTTGGTAAAAGCACGGGCCTGCGCCGCCCCGCGACTGAAGCCGATCACATTCAATTCAATATTCAGATCAGGGTTCTTGTTGCAGAACGTGACGAAGGCATCATAAGCCTGCTCGATCCGGTTCTGGCTGCCGCGCCCTGTGCCCCGCTCGATCAAGGCGATAGGCGCATTACCCTTCTGGCTCCCCACCCCATCAAGGTAAATTTTCTCCGACTGGCCGGTAAGGCCGCCAGGGCCATACTTGCGGGGCGCAGCGCCGGAGTTGAGGGAAAGGTTGGTGCCGTGCGCGGTGTCGTATTCATAAAGCCTGGCCACATTGGTATGGCTACCGAGAGGCGTGTCCCTGTCCTTGTTGTTATCGGTGCCATCCATGTAGACACTAAAATAAATTGTATTAGTCACTTCATATCCCTATGAACAAACTGCCGCATCAGCCCTGATTCAACTTCAGAATATGCGCCTTTATGGCCTGCCCGGCTGCCTCGACAAGGCTCAGATAGAACGGCTTGCCCAGGCCGAGCAACGGTGATCCCTTCAATGATTCGGCCGTTGCCTTCAGCGTGATGACGCCGAATTGCTCGGCGATGATCTCGATACTGCGCTGGCGCTTTCCAGGCTGGTCATATGGCTTTTGATACCACGTGGCAATCTGGTACTGGGCGTCCTCTCTTTCGAATGCCGCGTACAAGTGCTGGGCCAGCGCAATAACCGTTTCACGAATCAGCCCAGGGTCGATATCGTGACTTTCCAGCAATGCCTCGAACGGGGCATTGGCTACCGCCAGAAGATCTCCAATGGTGTAACCCGCCATCGGCGGAAACACACCAGGCGGCAGCTCGACGGCTGGGCCACTCCCTTCATTTGAACTGTCTTCGTCGTGCATAAAAACTTCCTTGGGCTACAGGTAGAAAATCGGCCAGCCTTGTTTCACGTTCCGGATACTTACTGCAATCGCAGCACGGCCGCATGGTAGAGCAGCGTCAGGTCCTGCCTGGCATTCAGCACTTCACTGTGAAAAACCGCCGACACAAAAGGCGCCACCCTGAAAAAGTCGGGCAGCACCTCCGGCGCAGTGGCGTGAATAGGGAACACCGGATTGGCCGGTGCAGCCAACTGGAATTCATAACCAAACCCGCCCAACCCGGCCCGCTCGGACAACGCCTGCGCAATGCACAGCACCGAGACCAGCCCGATGTCCGCTACATCATCAGCGTACAGTTCCCCGCCGTCATAGATGAACTGCTCACCGCGCACGATGGCCTGGTCAGCCAACCCGGTAAGAAGCCGTCGAAGCTGGTCTTCCAGTTGATTCTCATCCATGCGATGTCTCCGCCAAGCGATCCGAGTCGCGTATCAAGGTGCGCACACGATTGCGCGTCATCGTCCAAGACAACCGAAGGTTTGAAAAATTCCCACCCCCGCAGGCAGCCGACGGACCGTTATTGCACCCACGAAATGCCAAAACAAGAGCGGCACTTTGCCGCTCATCGACCCTCTTCATCGTCGTCTTTGGCGTTAGCCGAACCAGCCCCGGCAGGAAGCCCAGCGTCATTGAACTGCTGCCCCCGGGAGCCGGTAGTTTCAGGAGCAGCATCAGCCGAAGCGGCCTGATCCTGGCCCGCATCACTCCCGGCCGGTGCCGAACCACCCTTGAGCGAGTCCTTGAATGCCTGAACCCGGGCGGGCGCACCTTCGTGGTACGCCGCCTTGCCTTCTGCCTTGGCAGTCGAGAAGGCTTGCTTATAGTCAGCCCCAGCAGCGCTGGCCGTGGAAGCCAAGCCCGCACCGGCAGTCAGCGCGCCGGCCCTGACGCCGTCACGCAGCCGCCCGCCCATCGAACCAGAGCCCGAGCTTTGGAAGGATTCCACCCCCGAACGCCCTGCCGATAGCGCGGCGCTCCCCGCGCTGCGCAGCGACCTGGCAGTTGCAGCAGTGCCGCCCGTGATTGCCCGCCCCAGCGCGACACCAGCAGCCTCGGAGCGCTTTTCGCCAAGGCTTCGGGTGTCACCCGACTCGGCCGAAGCCTGTGCGCCTGAATCCCGGGCAGCTGCCCCACCGGCGCCCTGGCCGTTGGCATTAAGCAGAGGTGTTGCGCCACCCGCCCCGCCTCGAGGCCCGCCACCTCTGGGCCCGCCGCCAGGCGAAGAGCCATCGGGCGGTGGCAGCTTGCCTTTGTCATTACCGAGGCGCATGCCAGAACCCGAACCCTGAATGCCTGCGCCTACAGAAGCCATACCGCCCCGCATCTGGCCGACAGCATTGGTCTCACCCAGGTCGCCAATGCCTGCACCGATCCAGCGCAATACCTGGTCAGGCAATGTCTGCGGCAAGCCGAAGATCATGTACAACACGGGCAACAACGTCAGCCCGAACACCATGAACCACCAGGCAAAGGTCAGGAACTCGGAGATGGCACCTACACCACCTGAAGAAGACACCACAGCCCCCCGCATGGCAAAAAAGCCCTGGGCGATATAGTCGATCACCGGGTCTGACACCAGCACCGCGGCAAACAGCCCCAGAACAGCCAGCGCAGGGCGGGCGAACAGCGAGAGCAGAAGCAGGTAACCCTGGGTCTGGGAGCCTACGAACGTTCGATCCGGTGTCATGTGCATGACCGCCCACAGCGGCGCAGCAATGATCGACTGCAGCACGGCCAGCACCCAGCCAACAAAGACGATCATGAACAGCGTGTACGGCAGGCTTGGAAGAAAGACTGCAAAGTAGAACGCCAGAGGCTCGATGTACGAGGCCATCAGGGCGAGCTGCTTGACCGGCACGGTCATTACCCAGTCCCAGAGCGGGGTCACAACCTTGTCCAGATCAAGGCCGTTGCCCAAGCCCTTGACCGAGGAAAGCGCGCCGGCAATCACCCGAATCGCTGTCCCGGCAGTCTTGATGGCTACATCGGCCACAAGAATGCCGGCACGCGCAACGGTCAGGTAATCGCCCACACACTTCATGCGATTGAGCGAGCCCCCCATCTGCCCGGCCGTTCCGCACAGGGGTGTCTGCCCGTTGCTGCCCGCACCCGTGGCAATCTCCACCACGTTCAACATGACACTGTTGACGTACGAAGACATCTTGGAGTCCATGTCAGCTTTCAAGGACCCGACGTTGATATCGCTGTTGGGGTCCTTGGGAATGAGGCTGGCAATATCCTCAGGCTTGGCCGTGGTCGATTGCTTGTACCCTGGCTTCTCTTCTGACTTCTTGTCGATTGCCTCGGTGACCGTGGTCACGCTGTGCGTCAGCAGAGAGGCCCGGGCATCGGCAGGCAGTGCACCGAGAGAAGGCGCACTGACCGAACCGACCGGCTCGGACAGCACCCCGGCAATCTGGCCTCGGACCATACCCACGCGCTGGAACCATCCGCCAGCCGCCGACCAGCCATCATCGGTCAGCGTGCTGAGGAAGTCCTTGAGGCCATTGTCGACATCGCCCTGATCACTGCTCACCTGGGCGAACAGTTGCGTGGCCACCTTCTGCTCCGCCGCGTTCACGATGGTATTGAACTGGTCCGAGTCGACCGCATCCCAGCCAGCGTCGTTGATCGTCGCAGGCCAGCTTCTCACCCAGGTGTCCAGCTGGGTCATCATGCCCATGGCCGCTTCGCGCTTCTTGCCCTGCACATTCACCCGCAGCGATTCCAGAGCCCTGGCCATCGCCTCCGTCTGGGTCTGTGCCGAATACACCGCCACCTTAACGGTGCCACAGAAAGCCGCCCCACCGGCCAGGTTTGTATCGGCGTTGCGGTCCTTGATTTCGAAGACGTATTCCGTGCGGCCATTTACCGTGTTGAGCTTGTCCTGCGTGTTGTTCGCCCTTACTTCGGGAACCGCACCGGATGCCGGGTTGTTGCCATAGATCGAGTTGGCCGCCTTGGCACAATACGACGCCGCCAGGTAGCTGCGGGCGAAATCGCGCAAGCCGTAGAAATTGCCAGGTGAGTTCACCCCTTCGACGATGCCGTTCGGCGACAGCACGCCCATGGCCATGCCTGCTTTGTAGGTGCCATTGGCAAAGCCGACGCCCCACAGGGAAAACATCAACACAATGAGCTGTATGAAAGAGAAGCCGCTTGTTGTGGGCAGCAACACTGCGCCGCCCGCCACGATCCGTACCGGCGTCCACAGCGAGGACCAGTTCTTGCCCATCGCCTCCCCGTCGTTGGCCGTGTTGGTGACACCCATTACGGCAACGTAGGAAACGATCAGCGAACCGATGATGAGGATCCCGCTGTTGAAGAAGCCGAACATCGTCGCGAGGATATTGGCGCTTGCCTGCACAGCGTTGGGGTCGGTGCCTTTGACCAGGGCATCGATTACCGGGCCAAAGATCCTGCCAAGCATCTCGACTGACTGGTCGGTGCAGGCGTTTGCATCGCTGCACGGTGAAAACGGCATCTGAGCCATTGAGAATACCTACCTGAATCGAGTTGCGGACGGTTGATCTAAATCGTTCGCGACGAATTCCCCTTGGAATGCTCCGTCGTCCTTGAATTGAGCTCGCTGCACCCGGTAGGCGATGGCTTACACCGATGCTTTGAGCCTGAGCTCATGATACTACTCTGCAGGCATGATCCTGAAGATATGGAAAACTCGGCAATCTTAAACCACAAATTACAAAAAAATCAAAATAATGCTACGAAAGAAAATTAACAAAATCTGGATCAATACTGATCATGAAGCCGTGCTTTTAGCGAAACGGGGAAAGCGACCAACCTGTAAATTCGTGAAAATTCCGAAAATTTGGCTTAAAGAAAGAGATATGAGCGCGAAATTTCATAATTTGGCCAAAAATGAGGTTTTTTGAACCTTCGGGCTAGCACGTTATTCAGATGCCAGCGGGAGCCCCGTCAACCTGCCTTTTCTGCACAAAAAACGTACAGAAGGCTCTCAATTGAACGGCTTACAGGCCTGTAAAGTTGTGTAAATAGACATTTCACCTACTGGTCAGCACACGAAAGGGGCGGCATGATTGGCCACAACAGCCCGTTTTTAGTGGGCCTCCCGCTCATCAGCGTCCTGATGAGGGCTTTTGAGGACACAAGCCAGCGCTTGCTCAAGGGGATACCTGATTCAACCAAAAAACCTATTTATCCGACTCAAGCACAAGAAAAATAACAGTAAAAATGCTATGGTCACTCAAGCAAGCGAACCGCAGGGTTCGCGGTGGACTGGCACAGCACGTCAGCGCAGACTCATTCGACCGCCCGCATCAGCCTATGCGCCTGGGTACGGCGAGCCGCACAGGGAAGCAGATGTTGCTGAATGCCGACTGACTCGGGCACGTTCAAGCCCCGTGAAAAAACGACGGACATAGATGCAGCTATCAATACGCGATGCGAGCCGATTCGTGATCGGCGCCGGGCTAATGCGACAAAAAGCCATCGAGGCCTCAGGCAACCCGGCAATCAGCCTTGGCAACGTAGCGCAAGCCGCCCTGCGGGAAGGCCCTGACGGCCAGAAAGTCCGCCAGACGATCGACACACTGGCCGATCAAGCGTCTGAATATTTGCGCAACACGCCTCCCCACACCCTGCGCTCCGAGCGGATAATGCAAAGCAGAGAAGCCGAAGCCAGCGCATTCACAGCCATCCATCGTGCCGTGATCAGCAGCGTAACCCTGGAAATGGCCAGCCCGTCCGGAAGGAGCGGCGCCGAGTCCGAGCTGCGCCAGTCGCTGCTCGATGCACTCGAAGCAATCGACAATACCCCTGGCTCACGGGCAGACAGGGAAGGTTTGCTAGCCTCCGTGCGCGATCAGGTAATCGCGGCCTCCTCCGACGCCGACAGCATGAAGCGGATGGTGCGTGAAAGCGAACAAGCCTACCTGGCTGCCGACCTGGACAAGACGTTCGCCCGCTACGCCAACCCATCGCTACCACGCAGCGAAAGCAGTAACGACTACAGCATGTAAGGATTCAAGCCATGCCGACCCCGCAGGAATTTCAGAGCTTCACCGCCTCCGTGTTCCCTTCCCAGGCGGCGGAGACTGTCATTGCCAAGCAGCCCGTACTGGCCGACTACGGCCGTGAGCTGCGCAACGCAATCAGCCAGCTGCCACCTGAAGCCACACGGACGCTGCTCGGCGATTATGGCCAGGCATCCCCAGCGCTCATGACGTCGATCGAGGACTCCATCCTGCTTCGTGAATTTGCCCACGAACGCGTGGCTCAGCAGGCGGACGTCAGCCAGGAGTGGCTGAACGCTGCCGATACGCAACGGACGGGGATCGATGAGTCAGCGGCAGCTGCGGACGACACCTGGAACGCAGAGCCCTAGCCTGACAAGCAGGCACAAAAAAACCGGACCTGCGTCCGGTTTTTTTTGTGCCTGCTTCCGACTGCGAGGTCGGCCCATCACAGGTTATCGCGAAGCGGTCTTGAACTGACGAGTGCTGTCTTTGCAACCCATGGATGCAACCGTGAACAACACTTCATACCGCGTGTAGGCGCTTGCAGAAACACGTGATGGCCTGGGGCCTTTGTCTACGGTCTTGCTGTAGGCAAGCACCGCATCGCACGCTATCGCATCCACCACCTGGCTGCTGACCTGAGAGGCACGCTGGCGCATACCCAGTTCGAACTGCGCATCATCCAGAACAACCGGCGTACGTGCCGGCGTGGTCGCCAGCGCTACGTGGGCGCCCTGGGACTCTCCCAGCAAGCGCACGGCAATGGTGATGCCGCCGCTGCTCTCGATACGCGGGTATCCGGCAAACCGCGCGGTGAACTTGTCAGCAGCCGCCAACTGGCTGACAGTGCGGCCCACCACTTTGGCCCAGTACTCATTGGGCGGGTTCGAAGGATCATAAGCTGGCGCCCCCCGATCATAGGGCTTGCCCGCCATCCTCAGCTGCTCCTGGCGCAAGAAGTAGCTGGAGCGGCACTTGTTGCTGATCTGCGCGTCCATGGGGCGCCCAGACTTTGCGCTGTAGAGCAGGGCAGAAGCACACTCCAGCTCAAACTGCCCGTTGAGATACAGTTGCTCGCCCGTGCCAAGCGGGCTTGTTGTCGGAACAAGGTTGATCCCTCCCCCACCTGCGCCACCTGCAATCCCGGTAACGAGGCTGCCAGGCATCATCGAGGTGAGCGAACTGACAGCCTCGTCCGAAAAACGAATCTTGGTGGTCCCGTCCGGCATCTGCTCGGTGGTTACACAACCCGCCATCGCCGCAGCGGCCAGCAGGGGCAGGATGAGTTTGCACTTGGTCATGCTCGTGTCCTTACTTGAAAAATCTGCTTGAGCGCGTCAGAAGAACCGCCCCATGTCTTGCTGCTGTGCCTTCACCTTTCGCGTCTCGCGCAGCTGACCCACCACATCGCCCGGCCGCATCGCAAAAGCCTCGCCACAAGGCTCGCCGACCTCAGCCACATAGCCTTCATGCACACTCACCCGCACGAACTGGACGAACCTGGCTTGAGCCATGAGTTCGCGCTTGCCCTGATCGTCGACAAAAATGCCAAGCGCCAGCGGCGGCATGCGAGTGTCCATGAAGTTGACGCTCTCAACCGACAAATACAGCCGGTCGGATACGTAGGCAGCCTCGAAAGGCATGCACCCGGCCCAGGCGGCCTCGAAGGGCTGCACACCCACATACAGGGTGTCCCCTTCCAGCGCAAAGCTGAATCGCCCACTTTGCATGGGCGAGAGCAACATCACGCGGTCGTGCTCAGGATGGCGCAGCACTTCGTCCCGTTTGAAGTTCGCCGTCCAGCGCAAAAAGTTGGCGTACGCCACCACCTGCCTGGCGGCCCGCGCTATCCGGGCTCGCTCATCTGCGCTTATAGCCGGCCCGACATCCTTATGGCCTTGGGTTCCCATCAAATCAGTCCTCGTGCTTTTTGCGCTTTTCCAGCATCCCGAAGAAATCATCAAGAATCTTGTTCAACATCTTTTGCGGCGTATGGCCAAAGTTCTTGGCATGTTCCGACACCCGCTCATGATTGTCGTTGCGCAAGGTGTAGGCATTGGACGGATCTTTTTTCCGGTTACGGAACGAGATCAGCCCAGAACGGCGCGCCATCGACATCATGCGCTCATAATCGGTATGCGAAATGTTGAACTTCTTGCGGATATCGACCTTGGTCAGGCGCTCGTCCGCCTTCATCAGCCGCACCGACTCCAGCATCAGGTTGTGCAACTGGTTGAGCCGCACCAGGTGATTGAAGCCACTGTCGATCTGACCTCGCTCAACGGCACCGCGGTCGGTGTCCGGCCGGGCCAGCCCGCTGGAAAGGTTTTTCAGCACGACTTCATCGGACAGGTCCAGCGGGTTTCGGTTCTTCTTGGTTTCCTTGAAATCGGGCGACTCGCCACTGAGGTAGTAGACCGAGCCCTGCTTGGCTATTTCCACTTCCAGGAACGAGCAGGCAACCATGAAAATGTCTTCAGTGCAGAGCTTGCGCGACACGCCTTGCTGAATGGCTTCGCGGCTCAGGGGTTCGCCAGCTGCGCGCATGGCGGCATGGGTGTGCTTGGTCCGCTGAATGTCCTGGACCATGTTGAAATACGATTTCAGCGGCAGCACCTTGTCGGACAGGTTGACCAGCGGGTGCAACTCTTTGACGGTGTCTGCCAGTACATCCGGCGAGGGGACCAGCAGGGACCGCAAGCCTTGGGCAAGCGACAACAACTTGGTCCCGTCTTTCACTTCATTCGCTGGTCGCATATACGTACCTAAGGTTTTCCAATCCAAAATAGTCTTAAAGTGCCTGCAGGGAGAGCAACACCCTGCTCAAGCAGAACAGCACGGAAGGCTTCGCGGCCCTTGCCTGCTCTTAATCTCCAATCCTGGAAAAGAACCACCTTCGGCACCGCTTGGCAACAATCGGGCAAAGCGAAAAAGCATTACGCCATTTCACACGCCCGCAAACCAGCGAAAGGCATAACCCATCCCTCAAGATGGAAGCAACGGCAATCATTGCGGTGCCAGGCACCCGAGATCGCCGCCTTGACCTGGGTCAAGGCCCATGGACTGAAGCGTCTGCTTGGTAAGCTCCACCTGCGCCTTGATTGACTCAGGGTCATTCGCCATCTGCTGCGCGACAGCATTTTCAATCGGCGACGGGGAGGAAGCAAGATGAGACATGGTGGCCATTACCGCAACCACTACCAATGGCGGAACAACCCAGGCCAATGCAGTCTTGCGCCGGCGCGATCGGGCCTGGCGAGCTGCATCATCGGCGGCCTGTTCGCGCAGGGCCTTGCGTGACGGTTGCGGCGCAGCCACGGGAAGCGAAGCATTAAATGCCGCCGGCTGCAGCTGCCCACCCACCCTTTGAGCTTCATCGCGCTGGAAGTAGTCGTTCAGGGCCTCGTTCAAGCATTGCGCAAGGGCCTGGCGAACGGTGTAGGCAACCAGGGCCGGATCAATGTGGGTCAGCGCGCCCTTGCGATCTGCCTCGGCATGGAATACCAGCTGCAGGGCGGCCAGCTCGTGGTTTGACAGCGCGCCAGTGGCATCCTCGATTGCCAGGCTGACGCTGCCCTTCAGCAAGCGCTGATGACCATCGTCTTCAGCCGTATCAAAACCGGCAACCAACAGGGACAACTGCTGAAACCCCTTGGGAATACGCACGGTCCGGGGCGCCCGCAGCACGTCATGGGGGCTCTGGCTGTCGAACACCACCAGCAAGTGCTCGCCCGAGCCGAAGATGCGGATGCCGGGATCGAACTCGAAGTTCGGCGCTTTGGATTTCATGTACGTTGCTCCTTAAAGTTTCCCAAAGATGTCTTCAAGTACGACGGCCTGTGAAAGGCCCGTCATCATCCTTGGCTTCCCTGTGCGGTGGTCGATGAAGAACGCAGCCGGGACACCCGCCTGTTCCTTGCCGTTGTTTTCGAACGCGGCAAACAGGAACGCCAGGTTGGTGCTCAACTGTTCGACCGTTTCCGGCGATGGCTCAGAGCGGATCTGCTCGTGCTTGCCCAGCACTCGCGCCAGCGTTTTCTGGTCCTTGGCCTGCAGGATAGTGGCCGCAAGCGGGACGCCATCTTCCGGGTTGCCCAGCGCTGCTGAGGGGATCCACTTGATCGAGTGGCCCTTCGCCGCATACGCCCGCGTCAGGTTGTACGCCTCCCGGCAGTATGGGCAGCGGGGGTCGATGATGATGTAGACGGTATCGCCAATACCGCCCTTGCCTTCCTTCACCCCGGCAAGGGAGTCGACCGTCTTCATCGACTCCGGTACAGCCCCTTTGAAACTGCCATCCATCGCTGCGGCCTCACGCACGTTCGGTGCGACAACCGGCGACATCATCGGCGCGACAGGTGCAACAGCAACGGCTGCAGGAGCAGGAGCAGGAGCAGGAGCAGGAGCAGGCGCAGGGTTGGCGACCTGCGCAGCGCCCGGCAGGAAGGCGTCGGAGATGTTGGCGCCGGATTCGGCATTCCAGGCCACACCGGTGAACAGCACCGCAGAATCCGGGGTGCTGAACAACACCACCTGATGGCCGTTTTTTTCCACCGTCCAGGCAGTCAACCCGCCCAGGCCCACCGGGCGGGCGTTGACGATGCGGCCATAGCGCGATACCCGTTGCGCGGTCAGGTCATCGAGTTCCTGCTGTGCCTGAGTGGCCGGCGCAACGGCTTGAGCGGTGATGAAAGCAGAGAGGTCCGCCGTTTGAGCCGGGGCGGCATGGGCGACTGAAACCCCCGCCGCAAGCACCGCAAGCACGGCAACAGGTCTTGCAAACACACCCTTCATGGCTCAACGTCCTTATTAATAATCCAATACGACCGCATTCTAACAAAAAAGCAGAAAAAGGCACTAAAAAACAAAAAAGGGTCATATTGAATGATGACCCTCTGACAGCGAACTGCCGGCTCAGCAGTGCCACTTCATGTCATTTTCTCATCGTGCATCGCCTTCCGTGCCGCGGCTTCCTTCTCTTCCTGGACGGCCTCGTAACGCTTCTTGTCGGCGTCGGTATACTTGTACGCCGACATGGCCTGTTCAAGGCCATTGACTGCCTTGTCCAGCTGGGGCTCCGCCAGCGATGCACCTGCCTTGCACTCATAAAGGAAGTGCGACAGGATGCCCGGCGCCTCCGGGAACCCGGCCTGGCGCCCGATCGTCTGCAGGGCATACCACATGTCCCTGTCGAAAAAGCGCAGCCAGCGCATCTCGGCGGGAGGCAACACGCCCAGGCGCCGCGCCTGGAAGAACATGGCGAAGATGATGGTCCTGACGAACGCATGGGCATGCAGGATCGCACTGGCGTTAGGGTGCTTTATGTATTTCTGGATGATTGCCCGCGGCACCTCCAGTGGCACTTCAGGCTTCAGCCAGGCATAAGGGTCGGCGGCACCAGCGCCTTTACCCCCCTTCGCCGAAGGCGCCTTGAACTGGTCCCAACACCACGCAACCATGTAGTCGCTGTCGGCCATCGCCGCCTTGAAGGCTTCGTCATCGAGCGACGTGTCTGTGGCAACCACCCGTGGCAAGGCAATTGCCACCAGTAGGGTTTCCGCCGCAGACAAGTTGCCAACCCGGGTCCAGTGCTGGCCCAACTGACGCCGCATCACTTCGGTGGCCTTCTCACGGTCGAGCGTCGGCGCCCAGCTTCGGTCCGACTGCGCTTGCCAGCCACTGATCAGCAGATGCTCGTAGGCAAACTGGCGGGAGGTCTGCGACATGCCGAATACAGGGTGGTCCAGTGGCTGGGCGATCAGGTCGAGCTCGGCGAACATCCGCAGGTGCGGGTACTGCGCCTTGTTCTCTTGCACATAGCTCTTGATGTTGTGTGTCCGGGTGAACCTGAGCTTGGGGTGGGTCTTGTTTATGCGCAGGAACATGCGCACCGAAAGCACTACCATGAGTACCAGCAAGAACCCGTTCATGAACAGGGAGGACGAGGTAATTTCGCCCCACGCCACGTTTGAAAAGTCACGCTGGCAGGCGCCCACAATGCCGTCGGGCGCACACATGCGCCCGACCCATTCGTTGATCGACGAAATACCCGGTATGTCCGCAAAGTCGCCAAGCACGCTCGGCAACCAGAGTTCCACGTAGCGGATGTAGGTGTAGGCGGCGGAAATCTTTTCGTGGGCGAAGTACCAGGCACCCCACCCCCCCAGGTAAAGCACCACGATGATCCCTATCAATATCGCGGGATCATCCCACGTGAAACTTTTTTGCCCACCGCCTTGCTGCTTCATTCAACGCCCCTTCTGCCGCCACAAAGATTTTCGCCGGTCATGCCTGCCGTGCCCCTACCTGACCAGCTCTTTGAGGATGTTGTGGGTGGTACGCACACGCCCCACCATGAACACCGCAGCCTGACGAAAAACAGCGCGTACGGTCATTTTCTTGACCACTTCGATGTAGACCAGCCCGAGCGTCATGCACAACGCCAGCGGCAGCAGAAACTTCCACAGCGCCGGCACCAGCAACAACAGCAACCAAGGCAAGGCAGCGCTTGCGTTGATCACGAAGAAACGTGCGGGTGGAGCACTTCTGCTCCAGTGATACCGTCCTGTTGCCATGTTCTTCCCCTGAATTCTGTTGGGTAGCCTTTACCAGAGCGCCCCGGCTCAGCCGTGGCGCAAGTCGCGGGCAGCCGCTTCGTTGATCACGCCCGCTGCCAGCAGGCGGTCCGCCTCGGCAGCAAACGTATGCCCTTCATCGCGCACGAACTCGGCGACACGCTGGGTAACCCGCCCCATGTCGGTCAGGTCCATCAAGGTGTCACGCACCTGCTCGGTGAATTTCAGCCAAGAGCGCGCCGCCGTGCGCTTGCCATCGACCGTTGGCACCAGCTTTTGCGCCATCATGAAACGGCTGGTGTCGACCAGGTCGTAGATGGCCGTCGCCCGTTCCTGTTCGGGGAAGCGGGAGATCATCCGGCGCATGATCGCCGCCACGTCCTTGGCGTGGACCGTGCCGAACACCGGGTGGCCAGTCAGCGACAGCTCGACCGCCGCACGAATGGTTTCCTGGTCTCGCAATTCGCCAATTACACACAGGCCGGGGGCACGCCGCATGGCCTCGCGGTTGGCCCGGTAGAAATCCTTGAAGTGCGTGGGAATTTGCGACTGCACGAAGATCGAATGCTTGCTCTGGATCTTGTCGTAGGTGAACTCGATCGGCTCTTCATGGCTGATCAGGTTGCCCTTGATCGGCGTGTCGTTTTCCAGAATGAAACGGTTGATGGCGGCAAACGTGGTGGTCTTGCCATGGCCCGTGGCCCCGGCCACATAAACGATGCCATCACGCGGCGTGGCCATTCTGACGATGTCCTCGCTCAAACCGACGTCCTGGATTCGGGGCGGGTCATCGGGAATGGCCCGGATGACAATCTGGCACGACGTATCGCCATGGCAGGCAATAGGCGAGGCGTTTACCCGGTAGGCATAACGCAGGCGGGCGCCTCGCGCATCCTTGCGCTGCGGGTCGAACAACTCGTACCGCTCGTTGACCGCCGTCCCGGACACGATATCGGTAGTGGCGGTGTCCCGGTTGGCCGCCATCTTCAACAGTTCGTTGACTTCCCCGACATCGAGCGTACGGCGGGTGACCGCATACAACCGCCCGTACTTCTTCACCACCACCGGCAATGCGGGCTGGATGAAGATATCGCTGACGCCATGGGTAAGGGTTTCCAGCATCATCGCCTTGAACTGGTCGGCGCGGTCGAAGCGAAACGGGTCTTCGTAGCTGGTCAGCCGCTCCAGGCGCTCGATCAGTGCGCCCGGCTCCAGCATCATCACGTCATCGTGGAAGTCCTGCTTCATTGCGGCCCGCCTTCACCGGCAGCGGGCTGCGCGCGCAAGCGGCTGCCACCGGGGGCCGCGAATGCCTCGGCCGCTGCAGGCTGACGGGCGGCGGCCGGCGACGGTGCTGGGTTTGCGGCACGGGCTGGCGCAGCACGTCGCACCGGATCGGCGGTGGTGGAGGTGGCAATCGAGCTGCGCCAGACATTCATGTTGTCGTTGAATTCTGGCAGCGCCGTGATGCGCAACAGGGTTTCGTCCACCGCCATCGACCGCCCTTCCTTGGTAACAGGGATGGCCGCTCCGGAGATGATCGGCAGGGTGACCTGGCCGTGGCGGGCAAACTCACTGAAACGGCGCATGCCATCGATATCGCGGTTCATCCGGTCGAAGCCGTAGGTCAGCATCAGGTTTGCCTGCTCGACGCCTTGCTTCCAGCCTTCACGTACAGCCAGTTTCCATACCCGCTCTTCCTCGTCGGAACGCGGCACCAGCGCAGAAACCAGCGAGGTGCGGTCGAAGCTGGGCAGCGGGAAGGTCAGGTACTCGCGCCAGCTTGGCGGAACGGACGAAAAGCGCGCCTGCGATTCGATCTTGTAGGCCGCCCCCGACAGGCGCAGCGTGTAATCGCCGTCCTGGTTGTACAGGTGGCGCGCCTCGGTGATCACCGGCGGCACCACGCGGTCCTGGATCATCAGGCTGCTGAAGTCATAGACCGTATCGAACTCGCGCTCGCGCACCTTCAGCGCCTTGTTGATGTTGGTGAGCTGCCAGGCCAGGCCAGCCTTTACACCGACCTGCAGCGCGGCATCGAGAATGGCTTCGCCACGGGCTGCCGATGCCTGGTTCTTCTCATCGCGCATGGCCTCGACAGCGGACTTGGCATCGCCGGTGTCGCCCTGCTGCTGAACGTAGGCAGGCTTGTCATAGAGGCGCTCGGCGTCCTCAAGGGTCATCGGGGGCATGTCCATCGCCATGTTCAGCCCCTCCCCAGCGCCAACGGTACCGGCTTGTAGATCAGGCGCAGGGTATTGGTGCTCTTGTCGAGCACCACATCGGCACCGTTGTCGATCTGCGCGCCCACATCCTTGAGCACGTTGATCGGGGTAGCCTTGCGGACCCACACGTTGATGGGCTTGAGGTCCACACGCTTGCCGCTCTCGACGTAGGCATAGCCGTAGCGGCTGGCGAAGGTCTGCAGCAGCTCCTGGGGCTTGCCGATGAAATCGATATCCACCTGGTCGGTGTCGACCGCAGCCTGGCGAGAGGCGGCTTGCACACGGTCAGCGTTCAGGCGCGACACGTAGTTGTGCTGAGAGTTGACCGCTACCGATACCTTGTCGGCGATGATCCGGCTGGCAAACGCCTCGGTGTCGTCGGTAGTCGGTTTGGCAGAACTGGCACAGCCCCCCAGCGCAACCAATGCCAGCAGCACGCCTCCGGCCTTGCAGCAGCGTGCACCCATGAGCATTCCTTTCATTTAAAAACTCCTGAAGTTTGTCATTCTGATCGACCCTGCGCAGGGGCAACCTGCGGCGGCCTGGTTACTGGTAGCTGACCACCAGCCGGTCATGGCGCTGCCGTTCAAGGTATTTGCCCCATTTCACCGCGAGCGGGATCAGGTCTTTCTTGTAGATGTCGTTGAATTTGCGGGTGCGGGAGTGGTAGTTGGCCGCACGGGTCCAGAAGTCCTGACCATTGTTCTCGGCAAGCTTCTGGCGCAGCAGCCAGGCCGCCAGCTCTGCGTTGTAGCAACCGCGCCAGGCGACATCGGATTTGGTAATGGCCGGGTACGAGGCAAATACGCCTTTCGGCCCCCAGTGGGTGGTATTGATCTGGAAGTGGCCAAGGTCGAAGGTGCCGTTGCTGTTCGACACGCTTTGCCCGTTCTTCCCGCTCTCCTTGCTGGAAATGGCCAGCAGCACGTTGGCCGGCACACCCTGGCGCTGTGCGGCCTGCACGACGCAGTCGATATCCGCAGGCCGCACGGCATAGAAGTCGTCGGCCAGCACTTGCGCAGACCACAGCGCCAGCACGGCGACTACCCATTGGAGCCCGTTGCGCGCCATGTTCAGATAATCCACTTCTGATGCTGGAACCAGAACCAGAACGCGCCTTCGACAAACAGTTGCCCGGTCGAGACCTGCCAGCTGCGATAGGACTTCTTCATGCCGAATACCCACAGCGCAAAGCCGATCGACAACCAGTTCAGGGCGATCATGATGCCGGCGCCGGTCGCCAGCATGTAGACGAACCCGGCAACGGCGAAAAGGCTGGCGATGAAAAACGCCCTGGAATGCAGCCGGTGGTTGCGGGCGATACGGTCGAGTTCGTCGCGCTCGATGGTCGTCAGCTGTGCCTTGACGCGCTCATTGCGGTAGCGCGCAGCATGCTCGCGGACCTTTGTGACATTGTCCTCTTCGAACAAGGCGAAGTCACAGTTGTTGCAGCCCCAGCTGTGCAGCACACGCAGCTTGCCTTTCGGGCTCTGCTCAAGCTCCTGATGATCGCCTTCGGTCTTGAGCAGGACCCCGCGCTCGCACTCGGGGCAAGTGGGGCTGAAATTGGAACGCCACAGCGACTTGATGTGCTGGTTGCCCATGCGCAGCTGGTTCACGCCCAAGGCCGCCATGGGCATGGTGATGAACGCGAACTTCGCTGCCTTCTTCCCTGAATCGAACAACCCCATCACGTCACCCTGGCATGCAAAAATTCTAGTTTCTGATTATCTGTTAGATATCTATCGTCGTCAATTTATGACACCAATTAGAATCTGCTTCCGACCAGTGGACGGGGGGCTCGATGCCTACTCATGCGGTTTGTTCTTCATCAGCGCGCGGCATTGCGCCTGCAGTTCATTCAACCGTTCACGCATACCCGCCACATCCTGCGCCTCAGGCGCGGGCGCTACGGAATAGGCCGTTTCGCGAGCGATGGCATCGCAGGCTTCGCGGATGCGTTCTTCGGCGGCCCACTTGTCCGACAGCGATGCAAACCCTTCACCGGCAGCCATCACTTGCATGTCGAGCATTTGCTTGGGCATGACGATTGCCAGTTCACGGGCCCATTCATCGTCCAGCGTCTGCTCGTCCGCAGCCGCAACAGCGGGCACTTCTGGCGCCACCGTGTTCCCGACGATCAGGTCCGCCACCGCCAGAATGCTCGCCTCGATCGCCCCCGGGCTCAGTGGATCCTCCTGGGCTGCCGCTACGGGCGCAGCGGGTGGCGTAACGGGTGTCTCCAGCACCTGCTGCGGAGATGGCGCAGCCGGAGCCGGCTTTTTCAACGCACCGGTCAAATACCCCCCGAGCACGGCGAACGAAGTATCCAGCCTACCCAGCAGTGGCCGGTCGGGGTCTGCGTAGTTGTGTTCGAACGCACTGTGCATACGGGCAAAGGTAGGGTCGCCCTTGACCACCGCCCGCACCCGCCTGGCGAACGAGCCATCTTTCAGGCTGTCGACAAATGCCTGGCGCGATTGCCTGTTCTGCGGAAGGTCTGACGGCTCGGGCGGCTCGACCGGGATGAAATCGTTGATGCGCATTTCTTTCGGTGCCGGGCCGGCTGTGTAGAAGCCCATGCCGCGGATAAGGGCCACACCGCCGGTTTTGCCATTCTGCGATTTCTTGCCGACCAGGAAGGTGAACTCGCCGTTTTCCTGCATGGCGACGTCGTCGTAGTTCAACCGGCTGCGCTGCTCGATGCCGATGTTGTCCGACTGGCGCAGCTTTTCGTTGCCCGCAGTGCGTTCGAAATTGCCCAGCATGGCCTGCGAAGACTCGGCCGCCGCGCCCTGCACGCGCCGCCAGGTTTCCGATTCGGTGCCCGAGGTCAGGCGGCCGACGGCGCGGATGTTGGTGTTTTCCCAGGTGGCATCCGCTTCTTCGGCGCTGGATTTCTTCAGCGAGGAAAAGTCCTGCGCCGCGAAGGTGACACTGAAGCCCAGGCTACGCGCCTGGGCCGGGGCCACGGCGAAGCCGACCACGGCGTAATAGCCGTATTCGTCGAGGATGGTATAGAACGGGAACTTGGAGCCCGTTGGCCGGCTGTCGATGATTTCGCGTACCACCCCTTCGACCCGGTTGCCCAGGCAGCCGGCCATCATCTGCTTGATGCTGCCTACAATCATCTTGCCAAGCATGCGCATGCTGTCAGGTGCACGCTCCAGCGCCGGCAGCAGCACCACCAGCAAGCGGCGGTTGATCACCACATCGTAGAAGTCCACGTCACCGACGCGTGTCTTGAAGATATGGCCGTAGTTGAAGGTCAGGTCGTTGAAGATCCGCCCGAGCTGCATGACGATGTAGCCGTGCTGCTCCAGGGTCTTGGTTTCCTGCTTCTTGAACTTCGCCTTCTGGTAACCCGGCAGCGTCAGCAGGTAGGAGCGCAGCGGGGCCACGATCACATCGAACATCTCGCCGTACTTGCCGCCGTGCTCCCACACCAGTTCTTCGATCACGTTCAGCTCGAAGTACTCCAGGTACTTCTCGGGGGACAGGTTGATGTGACCCTTGTCCCGCAGATAGGTCAGCGGCCGCGTCAGGGCTGCCACGAACATGATCGCCCGCCCCTTCCACATGTCGCCGCCGCCACCGGAGTCATCCATCAGCGACACGATCAGCTCGATCAACATGCCCGACGAGGTATTCCCCATCATGTTCATGTTGTTGGTCACCTTGTCGACCTGCTTCTCGACGAAGTCGCGGCCAGAGGTGATGAAGTTGATGATCAACAGGTCATCTTCGCGGCCGAGGTAGCGCGACAGGCGGAAGATTTCCTTCTGCAGCTTGGGGTCACCCTTGCCGTCGACGTAGATGAAACCCGTGTTCTGCACCAGGGCGTTGAACACGATGCCGAGCAACAGCTCGGTGTTATGGGTGACCAGGCTGTCGTCGGTGATATACAGGTGGTGTGGGTGATCGATCTCGATGCACTGGCAGGGCGCCTGCCCGGCAGCGTCTACCTTCCACACCTCGGCCCAGCCATTGAACTTGGCAGACCCACGCTTCTTGCGCACCTTGGGCAGCATCACCACCACGCCACGCCCCATCAGCTCACGGATGGCATCGGTCGTCACGGTGTGCGCTGCTTCGCTACCATCCTCGCCGCGTGTAAGCACTCGCCACAGGTGGTCACCGGTGGCCTGGGCCCTGCGGCCGTCGCGGGTGGCAATCGTCCAGATCGGCTGAACGCCCTGCTCGATCACCCGCAGCACCGCAGCCTGCTTGCCATCGGGCGTGCACACGCTGTCTCCGACCCGGATGCGGCCCATTTCCACCCAGCCGCCCGGCGTCAGCACCTTGGCATGCTTGGGCTGCGGCTTACCGGAGCCCGTGGTGCCCAACACCAGCTGGTGCGTCCTCAGGTCGCTGTCGCCGGCGTAGATCTGCTCCCGGGTCTCCAGGTCATTGCCGAAAAGGGTAACCCCCTCGCCTTTCTTTTTGCCCTTGTACGAGCCGTCATTGACATCCGCCAGCTTGGGTACCCGGTAAGGGAAATCGAAGGCACGGTTTTCGACATCGACGAACTTTCGCTTGAACACCCAGGCCAGCAGCAACAGCAGCTCACCCGAGAAGGGCACCTTGATCGAAACCAGCGCCAGGATCGGCAGCGCGAAGGTGCCAAACACTGCGCCATCAGCAGACTGGAAAAAATCGCTGAAGCGCTGCCCGGCCAGGCGCGTGTCTTTGCGCCGCCGGCTGGTGCTGACTTCATGCTGACGGGATGCGCCCTTGTACTGAGCCATCTGTCACTCCCTCACACTACGTCTTCGTATGCACTGGCGCTGATGTAGTCAGCGACCAGATCCTTGGCGATGCGCGCAATCACGGACTGCTCCATGTCGTCATCGACGAACTCGACATCCTTGAACGTCTCGCGCTTGAGCCGCTCCACCATGTCCTTGCAGCCACCCGACGGGAAGCGGCGGGCCAGCAATGCGAGCGCGTCCGGGCGCGGCATGTGCTCGTAGAGCATGGTGCGCAGTTTCCGGTCCTCGGCGGTGGTGGTCAGTGCCCACAGGCGCATCGGCCCTGCAGACATGGTGAACAGCTGGCTGTAGGTGGCGTTCTTGGTTTCGAAGCGCGCCAGGAAGGTACAGCCATGCTTGTTGGCCCCGTGCACGAAGTTGACCAGCGCATGCTCCTCGGTGTCGGACAGGCCGATGTTCTTGCGCAGCCAGTCGCGGGTCTCCTTGGTACCCGAGTCGAGGATGAAGGTGGCCGTGGCGATCTTGGTCAGCTGGCCGAAGTCTTCCATCAACTGCGAAGCCAGGATGATCTCCATGTTCCACTTACGGGCCTCACGGCCATCGGTCTGCATCTGCTCCTGCAAGCCCACGTGGCCACCGGTCTTGTGGAATTCGTCCATGCACATGACCTTGTATTCATCCACCAGGTCCGCCACCAGGCGCTCGTAGAATGGCAGGTACTTCTCGGTGAAGAACGGGAAGTCCTCCTTCGAGAAGGCCACCTTCTTCATGAAGCACTGGCGGGCGATCATGTACATCAAGGCCGTCTGCTTTTTCGCCGATGCAGAGCCTTGCAGCGCCACGTCCTGCAGGTCGAGGGCCACGATGCGGGCACTGCCCACGTCAAAGCGGGTGTGATCGGAGAACACCGGGAAGTCACCCACCGCCTCGCGGATACCCAGGATGAAGGCGTCGACCAGGCTACGCCCGACCTCGCCGGACCCCTCGTATTCGGCCCGCACTTCCTCGGTCGACGCCACCGCCACCAGGTCATTGAGGGTTGGCACCGCGTAGCGCTGGGTCACCTCTGCCTCGTACACCATGCCGGCATCGAACATCGCGTCGACCAGCTCCCAGTAGGTAGTCGCCGGAAGAATCCGGAAGCCAAGCTGCGCCACGGCAGTATCCACGACATCGTTGTGCCCCGGCTTGTAGGTTTCCGGGCTGGCCCGCTCGATCTTGTCGTCCTTGCGCCGATAGGCCAGGTCAACCATCCGGCCGACGAAGTTGCTCATCCCTTCATAGGGTTTTTCGCGCTCGGGCGGCGTCACTAGAATGGTCAGGAAGTTCTTGTTGAACTCACGGTCTTTCGGCAGTGGATAACGTTGGCCCAACGGCGTATCCAGCGGGTTGATGCAGTCTTTCCTGGCATTCTGCAAACGTTTGTACACCACCAGGTGATGAAGCCGGGGGGGCAGGTTGTCGCGCACCAGGTCACAGAAACCGGACGAGGAAATCCCGATGTCGGTGATGCCGATGTAAGGCAGGCCGGTCAGGCCCGGCATCAGGCAGGATTCGAAGTGGTTGTTGTTCATCAGCACCGACTTGCCCGAACCCGGCTTGCCTGCGATCAGCGTGATCCAGGTGGTCTGCTGAGACGAGAAACGCTGGTACTTGAGGATCTTGCCGTCCAGGCTGCGGTAGATGGTCGAACCCTCCTGGAACGGCGAGGCTGGCCGGGTCAGCGGCAGCATGGCCACGGCATCGCCAAGCGGCGCTGCGGCAGGGTCGCCAAGATGCTTGGTGGTCAAGGCCAGGCAGTTGGACTGGAACGCCTGCATCGGGTTGCCGGTACGCTCGATGAACACCGGTTGGCCCCACGACTCCAGCGTGCGCCAGAGCTTCGACTTGCGCAGCGCAAGCTCCTTCACGCCTTTCTCGTCCGGGCTGGCCCAGGTCATGGCGGCAACCTGCAGCTTGACCATGCACTCACCGTCACGCACCCGCTCGCGCAGCTCCTTGGTGGCCAGGTTGATGTTGCGGTTCTGCTCGGAGGTTACCGAAAGCAACTGGGCAAACAGGCTTTTCCAGGCCAGCACGCTCATGCCATCGGACGACAGCATGATCGACACCGAATACGGCAAGGCGCGTGACACACCGTTTTCCTGGGTTTCCGCGCGGTTGAGGCTGTTGAACAGGGTGTTGAAGTATTGCGGCTCTGCCGGTGGAATCGACATCAGCAACGGCGCATACACGCGCGAGCCAACCCGCACGCTGGTAGGGTCGGGCAGCAGACTGGTGCGCTCGCCACTGCCGATTTCAGCCGACGTGACCATGATCTGGCTGGGCAGCGTGGGGTACATGAACTCTGACATGTCCCCACTGCGCTTGCTGGTCTTCCAGCGCATCGGAATGGCGCTGCCCGGAATGTAGGGCTTCCAGGTACGCGGCGTGATGTCGGGGTTCACCTTCGCGCGGATGGCGCGGATTGCTTCACTGACGTCGAGCACATCCGCCGAGCAACCGAACTCGGGGGACGTCAGGTCTTCGGAAATCTTGGTGACAAAGGAAAGGTGGCGGTCCTTGAGGTAGGAAATGGGCCGCAACAGGTTCTGCGCTTCGGCGGTGGCCGGCCATTCCGATGCCTTCCTGAACTCGTTCAGCGCCTCGCGCGCCATCGACCGTTCGGTCTGGTCAAGCAGCGCGGACCGCGACCAGAACACCAGGTAGCATTCTTCGTCATACACATACTGGGCGTACTTGCTCACGCCCTCGTTGATCAGGTGCCGCACGTTGAGGTTCAACCGCTCGGCAGTTGCTGCCTGCTGCGAGGCGTTCTGCTCCAGCGGCGCAGTCGCATCCAGGTCGCGGCTGAAGACAATCTGCAGGTGATGGCCGCGCACCTTGAAGTACACCGAAAGCGACGCTTCCAGCAGGCTCACCAGGCGCTCGAACTGTTCGCGCCCCAGTACGCTCTTGGTGCCGTTGAAACGTACGATGGACGCCAGTGAACCGTCGTTGGCGACGATGGACTGCCCACCGTCGACCGTTTCAAGGTCGCAATAGTCCTGCACGTCTGCCTTGAGCTGGCTCAGAACCGTCAGGATCACCGCCTCGAGTTTGTTAAACATTTCCTTGTTCTTCCTGTGTAAGGTTCTCAATGGCGAGGCTGATCAGCTCTGCTTCAGGTTGCATCAAGCGAATTGCTTCAGTAGCTGGCCGGTCAATGCCGACCAGTTGCCGGGCAGGAACAAGGCGCGGTTATTGGCCGCGTAATATTCAAGCTGCCCATCCTTGAACGCGCCCTTGGTTGGAAACAGCCGCAGCGGGGCCAACCATTCAGCACGTCTTTCATATTCTTCATCGCTGACAAGTGTTTTGCTTGCGAGGGTTTCGGCCACACTCAATACCGTGATCACTTCTCCGCCGAATACGTCCTTGAGCGTGTCGCCACCGCGAAATTGGAACGCTGCCAACAGGCTGGTCAGTTTCTCGTTGACCGCCCTGTCGCCGAGCAACTCATTGACATAGATGCACCGGGCAATGTTGTTGATCTCGGTTTGTGTCAATTCCTGAACTGCCACGAAAAAACCGGTGCCATTCATGGCGCAGGCACCCAAGTGATGAACCTGGCGGCACAAGTTGCACGCGGTGATCAGGTTGTCCTTGGTGCAATTGTCGGCATTGCCATCCAGTGCATGGAGTTCCTGAAACTTGGCAGACTTGAAACCACAGAAGCGACAGGTGTAATTGTCGCGTTGCCACACCGAAGTGCGCAGTGTGTTGTGCGCTTCACTGAACAGTTTTCGTTGATCATCGTCAGAGCGCCACAGTGGCCGGCGCACGCCGAATACCGGTTGGTTGGCAGTACGGCTGACATAACCACTCGCCAGCGTGGGCACAGTCACTGCCCTGCCCTGCGCAGAGTTTGTTTCGCTCACGTCCGATATCCCCGAAACTGTCTGGAAATTGCGGGGCCTGGCGCCCCGCTTTAGGGTCAGCGGCGCGCAGCCTTAGTTGACCATGGTGTTGCGCATGATCCACATCACGGTGCCGACACCCGCCATCAGGCCACCGATGAACAGGCCGACAATGGCCGACATCGGCTTTTCACGCTCATCCTTCGACGCTTTCCACAGGGTGTACAGCGAAATGGCAACGACCACGAAACCACCAATCGACACCAGCGAGATCAGCAGCGTGGCGCCGCCCTGAGCGGTATTGTCGATGTTGGTCATCACGTCGTCAGCGGTCTTGCCGCCCGAGGTGTCCTGGGTCAGGTCAGTCTTGGTAATGGCAAATGCCGACGGTGCTGCCAGGGCACCGATAACTGCAGTGGTCGCACGAACTTTGGCCGAATCGTAAGCAGCTTTCAGGGTTTTGAGTGCTTTCATGAGTGACGCTCCTTGGGTTTCATATTTCGAAAAGCCGTTACGACCACGGCGTGAAAAGTCCAACCAGATTGAATCCGATTGTGTTGTTGAGTACATCGCTGAACCATTTGAAGTTCCACGCCAGCACACCGCCGATGATCCATCCACTGGCGGTCCCCAGGCCGGCCTGAGTTTGATTGTTGTAATAACCGTTTACCGTCAACCAACCTTTCACCATGGCAATCAGACCGACCACCTGCATGATGCCCAGCAGGGCGAGCGTGGCCAGTTGTGCCTGTTGCTGCAACGTGGTGCCGGTAGAGGAATAGGACAACATGCGCGAGTTGGCATAATCCCCGGTCAACGTTCGCGACATGATCCCCATCCACTCCAGTGTGCCAATGGCCAGCAAAATAGAGCCGATCACCAGTTGCACACAGGCGGAGCCGACAGAAAAACGCTGTCGCCCGGCTACATACTTCAATGCGTTGTCATGGGTAACACCCCAGATTTCAATCAACGCAGCACCTGTCAGGTAAAGACCGATAAGTGCGGCAATACCCTGGCACATCATGATCGCCGTCGGGATTACTTTCCCGATATTGACCAATACATCTACTAGATCGGCAAATCCGGCCGCCATGGCAACGTCCTTGTTTAAAGAGCGGGTGAAGTCACTACAATACCGCTGTCGCGATCAACTGAAAGCACCTTCAATTCGCGCTGCACCGGTGGCAACGTGTCGCCGGCCTTTACGCTGTCTTCACTCTCACCATTCTTCACCCAGGCCCGGTGCCCGACCACGGCCTGCACTTTGTAGCCACTCGATTGCGGAATCGGGTGAGCGCTTCTGGCGTACCCCTGCGACGCGGCAGGTGCTGGCGCCCTGCGCGGCGGCTTGACGATTTCCACACGCTGACGGTTCTGCTCGTAGCTGTTCATGCGCTGGGCCAGCTGGGACATGCTGTTATCCAGGTTCTTGATCTGGCTCAGCAGCAGCTGGGTATTGCGCTGCGATTCCTCACGCACGATCTTCAGTTGCTTTTCACTGTTCTCCTGGGCTTGCAGGGCCGCTTGCGCCTGCTCCCTGGACTTGGCCAGCTCGATGCTCAGCACATCCATGCGTGGCTGTTGTGCCGACTGAGCCTGGATTTGCGCTGTGCGCTTGGCCTTGGCGACCGGCGACGAGGAGGCCTTGATCACGACCACGGCGACCACGATCAGCGCCACGAAGCTACCGGCAAAAACGCCTATGAGTTTTCCGAATGACCAGTTCTTCATGTCGAACTCCTTATCGAGATTGATCGTGAACGTCTTGCAGGAAGAACAGGCCAAAGCCTTTGTTCGCAGGTGTTGCGTAGGTAGCCGGACGGTTGAACCCACGGCGTACTTCCGACGCGATCGCGGTACCCATCTCGCCCACCGACGAACCGATGACCTGCTTGGTCGAAGGCTCGGTCGTGGTCTGGGCCACTACACCGCTGGGGCTGATGATCGTGGTACCTGCCGTCTGCTGGTAAGCCCGACCGTAGCCAGACAGCAGCGAGGCAGCCCCCAGGGCGAAGTAGCGCTCCATGGTGTGGTGGTCCTTGGTCTCGGCAATACCCTGCTTGGCATCATCCTCTCGCAGCGCCACGGCGCTGATGCGCATGGTCGGGCGGGAATCGTTCACCGGTGGCGCCAGAATGGTGAATTTCACACGGATGTTGTCCGGCGCCTGTTCGATCTTGCCGATCAGCTTGGAGCCGTTCCATTTGCCGCCACGAATGGTTGCCAGCACGTCGCCGCCGTCGTCGGTGTTGACCTCCGCATCCAGCGTGGCGTACATGATGGTACCGGTCTTGATGAGCAACTCCCGGTCGGTGTCACCCACGGCCTCGATGTCGTTGGGGTCCTTCTTGTTCTTGTCGTTGCCGGCACGCAACACGCCATCACGTTCGCTGCTGCCAGCACGCTCGGTCGGGTAATAGCTGACCGTGCTGAAGCTGCTTTTTTCGGCGAAGCCTTTTGCGCTTTCAGACTCACCCATCAGTTGCTTGATCGACTTGAGCGTCTCGGCCTTGAGCTCGTTGACGTACAGGTCGCGCTGCTGCTCGGCCTTTTTCAGCTGCTCTTCCAGGCGCAGGCGTTCCTGTTCATCAGACTGTGCGTTGCTCGCGCCGGCGCGCTGGTTCTGGGCGGCCTCGCGGGGCGGCTGCCCCGCCCCGACATAGATCGGCGGCGGCTGCATGCTGGCATCGTTGTACGGCTGCCCGGGCACATTGAACTGGGCATTCTGGCCACGGGCAGCATCCCTGCCGGTGGACTGAACGATATTGGGGTCGAAGCCAGGCTGGTACGACATGCCGCGCTCGGCAGCCTGCTCGGCCTCCAGCGAGCTTCGCTGGTTGCGACGCTCCGCCTCGGCAGCGGAAATAGGGTCGACCGACACCTCGGGCTGCGGTGCACGCGGGACATCCACCGTAGAGGCCTTGCCGACAGGTTCGTCCTTGCTGGTCATGCCGTTGTAGGCCAGCGCCCCCAGCGCAAGCACCACCAGGCCGGCCGCGATCAGCGACACCTTGCCCACACCGGAACCGAACACGGCGTGCAGATTGCGCTGCATCTCATCGGACTTGCGCGCCTTCTTCACGTGCGAGCCAGCCGGCCCGTCGCGGTCGGCTACCAGGTGCTCGTCCTCTTCATCGAAGCCCGAGTCGTTCGGCGGCATGTTGTGATCACTCATTGCAGATTCCCTTGCTCGATGAAGACGGTTACGGCTTGCCCGCCAGTCGTGAACGTGACGCTGTTCTGCAGGCCCGCGTAGCGATACACCGCCACACCGGTGGTGCTTCGCGCAGCGTTGGTGTAGGCCGGGTATTGCGCATCAGCCTTGGCTTTCACGTACATGTTCGGGCCATAGCTCCAGGCCTCGACGCCCTCCAGCCCGGTCACCTTCAGGCGATTGGCCTCTTTCGGCGGCACACCATCCAGGAAGTAGGTCAGCGCATCATCGATACCCGGCATCCTCAGCATTGCCACAGAAGCCGCAGCATCCGGATTACGCCCGGGTACCTTCGCATCCACGCGCATGTCCACTTCTTCCTGGCCGGCAGCCAGGATCAGGATGATGGGCGTGGCCAGCCCGCGCAGGGTGACGGTGACGTTGCCGTAGGCCGCCGCTGTGGCGGGGTCCAGGGTGAGGATGTTGGTCGGTGCGGCAGTGCCGTTCTGTCCGTTCTGACCGCCTCGCTCGCGCCCGTCGCTGAAGAGTTCGCGGTTGATCGACACGTTCTGGATCATCCATGGCTGCCCGGCATAGTCGGAGAACACGATCGACGACTGCTGCCCCTTGCTCAGGCGAACGATGGGTGGCGACACGCCCGGGTCCAGGTTCAGTGCAAGCGTGCGGGTCACAGGTTTGGCCGGGCTTATGTAGGCCGTGGCTTTCTGCTTTTCACGCTCCAGCCATAGCTGCTTGATCAGCTCTACCTGCGACGACGTCAGCTGCGAATCCTGAACGTCCTGTACCGTGTCGCTGATGACATCTTCCGGGCGCGGGTAGACCACTTGAGCAACACTGGATACTTGCCGGCCCAGGCCATTCATCGGTGGCTGGGGCGGAGCTTCGCCAGCTTGCGTCGCGCCAATCTGCCCCATGCCACCCTGGGCGGCCGGCGCTTCTGGCGCCTCGTTGGCAAATGCCGGCATGGCGATAGCGCTCGCAAGCAACGATGCGATCAGATGCTTCTTCATGGTCACTTCCTTGAGGTGTACGGCGACAGCTGAACAGAATCGACGGCGATGCCTTTGGTGTTGGTGGCCGAAGCGGGGATCTGGACGATGGTTACGGCTGCGAGGAAATCCTGGCGCGAGCGTGCTTGCTGATCACCGCCGACATAGAACTCGATGGCAATCGGCACCTGTACCACCCAGTAGTTCTGCCCGCTCGCCAGCACACCGCTTTCTTCGACCTGGGCCACCTGGGTGGCCATGGCCCGCAGGATCATCCGCCCCTTGAGCACGCGCTCCAGGTTGCCGGAATCGTCAAGCGTCTTCAGGAAGGCCTTGCGCCCCTCATCGGTGTACCAGCGCGCACCTGCGGCATTGAGGTTGGAGCGGTAGTTCACATAGTCGTAGGAGTACGAGTTGACCACCGCATCCTTGGCGTACTCGGCCAGCGTCGCAGGGGTGACGCGCGGGTTGCTTTCAGTGGAGACTTCACAGATGGCATGGTTGTCAATCGTCGGAATCCAGCGGTACTTCGGGTACCAGAACACCACCGCCGCGATGGTTACGCCGAACACGCAAGTCAGGGCCAGCAGCTGCCCCCAGACGCGCTTGTTACGGCGCTTGAGATCCAGGCACTCCAGCTGCAGACGCTTGACTTCCCTGACGGTGGCTGCGGCCTCACCGGGCGTTTCGTCCAGTGCCAGCTCCAGCAGCTTTTCTTCATCGGTGCCCCGCCGGGCCTGCGGCGCATCACCATCAGGGGTTCCGTGCTGGGTTTCCTTACTCGACATTGCGGATTTCCCCTGTCGTTCCGTCGTAAATGCAAATCGAGTCGGTTCCGTCATAGAACACGACATTTTCAAAATTCGTTTGCGTCACCAGCCAGATGGCGGCCACCGCTACACAAGGCAGCAAGCCGATGCAGGCCCACTCCCCGATATCCAGCAAAACACCCAGCAACCGGTTGTAGCGTCGTAGCGCGCGAACATCCACATCCTCGCCCGCACCGCTGCCCCATGACGTTGTGGTTGGTCCCAGTTCGTCCATATCTCGCTCCATGAAGCAGCATTTTCATCCAAGACTTAGAAATGTGCAACAGCGAAATTTTGACAGATTTGGTTAATACCTGCAATCCGCGACGCATTTCTGCACACCCATGTAAAAGCTTTTGACGCTAAATACCCAAAATCAAAGCGGGGCGCCGGCCAATACGGCCACGCCAAAATCAGGGCTATAGCCCTGATTACACTGGGGAAATCAACGAATTAGGTGGTGTTTACTGCACCTCGCCGGCATGCACAACAGCGCTGACCGGCCTACTCTAAAAAATTACCGTCGACCTATATTTTCGATGTGCAAAACCTGACCATTCGGACATTTAAAATGGCTGAAGTCAGCGGTCGGAAAAATGTGCGAAAAGCCCTGAAGGCCACGTAAACCGTGATCTCCAGCACCTGATCAGGAAGATCGGCAGGGTTGATGGCGGGGTTTGCAGCGTATCCTCCATGACAAACCTGAATCTTGGTCCAGCCCTCCTCCGTGAGTATCCATAGAACTGAGCGCTACTTTTACTAAAACCCTTGTAAAACAAGGGATAAATCCATTTTTAAGCCACGCACCAAACAGTAGATTGCGGCTACCGCTGGCGGAATCGCCCGATGCTCAAGGGCGGTTTCTTCTACCCAAGGCACTGCCTTGGTATGGCGAAAACGTGATTTTCCACCATCTACACAGTTTTGTGCGATAGCGGCTTTTTGCCATCAGGGCGACAGATGGTGCTCATTGCACTTTGGCATCACTCAACAGGCCCGCAATCAATGACATTCGCCGTTCGAAATAGTTGAGGGCCCGGGAGAAATAATTGCAAAACGCTATCCTGTAACGCCGCGTGAGGGCTCACGCACCGTGCTCTGCCCACGCCTCCAGCTGCACTGGCGGGCGGCTCAGCAACACACCCACCACAATGGCAAACACCATGGCGGCAATGCCTGCGACGTGCAGCACGCTCTCAAAACCACCGATGAACGCCTGCCGAGCCAAGGGAGCAACCTCGGCACGCAAGGCGGGATCCAGCATGGCCAACGCGGCGGCCAGGTCACCGGCAGCCACTCGCGTGGCCATCGCTGTAACTTCTCCCAGGTGCGCTGGGGCCACCACTGCCATCGCCTCCTTCATCAACTGGCCGGTACGGGCGGCCAGCACTGCGCCCAGCACACCTATTGCCAGCACGATCGCGCCGAACCGCGTGGTGGTGCTCAGCCCCGACGCCATGCCAGTACGCTCACGGGGCACACAGGCCATGATGTTCTTCTGCGTATCGCCATTGAGCAGCCCGGCGCCCGCACCTAGCACCAGGCTGGCCACTGCAAACGCGCTGTAGCCGCCATGGTTTGCAGCCCAGGCACACAACAGGTTGCCTACCCCCACCAGCATCAGCCCAAGCGCAAACACCTGCGCAGCGCTGCAGTGCGCGGCCAGGCGCATGCCAACCCGCGGCATCAGCAGCATGGCCACGGCGAATGGCAACATGCCCGCACCCGCGGCCAGGGCCGACAGCTGCAGGCCGTTCTGCAGGTACAACGGCAGCAGGGTCATCATCACCTGGGCGCAAGCGGCGTAGGCGAACATGCCCAGCAAGGCACCGACGAAACGCGCACTGCGCATCACCCGCAGGTCGATCATTGGCCGCTGCTGGCTGCGCTCGACCATGACGAACACGCCGAACAGGAAGGCGCTGATCACCAGCCTACCTAGCGTTTGCGCACTGCCCCAGCCCACCTGGCTGGCATCGATCATCGCCCAGATCAGGTAACCCAGGCCGCCGGCGAAAGTCAGGCTGCCCCATGGGTCGAGCCGGGCCGCCGCACTGTCGCGAGACTCATCGACGCTGTACAGCACCATGACCGCGAGCACTGCCACCAACGGCAGGTTGATGTAGAAGATCCAGCGCCAGCCCAAGGTACTGGCGATTATCCCGCCCAACAGCGGCGCGAAGGTGATGGTGGCACCCATGCAGGCACCCCAGAAGGCCCAGGCGCGCATGCGTTCCTGCGGCTCATGAAAGCGGTTGCCGATGGCGGCCAGTGCCGAGGTCAGCAACAACGCTGCCCCCACACCCTTGGCGGCCCTGGCCATGTCAAGGAACAACAGGCTTGGCGCTGCACCACATGCCAACGAAGCGATGCCGAACAGCACCAGGCCGAGCAACAGCATGCGCCGCCTGCCGAAGCGGTCGGCCAGGCTACCGGCAGGCAGCAGGCAGGCAGCAAAAGCCAGCAGGTAGGCGCTGACCACCCACTCGATATCGGCAAACGAGCCCGCCAGGTCACGGGCGATACTGGGCAGACTGACCGCGACGATGTTGGTGTCGAGAATGATCAGGGCGCAGACCAGGGAGGCAGTGAGCAGGGTGAAACGTGCAGAGGGCATGATAAGGCTCCGGAAGCAGAGCGGGTTGGCTTGGCGGTACGGTCAAGTTGCAGCATCGCCGGGGGCTGCTTTGCAGCCCATCGCAGGCAAGCCAGCTCCCACAGGTTTTGCCTAACCTTCGCGAGCGGTGCAGCCCCCTGCAAAGCAGTGCCCGGCTATTCCACAAGCGGCCTTTACCCCCAAGCCACCAGCCTTGTAGTGTTGGCCTCAACCATAACGCCGCCAACCCAAAGCGTTGTTAGCCCCGGCGGCCTGCGTCATTACCCTGTAGGTAACACCCATGGAAATCCGCCATTTCCGCTATTTCCTCTGCGTCGCCCGCCACGGTCATTTCACCCGTGCCGCCGAGCAACTGGGGATCGCCCCGCCCACTCTCAGCCGCCAGATCCAGGACATGGAGCGCGAACTGGGCGTACGCCTGTTCGAGCGCAGCCAGCGCGAGGTCAACCTGACCGCCGCCGGCCAGGCATTGTTGATCGAGGCGGAGCACGCCGTGCGTCAGTTCGATGCGGCGCAACTGGGCGCACAAAAGGCCGCCCGCGGCGAAAGCGGGCGTATCGAACTGGGCTACGTGGCTTCGGCCGCCTACTCGGGCATGCTCCAGCAGCAAGTCAGCCGCTACAGCGAAACCTGCCCTGGCGTGCGCCTGAATATCCGTGAACTGCCCATGGCCGAACTGCCCGGCATGGTCCGCGACGGCTTGCTCGACCTTGCCTACGTGCGCTCACCGATGGAGCTGCCTGACGAACTGGAAGCCATCGCCTTGCACCAGGAAGGTTTCGTCCTCGCCCTGCCCGCCAGCTCGCGTATCAACGAAATGCCGCAGATCCCGGCCTCGCGCCTGACCAACGAATCCTTCATCCTGCCCGAGCAAATTTCCGGCACGCTGGAAGTGGCCGCGCAAGGTGGTTTCGTCCCCAGGCTTGGCTCACAACCCGGCAGCCTGGTGGCAGTGATTACCTTGGTATCACTGGGGCAAGGCGTTGCCGTCGTCCCGGAATCGGTGGTGCAGCGCATCAACCTGCCACAGGTGAATTACCGGCGGGTCGTCGATTGCCAAGCTAGCTCGTGGCTAAGCCTGGTTCACCGGCGCTTCGAGAAAGCGCCGGCGGTGATGAGGTACATCGAGATGATGACGGCCTGACCGTCGCCCTGAAAAACAAAGGGCACCCATCCTCGGGTGCCCTTCGCCCTACCGCCAGGTGAACTGAATCACCCCATCGACCGCGCCCCCACAGGTTGCACATGGCCGCGCGAGGTAACGATCCCCAGGAAGGAAATCACGATCGCCAGGCCCAACGTAGAACTTACCTCTACCCGGTGCTCGGGCGTGTACATCATCACCGCCAAGGCCCCGGCAATGAAGATGATCACCGCCCAGGTCAGGTACGGGAACAGCCACATGCGGAACTTCAGCTCGGTGTTCTCCCGCTCCAGGCGGCGGCGCATGCGCAGCTGCGAGATGGCGATGACCATGTACACCAGCAGGGCGATGGCCCCAGAGCTGGCCAGCAGGAACTCGAACACCCCCTTTGGCGCGAAGTAGTTGAGAACGGCGATAGCTGCCCCGATCAGGGTACTGCCAAACACGGCAGCGCGCGGTACGCCAACCTTGGAGGTCTTGTTGAGGAAGGCCGGGGCGTCACCGCGCTTGGCCAGGGAATACATCATCCGCGAAGCAATGTAGATCGACGAGTTCATGCAACTGGTCACTGCCACCAGCACCACCAGGTCGACCATGAACGCTGCGTTGGGAATGTTCATGATTTCCAGCGCACGCTGGTATGAGCCCACCACTGCCAACTGCGGATCGTTCCACGGTACCACCGAGATGATCACGAAGATCGACAGGATGTAGAAGGTGCTGATACGCCAGATCACCGAGCGGGTGGCTTTGGCGATGTTGCGCGACGGGTCGCTGGACTCGGACGCGGCGATGGTCACTGCCTCGGTGCCGATGAAGCTGAACATCACGGTGATGAACGCACCCACCACCGCCGACCAACCTTTCGGAGCGAAGCCGCCATATTCAGCCATCAGCCCGCTCAGGCCGCTGACCTCGCGGTTAGGCAACCAGCCCATCAACGCGGCAAAGCCCAGGCCGATGAAACCCAGAATCGCCGTAACCTTGAGGATGGCGAACCAGAACTCGAACTCACCGTATTTGGCCACGCTGAACAGGTTGGTGCAGGCCAGCAGCAGCACCGAAGCCAGCGCGAAGATCCAGCTGTCCACCTGCGGGAACCAGGCATTCAACACATGCCCGGCAGCCAGCGCTTCGATAGGGATCACCAGTACCCAGAACCACCAGTACAGCCAGCCAATGGTGTAACCGGCCCAGCGGCCGATGGCCTGGTCGGCGTAGGTGGAAAATGACCCGGTATCAGGGTGTGCCACGGCCATTTCGCCGAGCATGCGCATGACCAGTACCACCAGGGTTCCGGCCACGAAATAAGAAACTATGGTAGCTGGCCCGGCCGCCGCGATGGCGTGGCCAGAGCCTACGAAAAGTCCGGCGCCGATGATGCCGGCGATGGACAGCATCGTTACATGACGAGGCTTGAAACCTTGTGCAAGGTTGCCATCAGATCCCACGGTGCTCATTGATGTTGTTCTCTTTTTGCTGACACAAGGATGGACGGGCAGGTGTAGGCGAAAATATCTCCTTTCAAATCAGTAAGTCGACAGGTTGCTCGCGCGCTGTTGTTGATCTTTGGCGCGCATCACAGAGCAACATGTCCGTGCGGTTCGGGCTTCATTTAAGCCTTGCAGGGCTGCGGGAAATTACACGAGAACGCCCCGGAACTGTTCGATCACGACAGGGCAGTTCCATTACCGCCAGATGTCGCGAATGGCATGCCCGATCGCGCCACCTCGCCATCTGGAGCTTTTGTTTTTCATCTGGATGTGGGTTGCCAGTGCCGGCCCAGGCGATTTCAGCTACTCACAAAAAAGCCCCGGTCACCCGGGGCTGTCTTTGCACTGCGGGCCTGTAACCGCCTCAACGCACCAGGCAAGGCCGCTTGTGATCGAAGCGCCAGCCCGGGATCAGAAACTGCATCGCCACGCTGTCATCCCGCGCCCCCAGCCCCATGTTGCGGTAGCACTCATGGGCCTTGGCCAACTGGTCCTCATCCAGCTCCACCCCCAGCCCCGGCCGGGCCGGGACCCGCACATGCCCGTCGACAATGCGCAGCGGCTCACGGGTCAGGCGCTGGCCGTCCTGCCAGATCCAGTGGGTGTCGATTGCGGTGATCTCGCCCGGCGCCGCCGCCGCCACCTGGGTGAACATCGCCAGCGAAATGTCGAAGTGGTTGTTCGAATGCGAACCCCAGGTCAGCCCCCAGTCATTGCACATCTGCGCTACCCGCACCGAGCCCTGCATGGTCCAGAAGTGCGGATCGGCCAGCGGAATATCCACTGCCTGCGACTGGATCGCATGGCCCATCTGCCGCCAGTCGGTGGCAATCATGTTGGTGGCGGTGGGCAGGCCGGTGGCACGGCGGAACTCGGCCATCACCTCACGGCCCGAGTAACCGTTCTCGGCGCCGCAGGGGTCTTCGGCATAGGCCAGTACGTGATGCTTGTCGCGACACAGGGCAATGGCCTCTTTCAGTGACCAGGCGCCGTTAGGGTCAAGGGTGATACGGGCTTCGGGGAAGCGCTCGGCCAGCGCCGTCACTGCTTCCATCTCCTCTTCGCCACGCAGCACACCGCCCTTGAGCTTGAAGTCGCTGAAGCCATAGCGCTGCTCGGCCGCTTCGGCCAGACGCACCACCGCTTCCGGGGTCAAGGCCTTCTCGTGGCGCACGCGGAACCAGTCGTCATCGGCATCGGCCTCATTGCGGTAGGCCAGGTCGGTGTGTTGACGGTCGCCGATGTAGAACAGGTAACCCAGCATCTTCACCGCATCGCGCTGCTGCCCCTCGCCCAGCAAGGCTGCCATAGGCACGTTGAGGTGCTGGCCAAGCAGGTCGAGCAGTGCCGACTCGATGGCCGTTACTGCATGCACGGTAATGCGCAGGTCAAACGTCTGCAGGCCGCGACCAGCCGAGTCCCGGCTGGCAAAGGTCTGGCGCATGGCATTGAGCACGCGCTGGTAGTGGCCGATCGGCTGGCCGAGCACCAGGTTGCGGGCGTCTTCCAGGGTCTGGCGAATGTTTTCACCGCCAGGCACCTCGCCCAGCCCGGTATTGCCAGCGCTGTCGCGCAGCACTACCACGTTGCGGGTGAAATACGGGCCATGGGCGCCACTGAGGTTCAGCAGCATGCTGTCATGGCCGGCCACGGGAATAACGCGCAGGTCGGTGACCACCGGAGTACTGGTATGAACGGCGGGATTGGTCTGCATAGTCATGATTGTTGTCTCGCAGTCATCAGTGGGTATGGCCCAGGGCCGAGGGGGCCTTGAGGTCATCGGTAGGGGCGCCCTTGGGGCGAGTGCGTACAAAGAAGATGGCAATGGCCGCCAGCACCGAGGTCACGGCCAGGCCGTACAGCCCACCCTGGATCGAACCGGTCTGCTGCTCCAGCAGGCCGAAGGTGGTGGGGGCAACAAAGCCGCCGAGGTTGCCGACCGAGTTGATCAGGGCGATCACTGCCGCCGCGATGCGGGCATCCAGGTAACCCTGCGGGATCGGCCAGAACAGTGACGATGCCGACTTGAACCCGATGGCCGCGAAGCACACGGCGACAAAGGCGAACACCGGCCCACCGGTGGTGGACATGAACATGCCGATGGCGGCGACCAACAGGGCACCGGCTACCCAGGCCTGCTGGAACTTCCAGCGCGCAGAACCAGCGGCAAAGGCGTACATGGCCAGGATCGAGATCAGCCACGGGATCGAGTTGAAAAAGCCGACCTGCAGGTCGCTGAGGTCACCCATGCGCTTGATGATGCTAGGCAGCCAGAAGGTGGCAGCGTAGATGGTCAACTGAATGCAGAAGTAGATCACGCAGAACAGCACGATCTGGCGATCCTTGAGCAGGGTCCAGGCCGATGCCTTGACTGTACCAACGGCTTCACGCTCACGTTGCTCACGGTCGATGGCGGCCACTAGCGCGTCCTGCTCGGCCTGGCTCAACCACTTGGCATCTTGCGGCTTGGAATCCAGCCAGAAAAACACGAAGAAGCACAGTACAACAGAGGCCATGCCTTCGATGAACAGCATCCACTGCCAGCCATGCATACCCAGGCCCTGAATCTGCATCAACGCCCCGGCCAGCGGCCCGGAAATCAGCGAAGCCAGCGCCGAACCGCTGAGGAAGATGGCAATCGCCTTACCGCGCTCGGCGCGTGGCAGCCAGCGGGTGAAGTAGTAGATCACCCCAGGGAAGAAGCCCGCCTCGGCAACCCCCAGCAGAAAGCGCAGCACGTAAAACTGGGTTTCGTTTTGCACAAAGGCCATGGCCGTGGCTACCAAGCCCCAGGTGAACATGATGCGGGTCAGCCAAAGCCGCGCCCCCACCTTTTGCAGCAACATGTTCGAAGGCACTTCGAACAACGCATAACCAATGAAGAACAAGCCGGCGCCAAAGCCATAGGCCGCAGCGCTGATGCCCAGATCGCTTTCCAGGTGCGGGCGGATGAAACCGATATTGACGCGGTCGAGGTAGTTGACGATGAACATGATGACAAACAGCGGCAGGACATGACGCTTGACCTTGGCCACGGCACTGGCCAAGACGTCACTGTCGTGCCGGGCAGACGGAGTGAGGGTGTCGTTCACTTGCAAATCTCCCACTAATTGTTTTTGTGCGGGTCTGGGTTGTCTGACATGGCAGTGGGGATGAGCATATGCGTGGCGATGTTGTACGACAAGATCAACAATGTCGGTAAAACAGCAAAATACAAGCTTTCATAATGTAAACATGCTGCGATCTTTCAAAAACAGCGAAGCTAAACAGCAGTCTGAAGGCACAAATAATCGGCAAAAAATAATTTTATGGTTTAACTTGTCGTACAAGTTAAGCGCGAAACGGATCACAGCATGGAACACGAAAACGCCCGCAAGCACGGCCACAGCCGCGCCCATGACCTTGTCTCCAGCCTGACCCAACAGATTTTGCTGGGCACCTTCAAGCCGGGCGACAAGCTGCCTTCAGAGAACACGCTGGTGCGCGAGCACGGGGTCAGTCGCACGGTGGTGCGTGAGGCCTTGTCCAAGTTGCAGGCCTCCGGGCTGGTAGAGCCGCGCCACGGTATCGGTACCTTCGTGATGGCGCGCCAGGCCCAGGCCGGGCTGCGTATGGCAGCGGAAAGCGCGGCGAATGTGCGTGACCTGCTGGAACTGCGTATTGGCCTGGAAGGCCAAGCCGCCGCCCTGGCTGCGCTGCGCCGTGACAAGGGGCACCTGGTGCGCATGCGCCAGGCGCTGGATGACTATCAGGACCTGGCAGCCGCCGGCGACAGCTGTATCGAGCCCGACCGACGTTTCCACCTACTGATTGCCGAGGCCACCGGCAACCTGTACTTCACCGAAATGCTGCTGCACCTGGGCAACAGCCTGATCCCGCGCAACCGCATGGCCCTGGCCGAACGCGGCGGGGCGAAGCTGGCGCGGCAGGCGTACCTGGCCAACCTGGAGCACGAGGCAATCCTCAATGCCATCCGCCGGCAAGACCCGGACGCAGCGAGGGCGGCGGTCTGCCTGCACCTGTCCAACAGCCGCGACCGTTTGCTGCCGGGCTAGGGGCCGCTGCGCAGCCCTTCGCGGGTGCGCCCGCTCACACAGGTCCCGCGTATGGGCAGGGCCTTTGGGAGTCCAGCCTTCACCAGGTCAGGCAGATCTTGCCGAAATGCCGGTTGCTTTCCTGGTAGCGGAACGCTTCGACGATCTGCTCCAGTTCGAAGTGCTTGTCCACCACCGGCCGCAGGCCGTTGGCATCGATCGCCCGCACCATCGCCTGCTGCTGGGCGCGGCTGCCCACCAGCACACCTTGCAGACGAATCTGCCGCACCAGCGCCTGCACCAGCGGCAGCTGACCGGCCACGCCGGTAAGGATGCCAATCAGCGACACATGCCCACCGATGCGCGCGGCAATCATCGACTGCTCCAGCGTCGCCGGGCCGCCCACTTCGATCACATGGTCGACACCGCGGTTGCCGGTGAGCGCGCGCACCTTCTCACCCCAAGCCGGGGTGCTCTTGTAATTGATCAGGTGGTCGGCGCCCAGGGCCTTCAGGCGCTCCAGCTTGGCGTCGCTGGACGACGTGGCGATCACGGTGGCGCCAGCCAGCTTGGCGAACTGCAGGGCGAAGATCGACACACCACCGGTGCCTTGCACCAGTACCGTGTCGCCAGGTTTGAGGTGGTCGTCGCTCATCAGCGCACGCCAGGCGGTGAGGCCTGCGGTGGTCAGGGTAGCCGCTTCAGCGTGGCTGAAGCCCTTGGGGGCCAGGGTGAACGCGGTGGCACGGGCAGTGACCTGCTCACGGGCATAACCATCGAGGCCGTCGCCGGGTACCCTGCCAAAGCCTTCGACGTTGGCCTGGCCGTCGAGCCAGTCGGGGAAGAAGGTGCTGACCACATCGTCGCCCACCTGGAACTCGCTGACACCTTCGCCCACCGCAACCACTTCACCAGCGCCATCGGCCATGGGGATACGCCGCTCGCTCGGGCCCCACATGCCGCTGACCACGGCAAAGTCGTGATAGTTGAGGGAGCTGGCGTGCAGGCGCACGGTGATTTCGCCGGCCTTGGGGGCAGCGGCCTCGCTTGTGCCGACCTCGACCTTGTCGTAGCCGCCGCCGGGTTGTACGTAGATGGCCTTGCTGGTCATGGGTGGGTCTCCGTATCAGAGGAAAGAATGGGGTTCAGCATAGACAGGTTCGGCCCTTTCGCGGGCACGCCCGCTCCCACAGGGGCACCACAGCCCTGAGACTCGCGCAATACCTGTGGGAGCGGGCTTGCCCCGCGAAGCAGGCGACGCGATGGATGGCCCCGGCTGCGCCGGGGTTCGCGGGACAAGCCCGCTCCCACAAAGTCATTGCTAAATCAGTAAATCAGTTGGGCTGCGCTGTCGCGCAGGGAGCAAGTGCCATTGTGGGAGCGGGCATGCCCGCGAAGAGGCCCGCATTGCCAACACAAAATCAGCCCAGCATCACCTTCAGTGCCCGGCAATCGGCCGCATGCCAGTCCGCCAGCTCCGGCCATGGGTTATCCGGCAGGTTCACCAGCACCGTGCGCGCACCCGCTGCACGACCGCAGTCCAGGTCAAACCGGTAATCCCCCACCATCACCAGCTCGCTCGGCGCCACGCCCCAGGCACCGGCAATTTTCAGCAGCCCATCCGGGCTTGGCTTGGGCGCCGCTTCGTCACGCCCAAGAATGTGCTCCACCGGGAAGCAGTCTGCCAAGCCGATGGCCTCCAGCGTCACATGCGCCAGCTCGCGGGCATTGCGGGTCAGGATGCCCAGCCGGCACCCGCGCCCGGCCAACTCGCGCACCAGCTCCACCGCCCCGGTGGCCGCCGTGGAGGCTACCGCCAGGTCGCGTTCGTGCTCCAGCAACCAGGCATGCTTGGCCGCCGCTTCGTCTGCCGGCAACGCCGCCAGGTGGGTGAGGATGTCGTGCTCGGCCGGTATCTCCAACGCCACGCGAATGGCGTCGAAATCATGCACGGCCACGGTCAGGGTACCGTCCATGTCGAACACCCAGTGACGCACCTCGCCCAGGCTCATGCCCAGTCCTTGCGATGGCGAATCAGGCCTTCCTGGCTCGACGATGCCACCAGTTGCCCGGCCTGGTTGAAGATGCTGCCGCGGCAGAAACCGCGGGAGTTCCCGGCCCAGGGGCTGTCTGTTGCGTACAGCAGCCACTCATCGGCGCGCAGGTTGCCATGGAACCACAGCGAATGGTCGAGGCTGGCGATTTGCATGTCGCGCTGCCACACCGACTTGCCATGCGGCAGCAACGCCGTGGTCAGCAGGCCGAAGTCCGAGGCATAGGCCAGCAGGTACTTGTGCAGGGCGGGTACGTCGGGCAGGTTGCCGTCGGCGCGAAACCAGGCGTACTTCACCGGGTCGCCGGGCTTGGGGTTGAACGGGTCGCGCTCGGTGACCGGGCGGATCTCGATTGGCTTGGCGCACAGCACTTTGTCGCGAATACGCTCGGGCAACTGGTCGGCCATGGCGCGGGCCAGCTCCACCTCGGTGGGCAGGTTTTCCGGGCCGACCACGTCAGGCATTTGCGCCTGGTGCCCGAAACCTTCCTCGTCGTACTGGAACGACGCGCTGCAGGTGAAGATGGTCTGGCCCTTCTGGATCGCCGTCACCCGTCGGGTACTGAAGCTGCCGCCATCGCGCACGCGGTCCACCGAGTACACCACCGGCAGGCTGGCATCGCCCGGGCGCAGGAAGTAGCCATGCAACGAATGCACATGGCGGGCGTCCTCGACTGTCTGGCTGGCCGCCGACAACGATTGGCCCAGCACCTGCCCACCGTACAACTGACGGAAGCCCAGGTCCTGGCTGCGTCCACGGAACAGGTTCTCCTCGATGGATTCGAGGCTCAACAGGTCGACCAGGTCGTCCAACACATGACTCATTGGGGGTTCTCCTCGCAAGGCAACACGTCTCTACAGCGCTCGTTATGAAGGCAAATGATACAGGGTTTGTCATTCTTACCGGGCATGGCCGTGCGTTCAGGCGCGCAGGGTGCGCTCCCAAAGCGCGCGGTCGATGCGGTACAGCACATGCGGGCGCAACGGGTGCCCCACGGGCAGGCGGGGGTGTTCGAAGCTGCCGTTCAGGTCCTGCTGCATGCCGATGGCCTGCATCACCTTCTGCGACGGCAAGTTGCTCTCGCTAGTGAACGACACCACCTCTTCCAGGCGCAATTGGGCGAAAGCACAACGCAGGCAGGTCCACGCCGCCTCGCTGGCAAAGCCCAGGCCCCAGTGGCGACGTGCCAGGCGCCAGCCGATCTCCACCGCCGGGGCAAAAGGCGCGTCGAAATTGACATTGAGCAACCCGGTCATGCCGATGAATGCACCACTGTCCTTGCGCTCCAAGGCCCACAGGCCAAAGCCGTACTCATTGAAATGCCCGCGTACCCGGCCGATCAACGCTGCCGCCTCAACACGCGTCAGCGGCGCCGGAAAATAGCGCATCACCTGTGGGTCGGCGCACAGCGCGGCGAACTCGCGCAAGTCATCGTCATGCCATTGACGCAGCACCAGCCGTGCGCTTTCCAGTTCAAGAATGGGGGTCATCGTGCCTGCTCCGGTTTACCGCCTTGCAGTTTACAGCGTAGGCGCGGGCGCGGGGTTCACCCAGCCGGCAGCCGCCAAATGCAATTTTCACACGCCCTTCACCGGTCCCCGACAGGCCACTTGGCAGGATGCTGCCATCCACCTCCGCGCCAACCGCGGCACCGCCAACGGAGCAACACATGCTATCGAGCAACACCCTGGGACACCCTGCCATTCACGCCCGGCGCAAGCGGCGCCTGTCACGCAAAGCCCTCGGTGCCGCCCTTGGGCTTTGCATGGTCGTGGCGGCGGTGACCACCTGGCTGGCGACGAGGACGCATATCGTGGACCTTGGTAACGAGCAACAACTGAGTGACAGCGGCCTGCTGCAGGACTGGGCCGACGGCGCAGTGATCGTGATGATCCGCCACGCCGAACGCTGCGACAGCGCCCCCGGCCCCTGCCTGGGCGACCCCACCGGCATCACTGTGGCCGGCAGCCAGGCCGCCGGACGCGTTGGCCAAGGGTTGCACCAACTGGGCCTTGACAACGCCGATATGCTTAGCAGCCCGAAACTGCGCACCCGGCAAACCGCGCATTTCATCCTCGGCCAGGCGGTGGCCAGCGAGAACTGGCTGGAAGGCTGTGACAACCAGTTCGCCAGTGAAGCACTCTCACGCAAGCGCCCCGGCCACAACCTGGTGCTGGTGACCCACAATGGCTGCATCGACCATTTCGCCCGCCAGCAGAACGTTGCGGGTGGCGAGCGCGAGAGTGGCTATGCCAGTGCCCTGTTCGTGTCGGTGGATGGCAATGGCAAGGCACGCATCCTCGGGCGACTGAACGAACCCGACTGGCAACGCGTATTGGCCAGCACAGGAAAATAGCCCTCAAACGTAAACGCGATCCCTGTGGGAGCGGCCCAATCGCGACACAAGGCCGCTCCCACAAAAGGGCCAGTACCGGCGAAAAAAACAGGTACTCCCATTGCAGTCACCCGTCATGGCAAGATCAGCACTGGCCCTGATTGCGACCCCACCCATGCCGTTGCCGCTGATCTACCACGAAGACTACAGCCCGGAGTTCCCCGCCGAACACCGCTTCCCGATGGACAAGTTCCGCCTGCTGCATGACCACCTGGTGGACAGCGGGCTGACCACCGACCAGGCATTGCTGCGCCCGGACATCTGCCCCAACGACATCCTCGCCCTGGCCCACGACCGTGGCTATATCGAGCGTTACATGAACGGCGACCTGTCCCGCGAGGACCAGCGTCGCCTCGGCCTGCCCTGGAGCGAAGCCCTGGCCCGGCGCACGGTGCGGGCTGTGGGTGGCTCGCTGCTGACCGCCGAGATGGCGCTGCAACATGGCATCGCCTGCCACCTCGCCGGTGGCACCCACCATGCCCATTACGACCACCCCGCCGGCTTCTGCATCTTCAACGACCTGGCCGTGATCAGCCGCTACCTGCTGGAGGCTGGCCGGGTACACCGGGTACTGATCTTCGATTGCGATGTGCACCAGGGTGACGGCACCGCGCGCATCCTGCACGACACCCCCGAGGCCATCACCGTGTCGTTGCATTGCGAACAGAACTTCCCGGCCCGCAAGGCGCAGAGCGACTGGGACATTCCCCTGCCCCGTGGCATGGGCGATGCGGCCTACCTGAAGGTGGTGGACGACACCCTTAACTACCTGCTGCCGCTCTATCAACCCGACCTGGTGCTGTATGACGCCGGCGTCGATGTGCACAAGGACGACGCCCTTGGCTACCTGCAACTGACTGACGCCGGCCTGGCCGCCCGTGACGAAGCGGTGCTGCGCCATTGTCTGGGCCGTGACATCCCGGTGGTTGGCGTGATCGGCGGCGGCTACAGCAAGGACCGCGAAGCGTTGGCCAGGCGCCATGGCATCCTTCACCACAGCGCGGCACGCGTCATCGGTTGTTCACAGTGACTGTGGAACCGCTTGTGGATAACCTGCGGGAAAGGCGCTGTAGCCCTTTGTACGCAAGGCCTGCAGAACTATGATCATTTTTTGACCAGTGCTTCCATGGGCAGCGCTGCGCTAGAATGCGCATCTTTTCCACAGCCTGCTGCCCACCATGTCCGATCTGAACCCCGCCTCCCCTCCTCTCGCCGTCGTTATTGGTGGTGGCCCCGCCGGCCTGATGGCTGCCGAAGCACTGGCCCAGGCAGGCCTGGCGGTCGAGGTGTTCGACGCCATGCCTTCGGTGGGGCGCAAGTTCCTGCTGGCGGGTGTTGGCGGGATGAACATCACCCACTCCGAGCCGTACCCGGCGTTCGTTTCACGCTATGCCGGGCGCCAGGGCGAAGTCGAGGCGCTGCTGCGCGGCTTCGACGCCGAAGCCTTGCGCCAGTGGATTCACAGCCTGGGCATCGAAACCTTCGTCGGCACCTCGGGGCGGGTGTTCCCCACCGACATGAAAGCCGCCCCCCTGCTGCGCGCCTGGCTCAAGCGGCTGCGCGACTGCGGGGTAGTTATCCACACCCGCCACCGTTGGTTGGGCTGGAATGCCGACGGTGCCTTGCGGATCGCTTATCCACAGGGCGAGCGCGCGGTGCAGGCTGCAGTCGTGGTACTGGCGCTGGGTGGCGGCAGTTGGGCGCGATTGGGTTCGGATGGCGCCTGGCAGCCATTACTGGCCGAACGGGCTGTGGATATCTCGCCTTTGCAGCCCAGCAACTGCGGGTTTGAGGTGGATGGCTGGAGCGCATTGTTGAAGGAGAAATTCGCGGGCGCACCGCTGAAGAACATTGCCCTCAGCGTCCCCGGCAGCGCGCCGCGCAAAGGCGAGTTCATCCTCACCGCGCAGGGTGTTGAAGGCAGCCTGGTGTATGCCTGGTCGGCACCGGTGCGCGAAGCCATCAACCGCGAAGGCCGAGGGGTACTGCTGCTCGACCTGCTGCCAGACAAGCCTGTGGACAACATTGCCCAGGCACTGGCCAAGCCACGCGGTTCGCGCTCCATGGCCAAGCATCTGCACAGCCAGCTGGGCATTGATGGCGTCAAGGCGGCGCTGCTGCGCGAGCTGACCGATCAGGCGACCTTTGCCGACCCATTGGCGCTGGCCCAGGCGATCAAGGCCTTGCCGATCACATTGGTGCGTACGCGACCACTGGATGAAGCAATCAGCAGTGCCGGCGGGGTACGCTTCGAGGGGCTGGATGAGGGGTTGATGGTCAAAAGCATGCCGGGGGTGTTCTGTGCCGGCGAGATGCTGGACTGGGAGGCGCCGACCGGGGGGTACCTGCTGACGGCTTGCTTTGCCAGCGGGTTGCGTGCCGGGCGGGCGGCGGCGGAGTGGGTTACGCGGGTTTCCTGACAAATTTTGGGGCCGCAAAGCGGCCCCATCAATCTCAAGGCTTACGCTTACGCGGCCCACCATTGAAGCTCGGCACCTTGCGCACCGCCTTCACTGCCGGCTCCGGCTCCCCACTGTCCATCCAACGCCCCAGCCCGCGCTTGGCGCTGTTCTCTTTCGGCTTTTTGGGTTTCTTCGGCTTCTTGATCACCTGGCCACTGGCGTCGGTCATCGGCACCCGGTGATCAGGGATGAAATCCGGTTCTTCATGGCGTGGCAGGGTCTGCCGGGTCAGCACTTCGATAGCCCCCAGCAACTGCACTTCATCCGCGCACACCAGCGAAATCGCCTCGCCCTTGTTACCCGCCCGCCCGGTACGCCCGATGCGGTGCACGTAATCCTCGGCGACGATCGGCAGGTCGAGGTTGACCACCAGCGGCAGGTCGTCGATATCCAGGCCACGGGCCGCCACGTCGGTCGCCACCAGTACCTGAATCTCGCGGGCCTTGAAGCTGTCCAGCGCCCGCTGGCGGGTGGCCTGCGGGCGGTCACCGTGGATGCCGTCGGCGTTTACGCCTTCGGCCAGCAAGCGCGACACCAACTGGTCGACACCGTTACGGGTCTTGGCAAACACCAGCACCTGGCTCCAGCGCTGTTTGCGCAGCAGGTGACAGAACAGGTCTTCCTTGCGCTTTTTGTCCACAGGCACCAGCCACTGTTTGACGCTGGTTGCAGTGGCGTTGCGCGGGCTCACTTCGATACTGAGCGGGTCATTCAACGCCAGCCCCGCCAGTACGCGAATCTGGTCAGAGAACGTGGCAGAAAACAACAGGGTCTGGCGCTTGCGCGGCAGCGCGGCGTACACCGATTGCAGTTCTTCGGCAAAGCCCAGGTCGAGCATGCGGTCAGCTTCGTCCAGCACCAGCGTCTGCACCTGGTTGAACTTCACCGCATTCTGCCGGAACAGGTCGAGCAAGCGGCCCGGGGTGGCCACCAACAGGTCGACGCCACGGCGCAGGCGCATCATCTGGGGGTTGATGCTGACGCCGCCGTACACCGCGTAAGTGCTCAGGGGCAGGTTCTCGGCGTACTCGCGCACGTTGTTGTGCACCTGCTCGGCCAGCTCACGGGTAGGCACCAGCACCAGCGCGCGGATCGAGTTGCAGGCCACCTTCTCGCCCTCCAGTGCCAGGCGCTGCAGCACGGGCAGGGCAAAGCCTGCGGTCTTGCCGGTGCCGGTCTGGGCCGCGGCCATCAGGTCGCGGCCGGCCAGCACGGCGGGGATGGCCTTGGCCTGCACCGGGGTCGGGGTGGTGTAGTCCAGCTGCTGCAGCGTGCGCAGCAGGGGTTCGATCAGGCCGAGTTTGGCGAAATTCATGGCAATACCGTCAGGGGGTTCAGCGAAGGCGGCAAGTTTACCGCATCACCCCGGCCTACTTGCAGATTTCGCCTTCCAACGGCTGCGCAGGCGCAGGTGCCTTGCGCCACTGTGGCAGGCCGATCAGCACCACCGCACCGATAATCACCGCCATGGCCACGCACTCCTCGGCGCCAATCTGTTCGCCGGCAAAGACAATGCCCAGCAGCACGGCAACCGCCGGGTTAACGTAGGCATAGCTGGTGGCCGCCGCCGGGCGTACGTGCTTGAGCAGGTACATGTAGGCACTGAACGCCAGGATCGAGCCGAAGAACACCAGGTAGGCCAACGCCCCCCAGCCGGCCGCAGTCGGCATCTGCGTCATACGCTCGCCAGACAGCACGCTGCCCAGCAACAGCGCCGCGCCACCCACCAGCATTTCTGCAGCGCTGGCCATCGGCCCTTGGGGCAACGGCAAGGTCTTGCTCCACACCGAACCGAACGCCCACGACGCCGCCGCGAAAACAATCAGCGCCGCACCCATCGGGCTTGCCTGCAGGTTGGAGCCCAGGTTAAGCAGGCCGATACCTACCAGCCCCAGGGCGATCCCGGCCCACTCCAATCTCGAGTTGCGGTGCCCGAACAACAGGCCGAACAGCAAGGTGAACAAGGGAACTGTGGCCACTGCCAGCGCCGCCACGCCCGATGCCACCCCTGCATGCTCGGCCACGGTCACGCCGCCGTTGCCACAGCTAAGCAGCAGAAAACCGATTGCCCCTGCCGCCCGCCACTGCGCCCAAGTCGGCGCCGGCGCACCACGCCAGCGCAGAAAACCGTACAGCAGACCACCCGCAATCAGGAAGCGCACCCCGGCCATGAGCATCGGCGGCCAACTCTCCACACCAATGCGAATGAACAGGTAGGTAGAGCCCCAGACCAGGTACAAGGCCAGGAAAGCACCGATGAGCAACAACGGGAAGCGACGGGAGGCAGGCATGGGAAAACTCGAAATCCGTTTACGGGTCATTCAGTCTAACGGCCTGCCTGGGTCAAGGTACGTTACAGAACGGGCGCAAATGAGCGGCACAATTGTGGTGCGTCCGGTTTAGGGGCAGTGTTGCCTAACGGTATTTGGCCAGCGCTTCGCGCATTTTCGCAGCCGGGGTCTTCTGCAAACGGCAAAGCAGGTCGTGCGAGAGTTGCTGTACACCATGGGCCTGGCGCAATTCGCCTACCAAATGTTGCAGCAGGTTGGCGGCCATCTCGGCATCGGCCATGGCCCTGTGCGCGGTACCGGTATCCGGAAGGCCGGCCCAGCGGGTCAAAGTGCCCAGCTTGTGGTTCGGTGCCATCGGCAGCAGGCGCCGGGACAGCAGCAGAGAGCAGGCGAAAGACTGGCTACGGCTACGGCCAATGCGGCTCAGCTCGTAGTCCCAGAACTTCTGGTCGAAGGCAGCGTTGTGCGCCAGCAACGGGGTGACCCCGACGAACTCGGCGACTTCGTTCATTACCTTGTCCACCGGCGGCGCGCTGCGCAGCATGGCGGTGGTAATGCCAGTCAGCCCGGCGACGAAGGCTGGCACCGGCACACCGGCGTTCATCAGGCTCTGGTAGCGCTCGACAATGCGCCCGCCCTCCAGCATCACCACCGCCACTTCGGTAGCGCGGCAGCCGGCGCCAGGGCTGATGCCGGTAGTTTCAAAGTCGATTACAGCAATACGTTCCATCAAAGGGCCTCAATGTTTGAGCAATAGCTTACCCTCGATGGGCACATAGCGGGTGGCCGCACGGATCAACGACAAGGCGGTAAGCCCAGGCACGCCATACACCACGGCCTCTGTACCGTGGCGCTGGATCACCCGTTCCAGCAACAGGTCGAAGTCACCATCGCCAGAGGCCAGCACCACCTGGTCGACCCGGCTGGCCGCGTCGATCACATCCAGGGTAATACCCACATCCCAGTCCCCTTTGGCCGAACCATCGCTGCGCTGGATGAAGGGTTTGAGGCGGACATCGAAACCAAGGTTGCGCAAAATCTGCTGGAACTGCTGTTGCTTGCTGTCGCCACGGTCGATGGCATACGCCACCGCTTCGACAATCTGGCCTTCACGGCTGACGTCAGCCCACAACGCGGTGTAGTTGAAATGGCAGCCGTGCGCCTGGCGCACGGTGTAGTAGAGGTTCTGCACATCGGCGAACAGCGCGATCTTTTTCACCTGGGAACCTCATGTCTGGCCTGGGATACCGGGGGCTGCTGCGCAGCCCTTCGCGGGCACGCCCGCTCCCACAGGTGTCGTACATGTCACTGTGGGAGCGGGCGTGCCCGCGAAGGGGCGCCAAGCGCCCCCAGAATTGCCAGCAGTATGCCAGACCTGTCAGACGTACGAGTCGTCGTCCGAGAAGAACTCGCCATCGTCACTGCCGTAATCGGTGTCGGCATAACCGCCCTGGTCGCTGCCCCAACCACCGTTGTCAGCCACCTGCTGCTGCCCGCCCTGGTCGTTCCAGCCGCCGCTGTCACTGGCCGGTGCTGGCTCTTCCTTGATCACCTCGACCACCTCTTCCGGCTGCGAGTTATGGTTGAACAGGCTGCTGATGCCCTGCGCCAGCAACACACCACCGGCCACACCGGCTGCGGTCTGCATGGCCCCACCGAGGAAGCTGCTGGCACCGCTGCGCGCCGGCGCAGCGCCAAAGCCAGGCTGCTGCGGCTGAGGTTGAGGCTGAGGCTGGGAGAAACCTGGGGCCGACGGCTCGCGCCAGCCACCGCCGGATGCTGCAGGCGGCGCCGAAGGGCGCTGAGGCTGCACAGCCGGGGCCGCACTGCGCCCGCCCGAGCCAAAGATGCTGGACAAGAAGCCACCGCCGCCGTTGCCTGGTGCGCTGTTACCGGCTTGTGCGGCCTCGGCCTGGGCGCGGGCCTGCTTCAGCTCGGCCTCCAGTTGCTTGTTCTGCTCGTCGAGGCGTTTGATTGCCGCCTCCTGCACCAGAATTGCCTGTGCCATGTAGTAAGGCGCCGCCGGCTGCTGACGCAGGTGTTGCTCGATGCACGCCTGGGCCTGCGCGTCACGCGGCTGGTTCGGGTCTTCGGCTTGCTTGATGCGGCCGAACAGGCCGTCGATCAGGGTTTGTTCTTCAGTGTTCATGGGGCGACCTCGTGGGGTAGCGTGACAACGGACAGCGTCAAAGATGGGGTGTAGCGGCACAGGATTCAATCACCGGCGCCGTGAAACTTTTTTCAGCAAGTGACAGCCCCCCGCCTGCTTTGGGCTAAAGTTATGCCCCTGTTTTTACTGCCATGCGATGTTGACTGATGAATCCGCTGAGCGTTCTGCGCGACTCCCTGTACTTCTTCCGCCGCCACCTGCCGAACATTCTCCAGCTGTGCCTGCCGTTGGTGGTGCTGGAAGCCTTGCTCACCCAGCTGCTGTACCGGCAGATGGGCGACCAGGCATCGCCGGCCTACGGCATGCTGGTCAGCCTGCTGTTCTACCCGCTGTACAGTGCGGCACTGATTCTTTACCTGCACACCCGCAGCAACGGCCAGGACATCGGCAAGCGCGACCTGTTCGCCCGCGCCTTGCAACTATGGCCACAACTGGCCCTGCTGATCCTGATCAGCTCGCTGCTGATCATGGCCGGCCTTGCGCTGTTCATCTTCCCGGGCGTGTGGATCATGATCAACCTGGTGTTCGCCGAGTACCTGCTGGTGCTGCGCGGCCTGCCGGTGGTGCAGTCGATGCGCGAAAGCGCCCGCATGACTACCGGGCACTTCATGCGCATCATGATCTGCGTGCTGGCAGTGCTGGCACCGATCTGGCTGATCGACGGGCTGCTGCTGATGGCGTTCCCCGAGCCATCGCCCGGCATGGAGCTGGCCATGGACAGCCTCAGCGGCTTCCTGCAGCTGTTCAGCACTGTGGTGCTGTACCGCCTGTTCATGCTGCTGGAAGGTGAAGCCGACTGACCACCAGCCCGGCTACGGTCACGTCCCCCTGGGCTTGGCCCGTGCTGTAGCCTCGGCCACCAGCGGGTCGTCCGGCCAGTAATGCTTGGGGTACCGCCCTTTCAGGTCTTTCTTTACCTCGGCATAAGTGGTGCGCCAGAAATTGGCCAGGTCCTGGGTCACCTGCACGGGTCGGCGTGCCGGTGACAGCAGGTGCAACTTGACCTGCTGCCGGCCATTGGCAATGCGCGGGGTGTCGGCAAGGCCGAACAGTTCTTGCAGGCGCACGGCAAGAATCGGCGGGGTTTCGCTGTAGTCCAGGCGGATGTTCGAGCCGGACGGCACGGCCAGATGCGCGGGTGCCTGTTCGTCCAGGCGTTGCGGCAGCGGCCAGGGCAGCAGGTTGCGCAGTATCGACGGCAGGTCCAGCGCGCTGAAGTGGCTGAGGCGGGACACTTTGCCAAGGTAGGGCTGCAACCAGTCTTCCAGGCTGGCGAGCAGCGCCTCGTCACCCAGGTCGGGCCATTCGCTTTGCCCGCCCCTGTCCAGGTCCAGCTGGCGTAACAGTGCCACCCGTGCCTGCCACTGGCGCAGTTCCGGTGTCCATGTCAGCAGGTTCAGGCCTTTGCGTCGTACCAGGCCGAGCAGCGCTTTGGCGCGCGCTTCATCACCCAGGCCGGTCAGTGGTTCGCGGCTTAGTATGAGCTCACCCACTTTGGTTTGGCGTTCGGCACGCAGCACCTGCTCGCGCTCGTCCCAGTCGAGTAGATCGACGCGTTCTACCTGCTCGGCCAGCACATCATCGAGCAGCGCCGGGTCGAATGCTGCCGCAAGGTAGATACGCTCTTCGCGCTGGCCCTGGCGGCTGCCCAGGTCGGCGATCACCAGCCACGGGTGTTTCATCAACGCATCGACCTCACCGAACAAGGCTGCACGGCCGTTGGCCAGACGATACTCGGCGCCCCCTTCACGCCGCTGCTGCGCAACCCGGTCGGGATAGGCCAGCGCCAGCAGGGCCCCAAGCCAGCGCGGGTGATCAGGGTCAGCGACGGCGGCTTTGGCCTTGCCGCGCAACAGGCCACGGTACTGACGCGCAAGCTGCCGGGCGCGCTGCACGCCACCCTGGCCGCCTCGGCTGGCCTTGGTCTCGCCGCTGATCAACGCCAGCCGGCTGTGCAGGTCGGCACCGCCGCCACGCTGGATATCCCGCTCCCCGAGCAACGCCGCCACATCACAGGCCATGGCGGCCAAACCCAGGCCCTGACCACGCAGCAACAAATGGGCGATACGTGGGTGAGCCGGCAGCTCGGCCATGGCCTGGCCGTGATCGCTGAGGTTGTCGCGGCTGCCCGGTTTAAATGCCCCCAGGCGCGCCAGCAGGTCCTGAGCCTGGGAAAACGCTGCGCTGGGCGGTTGGTCGAGCCAGCGCAACTGATGAGGTGCGACGCCCCAACGCGCCAGTTGCAGGGCCAAACCAGCCAGGTCGGCCTGGAGGATTTCGGCGCTGCCATGGGCAGCCAACTGGTCATGCTGGGCCTCGGACCACAGCCGGTAGCACACGCCCGGCTCCAGCCGGCCGGCACGGCCGGCGCGCTGGGTGGCGCTGGCGCGGGAGATACGCTGGGTGTCCAGCCGGGTCATGCCACTGCCAGGATCGAACCGCGGCACCCGGGCCAGGCCGGCATCGATCACGACGCGCACGCCGTCGATGGTCAGGCTGGTCTCGGCGATATTGGTGGCCAGCACCACCTTGCGCAGGCCCTTGGGCGCCGGGTCGATGGCTGCGCGCTGGGCATTGAGGTCAAGTTCGCCATGCAGCGGGCACAGCAAAATCTCCGGCCGCTCGCCCAGTGCCTCCTGCAGGCTCTGGTGCACCCGGCGGATTTCGGCCTGGCCGGGCAAGAACACCAGCACGCTCCCCGTCTGCTCGGCCAAGGCCTGCAGCACGCTGTCCACGACCCGTGGCTCGATGAACTCGCCCGGCTGGAAAGGCCGCCCCCAGCGGATATCCACCGGGTGCATGCGGCCCTCGCTGCTGACCACCGGGGCTTCATCCAGCAGCCGTGACAGGCGCTCGCCCTCCAGGGTTGCGGACATCAGCATGATCTTCAGTGGCGGGTCGTCACGCAGCAACTCACGGCCATTGAGGCTCAGGGCAAGGGCCAGGTCGGCATCCAGGCTGCGCTCGTGAAATTCGTCGAAGATCAGCAGGCCCACACCTTCCAGCGCCGGGTCGGCTTGCAGGCGGCGGGTAAGAATGCCTTCGGTCACCACCTCGATACGGGTTTTCGGCCCGACCTTGCTGTCCAGGCGAATGCGATAACCCACCGTTTCACCGACCTGCTCGCCCAGTTCACTGGCCAGCCGTTCGGCCGCCGCCCGCGCCGCCAGGCGCCGGGGTTCGAGCATGAGAATGGTCTGCCCGGCCAGCCACGGCTCGTTCAGCAGCGCCAGCGGCACGCGGGTGGTCTTGCCGGCGCCGGGTGGCGCTTCGAGCACGGCTTCGTGACGGTTTTCCAGGGCTTGGCGCAAGGCAGGCAAGACGGCATCGATCGGTAATGAAATCATGGTGGTCCTCGAACAATCTGGCGAGTATAACGGCGAACCCAGCCTGCTCTATCATGGTCTTAAGCTTCAGGCGCAGGCGCTTCGCTTGCCCTGCTGAAAACCCTCTCGGAGATTTACATGCGCATCCCATCCCGCGTCATCGGCGGCGCTCTCATCGCCACCTTGCTGACCCAGCTGACGGCCTGCGGCACCATTTTCTACCCGGACCGGCGCGGCCAGATCGGCGGCAAGATCGACCCCGTGGTAGCCGCAATGGACGCCATCGGCATCCTGTTCTACGTGATCCCGGGGCTGATTGCCTTCGGCATCGACTTTGCCACCGGCGCCATCTACTACCCAGGTGGCCGCACCGCCCAGGTCGACCCGGCCAAGCTGCAAGAAGCGGTAAGCCCCGACGGCAAGGTCGACAACCTGAAGTTGCAGGCCATTCTCGAAAGCGAACTGGGCCAGCGCCTGCCGCTGAACGACCCACGGCTGATCCAGCACCGCGGCAGCGTCGAACAGCTGGCCAGCCTGGGCCTGGTGCCGGCAGCCTGAACCCCACACACGGACTTGACCACGGATGATCACCCCAGCCGAACACCAGCGCCTGCTACGCCTGGCCACCCGCGCCTCACTGGCGGTGGCCAGTATCCTGGTGCTGAGCAAGGCCCTGGCCTGGTGGCTGAGCGGCTCGGTCAGCCTGCTGGCCGGGTTGACCGACTCGGCACTGGATGCTGTCGCGTCGTTTATCAACCTGCTCGCCGTGCACTACGCCTTGCGCCCCGCCGACGACGACCACCGTTTTGGCCATGGCAAGGCCGAAGCCTTGGCCGGTATGGCGCAGGCGCTGTTCATCGGCGTCAGTGCGGTGCTGATTGGCGTGCAGGCGGCCGAACGCCTGCACACGCCGCAGCCTTTGGGCGACACCGGTGTCGGCATTGCAGTGATGCTGCTGTCACTGGTGCTGACGCTTGCCTTGCTGGCACTGCAGCACAAGGTCATTCGCCTGACCGGCTCCACCGCAGTACGGGCCGACTCCCTGCACTACCGCTCGGACCTGTTGCTGAACAGCAGCATTCTGCTGGCCCTGTTGCTGGCACGCTTTGGCTGGCCACAACTGGATGCACTGTTCGGCCTGGGCATTGCCTGCTACATCCTCTGGAGCGCATTGCAGATTGCCCGCGAAAGTACGTCGATACTGATGGACAAGGAACTGCCCGGCGATGTGGGCGAAGACATGAGCACGTTGGTTCTGGCCATACCCGGCGTGAAAGGTGTGCATGACCTGCGCACGCGGGTGTCGGGTAATCAGTGGTTCGTGCAGTTGCATCTGGAGCTGCCGGGGCAGTTGCCGCTGCATGACGCGCATGGGTTGTGTGTGGAGGCGTCGCGGGTGATCCGCCAGCGTTATCCACAAGCGGATGTGATGGTGCACGCCGACCCGGTGTGAATCTGCAAATCGCCGGCAAGCCAGCTCCCACAGGCGTGACCGGCCTGAGGGCATGCGCAATACCTGTGGGAGCTGGCTTGCCGGCGACAGGGCCGGGACCGACAGCACAACTGGCTTAGTTGATGCTGTAACCCCGGCCACTGAAGCAGGCACCCAGCGCCCGGCGATAGGTGTCGAGCACATTGGCCGCCGGTGCGTAAGTCGCCGTCGCCGGGTCGAATCCCGACTGGCTCACCGCCCAGCGATGGCACTGGTAGCGGTCCTGCTCCTGCTGCTGTTGCCCCTGCCCGTTCATCGGGTAAGCCACCACGTCGTACCCGCCGTTGGCCGGTGACACCGGTACGGGTGCCGGCGCGACGGAGGGCGGGTTGACCACCACATACTCCTGGCTGTCAGCCAGATACTGGTAATAGGTGTCCGCCACCAGGAAGAACAGCGCACCACCCAGCCATACCTCCTGCGCATAGGGCGGCAGGTAATTGATCCGCACGCCGTAAGGCGGCATCACCACGATGTAACTGCCGCCATGCGGGCGATACCAGTAGCCACCGGAGTAGAAGTAGTCAGCACCACGGTAGGGCACTTTCCAGTAGCGGTCGGGGAAATGATCCACCGTGTGCCCCGGGCGATACTGCGGCCCAGGCCCCCAGCCGTTGCCATGGCCATCCGGGCGCCCCTGCCAATCACCACCCGGGCGTTGCCCAGGGCCGCCGGCTTCCCATTGACGGTTATCGCCATGGCGCCGGGGAATGTCCTGGTAGTAGCCCTGCCTTGGCGGCTGGGTCTGGCGCACTTCGTCGCGTGAGTTCAGCGAGCGGCCGGGCATACCATCTGCTTGCCCTTGCTGGCCTCGTTCGCCATGCCCCTCACCCGGCCCTTCGGCCAAAGCCCCCAGGCTGATGCTCAAACCCAGCAAACCAACACCTGCCAACTGCCAGATGCGCGACTTCATGGTGTTCCTCTCGGTAGAAAATGCTGCAATCACAGCCAGTCTACCGTGACGGCCACCCAGGCCAATTAAATTTCCAGACAGAAAAAAGGGAGGCCGCAGGGCCTCCCTTCTGAAATTGTCGTCCGTGCTCGGCACTTGTGGCGCCGGCTCACCTCACACCGTCTTCTGAAGGGTGTGTAGCCCGGGGGCCTGGCGCATCCTGTTGGATGGCTGGCCGCGACCGCCCGCCTAGAGCGCGTCGCCGTGGACTGATGTCCGGGCAGTGATTCTGTTGATAAAGATACCGGAGAGGTTGCGGCAGAGGATTGCGAAGATTGCTCAGATAAATAGCACTTGCGCAATTTTTCACCCTGGATTGATAATTCGCCGCAATACGTACAGAAAAGGCAAATGCCATGAGCAAACTTGACCGCTACGACCTGAGCATCCTCGCCGAATTGCAGCGCGATGCGCGCATTTCCAACCAGGAACTGGCCGAACGCATCGGCCTGTCGCCGTCGCCATGCTCGCGTCGGGTCAAGCAACTGGAGGACGACGGCTACATCTCGCGCCAGGTGGCCCTGCTCGACCGCAAGAAGCTGGGCCTGAGCCTGACCGCCTACGTGCTGATCGGCATGGACCGCCACACCCCGGAGCGCTTCGAAACCTTCGAGGCGGCCATCCGTGTCCTGCCGCAGGTGCTTGAATGCAGCCTGGTCACCGGGATGGATGCCGACTACCAGCTCAAAGTGGTGGTGCCAGACATGGACCATTACCAAAAACTGCTTCTAGGCAGCCTGACCCGCATCGAGGGCGTCACCAGCGTGCGTTCGAGCTTTGTGCTCAACCAGGTGTTGGCCAGCACCGAGCTGCCATTGACCCACCTGCGTTAAATACCCACGGTAGCCCGCGTATAATCAGCTGCTCAGCCTGCCTGGAGAACACAGATGGATCCCGCCGTATTCGAAGAGTGGATGATGATCATCCTGGTCACCGTATTGATCGGTTTCATGGGCTTCATCGTCTGGGACCTGGCGAAAAAGTCCAAGGCCGGCAAGTTCGGGACGTTGATCCTGTTCTTCGTGCTGGGGCTGGGGGTGCTGGCCTTTATCATCAAGAGCGTGGTAGTGGGGTTTCTCGAAGGGGTGTAAGGCTGCTTTGCGCTCCTTTCGCGACGCGAGACCGCTCCAACAGGGAATACACATGCCTGAGGCTGGCCCTGTACCTGTCACAGCGGCCTTGTGTCGCGATGGGCCGCAAAGCGGCCCCCCTTATCGCTGTAGCTTCGGAACTACTTCGCGCCAGCAACCCTGCTCCAGCCCATCCAGCGCCCAATCCCCGATCCGCACCCGCACCAGGCGCAAGGTCGGTAGCCCAACCGCCGCCGTCATCCGCCGTACCTGCCGGTTACGCCCCTCCCGGATCACCAGTTCCAGCCAGCTGGTCGGCACGCTCTTGCGAAAGCGCACCGGGGGGTTGCGTGGCCACAGTTCGGGTTCTTCCAGGCGCCGTGCCTCGGCCGGCAAGGTCGGCCCATCGTTCAGCTCCACGCCATTACGCAAACGCTGCAACTGCTCGTCGCTCGGCTCCCCCTCCACCTGCACCCAGTAAGTCTTGGCCAGCTTGTGCCTGGGGTCGGCAATACGCGCCTGCAGCCCGCCATCGTTGGTCAGCAACAGCAAGCCTTCACTGTCACGGTCCAGCCGGCCGGCCGGGTACACGCCTGCGATGTCGATGAAGTCCTTGAGGGTCGCGCGCCCTTCGCCGTCGCTGAACTGGGTCAGCACGTCGAACGGTTTGTTGAACAGGATCAGGCGCGGCTCGGCCGGTGGCGCCTTGGGCTGGCGACGCGGGCCGGCGGCAGGCCGCGCCTGGGGACGGCGCGGCTTGTTACGGGGTGGCAGTGACATGGATCCTCAGCGGAACGGCGGCTCATCGAAGCTGCGCAGTTTACGCGAGTGCAGCGAGTTGAGCTCGCTGCGCAACAGGTCGAGGGCCGCAATGCCGATCTTCAGGTGCTGGCTGACCGCCCGGTTGTAGAAGGCGTTGGCCGAACCTGGCAGCTTTATCTCGCTGTGCAGCGGCTTGTCGGACACACACAGCAAGGTGCCGTACGGCACGCGCAATCGATAACCCTGGGCGGCAATGGTGCCGCTTTCCATGTCCACCGCCACGGCGCGCGACAAGTTGATGAGCGGACGCTCCTGCGCCCAGCGCAGCTCCCAGTTACGGTCGTCGTAAGTCAGCACGGTACCGGTGCGCAGGCGCTTTTTCAGCTGTTCGCCACGCTCACCGGTGACCTGCGCGGCAGCCTCCTGCAAGGCCATCTGCACCTCGGCCAGGGCGGGAATCGGGATGTTCGGCGGCACTACCCGGTCAAGAATGCCGTCACGGCGCATATAGGCGTGGGCCAGCACGTAGTCGCCAATGGTTTGCGACTGCCGCAGGCCGCCGCAGTGGCCGATCATCAGCCAGCAGTGCGGACGCAGCACGGCCAGGTGGTCGGTGATGTTCTTGGCGTTGGATGGGCCGACACCAATGTTGACCAAGGTCACGCCGTCGCCATCGGCGGCGATCAGGTGGTAGGCCGGCATCTGGTAGCGGTGCCAGATCACGCTGGCGACCAGGGCCTGGGTTTCACCATGGTCCATGGCTTTTTCGATGATCACGTTGCCCGGCAGCACCATGCGCACGAAGCGCGGGTCGTCGCGAAGTTGCTCAAGACCGTGGCTGATGAACTGGTCGACATAACGGTGGTAGTTGGTCAGCAGGATCCACGGCTGCACATGGCGCCAGTCACTGCCGGTGTAGTGCACCAGGCGGCGCAGCGAAAAGTCGACGCGCGCGGCGTCGAACAGCGCCAGTGGGAAAATTTCGGCACGGTCCCAGTCGTAAAGGCCATCGGCGATGTTGTCGGTGGCGGCCGACAGGTCGGTGCTGGGGAATACCCGTGCCAGCTGCGCGGCGGTAATACCGCTGCCGGCCAGTTCGTCACCCTGGTCAACCACATAAGGGTAGGGAATGTTCTGCTCGCTGATGCCCACTTCTACCGTGACGGTGTAGTCGTGCATCAGTGGGCGCAGTTGCTCCAGCAGGTAGCCGCGAAACGCGGCGGGCTGGGTGACGGTGACGCTGTAAGTGCCGGCCACCTGGACCTTGGCATAGGCCCGCGTGGTGGCGGCAACCTCACCGTGGCTGTAGTAGGTCAGGCGCAGTGCCGGGTAACGGAACAGGTCGCGCTCGTCGGCGCCCGGCTCGGTACGGTCCTTCAGGTATCGCTTGAGGGCCTGGCTAAGGGCCCCCGTGGCCTGTTCATGCAGGGCCGCCAGACGGTCGACGGCCTGTTCGGGGGTATCAACGACTACAAAAGCGTGGCTCACACTGTGCTTCCTGTCTGGACATGCATGTGGGCCATCTTGCCTGCGTTTCGTGGCAATTACATCCCCGGCGGTCAGTACCGGCCTCATCGCCAGCAAGCCAGCTGCCACAAGTACTCCACCGGCATCGAACCTTGTGCATGACCTGTGGCAGCTGGCTTGCCGGCGGTGAGCCCTTCAAAGCCAGCTCAACTCGGCCAGGCAGGTGTTGCCCTGCTCACCAGTGCCTGCACATCGGCACCCCGAGGCAGCGCCCCATACACCCGTCCACCACCCGTCAGCCGGCTACCGATGAACGCGTCACTGACCACCGCATTGCCCGCCTCCAGCAACAGTTTGGCCTGAAGCGCCAGGGCGATATCCTCGGTCAGCTGCCGCGCGCGGTACTGTATGTCGCCGGTGTCGACAAATGCCCCCTTGAGGTTGCCGATATGCGCCGCCAGGCGCGGATCCCCATGCCCATCGCCCAATTCGGTGAACAGCGCATCGAGCACGCCCGGCTCTTTGGACAAGGCCCGCAGCACATCCAGGCACTGTACGTTGCCAGAGCCTTCCCAGGTCGAATTGACCGGCGCCTCGCGGTACAGTCGCGGCAGGATGCTGTCCTCGACATAACCCGCACCGCCCAGGCATTCGGCGGCCTCGTTGATCATGGCCGGCGCGCGCTTGCAGATCCAGTACTTGCCCACCGCCGTGACCAACCGGGCGAAATGCGCCTGCTGCGGGTCGTCCAGTTGCTCCAGCGCTTGCCCCATGCGCAGGCTCAGGGCCAGTGCAGCCTCGCTCTCCAGGGCCAGGTCGGCCAACACGTTCTGCATCAGCGGCTGCTCGTTCAACACCCGCCCGCCGACCTTGCGGTACGCACAGTGGTGGGTCGCCTGGGTCAGCGCCTGACGCATCAGGGCGCTGGAGCCCACCATGCAGTCGAAACGGGTCATGGCGACCATCTCGATGATGGTCGGCACACCCCGCCCTTCTTCGCCAATCATCCACGCCAGCGCACCACGGAACTCCACTTCGCTGGAGGCGTTGGAGCTGTTGCCCAGCTTGTTCTTCAGGCGCTGGATATAGAACTGGTTGCGATTGTCGTCCGGGCGGTGGCGCGGCAGCAGGAAGCAGCTCAGGCCTTTTTCGGTTTGCGCCAGCGTCAGGAATGCATCACACATCGGCGCCGAGCAGAACCACTTGTGCCCGACCAGCTCGTACGGCTGCCCCGGGCCAGGTGCGCCCACCGGATACGCCCGCGTGGTATTGGCGCGCACATCGGTGCCGCCCTGCTTCTCGGTCATGGCCATGCCCAGGGTGACCCCGGCCTTGTGCCGGTCGCCGACGTTGCGCGGGTCATATTCGCAGGCCAGGATTTTCGGCAGCCAGTACTCGGCCAGTTCGGGCTGAAGGCGTAGCGCCGGCACGGCGGCGAAGGTCATGGTCAGCGGGCAGCCGGTACCGGCTTCGGCCTGGCTGTGCAGGTAGGTCATCGAAGCCCGTGCCACATGGGCGCCAGCGCGGGGTTCGGCCCAAGGCAAGGAAGGCAGACCGTGCTCGACGGCGGTGCGCATCAGCTGGTGGTAGGCCGGGTGGAACTCGACCAGGTCGATGCGATGGCCGTAGCGGTCGTGGCTGATGAACTCCGGCTTGTGCGCGTTGGCCAGGAAACCTGCCTGCATCAGCGGCCCCCCCGCCAGGGCGCCATAGGCATCGATCCGCGACTCGGCCCAGCCCGCGCCGAAACGCCGTGACCACTCCTGCAATGGCAGGTCGAGGCGGTACAGGTTGGCGCCGTCGAGGGACGGTGGCTGGTTGGTGACTTCGTGGGTTTCAGCGTACTGGTGCAGGTTCATCGGGGGGCTCCTGGATCCGGGTAGGCTTGAGAGACCCAGTGAAGCACTGCTTGCCGGGGAGTCAAAGAGGCATTAATGACTAAACGTGTGGTGGGGGTGGCGCATGCCTTGGGAATGCATCAGGGCTGACAGGCGGTGCCACCCAGCAAGGCTTGTAGTCCAATTCTCTATCCCCTGTAGGACGCTTCCTAAAGCCCCCCTGCTCCGAAAATACCCGTCTACAGGCTGCTAGGTTCCTGGCTTTCATCCTCAAAAAAGAGGCAAGCCATGAGCATGCGCATGAACATCTTCGGCCGATACCAGGGCCTTGAGGGCGACCAAACCACCACAGGCGCTGTTTGTATTGCCAGCCGGGCCAGGGGCCGCGTGCATGGCCGCAACTGGCTTCTTCAAGGCGACCCGACCACACCCTGCCCGCTCTGTGGACAAGCGGGCACCATCATCGAGGGCGAATCTCGTTGGCGGCAGGACGACATACCCACTGCTCTGGATGGTGCGCTGGTGCAATGCGGGTGCCCATCGGGCAGCAATCGCCTGGTTGCAAGTGGATATGCACCTGCGCCGCCGCGCAGGGCGCCTGCACCTGAGCCTGTTCATGAGGCACCACCACAGGCCCAAGCGAGTAACCAAGTAAGCAGCAGCTATCAACCTGGGGCACATCAGCCCTCAAAAACAGCGCAGGGCATGGAGCCTGGCTTCTACATCGTTCCGCGCTGCATGACGTATCAGGAAGTCTTGGCAGAACTCGGCGCGCCGCAGGCCAACCTGCCTAGCTCGATTCTGGAACGACTGAACCCGACCTATCAGCGTGGGTTCAAGGCAGGTGAGATCTTTGTCATTGGCGACGGGTTGCAGCGGCCGGTGTGTACGCGTGAAGAACTGACTGCAATGAGTGCGGCGAAACAGGCGCGGGAAGCGTTGGCGAGCCTGACGCCAGAAGAGGCCGAGTTCATGATGCGCCATCAGGCCCAGATTGCCGGGTTGCTCAGCGATGTGAGCCTGGCGATGGGGGTAAGTGAGGCGATGGTTGGCAAGTCGCTGGATGAACTCAGCGACATACTGCGAAAAATTGAAGACCTGCATAAAGATCAATTCATCAAGCATGGGCACCTTAGGCACCCTGAGTTCTTTGCGGAACGTCAAAAACTGTTCACGCAACTGAGTGCAAACTTAAAAGCCACCCTTTTAAACAAACGCCTCAACCTTGGAAATCATGAAAACCTCCGCCGGGATTTAGGTATATCGTCAAGAAGCTTAGTACACCACTGGAGTAAAGCAGGGGCGCCGAGCCACATCCCTGGTTACTCGACACATTTGGACAAGCTGGCCAAAATGGCTAAATATTTAAAAACCGGAGGGCGTATTGGCACTGCTATCGGCGGTAGCGGAGCTGCTATGAAAATTTCTGAGGTGTGCAAAGAGGGCAACACACATGCCTGTAAAAAAGTCAGCGTTACTGAGGCAGGTAATTTTTCCGGTGGCTTAGCGGGTGGCTGGTTGGCAGGAAAACTCGCGGGCAGGATTTCTGCGAAGGTTTGCTGGAGAGTCGGACCCTACGCCGTTGCATGTGGAATAGTGATCACTGGTGGAGGCGCCTTGGCCGGCAGCATCGGTGGTATGGAAGCAGGCGAGGAGCTAGGCGAACTAGTCTTCGAGGTCTTTGGAGATGATTGATCACCTTGACGTAAAAATAAGATTATTTCTGTTAGGCGCTCCTATCTGCCTCGCTTTAATCGGGCTTGTAGCTGACCTTCACATCGCCTGTTCTCGCCAATATAAAGAAATGACCTCAGCACTCCAACGTAGCGCGTGCCTTCCATTTGCGACCGGCATGTGGGGAGAGCAAAGAATTGGTTCCAGAATTCTAGTTATTTCTGTAATCGCCGGTGCCATTGGATCCCCCGCCTCCAGCATTCGCCTTGGGCTATTGGATGAGCAAGACCACTTACAATTCCCCAGGTATTTAAGAAGAAAAATACTCATTGCATCTTCGCTAAATACTGTTGGCATTGCCTGGGTAGCGGCATATTACCTAATGAAGCTGATCAAATGAGACACAAACATGTTTCAGAAAAAGCTGAGCGCACAGCTAATTCGCGGGTTTACCCGCGAAGGGGCCGGTACAGCCAATACAAAAGTCAGCGCATCAAGCCCAACTCGGCATCATCCAGCAGCGCCTTGGCCATGGCAGCGAAGTAATGCGATGCCCACATCATTTGCTGGTCGCCATCCATCAAACCGGTCAGCGACAAGTCCCGTGCATAGCCCATCAACTCGGAGGCCTGCTCGCGGGCACTGCGGCAGGGAATGCCTTCGGCTATGCGGAACAGCGGATGGGTTTGGCCTTCGCCTTGGTAGAAATAGGTTACGCCTGGGGTGGTTTTGGTTTCGTCGGTCATCGATTGGGCACCATATCGTTATGTGCCACCCGTCAGTTTCCACACGTTGGGGTGACAGCTGCACACGGAGTGGAAATCCAGGCATATGGCAAACCCGGTAGGCGAAAGCCTCCCGCGTACAGCTGTCATGACAACAAGCACCATATGTACTGCCAGGTTTCCACACCCGATCGCTGAACCGTCAGCGACAGGCAAAGCCTAGAGGGCGGGATTTGCAGGAACAATCAGATGCGTGTCGACAGAGGTTGTAGGGTATTTCGCAGGAGGGTGGAGTTGCCAGCCCCGAGCCGTAGGAAGAGTCTGAAATCATCGTAGCCAATGAATCTCTTGGGGCCGCTTTGCGGCCCTTCGCAGGCACGCCCGCTCCCACTGGTTTTGTGCTCAGCCCAAGCTGTGCGCGATCCTTGTGGGAGCGGGCGTGCCCGCGAAGGGCTGCAAAGCAGCCCCAATAAAAACCTACAGCGAACGCCTCGTCTGTTGGATATTCGGAGTCATCTGCACCTGCGAAATCGCCATGTTCAAACTCAACTCAAACCGGCTCCCCAACCCGCGCGTTGACTCATGCGCCAACCGCGCCCCCAGCAACTCCCCCATCTGCCGGCAGATCGACAAACCAATCCCCAAACCGCCATACCGCCGGGTCATCGAACCGTCGACCTGGAAGAACCGCTGATAGAGGGTCGACTGCTCCAGGTCATCGAAGCCGATCCCGCTATCACTGACGGTAAAGGTCAAGGCCAGGTCGCCCGGCCCCAACCGGCGGCCGCGCACCTGGATCATCACCCCGCCCTGATGGGTGAACTTCAAACCGTTGTCCACCAGGCAGCCCAGGCACTGGGCCAGTTTCTGCCCGTCACCCAGCAGCCCGTCCGGCAGGTCGGCCGGTATGTCCAGGCTCAGGTACAAGCCTTTGCGCAGGGCCTGCCCTGCATAACCAGCGCGCAAGCCCTGCAGCAGCGCACGCAGACTGAACGGCGTCGGCTGCGCACGCAGGCGGCCGGCCTGCAGTTCGGACAGGGTGAGAATGGCGTCGACCATGTCCATCATGCTTTGCGCCGACCCCACCGCCGTGCGGTGGTATTGGGCCATTTCGGCGTCCATCGGCAGGGTGTGCATCAGCTCCAGCGAGCCGATCACGCCATTCATCGGGGTGCGCAGCTCATGGGTCACGCTGGCCAGGAACTCGTCTTTCAGGCGGTTGCTCCTGGCCAACTGCAGGTTGAGTTGCTCCAGCGTGCGCCCGGTCTCGCGCAAGGTCTGCGCCTGCTGCTCACGCAGGCTGTTGATGCGGTCCGCCAGCGCCAGCGACAGCAATGCCACCTCCAGCGCTGAACCCAACTGGCTGGCATACATGGTGATGAATACATTTGGCAGATAGCCCAGCACCATCAAGGTGTTGACCAGGCCGCCAAGCAGGAACGCCGTCCAGGCGATGATGAACCAGCGCGCCACGCGCAAGCCCCGCCACCAGGCGTACAAGCCAGCGCTGAAGATGCTGACGGTGAACAGTAATGCCAGCAGCGTGGCCATGCGCAGGGCAATGCCGTAGGGCATGCTCACCGCCAGCACCATGACCAGCGCACCGCCCAGCATCAGTAGCTGCAGCAGCCGGTCGAAGCCACGACTGATGTTGCCCAGTTGCAGGAAATGCCGGGCGAACTGGCAGCCGAACAGGCCTGCTGCACCAATGAACAGCGGCGTCGAGGCGTTCGCCCACCAAGGGCTGTCGGGCCAGAAGTAGGCCACGCCCGCACCGTTCACCGACACCTGGTACAAACCGAACGAGGCAATATAGAGGATGTAGTAGAGGTAGCTGACGTCACGCACGCTGAGGTAGATGAACAGGTTGTACACCAGCATCACCAGCAACACGCCGTAGATCATTCCCAGCACATACAAGCGGGTGGGCTGCTCCTCCATGTAGGCCTCGGCGGACCAAAGCGCCAGCGGCGCCTGCACCGAGCCCTGGCTGTGCAGGCGCAGATAGGCGGTGGTTACCTGCCCAGGCGGCAGCTGCAATTCGAACAGGTAGTTGTTCTGCCGGATCTGGCGGCTGTCGTAGGGCAAGGCATCGCCGGTGCGCTGGGCCAGGTGAAAGCCACCCCTGCCGTCGGACAGGTACAGTTCGAGGTGGTCCAGCGGCGGATAGGCCAGCTCAAGCAGCCATTGCCGTGGGGCAGCGCTGGGCGCGCCAACCGGGCGCAGCTCGACCTTGAGCCAGAACACCGAGGTGGAGTAACCGGCATTCAGCACGTCTTCGTGGTGAGGTTTGAAGTATTTGGCGAACCCGGGGGCACTCACCTGGGCGATGCTGGCACTGCCATCGAGGTCTTCGTAAACCTGCATGGCTTTGCCCAACGGAAGATGCCGGGTAGCGTCGTCGAAATCGACCGCTCCGGCCAGCACGGGCAGCAAGCCCAAAAGCACAATCAGCAAATAGCGCATACAGCCCCAGCATGGCCTGTCCAGTCGCGTCGCGTTAGCCTCCCATCCGTTTGAGACGACGTGATCCGGCAGCACCCGTTTGTCGAGTTATCCGAGCACTCTAGCATAGCTTCGCAACCTGGCAATCGGCCATCTCAAAAACCAAAGAAAAGGCTCTAAATCAATACTTTCAGAAGAACACCAAACAAAAATCTGACCAATCGATCAGTAAAACGCGTTTGTCGGACGATCCGCCCAAACAGGTTTGGTGGTAAGCTCGCCGACCATGAATACCTACAGCTCCCGCCCCGTTGTCCTCTGTCTCTCCGGCCACGACCCTAGTGGCGGCGCCGGCCTGCAGGCAGATATCGAAGCCCTGATCGCGCAAGGCTGTCACGCTGCACCCGCAGTGACCGCCCTGACCGTGCAGGATACCGTCAACGTTTCCGACTTCCGCGTGCTCGACCGCGAGTGGGTACTGGCCCAGGCCAATGCCGTACTGGCCGACTCCACGGTGGCCGCAGTCAAACTGGGCATGCTCGGTTCGATCGAAATGGTCGACACCGTCGCCGAACTGCTGGCCGCCCACCCGCACCTGCCGCTGGTCTGCGACCCGGTGCTGCGTGCCGGCGGCGGTGGCCGCCTGGGCAAGGACGAAGTCGGCTACGCCGTGCGCGAACGCCTGCTGCCGCTGGCGACCATCGCCACGCCGAACCTGCCCGAAGCCCGCATCCTCGCCGAACTGCCTGAAGGCACCGCCGACGAATGTGCCGAAAAGCTGCTGCCGTTCTGTAGACACCTGCTGATTACCGGCGGTCACGGCGACGAAGACGAAATTCACAACCGCCTGTACACCCAGGACGGTCAGCACCACACCTGGACCTGCCAGCGCCTGCCGGGCAGCTACCACGGTTCGGGCTGCACCCTGGCCAGCGCCCTGGCTGGCCGCCTGGCGCTCGGCGAGCAGCTGGAAAGCGCCGTGCGCAGCGCCCTGGACTACACCTGGCGCACCCTGCGTGACGCCGAACAGCTGGGCAGGGGCCAGTTCGTGCCGCGCCGCCTGCCCCTGGACTTCTGCTCCTGATACGAGGCCTTCGATGAAGCTACGCGGTCTGTACGCAATCACCGACAGCCAGCTGCTCGCTGGCCGTTTCCTGTCCCATGTCGAAGCGGCCCTGGAAGGTGGCGTGTGCCTGCTGCAGTACCGCGACAAAAGTGACGACGCGGCGCGCCGCCTGCGTGAAGCCGAAGGGCTGATGAAGCTCTGCGAGCGCTACGGCACCCAGCTGCTCATCAACGATGACGCCGAACTGGCCGCGCGCCTGGGCGTTGGCGTACACCTGGGCCAGACTGACGGCCCGCTGACCCCGTCCCGCGCCCTGCTCGGCCGCCGGGCGATCATCGGCTCCACCTGCCACGCCAGCCTCGAGCTGGCCGCCCAGGCCGCCAGTGAAGGCGCCAGCTACGTCGCCTTTGGCCGCTTCTTCAATTCCGTTACCAAGCCGGGCGCGCCCGCCGCCAACGTTGAACTGCTGGAGCAGGCGCGTGCCCAGGTGAAACTGCCGATTGCCGTGATCGGCGGCATCACCCTCGACAACGCCGCCCCGCTGGTCGCCCACGGTGCCGACCTGCTGGCGGTGATCCATGGCCTGTTCGGTGCCGACAGCGCGCAAGAAGTCACCCGCCGCGCCCGCGCCTTCAACGCCTTGTTCGCATCCTGATTTCGAGAGAACCTTTCATGTCCCGTTCCGAAGACCTGTTCGCCAAAGCCCAGAAGCACATCCCAGGCGGGGTCAACTCGCCGGTCCGCGCCTTCAAGAGCGTTGGCGGCACGCCACTGTTCTTCAAGCATGCCGAAGGCGCCTACGTCGTTGACGAGGACGACAAGCGCTACGTCGACTACGTCGGCTCCTGGGGCCCGATGATCCTTGGCCACGGCCACCCGGACGTGCTGGACTCGGTACGCAAGCAACTGGAACACGGCCTGTCCTATGGCGCACCCACCGCCATGGAAACCGACATGGCCGACCTGGTCTGCTCGCTGGTACCATCCATGGAAATGGTCCGCATGGTGAGCTCGGGCACCGAAGCCACCATGAGCGCCATCCGCCTGGCCCGTGGCTACACCGGCCGTGACGCCATCATCAAGTTCGAAGGCTGCTACCACGGCCATTCCGACAGCCTGCTGGTAAAAGCCGGTTCCGGCCTGCTGACCCAAGGCGTGCCAAGCTCGGCCGGCGTGCCGGCAGACTTTGCAAAGCACACCCTCACCTTGCCGTTCAACGACATTGCCGCGGTCGAAAAAACCCTGGCCGAGGTCGGCCAGACCGTGGCCTGCATCATTGTCGAGCCCGTGGCCGGCAACATGAACTGCGTCCCCCCAGCGCCGGGCTTCCTTGAAGGCCTGCGCGAGCAGTGCGACAAACACGGCGTGGTACTGATCTTCGACGAAGTGATGACAGGCTTCCGCGTCTCCCTGGGCGGCGCCCAAGGCCACTATGGCATTAAGCCGGACCTGTCCACCTTCGGCAAGATCGTCGGTGGCGGCATGCCGGTCGGCTGCTTCGGCGGCAAACGCGAAATCATGGGCTGCATCGCCCCGCTCGGCCCGGTCTACCAGGCCGGCACCCTGTCGGGCAACCCGCTGGCCATGGCCGCCGGCCTGACCACCCTGAAGCTGATCAGCCGCCCGGGCTTCCACGCCGAGCTGACCGACTACACCAGCCGCATGCTTGATGGCCTGCAACAACGTGCCGATGCCGCTGGCGTACCGTTCGTCACCACCCAGGCCGGCGCCATGTTCGGCCTGTACTTCAGCGGCGCCGACGACATCGTCACGTTCGAAGACGTGATGAGCAGCGATGCCGAACGCTTCAAGCGCTTCTTCCACCTGATGCTGGAAGGCGGCGTGTACCTGGCACCGAGCGCGTTCGAGGCGGGCTTCACCTCCATCGCCCACGGCGACAAGGAGCTGCAGATCACCCTGGATGCAGCTGAAAAGGCCTTTGCTGCATTGAAGTAATTGCCAGCCTGCACCGGCCTCTGTGGGAGCGGGCTTGCCCCGCGAAGAGGCCGGTACAGGTAATAATTACGCATGCACAATCAGCTGACTTCCCCAACCAAGCAGAAATTCGAGTAAAACTTTGTAAGGTTGGCGCTGCTTATCCCATAATGTGCCACCAGAGACATTGGCCGCAGCTTTGCAGAGGTAAGTCGATCCCCATGAACCGCACCGGCCGCGCCCTGACCCTGGGCTGCCTGTTGCTTCTTCAGCCCCTGCTGGCCTTGGCGGAGGGCGGTAACTCGTTGCTGATTCCGGCGACGGGCCGCTGCACCTTGAATGTTCAGCCTGAAGACCTGGCAAACGCCCTCAAGGCCTGCGAGCAGACGGCTACCGCGGGGGATGCCCAGGCGCAATTCGAACTGGGCGAGTACTACTACACGCAAACGCCGAAAAACCTCGACAAAGCCCTGGACTGGTTCCAGAAGGCTTCGCTGCAAGGCCAGGCCGACGCCCAGTACCGTCTGGGTGCGATGTTCTTCCATGGCGAAGGGGTCAAGGCCAACAACGTGCAGGCCTACATCCTGCTGAAGATGGCCGCGGTCAACGGTGCCGAAGATGCATTGGACATGGCCGACGAAGTGACCGAGCAAATGCCCCGCGACGAGCTGGAGCATGCCACCCAGGTGCTCGGCCAGATTTTCCGCAAATACCTGCTGGAACTGCAGAACGCCGAAGGGCGCACGCCGTTCTCGCCGCTCCCCTGACGGTTACTTTTCCGGCATTGGCATCGGGAACGGCATCACATTGCCGCCGCCCTTGGCTTCGCTGATCTTTGCCGTGCCCAGGCGCTCGACTTCGTCGATTCGCACGATCGAGTGCATCGGCACGAAACTGCGGATCACCCCCTCGAACTGGCTCTTGAGCTTCTCCTCGCTCGGGTCTACCACCAGCTGCGAGCGCTCGCCGAACACGAACTCCTCGATTTCCAGGAAGCCCCACAGGTCGCTCTGGTAGATCTGCTTGGCATACATCTCGAAGACCTGCCCCTGGTTGAGGAAGATCACTTTATAGATGGCAGGTTCGCGTTTGCTCATGATGGGAGGGATAACACATGCGTAAGAAAAGGCAGGCATGATACCTGCTCCGGCCTCTTCGCGGGTGAACCCGCTCCCACAGGTCATGCACACAACCTGTGGGAGCGGGTTCACCCGCGAAGAGGCCAGAACAGGCAGTACATACCGTTGAACGTTTCAGTGCTTTCGCCACTGGCATTCAAGGGTTATTCTTGAGTTCACACCCATTGCCGTCGAGCGGCTAAAAACGACCTTGAACGCACCCATAGAACCCCATCGTTTCATCCTCGAGCCCTTCGAGGCCCACCGTTTCGCCAACCTGTGCGGGCAGTTCGACGAGCACTTGCGCCTGATCGAACAGCGCTTGGCCATTGAAATCCGCAACCGCGGCAATCAGTTCGAACTGATCGGCGAACCCAAGACCACCTCTGCGGCCGAACAGTTGCTGCGCCGTCTCTACCGCGAGACCAAGGCAACCGACCTGTCGCCGGAAACCGTGCACCTGTACCTTCAGGAGTCGGCTGTCGAGAACATCGACAACCCGGCCGTGAACGAAGTCAGCGTGTCGCTGCGTACGCGCAAGGGCAACATCCGCCCACGCGGGCTCAACCAGCAGCGCTACGTGAAGGAAATCCTGGCCAACGACATCAACTTCGGCATCGGCCCGGCCGGTACCGGCAAGACCTACCTTGCCGTCGCCTGCGCGGTGGATGCGCTGGAACGCGAACAGGTGCGCCGCATCCTGCTGGTGCGCCCGGCGGTCGAGGCAGGCGAAAAGCTTGGCTTCCTGCCCGGTGACCTGGCGCAGAAGATTGACCCGTACCTGCGCCCGCTGTACGACGCCCTGTACGAAATGCTCGGCTTCGAGCACGTGGCCAAGCTGATAGAGCGCCAGGTGATCGAGATCGCCCCGCTGGCCTACATGCGTGGCCGCACCCTGAACAACAGCTTCATCATCCTCGACGAAAGCCAGAACACCACGCTGGAACAGATGAAAATGTTCCTCACCCGCATCGGTTTCGGTTCCACGGCGGTGATCACCGGTGACATCACCCAGGTCGACCTGCCACGTGGCACCAAGTCCGGCCTGGCACACGTCATCGAGGTGCTGAAGGACGTTCCAGGCATCAGCTTTACCCACTTCCAGCCCAAAGATGTGGTTCGTCACCCACTGGTGCAGCGTATTGTCGAAGCCTACGACCGCTTCGAAGCCCACCAGGCCAAGCCCGAGGCGCCCGGCAAAAATGCTTGAACTTGATATCCAACGGGCCACGGACGCTGCCGCCCCGGATGACGCCGCCTTCCGCCGCTGGTGCGAACTGGCCCTGCGCCAGCGCAGCGCCGACTCGGAAATGACCATTCGCCTGGTCGAGGACGCCGAAGGCCGTGAGCTGAACCACACCTACCGGCATAAAGATTACGCGACCAATGTGCTGTCGTTCCCGGCCGATGTACCCGACGACCTGCTCGATATCCCGTTGCTGGGCGACCTGGTGATCTGTGTAGCAGTGGTCGAGCGCGAAGCGGCCGAACAAGGCAAGTCGCTGGAGGCCCACTGGGCGCACCTGGTCATTCACGGTTGCCTGCATCTGCTCGGCTATGACCACATCGATGATGAGGAAGCCGAAGAAATGGAAGGCCTGGAACGGGAATTGCTGGCAGAACTGGGTCACCCCGACCCGTATGCCGACGATGAAACCGACTCAATCACACACTGAAACACGAAGGATCACGAGAACCGCCATGAGCGAAGATCGATCGAGCAACGGGCAAAAGTCCTGGCTGGGCAAACTGACCCAGGCTTTTGCCCATGAGCCGAAAAACCGCCAGGAGCTCCTTGAGTTGCTGCGCGAAGCCCATCAGAACAAACTGCTGGACAGCGAAGCGCTGACCATCGTCGAAGGCGCCATCCAGGTCGCCGACCTGCAGGTGCGCGACATCATGGTGCCGCGCTCGCAGATGAACAGCATCAAGGCAGGCCAGTCGCCTCGCGAGTTTCTGCCAGCGGTGATCGACGCCGCGCACTCGCGCTACCCGGTGATCGGCGAAAGCCACGACGATGTGCTCGGGATCCTGCTCGCCAAAGACCTGCTGCCGCTGATCCTCAAGGAGAACGGCGACAGTTTCAACATCAAGGACCTGTTGCGCCCGGCCACTTTCGTGCCCGAGTCCAAACGCCTGAACGTGTTGCTGCGCGAATTCCGCGCCAACCATAACCATATGGCCATCGTCATCGACGAATATGGCGGTGTGGCAGGCCTGGTGACCATCGAGGACGTGCTGGAGCAGATTGTCGGCGATATCGAGGACGAGCACGACGTCGAGGAAGACAGCTACATCAAGCCGCTGCCCAGCGGTGACTTCCTGGTCAAGGCGCTTACCCCGATCGAAAACTTCAACGAGTTCTTCGACAGCGAGTTCTCCGATGACGAATTCGACACGGTCGGCGGCCTGGTGATGAGCGCCTTTGGCCACCTGCCCAAGCGCAACGAAACCACCGAGATCGGGTCTTACAAGTTCCGTATTCTCAACGCCGACAGCCGGCGGATACACTTGCTGCGCCTGACCCCGATCACCCGTTAAGGACAAACATGCGTTGGATCACCCGCCCCGGCTGGCCCGGTAACCTGCTGGCCCTGGCGGCCGGTGCTTCCACCCTTCTGGCCCTGGCGCCGTTCGACATCTGGCCGCTGGCCATATTGTCCATCGCCGTGCTCTACCTCGGCCTGCGCGAGCTCAGCCCGCGCCAGGCCATGTGGCGGGGCTGGTGGTTCGGTTTCGGCCTGTATGGCGCCGGCACCTGGTGGATCTACGTCAGCATGAACACCTACGGCGGCGCCTCGCCGCTGTTGGCGATCCTGCTGCTGTTGGCGTTCTTCGCTGCGTTGGCCTGGTTCTTTGCCCTGCCCACCTGGCTGTGGGCGCGCTGGCTGAGGCGCAATGAAGCGCCACTGGCCGACGCGCTGTGCTTCGCCGCCCTGTGGCTGCTGCAAGAGGCCTTCCGCGGCTGGTTCCTGACCGGCTTCCCCTGGCTCTACGCCGGCTACAGCCAGCTGGACGGCCCGCTGGCCGGCCTGGCACCGCTGGGCGGCGTATGGCTGGTTTCTTTCGCCCTGGCGCTTACAGCAGCCCTGCTGTGCAACCTGCACCGCCTGCGCACCCGCCCCTCGTTCCTGGCAGTCGCCTGCCTGCTGTTACTGGCCCCGTGGGCACTGGGCCTGGCACTCAAGGGCCATGCCTGGACCAAACCGGCAGGCGACCCGCTGAAAGTGGCAGCCATTCAAGGCAACGTCGAGCAGGACCTGAAATGGGACCCGGCACACAGCGACGCGCAACTGGCGCTGTACCGTGACCTGAGCTTCAGCTCCAAACCTGTGGACCTGCTGGTCTGGCCTGAAACCGCGGTGCCGGTGCTCAAGGACCAGGCCCAGGGTTACATCGACGTGATGGGCCGCTTCGCCGCCGAGCGTCATTCGGCGCTGATCACAGGCGTGCCGGTGCGTGAAGTGGTGCATCACCAGCGCCGCTACTACAACGGCATTACCGTCACCGGTGAAGGCGATGGCACCTACCTCAAGCAGAAGCTGGTGCCGTTTGGCGAATACGTGCCGCTGCAGGACATGCTGCGGGGCATGATCGAGTTCTTCAACCTGCCCATGTCCGACTTCGCTCGCGGGCCTGAAGACCAGCCGCTGTTGCAGGCCAAGGGCTATCAGGTTGCGCCGTACATCTGCTACGAAGTGGTCTACCCCGAGTTTGCCGCAGGCCTGGCCGCACGCAGCGACCTGCTGCTGACCATCAGCAACGACACCTGGTTCGGCAAATCGATAGGCCCCTTGCAGCACTTGCAGATGGCACAGATGCGCGCACTGGAAGCCGGCCGCTGGATGATCCGCGCCACCAACAACGGCGTGACTGCCCTGATCGACCCGTTTGGCCGCATTACCACGCAAGTGCCGCAATTCCAGCAGGCGGTGCTGTATGGCGAAGTGGTGCCGATGCAGCAACTGACGCCATACCTGAAATGGCGCTCGTGGCCGCTGGCGATCGTCTGTGTGCTGCTGCTGGGCTGGGCGTTGCTGGCAGGGCGCATAGCCAAAACCGTCTGATGATGCTGCCTGTAACGGCCTCTTCGCGGGCCTGCCCGCTCCCACAGGGACTGCACACGCCTCGAAGGCTGCGCTAATTCTGTGGGAGCGGGCAAGCCCGCGAAGAGGCCGTCACAGGCAGCACAAGGTTCAATAGAAGAGCCGATACCCCACCAACCCCACCACTTCATTAAGCAGCTGCCCGCTCTGCCACATCGCCCGGCTCTCCGGCAGCAGCCCGGCAAACGGCCGCGCATGATCGCGTCCCAGGAACCCCACCGGCGCCGGCACCACCTCGAATCCCGCTTGCTCAAAGCTCCAGCGCGAGCGCTGCATGTGCCAGGCTTGGGTCACCACCACTACGCGACGAATGCCCAGCGGTTGCAGCACCTTGGCGGTGAACTGAGCATTTTCCCAGGTCGTGCGGCTTGCCTCCTCGCGCCACTTCACCGCAACCGCAAAGTCTTCACGCAGGCGATCAGCCATCAACCGCGCTTCGCTCGGCGGCGTGCCATAGTGCAGCCCACCGCTGGTCAGCACCGGCAACCCCGATGCTTTGGCCAGCTGCGCGGCAAAGCGCAGACGCTCCAGCGCCGTGGCCGTGGGCTGGTCGCTACCGCCCCAGGCCGGGTCACCGCGCTCACGCCCCGCACCTAGCACTACAATGGCATCCCCGGCTCGCCAGGGCGCCCCAGTCGCCCACGGCCAACGGCGGCTCGCTTTCCAGCATACGGGCGGTTTCCTGTACCACCAGCGGCAGGCTCATCAGCCACAGCCCACCAAGCCCCACGGCAAAGCACAGCGCCGCCAATCGTGGCCGCCGCGCACGCAGCCACCAGGCCGCAAGCAGCAGCAGGAACAGGATGCCGGGCGGCATCAGCCATTGTTTGATGAAGAATCGGATCGGCATCGGCCACACCTCCTTGGCAGGGGTGCAGCCTAAAAGGATCGACGCCGGTCAACAAGGGTGCGACCGGCGCCAATCGTGAGCTGTGTGGTTGTGTGATATTGCAGAACCGGCGCGCGATGGCCTGCGGCTGGCATCCTGAACGGCTAGCGATGTGGCAGCGTCCTGGATCTCGCCGCATTGGCGGGGCGTTTCTTGTCCTTGAGCCAGATGATCTTGGCCGATGTCGGCTCCGCTTGTGGGTAACTGCCGGCACAGGCACTTGGGCGCTCCGGGATTGCATCCAGGTAGGCCTTGATCACTTCGAACTCGGCGTGGCTCAGGCCGCGCAATTCCAGCTCGGCTGGCATCTCGTCACGCAATCGCACCGAGGTCCTGGCCGCTTCCAGTGCCAGGCCAAGCCGGTCGATCAGGCGCTCGTAAAGCTCCGGCTTGATTGCGGGTAGCTGCGTCTCTCCCATCCGTTCACCTCATTGAAGATAAAGAATATCTCCCCCCACACCTGAGCTTAGCGGCGCAATGAAAAGCAGCCGCCTGCCGCGACCAGCGGGCATTCGCAACGAAGGTTTCCCACGATACGCAACGCTGCTGTATGCTACGGCGTTCACTCTAAACGACACCGGAGTACCGGTTGCAGCGAGGTTCCGCTGCCTGGAACAAGGTCTCTTCTCTCTCAGCCAAAAGTAGCCATGCACGAACAATACACGCCCCGTGATATCGAAGCCGCCGCCCAGAACTTCTGGGACGAGCAACAATCGTTCGCTGTTACCGAACAGCCAGGCAAAGACACCTACTATTGCCTATCGATGTTCCCGTACCCGAGCGGCAAGCTACACATGGGCCACGTGCGCAACTACACCATCGGCGACGTGATTGCCCGCTATCAGCGCATGCTGGGCAAGAACGTCCTGCAGCCGATGGGCTGGGACGCTTTCGGCATGCCCGCGGAAAACGCGGCGATGAAAAACAACGTCGCCCCGGCCAAGTGGACCTACGAAAACATTGATTACATGAAGACCCAGCTCAAGAGCCTGGGCCTGGCCATCGACTGGGCACGTGAAGTGACCACCTGCAAGCCCGACTACTACCGTTGGGAGCAGTGGCTGTTCACCCGCCTGTTCGAGAAAGGCATCATCTACCGCAAGAACGGTACCGTGAACTGGGACCCGGCGGACCAGACCGTACTGGCCAACGAGCAGGTCATCGACGGCCGTGGCTGGCGTTCGGGCGCGCTGATCGAGAAGCGCGAAATCCCGATGTACTACTTCCGCATCACCGACTACGCCGACGAGCTGCTGGAAAGCCTCGACGAGCTGCCGGGCTGGCCTGAGCAGGTCAAGACCATGCAGCGCAACTGGATCGGCAAGTCGCGCGGCATGGAAGTACAGTTCCCGTACGACCAGGCCAGCATCGGCCACGAAGGCACCTTGAAGGTCTTCACCACCCGCCCGGACACACTGATGGGCGCGACTTACGTCGCCGTTGCCGCCGAGCACCCGCTGGCCACCCAGGCTGCCCAGGGCAACCCGGCGCTGCAGGCGTTCATCGACGAGTGCAAGAGCGGCAGCGTTGCCGAAGCCGACATGGCCACCCAGGAGAAGAAGGGCATGGCCACTTCCCTGCTGGTCGAGCACCCGCTGACCGGCGAGAAGCTGCCGGTATGGGTCGCCAACTACGTGCTGATGCACTACGGCGATGGCGCGGTAATGGCCGTGCCGGCCCACGACGAGCGCGACTTCGAGTTCGCCCACAAGTACAAGCTGCCGGTCAAGGCCGTGGTGCGCACCAGCGCTGGTGATGAAGTCGGCAACGAATGGCAGGCCGCCTATGGCGAGCACGGCCAGCTGATCAACTCCGGTGAGTTCGACGGCCTGGACTTCGCCGGTGCATTCGACGCCATCGAAGCCGCTTTGATCCGCAAGGAACTGGGCAAGTCGCGTACACAGTTCCGCCTGCGCGACTGGGGCATCAGCCGCCAGCGCTACTGGGGCTGCCCGATCCCGATCATCCACTGCCCGTCCTGCGGCGACGTGCCGGTGCCGGAAGACCAACTGCCGGTCACCCTGCCCGAGAACGTGGTGCCGGACGGCGCCGGTTCGCCACTGGCGCGCATGCCTGAGTTCTATGAATGCAGCTGCCCGAAATGCGGTACTGCAGCCAAGCGCGAAACCGACACCATGGACACCTTCGTCGAATCGTCCTGGTACTTCGCCCGTTACGCCTCGCCGAACTACGACAAGGGCCTGGTCGATCCGAAAGCCGCCAACCACTGGCTGCCGGTAGACCAGTACATCGGCGGTATCGAACACGCGATCCTGCACCTGCTGTATGCGCGCTTCTTCCATAAGCTGATGCGCGACGAAGGCCTGGTCACCTCGAACGAGCCATTCAAGAACCTGCTGACCCAGGGCATGGTGGTCGCCGAAACCTACTACCGCGTGGCCAGCAATGGCGGCAAGGACTGGTTCAACCCGGCCGATGTCGAGATCGAGCGCGATGCCAAGGCCAAGATCATCGGCGCCCGCCTGAAGACCGACGGCCTGCCGGTGGAAATCGGCGGCACCGAGAAGATGTCGAAGTCGAAGAACAACGGCGTCGATCCGCAATCGATGATCGAAGCCTACGGCGCCGACACCTGCCGCCTGTTCATGATGTTCGCCTCGCCGCCCGACATGAGCCTGGAGTGGTCCGACTCCGGCGTCGAGGGAGCCAGCCGCTTCCTGCGCCGTGTCTGGCGCCTGGCCCAGGCTCACGTCAGCCAAGGCCTGCCGGGCAAGCTGGATATCGCTGCCCTGGACGACGCACAGAAGGTCATCCGCCGCGCCATCCACGCAGCCATCAAGCAGGCCAGCACCGATGTAGGCCAGTTCCACAAGTTCAACACTGCCATCGCCCAGGTGATGACCGTGATGAACGTGCTGGAAAAGGCCCCTCAGGCCAGCGAACAGGACCGCGCCCTGCTGCAGGAAGGCCTGGAAGCCGTCACCCTGCTGCTGGCACCGATCACCCCGCACATTTCTCACGCGCTGTGGCAGCACCTCGGCCATGCAGGGTCGGTGATCGATGCCGCCTGGCCGAGCGTCGACGAACAGGCACTGGTGCAGGACACCGTTACCCTGGTGGTTCAGGTCAACGGTAAACTGCGCGGCCAGGTCGAGATGCCTGCCGCGGCCAGCCGCGAAGAAGTCGAAGCCGCCGCCCGCAGCAACGAGAATGTCCTGCGCTTCATCGATGGCCTCACCATCCGCAAGGTCATCGTGGTACCGGGCAAGCTGGTCAACATCGTCGCCAACTGATGAAAACGCCCACCCGCAGTGGCTGCGGGTGGGCGGAACAGGCCCACAAGGGAGCAACAACATGATCAAACGCAATTTGCTGGTAGTCGGCCTGGCGGTCATGCTCAGCGCCTGCGGTTTCCAGCTGCGCGGCACCGGCTCTACCGAGCTGAGTGTGAAGGAAATGGATGTCAGTGCACGCAATGCCTACGGCCCGACCGTGGTCGAGCTGCGCAAGGTACTGGAGCGGAGCGGTGTCAACGTGCATGCTGGCGCGCCTTACCGCTTGGTGCTGACCAACGAGCAGGAGCGCGAGCGCTCGGCAACCTACAACAGCGGCAACCGTACCGCCGAGTACGAGCTGACCACCGATCTGAGCTACAGCATCCAGGGCCTGAACAACCTGGAGCTGCTGAGCGACAAGCTGCAGGTACGCAAGATCTACGTGCGTGACGGCTCGAACGTCACCGGTTCCGAGCAGGAAGCCAACCGCGCCCGTGAAGAAATGCGCCGCGACCTGGTCAACGCCATGGTTGTCCGCCTGCAGATGCTGAGCCCGTCCCAGCTGGACGAGCTGCAGCGCAAGGCCGACGAGCGTGCCAAGGCCGAAGCCGACGCACTGGAGGCCGCTCGCCGACAGCAGGCCGAAACGCCTCAGCAGTCGCCGCTGGAAGTGCCGGGCAACTAAGCCCGCGTGGGGCACCCTCGGGTGCCTCACCTGTTTCCCATGAAACTCGCCCCCGCCCAACTCAACAAGCACCTGCAAGGCGCCCTGGCACCGGTCTACGTGGTCAGCGGCGACGACCCGCTGCTGTGCCAGGAAGCCGCTGACGCCATCCGTAACGCGGCACGCCAGCAAGGCTTCGACGAACGCCAGGTATTCAGTGCCGACGCCAACTTCGACTGGGGCACCCTGCTCCAGGCTGGCGCCAGCCTGTCGCTGTTCGCCCAGCGCCGCCTGCTGGAACTGCGCCTGCCCTCGGGCAAGCCCGGTGACAAAGGCGCCGCTGCGCTCATCGAATACTGCGCCAACCCTGCCGAAGACACCTTGCTGCTGGTCAGCTTGCCCAAGCTGGACGGCAGTGCGCAGAAGACCAAGTGGGGCAAGGCCTTGATCGAGGGTGCGCACTGCCAGTTCATCCAGATCTGGCCGGTGGATGTGCACCAGCTGCCGCAGTGGATCAACCAGCGGCTGCAGCAAGCCGGCCTGTCGGCGCAACGTGACGCTGTCGACCTGATCGCTGCGCGCGTGGAAGGCAACCTGCTGGCCGCCGCGCAGGAAATCGAAAAGCTCAAGCTGCTCGCCGATGGCAACCCGATCACCGTGGAAACCGTGCAGGCCGCCGTCGCCGACAGCGCCCGCTTCGATGTCTTCGGCCTGGTCGACGCCATTCTCAATGGCGAAGCAGCACATGCCCTGCGCATGCTCGAGGGCTTGCGTGGTGAAGGCGTGGAACCGCCAGTGATCCTCTGGGCCCTGGCTCGCGAGTTGCGCCAACTGGCCGGGCTGGCCCAACAGTTCAGCCAGGGGGTGCCGCTGGACAAGGCCTTCAGCCAGGCCCGCCCGCCGATCTGGGACAAACGCCGACCGCTGGTCAGCAAAGCCCTGCAACGCTTGTCGGCGCGACGCTGGGCACAGTTGCTGCAGGATGCCCAGCGTATCGATGCGCAGATCAAGGGCCAGGCCGAGGGCTCGCCCTGGACGGGTCTTGCGCGCTTGTCGCTGTTGATGGCAGGCCAGCGCCTGGCGCTACCTCCGGAATAGCCGGGGCCGAGAAGCGGCCCTAACATCCCAGCCATAAACACAATCAATTGGCTCCCCCGCAGCCCAAGCCCTACAGTGCGCCCCGAAACCCCACCCAAACCGGGAACCCGCCATGAGCAAAAAGCCGAAAAAGCACGGCCCCAACAAGGCCAAGTCCATCGTTGCCCAACCCCTGTTCCGCTGCCGCCAGGAACGACCGGACAAGGGCAAAGGCAGCTACCGCCGCGAAGCCTTCCAATCAAGAGATTGGGAGGCTTCCTACTTTTTGGCAGCATGAAAGCATCGCAAGCGCAGGCATGGTATGGTCGTCACCTGACCTGCAATTCTGGATCTGTGCATGCTCTTCCGTCTTATCCCCCGTTGGGAAACCCGCCAGCTGATCGCGGCCTCCAGCTTCATCCTGCTTGTGGCCTGCGCGGAAAAGCCCACCGCTGCCGACGCACTGCCGCTGGCCCCTGCCCAACCCGCTCCAGTGGTGACTGTGCCCGGCACAACGCCCGACGTCAGCACTGAAATCCAGCCTCTGCAAACCTTCGCCCAGTGGCAGGCAGGCTTCCGCCAGCAAGCCCTGCAAGCCGGCATCTCGCCGAGCACGTTCGACAGTGCCTTCCTCGGCGTCACCCCCGACATGGACGTGATCAAGGCCGACCGCAGCCAGCCTGAGTTCACCCGCCCGGTGTGGGAATACCTCGACGGCGCCCTGTCGCCTCTGCGGGTACGCAACGGCAAGAAGCTGCTGGAGCAGAACGCCGAGCTGCTGACCCGCCTCGAACAACGCTATGGCGTGGATCGCCAGGTGCTGGTCGCGGTGTGGGGCATGGAAAGCAACTTTGGCCAGTTCCAGGGCAACAAGTCGGTGATTCGCTCGCTGGCCACGCTGGCCTATGAGGGCCGTCGCCCGCAGTTCGCCCAGGACCAGCTCATCGCCGCGCTGCAGATCATCCAGCATGGCGACATCCAGCCCGAGGCCATGCGTGGCTCGTGGGCCGGCGCCATGGGCCAGACCCAGTTCATCCCCACCACCTACAACACCCATGCCGTGGACTTCGACGGTGATGGCCGCCGCGACATCTGGAACAGCACACCGGATGCCCTGGCCTCGACGGCGCATTACCTGCAAAGCTCGGGCTGGAAGCGTGGTCAGCCATGGGGCTTCGAGGTACAAGTGCCAGCTGGTTTCGATTTCTGGCAAGCCGATGGCGCGCTGCGCAAACCGGTGAGCGAGTGGCTGGCAATGGGCGTGAAACTGCCTGCAGGCACGCAGTTGCCCGCCAACAGCAACCAGCTGTCAGCCGCCCTGCTGCTGCCGGCTGGCGCCCGCGGGCCGGCGTTTTTGGTACTGGACAACTTCCGCGCCATTCTGAAGTACAACAACTCTTCGTCCTACGCACTGGCGGTAAGCCTGCTGGGGGACCGCTTCAGCGGCTGGGGCTTCATTGCCGGCAGTTGGCCGAAAGAAGACCTGCCGTTGAGTCGCAGCGAGCGCATGGAGTTGCAGAACTTGTTGAACAGCCGTGGCCATGAGGCCGGGAATGCCGATGGCATCATCGGCGCCAATACCCGCAAGGCCATTCGCACTGCCCAGCAGGGGCTGGGGTGGCCAGCAGATGGCTACCCGACCCACAAGCTGCTTGAGAGCCTGCGTCAGCAATGAGAATGCTGGGGGCGCTCCTACAGCCAACCGCGTAACTGCAAGGTATCGCAATCCCCTGTAGGAGCGGCCTTGTGCCGCGATGGGCTGCAAAGCAGCCCCGACAACCTCAAACCTTGAACAGGTCCTGCTCCAGCACCAGGCTCTGCCGATCACTGTCCAGCCTGACCCGAGCCCCCAGCGGCAAGCACACATTCGGGTCGCAATGCCCACTGCGCCACCCCGCCAGCACCGGCACACCCAGCGGCGCGAAGGTCTCCTCCAGCAACGGCGCCAACGCCGCCGTGGTAATCCCGGCAAAGTCCCCCACCAGCACGCCTTTCACCCCCTCCAGCTTGCCCGCCAGGCGCAACTGGGTCAGCAGCCGGTCGACCCGGTACAACGGCTCGTTGACGTCCTCGATGAACAAGATGCAGCCCTGGGCCTCCAGCTCGGCAAGCGTCCCCATGGTCGCACCCAGCATCGACAGGTTGCCGCCCAGCAGCGGGCCGCTGGCCACACCCGGCAACACACTGCTCAAGGCATAGCCCGCCGGGTGCACAAGCTGCTCGCCTGCCCGTACGTGCCCGCCCAGCTGCGCCAGCAACGATGACTCGGTCGGCGGCAACTTGGCGCCCAGCAGGTCGGCATTGAGCATCCCCCCATGGAAGGTAACCAGCCCGCTATGCCGGTAGATCGCCGTGTGCAGCGCGGTAATGTCGCTGTAGCCGATCAACGGCTTGGGGTTGCGCCGAATCAGCTCGAAGTCGAGCTGACCGAGCAAGCGCATGCTGCCGTAGCCGCCGCGCATGCAGAGGATGGCGTCGATGGCCGGGTCGGCAAACGCGTCATGCAGGTCCTGCAGGCGCTGTTGATCCGGTCCCGCCAAATAGCCCTGCGCCTGCAGGGCACCCGGGTAGATACGGCAACGGTAACCGCGGTCAGCAAACCACTGGCTGACCTTGTGCGTATCCAGACGCGCCGCGCCCGCCGGCGCGACAATGGCAAAGCAGGCGTTAGCCGGCAGCGCAGCTGGCAGGCTGGGTTGGAGGGTTTCGGCGCAATTCATCGCAGCTCCTAGCAGCGCGTGGGGCGCAAATAAAAATGCCGACGCCGCCTGTCGGCGTGCATCGGCATACGTGGCTCTGCTCTTTGGTTCAGAGCTTGATCTTGGCTTCGTGAGCTTGCTGGTCAGCATGGTACGAAGAACGCACCAACGGGCCAGAGGCGACGTTCTTGAAGCCCATCTTGTAACCTTCCTCGGCGAACCAGGCGAAGGTGTCCGGGTGAACGAAACGTTGCACCGGCAGGTGGCTACGCGATGGCTGCAAGTACTGGCCGAGGGTGAGCATGTCGATTTCATGCTCGCGCATGCGGTGCATGACCTCGATCACCTCTTCGTCAGTCTCACCCAGGCCAAGCATAAGCCCCGACTTGGTCGGTACGTGCGGTACCATCTGCTTGAATTTCTGCAGCAGGTCCAGCGACCAGTCGTAATCCGAACCCGGACGCGCGGCCTTGTACAGGCGCGGCACCGTCTCAAGGTTGTGGTTGAACACATCTGGCGGCTCTTGCGCAGTGATCGCCAACGCAACATCCATTCGCCCACGGTAGTCCGGCACCAGGGTTTCCAGCTGCACACCCGGGGACAGCGCGCGAATTTCGCGGATGCAGTCGGCAAAGTGCTGGGCACCGCCGTCACGCAGGTCGTCGCGGTCTACCGAGGTGATCACCACGTACTTCAGGCGCAGGTCGGCAATGGCGACAGCCAGGTTCTTCGGCTCGTCCAGGTCCAGCGGTTTAGGTCGGCCATGGCCAACGTCGCAGAACGGGCAGCGGCGGGTGCAGATGTCACCCATGATCATGAAGGTGGCGGTACCACCGGAGAAGCACTCGCCCAGGTTCGGGCAGGAGGCCTCTTCGCATACGCTGTGCAGCTTGTGCTTGCGCAGCAGTTGCTTGATACGGTCTACCTCAGGCGACACCGGGATACGCACGCGGATCCAGTCAGGCTTTTTCGGCAGTTCGTCAGTAGGGATGATCTTTACCGGGATGCGCGCGACTTTGTCGGCGCCACGCAGTTTGACCCCAGCTTCCACCTTCTTCGGCGCTTGGCGCGGGGTGACATCCTGGGTAGATATCAGGTTCGGCACGGCTTCTTGCACAGTTGTCATATTCAGTCGATTCCGCCCGTGAGGGTCGTCTGCTCAGCGTAGTCGAGGTGCTTGACCAGCTGTCCGCGCAGCCTTGTCCTGACCTCGTCGAGTTCGATCGGACCTGCCAGATCGCGCAGCTGGGTCATGGCCAGCCCCGCATAGCCGCAGGGGTTGATTCGGCGGAATGGCGCAAGGTCCATGTCCACGTTCAGGGCAAGGCCGTGGAACGAACGGCCGTTGCGAATTCGCAGGCCGAGGGAGGCGATCTTCGCTCCATCGACATAGACGCCAGGAGCATCGGGCTTGGCCGATGCCTGCACGTCGTAACTGGCGAGCAGGCCGATCAAGGCCTGTTCGATACGGCTGACCAGCTCGCGTACGCCAAAGCCCAGCCGGCGCACGTCCAGCAGCAGGTAGGCCACCTGCTGACCGGGGCCATGGTAGGTCACCTGGCCACCGCGGTCGGTCTGCACCACCGGGATGTCGCCCGGTACCAGCAGGTGCTCGGCCTTGCCGGCCTGGCCCTGGGTGAAGACCGCGGGGTGCTCGACCAGCCAGATTTCATCCTGGCTGCACGGGCTGCGCTGCTCGGTAAAGCGACGCATGGCCTCCAGCACCGGTTCATAGGGCTGCAGGCCAAGCTCGCGAAAACCGAGACAGGCGGACATCAGAGCACCATTTTCACGATGCCGGTAGCGCGCAGGGCGCTGTTGATATCGTGCAGCTGATCTTCGCTGGTGGCAACGATGTGCAATTGCACGGTGGTGTACTTGCCTTCCTTGCTCTGGCGTTCAGCCAGCGTGGAAAGGTCGACCTTGGCGTGCTTGCTGAGAATCTCGATCACCGTGTCCTTGAAGCCGACAACAGTATCGCCGATTACCTTGATCGGGTAATCAGCGCAAGGGAATTCGATCTTGTGCGACTTGACGTCTGGTTCGCTCATGGCGGAAACGGCCTCGTAAGCCGTGGCAACAACAACGCCCCCGCTAGATACGCGGGGGCATGCAGGTCACGTATCAGTTGAACAACCCGAAGAAGAATAGACGGATGCTATCCCACATACGGCGGAAGAAACCACCTTCCTCGACGCCATCAAGGGCGATCAGGTCGGCGCTGTGAACCACTTTCTCGTCCAGTTTGACTTCCACTTTGCCGATCACGTCACCTTTGGCGATTGGCGCGGTGAGCTGCGGGTTCATGGTCATCGAAGCTTGCAGACGCTTCAATTGGCCTTTAGGCATAGTCATGGTCAGGTCGTCAGCCAGGCCAGCCTTGATCTGGCTGGTGGCGCCCTTCCAGACCGGGGCCTGGGTCAGCTCGGTGCCTTTCTGGTAGAAGGTCTGGGTTTCGAAGAAGCGGAAGCCGTAGGTCAGCAGCTTCTGGGTCTCGGCAGCACGGGACTGCTCGCTGTTGGTGCCAAACACCACGGCGATCAGGCGCTGGCCATCGCGAACAGCCGAAGCCACCATGCAGTAGCCCGCTTCGTCGGTGTGGCCGGTCTTCAGGCCATCGACAGTCTTGTCACGCCACAGCAGCAGGTTGCGGTTAGGCTGCTTGATGTTGTTCCAGAAGAACTCTTTCTGCGAGTAGATGGCGTAGTGGGCCGGATCGACGGTGATGATCGCACGGGCCAGGGTCGCCATGTCATGCGCCGACGAGTAATGCTCCGGGTTCGGCAGGCCGGTGGGGTTCATGAAGTGGCTGTTGCTCATGCCCAGGTCGGCAGCCGTTTTGTTCATCATGTCGGCGAAGGCATCTTCACTGCCTGCGATGTGCTCGGCCAAAGCGACCGAGGCGTCGTTGCCGGACTGGATGATGATGCCATGCAGCAGGTCGCTGACAGTCACCTGGCTACCGACTTTGATGAACATGCGCGAACCGCCAGTACGCCAGGCGTTTTCGCTGACGGTAACCGGGTCGTTCTCACCGATCTGGCCGCGGCGGATGTCCAGGGTGGCGATGTAGGCGGTCATCAGCTTGGTCAGGCTGGCTGGCGGCAGGCGCTCGTCACCGTTGTTCTCGACCAGCACGTTGCCGCTGGACGCGTCCATGAGTACGTAGGACTTGGCTGCCAGTTGCGGTGGCGCCGGCGTCATCTGCTCTGCCGCGAAGGCGGCAGGCGTGATCATCAGCAGTACAGGCAGGCAAAGTCGTTTGGCAAGGTTGGTGATGTTCATCCGTCTCTCGAAAATCGCTAATGGTCTGAGATGTTCCCTGGGCAAGATCATGTGCCCAGCGCCAGTCAGTCTAGTTTTATGGCCGTTGGCCTGGCCCGCGAACGTGCGGCTTTATGTCGCTGCGGGCAAAAGCCGTCATTGTACATGGCCGCGCCCGGCAATTCATGACAAAACCGACAGTTTGGTGTTGCCTTCTTCGCGGGCACGCCCGCGCCCACAGGGTGTCGCATACCCCTCTGGGCGCGGGTGTGCCCGCGAAGAAGACGACGCGGTCAGTCTGCTGTGACCAGCTTGGCCTGCCCCAAGTTCGCCAGGCGGATGCTGTCTTGTGCTTGCTGGATCTCGCCCTGGCTGCCGATCGGCCCCAGGCGCACGCGGTGCAGGGTCTGCTGGTTACGCACGATCGAGCTGATGAACACCGGTGCATTGACCATGGTGCTGAGTTTGGAGCGCAGTAGCTCGGCGGCATCCGGGTTGGCGAAGGCGCCGACCTGAAGGAAGCTGCCACCCGCACCGCCAGGCACATTGTTGCCACCCACCTGCACCGGCACCACCGGCGCCGCATGCTGCTGTGCCGGCGGGGTCCATTGCTCGACACGTCCGGTACTGGCCGGGATCGCCTGGGTCTGGGCCACCTGCGGCTCTTTCAGCACCATCGGCGGCGTCTGCCCACGCTGGGCCCACCACTGCTGCGGGTCGATCCCCTCGACGCGCACATGCGCGGTGCCGGTCTCGGCATAGCCGAGCTTTTTCGCCGCCGCGTAGGACAGGTCGATAATACGGTCGGAATAGAACGGGCCACGGTCATTCACCCGCAGGATCACGCTACGGCCGTTGGCCAGGTTGGTCACCCGCACGTAGGCCGGCAGCGGCAGGGTCTTGTGCGCCGCGCTCATGCCATACAGGTCGTACAGCTCGCCGTTGGCAGTGTTCTGGCCGTGGAACTTGGTGCCGTACCACGATGCGGTGCCCTCGGCGCGGTAATTGCGCGAGTCCTGCATCGGGTAATACGTCTTGCCCAGCACCGTGTAGGGGTTGGCCTTGTAGTTGCCGGTGTGCACGGTCGGCGTGGCATCGGGGATCTTGTTCACATCCACGTCCCACCAGGGCGCGCCGTCCTTGTGGGCCCGGTTGATGTCCAGCCCCGGCTGGGTACGCACCACGTTGCCACTGCTTTGCGGGGTCGGGCGGCTGGATGAACAGCTGGCCAGCACCACGCCAACGGCGAGGCAGGTCAGCAGTTTGAAGGAGTTGGCAGAGATGATTGCGCGCATTACTTGACGCCCCGTGCTTGAACCAGCTGTTGCGCAAGCTGATGCACCGCCATGGCATACATCACGCTGCGGTTGTAGCGAGTGATCGCGTAGAAGTTCTTCAGGCCAACCCAGTACTCGGGACCATTGTCGCCCTCAAGGCGGAAGGCAGTAACCGGCAGATCATCGCGCAGCGAATCATGAACCGACCAGCCAAGCGCGCGCAACTCCCCTACCGTTTTCACCGGCTCGATACCGGTGGTCAGGCCTTGCTCGGCACCTGCACCGTCCACCCAGGCGCGACTGACCACGCCCCCGCCCGCCACCCAGCCATGGCGCTTGAAGTAGCTGGCGACGCTGCCGATGGCATCGTCCGGGTTATTCCAGATATTGATGTGGCCATCGCCGTCGAAGTCCACCGCGTAGTTGCGAAAACTGCTCGGCATGAACTGCGGCAGGCCCATGGCGCCGGCATAGGAGCCTTTGAGCGTCAGCGGGTCGAGCTGTTCATCACGGGCCAGCAGCAGGAACTCGCGCAGTTCCTTGCGGAAGAACTCGGCCCGCGGCGGGTAATCGAAGCCCAGCGTCGACAGCGCATCGATCACCCGGTAGTTGCCGGTGTTGCGACCAAAGAACGTTTCCACACCGATGATCGAAACAATGTACTGCGCCGGCACGCCGTATTCCTGCTCGGCACGGGCCAGCACGGCCTCGTGCTGGCGCCAGAAGTCCACACCACGGGCAATGCGCGCGTCGGTGAGGAACATCGGCCGGTAGTCCTTCCACGGCTTGACCTTTTCGGCCGGGCGCGAGATGGCGTCGAGGATCGACTGCTTGCGCTGCACTTCACGGAACACGCTCATCAACTGCTCCGGGGCAAAACCATAGTCGCGGCTCATTTCGCCAACGAACTCGGCCACCTGCGGTGAGCCTTGATAATCGCCGGCATGGGCCAGCTGTACAGCGCCGAACAGGCCCACCGCGCCAATCCACGGCGCACAACGGGCAGCCCAGTTACGCACTGCTTGCATGAAATTCTTCACCTTATTCAAACCTGTGCGATCCATTTGCGGTGCGTGTGGATCGACATCAAAACGCCAAACGCTGACAGCAGCGTCACCAACGATGTTCCGCCATAGCTGATGAAGGGTAGCGGCACGCCCACCACAGGCAGAAGGCCGCTGACCATCCCGATATTGACGAACACGTACACAAAGAAAGTCATGGTCAGGCTGCCCGCGAGCAGCTTGCCGAACAGGGTCTGCGCCTGGGCGGTGATCATCAGGCCACGGCCGATCAGCAACAGGTAGACGATCAGCAACAGGCAGATGCCGACCAGGCCGAACTCCTCGCCCAGTACGGCGATGATGAAGTCAGTGTGGCTTTCCGGCAGAAAATCCAGGTGCGACTGGGTGCCGAGCAGCCAGCCCTTGCCGAACACCCCGCCCGAGCCGATCGCCGCCTTCGACTGGATGATGTTCCAGCCCGTGCCCAGCGGGTCGCTTTCCGGGTCGAGGAAGGTCAGTACCCGTTGCTTCTGGTAGTCGTGCATGACGAAAAACCACATCGCCACCGCGACCGGCACCGCCGCCGTCAGCACACTGAGGATCCAGCGCCAGCGCAGCCCCCCCATGAACAGCACAAAGGCGCCGGAGGCGAGAATCAGCAGCGCCGTGCCCAGGTCGGGCTGGCGCACGATCAGGATGAACGGCACGCCAATCAGCACCAGGCTGATCGCCACGTGCTTCAGGTGGGGCGGCAAGGTGCGCTTGGAGAGGTACCAGGCGATGGTCGCCGGCATGATGATCTTCATGAATTCCGAGGGCTGGAAGCGGATCACCCCGGGGATGTTGATCCAGCGCGTGGCGCCCATGGCGTTGTGGCCCATCACGTCCACCACCACCAGCAACAGCACCCCGGTCAAGTACGCCAGCGGCACCCAGCGGGCCATGAAGCGCGGCTCCAGCTGGGCGATGACGAACATCGACACCAGGCCTATGCCGAACGAGGTGGCCTGCTTGAGCAGCAGGTCCCAGTTCTTGCCACTGGCTGAATACAGGACGAACAGGCTGCCGGCCGCAAGGGTCAGCAGAATGATCAGCAAGGGGCCGTCGACATGGATACGCTGCAGAAAGCTGGCGCGCCGACGCATCACATCCTCACTGGAGAGCATGCGATCGAAATTGTTCATCACAGGGCCGATTCCTGGGTAACGGTGGCAGGCGCGAACTCGGGCTTGAGCCGGCCATTTTCGTCGAGCAGCCAGGCGTCCATGATCTGGCGTACCACGGGCGCGGCGACACCCGAGCCGGACTCACCGTTCTCGACCATCACCGATACCACGATTTTCGGGGCTTCGGCCGGCGCAAAGGCGACGAACAGGGCGTGGTCGCGGTGGCGCTCCTGAAGCTTGTTGCGGTCGTACTTCTCGCCTTGCTTGATCGCCACCACCTGGGCGGTACCGCTCTTGCCGGCAATGCGGTACTGGGCGCCGGCGGCAGCCTTGCGCGCAGTGCCGCGGGCGCCGTGCATTACCTGCTCCATGCCATGGGTGACCTTGGCCCAGTCGGACTTGTCACGCAGCACGATGTTTTCCATAGGGTTGTCGTCCACAGGCTGCTGGCCTTCGATGGTCTTGGCCAGGTGCGGGCGGTTCCACACCCCCTTGTTGGCGATCAGCGCAGTGGCCTGGGCCAGTTGCAGCGGCGTGGCCTGCATATAGCCCTGGCCAATGCCGAGAATCAGTGTTTCACCGGGGAACCAGGCCTGACGGCGGGTGGCACGCTTCCATTCGCGCGACGGCATCAACCCGGCGGACTCCTCGAACATGTCGAGGGAAACCCGCTGGCCGATGCCGAACTTGTTCATATAGCTGGACAGCCGATCGATGCCCATCTTGTGCGCAAGGTCGTAGAAGTAGGTGTCGTTGGAACGCATGATCGCGGTGTCCAGGTCGACCCAGCCATCGCCGGAGCGGTTCCAGTTACGGTATTTGTGGTCATAGTTGGGCAGTTGGTAATAGCCTGGGTCGAACACCCGGCTGCTGGCATTGACCACGCCACTGTCCAGGCCGGCGATGGCTACCGCCGGCTTGATGGTCGAACCGGGCGGGTACAGGCCACGCAGCACGCGGTTGAACAACGGCCGGTCGATCGAATCGCGCAGTTCGGCATAGGCCTTGAAGCTGATGCCCGTGACGAACAGGTTGGGGTCGAAGCTGGGCTGACTGACCATCGCCAGCACCTCGCCAGTGCGTGGGTCGAGTGCTACCACTGCGCCACGCCGGCCACCCAGGGCGGCCTCGGCGGCTTCCTGCAGCTTGATGTCCAGGCTCAGCACAATGTCCTTGCCCGGTTTCGGGTCGGTGCGCTTGAGCACCCGCAGCACGCGGCCTCGGGCGTTGGTCTCGACTTCTTCGTAGCCGACCTGGCCGTGCAGGTCGTCTTCGTAGAAGCGCTCGATGCCGGTCTTGCCGATATGGTGGGTGCCGCTGTAGTTCACCGGGTCGAGCGTTTTCAGCTCTTTCTCGTTGATCCGCCCCACATAACCCACCGAATGGGCGAAATGCGCACCCTGCGGGTAATGCCGCACCAGTTGGGCCACCACTTCCACGCCTGGCAGGCGGAACTGGTTCACCGCCACCCGGGCGATCTGCTCTTCGTTGAGTTCGAACAAGATCGGCACCGGCTCGAACGGCCGACGGCCCTGGCGCATGCGCTTCTCGAACAGGGCCCGGTCGTCGGCCGTCAGGTCCAGTACTTCGACGATAGTATCCAGCACTTCCTGCCAGTTACCCGCACGTTCGCGGGTCATCGACAGGCTGAAGCTGGGCCGGTTGTCGGCAACGATTACCCCGTTGCGGTCGAAGATCAGCCCGCGGGTCGGCGGGATCGGCTGCACATGCACCCGGTTGTTCTCTGACAGCGTCGAGTGATAGTCGTACTGGATGATCTGCAGGTAGTACAGCCGCGCGATCAGCACGCAAATAAGCAGCATGATCGCCACCGCGCCGACCACGACGCGGTTGCGCACCAGGCGGGCGTCTTTCTCGTGGTCCTTGAGGCGGATCGGCTGCGACATCTGACTGCTTACAGGCTCATTTGTGGTATGGGTGCCCGGACAACACGGTCCAGGCGCGGTAGATCTGCTCGCCGATCAGTATCCTTACCAACGGGTGTGGCAGGGTCAGCGGCGACAGCGACCAGCGTTGCTCGGCGCGCGCGCAAACCTCAGGCGCCAGGCCTTCCGGGCCGCCCACCATCAAATTCACCGTTCGCGCATCCAGGCGCCAGCGGTCCAGCTCGGTCGCCAGCTGCTCGGTGCTCCAGGGCTTGCCATGGACCTCGAGGGTGACAATGCGTTCCCCAGGCTGAACCTTGCTCAGCATGGCTTCGCCCTCCTGACGGATCAGGCGGGCGACATCGGCATTCTTGCCACGGGTGTTCAGCGGGATTTCCACCAGCTCCAGCGACAGCTCGGCGGGCAGGCGCTTGGCATATTCATGCCAACCTTCCTCGACCCACTTCGGCATGCGCGAGCCGACCGCGATCAGGCGCAGACGCACGACGCTTCCTTATTCCCGGTCTTTGATCTTGTCATCGAAGTAGGCGCTGGCGTTTTCCGGGCTGTGATGCTTGGCATCAGCAGCACGGCTCTGCTCGGCACCCGCCCACAGACGCTCCAGGTCGTAGAACTGGCGGGCAGCGGCGGTCATCATGTGCACGATGACGTCGTTCAGGTCCAGCAGCACCCAGTCGCTGTCACCCTTGCCTTCTTCGCCCAGCGGCTGTGCGCCTTGTTTCTTGACCGCTTCACGGACCTTTTCCAGCATCGCGTTGATCTGGCGGTTGGAGGTACCGGTGGCAATGATCATGTAGTCGGTCAGGCTGTGCTTTTCGCGCACGTCGATGACCTGGATGTCCTGGGCTTTGACGTCTTCCAGAGCGCTAATGGTCAGTTTGACCAGTTCTTCGCCACTGATGCCATTGGTTTTCTGCTTGCTCATATAAAACTCGTTCAACTCGTTGGATGAGGCGCCAGAGGCACCGTCAGTTAGGCGCACGATACAGTTCGTGCGCCTCGATGTAGGCCAGTACGGCGTCCGGCACCAGGAACCTCACCGATTTGCCGCTGGCCAGCAGCTGTCGGATCTGTGTAGCCGACACCGCAAGCGGCGTCTGCCAGACGAACGAAATATTTCCCGCCGGGCCGGACATGGCGGCGGGATCGCTCTCCGAGCGCGCAGCCAGCAGGTTGCGCAGCTCGTCAGGGGGTTCTACGTCGGCATCCGGGCGTTGCAGCACCAGGATGTGACAGTGTTGCAGCAATTCTTCCCAGCGGTGCCAGCCCGGCAGACCACAGAAGGCATCCCAGCCCAGCACCAGGAACAGCTGGTCGTGGCCGGCCAGTTCGGCGCGGATCGATTCCAGCGTATCGATGGTGTAGGACGGTTTGTCCCGCTCAAGCTCGCGCGCATCGACGCTCAGGCAAGCCACGCCCTGCACCGCTTCGCGGACCATGGCCAGGCGATCCTGCGCGGCCACCCGCGGGGTGTCGCGGTGCGGCGGCCGGGCGTTGGGCAACAGGCGCAGTTCGTCCAGCCCCATGAACTCGGCCACTTCCAGCGCGCTGCGCAGGTGGCCTATATGCACGGGGTCGAAGGTGCCACCTAGAATGCCGATGCGCCGGACTGCCTGGGCCGTGCTCAACTCAGCAGGACTCCTGACCGCGCAGCTGGCCGTCGCCGATCACTACGTACTTCTCGCAGGTCAGGCCTTCCAGGCCGACCGGGCCACGGGCATGCAGCTTGTCGGTGGAAATACCGATTTCCGCACCCAACCCGTACTCGAAACCGTCGGCAAAGCAGGTCGGGGTGTTGAGCATGACCGACGCCGAGTCGACTTCAGCCATGAACTGGCGGGCTTCACCCTGGTGTTCGCTGATGATCGAGTCGGTGTGGTGTGAGCCATAGTGGTTGATGTGCTCGATGGCCTGGTCCAGGCCATCGACGACGCGGATCGACAGGATCGCGTCCAGGTACTCGGTGTGCCAGTCGTCTTCAGTGGCCGGCTTGGCCTCGATGAGCGCGCGGGTACGCTCGCAGCCACGCAGTTCCACGCCCTTCTCCTGGAAGCGGCGGGCCATTTCCGGCAGGAAACGCTCGGCCACTTGCTGGTCGACCAGCAGGGTTTCCATGGCGCCGCAGATGCCATAACGGTAGGTCTTGGCGTTGAAGGCCACGTTCCAGGCCTTGTCCAGGTCGGCATGCTGGCTGACGTAGATGTGGCAGATGCCGTCCAGGTGCTTGATGACCGGAACGCGGGCATCGCGGCTGATGCGCTCGATCAGGCCACGGCCGCCGCGCGGCACGATGACGTCTACAAATTGCGGCATGCTGATGAGCGCGCCCACGGCTTCGCGGTCGGTGGTCTCGACCACCTGCACCACGGCAGCCGGCAGGCCCGCGGCGGCCAGGCCACGCTGGATGCAGGTGGCGATAGCACGGTTGGAATGGATGGCTTCAGAGCCGCCACGCAGGATGGTTGCGTTACCTGACTTCAGGCACAGGCTGGCAGCATCGATGGTCACGTTCGGGCGCGACTCGTAGATGATCCCGATCACGCCCAGCGGTGCGCGCATCTTGCCAACCTGAATACCCGATGGGCGGTAGCTCATGTCGCGGATGGCACCAACCGGGTCCGGCAGGCTGGCGACCTGCCGCAGGCCGGTGATCATGCCATCGATACGTGCAGGGGTCAGCGCGAGGCGGTCGAGCAGTGCCGGCTCCAGGCCATTGGCGCGGCCGGCGGCCAGGTCCAGCTCGTTGGCGGCAGTCAGTTCCGCACGGGCAGCATCCAGCGCATCGGCAGCGGCTTGCAGGGCGCGGTTTTTCTGCGCGGTGCTGGCACGGCCGATTACCCGGGAAGCCTCACGGGCAGCGCGACCCAAACGGGTCATGTAGTCAAGAACGGACTCAGTCATGGGTTCGGTGTCTTGGCGAAGGGGAAATCGGCTGATTATAACTGCCGCGCAGGTGTACGCCCAGCGGCGGGTGGCGGATGGTAGAAAATGGGTGTTCGCCTCACGATTGTCTGCGCCTGTGAAATCGAGCGCCGCCCGCGCGGCGCATCGCGAGCTGCGCTCGCTCCTACGTTTGTTTCGGGCCAGTAACACCTGCGCCAACGCGCGCGACCGCCCTGTTCGTACGACACGCTATCGAGCCATGCGCCAAGGCGTTCGCGCGCAAATCCCACAGGATTAATTGGCCCGAAACAAACGTAGGAGCGAGCGCAGCTCGCGATGCGCCGCGCGGGCGGCGCTCGATTTCACGGATACCAAACACATCAAGGCGAACCCCTGACAGCCGCTACCAATGAAACATATGGATACCAATCAATCGCCCCACAGGTTCAGCCAAGATTAAGCCATTCATTGCTATCATCCCCGCGTCCCCCGCCACGAACTGCCCGCATGCCAGCCCTGCCCGACAGCTTTTTCGACCGTGACGCCCAGACCGTGGCCAAGGCCCTGCTGGGCAAGGTAATCCGCCACCGCCACGGCGACCTGTGGCTGGCCGCACGCATCATCGAGACCGAGGCCTATTACCTCACCGACAAAGGCAGCCACGCCTCGCTCGGCTACACCGAAAAGCGCAAGGCGCTGTTCCTCGATGGCGGGCACATCTACATGTACTACGCCCGCGGCGGCGACTCGCTGAACTTCAGCGCCCACGGGCCGGGCAACGCGGTGCTGATCAAGTCTGCCTATCCTTGGCAGGACGACCTCTCGGGCCCCGACAGCCTGGCGCAGATGCAACTGAACAACCCCGACGCCAGCAGCAAGCTCCGCCCGGATGAACGCCTGTGCGCCGGCCAGACCCTGCTGTGCCGAGCCCTGGGCCTGAAAGTGCCAGTGTGGGACGCCCAGCGCTTCGACGCCGAGCGGCTGTATGTGGACGATTGCGGCAACGCCGTACCAAGGGTTATCCAGACTGCAAGGCTGGGCATCCCGCACGGGCGCGACGAGCACCTGCCCTACCGCTTCGTCGACGCCGAGTACGCCCGGTTCTGCACGCGGAACCCGTTACGTCGCGGCCAAGTCGAAGGCCGTGACTTCTTCATTCTCGAACAAGGAAGCTGAACATGGGCCAATGGCTCGACAGCCTGACCGGCTGGCTAAGCGCCAACCCGCAGTGGCTTGGCCTGGCGATTTTCCTGGTGGCCTGCATTGAGTGCCTGGCTATTGCCGGCATCATCGTGCCTGGCACTGTGCTGCTGTTTGCTGTCGCGGTACTGGCCGGCAGTGGCGCCTTCAGCCTGGGCGAAACATTGCTGCTGGGCTTTCTTGGCGGCCTTTTGGGCGACGCCGTGTCGTACACACTGGGCAAGTACTTCCACCAGAACATTCGCCGCCTGCCGCTACTGCGCCACCACCCGGAGTGGATTGGCAGTGCAGAGACCTATTTTCAGCGCTACGGCATTGCCAGCCTGCTGGTAGGGCGGTTCATCGGGCCGCTGCGGCCCATGCTGCCAATGGTCGCGGGCATGTTCGACATGCCGTTGCCGCGCTTCATCGCAGTCAGCCTGGTGGCCGGCGCCGGCTGGTCGGTCGCCTACCTGCTGCCAGGCTGGGCTACCGGCGCGGCCATGCGCCTGCCGCTGCCGGAAGGTTTCTGGCTGGACGCCGGCATCATCGCCGGCACCCTGGCGGTCATCATCGGCCTTAGCCTGACCACCAGCATTCGCGACCAGCGCCATGGGACACGACTGATCGCCGGCATGAGCTTCGCTGCCTTGGCCGGGCTATTCCTCGGCTGGCCTTACCTGCACGAGTTCGACCAAGGCGTGATGACACTGGTGCAGGAGCATCGCAGCCAGGCCATCGACGGCGCCGTGGTACTGGTGACCCGGCTGGGCGATTTCCGCACGCAACTGTTTCTCGGCGCCCTGCTGACCGGCCTGCTGCTGCTTGCCCGCCAGTGGCGGCACGCGTTTTTTGCCGCTGGCGCGCTGATGGGCACAGCGATCGCCAACGGTACACTGAAATGGCTGTTTGCCCGGGCGCGGCCGGAAGTGCTGACCGACCCACTGACCAGCTACAGCATGCCCAGCGGGCACAGCTCGGCGTCGTTTGCGTTCTTTCTGGTCATGGCAGTGCTGGCAGGGCGCGGACAGCCGCCGCGCATGCGCCTGACCTGGGTGATGCTGGGTTGCATTCCGGCGCTGGCGATTGCCCTGTCACGGGTGTACCTGGGGGCGCACTGGCCAACCGACATCCTGGCCGGCGCCCTGCTGGCCTGCTGTGTATGCGCGCTTAGCCTGACTGTGGCGCAGCGCCAGCAGACACTGCCGGCCCTGCCGCTGCGGGTGTGGTGGCTGGTGTTGCCGGCATGTATCGCGCTGCTGGCGTACTTTGCAATGCATGCGCTGCCGCAGGCTTTGCTCAGATACCAATATTGATGTCGCCCTTACTGGCCTCTTCGCGGGCTTGCCCGCTCCCACAGGTACTGCACCTGCCTCGAAGCAAGTGACATACCTGTGGGAGCGGGCAAGCCCGCGAAGAGGCCAGCCCAAGCAGCACAAAGAGATCAGGCGAAAAGCTCACCCTGAATCCGCTCCAGCAATTTCTGAATCTCCCCCAATCGCTGCTGCGGCGAGTCGAGGGTCAGCAGGTCCAGCTTGTCTTCTTCCATGAACGGCAGCAGGTACGCCAGCTGGTTGGCCAGCGCCTGGCGCCCGTCCACCGGGCGCGGCATGTCCAGCGCCTCGACCATCGGGTGCTCACCCAGCGCCACCAGCAGCGCCAGCAGGTCATCATCGGAATCGAGCAACGGGCTGTCCGCGTGCTCCGGCAGCCATTGCACCTGCCCCACCAGCAACTGGTCCTTCTGCACCTCGGTGCTTGCCAGACTGAAGCGCCGCACCCCTTCAACGCGAATACCCAGCAAGCCATTATCCTGCTGCGCAAAGTCGCGGATCACCGCTTCACAGCCGATCGAAGCGACCATCGGTGGCGCCTTGCCAACCTGTTCACCTTCCAGGATGCAGACCACCCCAAAGCCTTCGCCCTGCTTCATGCAGCGCCCGATCATGTCCAGGTAGCGCGCCTCGAAAATCTGCAAATCGAGAAAGCAGCCCGGGAACAGCACGGTATTGAGCGGAAACAGCGGTAGTGTCATCACAATTCCTCAAGCTACCAGGCTGACCGCCAGCGGCAGGAACACTGCCGTGGCTACCCCCATCAAGCTCATCGCCAACGCGGCAAAAGCGCCGCATTCGTCACCTTCCTGCAGGGCGACCGAGGTCCCCACCGCATGCGCCGTGACGCCCAGCGACATGCCGCGCGCCTCAGGGCTATGCACGCCGAAGCGGCTCAGCAGCGCCGGGCCGAAGATGGCGCCAATCACCCCGGTGATCAGTACGAACACTGCCGCCAGCGCCGCCACACCGCCAATCTGCTCTGCCACCAGCATGGCAATTGGCGAGGTCACCGACTTGGGTGCCATGGTCATCAGGATCATGTGTTCTGCACCGAACCACCAGCCTAGCAACAGGCAGCAGAGCGTGGCGAACAGGCCCCCGATTACCAGCGTAGTAAATGTGGGCCAGAACAGCTGCCGGATACGCCGCAGGTTGAGGTAGAGCGGCACGGCCAACGCCACAGTGGCGGGGCCCAGCAGGATGTTCATGATTTCGGTGCTCTTGCGATACTCGCTGTATTCAATGCCGCACAGCAGCAGCACGCCGATTACCAGCAACATCGATACCAGTACCGGCTGCAGGAAGATCCAGCGGGTTTTCTCGTAGGCCGCCAGCACCACCTGGTAGGCACCGAGCGTGATACCGATACCAAACAAAGGATGGTGCACCACTGCATCCAGCGCGCCTTGCCAATCGGGCATCATGGCCGCTCCTCGCGCTTGCCCTGGCGGTGAATGAGCGTTTGCATCAGCACACCCACAAAAACCAGCGTCACCAGGCAGGAGATCAGCAGGGCTCCGGCAATCGCCCAGAAGTCGGCGGCGATGTCTTTGGCATACACCATCACCCCCACTGCCGGCGGTACCAGCAACAGCGGCAGGTAGCGCAGCAGGCTGCTGGCCGCCTCGTTCAATGGCTTGCCCACCTCACCGCGGGCCATGAGGAAGCCCAACAGCAGCACCAGGCCGATGATCGGCCCCGGCAGAAACGGCACCAACAAGTGGTTGATCGCCGTCCCCAGCAGCTGGAACAGCACCAGCCAGGTCAAACCACGCAACAGCATAAGCATCTCCCTCGGGCACGGCCGCCATTATAAGCACGCACAGCGATATACCGATATTCGTCGAAAAACAGACAACTTGACTGAAACGGTTCGCCGTGCTGATCTTGCACTTTCGTACCAACTGACAACCTGGAGAGTCCGCGATGCCCTATGTGCCGGTTACAGAGCTTTCGCAGTATGTTGGTAAAGCGCTGGGCCACTCCGCCTGGCTGAAGATCGATCAGCAGCGCATCAACCTGTTCGCCGAGGCGACAGGCGATTTTCAGTTCATCCATGTCGACCCTGAAAAGGCGGCCGAAACCCCGTTTGGCGGCACCATCGCCCATGGTTTTCTGACATTGTCACTGATCCCCAAGCTGATCGAGGACATCCTGGTCCTGCCGCAAGGGCTGAAGATGGTGGTGAACTATGGGCTGGACAGCGTACGGTTCATCCAGCCGGTCAAGGTCAACAGCCAGGTGCGGCTGAAGGTGGACCTGGCCGAAGTGGTGCAGAAGAAGCCGGGGCAATGGCTGCTCAAGGCAATTGCTACGCTGGAAATCGAGGGTGAAGAGAAGCCTGCTTATATAGCTGAGTCGCTCTCGCTCTGTTTCGTCTGATGTAACCCCCGGGGGCGCAATGCGCCCCATTCGCAGCACAAGGCTGCTCCCGCAGGGGTATGCGAGCTCCTGAGCAGCCTTGTGCTGCGAATGGGCTGCACAGCGGCCCCGATCCACAAATCTTCCGCACTCGCGTAGACTGCGAGCCTTCGCGCAGCCTAGGGCTGCCCCCGTCGATTTACCAAAGGTGCCCGCCATGCCCTGGCTGCAAGTACGCCTGGCCATCAGCCCGGAACAAGCCGAAACCTACGAAGATGCCCTGCTCGAAGTAGGCGCCGTCTCGGTCACGTTCATGGATGCCGAAGATCAACCGATCTTCGAGCCAGACCTCAACACCACCCCGCTGTGGTCGCACACCCACCTGCTGGCGCTGTTCGAGGCCGATGCCGAGCCCGAGCAGGTGTTTGCCCACCTGCGCCTGCTGACCGGCGCCGAGCTGCCACAGCACCAGGCCGAGGTAATCGAGGACCAGGACTGGGAGCGCAGCTGGATGGACAACTTCCAGCCTATGCGTTTCGGCCGCCGCCTGTGGATTGTGCCCAGCTGGCACGACGCCCCGGAAAAGGACGCAGTGAACCTGCTGCTGGACCCAGGCCTTGCCTTTGGCACTGGCACCCACCCCACCACTGCCCTGTGCCTGGAATGGCTCGACGGCCAGCAACTTGAAGGCACCCAGGTGCTGGACTTCGGCTGCGGCTCGGGCATTCTGGCCATCGCTTCGCTACTGCTGGGCGCGCGTGAAGCGGTCGGTACCGACATCGACGTGCAGGCCATCGAAGCTTCGCGCGATAACGCCCAGCGCAACGGCATTGCCGATGAGAAGCTGGCGCTGTACCTGCCCGAGCACATGCCGGCCATGCAGGCCGACGTGCTGGTCGCCAATATCCTCGCTGGCCCGCTGGTGTCGCTGGCTCCGCAGCTGTCGGGCCTGGTGCGCCCAGGTGGCCTGCTGGCGCTGTCCGGCATTCTGGCCGAACAGGGTGAGGACGTGGCTGCGGCCTACGCCGCCGACTTCGAGCTGGACCCGATCGTCGTTCGCGATGGCTGGGTGCGCATCAGTGGTCGCCGCCGCTAAGCGGGCCTAGAATATCCTTCTGCACAGCTCCCGGATTGCCGCATGACCGACAGTTTCGTCACCCAGTGCCCGCATTGCCAGACCAGCTTTCGCGTCACCCACCACCAGTTGAGCGTGGCCCGCGGCGTAGTCCGCTGCGGCCATTGCCTACAGGTGTTCAATGCCGCCAAGCAACTGCTGGAGCAGAACCGTGCCAGCGCACCTGAGCTGCCGGTGCCAGTACCTGCACCTGTGCCTGTGCCAGCGGCGCCTGCCGAGCCCGTGCCCGCGCCGGCAATCACGCCCGAGCCTGTCCCCCGCGAGCGCAGCATTACCCCTGACGAGGACTGGGCCCTGACCGCCCAGGCGCTGGACGCACTTGACCTCGACCAGGAGCTCGCACGCCTGGAGCGGCGCGGCCAACCGACCCAGGCACGCCCCGCCAACATGGATGACGGGCTGCAGGCGCGGCGTGACGAACCGGGCCCGGACGAGCACGCGGACGACTTGTTCGGCAACGCCACCGGTGAGCCCTTCGAGCCAAAAACGCCCGCAGAGCCCGCCCCTGTGCTGGAGCCGCAGCCCCTGGAACTGGACCTGGAGCCTGTACCCGGCGAACGCACCGAGCCGACACTGGGCAGTAACCTTGACCTGGACAACGATGACGAGCCGCCCGTACACCGCGCAGCCGAAATCGATGACCAGGCCGCATTCAGCGAACCGCTGCGCGCCAGCGATGACGAAATCCCGGAAAAAGGCCTGAGCGCCCGCGATGATGAACCGCTGGCCCTGCACCTGTCGGCGCGCGACGATGACCCTGATGAGCCGCTGCCGGGTGAACGCCTGGAGCCGGGCCTTGCCAGCAAGCCCGAGCGCCCGCTGCGCAAGGAGCCGCTGGTCGATGTGGTCGACGACCCACTGCAACTGGGCTGGGAAAAACCCGCACCCAACTGGGGCAAACGCCTGCTGTGGGGCTTCCTGACCCTGCTGGCCGCTGGCCTGCTGGCATTCCAGTATGTGTGGTTCCACTTCGACGAGATGGCCCGCCAGGACCAGTACCGGCCGATCTTCCAGCAAATTTGCCCGATGGTCGGGTGCCAGGTACCGACCCGCGTCGATATCTCAAGAATCAAGAGCAGCAACCTGGTGGTGCGCAGCCACCCGGATTTCAAAGGCGCACTGATCGTCGATGCGATCATTTACAACCGTGCACCGTTCGCCCAACCGTTCCCGCTGCTGGAACTGCGTTTTGCCGACCTCAATGGCCAACTGATCGCCAGCCGGCGCTTCAAACCCAGCGAGTACCTGTCCGGCGAATTGGCCGGGCGTGGCGACATGCCAAGCCAGACGCCGATCCATATCGCCCTGGACATCCTCGACCCGGGGCCGAAGGCCGTGAACTACAGCCTCAGCTTCCGTTCGCCGGAATAGCCAGCAACCCTGTGGAGGCGGGGATGCCCGCTCCCAGAGGGTACGCGCGGTACCCGGATCTTGGCTCATACCAAAAGTCATAAGCCGACAACTGTTCAGATTTTATCCAAATCCATCTTTATCCGGTCACCGAGAGCGGGTATCATGCCCACCCTTTTTCGAACTCCAAGATTCGGCCCCACAACAGGGATCACCTATGTCGGCGGTACGCATCGGCCCATACACACTACGTAACAACCTGATCCTCGCGCCCATGGCCGGGGTCACGGACCAACCTTTCCGTACGCTTTGCAAGCGCCTGGGCGCAGGCATGGTGGTATCGGAGATGGTCTCCAGCGACATGAGCCTGTGGAACAGCCGCAAGTCGAGCCTGCGCCGCATCCATGAAGGCGATCCCGAGCCACGCTCGGTGCAGATCGCCGGTGGTGACGCGCAGATGATGGCTGCAGCAGCAAAGGCCAACGTCGAAGCGGGCGCCCAGATCATCGACATCAACATGGGCTGCCCGGCAAAAAAAGTCTGCAACAAAGCTGCAGGCTCTGCTTTATTGAGAGATGAAGCCTTGGTCAGCGAGATCCTCCACGCCGTGGTCGGCGCTGTGGACGTCCCGGTGACCCTGAAGATCCGCACCGGTTGGGACCGGGCGAACAAGAACGGCCTGAACGTGGCGAAAATTGCCGAACAGGCCGGCATCCAGGCGCTGGCGGTGCATGGCCGTACACGTGCCGATCTTTACACCGGCGAAGCCGAATACGACACCATCGCAGCCATCAAGCAAGCGGTGTCGATCCCGGTCTTTGCCAATGGCGATATCACCTCGCCAGAAAAGGCCCGGGCGGTGCTGGATGCCACCGGGGTCGACGGCTTGTTGATTGGCCGGGCAGCCCAAGGGCGGCCATGGATCTTTCGCGAGATCGAGCATTACCTGCGCACTGGCGAACACCTGCCAGCGCCGCAACTGGACGAAGTGGAACGCATCCTGCTGGAGCATCTGGCCGCGTTGCATGCCTTTTATGGCGATGTGATGGGCGTACGTATCGCCCGCAAGCACGTTGGCTGGTACCTGGCAACACGACCCGGCGGCAAGGAGTTTCGCTCCCGGTTCAACGCTTTGGAAGACACACAAGCGCAGTGCGCCAACGTTCGCGCGTTTTTCAGTGAACGTCGACAGAGCCTTGGGACAGAGGACGGACAAGGGGTGGCCGCATGACGATGATGACAGAGACATTTGTGAGTGGAACAACGCCCGTGAGCGACAACGCCAACCTGAAACAGCACCTCAACACGCCGAGCGAAGAGGGCCAGACCCTTCGCGACAGCGTCGAGAAGGCGCTGCACAACTACTTCGCCCACCTGGAAGGCGCGACCGTCACGGACGTGTACAACCTGGTGCTCTCCGAAGTGGAGGCGCCCCTGCTCGAGAGCGTGATGAATTACGTGAAGGGCAACCAGACCAAGGCCAGCGAGATGCTCGGGCTGAACCGAGGCACCCTGCGCAAGAAGCTCAAGCAGTACGACTTGCTGTAAGCCAGAATCCCAACCAGAAAAGGCGGCTCCCTGAACAGAGGCGCCTTTTTTGCAGACTCCACCGCGTTATTGGAACCCGAAATGACCGACCAGACTACCCGCCTGCCAGTCCGCCGCGCCCTGATCAGCGTCTCCGACAAGACCGGTATCCTCGAATTCGCCCGTGAGCTGCAGCAGCTCGGTGTCGAGATCCTGTCCACCGGCGGCACCTACAAGCTGCTCAAGGACAACGGCGTGAACGCGGTGGAAGTGGCCGACTACACCGGCTTCGCCGAAATGATGGATGGCCGGGTCAAGACCCTGCACCCGAAAATCCACGGTGGCATCCTGGGCCGTCGCGGCACCGACGACGCCATCATGAGCGAGCACGGTATCAAGCCGATCGACCTGGTTGCGGTCAACCTGTACCCGTTCGAAGCCACCATTTCCAAGCCTGGCTGTGACTTGCCAACCGCCATCGAGAACATCGACATCGGCGGCCCGACCATGGTCCGTTCGGCAGCCAAGAACCACAAAGATGTCGCCATCGTGGTCAACGCCAGCGACTACGCCGGCATTGTCGAAAGCCTGAAGGCCGGCGGCCTGACCTACGCCCAGCGCTTCGACCTGATGCTCAAGGCGTTCGAGCACACTGCCGCCTACGACGGCATGATCGCCAACTACATGGGCACCATCGACCAGGCCAAGGACACCCTTTCGACTTCCGCACGCAGCGAATTCCCGCGTACCTTCAACAGCCAGTTCGTCAAGGCCCAGGAAATGCGCTACGGCGAGAACCCGCACCAGAGCGCGGCGTTCTACGTAGAAGCCAAAAAAGGCGAAGCGAGCATTTCCACTGCCATCCAGCTGCAAGGCAAGGAGCTGTCGTTCAACAACGTGGCCGACACCGACGCCGCGCTGGAGTGCGTGAAGAGTTTCGTCAAGCCGGCCTGTGTCATCGTCAAGCATGCCAACCCGTGCGGCGTGGCTGTTGTGCCTGAAGACGAAGGCGGCATCCGCAAGGCCTACGACCTGGCCTACGCCACCGACACCGAGTCGGCCTTCGGCGGCATCATTGCCTTCAACCGCGAACTGGACGGCGAAACTGCCAAGGCCATCGTCGAGCGCCAGTTCGTCGAAGTGATCATCGCGCCGAAAATTTCCCAGGCTGCCCGCGACGTGGTGGCTGCCAAGCAAAACGTACGCCTGCTGGAATGCGGCGAGTGGCCAGCCGAACGCGCTGCCGGCTGGGACTTCAAGCGCGTCAATGGCGGCCTGTTGGTACAAAGCCGCGACATCGGCATGATCACCGCCGATGACTTGAAGATCGTCACCAAACGGGCCCCGACCGAGCAAGAAATCCACGACCTGGTATTTGCCTGGAAAGTGGCCAAGTTCGTCAAGTCCAACGCCATTGTCTACGCCAAGCAGCGCCAGACCATCGGCGTGGGTGCAGGCCAGATGAGCCGCGTCAACTCCGCGCGTATTGCTGCAATCAAGGCCGAGCATGCTGGCCTGCAGGTGCAGGGCGCAGTCATGGCATCGGATGCGTTCTTCCCGTTCCGTGATGGCATCGACAATGCCGCTAAAGTGGGTATCAGCGCCGTGATCCAGCCGGGTGGCTCAATGCGTGATGCCGAAGTCATCGCTGCTGCTGACGAAGCCGGTATCGCGATGGTATTCACCGGTATGCGCCACTTCCGCCACTGATTTACGGCAATCGGCCGCACTGAAGCAGGCATCTGCTGCGTTGGGGCCGGTTCCGCTGATGCTCATTGCCAGAAGGCAACTCCGCTCATCGGAACCGGCCCCGCCTTGCATCTACCTGCTTCATTGCGACCTCGTACAGCGTGAGGCTTCGCCTTGCGCCCGAAAGAATTCGAGGTTTTGACATGAAAGTTTTGATCATCGGCAGCGGCGGCCGTGAGCACGCCCTGGCCTGGAAAGTTGCCCAGGACCCACGCGTGGAGAAAGTCTTCGTTGCCCCAGGCAACGCCGGCACCGCCATTGAAGCCAAGTGCGAGAACGTCGCCCTCGACGTATGCGCCCTGGAACAACTGGCCGACTTTGCCGAGAAAAACGTCGACCTGACCATCGTCGGCCCGGAAGCACCACTGGTCATCGGGGTGGTCGACCTGTTCCGCAGCCGTGGCCTGGACTGCTTCGGCCCAACCAAGGGTGCAGCGCAGCTGGAAGGCTCCAAGGCCTTCACCAAGGACTTCCTGGCGCGTCACAAGATCCCGACCGCCGACTACCAGAATTTCACCGAAATCGAGCCGGCCCTGGCCTACCTGCAAGAAAAAGGCGCGCCGATCGTGATCAAGGCCGACGGCCTGGCTGCGGGCAAAGGCGTCATCGTCGCCATGACCCTCGAAGAAGCCGAAGCCGCCGTGCGTGACATGCTGGCCGGCAATGCCTTCGGTGAAGCCGGTTCGCGCGTGGTGATCGAAGAGTTCCTCGACGGCGAAGAAGCCAGCTTCATCGTCATGGTCGACGGCCACAACGTGCTGCCCATGGCCACCAGCCAGGACCACAAGCGCGTCGGCGATCAGGACACCGGCCCGAACACGGGCGGCATGGGTGCCTACTCCCCTGCCCCGGTCGTTACCGCCGACGTGCACCAGCGCGTGATGGACCAGGTGATCTGGCCAACTGTGCGCGGCATGGCCGAGGAAGGCAACGTCTACACCGGCTTCCTCTATGCTGGCCTGATGATCGACAAGGCGGGCAACCCCAAGGTCATCGAGTTCAACTGCCGCTTCGGCGACCCAGAGACCCAGCCGGTCATGCTGCGCCTGGAGTCGAGCCTGGTGCTGCTGATCGAAGCCGCCTTCGCCAAGGCGCTGGACAAGGTCGAAGCCCAGTGGGACCCACGCCCGAGCCTGGGCGTTGTGCTGGCGGCTGGCGGTTACCCGGGCGACTACGCCAAGGGCGACGTGATCAGCGGCCTGGACGCAGCAGCCAAGATCGAAGGCAAGGTGTTCCATGCCGGTACTTCGCTCAAGGACGGCCAAGTGGTCACCAACGGCGGGCGCGTGCTGTGCGCCACGGCAATGGGCAGCACGGTTGCCGATGCGCAGCAGCAGGCTTACCGCCTGGCCAGGGAAGTAAGCTGGAACGGCAGTTTCTACCGCACCGACATCGGCTACCGGGCCATCGCCCGCGAGCGCGGTGAACACCAGCAGTAAGCACTACCGGAACGCCGTGCCGCCCGGGGCTGTCAACCGCCCGGCGCACGGCATCCGGCTCGTCGACAAGGCCCGGCACGGGCCTTGCCTTCGACTTGGCGCGCCGCGCATAGTTAGTACCCGGCACATCGGCTAAGAAGGGATTTCGTAGTGCGTCGGCTTCGGATTGCCTCAGCTCTGATCGTCACCTTGCTGACCTTGCTCTTCATGTTACCGGCTGCAGCCGAGCATGACGGAGGCTGGACCGTTCTGCTCGACGAACAGGCCAACCTGCAACTTAGCGATGTACGCTCCGAGCGTTATCGCAACCAGTTCAGCCCGCTGGTACTTGCCGAACTGGATGCCGCTCCGCCGGAGCAGGCCTTGTGGCTGCACTACCGCCTGGAACCAGGCGACCAGGAGCAACTGCTTCGGGTATTCGCCCCCGACCTGTCTGGGCTTGACCTATACGCCCTCCAGGGCGACCAACTTCTGCGTCAGTTGCACCACGGGCGCCAGGCCGGCAATGCCAGCCCGACCCTGCGTGGCAGCGACCATGTACTGCCCCTGCCCAACAGCAGGCAACCACTGGACATCTACCTGCGCCTAGTCTCCGAGCACCAGTTGCGCCCGGCCATCAGCCTTGAACCTGCGGCCGTAGCCGCCTCGGACCATAGCCAGCCACTGCTGTTCGGCATGCTGTTCGGCGGCTTGGTCATGCTGATCCTGCATAACCTGATCCGCTTCCTCTACAGCCACTCCACCACCACCCTGATCCTGGCGCTCTACCACAGCCTGATGCTGCTCAGCGGCCTGATCCTGCTGAACCTCAGCGGCCCTTGGTGGCACGTGTGGCACAACGCGCAAACCCCGGCCGCCTACCTGACACTGGTACTGGCCGGGCTGGCGGGGCTGTATTTCACCCAGCACTTCTTCAACCCGTGCAACTCGCCGCGGATCAACCGCCTGCTGCAGGGCGAAATGCTGGTGGTCGGGGTCAGCGGGCTGGTGCTGCTGTTCGTCGACACCCTGCCCCTCAACCTGATGACCTACGCCTTGCTGGCGCTGGGCAGCGTGAGCATGCTGCTGGTCAGCAGCTACCACTGGTACCGGGGCTATGCACCCGGCCGGCTGTTCAGCCTGGCCATGGTGGTGTTCAACCTGGGTGGCCTGGTGCTGCTGCCGGCACTGCTGGGCCTGACCCGTACCGCTACGCCTTGGCTATTGTGCATTCTGCTGGGGCTGGCCGTGGCCAGCGGCCTGCTGCTCAACCTGGCAGTCAGCGAACGCCTGCGCCGCATGAGCGAAGAGCGCTTCAGCGCCAGCCGCGCCTTGGCCGCCAGCGATGCCGAAATGAACGCCAAGGCCGAGTTCCTGGCCAAGATCAGCCACGAAATCCGCACCCCCATGAACGGCGTGCTGGGCATGACGGAGTTGCTGCTGGGCACACCGCTGTCAGTCAAGCAACGCGACTATGTGCAGACCATCCACAGTGCCGGCAACGAGCTGCTGACACTGATCAACGAAATTCTCGACATTTCCAAACTGGAGTCCCGGCAGATCGAGCTGGATGACGTGCAGTTCGACCTCAATGCACTGATCGAGGATTGCCTGAACATCTTCCGCGCCAAGGCCGAGCAGCAGAACATCGAGCTGATCAGCTTCACGCAGCCACAGGTACCGCGAGTGATCAGTGGCGACCCGACACGCCTGCGCCAGGCCTTGTCGAGCCTATTGGAAAACGCCCTGAAAAACACCGATCAGGGCGAAATCCTGCTGGTAGTGGCACTGGACCAACGGGGTGAGCTACCGCGCCTGCGCATCGCTGTGCAGGACAGCGGCGAACCGTTGGCCGCCGCAGACCGTGAAGCGTTGTTGCAAGCCGAGCTGCACAGCCACCACTTCCTGTCCAGCAACAAGCTGGGCGGCCACCTTGGGCTGGTCATTGCCAAACAGCTGATCGGCCTGATGCAGGGCGAGTTCGGCATCAAGAGCAGCACCGGCATGGGCAACACCCTGTGGCTGACCCTGCCGCTGGACCCCTCTCGCCTGGAGCAGCCACCAACCGATCTCGACAGCCCGCTGCGCGATGCCCGCGTGCTGGTGGTGGACGACAATGACACCTGCCGCAAGGTGCTGGTGCAACAATGCAGCGCCTGGGGCATGAACGTCAGCGCGGTGCCTTCGGGCAAGGAAGCGCTGGCCCTGTTACGCACCAAGGCGCACCTGCGTGACTACTTCGACGCCGTGCTGCTGGACCAGAACATGCCGGGCATGACCGGCATGCAACTGGCCGCCAAGATCAAGGAAGACCCGAGCCTGAACCACGACATTCTGGTGGTAATGCTCACCGGTATCAGCAATGCACCGAGCAAGGTCATCGCACGCAACGCCGGGGTCAAACGGATACTTGCCAAGCCGGTGGCCGGCTACACACTCAAAACCACCCTGGCCGAAGAACTGGCTCAGCGCGGCCGCGATCAGGCGGTGCCGGCCAGCCTGCCCGGTATCCCGCAGGCACTGGACCTGCCAGGCGACTTCCGCGTGCTGGTCGCCGAGGACAACAGCATTTCGACCAAGGTAATACGCGGCATGCTCGGCAAGCTCAACCTTGAGCCCGACACCGCCTGCAATGGCGAGGAGGCCCTGCAGGCAATGAAAAACCAGCGCTATGACCTGGTGCTGATGGACTGCGAGATGCCCATTCTGGACGGTTTCTCGGCCACCCAGCAGCTGCGTGCGTGGGAAACCGCCAACCAGCGCCAGCGCACCCCGGTAGTGGCACTGACCGCGCACATTCTTACAGAACACAAGGAACGCGCCCGGCTGGCGGGCATGGACGGGCACATGGCCAAGCCGGTCGAGCTGTCGCAATTGCGCGAACTGATCCAGTACTGGGCCAATCACCGGGAAGCCAAGGTGGACCCGGCGCCTACTTCCTAGACTACGCTGTCGTGCAGTGAACACTGATCACCAGATCCATACGGCCCGCTCCCACAATAATTGCGCAACCTTTTTGAGTTTCCGAGGACCAGCGCTCATGCTCCATGAGTTGTTCAGCGTCTACCTGAAAATGCTCGTGCTCTACAGCCCGTTCTTCGTGCTGTCGTGCTTCATCAGCCTGACCCGCGGCCACTCCAGCAAGGAGCGCAAGCAACTGGCCTGGAAGGTCGCTTTCGCAGCCCTGGTCGCCAGCGTGCTGCTCTACCTGTTCGGTCGGGTGATCTTCGGTATTTTCGGCATTACCGCCGACGCCTTCCGCATCGGGGCCGGCAGCGTGCTGTTCATTTCGGCTTTGGGGATGGCGCAGGGCAAGCCGGCGGTACAGGCCGACAACGTGCAGCAGGACGTGACGATCGTGCCGCTGACCATTCCGCTGACGGTTGGCCCCGGTACCATCGGTGCCCTCTTGGTGATGGGTGTGAGCCAACCGCACTGGGACGACAAACTGCTGGCCATCGTCAGTATCGCGCTGGCCAGCTTTACCGTCGGCCTGGTGCTTTACCTGTCGCACGGTATCGAGCGGATCCTTGGCGACCAGGGCCTGCAGATCGTCAGCCGTCTGATGGGGCTGTTCGTCTGTGCCCTGGCGGCGCAGATCATTTTTACCGGGATCAAAGGGTATCTGGTGCCTTAGATGGCATAGTCATGAATGCGCGCCTGGGACACCTTGACGACGCTTTCCTGGACTTTTGGCAATACGCTGTTCTCAAAGGCCAGAATATTGAACCGTACCAGTTCCGCACGCACATTCTTGTGACTGCGCTTGCGGCTGATGAACCCTGCACTGAAAACAGACTGTTTGTCCGCTTCGTGGTAAACCACCATATCAACCCGGTTGTTGCCAGCCGGCGCGCAGGCCAACACTTGAAAGTGTTGCCTCTCGAATGCCTTTGTCTCAAGTTCCTTCAGCACCGATGGCTTCTTCAGCAATGTTTGAATAGACACTTTCACCGATGTAGCAAAGCTGTCTCCGGCCGTTTTGGACAGCGTCTGCAGCAGTTGATCCGTCTGCTGCGTACGCGTCTTGTCCGGCCAATGGATCTGCTCGGCCGTTACGGCATCCCACCCCATGAATTTGAGCTGGTTACGGTAATAAGCGAACCAGTCTTTTATCAGCCCCTCCTTGTAAGCGGTATCGGTGGCTCGTTCGGCCATCGCCAGGGCCAGCTTCACCTTGTCTTTCTGCGCGGCATCAATGCCTGGCAAAAAGGAAACGATCCCGGCGCCGATCACGGCAGACGTGGCTTCACTCATGATGCTGCTCCTGTAGGTTGCGCGTAAGGGTCAAAGCGGTAAGCAGCTTGTGCGTCTTTGCTTTGCATCAAGGCTTGCAATTCACCACGCTGGTGCTGGAAGCGCCCTTCATCCAACGCCAGGGAAACGCCATTGAACTCGGCTTCGCCATCAAGCACGTGTTCGCTCGTAAATGTCGCCATCGAGACCAGCGAGAGTGGCTGGTCGATTTGCATCGAGATGCTGCACAGGTCCAGTGTCGGTCCCGGCTTGAGTACGCCGAGTTCGATGACCAGCGTGGAGGACTGGGCCTGGTCGTGTGCGCTGAACTTCAGCAGGTGCCGCAAGCCCTCAGCAGATCGAGCGAGGCCCGACTTGATTCCCGCCAGCACGGCCTCATGGCGTAACGAGCGAATTTTCAGCCAGGCTTCAAGTGGCTGTATATGCGCGTTGCGCACGGGTCGCCCCAACTGCTTGAGGTCATGTGTGCTGGCCAGCTTGATCCAGCCCAATTGGCGGTAAGCCTCGCGATACGCGGCATACCAGCGTTCATAATTGTCGATGCGTGAACCGGCGTGCTTGTTGGCCACCAACTGTGCGTAAAGGATTGAATCAAAAGCGGCCTGGCGTTGTGCCTCGACCGTGCCCGGCGAATACAGCAATGCTGTTCCGCCAATCAACATCAATTGCTCAGCTGCTCTATCCATCGTGTTACCTCATCACAAAGAACCGAACAAGGCGGCGTTGCGACGACGCCGCCGAGCAATCAGATGTCGTACTCGAGAACGTTCTCGACGCTGCGCACGCCAAGTTTGTTTTCTACGGTTTCGCGCACTTTGTCGTAGACGAAGTTGTTGAGCGTGAGCACTGCCGTACCGGCGTAGTACGAGGTTTTGTCCAGCTTCCACTGGATACCCAGCACGTCGTCGTCCAGTTGCGGGGCAGAGGCCTGGATGCAGCTCACCACCATGACCACATCGTTGTTTTCGGTTTCAATGCAGGCCGCCATGCCGACCATGCCCCTGGCCTTGTTCTTGCGCTTGTGATCAAGCACCTTGGCATCGTTTTCGACAGTGGTCAGTTTGTCGAAGGCCAGCTTTGCCACTTCGCCCAACTTCGTGCCGCCCAGCATCGCATTGCCCACCACACCGATCGCGCGGATCGCCACGGCGCCGACGGTGACAGACAGTTCCGCCGAAGTTTCAAGTTCGAAGGTACGGCGTGGGATGGTGAAACCAAGGTCACGCATGACGTCGATAAATTTGTCGTACCACTCCCGGCTCTGCTTTTCGGCGTTAAAGGCTTTGTCGGCGACCAGCGTGGCGAAGTGGAAGGCATTCTTCACATCGTGACGGCTTTGCGCAGACATGCCCGCGCCGCAGGCAAGCAGGTTGCCTTCTACCAGGATGGCAGCGTTAGTGGTGGTGACTTGTGTTGCATCGGACATTGGAAACTCCTTGATGGTTGCCCCTTGAGTCAGGGGCAACCACCTTAGCCAGCGCGTTGGCCACGAAGCGCGCTGAAGGGTTTCCGACGCAACTAGTTGGCGGTGGGGTACCAACGCGGCGTGTACGCCCACACCCCACCCGACAGGCGAGGGAATACACAGGTTGTAGAGGACCCGACCAAAACCATGGTGCGCATATCGACCATTTCCGGCAGCAGCTCGGCCAAGGTGACTACCTTCAGCGTCTGCCCCGGCCTACCGATGTCGCGGCCAAGGACTACAGGCGTGTTCCCCTCGCGGTGGCGACGCACAACCTCAAGTGCCACCCCGAGCTGGTGCGGCCTGGACTTGGAAATCGGGTTGTAGAAGGCCAGCACCAGGTCCGCCTGGGCCGCCAGGTCCAGGCGCTTTTCAATGATCGACCAGGGCTTGAGGTTGTCCGACAGCGACATCACACAGAAGTCATGCCCCAGCGGTGCACCCGCCTGCGCAGCGGTAGCGAGCGAGGCCGACACCCCAGGCAGGATCTCGAGGTCGACGCGATGCCAGGTGGGGTCACTGGACTCGTGCAGCGCTTCAAGCACTGCAGCGGCCATGGCGAACACGCCTGGGTCGCCCGACGAGACCACCACCACCGAACGGCCTTGGGCCGCCAGCTCGAAGGCATGCCGGGCGCGCTGCATTTCTTCACGGTTGTCGGTGCAGTGCATCACCTGGTCGTCACGGAACGGCCCGGCCATGCGCACGTAGGTTTCGTAGCCGAGGATATCCTCGGCGCGTGCCAGCTCGGCCTTGACCGCCGGCACCATAAGCTCGGCAGCGCCAGGGCCGAGGCCGATCACCGCCAGCCGGCCACGACGGCGGCCGACCTGCGCGGCATCCACCGGCGCCGGCGCCACTGCGATGACCACTTCGGCCTGTTCTATCAACTCTGCGCCTGGCAACGCTGCAGCCACCATGCTGGCCACATCGCCTGGCCTGGCAGCGAAGCGCAAGGCGACACCCAAAGCCTGCGCAGCCTCGTGCAAGGCACTGTCGGCCATGGCTTGTTCGTCCGCCAGCACACAGGCAACAGATGGCTCGGCGATACCGGCCTGCTGCAATGCAGCTCGAATACCGTTCAGGTTGCCACCTGCAACCCCCACTACCACCGAGCGGGGGTGGATCAGCAATTCGTCTCGGTTGGCCGGGCGCGCCTGATGCCCCACATGAATGGTTCGCCGTGCTGCATCGCTGGCAGGCAACTGCACCTGTTGCAGCCACGGCGCATCACCTTCGATGCGCACCGCCTCGCCAGCCAGCAAATCAGAGACAAAGCGCTTGCCTTGCTCGATGTCCGCCAGTGCATAACCCTGCGGCGGGTTCAGCAGGCAAGTGCCGAACCGCAGCTCGCCGCTGGTGGTGATCGCTGCAGCAACGCCCAGTGCGTCAGCGATTTCGCGCGCCATCACGTTCACGCCGCCCAAGCCACCGAGCAGCGGCACCACAGCGCTGCCATCCTCGGCCACGGCCAGCACCGGCGGCTCGGTGCCTTTCTCGCTGAGCAGGCTGGCCAGGCTGCGGATGACAATGCCGGCAGCACACAGGGCGATGATCGGCGTGTCCTGCTGGTACAACCCGCGCAGGGTCTCGCCGAACGAACGGTACGATTGGTCTGCACCCTCGACACGCCCCTCCAGACCATGGATCGTCGCCTGTGGATACCATTGCTGGATACGCTGCGCCGTCGCCAGGCTACCCGGGCCAAGCATGACGATTGCCGGGGCATTGTGCGTGCTCATCCCTGCCATTTTTCCCCCGGCACGATGATCAGCGAGAAGTACGGCGACGACTGAGGGTCGACCTGGTCCAGCGGCACGATCTTCTGGTTGGCCATGGTAGCCCGCTCCACATACAGCGCGCGCCCATCCAGGCCTAGCTCGGCCAGTACGTCGCGGACTTTGGGAAAGTTGCGCCCAAGTTTCATGATCACCGCCGCATCGGCGTCGGCCAGGCGGCGCTTGAGCTCCTCTGCGGGTAACACACCAGACAAAACCGACAGGCTCTGGTTGCGGTACACCAACGGCGCGCCCAGCACCGAGGCGCCACCGAGCATCGAGCAGACGCCCGGGATCACTTCGGCCTCATAGCGCTGCGCCAGGCGGTCGTGCAGGTACATGTAGGAACCGTAGAAGAACGGGTCACCTTCGCAGATCACCGCCACGTCGCGACCGGCATCCAGGTGCTCGGCCACCTGCACGCTGGCTTCGTCGTAGAAGTCGCTGATCACCTGCTCATAGGACAGCGGTGCCGGCAGGGCTTCGGTAGTTACCGGGTAGACCAGCGGCAACAGCGTCTGCTCCGCTTGCAGGTGCGCCTCGATGATGCCGAAGGCATTGCCACGCTTGCCCTTGGCCACGAAGTAGCCGACCACTGGCGCCTCGCGCAGCAGGCGCAGGGCCTTGACGGTGATCAGTTCAGGGTCACCCGGGCCAACGCCCAGGCCAAGCAGACGTCCACGCGGCGCCATCACTCCACCTCCGTAGCCAAGGCGTTGACTGCAGCGGCAGCCATCGCGCTACCGCCCAGGCGGCCTTGCATGATCACGAACGGCACGCCGCGGCTGTCGGCGGCCAGCATCGCCTTGGACTCGGCCGCACCGACGAAACCGACCGGGAAGCCTAGGATCAGCGCCGGCTTGGGTGCACCGGCGTCGATCATCTCCAGCAGGTAGAACAGGGCGGTGGGCGCGTTGCCGATCACCACCACGCTGCCTTCCAGGTACGGGCGCCACAGCTCCAGGGCTACCGCGGAACGGGTGTTGCCGGCGTCCTTGGCCAGGCCTGGCACGCTGGGGTCGCGCAGGGTGCAGATGACTTTGTTGTCGGCAGGCAGGCGGGCCCGGGTGATGCCTTCGGCGACCATGTGCGCATCGCACAGGATCGGCGCGCCGTTAAGCAGCGCCTCGCGCCCGGCCCGGCCGGCGCCCTCGGAGAACTGCAGGCCATCGATGGCATCGACCATGCCGCAGGCGTGGATCACGCGCACGGCGAGCTTTTCGAGGTCTGCGGGGATCCGCTCGAGTCGGGCTTCCTCACGGATGATCCGGAAGGAATTGCGATAGATCTCCTGACCATCGCGGATGTAGTCAATCATCAAGGTGCTCCGTCGGCAGGTCGAGCATGGCGCCTGCTTCATTCAAGGTAAGGTCGGTGCCGCGCAGGGCGCCAAAGCCCGGTTGGCGCGCGTCACGCAGATAGAGGTCATATCGGCCCGGCGAGCGGGCCAGCAGGGTGGCCGGGGCAACATGGGCCACGGCGCAGGAACGGGGGCAGCCAGACAGGTGCACGCTGGCGGGCACGCCAGGGCCCAACAGCGCGGCCAAGGCAACGGCGTCGGCCTTTGTCTCGCCAAGCGCCTTGGCGCACCCGCTGGCACCGGTGCAGGCGCTGATGCGCGCCAGCGGTTCATGGTCGTGGCACAGCAGGCCCAGGGCGGACAGTTCGGCCTGGGCGGTGTCGATGTGGTGTGCTTGCAGGTTGGTCAGCACCAGGCTTTGCCAAGGGCTGAGCCGCAAGCTGCCATCGCCCCGTTCCCGGGCCACCCGCGCAGCCCCGCGCAGCATGGCCGGGGTCAGGCGGCCTTGCGGCGGGGCTACGCCAAGGGCAACGCCTTCTGCCTGCGGCAGCGTGCCCAGCCAGGAGGCGCGGTGCTGTTCACGGCGCCAGGCGAGCACGGCGGTATCACGGCGGATGTCCAGGCCGAGCCCATCGACGAAATCGCTTGCCGGGCACACCTCGAGCAACTGGCGCATGCGCGACTGCGTCAGGGTGGCCAGGTCGAGAAAGCGCTCCAGCACCGCACGCACCAACGCCAGGCCCTGCGCCAGCGGCACGGCGCCGAGCACCTGGCCGTCCGCCGGGCAGCCCGCCAGGCCAAACGCCAGCCAGGTCTGCTGCTCCAGACGCAGGGCCGATAGCCACAAATCGTGGGGGTGCTCGAGCATGGCGAGGCGCTCGCCGGCATCCAGCTGCACGGCAAACTTGGCCGACAATTGGTGAAAGCGCGGGGTGCCTTCCAGCAGGTCGAGGATCTGCCCTGCCAACGGCCGTGCATCCAGCAGCATTGCCGGATCATGCCCGGCCAGCGGGCTGAGCATGAGGTTGCGCACATCGTCACCGGCCACATCGCGCGGCCCCAGGCCGGCTGCGAGCAGTGCCTCGACCAGGGCGCGATGTGCGTTGCCAATGCCGCGGATCTGCAGGTTGCCACGGTTGGTGGCCTCGATCACGCCGCTGGCAAAGCGCTCGGCTGCCGTCGCCACCGCGTCGGCCTGGTCGGCCAGCAGCAAGCCGCCTGGCAGTTTGATGCGGCAGATGCCGCCATCACGGGCACTGACAATACGCCACAACCCCGGGCAGGCCGAGGGGCGGGGCGAAACGTTGGGGGCATGGGCCTGCGTCAAAGGGGCGTCCGGCAATCTGTGAAAATGCGCTTGAGTGTAGAAGGCGCGGTATTATGCCTGCTTTGTCCGGCGGCATGAAAAGCCGGTGGTCGAGCATCCTCAGCGATTGAGGAGAAATTCAGGGCTGTGTCGCCCTCTTCGCGGGCACGCCCGCTCCCACAGGATCATCGCTTCCCTCAATGGCTGCGCTGTACCTGTGGGAGCGGGCGTGCCCGCGAAAGGGCGCGAAGCGGCCCCAAAAAATGGCGGAATGAAATACATGGCACCCTGGCTGACAGTAGTAGGCATCGGCGAAGACGGCTTCAGTGGCCTGGGCAAGCAGGCCCGGCGCGCGCTGCTGGGCGCTGCGCGGATCTTCGGCAGCCCGCGCCAGCTGGACTTGCTGCCGCGCTGCGTGCCCGGCGAACGGCTGGGCTGGCCAAGCCCGTTTTCCCTGGGCCCGGTGCTGGCCCTGCGCGGCGAGCCAGTGTGCGTGCTGGCCAGCGGCGACCCGATGTTCTTCGGTGTCGGCGCCAGCCTGGCGCGGCAGGTGCCTGCCAGTGAGATGCGTGTGCTGTCGATGCCCTCCTCCTGCGCCCTGGCCGCCGCCCGCCTGGGCTGGCCGCTGCAGGAGGTGCAGGTGGTGTCGCTGGTGGCCCGGCCACTGTCGGCGCTCAATGCCCACCTGCACAGCGGTGTGCGCCTGTTGGTGCTGAGCAACGATGGCGACAGCCCGGCGGCCATTGCCGCGCTGCTGCGCGAGCGTGGCTTCGGGCCAAGCCGCCTGCGGGTGCTGGAGCACCTGGGAGGCCAGCAAGAACGCGAACTGGCCGGCACCGCCCAGGACTGGCCGCACGCCGAGATCGCTGCGCTCAACCTGGTGGCCATCGAGTGCCTGGCCACGCCCGATGCCCCACGCCTGCACCGCCTGGCCGGGCTGCCGGACAGCGCCTTCCGGCACGACGGCCAGCTGACCAAACGCGATGTCCGCGCCATCACGCTGGCGCGCCTGGCGCCTCAGCCCGGCGAACTGCTGTGGGACGTGGGCGCGGGCTGCGGGTCGATCGGCATCGAATGGATGCGCGCCCACCCGGCCTGCCGCGCCTTGGCCATCGAGGCCGATGAAGGCCGGCAAGGCTTCATCGAACACAACCGTGACGCGCTGGGTGTACCCGGCCTGCAGCTGATCTGCGGCAAGGCGCCTGCAGCACTGCAAGGCCTGGAGCAGCCTGATGCAATCTTCATTGGTGGCGGCGTCACCCGCGAAGGCGTGCTGGACCTGTGCTGGGCAAACCTGCGCCCCGGCGGGCGGCTGGTAGCCAACGCGGTGACCTTGCAAAGCGAACTGGCCCTGGCGCATTTTCGCGAACAGCACGGTGGTGAGCTGACCCGCATCCATGTCGCCCATGCCCAGCCCTTGGGCGCGTTCGACACCTGGCGCCAGGCGCTGCCGATCACCCTGCTGGAAGTGGTGAAACCCGTCGATGCGTGAAGAAACCCGCGAACAGCCCGCGCCCCTGCGCAGCGGCCTGACCACCGGCAGCTGCGCCACCGCCACCAGCCTGGCAGCCGCTCGCTTGCTGCTGATCGGCGAAAGCAGCGACGCCGTCAGCATTACCCTGCCCAAGGGCAAGGTGGTGCAGATGCGCCTGGAATTCTGCCGCCTGATTGCCGAGCGTGCCGAAGCCGGCACCCTCAAGGATGCTGGCGACGACCCGGACGTGACCCACGGTGCCCTGCTCTACAGCCAGGTGCGCTTGCTGGGCGAGCCGGGCATCCGCTTTGTCGCCGGCACCGGCGTCGGCACCGTGACCCGCCCGGGGCTGGTGCTGGCGGTGGGTGAGCCGGCCATCAATCCGGTGCCACGGCGCATGATCACTGAACACCTGCAACGCCTGGCCGACGCGTGCGGCTACCTCGGTGGTTTCGAGGTCACGGTCAATGTGCAGGGCGGCGACCAACTCGCGCTCAAGACCATGAACCCGCGCCTGGGCATCCTCGGCGGGCTGTCGATCCTTGGCACCAGCGGCATCGTGCGGCCGTTCTCCTGTGCGGCCTATATCGCCTCGATCCACCAGGGTATCGATGTAGCACACACCAACGGCTACACGCACATCGCCGCGTGCACCGGCAACGCCAGCGAAGACACCATGCGCCGGGTCTACGGGCTGCCGGAAATCGCCCTGATCGAGATGGGCGATTTTGTCGGTGCAGTGCTCAAGCACCTGCGCAAGGTGCCGGTGCCGCGCCTGACCCTGTGTGGCGGTTTCGGCAAGATCAGCAAACTGGCCGCCGGGCACATGGACCTGCACAGCCGCCACTCCAGCATCGACTTGCCGCAACTGGCCGGCTGGGCTGCCGACATTGGCGCTGACGAAACACTGCAGGCAGCCATCATCGGCGCCAACACCAGCCAGCAAGCGCTTGCACTGGCTCATGCGGCCGGCATTGCCTTGGGTGACGCAGTGTGCGCCCACGCCCTGGCCTTCGCCCGCAGCGTCGTGCCGGCGCTTGTGCAAGTGGAAGTGTTCGCCATCGACCGCCAGGGCGGCATCGTCGGCCGGGCAGGTGTGCAATGACTGCGCGCATCCTGCTACTGGGCGGTGTCACCGAAGCCCTCGCCATCGCCCGCCGGCTCGGCCCTCAGCATGTCTATAGCCTGGCCGGTATCGGTCGTGTGCCGCAGGACCTGCAATGCCAGGTACGGGTCGGGGGCTTTGGCGGTGCCGAGGGCTTGGCCAACTACCTGCGCGAGGCAGGCATCACCCTGTTGATCGATGCCACCCATCCCTATGCCGCGCAGATCAGCCGCAATGCTGCCAGTGCTGCACGTAGCGCCGGCATCCCGTGCTGGGCCTTGCGCCGCCCGGCCTGGCAGGCGCAAGCGGGGGATGATTGGCGCGAAGTCGAGGACTGGGCAGGGCTGATCGAAGCACTCAAGCCGTTTCGCAGACCGCTGTTCACGTTGGGGCGTGAGCCACTACAGCATCTGGACGAGATTCCGCCGGAGCAGTTCTGGACCTTGCGGGCGCTGGAAGCGTGCCCTGGAAACGCGCGCTGCGAAGTGATTGGCGCGCGTGGGCCATTCAACATTGAAGATGAACGGGCATTGTTCCAACGCCGCAGTATCGATGTGCTGATCAGCAAGAACAGCGGCAGTGTGGCGACCGAGCCGAAGCTCGAGGTAGCGCGGGAACTTGGTCTGCCGGTGCTGATCCTCAAGCGCCCGGGGTTGCCGGATATTGACCGCGCATTCGAATCGCAGGCTGACATGGCAGCAGCACTCGACCTGCATCAACACATCTCGCAAGCACGCTAGAGATCCCTGTGGGAGCGGGCAAGCCCGCGAACACCGGCGAAGCCGGTGCCATACATCGAGTCGTCTTCTGCGCGGGCACGCCCGCTCCCACAAAAGACCGTACCCGTCTTGAAACCTGTATATGACCGTTGCCCTACAGCCCTTTCGGATATTTCTTTCAACCCCGCACGTGGCTCTGGGTCGTACTGCTGCCGTAAACTCAACGCCCCTCCCCCGGAAGGTTTCACCCATATGGAAATGCAATGGTGGATCTGGCTGGTCTTCGGCATCGCGCTGATCCTGCTCGAACTGGTCTTGCCAACGTTCTTCATCCTCTGGTTCGGCATCGGTGCCGTGCTGGTCTCTCTCATCTCGCTTGCCGCCCCCAGCCTGCAACTGGACATGCAGGGCCTGCTGTGGGTCGTGCTGTCATCGGCCACCACCGCGCTGTGGTTCAACGTGTTCCGGCGCAAGCAGCCAGACGTGCGCTGGACCGCCGACAGCGTGATCGGCGAGGTGGGCTTGCTGAGCGCTGGCGTTTCGGAGTTCCAGAAAGGCCGCGTGCGTTTCCAGAAGCCGATCCTTGGCAGCGAAGAATGGACCTGCATCGCCGATAGCCAGATCGCCGCCGGCGAACGGGTGCGCCTGACCGCCATCGAGGGGAACATCGCCCGCGTCATCCGGGCCTGAATCCGCACTAAAAGGAATTTCGCATCATGACCAGCCTCATCGTCGTCGGCGCCATCGCCCTGTTCGTCCTGATCACCGTGTTCAAGGGGGTACGCATCGTGCCCCAGGGCGAGGAGTGGATCGTCGAGCGCCTGGGCCGCTACCACAGCACCCTCAAGCCCGGCCTGAACATCCTCATCCCGTACATGGATGTGGTCGCCTATCGCCTGCCGACCAAAGACATCATCCTCGATGTACAGCAGCAGGAAATCATCACCCGGGACAATGCCGTCATCGTTGCCAACGCCCTGTGCTTCGCCAAGGTGGTCGACCCGCAGAAGGCCTCCTATGGCGTGCAGAACTTCTCGTTCGCCGTCACCAGCCTGACCATGACGTCGCTACGCGCCATCGTCGGCGCCATGGACCTGGACGAAGCGCTGTCCAGCCGCGAGCAGATCAAGGCACGCCTGCGCGAGGCAATGTCGGAGCAGACCGAAGACTGGGGCGTGACCGTGCGCTCGGTGGAAATCCAGGACATCAAGCCTTCGGAAAACATGCAACTGGCCATGGAGCGCCAGGCGGCGGCCGAGCGTGAGCGCAAAGCCGATGTGACCCGCGCCGAAGGCGCCAAGCAGGCCGCGATCCTTGAAGCGGAAGCTCGCCTGCAGGCCGCCAGGCTGGATGCCGAAGCGCAGATCAGCCTGGCCGAGGCTTCGGCGCGGGCGATTTCGCTGGTCAAGGAGGCCGTGGGCAACGAAACCGTGCCGGCGATGTATTTGCTGGGTGAGCGCTATGTCGGGGCCATGGAGAACCTGGCGAGCAGCAACAACGCCAAGGTGGTGGTGTTGCCGGCGGATCTGCAGGAAACCGTCCGTGGCCTGATGGGCCGCAACAAGGCTTGAGATTGCCGGGGCCGCTCTGCGGCCATTCGCGGCACTAGGCCGCTCCCACAGGACAGCGCAGTATTCGAGGCTGCGGCACTTCTGCAGGAGCGGCCTTGTGCCGCGATGGGCTGCGCAGCAGCCCCCATACCCGACAGCCTGCGTCACTTCACCGCACCCTGCCTTTTTTACCTATACTGCGCCTTACAATAGCCACCACGATTCCTGACCGGATCTCTCCATGCCCCCACGTCGGCCCATCGCCTGGATAGCCTGCCTTGCAGTGCTGTTCAACCTGCTGGCCATGCCGCTGGCCTCTGCCGTGCCCAAGGGCCCGGCAGAGCAGCTGCTGTGGGGGGCTTTCTGTTCCAGCATGGCCAACAAGGCCAAGGTCGATGTCCAGGCCCTGGCCAAGATCGACCTTGGCCCGCAAAGCGACGACAGCGCCAGCATGATGAATTGCTGGTGCTGCTCCGGCGCAGCGCCGCTGCTGGCCCTGCCCGGCTACCCGCCGCAACTGCACAACCCGCCAACACTGTTTGCCGGCCTGCTGCCGCCCCCCGCCGACTACCAACCCACGCCGCGCCAGCTCTGGCCCGCGCTAAACCCCCGTGCCTCTCCGCTGGCCTGAGTTCATCACGCTGTCTGCCTGAACCTGAACACAACGGAGATTCACCATGCTCAAGCACGCCCTCGTCATGGCCGCCCTGCTGCTGCCCGGCGCCTTTGCCAATGCCCACGAATACAGCGTGGGCGACCTGCACATCGCCCACCCCTGGTCGCTGCAGTTGCCCCCCAACGCCCCCAATGTCGCCGCGTATTTCGTGGTGCACAACAATGGCCAGGCCGATGACCGCCTGCTGAGCGTCGACAGCCCCATCAGCGATGACGCGCAACTGCACGAGCATGCCATGAGCGCCAGCGGCGCCATGAAAATGCAGCAAGTGCCCAGCGTGGTGGTGCCTGCCGGCAAGGACCTGACCTTCGCCCCCAGCGCCTACCACGTGATGCTGATGCAGCCAAAAGACCGCAGCCTGCTCAGCGACGGCAAGCGCTTCCCGTTGACCCTGCATTTCGAAAAGGCCGGCGACATCACCGTCGAAGTGGCCGTGCAGAAGCAGGCGCCGGCGGACCAGCCGCAAGCCCACGAACACGCGCACTGACAACTGCTGACAGGCACTCGCCATGAGCCTGCCGCGCAACAGCATCAGCCGTACCACCCGCCCTGACCGCAGGCGCGCCGGTGGCGGATGGCTGAGCCTGTTCGCCATGTGGATGATTTTCATCGGCCCGCTGATTTCCCAGTCGATGCCGATGGACCACCACGCCGGTATGAGCATGCCGATGGACATGCCGATGGCGGCTGCCCATGAGCATGGCGGCGACGCCCATCACGGCCACGGCGGCGATGGCCAGCTGCATGTGATGTGGGAAAAGTGCGGTTATTGCAGCCTGTTGTTCAACTGCCCGGCCCTGCCCCAGGCCCTCAGCCCGCTCAGCGCCGGCAGCGTCGCCCCCACCACCCACCTGCTTGCACCAACGCACCAGGGCCATGCCCGGCAGGCTGTATTCCCCGGTGCGCGCAGCCGCGCCCCGCCTTCCTCGATCAGCGTCTGAACCCACATTTTGTGCACGAAGCCAGGAGGCTTCGCGCTAATTCATGACTGATCGACTGGAATCATTATGTCCGGCTGCACCCCTGTTTTTGCCTTGTCCCTGCGTGGGACCCTCGCCGTCGTGTGCGGCTCGTTGCTCGCGCCCGTGGCCCTGGCCGCCGACCCTGGCCATGAAGGCCATGGGCACGATGCTCCCGAGCTGAGCCCCACGGTGATAACTGCCGTGGCCCCAAGTTCGCCACTGACCGTGGTCACCAACCCGAAAGACCCGCGCCAGCCAGTGCCGGCCAGCGACGGCGCCGACTACCTGAAGACCATCCCCGGCTTCTCGGCGATCCGTGCAGGCGGCACCAACGGCGACCCGGTGTTGCGCGGCATGTTCGGCTCGCGCCTGAACATCCTCACCAACGGCGGCCTGATGCTGGGCGCCTGCCCCAACCGCATGGACGCCCCCACCTCCTACATTTCGCCAGAGACCTACGACCGCCTGACCGTGATCAAGGGCCCGCAAAGCGTGATCTGGGGCCCGGGCGGCTCGGCAGGCACCATCCTCTTCGAGCGTGAACCCGAAAAGTTCGGCACCCTCGGCAGCCGCGTAAACGCCAGCCTGCTGGCAGGTTCCAATGGCCGCTTCGACAAGGTGCTGGACGCCGCCGCCGGCAACAGCCAGGCCTACGCCCGCTTCGTCGGCAACCAGTCACGGTCGGATGACTACCACGACGGCAACGACGACACCGTGCCGTCACGCTGGGAAAAATGGAACGGCGATGTTGCCCTCGGCTGGACGCCCGACCAGGACACCCTGCTGGAGCTCACCGCCGGCAAGGGCGATGGCGAGGCCCGCTATGCCGGGCGCGGCATGGACGGCTCGCAGTTCAAGCGTGAAAGCCTGGGCCTGCGGTTTGAAAAGTCCAACCTCGGCGAAGTGCTCGACAAGGTCGAGGCGCAGGTTTACTACAACTACGCCGATCATGTGATGGACAACTACAGCCTGCGTACCCCGTCCGGCAGCGGCATGATGGGCATGCCGATGGTCAGCAACGTCGATCGCCGCACCCTGGGTGCACGCATAAAGGCCACCTGGCGCTGGGCCGATGTGCAGCTGATCAGCGGCATCGACGCGCAAACCAACGAACATCGCCAACGTGGCGGCATGGGTGTGGACGCACACAAGGGCCAGGCCTGGACCAAGGACGCCGACTTCCACAACTACGGCGCCTTCAGCGAACTGACCTGGTACGTCAGCGGTGAGGACCGTTTGATCACCGGTGCCCGCCTGGACCGCGCCTCGGCCCGCGACTTCCGCCAAGGCAGCGCCACCGAAGGCGATACCCGCGCCGACACCCTGCCCAGCGGTTTTATCCGCTACGAGCACGATCTGGCAGCCATCCCGGCCACCACCTACATCGGCCTCGGCCATGCCCAGCGCTTCCCCGACTACTGGGAGCTGTTCTCGCCAAAGCTGGCGCCACCCGGTTCGGCCAATGCCTTCGACGGCATCAAGCCAGAGAAAACCACCCAGCTCGACTTCGGCATCCAGTACCGCACCGAACGCCTTGAAGCCTGGGCTTCGGGTTATGTGGGGCAGATCCGCGACTACATCCTGTTCGACTACCGCACCGGCATGATGGGCATGAGCACTTCCCAGGCGCAGAACATCGACGCCCGCATCATGGGTGGCGAACTGGGTGCGGCCTACCAGCTGACGGAAAACTGGAAGGCCGACGGCACGCTGGCCTATGCGTGGGGCAAGAACAGCAGTGACGGCAAAGCGTTACCGCAAATGCCGCCCCTGGAAAGCCGCCTGGGCCTGACCTACAGCCGCGATGTGTGGAGCGTCGGCGCACTGTGGCGGCTGGTGGCTGCGCAGAACCGCATCGCCGAGAACCAGGGCAACGTGGTCGGCAAGGACTATGACAAGAGCGCCGGCTTTGGCGTGTTCTCCCTGAACGGCGCCTACAAGGTGAACAACAACCTCAAGCTCAGCGCAGGGGTCGACAACCTGTTCGACAAAACCTACGCCGAGCACTTGAACCTGGCCGGGAACGCCGGGTTCGGCTACCCGGCTACAGACCCACAGCCGGTCAACGAGCCAGGCAGGACCTTCTGGACCAAGGTCGATTTCAGCTTCTGACAACAACCACGGGCGCAGCTTCGGTTGCGCCCCTCTGCTGGTCAAACAGGAGGTTCCCATGAGAGGAACACGCACCAATTTCTATAACCTGGCCTGGCGTTGGCACTTTTATGCGGGGCTGTTCGTGGCCCCGTTCATGATCCTGTTGGCGATTACCGGGATCATCTACCTGTTCAAGCCGCAGCTCGACCCGCTGCTGTACAGCGACCTGATGGTGGTCGAAGCCGGCCACCATCGGCAGGGCGCCGATGCGATGCTGGCCGAAGTGCGCCAGGCCTACCCCGAAGGCCACGTCGGCCAGTACCTGCCCCCGCTGAACGCCGAGCGCAGTGCGCAGTTCGTGGTGCATGACGGCGGGCGCGAACTGAACGTGTTCGTTGACCCGTACAGTGGCAAGATCCTCGGCGAGCAGGACGGCAAGCAGAACCTGCAGGCCATCGCCCGCGCCCTGCATGGCGAGCTGATGGTCGGCACGGTCGGTGACCGCCTGGTGGAACTGGCCGCAGGCTGGGGCATCGTGCTGGTGGTGTCGGGCCTGTACTTGTGGTGGCCACGCGGGCGCAATGGCGCTGGCGTGTTGTGGCCACGGCTGTCGGCACGCGGCCGGCTGTTCTGGCGCGACCTGCACGCGGTAACAGGCTTTTGGGGTTCGGCCCTGCTGTTGCTGATGCTGGTCAGCGGCATGACCTGGACCGGCCTATGGGGCAAGCAGTACGCCGATTTGTGGAACCGCTTCCCGGCGGCCATGTGGAACGACGTGCCAAAGTCGGACCAGCAGGCAGGCGAACTGAACAACGCACACCGCCAGACCGTGCCCTGGGCAATGGAAAACACACCGATGCCGCAGTCCGGCGCACACGCCGAGCACGCTGGGCACCACATGATGTCGGACAAGCCCGCAGCACCCCAGGTGAGCGTGCAGCAGGTCGAAGACATCGCCACCTCGCGCCAGGTCGAGCCTGGCTACAGCATCACCCTGCCGACTACGGCAGACGGCGTGTTCACCATTGCCGTGTTCGCCGACGACCCGCGCAACGACGCTACCCTGCATGTCGACCAGTACACCGGCAAGGTCCTGGCCGATGTGCGCTGGCAAGACTACAGCCCGGTCGCCCGCGCCACCGAGATGGGCGTAATGCTGCACGAGGGCAAGATGTTCGGGGCGTTCAACCAGATCATCATCCTGGTGGTGTGCCTGATGATTCTGCTCGGTTCGGTGAGCGGGCTGGTGATGTGGTGGAAGCGCCGGCCTGAAGGCGGGCTGGGCGTGCCACCGCTGCGCCATGACCTGCCGCGCTGGAAAGCGGCGGTGGGCGTGATGCTGGTGCTGGGGGTGATGTTCCCGTTGGTGGGAGTGTCGATGGTGGTGATGTGGGTGGTGGACAGCCTGGTGGTGCGCCGCCGCCGGGAGCTGGCCAGCGCCTGAGCCCTGCATAACCTGCACTGGCCTCTTCGCGGGCTTGCCCGCTCCCACAGGATCTCTGCCGCCCTCAGGCGTGGCGCGATACCTGTGGGAGCGGGCATGCCCGCGAAGAGGCCGGTGAAGGTCTCGAACTTTTCCTGCGAAAGCACGGCTGCCATCTGAAGATCGTGTCGATCTGTCGCGATCTCGAATTGGAACGCTCGTGTTAGCCTAGCCGGCGACTTTCAAGGGAATGCAGCTTATGACCGCAATTTCACCCAAACCACAAGAAGAGCAGCACCTGCAACGCAACCTGACCAACCGCCATATCCAGCTGATCGCCATCGGCGGCGCAATCGGGACCGGCCTGTTCATGGGCTCGGGCAAAACCATCAGCCTGGCGGGCCCGTCGATCATCTTCGTCTACATGATCATCGGCTTCATGCTGTTCTTCGTCATGCGCGCCATGGGCGAACTGCTGCTGTCGAACCTGAACTACAAATCGTTCATCGACTTCTCGGCCGACCTGCTCGGCCCCTGGGCGGGTTACTTCACCGGCTGGACTTACTGGTTCTGCTGGGTGGTCACCGGTATCGCCGACGTGGTCGCCATCGCAGCCTATACACAATTCTGGTTCCCCGACCTGCCGCAGTGGATACCGGCGCTGACCTGCGTAGGGCTGCTGCTGTCGCTGAACCTGGTGACGGTAAAAATGTTCGGCGAGATGGAATTCTGGTTCGCCCTGGTCAAGATCATCGCCATCCTCGGCCTGGTCGCTACCGGCCTGTACATGGTCATCACCGGCTTCACCTCGCCCAGCGGGCGCACTGCACAGCTGGCCAACCTGTGGAATGACGGCGGCATGTTCCCCCATGGCCTGATGGGCTTCTTCGCCGGGTTCCAGATTGCCGTGTTCGCCTTCGTCGGCATCGAGCTGGTGGGTACCACCGCCGCCGAAGCCAAGAACCCGGAGCGCACCCTGCCGCGGGCGATCAACTCGATCCCGATCCGCATCATCGTGTTCTACGTGCTGGCGCTGATCGCGATCATGGCCGTGACCCCATGGCGCGACGTGGTACCGGGCAAGAGCCCGTTCGTGGAGCTGTTCGTGCTGGCTGGCCTGCCTGCGGCGGCCAGCATCATCAACTTCGTGGTGCTGACCTCGGCGGCCTCGTCGGCCAACAGTGGCGTGTTCTCCACCAGCCGCATGCTCTACGGCCTGTCGCAAGAAGGTGACGCGCCCAAGGCATTCGAAAAACTGTCGAGCCGTTCGGTGCCGGCCAACGGCCTGTATTTCTCGTGCACCTGCCTGCTGCTGGGCGCGGTGCTGATCTATCTGGTGCCAAACGTGGTCGAGGCGTTCACCCTGGTGACCACGGTTTCGGCGGTGCTGTTCATGTTCGTCTGGACGCTGATCCTGCTGTCGTACCTGAAGTACCGCAAGAACCGCGCGGCGCTGCACCAGGCGTCGAAGTACAAGATGCCGGGCGGGCGCTTCATGTGCTTCGTGTGTTTGGCGTTCTTCGCCTTCATTCTGGTGTTGCTGAGCCTGGAGGCGGATACGCGCTCGGCGTTGGTGGTAACGCCGATCTGGTTCGTGCTGCTGGCGGTGACGTATCAGTTTGTACGCAGCAGGCGCCATCCGCGTTCGGCTGTGCGTAACGGCTGATGGCCTAGGGGGCTGCTTTGCAGCCCATCGCGACACAAGGCCGCTCCCACACGCCGTCAGATGTGGGAGCGGCCTTGTGTCGCGATGGGCCGCACAGCGGCCCCAATCCTGTGCACATCGATGTCCCAGGCACCAACCTGGACCTCGCAAACGCCCCAACACCTCGCACAACCCCTCTATCACGCCCCTTGCGCCACTAGGCACACCCCTTGCAACGCCCTCCCCGCTTGGCCAAAACCAAAAAAACTCAGCGGAGAGAGCACATGAAGCGTCGCAGTCTGATCAAGGCCTTTACCCTCAGCGCATCGATTGCGGCGATGGGCCTGAGCTGGAGTATCCAGGCCGCCGAGACCATCAAGGTTGGCATCCTGCATTCGCTGTCGGGGACCATGGCCATTTCCGAGACCTCGCTCAAGGACATGGCGCTGATGACCATCGACGAGATCAACGCCAAAGGCGGGGTCAACGGCAAGATGCTCGAACCGGTGGTGGTCGACCCGGCCTCCAACTGGCCGCTGTTCGCCGAAAAGAGCCGCCAGCTGCTGACCCAGGACAAGGTCGCCGTGGTGTTCGGCTGCTGGACCTCGGTGTCACGCAAGTCGGTGCTGCCGGTGTTCGAAGAACTCAACGGCCTGCTGTTCTACCCGGTGCAGTACGAGGGCGAGGAGATGTCGCCGAACGTGTTCTACACCGGCGCCGCCCCCAACCAGCAGGCTATTCCAGCCGTTGAATACCTGATGAGCGAAGATGGCGGCAGCGCCAAGCGCTTCTTCCTGCTGGGCACCGACTACGTCTACCCGCGCACCACCAACAAGATCCTGCGGGCCTTCCTGCACAGCAAAGGCGTGGCCGACAAGGACATCGAAGAGGTGTACACCCCGTTCGGCCACGCCGATTACCAGACCATCGTTGCCAACATCAAGAAGTTCTCCGCCGGCGGCAAGACCGCGGTCATCTCCACGGTCAACGGCGACTCCAACGTGCCGTTCTACAAGGAACTGGCCAACCAGGGCCTGAAGGCCACCGACGTACCGGTGGTGGCGTTCTCGGTGGGCGAAGAAGAACTGCGCGGTATCGACACCAAACCGCTGGTGGGCCACCTGGCTGCCTGGAACTACTTCGAGTCGGTGGATAACCCGGTGAACCAGAAATTCGTCGCCGACTGGAAGGCCTACGCCAAGGCCAAGGGCCTGCCAGGCGCTGACAAGGCGGTGACCAACGACCCGATGGAAGCCACCTACGTGGGCATCCACATGTGGGCGCAGGCCGCCGAGAAGGCCAAGTCCACCGATGTCGACAAAGTGCGTGAAGCACTGGCCGGGCAGAGCTTCAAGGCGCCGTCGGGCTTTACCCTGACCATGGACAAGACCAACCACCACCTGCACAAACCGGTAATGATCGGCGAGATCCAGGATGACGGGCAGTTCAGTGTGGTGTGGGAAACCGAGCAGCCGCTGCGGGCGCAGCCTTGGAGCCCGTTCATTCCAGGCAATGACAAGCGACCTGACTACGCAGTGAAAGGTAACTGAGTGCACTGGGGCCGCTATGCGGCCCATTCGCGGGCTTGCCCGCGAAGAATCCACCACTGTATTCCAGGATTGCCCGCATGCTCAGAATGCTGCTCACCCTGCTTCTGCTACTCCCCATGGCCACCCAGGCCAGCGAGGGCGAATTCTTCCTCACTGCCAAGCCCGCCGAGCAGGCTCGCCTGCTCGAAAGCTGGGCGGCGCAACCCGATGCCGCGCGCGTGCCGCTGCTGGACAACCTGCGCCAGGGCCGCATTGGCACTGACGACACCCGCAAGGTACGCCTGAACAACCGCCTGCGCGGCCTGATCGACAACGCCCTGGCCAGCCACCAGTTGCTCAGCGACAACAGCGAAACGCGCCTGGCCGCCGCCCAACAACTGCAAAAAAGCGCACAACCCGCGCAAATGGCCTTCCTCGACCGGCGCTTCGCCAGTGAGCCGGATGCCGCCGTACACGCCGCCATCGGCCTGGCCCTGGCCAACCTGCAACTGGGCGCCAGCGAACCGGCAGTACGCCTGGCCGCCGTGCGCCTGTTGGGCGAAACCGGTGACCCGGTGGCCCGCACCCGCCTTGAAGCGCTGCTGCAACCCGACGCAGAAGCCGACCCGGGCGTGCGTACTGCTGCCGAGACCAGCCTGGCCCAGGTCAAGCGCAAGCTGCTGGTCGGCGAACTGCTCGGCCAGGCGTTCAGTGGCCTGTCGCTGGGCTCGATCCTGCTGCTGGCGGCATTGGGCCTTGCGATCACCTTCGGCCTGCTCGGGGTGATCAACATGGCCCACGGCGAGATGCTGATGCTCGGCGCCTACAGCACCTACATGGTCCAGGTGCTGGTGCAGCGCTACGCCCCGGGCGCTATCGAGTTCTACCCGCTGATTGCCCTGCCGGTAGCCTTCGCGGTCAGTGCCGGCGTGGGCATGGCGCTGGAGCGCACGGTCATTCGCCACCTTTACGGCCGCCCATTGGAAACCCTGCTGGCCACCTGGGGCATCAGCCTGATCCTGATTCAGGCCATCCGCCTGCTGTTCGGCGCGCAAAACGTCGAGGTCAGCAACCCGGCGTGGCTGTCGGGCGGTATCCAGCTGCTGCCTAACCTGGTACTGCCCTACAACCGCCTGGTCATCATCGGCTTCGCCCTCGCCGTGGTGCTGCTCACCTGGCTGCTGCTCAACCGTACGCGGCTGGGCCTGAACGTGCGCGCGGTCACCCAGAACCGCAACATGGCCGCCTGCTGCGGCGTGTCCACCGGGCGCGTCGACATGCTCGCCTTCGGCTTGGGCTCTGGCATCGCCGGGCTCGGCGGCGTGGCACTGAGCCAGGTCGGCAACGTCGGCCCGGACCTGGGCCAGAGCTACATCATCGACTCGTTCCTGGTGGTGGTGCTGGGTGGCGTCGGGCAACTGGCAGGCAGCCTCTGGGCCGCATTCGGCCTTGGCATCGCCAACAAATTGCTGGAGCCGCAGATCGGTGCCGTGCTCGGCAAGATACTCATCCTTGCGTTGATCATTCTGTTCATCCAGAAGCGCCCGCAAGGCCTGTTCGCCCTCAAGGGACGGGTAATCGACTGATGAACCAGCCACTGCTTGTCACCGCTACGCAAAAGGCCGGGCCACGCCTGACCCTGGCCATCGGCGCCATCGTCGTCCTGTTGTTGCTGGCCCTGCCGCTGCTGTCCCTGCTGCCGGCGGATCACGTGCTACAGGTATCGGCCTACACCCTGACCCTGGTCGGCAAGATCCTCTGCTACGCCATCGTCGCCCTGGCCCTGGACCTGGTCTGGGGCTATGCCGGCCTGCTGTCGCTGGGTCACGGCCTGTTCTTCGCCTTGGGCGGCTACGCCATGGGCATGTACCTGATGCGCCAGGCGGCCGGTGATGGCCTGCCGGGGTTCATGACCTTCCTGTCATGGACCGAGCTGCCATGGTACTGGGCCGGTACCCAGCATTTCGCCTGGGCGCTGTGCCTGGTGGTGCTGGCGCCTGGGCTGCTGGCACTGGTGTTCGGCTGGTTCGCCTTCCGCTCGCGGATCAAGGGCGTGTACTTCTCGATCATGACCCAGGCCCTGACCTTCGCCGGCATGTTGCTGTTCTTCCGCAACGAAACCGGCTTTGGCGGCAACAACGGTTTCACCAGCTTCCGCACCATCCTGGGCTTCGACATTGCCGCCCAAGGGACCCGCGCGGTGCTGTTCCTGCTCACCGTCGGCCTGCTGCTGGCCAGCCTGTACCTGTGCTGGCGCCTGACCCGCAGCAAGTTCGGCCGCCTGCTCACCGCCGTGCGCGACGCCGAGAACCGCCTGATGTTCTGCGGTTACGACCCGCGCGGCTTCAAATTGCTGGTGTGGGTGCTAAGCGCCGTACTCTGCGGCCTGGCGGGCGCGTTGTATGTGCCGCAGGTGGGCATCATCAACCCCAGCGAAATGTCGCCGACCAACTCCATCGAAGCCGCCGTGTGGGTGGCCCTGGGCGGGCGCGGCACGCTGATCGGCCCGCTGCTCGGCGCCGGCCTGGTCAATGGCATGAAGAGCTGGTTCACCGTGGCCTTCCCGGAGTTCTGGCTGTTCTTCCTGGGCGCGCTGTTCATCCTCGTCACCCTGTACTTGCCCAAGGGCGTGGTCGGCTTGTTGAAAAAAAGGAGTCAGCCATGAGAGGCGTGCCCCCCGCTCACCCAGAATTCATGCTTGAACCGGTCTTCGACAACCTCGGGGCCGGCCGCGATGCCATTGGCCTGGGCAGCCGCCGCGAGGCGGGCCTGGACACCCGCCACGGCACGGTGCTGAGCCTGGAGGACATCAGCGTCAGCTTCGATGGTTTCAAGGCGCTCAACGGGCTGAACCTGTACATCGGCGTGGGCGAGCTGCGCTGCATCATCGGCCCCAACGGTGCCGGCAAGACCACGATGATGGACGTGATCACCGGCAAGACCCGCCCGGACACCGGTAGCGCCTTCTTTGGCGACACCCTCGACCTGGCGCGCATGAGCGAGTACCAGATCGCCCAGGCAGGTATTGGTCGCAAGTTCCAGAAGCCCACGGTGTTCGAGGCGTTGACGGTATACCAGAACCTGGAGCTGGCGCTGAAGACCGACAAGTCGGTATGGGCCAGCCTGGCGGCGCGCCTGGGCAGTGAGCAGCGCCAGCGCATCGAAGAAGTGCTGACCACCTTGCGCCTGCTGCCCCTGGCCCAGCGCCAGGCCGGCTTGCTGTCACACGGGCAAAAGCAGTTTCTGGAGATTGGCATGCTGCTGGTGCAGGAGCCGCAATTGCTGCTGCTGGATGAGCCGGTGGCCGGCATGACCGATGCCGAGACCGAGTTTACCGCCGAGCTGTTCAAAGGCCTGGCTGGCAAGCACTCGCTGATGGTGGTGGAGCATGACATGGGCTTTGTGGGCAGCATTGCCGATCATGTGACCGTGCTGCACCAGGGCAGCGTGCTGGCAGAAGGGTCGCTGGAGCAGGTGCAGGCGGATGAGCGGGTGGTCGAGGTGTATCTGGGCCGATGATTCAAGCAGCCTGCACCGGCCCTTTCGCGGGACAAGCCCGCTCCCACAGGGAAATCACCCATTCCAAAACTGTGGTGAACCTGTGGGAGCGGGCTAGTCCCGCGAAAGGGCCGGTGCAGCCACAGCAAAAACACCAAGGACATGACATGCTGAAAATCGACACCCTGCACCAATACTACGGCGGCAGCCACATCCTGCGTGGCCTGTCGTTCGAAGCCAAGGTCGGCGAAGTCACCTGCCTGCTGGGCCGCAACGGCGTGGGCAAGACCACCCTGCGGCGCTGCCTGATGGGCCTGGTACCCGCCCGTGACGGCAGCATCGAATGGGAGGGCAAGCCCATTACCCGCCTCAAGCCCCAGCAACGGGTGCAGGCCGGCATCGCCTACGTGCCCCAGGGCCGCGAAATTTTCCCGCGCCTCACCGTCGAGGAAAACCTGCTGATGGGGCTGTCACGCTTCCCGGCCCGTGAGGCCCGCGAAGTCCCCGCGTTCATCTACGAGCTGTTCCCGGTGCTGGAACAAATGAAACAGCGCCGTGGCGGCGACCTGTCTGGCGGCCAGCAGCAACAGCTGGCAATCGGCCGCGCCCTGGCCAGCCGCCCACGGCTGCTGATTCTCGACGAGCCGACCGAGGGCATCCAGCCCTCGGTAATCAAGGAAATCGGTGCCGTCATCCGCCGCCTGGCCGAGCGCGGCGACATGGCGATCCTGCTGGTGGAGCAGTTCTACGACTTTGCCGAGGAACTGGCCGACCAGTACCTGGTCATGGCCCGTGGCGAGATCGTGCAGCACGGCCGCGGCGAAAACATGCAAGCCGAAGGTGTGCGTGGCTTGGTAACCATTTAATCTGCAAGCAACGACCCTGCGAGACCCTGTCATGAGCTACCAAATCCGCGACGCCCTGCCCACCGACGTGCCGGGCATCCTCGACATCTATAACGACGCAGTGCGCAATACCACGGCGATCTGGAACGAAACCCCGGTGGACCTCGGCAACCGTCAGGCCTGGTTTGAAGCACGGGCGCAGCAGGGGTATCCGATACTGGTGGCGGTGGACGACAGTGGCGTGCTCGGTTATGCCTCGTTTGGCGACTGGCGGCCGTTCGAGGGCTTTCGCAACACCGTGGAGCACTCGGTGTATATCCGCGGCGACCAGCGTGGCAAAGGGCTGGGGCCGGTATTGATGGCAGCGCTGGTCGAGCGTGCGCGCGGGTGCGGCAAGCATGTGATGGTGGCAGCCATCGAGAGTGGCAACGCGGCGTCGGTGCGCCTGCATGAGCGGCTGGGCTTCGTGGTGACCGGGCAGATGCCGCAGGTGGGGGTGAAATTTGGCCGCTGGCTGGACCTGACCTTCATGCAACTGGTGCTGAACCCCGGAACCGAACCGACCTGAAATTGATGCCGGCTGAACCGGCCTCTTCGCGGTGCAAGCCCGCTCCCACAGATACCCCACTCACTTGAGATTAAGCGGAGTACCTGTGGGAGCGGGCTTGTCCCGCGAAGAGGCTGGTGCAGGCAAACACACTCATATCTGGGTAAACCTGCCCAGCCGCTGGCGCAACATGCTGTTTTCGCTGCGCAACTGCTGCACTTCCTGCAACAGCTCCAGCGCCAACGCCACCCCTTCCCACTCAAGCTCCAGCTCCTGGTGCAACTTCACCGCGCGTTTGGCCAACAACGGCGCCTGATCGTCGAACAACCAGTCCTCAGGCGTTCGCCCGGAGGGTTCGACAATGCCGTGTTCGACGATTTCGATCACGCAGTCAGCCGTGACATCGGCTTCCTGACACAGGGTACGCATGTCCAGTTGAACGATCAGGGTGCTGCTCATGATCACTTACTCCATTGTGTCCTCGGGTTGAACGCCGCTTTCTCGGAAAGCTTCGTCCACAATTCGCGGGCAGCCTCATCGGAGGTCGGCGGCATGACCACTTTCAGTTGCGCGTATAGGTTGCCGCGCTCACCGCGCTTGTTCGCCAGGCCTTTGCCCGGCACGCGCAGGCGCTGACCGCTCTGGCTGTCGGGGCGGATGGTGAGGTTGATCTTGCCTTCCAGGGTCGGCACCGCCACCTTGGTGCCCAGGGCCGCCTCCCACGGTGCCAGCGGCACGGTAATGATCAGGTCATGGCCTTCGACATCGAACAGCGGGTGCGGTGCCATGCGGATGGTCAGGAACAGGTCGCCATTGGCCGCACCACCGCTGCCCGGCGCGCCCTGGCCCTTGAGGCGGATACGCTCGCCGTCGGTAACACCGGCCGGAATCTTCACGTTCAGGGTCTTGGTAGTGAAGCCGGTGCGTTGCCCCATGGCATTGGTTTGCGGCACCTGGAAGCTGATCTGCTTGGACTCCTTGCTCAGGGTCTCTTCAAGAAATACTGCCAGTTCCAGCTCCACATCCTGCCCTCGCCTGCCGGCACTGCGTTGCTGCTGCCGGGCGCCACCAAAGGGGTTGCCACCCCGCCCACCGAAGACCGAGCTGAAGAAGTCGGAGAAGTCGCCGCCCTCGAAGCCGCCGCCACCGCCGCGGCTCTCCCAGCCCGGTGGTGCCTGGAACGGTCGGCCATGTTGGCCGCCATACTTGCGAATTTCGTCGAACTCGGCACGTTTCTGCGCGTCGCCCAGCACTTCATAGGCCTCGTTGGCCTCTTTGAACTTGTCCTCGGCGTCGCGCTCCTTGCTGACATCGGGGTGATACTTGCGCGCCAGCTTGCGGTACGCGGCCTTGATCGCCTTTTCGTCCGCCGTGGGCTCTACGCCGAGTATCTTGTAATAGTCTTTGAAGTCCATTTGTGGATCACCAATGTGAATGTGCGTGTTGCAACAGAAGATAGGGGTCAAGCATAGCCTTTCAAGACCGACTTGGGTTTGCCTCAAGGCAGACGACTGGTCTTGATTCTGTAGCCAACTGGCATACACTGCGCGGCCGTTTTGCCTCCGGAAGCCCATTTCCCATGTCTGACGTATCCCCGGCCCGCGCCCTGGGCATCGACTTTGGCACCTCCAACTCCACGGTCGGCTGGCACCGCCCTGGCGTGGAGTCGCTGATTGCCCTGGAAGACGGCAAGATCACCTTGCCCTCGGTGGTGTTCTTCAATATCGAAGAGCGGCGCCCGGTGTATGGCCGCCTGGCACTGCACGAATACCTGGAAGGCTACGAAGGCCGCCTGATGCGCTCGCTGAAGAGCCTGCTGGGCTCCAAGCTGATCAAGCACGACACCAGCGTGCTGGGCAGCGCCCTGCCGTTCAAGGACCTGCTGGGCATGTTCATCGGCGAGCTGAAAAAGCGCGCCGAAACCGCCGCTGGCCGCGAGTTCGACCAGGTGGTTCTGGGCCGCCCGGTGTTCTTCGTCGACGAAGACCCGGCTGCCGACCAGGAAGCCGAGGACACCCTGGCCGACGTGGCGCGCAAGATCGGCTTCAAGGATGTGTCGTTCCAGTACGAGCCGATTGCCGCGGCCTTCGACTACGAGTCGGGCATCAGCCGTGAAGAACTGGTACTGATCGTCGACATCGGCGGCGGTACTTCGGACTTCACCCTGATCCGCCTGTCGCCCGAGCGCCACCTGGTCGCAGAGCGCCAAAGCGATATTCTCGCCACCGGCGGCGTGCACATCGGCGGTACCGACTTCGACAAGCAGCTAAGCCTGCAGGGCGTGATGCCGCTGTTCGGCTACGGTAGCCGGATGAAGAGCGGCGCACTGATGCCCACCAGCTACCACCTCAACCTGGCCACCTGGCACACCATCAACGCCCTGTACTCGCAGAAGTCGCAGTTGGCGCTGAGCAGCATGCGCTATGACATCGAGGACAGTTTCGGCATCGACCGCCTGTTCAAACTGATCGAGCAGCGCGCCGGGCACTGGCTGGCGATGGAAGTGGAAGCCAGCAAGATCGAGCTGACCGAACAGGACAGCCGCCACATCGACCTGCGCCGTGTCGAGCCCGAGCTGACTGCGCAGCTGACCCGAGCTTTGTTCGAAGACGCCATCGAAGGCCTGCTTGAGCGCGTACGCGGCAGCGTGACCGAACTGCTGGCCAAGGCTGGCGTGAGCGAGAGCCAGGTAGACACGGTGTTCTTCACGGGCGGCTCCAGCGGCATTCCGGCGCTGCGCAACAGTGTGTCGGCGATGTTGCCGAATGCGCGGCATGTGGAAGGCAACATCTTTGGCAGCATTGGTAGCGGGCTGGCCATCGAGGCCCGCAAGCGTTACGGCGCAGCCTGAGCTATTTTGGGGCCGCAACGCGGCCCCGACAATCTGTTAGACCAGCTCTTCCCGCTTAAGCTCACTCTTGAGGTAGGCATAGTATATCGGCCCCGCCACCACCCCCGGCAGCCCGAACGCCGCCTCGAACACCAGCATCGCCAGCAGCAGTTCCCATGCCTTGGCACTGATCTGCCCGCCAACAATCCGCGCGTTGAGGAAGTACTCGACCTTGTGGATAACGATCAGGTAACCCAGCGCCGCCGCCGCCACCCAGATCGACAACGACAAGCCGACGATGGTGATCAGGGTATTGGACATCAGGTTGCCGATCACCGGCAGCAAGCCCAGCAGGAAGGTCAGCACGATCAGCGTCTTGGTCAGCGGCAGGTGCACGCCGAACAGCGGCATCACCACCGCCAGGAAGATGCCGGTAAAGGCCGTGTTGAGCAGCGAGATCTTGATCTGCGCGAACACGATGTTGCGAAACGCCTTCACCAGCAGGTTCAGGCGCTCAAACAGCGCTGCCGCCAGGGGCTTGCGCCGGGAAACATCGGGAATACGCTGCAGGGCGATGATGGCGCCGAGAATCATGCCGATCAGCAGCGTCACGAACATGTGCGCCATGCCTTTGCCCACCAGCTGCAAATCGCTCAGGTGGCTTTTTATCCAGTCGCCGATGGCGACCTTGAACTCTGCGGCACTGGCGGGCAGGTAGCCCTCGATGAAGGGCGGCAGCTGACCGCGGGCACGCTCGACAAGGGCCATGAACTTGTCCAGCGAGGCGCCGGGGTTTTCCGCCTCGTGCAGCAAAAAGCTGAAGGCACCGGCAATGAGCAGCGTCAAGGTAATGACCACCAGCGTGCCAAGCAGCGCCACGGCCAGCCAGCGCGCACGCTGGCCGGCCAGCAGCGGCTGAAGGCGCGGGGTCAGCATGTTGACCAGTTCGAACACCAGCAGGCCAGCCAGCAGGCTGGGCAACAACTTAAGGGGCAAAGCCAGCAGCAGGCCGGCCATGACGATGAACAGGCTGGCCAGGGTGATCTGACGGGGGGTAAAGGTCATACAGCCTCGACGGCAGACAGCGGGAATGCCCGCAGTCTGCCAGCCTTGGCGGCGCAGGCATAGGCGCAGGTCATTTCTTCTTCAGGCAGTCGCTCATGTACGCCTTGCGCTCGTCACCCTTCAGGGCTTTGGTCGTGGCGTCGGCGTTGCAGGTCTTCATCTTCTCTTGCTGGGTGTGTGGCACGTCCTTCTTCAGGCAGGTGCTCATGAACGCTTTGCGCTCATCGCCCTTGAGGGCTTTGGTAGTAGCGTCGGCATTGCAGGTTTTCATTTTTTCCTGCTGCGCGGTATTGGCCGCGAAGCCTTGGGCACTGAACAACACTGCCAGCGCCAGTAATGGGATGTGCAGCACTTTCATGGAGTAGTCTCCTTGGCTCCGTGCCCGACGCACGGGGGTCGAGCTGAGTGTAGCCAAGATTTTTCAGCGCCCCGCCCGCGCCTGCCGGCGGTACTGCTCGGGCGTGCACTCGGCCTGGCGCTGGAACATGGCGATGAACGCCGAAGCGCTGCTGTAGCCAAGGTCGAAGGCAATGGCCTGAATGGGCAGGCCGGCCTCCAGCGCTTCGATGGCACGCAGAAAACGCAGGCGCAGGCGCCACTCGCCAAAACTGATGCCCAGTTCGCGCAGAAACTGGCGGGCCAGGGTGCGTTCGCTAACATGCACACGGGCGGCCCAGTCGGCCAGCGGGCGGTTGTCACCCGGCTCGGCACTGAGGGCGTCCAGTACCTGACGCAGGCCATCGCTTTGGGCAAACGGCAGGTAGCAGGCCTGGGCGGGCGCCAGCAGCAACTGGTCGAGCAGTACCTGCACCAGGCGCTGGTCGCGCTCGTCCTCGGCCACCTTGAGGTCACGCCGGGCGAAGTCGCCGAGGATGGCCTTGAGGATATCGCTGATCATCAGGCTGCACGGTTGCGGTGGCAGGGCTGCGCACAGGCTGCGGTGTAGATAGATAGAGCGGTAGACGATGGCCTGGGGGTTGTAACAGCCATGCGCGGTATCGGGCGGTACCCAGACGGCGTAGTGCGGCGGCGACAGGAAACGCTGGCCGGCGACCTCCAGTTGCATCACGCCGTGGGCGGTGTAGTTCAGCTGGCCCCAGGCGTGTTGATGCACGGCGCTGTGGGTATCGGCAACGAACTCATCGTGTCGGAAGTACACCGGCGCCGGCAGTTGGGTGAATTGGGGTATATCGAGGTATTTGCGCGGCATGCTGTCTGCTTTGCGGGGTGGGTTGTCTGGATAAGAGTATAGGCTTGTGGACAGACACTCGATAATACAGGCCTATCGAGGGCCTGCCTTGCAGGCCTTCGCGGGCTTGCCCGCTCCCACAGGAACTGCGCCAGCCTCAAGGCCTGTGATATCCCTGTGGAAGCGGGCAAGCCCGCGAAGGGCTGCAAGGCAGCCCCAATCCAGGCCCCAATGAGTAACCCGCTACATGAATTACCTGTTCCCCCTCACCGCCATCCTCATCTGGGCCGGCAACACCGTGGTCACCAAGATGTCCGCCGGTGCCATCCACCCTGCCGAAATCGGCTTCTACCGCTGGCTGCTGGCCGGCTTGCTGTTCACGCCGTTCCTGCTGCCCGCCGTGTGGCGCAACCGCGCAGCCATCCGCCCACACCTGGGCAAGGTGTTCGTGCTGGGCGTGCTGGGCATGGCGATGTACCAGAGCCTGGCCTACTTTGCCGCCGGCATCACCAGCGCCACCAACATGGGGATCATCCTCTCGCTGATGCCACTGATGTCTCTGGCGCTGTCCATCGCCTGGCTGGGCCAGCGCCTGAGCTACGGTGCCCTGCTGGGTGCGGTGGTGTCATTCTTCGGCGTGCTGGAGGTGGTCAGTGCCGGTCACCCCGCGAGCCTGTTGCAGCAGGGCCTGAACAGCGGCGACTTGCTGATGCTGGTCGCCACCCTGGCCTATGCGCTGTACAGCTTCCTGTTGAAGAAATGGCAACTGCGCCTGCCACCCCTGCAGTTGCTGTATTTGCAGGTGCTGGTGGCAATCGTGGTGCTGCTGCCGCTGTTCCTGCTGTCGGACAAGACGGGCCTGAACAGCCGTAATATCGGCCTGGTGCTGTATGCCTGCGTGCTGGCCTCGATGATCGCGCCGCGGGTGTGGATGCAGGCCGTGCATCGCCTGGGGCCAAGCCGCACCACGCTATTCTTCAACCTGCTGCCCTTGGTCACCGCACTGATCGCCGCCGTGGTGCTCGATGAGCAACTGGCGCGCTATCACCTGGTCGGCGGCCTGCTGACCCTGGCCGGGGTAGTGCTGGCCGAGCGCTGGACCACCCCGATACGCCGCTAAAGCCCGGCAGCCTTCAGCCGGGCGGCATGTTCGGTGAACAACCGCACCGGCTCGGCGCCTTTGCCCACGGCGCCGAGAGACTGGTTGACGATATCCAGGTGATCGAGCGGGTAGTCGTCGCCGATCACCTGCCCCAGGTGCGAACTGAAACGCCCGACCATGCCGTCGCAATGCCCCTTTTCTTTGACGAAGCTGCGGGCAAACAGGCGGCAGAAGCGATTGCTGCCGTCAAAGCGGTTGCGACCCTGGTCGGTAAGGCCGGGCTGCAAGGTGCCAGACCACGAGTAATAACGCACACCATCGACTTCATAGGCCCCTTCCCCGCCCCAGGTCTGCGGCAGCCCTTGGGGATATGCCTGGTTGAACAGCGCCACCCCGGCAGTGGTCATCGACTGGTGCGAGGCGTGCAGGTCAACCGGCAGCGGGTCGCGGCGCCAGCCGGTTTCCAGCCACACCAGCAACACGGCAAGACCCTGCAACACAGCCTTGAGGATGCGCCCCTGGGGTGAATCGCCAGGCGCCGTGCGGTCCAGGTGGTCCGCCAGTTCCGAGCCGTGGTTGGGGCCGGCCACCGAGGTGACCGAAGCCACGCGCTCTGGCCGCCTGGCCGCTGCGTAGCGCGCGCTCAGGGCACCTTGGCTGTGGCCGATGAGGTTGACCTTTTCGGCACCGGTACGCGTGCAGATATCCTCGATGATCAGCAGCAACTGCTCGCCGCGCACCTCGCTGGAATGCAGCGGCGAAACCTGCACCGGGAACACCTGCGCCCCCCCCTTGCGCAAGGCTGGCACGATGCCGAACCAGTAGGGGTAGAGCATTAGCCGGACAAAACCGAGCATGCCCGGCACCAGCACCAACGGGTATCGCGTGGCCAATTCCTGTTGCATTGCACCAGCCCCTTTCCGTGGACGACCGGTCCACACTACAGCGCCAATCATGACCATCGCAATCGAACTCCCGGCCCGCGCTGTGGTTCCAAACCACACAGACCCTTTGCAAGGAGCGGGACCATGTACAAGCAGACCCTGGCAATCCTTCTGGCAAGCGCCACCCTGGCCGCCTGTGGCAGCCGCCCGGAAAACCCGGCGGACTATGTCACCTACCGCGACGAACCGCTGGTCAAGCAGGTGGAGCACGGCATGACCATGCAGAAGGTCATCGCCATCGGTGGCAGCCCATCGAATGTGATCGACCTGCCGCACGGGGGCACCTGCAACGACTACATCCTCAACCGCGACGGCAAACAACAGCCCTACTACGTGCGCTTCGACGCCACTGGCCACGTCGATGCCAAAGGGTTCAAGACTTGTAAACAACGCCAAGAGGACAGCGACGCCGTCCCCGGCGCGTGAGCCTGCGTCCCCACCCTGACCCTGATATGCCTGGAGATAACCATGAGCAACGTTGAACTGACCGATGTGAAAACCCTGCGCGAACGTGCCCGCCAGCATGTGGAGCAAGGCGCGGTGACCGAGGGCTACCACGCCGACCGTCAGGAAATCCTGCGCCTGCTGAACGAGTCGCTGGCCACCGAGCTGGTCTGCGTACTGCGCTACAAGCGCCACTACTTCATGGCAAGCGGCATCAAAGCCAGTGTGGCTGCCCAGGAATTTCTGGAGCATGCGAACCAGGAAGCCGAACATGCCGACAAGCTGGCCGAGCGCATCGTGCAGCTGGGCGGCGAGCCGGACTTCAACCCCGACAACCTGACCAAGAACTCCCATGCCCAGTACGTGGCGGGTAATTCGCTGAAGGAAATGGTGCTGGAAGACCTGGTGGCTGAGCGGATTGCCATTGATAGCTACCGCGAGATCATCCAGTACATCGGTGATAAAGACCCGACCACCCGACGCATCTTCGAAGACATCCTGGCCCAGGAAGAAGAGCACGCGGACGACATGTCCGACCTGCTGCAAGGGCTGTAATCGCAAGGGGCTGCTTTGCAGCCCTTCGCGGCACAAGGCCGCTCCTACAGGGGAAAGCGATCCATTGTAGGAGCGGCCTTGTGCCGCGATGGGCCGCAGAGCGGCCCCCTGCTATTTCCGACCTTTCACCACTGCCGGCGCCTTGCCCGCCTTCATCTGCTGCAACAGCGGCGTGCACTGGTTGGGATCATCCCCGCTGCTGGGCGCAATCAGCGCCAGCAACCCCGCCGCCGGCCCGGCCACCACACCCAGCGCCACCATCCCCGCACCACGCAGTGCCAGCGGAACTGCCTGCACCCCAGCACTCGGCTTGGCAAACGGCCCACGCACATACAGTGGCGAACGCAGCGAGAACAGCCGCAGGCCTTTCGATTCGGGGGTGATTTTCAAGTCCAGCTGCTCACTGCTGAAGTTGGCCGTACCGTTGATGTAGATGATCGCGTTCTCGGTATCGAAGATGAACAGACGGGTCGTTGCCAACCCCTCCTTGATACCCACATCCGCCGCCGCGCAATTGATCTTCACATCCTCATCACCGAACAGCTTGCCGATGACATAGTTGCCCACGTTCAAGCCGGCAATCTCCATCAGGCTGCGGCTGATCGCGCCATCGTTGACGAGCATGCGCAGGTCGCCATTGGCCGTACCCAATAGCGCCGCCACTGAATTACCACGGCCGCTGATGTCGGCATCGCCGTTCAACTCACCAAAGCTGGTCTGCATCGGCGCGAAAGTCGGGAACAGTTGCTTGAGCTTGAAGCCCCTGGCAGTCAGTTGGGCGCGGCCCTGCAAAGGCACGCTGCGACCGTCCAGGCGAATTCTGGAGGCCAGGTTGCCGCCGGCCACGCCGAAACGCAGGGGCTCCAGGCGCAACAGACCGTCTTCGAGAATCACGTGGGCCGAAAGGTCATTGAACGGCAGTTGCGTGCTGTGCACGATGCGCTTGCCGGCAAAGGTGACGTCGGCGTCCATCGCGCGCCAGCGCTCGGTGCGGAACTCTTCCACTGGCAGCACCTTGCCCGTTGGCTGCTTGCTGGCACCACCACGGGCCTTCTGCTCGGCGTTGGAATCGGCGCCGATCAGCGGCGCCAGGTCCTTGAACAGCAACTGGTTGGACACCAGGTTGCCGGACAGCTTGGGCCGTGGCTGGCTGGCAACGAAGGCCAGGTCACCGTGGATGTCGCTGTCACCGATCTTGCCATTGAAGCCGTGGTAGTTGAACGTCGCGCCTTGTGGCGCATGCAGGTTGGCGCTGAGGCGGCCGTCGGTCGAGTAGGCCGGGGTGTCCGGCAGGGTCACCCCGGTCAATGGGTAGAGGTTGCCCAGGCTGGCACCGGACAGGCGCAAGCGCAGGTCCAGGGCGCCGAGGTTGCGCGGGTCGGTCAGGGTGCCGGCGAGCACCACATGGGTGTCGGCGATGCGCACGTCGGCTTGCAGCGGAAACGGCTGGCGGGCGTCCTGCAGCGCCAGCAGGCCGCCGATCTTGCCGGTGCCGGACACCGGCTGATCCTTGTAGCGGCCTTGTGCCTTGAGCCCGAAGGCGTAGTCCTGTGCACCACCCGCCTTCTCGGCGCTGGCCTTGCCGACAATCTCGCTGAACGGGATCGGCTTGCCCAGCGGGTCAATCTGCACCTTCATGCTGGTTTTCAGGGTTTGATCGTCGAAGCTGACATTGCCCTGGTCGAAACCGATCGCACCAATATCCAGCTGCCATTTGGAAGGTTCGGCGTTTTCATCCTTGGGGCCGAAGTCGAACGTCCAGTTGGCACGGCCATCGGCCAGACGGGTAAGGCTGGCAGTGGGTTTGGTCAGGTCGATGCGCGGGATGCTGATCTGCTGGAACACCAGCGGCAGCGGCGCCAGGCGGAACTCCACGCGCTCCAGGCCGACCATCTTCGGCTCCTTGAGCCACTCCGGGTTGCCCAGGGTCAGGTCCTCGGCAATGAAATGCGGCCATGGCACCCAGGCACGCCAGCCACCCTCTTCAGGCTCGGTGCGCCAGTGAACGGCAAGGTTGCCGTTGATAGCGAAGGGCCGGTGCAGGGCCTCGGACACCTTTTCGTTGAGCAGGGGCTTTACGCGGTTCCAGTCGAAGGTGGCGATCACCACCACCAGAATCGCCAGCAGGGTAAGGAGGGTGGCGAGGGCCCAGAGGAGGATTCTGGCGGGACGCGTCATTGCGTGATTCTCCTTGCGGTATGGCACAAAACGGGTGCAGCGATGGCAGTCAATATGTCGGACTGTGGAAAACCCGTGGGGTTTTATCGAGAGCGGCATCATAGCGAAGTTTTCCTGGCCTTTTGCTCAGCAATACGTCGCGTCAGGCGCTGCCCGCTACCCGGCATCAGGACCTTCACGTCATCCTCAGCAGACCTGTAAAGCGCTTTCCAGAGCGGTTGCCGACCTCTATCAATGCGGTCGATTGTTACCATTACCCGTATGAACTTCTCTCTGGCGTTACCGAGCGTAGCATTGGCTCCGTACCCACTTTCCAGCCCCCGAGAGGAGCACCGAAATCATGAAACGCCACCTGCTGACCCTGACCCTGTCCATCCTGGCTGCCAACGCTTTCGCCCTGCCAGCCGACGAACAGCACCTGACCGCCGAATCCCGCTCCAGCGCTGCCGAAATCGCCCAGCCGCTGAAAACCGTTGCCGAAGGGGGTTCTGACCGCCTGATCGAACGCGCTGGCCGCGTAGCCGAAGGTGGTTCTGACCGCCTGATCGAACGCTCTGGCCGCGTAGCCGAAGGTGGTTCTGATCGCCTGATCGAACGCTCTGGCCGTGTAGCTGAAGGTGGTTCTGATCGCCTGATCGAACGCAGTGGCCGCGTTGCTGAAGGTGGCTCGGATCGCCTGGTTGAACTCAGCCGTGTGAGCTGATCACCATGGCCGAAAAGAACAACCTCTGTCACATCGCTTGCTCCCCTCCAGGCCCGGTCCATTGACCGGGCTTTGTTTTTTTATCTAGAGTGCCCAGCCTTACCGTCACAGAAGCCCGCATCATGCTGCCGCGCGCCGAACAGAAGCTACAGACCCGCCAGGCCCTGCTCGATGCCGCCTGCCTGCTCATGGAGAGTGGCCGTGGTTTCGGCAGTGTCAGCCTGCGCGAAGTGGCGAAGACCGCAGGCATCGTGCCGACCGGCTTCTACCGGCATTTTTCCGACATGGACGCCCTGGGCCTGGCGCTTGTGGCCGAAATCGATACCACCTTCCGCCAGACCATCCGCCTGGTGCGCCAGAACGAATTCGAACTGGGCGGCATCACCGATGCTTCGGTGCGCATCTTCCTCGACGTGGTAGCCGCTCACCGCGCGCAGTTCCTGTTTCTGGCCCGCGAACAGTACGGGGGCTCACAAGCCGTCCGCCAGGCCATTGCCCGGCTGCGCCAGGACATAAGCGACGACCTTGCCACCGACTTGGCGCGCATGAAGCGCTGGCAGCACCTGGACAGCGCCGCGTTGGCGGTAATGGCCGACCTGGTGGTGAAGACCGTGTTCGCTACCCTGCCCGAGCTTATCGACAGCCCCGACTCAAGTTATCCACAAGCACTGACGGCGCAGGAAAAGATCACTCAGCAATTGCGCTTCATCTTTGTTGGCGCCCGGCACTGGCAAGGGCTGGGCAACCCACAACCGTAGTTCTGCTACCATTGCGCCCTGCCCGACAGCGACGAGCGCCGAAATGTCTGACCCCCGCCCCACCCTGCCTGAACTGGCCCGCTTCAACCAGCACTTCGCCGAATGCATCGTGCCGTTGTGGCAAGGCCCGGGCTGGAATGCCGACATGGCCCTGCCCTACGAGGCCCTGGACGCCCACCACCAGCCCTTGCCTGTGCAGCGCTATCGGGCAATGGCCTGCGCACGCCAGCTGTACCTGTTCAGCAGCCGTATCGGGCAACCGGGCGCGGCCGAGCGCGCAGCAGCGTTGTTCCGCTCGCTGCAAAAGCACTTCCACGACGCCGAGCACGGTGGCTGGTTCTACAGCATCGACGCCCAAGGCAAACCGCTGGACCGCCGCAAGGACCTGTACACCCACGCGTTCATCGTCTTTGCCTGCGCGCACTATTGGGGCAAGGTGCGCGAAAGCCTGGTGGAGTCCACCTTGAATGCCGCGCTGGACATCATCGACCAGCAGTTCGCCCGTGACGACGGCCTGTACGAAGCCAGCCTGGGCGAAGACTGGGCAGACCTCGCCAGCGGCCCGCTGCAGAACCCGCAGATGCACCTGGCCGAGGCGTTCCTGCAGGTGTTGGCAGTGCGTGACGATAGCCATACCCAGCAGTCGCTGCTGCAGTTGTGTGAAGCGCTGCAGGTTCACTTCATTGAACCAGCCCATGGCCTGATGCTGGAAAAGCCACGCGGGGCTGTGGATAACTGGTTCGAGCCGGGGCACCAGTTCGAGTGGTTCTACCTGCTGCACACCTCACCGCTGCTGCGTGACACGCCGCTGCATGCGTCCATTGACCGGGCGTTCGGCTTTGCCGAGCAGTTCGGGGTGAAGAACGGGGCAGTGCTGGCGATGCTGGATGTGGATGGCCAGGTGCTGGATGCCACACAACGGGTATGGGCACAGGCGGAGTACCTGCGAGCGCTGGTGCTGCGTGCTGGCGGCGAGGCGAAGTTGCGGGAGCAGTTGCAGTTGCTGGAAGCGCAATTCTTGCGGGAAGCGGGCTGGTATGAGTGCCGGGATGGTGAAGGCAACGTCAGCCGGCATGATATGCCTTCTACTACGCCCTATCATTTGGCGACCTGCCTGGAAGGGTTGCAGCGCCTGAGCTGACGCATTCGCGGGGCAAGCCCGCTCCCACAGGTACTGCACCGTCCTTAGGCTAGTGAATTACCGAGTGGTTCTACTTGCTGCATACCTCACCGCTGCTGCGTGACACGCCGCTGCATGCGTCCATCGACCGGGCGTTCGGCTTTGCCGAGCAGTTCGGGGTGAAGAACGGGGCAGTGCTGGCGATGCTGGATGTGGATGGCCAGGTGCTGGATGCCACACAACGGGTATGGGCACAGGCGGAGTACCTGCGAGCGCTGGTGCTGCGTGCTGGCGGCGAGGCGAAGTTGCGGGAGCAGTTGCAGCTGCTGGAAGCGCAGTTCTTGCGGGAAGCGGGCTGGTATGAGTGCCGGGATGGTGAAGGCAACGTCAGCCGGCATGATATGCCTTCTACTACGCCCTATCATTTGGCGACCTGCCTGGAAGGGTTGCAGCGCCTGAGCTGACGCATTCGCGGGGCAAGCCCGCTCCCACAGGTACTGCACCGCCCTTAGGCTAGTGAATTACCTTGTGGGAGCGGGCTTGCCCCGCGAATGGGCCGCACAGCGGCCCCGGTGACTATTTTCAGCCCTTGACCGAACGGTCGATGGAGAACCCTGCCCAATCCTGGCTCACCGGCATCAGCTCCAGGCTGTTGATGTTGATATGCGCCGGCTGGTTGAGGATCCAGAAGATGGTCTCGGCAATGTCCTGCGGCTGGATCGGCTCGGCACCCGCGTAAGTGGCGTCGTACTTGGCCTGGTCGCCGCCGAAGCGCACCAGCGAAAACTCGCTCTCGCACAGCCCCGGCTCAATGTTGCTCACGCGCACGCCGGTCCCGCGCAAGTCGCAGCGCAGGCTCAGCGAGAACTGGCCGACGAAAGCCTTGGTGCCGCCATACACGTTGCTGCCCGGGTACGGGTAGTTGCCCGCCACAGAACCTACGTTGAGAATCGACGCGCCACGACCGTGGGCGATCAGCCGTGGCAACAGCAGGCGGGTGGTGTACATCAGGCCCTTGATGTTGGTGTCGACCATGGTCTCCCAGTCGTCCAGGCTGCAGTTCTGCGCCGCATCCACCCCCAGTGCCAGGCCGGCGTTGTTGACCAGGCCGCGAAGCTTCTCGAACCCGGTCGGCAAGCCGGCGATCGCCTGCTCCATGGCCTTGCGATCACGCACGTCAAGCACCAGGCCGTGCACCTCGGTCTTGGCCGACAGCTCAGCGCACAGGGCGTCCAGGCGCTCCTTGCGGCGGCCGGTGAGCACCAGCTTCCAGCCAGCGTCGGCAAAACGGCGGGCGGTGGCCTCGCCGAAACCGGAAGTGGCGCCAGTGATGAATACGGTGGACGTCATGCTCTGTTCCTCACGGTAGGTTGTCATCGGCAGCTTTGCAGCATGCCCGCGCCGCGCGCTGGCAGCAAGCCGTTCGGGGCGCTGTACATTTTTTGTTCATATCCGGCAAACCCTTGCGGCAGAAGGCTCGGCGCCAGCTATGCGCATGTTATCCACAAGGCTTTCCCCACGGATTGGGGGCAACTTGTCTACTGTGCGGAACCCTTTCAGCGATGCAGGGTCGGTGGATAGTTTTTTGGTGATGGTGCAAAGCTTTCAAACATGCTGCCTGCAGCAGTCTGTCCAAGGTTTTCCCACAGAGTTATCCACAGCCTTGATGCTGGTTTCGAGGTGCTTTCGGATCTGTGAAAAACCTTGAAAAATCATCCACAGGAAGGATGTGATCAAAAAATGATCGCATCGATGCAGGGCCTGATATCAAAGGGCTGGAGCGAGATGCCACCATGTTTTCCACAGGCAGTTCCACATTATCCGTGGACAAGATCAAGCCTGTGGAAACAAGGGGTTGCGAGAGACTATTAGCGTGGATCGAGAGTATCGCGGGGTAAGTTGTCCACATTGGAAATGGGACTGCTTTGCAGCCCCGAATGTAACTCAGTGCCCGCCCAGATAGGCGTTGCGCACTTCCTCGTTGACCAGCAGCTCCTGCCCGGTCCCGGTCATGCGGATCTCCCCGTTGACCATCACATAGGCCCGGTCGGAGAGCTTCAGCGCATGGTTGGCGTTCTGCTCCACCAAAAAAATGGTCATCCCGGTCTTTGCCAGCTCACGCAGGGTCGAGAAGATCTGCTTGACCACGATCGGTGCCAGCCCCAACGAAGGCTCATCCAGCAACAGCAACTTCGGTCGGCTCATCAGCGCCCGGGCAATCGCCAGCATCTGCTGCTCCCCCCCGGACATGGTCATGGCTCGCTGGTTACGCCGCTCCTTCAACCGCGGGAACAGCTCGTACATGCGCTGCATGTCTTCATCAGCATGCTTGTCACCGATGGGGATGGTACCCATCATCAGGTTCTCCTCGACGGTCATGTCGGGGAACACCCGGCGCCCTTCCGGCGACTGTGCAATGCCGTTGGAAGCAATGTAGTGCGACGATTTGCGGGTAATGTCGGTGCCGCGATAGACGATATGCCCGGACGCTGCCCGCGGCTGCCCGAAGATCGACATCAGCAGGGTCGACTTGCCAGCACCGTTGGCACCGATCAGGCTCACCGTCTCGCCCTCGTTGATGTGCATCGAAACCTTTTTCAGCGCCTGGATCGGCCCGTAGAACACGTCCAGGTCCTTCAGTTCGAGAATGGGTGCACTCATACCAGTTCCTCTTCATCTGCACCCAGGTAGGCGGCGATCACCGTCGGGTTGTGGCGGATTTCCTGCGGTGCGCCTTCGGCAATCACGTTGCCGTGGTCCAGCACCACGATATGGTCGGAAATGCTCATGACCATGCCCATGTCGTGCTCGATCAGCACCACAGTGATGTCATGCTCGTCACGCAGCACTCGAATCATGCGGCTGAGGGCTTCGGTTTCCTGCGGGTTCAGGCCGGCCGCCGGTTCGTCCAGGCAGATGATCTTTGGCCGCGTGCACATGGCCCGGGCAATTTCCAGGCGGCGCTGCTGGCCGTACGACAGCTCGCCGGCCAGGCGGTTGGCACAATCGACCAGGTCGACCACTTCCAGCCAGTAGAACGCGTGGTCCAGCGCATCGCTCTCGGCTTTGCGGTAGGCCTTGGTGTTGAGCACCCCGGCCAGCAGGTTGCGGTTGACCCACATGTGCTGGGCCACCAGCAGGTTCTCCACCACCGACATTTCCTTGAACAGGCGAATGTTCTGGAAGGTGCGCGCCAGGCCTGCGCGGTTGACCAGGTGGGTACCGCCGAACATCTTGTAGTACAGGCGGTTGGCAAAGCGCGCCGGCGACACGAAGTCCGCCGCCTGGAAGCGCTCGCCAAGCAACTGGATGACGTTGGTGTGGCTGCCGCGCACGTTCAGCTCGATGCGCCCGCCACTGGCCTTGTAGAAGCCTGTCAGGCAGTTGAACACCGTGGTCTTGCCGGCGCCGTTGGGGCCGATCAGGGCGAAGATCTGGTTGCGCCGTACCTTCAGGCTGACATCACTCAGCGCCTTGATGCCCCCGAACTGCATCATCAGGTTGTCGACCGAGAGAATGATATCGTCGCTCATGGCGCCACTCCTTTACGCGGGGTCACACCGGTACGGCTGATGCGGATCAGCCCACGCGGTCGCCAGATCATCATCAGCACCATCAGCACCCCGAACAGCAGCACCCGGTATTCGGAGAAGCTGCGCAGCAGTTCGGGCGCCACAGTCAGCACGAACGCCGCAATCACCACGCCCACGGTCGAGCCCATGCCACCCAGTACCACAATGGCGAGGATCAGCGCCGACTCGAAGAACGTGAAAGACGACGGGTTGACGAAGCCCTGGTAGGTGGCAAAAAACACACCGGCCAGGCCCGCAGTGGACGCCCCCAGGGTAAACGCCGAAAGCTTGACCAGTACGTGGTTCAGGCCCATCGAACGGCAGGCGATCTCGTCTTCGCGCAGCGCTTCCCACGCCCGGCCTACCGGCATGCGGGTCAGGCGGTGCTTGATGTACAGCACGGCCAGCACCACCAGGAACAGCACCGCGTAGATGAACACGAACTTGAGGTTGGCGTTGTAATCGAAGCCGAAGAACTCGTGGATCGGCACCCCGCCATCCTTGGCCCGGCGGCCGAATTCCAGGCCGAAGAAGGTTGGCGAAGGCGCCGGCATGCCGTTGGGGCCACCGGTGAACGACAACCAGTTGTTCAGCACCAGACGGATGATCTCGCCAAAACCCAGGGTCACGATTGCCAGGTAGTCACCGTGCATTCGTAGCACCGGGAAGCCAAGTATGCACCCCGCCAGCGCTGCGGCGATGGCCGCCAAGGGCAGCACGCTCCAGAAGCCAAGGCCGAGGTACTGGTAACCCAAAGCAAGGCCGTAGGCGCCAATGGCATAGAACGCCACGTAGCCCAGGTCGAGCAGGCCGGCAAGGCCGACCACGATGTTCAGGCCAAGCCCCAGCAACACGTAGATCAGGCCGAGGATGACCACGGTCAGCAGGTACTTGTTGGCAAAAATCGGGAAGACGATGGCAATCACCACCAGCGCCGGGATGATGTAGCGCAGGCGCGACTTGTAGTCCGGCGCGTTCACATGCACGCCCGAGCCACCGCTGTCGAAGCCCTGGAGCATGCGCACGCCAGCGGCGCTCTGCAGGAACAGGCTGAGCAGGAAGCGCCCCACCATCACCCCGCCAACCAGCCAGGCTACGCGGCGCGGTTCGGCATTGAAGGTGTAGCCGTCGAGCACTACGCCCACGACCGGGCCAAACACAATGAGAGCCAGCAGGCCGGCGACTAGGGTCTCCAGCAGGCTGCGTTTAAGGTCGAAACCTTTGGTTTCGCTAACAGAGGCAGTTTTGGCAACGGACATGTTCACACCTTAGCCACGAGCGGGCGACCCAGCAGGCCTTGTGGGCGGAAGATAAGGATCATCACCAGCAGCGAGAAGCTGAACACGTCCTTGTAGTCGGAGTTGATCAGGCCAGAGAACAGCGACTCGGAAATCCCCAGGATGATGCCGCCGAGCATGGCGCCAGGCAGCGAGCCGATACCACCGAGCACTGCGGCGGTGAACGCCTTGATGCCGATGATGAAGCCGGCGTAGAAGTCGAAGGTGCCGTAGTTCATGGTGATCAGCACGCCCGCCAGAGCGGCCATGACTGCACCGATGACAAACACGTAGGAAATCACCCGGTCGGTGTTGATGCCCAGGATCGAAGCCATCTTGCGGTCTTGCTGGGTGGCACGGCACATGCGGCCGAGCTTGGTGTACTTGATCACGTAAGTGAGCAGGCCCATGCCCACGAAGGCAGCGATCAGGATGAATATCTTGGTGTAGGTCAGTTGCACGAAGCCGGTGCCGACTTCGACACGCAAGGCCCCTTCAAGCAAGGTCGGCACGCCTTGCTGGCGGGCACCCTGGCTGATCTGTGCGTAGTTCTGCAGGATCAGCGAGATGCCGATGGCACTGATCAACGGCGCCAGGCGGGTGGAGTTACGCAGGGGCTTGTAGGCGATGCGTTCGATGGTGAACCCATAAACGCCCGTGACGACGACGGTGAACAAGAGCGTGCCCAACATCAGTAGCGGGAACGACTCGACGCCGAAATAGGCCAGCAATGCCAGGCTGATTGCCGCGAGGTACGCGGAAATCATATACACCTCGCCGTGCGCGAAGTTGATCATGCCGATGATGCCATAGACCATTGTGTAGCCGATGGCGATCAGGCCATAGACCGACCCGAGGGTCAGGCCGTTGACCAGTTGCTGCAGGAAAATACCATCCATAACGCAATCTCACCTGATTGAGATTGCACGAGCGCCGACCACGGCGCGGGCCACCGGTGCGGGGCCCTCGCAGCGCAGAACTGTGCAGATCTACGAATAAAGACAGGTACCGCGGGGCTTGGGCCCGAGCATCAGCCCGGGCCATGGGCCGTTATTATTTTTGTTTTTCCAGCTGGTGGTATTTACCGTCTTTGTCCCATTGGTAGACCACGTAGTCGGACACGGTCAGGTCACCCTTTCTGTCCCACTTCTTCTCGCCCATGACGGTCTTGACGGAGTTGGCTTTCAGCCACTTGGCCGCGTCTTCGCCCTTGTTCGACTTGGCGCCGTTGAACGCAGCGGCCAAGGCTTCCAGCGAGGCGTAGGCGTAGAGGGTGTAGCCTTCAGGTTCGGTACCGGCCTTGCGGAACTCCTCCACCACCGCTTTGCTGTCTGGCAGCAGGCGCGGGTCGGCGCCAAAGGTCATGTACACGCCATCGACGTATTGCGCGCCGCCAGCGGTGGACACCAGTTCGTCGGTGACGATGCCATCATCGGACATGAACTTGACGTCCTTCAGGCCCTGCTCGCGCAACTGGCGTACCAGCGGGCCAGCCTCTGGGTGCAGGCCGCCGAAGTAGACCACATCGGCACCGGTGGAGCGGATCTTGGTAACCACGGCGCTGAAGTCTTTTTCGCCACGGGTCAGGCCTTCGTACAGCACAGGCTTCACGCCGCGTTTCTCCAGCTGCGCCTTGGTCGCGTCGGCCAGGCCCTGGCCGTAAGTGTCCTTGTCGTGCAGCACCGCGACTTTCTTGCCCTTGAGCACATCGACGATGTAGTCGCCGGCGACAATGCCCTGCTGGTCGTCACGGCCGCACATGCGGAACATGGCGCTGAGGCCGCGTTCGGTCACCTGTGGGTTGGTCGAGCCCGGGGTAATGGCGATGATGCCCGCTTCGTCATACACCTCAGACGCCGGAATGGTGTTGGAAGAACAGAAGTGGCCCACTACGCCGATCACCTTGTCCTGATCGGCCAGGCGGTTGGCCACAGCCACGGCCTGCTTTGGTTCGCAGGCGTCATCGCCTTTGACCAGGACGATTTTCTCGCCGTTGACGCCACCGGCTGCGTTGATCTTGTCGGCCGCTGCCTGCGCACCTTTCATGTACTGCTCGCCAAACGCTGCGTTAGCCCCGGTCATCGGGCCCGCTACACCGATCTTGACGTCGGCCTGAACATACGAAGAAACACCCAGGGCCGTAGCTACGGCCAGTGCCAGGAAACCTTTCTTGTAAAACGTCTGCGACATGAGGTGGTGCTCCTAGAGTTTTTTTTGGTTGGCACTACAACTTCTCAACCCTGTGCTCAGAGCAAGGGCCGTGCCATCGGTTTTGTCTTCCGGGAAAACACACTGCGCAGGTGCACTGCAGGCGACCGACGGCCTTTTCTTTATTGAGCGTGCAACCGTCTGCTGCGCGGCAGGCGCCACCACACGTACAGACAAGGAGCAACCGCCATGTGCCATCATTGCAACCCTGGCAAGTGTTTACGTGCAACCGCCCTGTAACAGCGGACGTCACCGAAGTGCACACCGCTGGTGCGCGACTGCTACAGGCGGCACCGTTTCAAGGCTAGCCGGTGCACGGAAAAACACCTCTGTTTTGGCAGATACGCAGCCCTTTGGGAGCCGGTTCACCCGCGAAGAGGCCAGCCCAGACACATCAAGGCCCAAAAGGCTGGCACAATGTCGGCCATTCGCCGCTTCCGGAGCCCCCTTGATGAGCGAAAGCGCATTCGCCGAGCGCATCGTGCACAACCTGCTCGACACCGACTTCTACAAACTCACCATGATGCAGGGCGTGCTGCACAATTACCCGGACGCCGACGTCGAATGGGAATTCCGCTGCCGCAACGGCGAGGACCTGCGCCCTTACCTGGGCGAGATCCGCAACCAGCTCGAACTGCTCAGCGACCTCACCCTGGATGATGGCCAACTGGCCTTTCTTGAACGCATCAGTTTCCTCAAGCCCGACTTCCTGCGTTTTCTGCGCCTGTTCCGCTTCAACCTGCGTTACGTGCGCGTCGGCGTTGAAAACGACCAGCTGTTCCTGCGCCTGAAAGGCCCATGGCTGCATGTGATCCTGTTCGAAGTGCCGCTGCTGGCCATCATCAGCGAAGTGCGCAACCGCCATCTGCACCCGCATATGCGCCTGGCCGAAGCGCGCGACCAGCTGTACCGCAAGTTCGACTGGCTGCGTGCGCATGCCAGTGATGACGAACTGGCCGAACTGCAGGTCGCCGACTTCGGCACCCGTCGGCGCTTTTCCAGCCGCGTGCAGGAAGAAGTGGTTCGCGTGCTGCGCGATGACTTCCCCGCCCGCTTCGTCGGCACCAGCAACGTCGACCTGGCATGGAAACTGGATGTCAAGCCGCTGGGCACCATGGCCCATGAATGGTTCATGGCCCACCAGCAGCTCGGCCCACGGCTGATCGACAGCCAGATCGCCGCACTGGACTGCTGGGTACGCGAGTACCGCGGCCTGCTTGGCATCGCCCTGACCGACTGCATCACCATGGATGCCTTCCTCGGCGATTTCGACCTGTACTTCGCCAAGCTGTTCGATGGCCTGCGCCACGATTCGGGCGAGCCAATCGCCTGGGCAGAAAAGGCCATAGCCCATTACCAGAAACTGGGGATCGACCCGATGACCAAGACCCTGGTGTTTTCCGACGGCCTCAACCTGACCCGCTCGCTGGAGATTTTCCGTGCCCTGCGCGGTCGCATCAACGTCAGCTTTGGCATTGGCACCAACCTGACATGCGACATACCGGGTGTGGCCCCAATGAGCATCGTGCTTAAAATGACCGACTGCAACGGCGCGCCAGTGGCCAAGATCTCGGATGAATCAGCCAAGACCCAGTGCCGTGACGAAAACTTCGTCGCCTACATGCGTCACGTATTCAAAGTCCCCAGCAAGGAGTAACCCATGCAAGCGGTTCAGCAAGAGATTGCCCAGGCACTGAAGGTACAGCCGCCGTTCGCCGACACCGCCGCGCTCGAGGCCGAAGTCGCCCGCCGCGTGGCCTTCATCAAGGACTGCCTGGCCAATGCCCGGCTCAAGACCCTGGTGCTGGGCATCAGCGGTGGTGTCGACTCGCTGACTGCCGCCTTGCTCGCCCAGCGCGCCGTGAATGAATTGCGCGCAGAAACCGGCGACAAGGCATACACCTTCATTGCCGTGCGCCTGCCCTACCAGGTGCAGCATGACGAGCATGACGCCCAGGCGTGCCTGGACGTGATCAAGGCCGATGAAGTGCACACCGTGGATATCGCCCCGGCAGTGCGGGCATTGGCCGCTGAAGTAGTGGAATTGAAGAACGGCTCGCCGACGCTTGTGGACTTCGTGGTGGGCAACGTCAAGGCACGTACCCGCATGGTTGCCCAGTACACCATCGCCGGGGCCCGCGCGGGCCTGGTGATCGGTACCGACCACGCCGCCGAGGCGGTAATGGGCTTCTTTACCAAGTTTGGTGATGGTGCCTGCGACCTGGCGCCCCTGAGCGGGCTGGTGAAGAACCAGGTACGGGCGATTGCGCGCAGCTTTGGCGCACCGGAGTCACTGGTGGAGAAGGTGCCGACGGCGGACCTTGAAGACCTGGAGCCGGGCAAGCCGGACGAAGCATCCCATGGCGTGACCTACCAGCAGATCGACGCCTTCCTGCATGGGTTGCCGGTTGATCAGGCGGCATTCGACATCATCGTCGCCACCTACCGCAAGACCCAGCACAAGCGCGAACTGCCGTTCGCCCCATAAAAGCTTCGCGGGCACGCCCGCTCCCACAGGATTTTCACTGCCCTTGAAGACAGTGCTTACCCTGTGGGAGCGGGCGTGCCCGCGAATAGGCCCGAGAGGCCTACACAGCTGTCATTACTTGACTACAACCTTGCCTTTCATCATCGAGATGTGGCCCGGGAAGGTGCAGAAGAAGCTGTAGTCACCACCGGCCTCCAGCTTGGAAGTGTCGAACTTCACTTCGGTCTCTTTTTCTGGTGCGCCGATCATCGCAGTGTGGGCGATGATGTTGGCGTTATCTTCCTTCAGGTAGCCTTTTTCGATGCCCTGAGTCATGCCTTCAGTGGCAATGCCCTGCATGTCGGCAGTCTTGCTGATCACCAGGTTGTGGCCCATGACGTTCTTAGGCAGGTTGCCGGAGTGGGTCAGTTTGACGGTGAATTCCTTGCAGCTCTTGTCGACGGTGAATTCTTTGCTGGTGTAGGACATCTGGTCCGTCGATTCAACAGTCACCGAGCATTCGGCTGCAAAGACAGAGGCGCTGGCGAGGGTCAGCAGGGATACCGCTACAGCTTTCGCAAACATCATGAATCTCCTTGGCAGGGTTTTATCAATTGCGAGACTGCCTGAAACCGTTCAGCCCCTTGCTGATATGGGTCAAGGGGGCGTCAACAGGCCAGCCAGTAGAATTGTTCAATGGATTGTATACAACCAATCTAAGAGCACATCATGCCCTTTTAATAGACGATGGGACAACCTCTCATTTAGGAGCAATACCAAATGCCCATCTCTGCATTTATCAACAGCCTGCTCGCCGCCTATGCCCACGGGGCAACGGGCGCCATCTGCGAATTCTCCCGCCCGGAATGAACGTGGCCTTGGAAGCGACGGGCATGCGCCGTACCCTGTCCACCTGAGTGACAGGAGATGAGCAATGCCCGTACGTTCCGTTTGTGTGTTCTGCGGCGCCAGCATCGGCGCCAACCCTGCCTACCGTGATGCTGCCATCGCGCTTGGCCAGGCCATCGCGCGTCGCGGCCTGACCCTGGTCTATGGCGGCGGTGCGGTCGGCCTGATGGGCACCGTTGCCGACGCGGCCATGGCGGCCGGTGGCGAAGTGATCGGGATCATCCCCGAAAGCCTGATGAACGCCGAAATCGGCCACAAGGGCCTCAGCCGCCTGGAAGTGGTCGACGGCATGCATGCCCGCAAGGCACGCATGGCCGAGCTTAGCGATGCCTTCATCGCCCTGCCGGGTGGGCTGGGTACGCTGGAAGAATTGTTCGAGGTATGGACCTGGGGGCAACTGGGCTATCACGCCAAGCCGCTGGGGCTGCTGGATGTGAACGGCTTCTACGCGAAGCTGGGCGGGTTCCTCGACCATATCGTCGAAGAAGGCTTTGTGCGGCCGCAGCATCGGGCAATGTTGCTGCTGGGGCAGCAGCCAGACGCGCTGCTGGACGGGATGGACAGCTTTGTGGCGCCGGTGGTGCCGAAGTGGGTCGACAAGCAGCCTGATTAAAGCTGAGATTTTTGGGACCGCTTTGCGGTCCTTTCGCGGCACAAGGCCGCTCCTACAGGGAATCGCGGTTTCTTGTAGGAGCGGCCTTGTGCCGCGAAAGGGCTGCAAAGCAGCCCCAAATAGATCAATCAGCGCGGAATAACGGGCTGACGCGGCTTCTTGTTACCCTTGCCGCCCTTGGCTGCTTCCTTGCGTTCCTTGGCCGCCTGCTGGTTACGCGCAAACGCCTCGGCCTTGGCCTTCTCACGCTTGTCCCACGGCTTGCTGCCATCGCTGGCACGCGGTGGCAGGCCGGTGTGCTGGGTGAGGATCTTCTGCTCCTTGCCCACCTTGTGGCTGCCCGCTGGCGTCGAGTTCTTGCGACGCGCGCTCTGGTACGTGTCGGATTGCGGCTGGTGCAGCGGGATCAGCTGGTGCTTGCCCGGCCCAATCAGGTCGGCGCGGCCCATACGCTCCAGCGCTTCACGCAGCATCGGCCAGCCCTTCGGGTCGTGGTAGCGCAAGAACGCCTTGTGCAGGCGGCGTTGCTCGTCGCTCTTGACGATCTCCACCCCTTCACTCTTGTAGGTCACCTTGCGCAGCGGGTTCTTGCCCGAGTGGTACATGGCCGTGGCCGAGGCCATCGGCGACGGGTAGAACGCCTGGACCTGGTCGGCGCGGAAGCCGTTGCCCTTCAGCCACAGGGCCAGGTTCATCATGTCTTCGTCGGTGGTGCCCGGGTGCGCGGCGATGAAGTACGGGATCAGGTACTGCTCCTTGCCCGCCTCTTTCGAGTACTTCTCGAACATACGCTTGAAGCGGTCGTACGAGCCGATACCCGGCTTCATCATCTTGTCCAGCGGGCCACGCTCGGTGTGCTCCGGGGCAATCTTCAGGTAGCCGCCAACGTGGTGGGTAACCAGTTCCTTGACGTACTCTGGCGACTCCACGGCCAGGTCATAGCGCAGGCCCGAGGCGATCAGGATCTTCTTCACACCTGGCAAGGCACGGGCCTTGCGGTACAGCTCGATCAGCGAGCTGTGGTCGGTGTTGAGGTTTTCGCAGATACCCGGGAACACGCACGACGGCTTGCGGCAGTGCTTCTCGATTTCATGACTCTTGCAGGCGATGCGGTACATGTTGGCGGTCGGCCCGCCAAGGTCGGAGACCACGCCGGTGAAGCCCGGCACCTTGTCGCGCATTTCTTCGATCTCGTGCAGGATCGACTCGTGCGAGCGGTTCTGGATGATGCGGCCTTCGTGCTCGGTGATCGAGCAGAAGGTGCAGCCACCGAAGCAGCCACGCATGATGTTCACCGAGAAACGGATCATCTCGTAGGCCGGGATGCGCTCCTTGCCATAGGCCGGGTGCGGGACACGGGCGTAAGGCATGCCGAACACGTAGTCCATTTCTTCGGTGGTCATGGGGATGGGTGGCGGGTTGAACCACACATCCACTTCGCCATGCTTCTGCACCAGGGCGCGGGCGTTGCCCGGGTTGGTCTCCAGGTGCAGCACGCGGTTGGCGTGAGCATAGAGCACCGGGTCGTTACGTACCTTTTCGAACGATGGCAGGCGGATCACCGACTTTTCCCGGGTCACGGCCGGGCTGTCGAGAATCTGTACCACCTTGGCTTCGTTCGGGTCTTCCTGGTCGCCCTTGGCCTGCTCGATGGCGCAGGCCTGGGTGTCCTGGGTGTTGACGTACGGGTTGATGATCTTGTCGACGCGGCCTGGGCGGTCGATGCGGGTGGAGTCGATCTCGTACCAGCCCTGCGGGGTATCACGGCGCACGAACGCGGTGCCGCGGATGTCAGTGATGCTCTCGATCGTCTCGCCACTGGCCAGGCGCTGAGCCACTTCCACCACCGCACGCTCGGCGTTGCCGAAGAGCAGGATGTCGGCGCTGGCGTCGATCAGGATCGAATGGCGGACCTTGTCCTGCCAGTAATCGTAGTGGGCGATGCGGCGCAGCGAAGCCTCGATGCCGCCGAGTACGATCGGCACATGCTTGTAGGCTTCCTTGCAGCGCTGGCTGTACACCAGGCTGGCGCGGTCCGGTCGGCTGCCGGCCAGGCCACCAGGGGTGTAGGCGTCGTCGGAACGGATCTTCTTGTCGGCGGTGTAGCGGTTGATCATGGAGTCCATGTTGCCTGCGGCCACGCCGAAGAACAGGTTCGGCTCGCCAAGCTTCATGAAGTCGTCTTTCGACTGCCAGTTTGGCTGGGCAATGATGCCCACGCGAAAGCCCTGGGCTTCCAGCAGACGGCCGATGATGGCCATGCCGAACGACGGATGGTCGACGTAGGCGTCCCCGGTCACGATGATGATGTCGCAGGAATCCCAGCCGAGCAGATCCATCTCCTCCCTGCTCATCGGCAGGAAAGGTGCTGGCCCGAAGCATTCGGCCCAGTACTTGGGATAGTCGTAGAGTGGTTTGGCTGCTTGCATGTCAGTGACCGGTTCTGGTGTGCAGGGAAATCGCGGGCGCGGAATATAGCACAAATTTTGACCAAATCCGACTGTCTTCGTGGGGATTGGTGGGTTGGGCGACGGTTGGGTGTAGGCTGCCAGGTGCTGGGCTTGGGGCTTGTGATGAGGTCGCCAAGTGTTCGCCGCAGCAGTTTCAGCGCCTGTGAGATCGAGCGCCGCCCGCGCGGCGCTTCGCGGGGCAAGCCCGCTCCCACATTTGTTTCGGGCCAGTTATTCCTGAGCAATAGCCGCGCACACCCCGGGTGCATGGCTGAAGAGTGATTAAGAGCAGCGATGCAACCTTCAATATCGAAGGAAACAAACGAGGCGGCCAGCGGTGGACTCACAGAAGGGGCTGGCCCGAAAAAGATGTGGGAGCGGGCTTGCCCCGCGAAGCGCCGCGCGGGCGGCGCTCGATCTCATAGGCGCTGAAACTGCTGTGGCGAACACCTGTCAGCCCTCATGCGTCGCGGGCACGCCCGCTCCCACAGGTACTGTGCAAGCCTGAAAGCTGTGGTGTCTTGTGGGAGCGGGTTCACCCGCGAAAGGGCCCGGCCAGACGCACTATCAATCAAGCCTTACGGTGGGCATTCGGCCTGAATAGAGCTGTGTTCAAGGAGTGGGGATCGAGGGGTGGATCGGGGATAATTTTCAGCATGCTACAGCTCTCTGTAGATTCACACAGAGCCGCACTCATGACTTGCAGTGTGATGGGTGGCGGTCACGTACGGGTCTGCAAGACCGGACAGAGAACGAAAACCTCCCGCACGCAGCCACCATCAAGCGAGCCCGATGGCGCGTGCCATTGGCTTGCGGTGAACAACATTCGTTCCTGATCGGGCTTGTAGGCCCGGTCGCTGTTTTTACAACGACAGGGCCAGACTAGGCCGCCCAGAAAACCACCGCAATGGTGTAAAGGCCGTAGGAAGCTATTTCAGAAATGGCCTACGCGCAACGGGAAAAATCTGATCATGTCCTGCCAAACAGCGCCAGCCGGATACATTTCCAAACTCTTGGCAGGCAGACAACCAGCCGGACTTGTTGAAAGATACGCCCTTCCAGCAACACACCATTCCACAGCCTCTCTAGCCAATCAGGCCCGGCATCCACCTCCTGCAGAACGCACGCAAGGCATATGCATATCTATCGAGGAATCATCGCAGCTCTGAGCGCAACACTAGTGTTGAAAGTCGCGACCGTCGTACCAGCCCTGATCCTGGCTGACATTATCGACAACCTGTCCACATCGGCCTCGTCTTCATTCATTCTGCTCGGTGCCTTCATATGCCTTGTCGCGCTACAAGCCTCGTTGACCCCTTTGCAAGCCTGGTGCCTGGCGCGGCTCTGCCAAGAGCGCGTGAAGCAGCTTTCGATGCGCTGGTGCCGAGGGTTGCTGGACAAACGCTTCGAGGCTTATGGACAACTCCATGGCGGGACCTTGGTAAAGGTACTGGATAGAGGAATAACGGCCCAGGAACGATGGCTAGGCTTTCTGATTGGCTCAGCATGGCCGGTACTGGCCGAAGCGGTGGTGCTGGTCACACTGTTCGCATACCTCGGGGCTACTTCGGTATTAATCGGCCTCATCCCCTTGAGCTTGGCATATCTATGGGCCAACGATCGCCTGATACGCTGGCGTAGGCCTCATATCGAGGCCGTAAACTCGCGAGAGGATGAACTGGCGGAACAATGGGTGGATACCTTCGCCAGCGCGGCAACGGTCAAACTGGAAAGGGCTGAGGATGCGGCAATGCTCCCGGTCAACCAGACACTCTCGGACTATGCCGATTCAGCAGTGCGGGTAGCCCGCAGCGGGGGTTGGCTTCAGGGCTTGCGTACCCTGTTCATTGGCCTGGGCAGTGGTGGTGTGCTGTTGTGGGGCATCCATGATCAATCCCAGGCAACGCCGCATCTGAGCCTGGGCGAGCTTGTTGCCCTCATTACGCTGGTGACTGGGTTGCTCGCAAGCGTTGCACAACTGGCGGAAGCCTGGCGGGTACTCGACCAGTTCCGGCTCGACAAACGCAAGCTCGAACACTGGCTCCAACTCCCAGTGTTCGGCCCGACAGACTCCATGGAGGCAGAGCCCTTGGATGAAAACGCAGGGCTTCGCATCACACCCTGCCAACTCAGCGCTCGAAATGCGCTGCAACTGCTGATCAATGAGCCCTTGGTAATACGGGCAGGAGAACGAGTCGCGCTGGTCGGGCCCAGCGGGTGTGGTAAATCGACACTTCTGCATGCGCTCGCAGGAACGGTATTCCAGTTGCGCAAGCACGTTCACTTGTATGGCAGAAGCCTGGCTGCGCTCGAGGGGTGTGAGCAGTTCAGTCGTTTACGACTCTGCCCTCAGGATGCGCATTTCATACCCGGCCCCCTGTCCCGCGCAGTGCTGTTCGAACATGCTCATGATCGCGCTCAGATCGAACAATGGCTTGAGCGACTGGGCTTGAGCAAAGACTGGTACGAACTTGATCTGGATGCACGCGCAGAATCCATTTCGGGTGGCGAGGCGCGCAGGCTGACGTTGCTGCGGGTACTTAACCAGCCTGGCGATTTCAATTTCTTTGACGAGCCTACAAGCGGCCTAGATGCCGGATCGGCAGAGCAGACCTGGGATCTGCTGTTCGAAACACTCCACGGGAAGGGGCTGATCTGCGTTACTCATGATCAAAGTGCCCTGTCGCGATTTGATCGGGTAATCACGATGAGCGAAGGGCGGATTGTCAGTCAGTGCTAAAAGCCACGTTTCTTTAATCGGGGCCGCTTTGCGGCCCATCGCCGGCAAGCCAGACTCCCACGGGTACGGTGCAAAGCTTGAGATTTACGCCGTACCTGTGGGAGCCTGGCTTGCCGGCGATGGGCGGCGCAGCAGCACCAAAAGTCTTGAACCACTTATGACTTACTGGCGTTATTCGTCATCGTCGAAGTTGTACATGCCCGGCGCAAGGTTCTCGAAGCGGGTGTACTTGCCGATAAATGCCAGGCGTACGAAACCGATAGGGCCGTTACGCTGTTTACCGATGATGATTTCCGCAATCCCCTTGTGCTCGGTCTCGGGGTGATAAACCTCGTCCCGGTACACGAACATGATCACGTCGGCGTCCTGCTCGATTGCACCCGATTCACGCAAGTCGGAGTTCACCGGGCGTTTGTTGGGGCGCTGTTCCAGGGAGCGGTTCAGCTGCGACAGGGCGATGACCGGGCAGTTGAACTCCTTGGCCAGGGCCTTGAGCGAGCGGGAGATTTCGGAAATTTCGTTGGTGCGGTTGTCACCGGAAGAGCCCGGAATCTGCATCAGCTGCAGGTAGTCGACCATGATCATGCCGATTTCGCCATGCTCACGCGCCAGACGACGCGTGCGCGCACGCATTTCCGACGGGCTGATGCCGGCAGTATCGTCGATGAACAGCTTGCGGTCGTTGAGCAGGTTGACTGCGGAGGTAAGCCGCGGCCAGTCGTCGTCGTCCAGTTGGCCTGAACGCACCTTGGTCTGGTCGATACGGCCCAACGACGACAGCATACGCATGATCAGCGATTCACCTGGCATCTCGAGGGAGAACACCAGCACCGCCTTTTCGCTGCGCAGAACGGCGTTTTCCACCAGGTTCATGGCGAAGGTGGTTTTACCCATCGACGGACGACCGGCGACAATGATCAAATCGGCTGCCTGCAGGCCGCTGGTTTTCTCGTCCAGGTCGGTGTAGCCAGTAGAAATACCGGTGATATCACTGTCGGAGTTGAACAGCGTATCGATGCGGTCGATGGCCATGGTCAACAGCTCGTTGACGCCTACCGGGCCGCCGGTCTTTGGCCGTGCTTCGGCGATCTGGAAGATCTGCCGCTCGGCATCGTCGAGAATCTCTGCAGCGTTGCGCCCCTGCGGGTTGAACGCGTTGTCGGCGATGTCGGAACTGATGCTGATCAGCTGGCGCAGTGTGGCCCGTTCGCGAATGATCGCGGCGTAGGCCTTGATGTTGGCCACCGACGGGGTGTTCTTGGCCAGCTCGGCCAGGTAAGCCAGGCCGCCTACCTGCGAGGACAGGCCTTCCTTGTCCAACTGCTCGTGCAGGGTCACCACGTCAAATGGCTGGTTGGCATCGGCCAACTTGTGCACGGCGCGGAAGATCAGCCGGTGGTCATGCCGGTAGAAATCGCCGTCCGACACCTGGTCCAGCACCCGCTCCCAGGCCTCATTGTCCAGCATCAGGCCACCGAGCACGGCCTGTTCGGCCTCGATGGAATGCGGCGGCACCTTCAGGGCGGCGGTTTGCAGGTCAAGCTGTTCGGAGGTTGTGATCTCGTTCATGGCCACGAAAGAATTCTGGAGGATGAAAAAGACAAAGGGCACGGCCTGTATAAAACAGGACCGTGCCCGATGTTAACCGCCTGACTCGCAAGGAGCCAGCCAGTTAGCGCAGCTTAGGCAGCTACGACAACCACACGTACGGTGGCTTCAACGTCGCTGTGCAGGTGCACGGCTACGTCGTATTCGCCAACCTGACGGATGGTGCCGTTCGGCAGACGAACTTCAGCCTTGGCCACTTCAACGCCGGAGGCGGTCAGGGCGTCAGCGATGTCGTGGGTGCCGATCGAACCGAACAGCTTGCCTTCGTCGCCAGCGGTGGCAGTGATGGTCACTTCCAGCTCGGCCAGTTGGGCAGCGCGGCTTTCAGCCGACGATTTACGGTCAGCAGCTGCTTTTTCCAGCTCGGCGCGACGCTCTTCGAACGCAGCCAGGTTGGCGGCGTTGGCAACGGTGGCCTTGCCGAATGGCAGCAGGAAGTTACGGCCGTAACCAGCCTTAACTTTTACTTTGTCGCCCAGGTTGCCCAGGTTAGCGACTTTTTCCAGCAGGATCAGTTCCATTTGGTAAAACCTCTTAACTTTTAACCTTCACCGTTCGCGGAGTCATTCCCCTTGGGGGACTTGCGACCGCGAAAATCAATCAGGCTGTCGACAATGGCCAAAACCACCAGCAACGGATAAATCAGCTGCATGATCAGCGGCAACGTCACGTACATGCCCACCAGCCAGAAACCGGCCAGTCGGCCCTGTGCCACCAGCCCATGCATCAAAGCGATGCCGGCCAGTACCAGTACCAGGCTCGAAGCCGATGCCAGGATGATGAACTGCGGCCCGATAAACGGAGCCACCACCATCACTGCCACCAAGACCGCCATGGTCTGTTTTGGCAGCTTCAGCGCGCGAAACTCGCGACCGAAGCCTCCAGGGTTGTACAACGCTGCCTGCCAGTAGCGCGCCAGCACCAAGGCCAGCACACTGAACAATTGCACCGTCACTGCTGTGGAGGCGACCAGCACAGGGCGGATCAGCTCACCGGAGAGTACCGGCTGCCCCTCGATTTTCGGCATGGCTTCGGCAAACGCCTTGGCCAGCACATCGAAGGTTTGGGCCAGCGCCAGATCGAGCACGAGGCTGAAAGCCACGGCGAACACGGCACTGACCAGCAACACCCGGCTCCAGGGATGCTCGGCACGCAACATGGCGGCCAGGGCCAAGGCACCCGCAATCACCAGAAAGGTGATGGGATCACCCATGACCCACACGGCCAGACCCGCCAGCAGGCCGCCGGCGATGACCGTTGTAGCATCCTTGAACCCACGCCGCAGCAGCACAAGGCTGCAGGCAGCGGCACTCAACCAGAACAGCAGCGGCAGTACCGCGCTGATGACCACCACGAGGGTGGCCTGCACACGACCGCGCATGATGAAACTTGCTAACGCTCGCATGCTAATCCCTTACTGCTTGTCGACGACCCGGTCTCAGCGGCCGTGGCTGTCGGTGTAGGGCAGCAGGGCCAGGAAGCGGGCGCGCTTGATAGCGGTAGCCAGCTGACGCTGATAACGAGCTTTGGTACCGGTGATGCGGCTTGGAACGATCTTGCCGGTTTCGGATACGTAAGCTTTCAGGGTGTTGAGATCTTTGAAGTCGATCTCTTTCACGTCTTCAGCAGTGAAGCGGCAGAATTTACGACGACGGAAGAAACGTGCCATTTAATAGGCTCCTCTAAAGGTCCGTGGATTACTCGTCAGCGTTATCGCTGGAGTCGCTGTCATTGCTGTCGTCGCCTTCGGCGGAGTCAGCATGCTCAGGACGCTCACGACGCTCACGGCGCTCGCTGCGGTTTTCTTCAGCCTTCAGCATCTCGGACTGGCCGGTAACGGCTTCGTCGCGACGGATGACCAGGTTACGGATAACGGCATCGTTGTAGCGGAAGTTGTCTTCCAGCTCGGCCAGGGCCTTGCCGGTGCACTCAACGTTCAGCATCACGTAGTGAGCCTTGTGAACATTGTTGATTGCGTAGGCCAGTTGACGACGGCCCCAGTCTTCCAGGCGGTGGATTTTGCCACCGTCTTCTTCGATCAGCTTGGTGTAACGCTCAACCATGCCGCCGACTTGCTCGCTCTGGTCCGGGTGAACCAGGAAGATGATTTCGTAATGACGCATGAATGCTCCTTACGGGTTAGTAGTCTGCCAGCGAATCTGGTCAGACAAGGAGTGAATGACACTGTATGTCTTGCACGGAGGGGAGGCACATGTGCGCCTGCCAGCTCGGCAAGGGGCGCAATTGTAGAGAAGGCGTGGCGCACAAGCAAGGTAATTGGCGAATATTTGAACAGCCTGAAACATATTCACAGGCTACCGGCCCTTTCGCGGGTAAACCCGCTCCCACAGGGCCCCACTGCTTGTAAGCCAGTGAAAATCCTGTGGGAGCGGGCGTGCCCGCGAATGGCCCGCAACAGGGGAAGATCAGCGCTTGGCCTGACGCTGACGCACAGCCTCGAACAGGCAAACCCCGGTGGCCACCGAAACGTTCAGGCTGCTGACGCTACCGCCCATCGGCAACTTCACCAGGAAGTCGCAATGCTCGCGGGTCAGCCGGCGCATGCCTTTGCCTTCTGCGCCCATGATCATCACCAGAGGCCCGGTCAGATCTTGCTGGTAGATCTCCTGCTCAGCCTCGCCGGCGGTACCCACCACCCACAAGCCACGCTGCTGCAGCTTTTCCAGCGTGCGCGCGAGGTTGGTCACGGCCACCAGCGGAATCACCTCTGCCGCGCCGCAGGCCACCTTGCGCACAACAGGCGTAAGGGTTGCAGACTTGTCCTTGGGCACGAGCACCGCCGTGGCACCGGCCGCATCGGCGGTGCGCAGGCACGCGCCAAGGTTGTGCGGGTCGGTGACACCGTCCAGCACCAGGATCAGCGGTGGCGTTTCGGTGCGCTCAAGCAACTCCTCGAGCATCAATTCGCCCCACACCTGGCTTGGGCTCACCTCGGCGACAACACCCTGGTGAACGCCTTCGACCCAGGCATCCATCTCACGGCGCTCGGCCTGGCCAACCTGCACACGGTTTTCTGCAGCCAGCGCCAGCAGGGTCTGCAGGCGTGGCTCGCTGCGCCCTTCCGACAGCCAGATCTGCTTGACCCGCTTCGGATGGTGCTGCAGCAACGCCTGCACGGCGTGCACGCCGTAGATCTTTTCCAGCTGACTCATGACTTGCTCTTGCTCTTGCGTGGTGCACCGGACTTCGGCGGGCCTTTACGGTGCTTGGTCGGCTTGCCGGCGGGCTTGCCGCCTTTGTCCGACTTGCTGCTGGACGAGCTGCCGGTGCGGGCATCGCTCATCAGCGCCTTTTTCATTTCACGGCTTTTGCGCACTTCGGCGTTACGCTGCACGGCGTCTTTCGGGAAATACGCCTCGGAGGTTTCGCTCTTGCGGCTGCGCGGCTTCGGCGTGGCCCTGGCCTCGACCGGTGCTGGCTCGGGCTTGTCGGCTTTGTCGGCAGCCGACGCGGCGCCGCGCTGCTTGCGGCCGATTGGCGCAGCCAGCGTCTTGTCAGCCACTTCGAAGTCGATCTTGCGCTCGTCTAGGTCAACACGCATGACCTTGACTTCAATCGAGTCGCCCAGGCGGAAGCTGCGCCCGGTGCGCTCACCGGACAGGCGGTGATGGACCGGATCGAAGTGGTAGTAGTCGCCCGGCAGCGCACTGACGTGCACCAGGCCTTCCACATAGATGTCGGTCAGTTCGACGAACAGGCCGAAACCGGTCACCGCAGTAATCACACCGGGGAAGGTTTCGCCCACGCGATCCTTCATGTACTCGCACTTGAGCCAGTTGACCACGTCACGGGTGGCTTCATCAGCCCGGCGCTCGGTCATCGAGCACTGCTCGCCAAGCTGCTCGAGGGTGTTCTCGTCGTATGGGTAGATGCGCGCCTTTGGAATGCTCATGGCGCCGGCACGCTTGACGTGCGGGGTATCGACCTTGGAACGGATGATGCTGCGGATGGCGCGGTGCACCAGCAGGTCAGGGTAACGGCGGATCGGCGAGGTGAAGTGGGTGTACGCCTCGTAATTCAGCCCGAAGTGGCCGTTGTTCTCGGTGCTGTACACCGCCTGGCTCAGCGAGCGCAGCATGACTGTCTGGATCAGGTGGAAATCCGGGCGCCCGGCGATGCTCGCCAGCAGGGCCTGGTAATCCTTTGGCGACGGGTCCTTGCCCTTGTGCAGGCTCAGGCCCAGCTCGCCAAGGAAGGCACGCAGTTTTTCCAGGCGCTCCGGCGGCGGGCCGTCGTGCACGCGGTACAGTGCAGGCACGCCGTGCTTTTGCAGGAACTCGGCGGTGGCCACGTTGGCCGCCAGCATGCATTCCTCGATCAGCTTGTGGGCTTCGTTACGCACGGTCGGGCGAATTTCCGCAATTTTGCGCTCATCGCCGAAGATAATGCGGGTTTCCTGGGTTTCGAAGTCGATCGCACCCCGGGTGTGACGGGCATCCAACAGCACCTTGTACAGGTTGTACAGGTTCTTCAGGTCAGGCACGACCGCCTTGTACTCCTCGCGCAGCGCCTTGCCCTCACGGGTGCGGGCGTGCTCGAGCATGCTGCTGACCTTGTTGTAGGTCAGGCGGGCGTGGGAGTGGATGACACCTTCGTAGAACTGGTAGTCGACCATCTGGCCGGCTTTGTTCATGGTCATCTCACAGACCATGGCCAAGCGGTCGACGTGCGGGTTCAGCGAGCACAGGCCGTTGGACAGCTCTTCGGGGAGCATCGGCACCACACGCTCGGGGAAGTACACCGAGTTGCCGCGCTGCTGGGCCTCGACGTCCAGGGCCGAGCCCAGGCGCACGTAGCTGGACACGTCGGCGATGGCCACATACAGGCGCCAGCCACCGGAGAACAGGCGCAGTTTGCCCAGCGGCTCGCAATAGACAGCGTCATCGAAGTCGCGGGCGTCCTCACCGTCGATGGTGACGAATGGCAAATGACGCAGGTCGACACGCTTCTCTTTGTCTTTCTCTTCGACTTCAGAGCGGAACTTGCGCGCTTCCTTGACCACATCATCGGGCCAGACATGCGGGATGTCGTAGCTACGCAAGGCAACGTCGATTTCCATGCCCGGCGCCATGTAGTTGCCGATGACTTCTACCACATCGCCTTGCGGCTGGAAGCGCGGCGTTGGCCAGTGGGTGATCTTGATCTCGACGAACTGGCCGATCTTGGCACCACCGTTACGCCCGGCGGTCACCAGCACTTCTTGCTGGATCTTCGGGTTGTCCGGGGTTACGTAGCCGATGCCGCCTTCTTCAAAGTAACGGCCGACCACGCTTTCGTGGGCACGGGAAATGACCTCGACGATCACGCCTTCACGGCGCCCACGGCGGTCGGTACCCGACACGCGCGCCAGTGCGCGGTCGCCATCGAAGGCCAGGCGCATTTGCGACGGGCTGAGGAACAGGTCATCGCTGCCATCATCGGGGATGAGGAAACCAAACCCATCGCGGTGGCCGGAGATACGGCCGCAGATCAGGTCGAGCTTATCCACCGGGGCATAAGTGCCGCGCCGGGTATAGATAAGCTGGCCGTCGCGCTCCATGGCACGCAGACGGCGACGGAGGGCTTCGATCTGGTCTTCTTCATACAGACCAAACTCTTTCGCCAGTTCCTCGCGCGCAGCGGGCTCGCCACGGTCGGCAAGGCGTTGCAGGATCAGCTCACGGCTGGGAATGGGGTTGTCATATTTTTCCGCTTCGCGAGCGGCCTCGGGATCGAGGGATTGCCAATCGGCCATCAGAAGGGGTTCACCTTGGGGTATATAGATATGAATTCTGGCATAGGCCTATTGAAACCGGAAATGTCTGCCTTGGACAGCCCCCACTGCTGTGCATCCAGAGCAGTAATAGGCCTGTGGAATCAACAAGTTGAATTTTTTGAAATTTTTTTTGATTGGGGGGTTTACAGCCTTGGGGAGCGTCCGTATAGTGCGCACCACAACGACGGACAACCCCAACGTTGTAGTAGAGATGAACGGCGCTGTAAAGCATCTTTTAATCTCGAATGTGTGCCCAGGTGGCGGAATTGGTAGACGCGCTGGTTTCAGGTATCAGTGACCGCAAGGTCGTGGAAGTTCGAGTCTTCTCCTGGGCACCAAATATTTTCAAGTAACAGATGACCAAGGATCTGTTACTACTGTGTGAAGCGAACGATAGTCGCCTTCTACAGATGATGCAAAGCTTTGCCCAGGTGGCGGAATTGGTAGACGCGCTGGTTTCAGGTATCAGTGACCGCAAGGTCGTGGAAGTTCGAGTCTTCTCCTGGGCACCATACAAAAACCCACTAGCTTGCTAGTGGGTTTTTTCTTGCCTGCGTTTTTTGCCCCACCCTCCCCGCGCACTCCCGGTCCTGCACCATGGTCTGCCCATGAATTTCTCGTCACCCGGCCACTTGAGAAACAATTTCGTTTACCATTGTTTCCAAATATGTAGCCGTAAGCGAGGAAGTACCCGCATGACGATCCGCCCGCAACTGCTGATGCGTACTCTGGCCGCCGCCGTGCTGAGCCTGGTCATCGGCGCTCCGGCCGCCATGGCAGACGCACCGGTCACCCTGACCATGTACAACGGTCAGCATAAGGAAATCGGCGAAGCCATCGCCAAGGCCTACGAGGCCAAGACCGGCATTCACATCAATATCCGCAAAGGCAGCAGCAACCAGCTGGCCAGCCAGATAATCGAGGAAGGCGACCGCTCGCCAGCCGACATCATCTATACCGAAGAGTCGCCGCCGCTGAACAACCTGGGCGAGCTGGGCTTGCTGGCGAAGATCGACGACGCCACCGCAAACATGGTGCCCAAGGAATACGTTGGCGCCAACGGTACGTGGATGGGCATCACGGCCCGTACGCGCATCGTGGTGTACAACCCGAAGAAGGTCGACGAAAAAGACCTGCCTACCACAGTGATGGACTTTGCCAACCCTGAGTGGGAAGGCCGCGTCGGCTATGTGCCTACCAGTGGTGCGTTCCAGGAACAGGCTGTGGCCATCCTGAAAATGCACGGTCGTGAAGCTACCGAGGAATGGCTGACCGGCCTTAAAGCCTTCGGCAAGACCTACACCAACAACATGGTCGCCCTCAAAGCCGTGGAAAAAGGCGAAGTGGCTGCGGTACTGGTAAACAACTACTACTGGTACGCGCTTGAACGCGAACGCGGCAAACTGGACACCAAACTTTACTACCTGGCCGACGGTGACGCCGGCAACCTGGTCACCATCTCCGGCGCAGCCGTGGTGAAGGCCAGCAAGCACCCGAAAGAGACCCAGGCCCTGCTCAACTGGATGGCCAGCGAAGAAGGCCAGCGCGTCATCACCCAGACCACCGCCGAGTACCCGCTGCACAAGGGCATGGTTTCTGACCGCGGCCTGAAGCCGTTCGACGAGCTGCGCCCGCCGAAGATCTCGCCGGCCGACCTGGGTAACGCCGAGGAAGCCATCGAGCTTGAGCGCGAGGTCGGCCTGCTCTGATGACTGCCGCCCTGTCTGCACCGGCGCCGGTGCGCTTTGTACCGCGCCGCAAGCGCCCCTCCATCTGGGTCGTGCTGCCTGTGCTGTTCCTGGTCGCGATGAGCCTGCTGCCCCTGGCTTATGTCGCCATCAAAGCCTGGGAAGCCGGCTGGCGCGAAGCCTTGCACCTGCTGTGGCGCCCCTTTGTCTGGGGGCTGATGCGCAACACCCTGTTGCTGATGGTCGGGGTGACGCTGACCTGCATGGTGGTCGGCCTGGCGCTGGCCTGGCTGCTGGAGCGCAGCAACCTGGCAGGTCGTCGACTGTGGGGCGTGGTGTTGTGCCTGCCGTTCGCCGTGCCGTCGTTCGTCAGCAGCTTCACCTGGGTGTCGCTGAGTTCGGACTTCGAAGGCCTCGGCGGGGCGATCATGGTCATGGCCCTGTCCAAGTACCCGCTGGTGTTTCTGCCGGTGGCCGCAACCCTGCGTAACCTCGATACCTCGCTGGAAGAGTCGGCGCGCACCCTGGGTTGCAGCCGCTGGGGCGTGTTCAGCAAGGTCACCCTGCCACTGCTGTGGCCGTCGATGCTCGGTGGCGCGCTGCTGATTGCCCTGCACATGCTGGTGGAGTTCGGCGCGCTGTCGATCCTCGGCCTGCAGACGTTCACCACCGCCATCTACCAACAGTTCGAACTGGAGTTCAGCAATGCCAACGCGGCCATGCTGTCTGCCGTGCTGCTGGCGATGTGCCTGGTGATGCTGTGGCTGGAGTTGCGCGTACGCGGCAAAGCCCGCCATGTACGCATCGGCCAGGGCGTAGCGCGGCGGGCGCAACCGGTGCGGCTGCGCGGCTGGGCGGTGCTGGCGCAGCTGTTCTGCGTGGGCCTGGCGGTGCTGGGCAGCGGTATTCCACTGGCCATGCTCGGCTACTGGCTCAGCGTGGGTTCGTCGGCAGCGTTCCCGGTGGCGGCTATCTCCAAGGCTCTGTTTACTTCGCTGTCGGTGTCGCTTGGCGGTGCTGGCTTCTGCGTGTTGTTGGCCCTGCCGATCAGCTTCCTGGTGGTGCGCTACAAGGGTCGCCTGGCGATCTGGGCCGAGCGCCTGCCTTACCTGCTGCACGCCCTGCCCGGCCTGGTGATTGCCCTGACCCTGGTGTTCTTCGCCCTGCACTACGTGCCGGCGCTGTACCAGACCACGGCACTGCTGCTGCTGGCCTATGCGCTGCTGTTTTTGCCACTGGCGCAGTCGCCAGTGCGCACCGCGCTGAACAAGGCCTCGCCAACGCTTGAGGAAGCTGCACGCACCCTGGGTGCGAGCAGCTTTACTGCGTTCTGCCGGGTGACCCTGCCGATCATCTTCCCGGCCATGGCGGCGGCTTTCGCGTTGGTATTCCTGGATGCCATGAAGGAGCTGACGGCCACGCTGCTGCTCAGCCCCACGGGCATGACCACATTGGCCACCGAGGTGTGGGCGCATACGGCCAACGTCGAGTTCGCGGCAGCGGCGCCTTATGCGGCACTGCTGATCGTGGTTTCGGGGCTGCCGGTGTATTTGCTGACTACGCGGATGTACCTGAACAAGGCTTGAATGGTCCACCTCGATTGCTGTGCCGTTGCGTATATCGAGCGCCGCCCGCGCGGCGCATCGCGAGCTGTCGCTCGCTCCTACGTTTGTTTCGGGCCAATGATTCCTGTTGGATTTGCGCGCGAACGCCTTGGCGCACGGCTCGATTTCGCGTCGTACGAACAAAGCGGTCGCGCGCGCCTGTCACAAGCGTAACTGGCCCGAAACAAACGTAGGAGCGAGCGACAGCTCGCGATGCGCCGCGCGGGCGGCGCTCGATCTCACAGGCGCCGAAAACCTCACGACCGCCTCCATCTCAAGCTCTAAACTGCCCCAGGCTTGCCCGTAGCTGCGCGGCCAGGTCATCCAGCACCTTGCTGCTGGCTGTTGTCTGCATCACCACTTCGGCCGAGCGCTCAGCCTGGGCATGGATAGTCTCCACCCGCCCCCGCACGGCCTGCGCCCCGCTCGCCTGCTGCTCAGCTGCCCGGGTGGCCAGGCCAATGGCCGCATGCACCTGCTCCACCGCCGCCTGCACCGACTGCTGCCGGCGCTCGTTATCACGCAGTACCAGCAGCCCTTCGCTGGCCTTGAGCCCGGCCTGGCTGATGGTCGCCACGGCTTCCTTGGCGCCCTTCTGCAGCGCCGCGATGTGCGACTGGATATCCCCTGTGGAGCTCTGCGTCTTGCTCGCCAGCGCCCGCACCTCATCGGCCACCACGGCAAACCCGCGCCCGGTCTCACCTGCCCGGGCGGCCTCGATGGCCGCGTTCAGCGCCAGCAGGTTGGTCTGCTCGGCAATGCCGTGGATCACCGTCAGCACCACTTCGATCTGCTCGCTTTGCTTGGCCAGGCGCTCGATCACCTGGGAGCCGGTCTCTACCTGGCCTGCCAGGTTCTCGATCAATCCCGCGAGCTGGGTCGAGGTGCGGCTGTTTTCGTCGGTGGCCTGGCGGATATCCACCACCTGTTTCAAGGCCGCCTGCATCGCATGGCTTTCGGCCTGGGCTTCATCGGCCATGCTCGAAAGGTCGCGCAGGCTGGCTGCCACTTCATCGCGTTGCAATGCGGCGGCAGCATCCGCGCCGGCGTTGCGCTGGGCCATCGCGCCAATCTCGACACCGGTACGCTGGGCCACCTCGCCCGCCTCACGCACGATCGGTTGCAACTTGTCGACAAAGCGGTTCACCGCCGAAGCCATGTCGCCAATTTCGTCGCGGCTGTCGAGCGGCACGCGCTTGGTCAGGTCGCCTTCGCCCGCCGCCAGGTCGTCCAGGGCAGCAATCAACAGGCGCAGCTTGCTCAGCACTCGGCGGCCAAGCACCACGGCCACCACCAGCAGCACGCCGAGACCAACGAGCACCAAACCCAGGCCAATGCGCCAGCGCAGCTCGGCGGCGGCATCACGCACGGTCTGCGCGGTATTGGCCTGCATTGCTGCAGCACTGCCTTGCGCCTTTTCCAGGCGCTCGCGCAGGGTCTTGCCGCTGTCGGCGGCAGCGCCCACCAGGCTGTCTGCAACCAGTTGCTCACCGCTGGCAATCAGCGCCGTGAAACGCTGATCCAGGGCCTTGAGCTCCTGGTCGATACCGGCCGTAGAAACACCCATCACTACCTTGCCGATTTCCGCCCCATTAGGGTTGATCGAGGCTTCGACAAAGTACACCGCCGGGTCGCGCCGGGCGGCATCGATCACCTTGTCCAGCGCACGCTCGCCCTGGCCCTTGTCCATCAACGCCTGGTTGATCGGGTTTTGCCGGTTCAGGTAGCGGGTCAGGTGCTGGCCTTGGGCATCGTCGTACACCACGAACAGCACGTTGGGGTTACGCTGGGCACGCCGGGCAAAGTCAGAGAGCACTGGCACGTCGTTGTCCCAGATCGCCCGCGGGGCCACCGAAGCCAGCAGCTCGGCCATGTCGTTGGCAGAGTCCTTCAGATTCTTTTCCAGGGTGCTGCGCAGTTGCTGCTGTTCGCTTTGCAGGCGCTCCGACAACCCGGCGCTCAGGCGCTGGCGGGTGCTGCTGGACAGGCTGTCCAGGCCCGAGCGCACGTCTTGCCCGGCTTGCTCCAGGTCGTTGGCCAGCTGGCGGCTGTCGTTGCCCAGGCGTTCGCCAAGGTCGGCTTCCAGGGCGGTGACCGTGCTTCGGGTGAGCGCAACGGCAACCAGCACCTGCACCAAAAGAGCGATACCAAGGGCAACAAACACAGGCCGCAAAAGGCGGCTTCGTAACAGTGAGAGGATGGCAGACACGGTGTAACCCTCGTGTTTACTGGCGCCACTATTTTGATGGCATCTACAGAAACTTCTTACAGCAAGGGTTGTGCCGAAGGCAGCAGGGATAAACGCCAAGTTTCAGGAAGAGGGTTGCCTGTACCGGCCTATCCCGAGATCTGTGGAGATGCTGTGGGAGCTGGCTTGCCGGCGATAGGGCCAGTGCAGGCATACCCCACAAATGAAAACGCCGCGGCCCCTTTCAGGGCCACGGCGTCAGATCAGCCTGGAGGGCAGATCAGGCGAACGGGTGACGCAGCACGATGGTCTCGTTGCGGTCCGGGCCGGTCGAAATGATGTCGATCGGCGCGCCAACCAGCTCTTCGATGCGCTTGATGTAGTCACGCGCAGCTTGCGGCAGCTCTTCCAGGGTTTTTGCACCCAGGGTCGACTCGCTCCAGCCTGGCATCTCTTCGTACACCGGCTCCAGGCCGATGTAGCTGTCGGCGTCGGAAGGCGCGTCGATGACAGCACCGTTCTCGTTCTTGTAGCCAACGCAGATGTTGATGGTTTCCAGGCCGTCCAGCACGTCCAGCTTGGTCAGGCAGATGCCCGAGATGCTGTTGACGTCGATGGCGCGACGCAGGATCACAGCGTCGAACCAACCGCAACGGCGAGCGCGGCCGGTGGTGGAACCGAACTCGTGGCCACGCTTGGCCAGGGTAGCGCCGGTCTCGTCGAACAGTTCGGTCGGGAACGGACCGGAGCCTACGCGAGTGGTGTACGCCTTGGTGATACCCAGGATGTAGTCCAGGTACATCGGGCCAACGCCGGAACCGGTGGAAATACCGCCAGCGGTGGTGTTGGAGCTGGTGACGTACGGGTAGGTACCGTGGTCGATGTCCAGCAGCGAGCCTTGGGCACCTTCGAACATGATGTCCTTGCCGGCGCGACGCAGGTTGTGCAGCTCGGCGGTGACGTCGAGCATCATCGGCTTGAGCTGTTCAGCGTAGGCCATGCACTCGTCCAGGGTTTGCTGGAAATCGATGGCCGGCTCTTTGTAGTAGTTCACCAGCTGGAAGTTGTGGTAGTCCAGCAACTCACCCAGCTTGGCAGCGAAACGCTCGCGGTGGAACAGGTCACCCACGCGCAGGCCGCGGCGCGCGACCTTGTCTTCGTAGGCTGGGCCGATACCACGGCCGGTGGTGCCGATCTTGGCTTCGCCACGGGCTTTTTCGCGGGCCTGGTCCAGGGCCACGTGGTACGACAGGATCAGCGGTGCAGCCGGGGAGATGCGCAGGCGCTCGCGCACCGGTACGCCTTTTTCTTCCAGCTTGGTGATTTCGCGCATCAGGGCGTCCGGGGCAACGACCACGCCGTTGCCGATCAGGCACTGTACGCCTTCACGCAGGATGCCGGACGGAATCAGGTGCAGAACGGTCTTTTCACCGTTGATCACCAAGGTGTGACCCGCGTTGTGGCCCCCCTGGTAGCGCACTACGGCGGCAGCATGTTCGGTCAGCAGATCGACGATCTTGCCTTTGCCCTCATCACCCCACTGGGTGCCCAGGACGACGACATTCTTACCCATTACATTGGTCCTCATTCACGCAAACTTGGTTGCCGGCCTGTTGCCGACGCAGAAACTCACTGGGCCAGCGGCAGAACCTGCCAGCGCCCGTCTTGCTGAATCAATTGCCGATCACAATCCGCCTCGAGAGCAGCACTCAACGGCTGGCCAGGCAGGGCCTGGACCACACGCTGGCCCTCGTTGCGCAACTGGCAGACTTGCTGCCAGAGGGCCGCGTCGCCACTGTCCGGCATCCAGATGCCGCCAGTTGGCAATACGACCTCCGCTCGCCCCAGTGTGACCAGGGTCTTCAAATCCGTGGAAAAACCGGTGGCCGGGCGGGCCCGGCCAAAGTCGGCGCCGATGTCGTCGTAGCGCCCGCCCTGGGCGATCGATTGACCCTCGCCCGGCACGAACACGGCAAACACCACGCCGGTGTGATAGTTGTAGCCGCGCAGCTCGCCGAGGTCGAAGTACAACGGCAGGTCCGGATAGCGCGACGTCAGGCGATCGGCGATCGCCAGCAGGTCGTCCAGCGCCGCCAGCACGCTGGCCGGGGCACGGCCCAGGCGCACGCGGGCTTCGGCCAGCACTTCACGGCCACCGCACAGCTCGACCAATGCACGCAGCATGTTGCCCAGGTCCTTCGGCAGGTCGGCGGTCAATGCCTGCACTTCATCGACGGCCTTGCGCTGCAGGGCGTCGAACAGCTGCTGCTCGACCGCACCGGACAAGCCGGCAGCACGGGCCAGGCCGCGGTAGATACCGACGTGGCCCAGGTCCATGTGTACGTCCGGCACATCGGCCAGTTGCAGCGTGGCCAGCATCAGGCTGATGACTTCCACGTCGCTGGTCGGGCTGGCATCGCCATACAGCTCGGCGCCTAGCTGGATCGGGCTGCGCGAGGTGGACAGTGCACGCGGCTGGGCGTGCAGCACGCTGCCGGCGTAGCACAGGCGGCTCGGGCCTTCACGGCGCAGGGTGTGCGCGTCGATGCGCGCCACCTGCGGGGTGAAGTCGGCGCGGAAGCCCATCAGGCGACCGGACTGCGGGTCCACTACCTTGAAGGTGCGCTGATCCAGGTCCTGGCCGGCGCCGGTGAGCAGCGACTCCAGGTACTCGATATGCGGGGTGACGACCAGCTCGTAGCCCCAACTCTGGAACAGGTCCAACACCTGGCGGCGCGCGATCTCGATGCGCGCGGCTTCAGGTGGCAGTACTTCCTCGATGCCATCTGGCAGCAGCCAGCGGTCTACCGTTGCCATTACGCCTTTTCCCCTCTGGTCCGGGCGGCTTGCCAGCTGGCGAGCCGTCAGTAAAGCCGGTATCGCGCACAGCAGCGGGCAGCACTGATCCCAGCGCAGCCACCGTACCCGATACCCTCGAATTGCCTTGCGAGCTGACCAAACCGTCAACTGGCGCTGTGCCAATCAACCTTTCAGACGCAAAAAAGCCGGGAAATTTCCCGGCTGCCTCATCATACACCCCTTTTCATTCAGGATGCACCCCGCCTGGTGTTTTAGCTGCCAGGCGGGGCGCCGCTGCATGAAAATCAGGGCCTGAGCATCACGGCTTGCTCTTGTCCAGGTAACGGAAGAACTCGTTCTTCGGGTCCAGGACCAGCACGTCGCTCTTGCTCGAGAAGCTCTCGCGGTATGCCTGCAGGCTACGGTGGAACGCATAGAAATCAGCGTCCTGGCTGTAGGCCTTGGCATAGATGGCAGCCGCTTGGGCGTCGCCGTCACCACGGGTTTCTTCTGCTTCGCGGTAGGCCTCGGCCAGCAGCACACGGCGCTGGCGGTCGGCATCGGCACGAATACCTTCAGCCAGCTCGTTACCCTTGGCACGGTGCTCGCGAGCTTCACGCTCACGCTCGGTGCTCATGCGGTCGAACACGCTGCGGTTGACTTCCTTCGGCAGGTCGATGGCCTTGACGCGCACGTCGACCACCTCGATGCCCAGCTCTTTGTTGGCCATGCGGTTCAGCGATGCAGTGATGTCGGCCATCAGTGCGTCACGCTCACCGGAAACCACCTCGTGCAGGGTACGTTTACCGAACTGGTCGCGCAGGCCGCTTTCCAGACGACGCGACAGACGCTCGTCGGCGATCTGCTTCATGCCGGACGTGGCGGTGTAGAAGCGCTCGGCATCCTTGACGCGCCACTTGGCGTAGGCGTCGACCATCACCGCTTTTTTCTCCAGGGTCAGGAACCGCTGGGTCGGGGCGTCGAGGGTCATGAGGCGGGCGTCGAACTTGCGCACCTGGTTCACGTACGGAATCTTCACGTGCAGGCCGGGCTGAACATCTGCCTGGACCACCTTACCGAAGCGCAGCAGTACCGCACGTTCTGTCTGGGACACGATGTAGAAGCTGTTCCAGGCCACAATGGCCAGAACGACGGCGGCGATCAGGGCGATCAGCGATCTATTGCTCATCAGCGGCTCTCCCTAGTACGCAGCGGCTGCTGTTGCTGTTGCAGGTCCTGCGCCGCACGGGCGGCCGCATCGTTGGCCGATGGCGACACGCTGGTGGTTGGCGTGGACGGGTTGCGGCTGCCTTCGACCATCTTGTCCAGTGGCAGGTAAAGCAGGTTGTTCTGCCCGTCCTTGGTCGCCACCATGACCTTGCTCGAATTGCTGTAGACCTCTTGCATGGTCTCCAGGTACAGACGCTGACGGGTCACGTCAGGTGCCTTGTGGTACTCGGTAACCAGCTTGGTGAAGCGGTCGGCCTCACCCTTGGCCCGGGCGATGACTTCGTCGCGGTAACCGTTGGCGTCCTCGATGATGCGCTGGGCCTGACCACGGGCTTCCGGCACCACGCCATTGGCGTAGGACTCGGCCTGGTTGCGGGCACGCTGCTCGTCTTCGCGGGCACGGATCACGTCGTCGAAGGCTTCCTGCACTTCACGCGGGGCTGCCGCGCTCTGTACGTTGACCTGGGTAACGGTGATACCGGTACGGTAGTTGTCGAGGAAGCGCTGCAGACGTTCGCGGATATCCACGGCCATCTGTTCACGGCCTTCGGTGAGCACCTGGTCCATCGAGGTGGAACCCACCACGTGGCGCAGGGCACTGTCGGTCGCGTGCTGCAGGCTCACCTCAGGCTGGTCGACGTTAAGCACGAAGTCCTGCAGGTTGCTGATCTTGTACTGGACGGTCAGCGGTACCTCGACGATGTTCTCGTCTTCGGTCAGCATCTGGCCCTGCTTGGTATAGGCACGCTCACGCGTGACGTTTTCCATGTACTTGCGATCAATCGGCGGGAAGTAGATGTTCAGGCCGGGACCGACCGTCTCGTGGTACTTGCCGAAGCGCAGCACCACGGCCTGCTCCTGCTCGTCGACCACGTACACGGCACTGTACAGCCAGATGGCAGCCAGCACCGCCAGGCCTATGCCCAGCAGGCCAAGGCCACCGCCCTTGCCGACATTGCGGTCACCGCCGCCACGTTTCTTGTTACCGCCGAACATGCCATTCAGGCTGTCCTGCAGTTTGCGGAAGGCCTCGTCCAGATCCGGCGGACCTTTCTTGTCACCACCACCGCCACCGCCACCACGGCGGCCGCCCCAGGGATCCTGATTGTTCGAGTTGCCACCCGGCTCGTTCCAAGCCATAGCGCTCTCCATCTGATAAAGCAAAGACGCGCCCACGGCGCGCCGTCCAATGCTACAGAATGCCTGTCACTGCTGCCCGGCGACCTCGACGAGCATTTATTGCAAAGTGTGTTGCTCGACAAACACTTGCGGCTCCATGCCTTCGCGGCTGACCAGGCGATTCAATTCGACCCTGGGCAGTCGCACGCTCAGCAGGCTGCGCCCTTCTTCATCATGCTCTTCACTCTGCACGGCACCCAGAGCAAAGAATTGCGCGCGCAAGCGGGCAAAACGCTGCTCCAGGCACAGGGTACCGACAAACAGATCATCCCCCAGCAACTCGGCAATCGCCTGGCCAACCAGCTCCAGACCACGCCCATCACGTGCCGATACCCAGACCCGTTCCGGCTTGCCGTCGGCATTGCGCTGGATCTGTGGCTCGACATCTTCGAGCAGGTCGAGTTTGTTATACACCTCAAGGATCGGCAAGCCTTCAGCGCCAATCTCACCCAACACGGCCAGCACCTGCTCGATCTGCTCCATGCGCTCTGGCTCATGGGCGTCGATCACGTGCAGCAGCAGGTCGGAGTTGCTCGACTCTTCGAGCGTAGCCCGAAAAGCCTCGACCAGCTTGTGCGGCAGGTGGCGAATGAAGCCCACGGTGTCGGCAAGCACGATCGGCCCCAGGTCGTCGAGCTCGAGCCGGCGCAGCGTCGGGTCGAGGGTGGCGAACAGCTGGTCCGCGGCGTACACCTCGGATTCGGTCAGAGCGTTGAACAGCGTGGACTTGCCGGCGTTGGTGTAACCCACCAGCGATACTGAAGGGATATCCGCGCGCTTGCGCCCGCGACGCGCCTGCTCACGCTGGCTGCGTACCTTCTCCAGGCGTGACTTGATCTGGCGAATGCGCACCCGCAACAGGCGGCGGTCGGTTTCCAGCTGGGTTTCACCCGGGCCACGCAGGCCAATACCACCTTTTTGTCGCTCAAGGTGGGTCCAGCCACGCACCAGCCGCGTGCTCATGTGATCAAGCTGGGCCAGTTCGACCTGCAGCTTGCCTTCATGGGTACGCGCCCGTTGGGCGAAAATATCGAGGATCAGCCCGGTACGATCGAGCACACGGCACTCGAACACACGTTCAAGGTTGCGCTCCTGACTGGGCGTAAGGGTGTGATTGAAAATCACCAGGTCTACCTGTTCGGCATGGACCAGGTCGTGCAATTCCTCGACCTTGCCGCTGCCAATCAGGTATTTGGCCGTGGGCTGATGCCTTGTCACTGTCACCAGCGAGACGATGTCCGCCCCGGCCGACAATGCCAGCTCCCGAAACTCCTGCGGATCTTCGCGCGCCTCAGGGTTCTGACCTTCCAAGTGAACGAGCAACGCCCGCTCACCACCACCGTGGCGCTCAAAGAACAATGCAGGCTCCTATCAGGCGTTGCCTGGCTCGCTGTCGCCGAGGTCGGAATCGGACGGGCTTGGCAGGCGAACCGGACGGGCAGGCACTACAGTCGAAATGGCGTGTTTGTAGACCATTTGGCTGACGGTGTTCTTCAGCAGTACCACGAACTGGTCGAACGATTCGATCGAGCCCTGCAATTTGATGCCGTTGACCAGGTAGATGGATACCGGAACCTTTTCTTTTCTCAAGGTGTTCAAGTAAGGGTCTTGTAGCGAATGCCCTTTTGACATATGCCGCACTCCTGTAAGGATAAATAATAGAAAATCAAGAAAATCGATAAATTAGGCCGCCCCTTCGCAAGAATAGACGGCAATCAGCAGGGACTCAGCTCAATATGGAGATGGCCCCAAGGTATTTCAAGGTGCGGGACAGATTGTCGCAGGCCATGCTGTCAAGCCAGTGCACATCAGGCCAGCCACGCAACCAGGTGAACTGCCGCTTGGCCAGCTGCCGGGTAGCAATGATACCGCGTTCTCGCATCTCATTCTCAGTCAGCGTGCCGTCCAGGTAATCCCAGACCTGCCGATACCCCACAGCCCGTATAGACGGCAGCCCGGCGTGCAAGTCACTTCTGGCTCGCAGCGATCGGACCTCGTCAACGAAGCCCTGTTCCAACATCTGCGAAAATCGTAACGCAATTCGCTGATGCAAAATGTGACGATCTGTAGGAGCAATCGCCAAACTCGCGACAGTATAGGGCAAATGTCCGCCAGCGCCTGCGTCTGCGGCGCGACTTTCCGCGAATTGACGCTGGCGATGGGCTGTCATGCTCTCACCGCTCACCCGATACACTTCCAGCGCGCGGATTAGCCGCTGCGGGTCGTTGGGGTGGATGCGCGCCGCCGATTCCGGGTCGACCTCGGCCAATTGGCGGTGCAGTTCGGCCAGCCCCAGCGCCTCGGCTTGGGCTTCCAGGTCGGCCCGCACCGCAGCGTCAGCTGCCGGCATGTCGGCCAGGCCGTCGATCAACGCCTTGTAATAGAGCATGGTGCCGCCTACCAGCAGCGGGATCTTGCCACGCGCGGTGATGTCGGCCATGGCCTCCAGGGCATCGGCGCGAAATTGCGCGGCCGAATAGCTCTCGGCCGGGTCGCGGATGTCGATCAGCCGGTGCGGGTGGGCAGCCAGGATTTCTTTGGACGGCTTGGCCGAACCGATGTCCATGCCGCGATAGACCAGCGCCGAGTCGACGCTGATCAGCTCGCACGGCAGCACTTTGGTCAGTTCGATAGCCAGGTCGGTCTTGCCGGCCGCCGTCGGGCCCATCAGGAATATTGCAGGGGGCTTGCCGCTCATTTCATCGACCGCGCAGGAAGAGTTTGTCCAGATCGTCCAGGCCCATCTGGGTCCAGGTGGGACGGCCATGATTGCACTGGCCACTGCGCTCGGTATTTTCCATGTCGCGCAGCAGGGCATTCATTTCAGGAATGGCCAGGCGCCGATTGGCGCGCACGGCGCCGTGGCAGGCCATGGTGCCAAGCAATTCATTGAGGTGCGCCTGAATACGGTCGCTGGTGCCGTACTCCATCAGGTCGGCGAGCACATCCTGAACCAGGCGGTTGGCCTCGGCCTGCTTGAGCAAGGCCGGAATCTGGCGTATCGCCAACGTCTCGGGGCCCAGGCGCTGCAGTTCGAAGCCCAGGCGCTGGAACCACTGCGCATGCTCTTCGGCGCAATCAGCTTCACGCTGGCTCAGGGCCAGGGTTTCGGGCACCAGCAGCGGCTGGCCGCTAAGGCCTTCGCTGGCCATGGCCACCTTGAGGCGCTCGTACATGATGCGCTCGTGAGCAGCGTGCATGTCCACCAGCACCAGGCCAACCGCGTTCTCGGCCAGGATATAGATGCCCTTGAGCTGCGCCAGTGCGTAGCCCAGCGGGGGAATATCACCCTGGCTTTCGGGCAACGTCGTGACCGGTGCCGCACCGCCTTCCAGCGGTTTGTAGAACTCGCGATACACCGCCTGTGCCTCGGCGGCCGGCAGCGGCTGCGAAGGGCGTGGGGTGTATTGATACTGGTAACCGGCGCCACTGCCGCCGTTGGAGATCGCATGCTGCGGCGCCTGAGGCCGTTCAAGCACTGGCGAAGCCAGGCGCATTTCGCCCTGTGGGCCGAACTCACCGGCCTGCTGACCAGTGGGGCGGATCAGCTCAGGTACGGCGGCGGGCGCGGCCAACTGGTCTTCCGGACGCACATCGGCCAATGCGCGGTGCAGGGTGCCATACAGGAAGTCGTGCACCGAGCGCCCCTCGCGGAAGCGCACTTCGTGCTTGGTCGGGTGCACATTGACGTCGACGCCGTTGGGTTCCAGCTCCAGGAACAGCACGAATGTGGGGTGCCGACCATTGAACAGCACGTCACGGTAGGCCTGCCGCACAGCGTGGGCAACCAGCTTGTCGCGCACCGCACGGCCATTGACGAAGAAGTACTGCAGGTCTGCCTGGCTGCGCGAGAAGGTCGGCAGGCCAACCCAGCCCCACAGGCGCAGGCCGTTGCGCTCGACGTCGATCGGCAGCGCCTGCTCCATGAAACCGGGGCCGCAAATGGCGCCTACCCGCCGCGCCCGGGCCGCTTCGTCATGGGCCTCGTGCAGGCTGAGGATGCTCTTGCCGTTGTGGCGCAGATGAAAGCCGACGTCGAAACGCGCCAGCGCCAGCCGGCGGATCACTTCCTGCAGGTGATCGAACTCGGTCTTTTCAGCCTTGAGGAATTTGCGCCGCGCCGGGGTATTGAAGAACAGATCGCGAACTTCTACCGAGGTACCCACCGGGTGCGCCGCCGGCTGCACGCGCGGGGTCATGTCACGGCCTTCGGTTTCGACCTGCCAGGCCTCGCTGGCATTGGCGGTACGCGAAGTCAGGGTCAGGCGTGCCACCGAACTGATCGACGCCAGGGCCTCACCACGGAAACCCAGGCTCAATACCCCTTCAAGGTCTTCCAGCTCGCGAATCTTGCTGGTGGCGTGACGGGCCAGGGCCAGCGGCAGGTCGTCAGCAGAAATACCACTGCCATCGTCCCGCACCTTGAGCAACTTGACGCCGCCCTGCTCCACGTCCACGTCGATACGTCGGGCACCGGAGTCCAGGCTGTTTTCCAACAGCTCCTTGGCAACCGAGGCCGGCCGCTCGACTACCTCACCGGCGGCGATCTGGTTGGCCAGCCGCGGGCTGAGCAGCTGGATGCGCGAACCGCCACTCATTGCGCGGCCAATGTGGTAGCAGGGATGTCGAGGCGCTGGCCGACCTTCAGCTCATCCGTCTTGAGGCTGTTGGTGTTGCGCAGGCTGGCCACGCTGACCTGGTAACGCACGGCGAGCATCGCCAGGGTCTCGCCAGGGCGCACTGTGTGCTCACGTGGGCCGGCGGCAAGCTTGCCGGTATCACGCAGCCAGGCAATATAGGTACCCGGCGGTGGGTTCTGCTGGAAGTACTGGCGCACACCGGTATGGATCGAACGGGCCAAGGCCTGCTGATGGCTGGCGGTGGCCAGCTTGGCGGCTTCGTTGTTGTTCGAGATGAACCCGGTTTCAACGAGGATCGACGGAATATCAGGCGACTTCAGCACCATGAAGCCGGCCTGTTCCACACGCTGCTTGTGCAGCGAGGTGACACGGCCCATGTTGCCCAGCACCTTCTGCCCCACATTGAGGCTGGAGCTGAGCGTGGCAGTCATCGACAGGTCCAGCAGCACGCCGGCCAGCATCCGGTCCTTGTCATCGAGGCTGACGTTGCCAGCACCGCCGATCAGGTCAGAACGGTTTTCCGTGTCGGCCAGCCAGCGCGCGGTCTCGGAGGTGGCGCCGCGGTCAGACAGGGCGAACACCGAGGCACCAAATGCAGCACGCGACGGCGCGGCGTCGGCGTGAATCGAGATGAACAGGTCGGCCCCCTTCTTGCGGGCGATTTCCGTGCGTTTGCGCAGCGGAATGAAGTAATCGCCCGTACGGGTCAGCTCGGCACGAAAGCCTCTTTCGCTGTTGATCTGGCGCTGGAGCTCTTTGGCAATCTGCAGCACGATGTCTTTTTCATGCTGGCCACGCGAACCGGACGCACCCGGGTCTTCGCCACCGTGGCCGGCGTCGATGGCAACCACGATTTCACGCTTGCCGCTAGGCACCGGCGGCAACTTGATGGCGGGCTGGGCCGGGGATACCGGCACCGCTGGCGTGGTCGCCGGCGTCTGCACCGGCACGGGCGCCGGAGGTGGCGCGCTGGCCGCAATGGCGTCGGCTTCCTGATCGTACAGGTCGACCACCAGGCGATTGCCGTATTGGGCATTCGGCGCCAGCGTAAAGCTTTTCGGGGTGACCGACTTTTTCAGGTCTACCACCACCCGTAGATCGGTGGGGGTGCGCTGGGCTGAACGCACGCTACTGATCGGCGTGTTGGAGGTGGCCACGTTCAATGGCGCGGCCAGCGTGGCGCCATTGATGTCGATAACCAGACGATCAGGCGCGCTCAAGGTGAAGACGCTGTGCTGCACGGGGCCAGACAGGTCGAAGACCAGCCGCGTGTTGTCTGGCGCGCGCCATAGGCGCACGCTCTTGACTTGAGTGACGGCCAGAGCGTCAACGGTCACCGTTGTCAGCAGCAGCCCAACGATGGCAACCAGTGCGCGTATGCGCATACCTACCCCACTTACTGTTTATAGTGTTTGGCCAGTGCCACGCACCAGGCCTCGCCGCGAGCCCCCTGCGGCGAAAGGATCAGCGAGCGTCCGCCCGCTTGGGGGGTCATGGTAATGGTCAGGTCAGGCTTTGGCAAAACGCCCGCACCCTTTTGTGGCCACTCGAACAGGCACAGCGGGTCGCCTTCGAAATAGTCACGGATTCCCATGAACTCCAGTTCCTCCGGATCGACCAGGCGATACAGGTCGAAGTGGAAGGCCCGCACCTCACCGATTTCGTAGGGTTCAACCACGGTGAAGGTCGGGCTTTTCACTGCACCCGTATGGCCCAGGCCACGGATCAGCCCTCGGGAAAGCGTAGTCTTGCCCGCACCCAGGTCGCCTTCAAGAAAGATCACGCCGCGACCGCCGGTCACCTCAGCCAGGGCTGCGCCAAACTTGACCGTGGCGTCTTCATCGGCCAGAAACAGGGTTATGCCAGACACGCAGAATGCTCCTCCAGAAACTCACGAATGACCGGCGCCAGATCACTGGCCGCCAGGCCTCTACCTTGTACACCCAACCGCTCCCCCGCACAGGCATGCAACCACACACCCAGCCCAGCGGCCTGCCAGGCGTCCAGCCCTTGGGCCAGCAAGGCCGCCAGCACACCGGTCAGCACATCGCCAAAGCCGGCCCCGGCCATCGCCGGGTGGCCTCGCTCGCACAGCATCAGTTGCCCGGCGGGGTCGGCGACCAGGGTACCGGCCCCCTTGAGCACGCAGACGCTGTTGTAACGGCGCGCCAGCTTGCGCGCAGCGCCCTGGCGGTCGGCCTGCACCGCCTCGGTGGAAATGCCCAGCAGCCGCGCCGCCTCCCCCGGGTGCGGGGTGAGGATACTGCCACTGGGCAGGGCCAGGGGGGTACGCGCCAGCAAATTCAGGGCATCGGCGTCCCATACCTGCGGCTGCTCGGCGTTGGCCACTGCCGACAGCAGGCTACGCCCCCACGCCGCTTGCCCCAGCCCCGGGCCCACCACCAGTACCGAGGCGCGCTCCAGCACGCCCATCAGCTGGTTGGCCGAGCTGACACCCAGGCACATGGTTTCGGGCAGACGGGCCAGGCTCGCGCCGACATGCTCAGGGCGCGTCGCCACGCTGACCAGCCCGGCGCCACAGCGCAGGGCGGCTTCAGCGCTTAACAGCACAGCGCCGCCTGTGCCAAGGTCGCCACCGACCACCAGTACATGACCGAAGTCGCCTTTATGGGCATGCGCATGCCGTGTCGGCAGGTGCGCGACGGTCACGCTGCTGAGCAGTTGCGGGGCATGGCTGGGGTGTTTGGTCTGCGGCATGGGGTCAAAGGCTCCATTGTCTGGCAGAATTATACGCACCTGAGCCCGTATTGCCTTACCCATCCATGTCCAGCTGCACACCTGACCTCGCCCAACTGGCCCAATCGATCAAGATTTGGGGCCAGGAACTCGGTTTTGCCCATGTCGGCATCGCCGGGGTCGACCTTGGCGAACACGAACACCACCTGCAGCGCTGGCTCGATGCCGGCTACCAGGGCGAAATGGAGTACCTGGGCGCGCACGGCAGCAAGCGCTCGCACCCCGACCAACTGATTCCCGGCACGGTGCGGGTGGTCTCGCTGCGCATGGACTACCTGCCCGGCGACACACAGATGGCGCAGCGCCTGGCGCAGCCGGAAAAGGCCTACATATCGCGCTATGCGCTGGGCCGGGACTACCACAAGCTGGTGCGCAAGCGCGTACAGTTCCTGGCCGACCGCATTCAGGAGGCTATCGGCCCGTTCGGTTACCGCGCATTCGTCGATAGCGCCCCGGTGCTGGAGAAGGCCCTGGCCGAACAGGCCGGGCTGGGCTGGATCGGCAAGAACACCTTGCTGCTCAACCGCAAGGCGGGCAGTTACTTCTTTCTTGCCGAGCTGTTTGTGGACCTGCCGTTGCCGGTGGACGAAGCGACCACCAGCGAGCATTGCGGGCGCTGCCAGGCCTGCCTGGACATTTGCCCGACCCAGGCATTTGTCGGGCCTTATGTGCTGGACGCCCGGCGTTGCATCTCATACCTCACCATCGAACTGAAGGGCGCGATCCCTGTCGAGTTGCGGGCAATGATGGGCAACCGGGTGTTCGGTTGCGATGACTGCCAGATCGTCTGCCCCTGGAACCGTTTTGCCAAGCACAGCCAGGAACAGGACTTCCAGCCACGGCATGGGCTGGAGAATGCCGAGTTGGCGCAGATGTTCCTGTGGGATGAACGTACCTTCCTGCGCAAGACCGAGGGTGGGCCGTTGCGGCGGGCGGGATATGAGCGGTTCTTGCGCAACCTGGCGGTGGGGTTGGGCAATGCGCCTTCCACCATTCCTGTGATCGAGGCCCTGAAGGCCCGCCGCGAGGATGAATCAGAACTGGTGCGCGAGCATGTGGCGTGGGCTTTGGCCCGGCACAACATCCAGTAACCACCCGCCCCACAAAGACTGCATCAGGGCTGAAAATGACCTACTGCTGGTCGTTGTAGTGGAACTTGGGCATTTCCCAGTGGAAGCGGATAGCCAGCAACCGCACCAGAAACCCGCCAAACAAGGTCAGCAGCATCGCCTGCTCTGCCGGCACCTTGAAATACACGCACCCCAGGTAGAACCAGGCCGCCGCAAACGACACGCTGGCATACAGCTCACGGCGGAACACCAGTGGAATGTCGTTGCAGAAGATATCGCGCAAGATCCCACCAAACACCCCGGTGATCACCCCGCTGATCGACGCCACCAGCATGCCCTGCCCCATCTCGAGTGCAGTCATGCAGCCAATCAAGGTAAAGGCCACCAACCCCAGGGCATCGAGCACCAGAAACAGCGAGCGCAGGCGGCGCATCATTGGCGCAATGAAGATGGTCAGCAACGCCGCAAAGCTGGTCAGCACCAGGTATTCCGGGTGCTTCACCCAGGTCAGCGGGTAATGCCCGAGCAGCACGTCGCGCACCGAGCCGCCACCCAGGGCGGTGACGCAGGCGATCAGCACCACGCCGAACCAGTCCATGCCGCGGCGCCCGGCAGACAGCGCGCCGGTCATGGCTTCGGCGGTGATAGCGATGAGGTAGAGCATCAACAACATGGCGCGGGTCCGTGCAGGAAAGGCGCGCAGTCTAACCAGTTGCCCAAGGCACCAAAAGGGGGCGCAGATACAATATCTGCGCCTTGTGGGCTCACAGTTTGATGAAGTGCTCGCGGTAGTGACGCAGCTCGGCGATCGATTCGCGGATATCGTCCAGCGCCAAATGGGTGTTGCCCTTCTTGAAGCTGTCACGCACGCCCGGCGCCCAGCGCGCGGCCAGTTCCTTCAGGGTGGAGACATCCAGGTTGCGGTAGTGGAAGTAGTTTTCCAGGTTGCGCATGTGGCGATAGAGGAAGCGGCGGTCCTGGCAGATGCTGTTGCCGCAGATCGGCGACTTGCCTTTGGGCACCCACTGCTCGAGGAAGGCGATGGTCTGCGCTTCGGCTTCTGCCATGCTGAGCTTGCTCTCGCGCACGCGCTGGGTCAGGCCCGAAGCACCGTGGGTACGGGTGTTCCATTCGTCCATGCGCGCCAGCACTTCGTCACTGTGATGGATGGCGATCACCGGCCCTTCAGCCAGGGTGTTCAGCTCGCTGTCGGTAACGATGGTGGCCATCTCGATGATGACATCACTGTCCGGATCCAGGCCGGTCATTTCCAGGTCGATCCAGATCAGGTTCTGTGGGTTTTGCATGCAGGGGCTCCTCATATAGGCCGTCATATTAGCCTAGTGGTCAAAGCAAACCCATTCACTGCATCAAAGGTAAGCGGAATGGTCCAGCGCCTGGCGTGCTAAACTGCCAGCCGTTTTCAATGCCCTACCCGGGCCTTTCTCACGGTACCTTCATGGCCAAACGCCAGCTCAATCGCCGCCAAAACTGGCGGATCGAAAAAATCCAGGGCGAGCGCGCCGCTCGCGCCGCCAAACGCGAGCAGCATGCGCTGCAGGAACTGGAGGGCGGCGACCTGGGGCCCGAGCAACTGGGCCTGGTGATCGCGCACTTCGGCGTGCAGGTAGAAGTTGAAGCCCAGGATGGCGAAACCGCAGGCCAGGTGTTCCGCTGCCATTTGCGGGCCAACCTGCCGGCGCTGGTCACCGGCGACCGTGTCGTGTGGCGTGCGGGCAACCAGGGCATTGGCGTGATCGTGGCGCAGATGCCACGCAGCACCGAGCTGTGCCGGCCGAACAACCACGGGCAACTCAAGCCGGTGGCAGCCAACGTCGACCTGATCGTGATCGTGTTCGCCCCGGCACCGGAGCCGCACCCGAACCTGATCGACCGCTACCTGGTAGCGGCCGAGCACGCCGGCCTGCGGCCGCTGCTGCTGCTGAACAAGGCCGACCTGATCAACGACGAGAACGGCCCCGGCCTGCATGCGCTGCTGGAGGTTTACCGCGAACTGGGCTACCCGCTGCTGGAAGTATCGGCACACCAGGGCGACGGCATGCAGCGCCTGCAGCAACTACTTGACGGCCACATCAGTGTGTTCGTCGGCCAGTCCGGGGTGGGCAAGTCGTCGCTGGTCAACAGCCTGCTGCCGGACGCGGGCACCCGTGTCGGCGACCTGTCGGAATGGTCTGGCCAGGGCACCCACACCACCACCACGGCACGGCTGTACCACTTCCCTAATGGCGGCGACCTGATCGACTCGCCGGGCATCCGTGAGTTTGGCCTTGGCCATGTCAGCCGCGACGACGTGGAAGATGGCTTCATCGAGTTCCGCGACCTGTTCGGCACCTGCCGCTTCCGCGACTGCAAGCACGACCGCGAACCGGGCTGCGCGCTGCTCAAGGCACTGGACGAGGGGCGCATCACGCCGCAACGCATGAACAGCTACCGCTCGATCATCGCCAGCCTGACAGAAGACAGCTACTGAAACGCTTGAAATGAAAGTTGCCGCGATCCCCTGTGGGAGCGGCTTTAGCCGCGAACACCGGCAACGCCGGTGCCATCCACCGCGCTGGATGCTTCGCGGGTAAACCCGCTCCCACACTGATCGCGCCAGCGTTCAGGTTTTGTGTAGAACAGTCGCCCGCACAAAAAAAGCCGTTTACTGCTCCTTGGCCTCATCCATCTTCAGCGTGCCATCTTCAAAGATGTTCAGCTTCTGGCGCAGCTCACGCGGCTGCATCGGCGCTTGTTCCGCTGCCCCTGGGGCATCCGGCACGCCAGCCCCTGGCGCAGCGCCAGTGGCTGGCGGTGCAGCAGGGTCGGCGGCCGGCGCTTCGGGCGCACCCTGCTCACCCTCGATATTGCGCTGGGCCTTCTTGGTCAGCACGATGATATCGATACGGCGGTTGACCGGGTTGAACGGGTCCTTGCGGTCAAACAGCGACGACGAGGCATAACCCACCACCCGCGCCACCTGACCATCCGGGTAACCACCGGCTACCAGTGCACGGCGCGCAGCGTTGGCACGGTTGGCCGACAACTCCCAGTTGCCGAACTCGCCACTGCCGGCATACGGCTTGGCATCGGTGTGGCCGCTGATGCTGATCTTGTTCGGCACCGCCTTGATGGTGTCGGCCATGGCCAGCAGGATGTCTTCAAAGTACGGCTGCAAGCGGGCGCTACCGATGTCGAACATCGGCCGGTTCTCGGCATCCATGATCTGGATGCGCAGGCCGTCCTGGGTGATCTCGAACAGGATCTGGTCCTTGAACTTCTGCAGCTGCGGGTTCTCTTCTACCTTGTTCTGCAGCTCCTGCAGCAGCAACTCCAGGCGCTCGCGCTCGACCTGCTCGGCCATGGTCTCGACCTGGTCCTTGCTCAGCTGGGTCGTGGACTCGGGCATCGGCTCGGATTTGACTTCCGGGTTGATGGTTTTTTCCGGTGCCAGTTCAGGTGAGCCACCCAGGTCGATGACATAGGGCGTGCCGCTTTCCGAGAAGCCGATCGGGTCCTTGAAGTAGCCGGCAATGGCGATTTTCTGCTCCGGGGTGGCTGTGGACATCAACCACAGCACCAGGAAGAACGCCATCATTGCCGTAGCAAAGTCGGCAAAGGCGATTTTCCAGGCGCCGCCGTGGTGGCCGCCGCCAAAGCGTTTGACGCGCTTGACGATGATGGGCTGGTTGTTTTCCATGACTCAGCGACCGCGAACCGCTTGTTCCAGCTCGGCGAAACTTGGGCGGTGCATGGGGTACAGCACCTTGCGCCCGAACTCGACGGCCAGCGAAGGCGGCATGCCCGAGGCCGAGGCGACCAGCGAAGCCTTGATCGATTCGTAGAGGTTCAGCTCCTCCTTGGCATCGTGCTCCAGGCACTTGGCCAACGGGCCGAAGAAGCCATAGGCAGCCAGGATACCGAAGAAGGTACCGACCAGCGCCGCACCCACGTGCATGCCGATGGCCGCCTGGTCGCCCTCGCCCAGCGAGGCCATGGTCACCACGATACCCAGTACCGCCGCGACAATACCGAAACCGGGCATGCCGTCAGCGATGCCGGTCACCGCATGGGACGGGTGCTCCAGCTCTTCCTTCATGCTCAGCAGCTCCATGTCGAACAGGCCCTCGAGTTCGTGCGGGGCCATGTTGCCGGTGGACATGATGCGCAGGTAGTCGCAGACAAACGCGGTCATGCGCTCATCGGCCAGTACTGTCGGGTACTTGGCGAAGATCGGGCTGGCGGCGGCGTCCTCGATGTCGGCCTCGATGGCCATCATGCCTTCGCGACGGCTCTTGTTGAGGATCTCGTACACCAGGCCCAGTACCTCCAGGTAGTAGGCGTGGGTGAAGCGCGAGCCGAACATCTTCATCGACTTCTTGATGACGTGCATGGTCATGTGGCCAGGGTTGGCCTGCAGGAATGCACCAAAGGCGGCACCGCCGATGATCAGAACTTCGAACGGCTGGATCAGCGCCGCGATCTTGCCGTGGGAGAGCACGTAGCCGCCGAGCACGCTCGCGAATACGACGATGATGCCGATAATTTTAGCCATAGGTTCAAAGCACTTGCTGTCGTGGTCAGGGGAAGAGACGGGAGCTTTAAAACTCTTCTTCTACTTATCGGCAGAACTGCGCCAGACTATAGCCACTCAATGCGAAAAGCCAGTTCGGACTGATGTCAAAATGCCAATCGAAACCAAGGTGCCCGCTCAGGCCCCGCGTACGCTAGAGGCCTGGGTAAAGCTGCTAGAGAGTGTTCGCATCCCCGTGCCGAAGCACAGCTACGACCGGGTCATGGCTGCCATTCACGACAGCCGCCGCTCGCTGCGCGATATCGCCGAACTGATGCAAGATAGCCCGGCGCTGGTGCTTTCGGTGATGCGCGAAGCAAACCATCCCACCAACGCCAGCCAGGCCGAGCCCGCCGAAAGCCTGGAGGTGGCCCTGAATCGCCTGGGGCTGGAGCGCAGCGAGCAACTGCTCAAGCGCCTGCCCGCGCTGCCCGTCGAAGAAATACCGCCCGTACTGAGCCAGTTCCAGCTGATCAGCCAGCACGCTTCGCAGCAGGCCAGCGGCCTGTTTGCCAGCCGCCTGGCACGCCTGTGGCAGGAAATTCACTGGGGAAGCCTGCTTTTCCTGTCTCCACTGTGGCCGCTGGCACTGGCCTACCCCAAGCTGCTTGACACCTGGGAGCTTCGGGTTATCCACAAGGGCGAGGACGCCGCCCTGGTAGAGGATGAGCTGTTTGGCGTGCGCATCATGGCGCTGTGCCAGACCATGGCGGAGTACTGGCGCCTGCCGCAGTGGGTGACACAAGGTTACCGCCTGCTGCTGGAAGAACGCGATCAACTGGCCCTGGTGCTCAACATCGCCCGCGACGAAGACCTGCTCAGCCAGCAACACCGCCTGGACGCCGAGCCTGGCCTGCGCCGCTGGTTCAACCAGCCGGCCAACACCGTGCTGCTGGCCAACAACCTTGCGCTGGCGGCGCAAGTGGGCTGGGACAACCCGCACCTGCTGCGCTGGCAGCTGCTGACTGCGCTGTACCTGCAAACTTCGCTGGAAGACGTGCAGCAGCAAGTACACCAGCAGGCTGCCGCCAGCGCCCGCCGCCACGCCAGGCATGCCCTGTTCCACCCGGCTGAGGCGCTGATCTGGCCCTGGCACCAGCGCCGCCCGCACCCGGACATGCTGGCGCCGCCACCGCCCAGCAGCGACGACCTGGCGCGCTGGCGCAAGCTGTGCCAGGACTTGTTGGCACAGCCCAGCCCGTTCACCAACACCGTGCACCTGGCTACCCAGGCCCGCGAAGCCCTGCTGGCCTGCGGCATGCAACGCATCATGCTGCTGAGCCTGGACAAGGCCAGCGACAGCCTGCGCGTGCAGCAGATTGCGGGGCTACCCAACGAGGCAGGTGCCTTGGCCTTGCCGGTGTCACAAAACAAACTGCTGCAAAAGCTGATGGCCCAGGCCGGGCAACTGCGCATCACTCCGGAAAACCACAGCCAGTTCTCGGCCTTGCTGCCAGCCCCGCTGCGTGCCCTGTTCCGCAGCGAGCACGTGCTGCTGCGCTCGCTGGCGGTGAATGACCAGGTTCTTATGCTGATGGTGGCCGACCAAGGCTGCCGGCCTTTGGCCGACATCAGCGTGCAGGCCTTCGGCAAGACCGCGCAATGCACCGAGCGGGCACTGTCGGTGTTTGCCAACCGCAAGGGCTGAGCCTTGCGCTACAATCGCCCCTCTTTCCACACTGGAGACCGTGGATGACTGACTTTTCCGGCCTGCCCCTGGTGATCGAAGCGGCTGACCTGCTGCCACGCCTGGGTTCGCCACAGCTGATCCTGGTCGACCTGAGCAGTGCCAACCGCTATGTCAGCGGGCACATCCCCGGCGCACGCTTTGTCGAAGGCAAGCGTACCCAGCTTGGCCAGCCTCCTGCCCCCGGCCTGCTGCCGCCGCAGGGCGAGCTGGAAAAACTGTTCAGCGAACTCGGCCACCGCGACGACGCCGTCTATGTGGTGTACGACGATGAAGGCGGTGGCTGGGCCGGGCGCTTCATCTGGCTGCTCGACGTGATTGGCCACAAGGCGTATCACTACCTCAATGGCGGTATCCAGGCCTGGCCGGCAGACACGCTGTCCACCGAAGTGCCCGCCAGCAGCAACAGCCCGGTGCACCTGCGTATCGACAACGCGCCCACCGCCACCCGCGAGTACCTGCAAAGCCGCCTGGGCGCCGATGACCTGGTCATCTGGGACGCTCGCGGCCCGCAGGAATTCAACGGCGAGAAGGTACTGGCAGCCAAGGGCGGTCACATCCCCGGCGCTATCAACTTCGAGTGGACAGCCGGCATGGACCTCAACGACAACCTGCGCATTCGCCAGGACATCAAACAAGTCCTCGCGCAACTGGGCATCACTCCTGACAAGGAAGTGATCACCCACTGCCAGACCCACCGCCGCTCCGGCTTCACTTATCTGGTGGCCAAGGCCCTGGGCTACCCACGCGTCAAGGCCTACGCCGGCTCGTGGAGCGAATGGGGCAACCACCCGGACACGCCTGTAGAAGTTTAAGGAACCTGCATGAAATCCCGTTTGTTCATCATCAGCCAGTACCTGCTGCCGCACCACCTGCTGTCGCGGCTGGCCGGCTGCATTGCCGAGTGCCGCGTGCGCTGGTTCAAGAATGCCTTTACCGCCTGGTTCGCCAAACGCTATCAGGTCAACATGTCTGAAGCCCTGGTCGAGGACTTGAGCGCTTATGAGCACTTCAATGCGTTCTTCACCCGCGCCCTGAAGCCGGGCGCCCGCCCGCTGGACGAAACCCCAGGCGCCATCCTGTGCCCGGCCGACGGTGCCGTCAGCCAGCTCGGCCCGATCGAGCACGGTCGCATCTTCCAGGCCAAGGGCCACGGTTTCAGCGCGCAAGAGCTGCTGGGCGGCGACCCGGCCATGGCAGCGCCGTTCATGGGCGGCGAGTTTGCCACGATCTACCTCTCGCCCAAGGACTACCACCGCGTGCACATGCCGCTGGCCGGCACCCTGCGCGAAATGGTCTATGTGCCGGGCCGTCTGTTCTCGGTCAACCAGACCACCGCAGAGAACGTTCCCGAGCTGTTTGCCCGCAACGAACGCGTGGTCTGCCTGTTCGACACCGAGCGCGGGCCGATGGCCGTGGTGCTGGTGGGTGCGATGATCGTCGCCTCGATCGAAACCGTGTGGGCTGGATTGGTGACGCCGCCCAAGCGTGAGCTGAAGACCTTCCGTTACGACGAAGCCAGCCGTGCGCCGATCCACCTGGAGAAAGGTGCCGAGCTGGGCCGCTTCAAGCTGGGCTCGACCGCCATTGTGCTGTTCGGGCCGGAGCAGGTGAAGTGGGCTGAGAACCTGGGCGCTGGTTCTGCAGTGCGCATGGGGCAACTGTTGGCGGCGCCTGCACAGGCTTGACCGTGGTTTCTGCTTCGAGGTGATCGGCGCGGGTTCTTCAGCGCCTGTGAGATCGAGCGCCGCGCGGGCGGCGCTCGATCTCACAGGCGCTGAAGATTAAACGGCAAACTAGCCGCGGGCGTCGCGGTCGCGCAGGCCCAGCAGGTACAGCACGCCATCCAGCCCCAGGGTGGAAATCGCCTGCTTGGCAGACTGGCGCACCAGCGGCTTGGCGCGGAACGCTACGCCCAGGCCGGCCAGCGACAGCATCGGCAGGTCATTGGCGCCATCGCCCACGGCAATGGTCTGCTCCAGCTGCAAGCCTTCTTCGTGGGCCAGCTTTTGCAGCAGCTCGGCCTTGCGCTGGGCATCGACGATCGGCTCGACAGCTACGCCGGTCACTTTACCGTCGACCACTTCCAGCTCGTTGGCAAACACATAGTCGATGCCCAGGCGCGCCTGCACCTGGCGAGCGAAGTAGGTAAAGCCACCGGACAGGATCGCGGTCTTGTAACCCAGGCGCTTGAGCTCGGCGAACAGGTTTTCGGCACCCTCGGTCAGGCGCAGCGAGGCACCGATTTCGTCCAGCACACCCACATCCAGGCCCTTGAGCAGCGCCATGCGCTCCTTGAAGCTGGCGCGGAAGTCCAGCTCACCGCGCATGGCCCGCTCAGTGATGGCCGCCACCTGCTCACCCACGCCGGCCGCCTTGGCCAGTTCGTCGATGACTTCGGCTTCGATCAGCGTCGAGTCCATGTCGAACACCGCCAGGCGGCGGTTACGGCGGAACAGGTCGTCCTTCTGGAAGGCGATATCGACGCTCAGCGCTTCGGCCAGGGCAAAGAAGTCGGCACGCAGGGCCTGGGCATCGCTCGGTGCGCCACGCACGGAGATCTCGATGGCCGCCTTGCCTTTTTCGGTATCGGCATCCAGCGCCACGCGCGCAGACAAACGCTCGATGCGCTCGATGGTGAGCCCGTACTGGCTGATAACCGCACTCACCCGCTGCAGTTGCTCGGGGGTGATCTTGCGGCTGAGCAGGGTGACGATGTGGCGCGCTTCGCCTTGGCCGTCAGCCCAGTGCTGGTAGTCGGCCTCGGAAATAGGCGTGTAGCGGGCCTGCAGGTTCAGTTCGTGGGCCTTGGCCTGTACGCTTTGCAGCAGGGCGGTAGCCACTTCGTTGTCGGGGATGTCGACCAGGATACCGAACGACAAAGTGCCGTGCATGACTGCCAGGCCTATGTCGAGGATGCTCACACCGCCCTGCAGCAGGACGCCGGTGATTGCCGCAGTGAGACCGGGACGGTCCTCACCGGTGATGTTGATCAGGACGATTTCGCGCACAACCTGGCTCCGACTTCGATGAAAAATGCGCATTCTACCGATTTTCCGTGACCATCGGGCGCCAACGATACTTTGCCGACAAAACCGGGGTCGCTATACTGCCCCACACTTTCTGCCATTAAGAGCCGAGCTCAGTGAACCGGCCCACGCCCGTCAAACCAGACAATTTCTTCCTGATGATCTATCGTGCCCTGAGTCAACGCCGCGTGCCGCTGGCATTGCGCATCGCCTGCACCAACATCTTCCTGGTCGCGCTGGCGTTGGTGATCTATGCCTGCGTGATGGGCCTGCAGTTCAAGCAGGCCATGCACGAGCAGGCCGATGCCCTTGGCCAGAGCCTGACCACCCAGACCGCCACCTCGGCGACCGAGCTGCTGGTGTCCAACGACATCCTCAGTCTCAATGTGCTGCTGGGCAACCTGGTGAAAAACCCGCTGGTGGCCCACGCGGCTATCTATAGCGTGGACAACCGTATCCTCGCCGAAGCCGGCCAGCGCCCGCGCAATAGCCTGCTGGGCGAGGCCGAGGGCCTGTACCAGACCAAGATCACCTTCCAGGACGTGACAGCCGGGCAACTGCGCATCAGCCTGGACATGAGCCAGTTCCAGCAACCGATGCTGATCAGCCTGCAGAGCATGGGGATCATGGCGGCCATCCTGTTGGCCCTGGCCCTCAGCCTGAGCCTGCGACAGGGCCGTTTCATCACCCTGCCGCTGCTGCAGTTGCGGGTGTGGCTGCGTGACCCGCAACCCTATACCCCGGCCACAGACCGCCAGGACGAGATCGGCGACATCGCGCGCCAGCTGCATGCGCGCCTGGCCCCGCCGCCACCGCCGGAGCCAGAGCTTGAGGAGGAGGACGACGAGCATTTCGACGACGTCCACGACACTGCACCGGCCTCCACGGCTGCGTCGCGTCCCAGGGTTGCCGCATTGGCTGAGGAGGATGACGACGCCTTTGCCGGCCTGCTGGACGACGACAGTGCGCCCAAAGCCGCCCCGGTCGAGTCTGACGAGCCGCAGTACAGCGCCGTACTTGCCGTGCAACTGGGCTCGCAGGAACAACTGCGCCGTTTGCCCCGCACACGCCTGACCGAGCTGACCGAACGCTACCGCGATTGCCTGGAGCATGCAGCCTCGCTCTATGACGGTGAAACCCACACGCTCAACGACGGCAGCACCTTGGTGCTGTTCCACAGCCGCGACTGTGGCGAGGACTACCTGACAAACGCCATCTGCTGCGGTGAGCTGTTGCGCGCCTTGGGTCATGCCCTGCAGATCGAAGTGGCTGACAGCGGCATCACCCTTCAGCTGCAGCTGGGCCTGGTCCTGGGCAACGACCTGCAAGGGCTGGAGCTGGTGGACCTGCTGATGACCGAAAAGGCCCAGGATGCCCTGGCGCTGTCTCAGCACAGCCGCAACCTGTTGCTGGTGGAGCGGCAGATCAGCGATGACGCGCTGATTCGCCAGCGCGCCCGCATTCGCCCGATTGCCAGCCCTGAAGGCGCCTGCTGTGTGGAGCGCTTGATGGAGCCTTACCCGTCGATGCTGGAGCGCCAGCTGGCCCGCATGCACGAACGCCGCGCCTGACAGTTTCCCCCTGTGGGAGCGGGCACGCCCGCTCCCACAAAGTCCGCATCTATCCTTTAGATACAAAAAAGCCCGCAACCTATGCGGGCTTTTTTGTGGATGGCTGTTGGATCAGAACCGATAAACTTCCATGTCGGTGCGAATCGGCGAGGCCATCGGAATCTTGGACTTCTCCGGTCCCTTCTTCACCTGCACCGGTGCAGCGGGCTTTTTCGGGGCTTCTTCGGCAATCGCCGGCTGGTTGGCCAGCGGCTTGACTGCGGTGCTCAGCTGTTCAGCCAGCTTCTGCAGCAGTTGGCCCTGAGCCTGTACCTGCGACGACTCGCTACCCTCATGCTGCTGCTCGAGGTGAACGATACGGTTGTCACGCACATGGCCCCGGCGGTCCAGCAGACGCCACTGGGCATCCAGGATGGCCGGCTGGTTTTTGCCCGAGTCCAGGCGCGTGATCGACAACAGTACCTGCACGTCCGGGCTGAAGCCAGCGGTCGCCGGCGCCAGCACAACGCGCTGGCTGTCCAGGCGCCAGGCCAGTTGACGCACCAGCAACTGGTCGATATCCGACGAAAGGCTACCCGCCCAACGGCCGTCAGTCGCCGCGCTCAGGCTGCCATCGGCTTGACGCTGCAGGAACGTCTCACGCTGCAGGTAATCGGCTACCGATACCGGGCCGAGCACCACGGCCATGCCTGCACTCTGCGAAGGCTGGCCAGGATCACCACTGTCGAGCTGGTACAAGGCAACCGGCTGATGCATGGTGCACCCGCCAAGGCCCAGCAGGCCAGTCATCAACAGCGCAAATGGAAGGCGCAGAAGTTTCATCATCCCATCCAGGCGGTCGCCTATAGGCCACCGCAGTGATACATATAGATTCAAACGGGCACACGACTACGTCGGCACCGCAAGGGCCATATCATCCGCGAAATAACCGTCCGACTCCAGCATTTCTGCCCGGAACGGCGCTGAAATTGCCGTTCCAGACATTTCTGCACGTTACGCCGGCACTTCCACCTGCAACCCATCGACGCGCTGGAAGCCGCGTGGCAGCTTGCTGCCTCGCCGTCCGCGCTCGCCCTTGTAATGCTCCAGGTCGTCCGCTTTCAGAGAAAGGGTACGCTTGCCGGCTTGCAATACAAGGGTCGCACCTTCGGCAATAACGGCCAGATCGGTGACATATTCTTCACGACTGGCCACCCGGTCGCCCGGCACGCCAATGATCTTGTTGCCCTTGCCCTTGCCCAGCTGCGGCAAGTCGCTGACCTTGAACACCAGCAAGCGACCTTCGGTGGTCACGGCTGCCAGCCAGTCCTGCTCGCGATTGGCCACCGGGCGCGGGGTCATGACCTTGGCACCGTTGGGCAAGCTGAGTAAACCCTTGCCGGCCTTGTTCTTGGCCTGCAAGTCTTCACCCTTGACCACAAAGCCGTAGCCCGCATCCGAGGCCACCACGTACAGCGCGTCGTCGTCCGGCAACAGCACGCACTCGAAGGTGGCCCCTGGCGGTGGCGTCAGGCGGCCGGTCAGCGGCTCGCCCTGACCACGTGCCGACGGCAAGCTGTGAGCAGCCACCGAGTAGCTGCGGCCCGTAGAGTCGATGAGCACGGCAAACTGGTTGGAACGCCCGGCCGCAGCGGCCTTGAAGCCATCGCCGGCCTTGTACGACAAGCCGGTGGCGTCGATGTCGTGGCCTTTGGCGCAACGCACCCAGCCCTTCTCCGAGAGCACCACGGTGACCGGCTCGGTCGGCATCAGTTCGTTTTCCGAAAGGGCCTTGGCTTCGACGCGCTCGACGATGGGCGAACGGCGCGCATCGCCGTAGGTTTCGGCATCCTTGATCAGTTCGCTGCGCACCAGCTTGCGCAGCTTGGCCTCGCTGCCCAGCAGCGCCTGCAGCTTGGCCTGTTCCTTGAGCAGTTCGTCCTGCTCGCCGCGGATTTTCATCTCTTCCAGGCGCGCCAGCTGACGCAGGCGGGTCTCGAGGATGTACTCAGCCTGGATTTCGCTCAGCTCGAATCGGGCAATCAGCGCCTGCTTGGGGTGCTCCTCGGTACGAATGATGTGAATCACTTCATCCAGGTTGAGGAATGCGGTGAGCAAACCGTCCAACAGGTGCAGGCGCCTTTCCACCTTGTCCAGGCGATGCTGCAGCCGCCGGCGAACAGTGTTGGTGCGGAACTCCAGCCACTCCACCAATATTGCACGCAGGTTCTTCAACTGCGGGCGGCCGTCCAGGCCAATGATATTGACGTTGACCCGGTAGCTGCTCTCCAGGTCGGTGGTGGCGAACAGGTGCTGCATCAGTTCGTCGGCATCCACACGGTTGGAGCGCGGGATGATGACGATGCGGCACGGGTTCTCGTGGTCGGATTCGTCACGCAGGTCCGCCACCATCGGCAGTTTCTTGGCCTGCATCTGTGCGGCGATCTGCTCCAGCACCTTGGCCCCGGAGACCTGGTGTGGCAGTGCAGTCACAACGATATCGCCATCCTCGACGCGGTAAACGGCACGCATGCGGATCGAGCCGCGGCCGCTTTCGTACATCTTGAGGATTTCTGCCCGCGGCGTGATGATTTCCGCCTCGGTGGGGTAGTCCGGCCCCTGAATGTGCTCGCACAGCTGCTCGATGGTGGCCTTGGGCTCGTCGAGCAGGCGCACGCAGGCGCTGGCCACCTCACGCAGGTTGTGCGGCGGCACGTCGGTGGCCATGCCCACGGCGATACCGGTGGTACCGTTGAGCAGGATGTTGGGCAGGCGCGCCGGCAGCACGGCCGGCTCCTGCAGGGTGCCGTCAAAGTTCGGTACCCAATCCACGGTGCCTTGGCCAACTTCGCTGAGCAGCACTTCGGCGTAGCGTGACAACCGCGCCTCGGTATAACGCATGGCGGCGAACGACTTTGGATCGTCCGGCGCACCCCAGTTACCCTGGCCGTCGACCAGGGTGTAGCGGTAGCTGAACGGTTGCGCCATCAGCACCATGGCCTCGTAGCAGGCCGAGTCGCCGTGGGGGTGGAACTTGCCGAGCACGTCACCGACGGTGCGCGCCGACTTCTTGTGCTTGGCATCGGCATCGAGCCCCAACTCGCTCATGGCATAGACGATGCGTCGCTGCACCGGCTTCAGGCCATCGCCGATGTGCGGCAAGGCGCGGTCCATGATCACGTACATGGAATAGTTGAGGTAGGCCTGTTCGGTGAAGTCAGCCAGCGAGCGGCGTTCGACACCGTCCAGGCTGAGTTCCAGTGAGTCGCTCATGCGGGCCTCGTCATTTCAGGTTCTGGCGTAGCAGCATGGTGCCGCCGCGCTGGGTAAATTCAAGTTGTTTCAGGGCACTCATGCCCAGCAGTACGGTTTGCCCGTCCAGCCCCGGCACCACGATGGCGCGCACATCCTGCAGGCGGATATCGCCCAGTTGCAGGCTGACCAGGCGTGTGCGGTAGCCTTCGGTGCGGCCATTGGCGGTGCTGAGCAACACCGGGCTGCCGCGCTCAAGGTTCAGGTCACGGGCCAGCGCCTCGGGGATCGCCACATCGGTGGCACCGGTGTCGAGCATGAAATGCACCACCTGGCCGTTGATCGCGCCATCCACCATGAAGTGGCCCTGGCCGTTGCCCAGCAGGCGTACTTCGACAAAGCCTTCGCCGTGCTCGGACTGCACCTGGGCATTAGGGTTGCGCTGGCTGTCTTCCCACTGGCCGAAAAAGCGCGTGGCGAGGAACAGTGCCGCCGCCCAGGCGACGATCATCAGTACCCTGCCCGCCCGCTTGCCCGGCGCCTGGCTCATGGTTTGGCGCTCCAGCCACCTTCCGGTGCAGCGAAGCGCCAGACAATCGGGCGCGTCTCGCCATCGGCCCGGGCGCCGTTGTTGTTGTCCAGGCCGATCCATGCGCCCTTGGCATCAATCACAAGGGCTTCGGCCAGGCCGAATGGTTGCGGGTATCGGCGCGCCTCGGCCAGGGCGTCGGCCGCAAACGACCAGCAGCGCTCGACCTGACCGCTGTCGGTATCACGCCGGCAGACCCGGTAAGCATTGCGTTCGAGGGTGAAGAGCTTGCCCTCGAACCAGGCCAGGTCGGCAAAATCGCGCGACAGCGCCCTGGCATTGGGCATTTGTGCAGGCTGCATCTCGACTCCGGCCTCGCTCAGCAGCACACAGCTGCGTCCGCAGGTCCACACCGATTGCTGGCGCTCGATGGCCACCAGGCCACGGCGCTCGCGTTCGGCGGCCAGCCACAGGCGGTCGCCCGCCGGGTTGATCGCCAGGCCTTCGAACAAGGCATTGAAGTTCAGCAGCATGCCGCTGGCGCGGGCCTGGCGCACCATGGCCGGGTCGATCTTCAACCAGTCCGGCTCGCCTTGTACCGGTAACTGCAATACGGCGGCATGGGCTTCACTGGCCAGGTACAGGTTACCCGCCTGGTCACAGGTGATACCTTCGAAATCCAGCTCGCCCCCGCGAATGTACGAGGCCGCCCAATTACGCGATTTCAGGCCCCATGGCAGGCCGCTTTCCGGAGGCGATGGCGGGGTAAAGGTGAGCGGTTGCGCGCGCCACGTCGGGTTCTGCTGGTCGAAGCGGTAGATGCGGTCGTCGTCGCGGTCGGACACGCCCCACAGCCCGCCCCGGCATTGCGCCAGGCCGGACAAGTTGCCACCGCGCATGCCGTCAATCGGGTGCTCGGCAGTGAGCTTCAGCTCGGGCCAGTTACCCGCCAGGGCAGGCAGGGCAACCAACGCAACGCAAACGGCAAGAACGTGCCGAATCAAACCATGACCTCGGCCAGGTTGCCTTTGGTTTCCAGCCAGCTCTTGCGGTCACCTGCGCGCTTCTTGGCCAGCAGCTTGTCCATCAGCTCGCAGGTGGCCTCGACGTCATCCAGGGTCAGCTGCACCAGGCGCCGGGTGTTCGGGTCCATGGTGGTTTCACGCAGTTGCGGCGGGTTCATCTCACCCAGGCCCTTGAAGCGGGTAACCTGCGGTTTACCGCGCTTCTTCTCGGCCACCAGGCGGTCGAGGATGCCGTCACGCTCGGCTTCGTCGAGGGCGTAGTAGATTTCCTTGCCCAGGTCGATGCGATACAGCGGTGGCATGGCCACGTACACATGCCCCGCCTCCACCAGCGCACGGAAGTGCTGGACGAACAGCGCACACAGCAGCGTGGCGATGTGCAGGCCGTCAGAGTCGGCGTCGGCGAGGATGCAGACTTTGCCGTAACGCAGTTGCGCCAGGTCTGTGGCACCCGGGTCAACACCGATGGCCACGGCGATGTTGTGCACTTCCTGGCTGGCCAGAACTTCGCCACCGTCCACTTCCCAGGTGTTGAGGATCTTGCCGCGCAGCGGCAGGATCGCCTGGTATTCCTTGTCCCGTGCCTGCTTGGCCGAGCCACCCGCCGAGTCACCCTCGACCAGGAACAGTTCGGCACGCATCGGGTCCTGGCCGGCGCAATCGGCCAGCTTGCCCGGCAAAGCCGGGCCCTGGGTGATGCGCTTGCGCTCGACCTTCTTGCTGGCCTTCAGGCGGCGCCCGGCGTTGCTGATGGCCAGTTCTGCCAGTTGCATGCCCAGCTCGGGGTGGGCGTTGAGCCACAGGCTGAAGGCGTCCTTGACCACGCCGGAGACAAAGGCAGCCGCCTCGCGCGACGACAGGCGCTCTTTGGTCTGCCCGGAGAACTGCGGCTCCTGCATTTTCATCGAGAGCACGAAAGAGATGCGCTCCCACACGTCCTCCGGCGCCAGCTTCACCCCACGCGGCAGCAGATTGCGGAACTCGCAGAACTCGCGCATGGCATCCAGCAGGCCCTGACGCAGGCCGTTGACATGGGTGCCGCCCTGCGCAGTGGGGATCAGGTTGACGTAGCTTTCCTGGACGCTGTCGCCGCCTTCTGGCAACCACAGCAACGCCCAGTCTGCGGCTTCCTTGTTGCCCGCCAGGCTGCCGCAGAACGGCTCGTCAGGCAGGCGCTGGAACTCGCTGACCGCATCGACCAGGTAAGAACGCAGGCCGTCTTCATAGTGCCACTCGACCTTCTCGCCGCTGGCTTTGTCTTCGAAGCTTACCAGCAGCCCCGGGCACAGCACGGCCTTGGCCTTGAGCACATGCTTGAGGCGGCTGATGGAGAACTTGGGTGAGTCGAAGTACTTCGGGTCTGGACTGAAGTAGACGCTGGTACCGGTGTTGCGCTTGCCGACCGAGCCGACCACTTCCAGCTCGCTGGCCTTGAAGCCATCGGCGAAGGTCATCTGGTATTCGTTGCCGTCGCGCTTGACGCGCACACGTACCTGGGTCGACAGGGCGTTGACCACCGAGATACCCACACCGTGCAACCCCCCGGAGAACTGGTAGTTCTTGTTGGAGAACTTGCCGCCGGCATGCAGCTTGGTAAGGATCAGCTCGACACCGGACACGCCCTCTTCCGGGTGGATGTCCACCGGCATGCCGCGGCCATCGTCGCTGACCTCCAGCGAATGGTCGGCATGCAGGATGACCTGCACAGAACGGGCGTGGCCAGCCAGGGCTTCGTCAACACTGTTGTCGATGACTTCCTGGGCCAGGTGGTTGGGGCGGCTGGTATCGGTGTACATGCCCGGCCGCTTGCGGACCGGGTCAAGGCCCGAGAGGACTTCGATGGCGTCTGCGTTATAGGCGCTAGCGCTGGGATTGGCCATAGGGTCTCGTCGTCAGTCTGGTGAATGCAAAAAGGTCAAAATACAGAAAAATCGAGCGCCGCGTAGTGCCCGCGAGCAATGCCGGCAAACGCCAGCAGAGCCGGCAGGCGCTCGGCAAAGCCCTGGAAGCTGTGATCGCCACCGGCCTGGATACGCAGGGCGCATGCACGGTAATAACGCTCGGCATGGCGATAGTCCAGGGTCTCATCGGCGGTCTGCAGCCACACTTGATAGCGGCCGGCATCCACCGGGGCCGGCACTTCCAGCTCGGCCAGGGCCTGTACGTGATCGTGGGTCAGCTCCCAGGTTTCACCGCTGTAGTGATTGCGCTGAGTGCCCAGGTACCCGTCGAAATGCTTGTGCGGCGTTACCGCAGGGTTGACCAGCAGGGCCTTGAGGCCATGGCGCTCGGCCAGATGGGTGGCATAGTAGCCGCCGAGCGAACTGCCCACCAGCAGTGGCGCACCCAGTTCGGCGATGGCCGCTTCAAGCTGGGCGATGGCCTGCCGCGGGTGGTGATGCAAGGCGGGCACACGTAGCTGGGCCGACAGGCCCAGTTGCTGCATCACGGCGTCGAGCTGGCGCGCCTTGGTCGACAGCGGCGAGCTGTTGAAGCCATGGATATAGAGGATGGAACCCGACATGCTGCCCCCGAAATCTGTGGCTTCGCGCCTGATGATGTGGGCGCAGGGACGCGCAGTGTAGCGCGTTCGCCGGGTTTTGGCGCCGCACCGTGGTTTTAGCAACAAATTCTTCAACAGACTTGAAAGTACCGGGGGCGCTCTGCGCCCATTCGCGGCACAAGGCCGCTCCCACAGGGATTCCCGGTCTCCTGTGGGAGCGGCCTTGTGCCGCGAATGGGCTGCGCAGCAGCCCCAAGATCCTCAATACCCCGGGCTATCAAAGTCGAGTTTCACCGCAAAATCCGTGGCCCGCTCCACCCCGGTTTCCAGCCGCCCGTCGGCGTGCAGGCGCAACCAGCGGTACCCGGGCTGCTCCTCGCTCACCTTGAAGTCTTCGCTGCGCGCCGCGAACTGAATACAGGTTGAAGGCGTGGCCAGCAGGCGCCGCCCGTCGCGCACCTCATCCCATTCCTGATGCACATGCCCCCACAGCAACGCCCGCACCTGTGGATAAGCCTCGACGATATCGAACAGAGCCTGGGCATTGCGCAAGCCGATCGGCGCGATCCAGGCGCAGCCGATGTCTACCGGCTGATGGTGGAAGCACACCAGGCAATGCCGCTCGCCCGCCTCGTTCAAGGCGGCCTCCAGCACCGCCAGCTGGTCGCTCTCCAGCAGACCGTGTGTCGCCCCCTGCACCGCAGTGTTGAGCATGACAATACGCCAGGCCCCAACATCAGTTACCGCTTGCACCAGCTCCGGGGCCACTTCAGCCATTATCCGGGCCTCGTCGTGGTTACCCGGCAACCAGCGGGTGGGCACGGCTAACGGCGCCGTCAGCTCCCGGAACGCCTCATAAGAGGCAACGCTAGCGTCCTGGGACAGATCACCTGTACACAACAGCAGGTCGATAAGCGGTTGCTCGCGCCGCACCTGGGCCACCACATGGCGCAGGCTGTCACGGGTATTGAGCCCCAGCATGCTGCCGGCCGGATCGGCGAAAAGATGGGCGTCGGTCAGTTGCAGCACATGTACAGGGCGCGTCTGGTCTGGATGCATGTCAGCGAACGCTTGCCAGTTCGTGGCCGCAGGCCAGGCAGTGGCTCAGCCATTCACCCAGGAACAGGTTGAGCTGGGCCTTTTCGTCCGGCTGGTGCATGGCCTCGTTCGGATACGGGTAGATACTGCGCAGGCGCCGGGTGTGTTCGGCGCTGACCACTTCGGCCATGCGTGCATCGTGGTACACCTGCACTTCCAGGTGCGGCACCGGCAGCCACGGCAGGCTGTGCTCCTGACGCACATGCAAGGTGGTGGTGTACGGGCAGGCCAGCACCACGTCCAGCACCAGCACGCCGAGCATCTGGTCGCCCTGGGTCATGCCGATGCGGCGCGAGCTCTGGGTGGTGCGCATGTCGGGCAACAGGCGCATCAGCCGGGCGTAGTTGGCCTCGCAGGCGGCCTGCAGCCCGACCAGGTCGACTCGATAGCGCTCGCGCAGCAGGTTCACTTCCACATACCTCGTACTTCGTCACGGTTCAGCGCCAGCCATTGCAAGCCGATAATAGTCGCCGCGTTGCAGATGCGCCCATCGCGTACCGCCTGCAAGGCATCCTCGAACGACCACACGCGCACGCGGATGTCTTCGCCCTCTTCTTCCAGACCATGCAGCCCTCCCGCGCCTTCGCTGCTGCAACGGCCAAGGAACAGGTGAACGTATTCGTCACTGCCGCCGGGCGACGGGAAGTAGCGGGTCATCGGCCACAAGGCACTGAACGTCAGGCCGGCCTCTTCCTCGGCTTCGCGATGGGCGACTTCCTCGGGTTCTTCATCCTTGTCGATCAGCCCGGCAACCATCTCGATCAGCCAGGGGTTACCGACCTTGTCCAGTGCGCCGACGCGGAACTGCTCGATCAGCACCACTTCATCACGCAACGGGTCGTAAGGCAGCACACACACTGCATCGTGGCGCACAAACAGTTCGCGGCTGATCTCGCGGCCCATGCCACCGGCAAACAGCTCGTGGCGCAGGTGCACCTTGTCGAGCTTGTAGAAGCCCTGGAAGCAATTGTCCCGCTTGACGATCTCGACCGCCTTGGGCACCGAATTCAACGTGTCTGACATGGAAATCCTCGTTACCTCAATTACCGCATCGCGCCATCCTACTCTGCACGCTTGCCCGTTTCACCCCTTTCCGGCAACCGTTCGCACACTCGGGACAGCGCGTCTTCACTCTGTTAGCTTAGTGGCGAACTGAAGGCCGCGCAGACGGTCAAAGGCCGACTTTCCCTGTTCTGCAAGGATCACCATGACACTTGTCAAACTGACTTCCGTGGCTGTGCTGGCACTGGCTCTGGGCGCCTGCCAGAGCCTGTTCACGCCCAACTACCGGGCCCCGCTCGAGGTCAAGCGCGACGCCTGGGAGCATGTCAAACCCGGCTGCAGCGAAAGCGACTGCCCGCTGGTGAACATCGACACGGTCCACTTCCCGGCCCTGCCCGCGCTCGACGGCATTGTCGAAAAGCGCCTGCTGCAACTGACCGAAGACAATCAGCATGGCACCGCGCCCAGCACCTTGCAGGCCTACGAACAGCAATACCTGGCCAGTGCCGACAAACGTAACAGCAGTTATTTGCAAGCCAAGGTACGCGAGCAGCATGACGGGCTGGTGATCATCGAATTGTCCAGCTACCTGGACAGTGGTGGCGCGCATGGCATGCCCGGGCGCGGCTTCATCAACTACTCGCGCAAGCTGGACAAGGTGCTGACCCTGCAGGACATGCTTGTGCCAGGCCAGGAGGAGACCTTCTGGAAAACCGTCGAGGAGTCGCACCGGGCCTGGCTGATGAGCGTGGGCATGGACAAGGACGCCGAGTTCGTCAAGACCTGGCCGTTCAAGAAGTCGCCGCACATCGCCCTGACGTACGGCGCGGTAGTGGTCAAGTACGAGGTCTACGCCATCGCGCCCTATTCCATGGGCCACGTGGAACTGAAGATCCCCTACCCGCGCCTGAATGGCGTACTCAAGCCTGAACTGTTTCCCGGCCGCGGCTGAAGCTCAGCAGCCCGTGCAGCACACCTGCCAGTAACAGTGCTGGCAGGGTAGCCCCCAGCTCTGGAGCGTTGGCGGCAATCAGGTGATAGGCCGCCACCCCCGCAAACCAGGCCACCAGTGCCTGCCAGTGCAAGCCACCCACCTGCGCCGGCAGGCGACGACGACGGATCACGTAGTGGTCCATCAGCACCACGCCAAACAGCGGCGCGAACACCGAACCAATCAGCAGCAGGAAGTTTTCGTACTGGGCCAGCGGGGCCAGCAGGGCGATCAGGGTGCACAGTACGCCAATGCCCAGCGCCAGGTGCTCAACCTTCACAGGTACGAGCACGCCGGTGGAAACAGCCGCCGAGTGGATGTCGGCAAAGGCCTTTTCCGACTCGTCCAGCAGAATGAGCAGCAGCGGAATACCCATGCCTGCGCCCGCCAGGGCCAGCAGCAAGGCATTGACTTCGCCACTGGCGGCAAAGGCCAGGGTGTAGGCCACGCCCAGGCTCATCAGCCAGGTGTTGCCGATGAAATAGCCAAGTACCGTGCCGCCGAACACGTGCTTGCCGTTGCGGGCGAAGCGCGAGTAGTCGGCGATCAGCGGCAACCAGGACAGCGGCATGGCGATGACGATGTCAAAGCCCACGGCCAACGACATCGAACCGTCACCGGCGCGGCCCCACAGTTCAGCCAGGTCGGCCTTGGCGAACAGGTTCCAGGTCAGCCACAGGCAGGCGCCCAGCAACACCCAGATACCCCAGGCGCGCAGCACCTTGCGCACGAAGGCCAGCGGCCCGCTGACGGCCAGCAGGGTGGCCAGAGCGCCGAAACACAGGGTCCAGAGCATCGGGCTGTTCCAGGCACTGCCTTCGCCGAACGCCCGCGCGCCCAGCAGGCTGGCGGCATCGCGCATGACAATGATCTCAAATGCGCCCCAACCTACCAGTTGCAGCAGGTTGAGCACAGCCGGCAAGCGCGCGCCATGGCTGCCCAGGCTGAGTTTCAGGGTGCCCATGGCAGAAAGGCCGGTGTCGCTGCCGATGACACCGGCGGCGCCCAGCAACAGCACACCCACGCCGGTGCCCAGGGCGATGGCCAGCACCGCGCTGGCAAGGCCAAGGCCTGGGGCGAGCATGGCGCCGACTTGCAGCACCATCAGGCCGATGCCGAGGGAGAACCACAGCGAGAACAGGTCGCGGGCGCCGAAGATGCGCTGGTGGGTGGGGACCGGGTGGTCGGGGGAGAATTGGCTGGGGGTGGTCATTGTCATGTTCGCCAGAGGAATGGATGGGGCTTCGCCGAGCCATTGTGGGAGCGGGCTTGCCCCGCGAAGGCGTCTGGCCTGCCGAACGCGTTGGCGCAGCTGACGCTTTCGCGGGGCAGGCCCGCTCCCACAAAGGGAAATGACGTTCTTACACTTTGTGGTACAGCTGGCTGCCTTCCTGGCGGAAACGCTCGGCCTGCTCGCGCATACCTTGCTCGACCGTTACATCCACGGCCTCGATCTTGGCGGCGTATTCACGCACTTCCTGGGTGATTTTCATCGAGCAGAACTTTGGCCCGCACATCGAGCAAAAGTGCGCCACCTTGGCCGATTCCTTCGGCAGGGTCTCGTCGTGGAAGGCACGGGCAGTGTCCGGGTCCAGACCCAGGTTGAACTGGTCCTCCCAACGGAACTCGAAACGCGCCTTGGACAGGGCGTTGTCGCGAATCTGCGCGCCGGGGTGGCCCTTGGCAAGGTCGGCGGCGTGCGCGGCGATCTTGTAGGTGATGATGCCGGTCTTGACGTCATCCTTGTTCGGCAGGCCCAGGTGTTCCTTGGGCGTGACGTAGCAGAGCATGGCGCAACCGAACCAGCCGATCATCGCCGCACCGATGCCCGAGGTGATGTGGTCGTAGCCCGGGGCAATGTCGGTGGTCAGTGGGCCGAGGGTGTAGAACGGCGCCTCGTCGCAGCACTCCAGCTGCTTGTCCATGTTCTCCTTGATCAGCTGCATCGGTACGTGGCCAGGGCCTTCGATCATGCACTGCACGTCGTGCTTCCAGGCGATTTTGGTCAGCTCGCCGAGGGTTTCCAGTTCACCGAACTGCGCGGCGTCGTTGGCATCGGCGATCGAGCCAGGGCGCAGGCCATCACCCAGCGAGAAGCTGACGTCGTAGGCCTTCATGATTTCGCAGATTTCGTCGAAGTGCGTGTAGAGGAAGTTTTCCTTGTGGTGCGCCAGGCACCACTTGGCCATGATCGAGCCACCGCGGCTGACGATACCGGTGACGCGCTTGGCGGTCAGCGGCACATAGCGCAGCAGCACCCCCGCGTGGATGGTGAAGTAGTCCACGCCCTGCTCGGCCTGCTCGATCAGGGTGTCGCGGAACAGTTCCCAAGTCAGGTCCTCGGCCACGCCATTGACCTTTTCCAGGGCCTGGTAGATCGGCACGGTACCGATTGGCACCGGCGAGTTGCGAATGATCCACTCACGGGTTTCGTGAATGTGCTTGCCGGTGGACAGGTCCATGACCGTGTCCGAACCCCAGCGAATGCCCCAGGTCAGCTTGGCCACTTCTTCCTCGATCGAGGACCCGAGGGCACTGTTGCCGATGTTGCCGTTGATCTTCACCAGGAAGTTGCGGCCGATGATCATCGGCTCCACCTCCGGGTGGTTGATGTTGGCCGGGATGATCGCGCGCCCGCGGGCGATTTCCTGGCGGACGAATTCGGGGGTGATTTCTTTCGGGATGTTGGCACCGAAGCTGTGGCCGGCGTGCTGCTCGTTCAGCAGGCCAGCGGCGCGGGCTTCTTGCAGCTTCATGTTTTCGCGGATGGCTACATATTCCATCTCGGCGGTGATGATGCCCTGGCGGGCATAGTGCATCTGCGAGACGTTGGCGCCGGCCTTGGCACGGCGCGGGTTGCGCACGTGGGCGAAACGCAACTTGGCCAGTTCGGCGTCGTTCAGGCGCTGCTGGCCAAAGTCGGAGCTGAGCCCGCCCAGGCGCTCGGTGTCGCCGCGGGCCTCGATCCACGCCGAACGCACGTCGGCCAGGCCCTTGCGCACGTCGATGATGACGTTGGGGTCGGTGTACGGGCCCGACGTGTCGTAGACCAGTACCGGCGCGTTGGTCTCGCCACCGAAATCGGTCGGGGTATCGTCCAGGCTGATTTCACGCATGGGCACGCGAATGTCCGGCCGCGAGCCTTCGACATAGATTTTGCGCGAGCGCGGGAACGGTTGCACGGACTGCTGATCGACTTGTGCCGATTCGCTGAGGTTGATCGCTTTTTCTTGTTTGGTCATCACAGGCTCTCCAGACGGCTTCCTAGCAGTGGAATGTCGGGGAGAACCTGAAAAACGCGGACGCACCCATGAAGGCGTGCAGTGCCGGATAGGGGGTGCCTGAAGCTGCATGCAGCTGCGACATTCCCGGACCTGGCACAAGAGGCTCCCCGGGAAGGCGAGCAATCTTGTTCCCTACGCAGGCGCTAACCTGATCAGGTTCAACGGGATCCGCACCTCTGCGATCTCAGCCTTTGCTTCAAGGCACCCCGACAAGAACATGCGCAGTCTAGACTGGAGTGGTCGGCAAAGCCAAGCGGGTAAATGCGCGGATGATGAAAGGCACACCGAGCGATTGTTGCCGGGTGCGCATGGCACTACACTGGCCCATCGCTCGATACTCAACAGTTCAGTAATTAAATTTCGTACAAGGATTGCCTCTATGCTGCGCAAACTCTCACTGGCGATAGCCGTGTCTTGTGCGTCCAACGGAATGGTCTGGGCAGCGGATATGCTCCCGACAGTTAAAACCGACCTGGTCAGCGTTTATCAGGAAGCGGTAGACAACAACGCCGACCTGGCAGCAGCACGCGCCGATTATGGCGCCCGCCGCGAAGTAGTACCGCAGGCCCGCGCCGGGTTGCTGCCGAACCTGTCGGCCGATGCCGAAATGATGAACACCCGCACCAAGCTGGACGAGCCCTCCATCACCTCCAACCGCAGCGGCAATTCATGGAGCGCAACCCTGGCCCAGCCAATCTTCCGCGCTGATCGCTGGTTCCAGCTGCAGGCCGCCGAAGCGGTCAACGAACAGGCAGCGCTGGAGCTGTCGGCCACTGAACAGAACCTGATCCTGCAAACCGCGCAAAACTACTTCGCCGTGCTGCGCGCGCAGGACAACCTGGCCGCGACCAAGGCTGAGGAAGCCGCGTTCAAGCGCCAGCTGGACCAGTCCAACGAACGCTTCGATGTGGGCCTGTCGGACAAGACCGACGTGCTGCAATCCCAGGCCAGCTACGACACGGCGCGGGCCAACCGGATCATCGCCGAGCGCCAGGTGCAGGATGCCTTTGAAGCGCTGGTTACCCTGACCAACCGTGAATACACCTCGATTCAAGGCGTGGTGCATACCCTGCCCGTGCAGGTACCCACGCCAAACGACGCCAAGGCTTGGGTCGAAACCGCCGGCCGCCAGAACCTCAACCTGCTGGCCACCAACTATGCGGTTTCTGCTGCTGAAGAGACCCTGCGCCAGCGCAAGGCCGGCCATGCGCCGACCCTGGATGCCGTGGCCAAGTACCAGAAAGGTGACAACGACAGCCTCGGCTTTACCAACCCTTCGCAACTGGGCGTGCGCTACAGCGGCGATGTCGAACAGACCAGCGTTGGCCTGCAACTGAACATCCCGATCTACAGCGGAGGCCTGACCAGCTCGCAGGTACGCGAGGCATATCAACGCCTGAGCCAGAGCGAACAGCAGCGTGAAAGCCTGCGCCGCCAGGTGGTGGAAAACACCCGCAACCTGCACCGCGCGGTGAACACCGATGTAGAACAGGTACAGGCGCGCAAGCAGTCGATCATCTCCAACCAGAGCGCGCTGGAAGCCACTGAAATCGGCTACCAGGTAGGTACCCGCAACATCGTCGATGTGCTCGATGCCCAACGCCAGTTGTACACCTCGGTGAGGGATTACAACAACAGCCGCTATGACTACATCCTCGACAACCTGAGCCTGAAGCAGGCGGCCGGCACCCTGAGCCCGCAAGACCTGCAAGACCTCAAGCGCTACCTGAAACCGGACTACAACCCGGACAAGGACTTCCTGCCGCCAGACCTGGCTGCGGCAGCGGCCAAGAACTTTGAGCGTCGCCCTTGAAATAGGGGCGTATTTCTCACAGACCGGGTTGCTTTCGATGGCCTCATCGCCGGCAAGCCAGCTCCCACAGGTTCCTCACTGGCCTCAAACCCTGTGCAGTACCTGTGGGGGCTGGCTTGCCGGCGATGAGGCCAGGACAACCAAAGCAAACGTCAGCGGACAAGCGCATCCAGGCCATCGAGCAAGCGCTGCAACGCGCCCTGATTGGCCCGCATCACCGCCCTGCCCGCCTCGCCCATGCGCTGCGCATCCTGCGGCAACTCGACCAGCCGCCGCACCGCACCGGCCAGCCCGTCGGCATCGTCCACCTGCTGCAACGCCCCCGCTTCACGCAACATCGCGCTGATTTCGAGGAAGTTGAACACATGTGGCCCCATGAGCACCGGCAAGGCCAGCGCCGCAGGCTCCAGCGGGTTGTGCCCTCCCGTCGGCACCAGGCTACCGCCGACAAAGGCGATATCGGCCAACGCATAGAGGAACAGCAACTCCCCCATGGTATCGCCCAGCAACACGCGGGTCTGGGCATCGACCGGCGCTGCAGAAGAACGGCGCACGGTGGTGAATTGCTCGCTGCACAGCGCATGCACCGCAGCAAACCGCTCAGGGTGACGCGGCACGAGGATCAGCAAGGCATCGCCATGCACCTGCAACAACTGCCGATGAGCCTGCAGAATCAGCGCATCTTCACCGTCATGGGTACTGGCGGCAATCCACACCGGGCGCTGCTCGGCCCCCCACTGCTCACGCAATGCCTTGGCACGCGGTAGCAGTTGCTCATCGATCTTCAGGTCGAACTTGATCGAGCCGGTGACTTTTACGCATTCAGGGCGTGCGCCCAGATCACGGAAGCGCTGAGCCTCGGTTTCAGTCTGCACGGCAATCAGACTCATCTCGGCCAGCATCGGCCGGGTCAGCCTGGCAAAGCGCCCGTAGCCGCGTGCCGAGCGCTCGGACAATCGTGCATTGGCCAGCGCCACCGGAATCCCGCGTTTGGCACACTGGTGAATGTGGTTGGGCCACAGTTCGGTTTCCATGATGATGCCCAGCTTCGGCTGGACATGGTCGAGAAAACGCCCCGCAGCCCACGGCAGGTCGTAGGGCAGGTAGCAATGCTGCACGCGCGGTTCGTCGGCGAACATGGCGCGAATACGCTCGGAACCGGTCGGCGTCATGCAGGTCAGCGTGATCGGTAGTTCGGGATAAGCCTTGAGCAAGGCGCGAACCATGGGCGCTGCAGCAATGCTCTCGCCTACCGACACCGCGTGCACCCAGATCCCGCCCTGGTGCATAAGGGGCAGGTTGAGCGCAAAACGCTCGCCGATACGCTGCCCATAGGCTGGCGCCTTGCGCGCGCGCAGGTACAGGCGCAGCGCAACCAGCGGCAGGCCCAGGTGAAACAGCAAGGTATAGAGTGTTCTGTTCATGGCGGCGAAGTTTACCCGATCGCGCGCAGGTGCACTGCAAAGCGCTCTGCCAGCCACTGCGCGGCCGGGCCCAAGGGTTCATCGCGGCGCCAGGCCAGCTCGGCCACCAAGGCCGGAGGCCGCCAATCGCTGTCCAGTTCAACCATATGCGCTTGGTAGGTCGGATACTGCACCACATGCCGTGGTAACCATGCCCAGCCCAGGCCGCGCATCAGGAGTTCGGCCATGGCGTAGAAGCTGTCGGCGCGCCATACCTGAGGGCTGATCGCCTCGCCGCCGGGATAACCGCTTTGCTGTGGGGTGATCAGTAACTGCCGGTGGCGTGCGAGTTGTTGCCGGGTGACCCGGCCTTCGCCCGCCAGCGGGTGGCCGACCGCGCACACCGTAACCATCTCCACACTGCCCAGCGCCCGCCGCTCCAGCGATGCCGGGATGCTCTCGTGGAGGAAGAACAGGCCCAGATCGGCGCGCCGCTCCACCAGCTTACGCGCTACATCGCCCTGAGCACCGCTGGCCAGTTGCACCTCCAGAAACGGGTAGCGGCTGGCCAGTTCGTCGAGGCTGTCGATCACCGGCTGATACGGCATGGCTTCGTCCTGGGCAACCCGCAGCAGGGCTTCCTGGCCACGCATCAGCGCGAGCGCCCGGCCATCCAGGCGTTCGCACTGACGCAACAGTTCACGGGCATCTTCCAGCAAGGCCGTACCGTTTTCGGTCAGCCTGGGCTGGCGGCCGCTGCTGCGCTCGAACAAGGTGACGCCAAGGTCGGTTTCCAGCAGCGCGATGGCATTGCTTACGGCCGATTGCGCCTTACGCTGCTCGCGCGCAACGGCGGAGAACGAACGCAGCTCGGCAACCCGTGCAAACAGGCGCAGTTGTTCCAGATCCCAGCGCTCTGCCATTAACCTATCTCCATTTCTGATAGGTAATGACTTTACCGCATCCAGGGCGCGTCTAGAATGCTCGACCAGTCACCGGAGAAACGCATCATGAACGCCTATACCTATCTCGCTATCGCCATCTGCGCCGAAGTCGTCGCCACTGCCTCCATGAAAGCGGTCAAAGGCCTGAGCACGCCGTTGCCTTTGCTTTTGATGGTGGTGGGTTACGGCATCGCGTTCTGGATGCTGACGCTGGTGGTACGCAGCATTCCGGTGGGCATCGCCTATGCGATCTGGTCGGGGCTGGGGATTGTGCTGATCAGCGTGGCGGCGCTGGTGATATACGGGCAGAAGCTGGATCTACCGGCAATGGTGGGAATGGCGATGATTGTTGCAGGCGTGGTGATAATTCAGCTCTACTCGAAATCAGCTGGACATTGAACGCTCTAAAAAATTGCCGGCACGCTAGTAAATGGCCGCGCCGGCAACATAAAAAACACTCGGAAATTGGAATCACCCCTCGTCGGATATCTCACCAACCCCCTGCGGCCGAATTTCCAATTTCGAAATGAAAAAATCATTCCCAGAAGTTTCGGTAATCGAGTTCTCTATCGCGAGTATGGTTACGTCATCACGGACAGTAAATTCTCCAAAATAATGATCGTAATCATCTTTTAAGTGAAAACCTGTCTTGAGAATGGTGCCGTTATAATGAAATGACAATCTAGGTTGATTATAAGCACCCTGGCGCCTGGCGGTCATAGCGAATTTCAGTTTATAGCCAGGCGGAAAACCCGAAATCACTTTATACATTATGATTCCTGGGCGCAGAGGCCCCTCGCTGCCGCTACTGCCAAACCGCAGGACAGAACCTTGTTCTGGTTTTTCAGGATCCTCCTGAATTTTCACGAGCGCAGACTGGTTATAAAGCCGCCACCCATTCAAACCATATTTAAGAATATCTTTTTCTTTGTAATCAACGCCTGCCTGAAGCGAGAAATCAGTCAGATGAATAAGACTATTCATATTTTTACCCTCAGTATTTTCAACGCCATTCAAAGCGATAGACAACCGAGAATCCAGCGTAACACCCCCTCGCGAACTCGAAACTAGCAAATATGACAGTTGCCATGCCGACTTGAAGGAAGTACTGGGCAAACCCACATGTAGTTCGAATCATCCCCCTGCTGCAGCGCGCTACTATCAGAAGGCTGGGCACACAGAGGCACGGCCTTAGCTTGTATACTGCCCAGCTGTCCAACCTTGGAGGTAATCCATGCCAACCGCCATTTCCACTGACGTGCTGATCGTCGGCGCCGGGGTCGCTGGCTTGTGGCTCAATGCCCGGCTGCGCCGCCTGGGCTACTCGACCGTGCTGGTGGAACGCGCCAGCCTCGGCGGCGAGCAGACCATCAAGTCTCAAGGCATTATTCACGGCGGCACCAAGTACGCCCTGCACGGCGCCCTGACCGGTGCTTCGGAAGCCATCGCCGACATGCCACGGCGCTGGCGCGAGGCCCTGGCTGGCGACGGCGAACTCGACCTGGGGCGTACCCGTCTGCTATCCGATGCCCACTACCTGTGGTCGCCGGGGACCTTGGCCGGCAACCTCACCAGCTTCTTCGCCAGTAAGGCCGTGCGCGGCCGGGTCGACCAGGTCAAAGGTGAGCATCTGCCGCCCGCTTTGCAGGACCGCGCGTTCAAAGGCAAGGTCTATCGCCTGGCGGAACTGGTAATCGATGTCCCGAGCCTGTTGGCCAACCTGGCCGAGCTGGCCGGCGACTCCCTGCTGGCAGGTGAACACATCGAACCGTTGCGTGAAGGTGATGCGCTGGTCGGCCTGCGCGTGGACGACCGGGAAATCCGTGCCCAGCGCATCGTATCAAGCGCCGGTGCCGGCACCGAAGGTTTGCTGCAGGCGCTGGGCCTGGACCAACCAGCCATGCAAACCCGCCCGCTGCACATGGTCATGGCCAAGGGACCGAACCTCAAACCCTTGTACGCCCACTGCCTCGGTGGCGGGCCCAAGCCGCGCGTGACGGTGACCACCCACCCGGCGGCAGATGGCCAGTGGGTGTGGTACCTCGGTGGTGACCTGGCCGAAGCCGAAGGCGTGGCGCGCGAACCTGCCGCTCAGATTGCTGCGGCGCAGAAGGAAATCGCCAACCTGCTGCCCTGGGTCGACCAGAGCCAGGTGCGCTGGGCCACCCTGCGAGTCGACCGTGCAGAACCCGCACAATCGGGCCTGGTACGCCCGGACAACGCATTCCTCGCCGACCAGCAACGCTTGATGGTGGGCTGGCCGACCAAGCTGGCTCTAGCACCCGACTTCAGCGACCGGGTAATCGCCAACCTGGAGCGCGACGGCATCCGCCCACAGGCACAAGCCGACCTGGCCGGCCTGCCACGTCCACCGCTGGGTGTACCCGCCTGGGAGCAACTGCTGCCATGACCCTGCCTACGTTGCACGATTTCCACCGCCCCCTGGGCAGCACCGGCTTCAAGGTGTCCCCCTTAGGCCTGGGCACAGTCAAGCTTGGCCGAGATCAGGGCGTGAAATACCCCACCGGCTTCACCATCCCCGGCGATGACGAAGCCCGCATGCTGCTGGCACAGGCCCGCGAATTGGGCATCAACCTGATCGACACCGCCCCCGCCTATGGCCGCAGCGAAGAACGCCTGGGCCCGCTGCTGCGCGGCCAGCGCGATGAATGGGTAATCGTCAGCAAAGTCGGCGAAGAATTCGACAACGGCCTGTCGCACTTCGACTTCAGTGCGGCCCACACCCGCCGTTCGGTGGAGCGCAGCCTGCGCCGCCTGGAAACCGACCGCATCGAACTGGTGCTGGTGCATTCCGACGGCAACGACCTGGCCATCCTCGAACAGCAGGAGGTCTACCAGACCCTGGCGGAGCTCAAGCAAGAGGGCAAGATCCTCGGCTTTGGCCTGTCCGGCAAGACCGTGGCAGGCGGCCTGAAAGCGCTGGAGCAAGGCGACTGTGCCATGGTCACCTATAACCTCAACGAACAGGCAGAACGCCCGGTGCTGGACTACGCTGCCGAACACGGCAAGGCCATCCTGGTAAAGAAGGCCCTGGCCAGCGGGCATATCTGCCTGGCCCCGGGCGTTGACCCGGTGCAGGCAAGCTTCGAGCTGCTGTTCGCCCACCCGGGTGTCAGCAGTGCTATCGTCGGCACCATCAATCCGCTGCACCTGGCCCACAACGTGGCCACCGTCGCCCGTATCCTGGGCCAGCACTGAGTTACCCCTGGCCCAAGGGCCAGAGGTACGACCCGACGCAAGGAGGAGCCTCGTGGCGCGAACGTTGATCCGCAAAAACCCGAGCAACTTCAAGACACTACCACTGCATGTCGAGGCAACGCCCGAAGGCCTGACCTATCAGAGCATCGGCATGCCGCTGAACTTTGCCCAGACCCAGCAGCGGCGCAAGGCCATTCAGCTGCCCGACACACAGCACTTCGTGGTCGAACTCGCCAATCTGGGTGTGTCGGTGCGGCTTACCCTGCATTGGCAAAACCGTGATTACTGGGTGTTGGTACGTCAGCGTCGGCAAGACCGGGGCGATGTGGTGTTGAAACTGATTTCTGGCTATGTGCCGGCGCAGGAACTGAACCTCCCGCTGCACACGGCGGTTCAGGAAGTGGCCGAGGAATGCCTGCTGGAAACCCCGGAAGGCTGGCTGGGCGGGCGTTTCAACGACACCTGGCTGCCCGTGCCCTACGCCGCCGCCCTGCACTACCGCGAAACGCCACATTTCGTGCTTACCCCACAGTCCGGTGCCGCCCGCCCCGTGCACTGCAGCAAGCTGATGCTAATGGAGCGGCCACGGGCCTACGTGCACTTGCCCACCGCGTCGCTCCAGCTGATCTACGACATGCGTCTGCAGGTGCCTCGGGAAGCCAAAAAGCTCAGCTTGTTCCATGTCGACGAGCGACTGGAGGGTGACCAACTGGAAGCCCGCCTCAACCGCAAGCGGCCAGACCTGTATCTGATGCCGTTGAAGGACGGCCAGCCAGTGGCGGAGCTGTATACGCTGAAAAAAGATGAGCTGGTGCCGGCGAGCACACGCGGGCTGTATCTGGCCGAGAGTTTTGCCCGGCAGGAAGGCTGGGTGGTGACGGAGGAGCGGGTGCGCTGGAAGGACTGGGTCAAACAGCAGGGGTTGGTGGAGAGCAAGCCGGCGCGGGCGTCGCACCTGCAGCGGTTTGGCGACAAGGCCCGGGCGCTGCTGGAGCGCGCCCGCACCTCACTTCACAAGTGAGTCCCTGGGGCTGCTGCGCAGCCAATCGCCGGCACACCAGCTCCCACAAGGCCTGTGCAGGACTCAAGGCCTGCGCTGTGCGTGTGGGAGCTGGCTTGGCGGCGATTGGGCCGCAAAGAGGCCCTGGCTGTATCAGTTCTTGCGAATCTTCTCGACAATCGCGGTAGTCGAGCTGTTCTCGACCAGGCCCAGCACCTTCACGGTGCCGCCATAGGCCTTGACGATATCAGCGCCTACCACTTGGTCGATGCCATAATCGCCCCCCTTGACCAGCACATCCGGCTTGACCTGGCTCAGCAGGTTTTCCGGGGTGCCTTCCGGGAAGCTGATTACCCAGTCCACCGCGCCCAGCCCGGCCAGTACGGCCATACGCCGGTCGACGCTGTTGATCGGCCGGCCCGGCCCTTTCAAGCGGCTGACCGAGGCGTCGTCGTTGACCGCGACGATCAGGCGATCGCCCTGGGCGCGCGCCTGCTCCAGATAGGTGACATGCCCGGCATGCAGGATATCGAAGCAGCCATTGGTGAAGACGATCTTCTCGTTGTGCGCCCGCGCATCATCGATGGCCAACAACAATTGCTCCAGGCCCAGCACGCCGCGCTCGGAGCCTTCCTCACGCTGGATTGCGCGGCGCAGCTCGGGGGCGCTGATCGCAGCGGTACCCAGCTTGCCGACCACAATGCCTGCCGCCAGATTGGCCAGGGCCACCGCATGGGGCAGGTCCTCACCCGCGGCAATGGCTGCGGCGAGGGTGGAGATGACGGTATCGCCGGCACCGGTCACATCGAACACCTCGCGCGCCCGCGCCGGCAGGTGCAGCGCAGGCTGGCCAACGCGCAGCAGGGTCATGCCATGCTCGCCACGGGTTACCAGCACGGCCCCCAGGTCCAGGTCCTGCAGCAGCTGCAAGCCTTTGGCAACCAGTTCGGCCTCATCGGCGCAACGGCCGACGATGGTTTCGAACTCGCTGAGGTTCGGGGTAATCAGGCTAGCGCCACGGTAGATGGAAAAGTCCTTGCCCTTGGGATCGGCCAGCACCGGAATGCCCTTGGCCCGTGCCGCCTGGATCAGGCTTTGGTGGTTCTTCAGAGCACCCTTGCCGTAGTCCGACAAGACCAGCACTTTGACACCTTCGAGCAGGCTGTCGACTTCGGCACCCAGCGATAGCGGGTCGGTGGCAAACGGCTCTTCGAAATCGATACGCAGCAGTTGCTGGTGACGGCTCATGACCCGCAGCTTGACGATGGTCGGCTGGTGCGCGATGCGCTGGAACACAGACCGCACCCCCGCAGCCTGCAGGCTGTTGGCCAGGCTGTCGGCGGCCTCGTCCTGGCCGGTAACGCCGATCAGCGACGCCGGTGCGCCCAGCGCAGCGATGTTCAAGGCAACGTTGGCCGCGCCGCCGGGGCGATCCTCGATCTGATCGACCTTGACCACCGGCACTGGCGCTTCAGGCGAGATACGCGAAGTACCGCCATGCCAGTAGCGGTCGAGCATGACATCGCCGACCACCAGAACCGGGGCTTGATCGAAACGCGGCATGGACAACTTCATGGGCAACCCATATGGAAATAATGAACAGGGGCAGGATATTAGCACAGGGTAGTCGACGGCTTTATGGCCAGATCGCCCCCGGAAAATTCCCGTGACAATCGGGGCCGTTACGGCCCCGATGAGGGAGGACTCAGGTGATATCGGCCTTGACCGGCTCATCCAGGCCCATGGCGTGCAGGCGGGCATAATGGCCATTAGCCGCGAGCAGTTCAGCATGGGTGCCGCGCTCTACCAGACGGCCCTGGTCCATGACCAGGATCTGGTCGGCCTTCTCGATGGTCGACAGACGGTGGGCGATCACCAGCGTGGTACGGCCTTGCATCACATGGTCCAGGGCAGCCTGGATGTGCCGCTCGGATTCGGTATCCAGGGCCGAGGTGGCCTCATCCAGAATCAGCAGCGGCGCGTTCTTCAGCAGTGCCCTGGCAATGGCCAGGCGCTGGCGCTGGCCGCCAGAGAGCAGCACGCCGTTTTCACCCACGTCGGTATCGAAGCCCTTCGGCAAGCGGTCGACGAACTCCTTGGCGTAGGCATCGGCCGCAGCGGCTTCGATGTCTGCGCGTGGGGCACCTGCCAGATCGCCATAGGCGATGTTGTTGGCCACGGTGTCGTTGAACAGGGTAACGTGCTGGGTCACCTGCGAAACGTGGCGGCGCAGGTTGCGCAGGCGGTAGTTCTCGATCTCCACACCATCGAGCAGGATCTGCCCCTGGTCATGGTGATAGAAGCGCGGGATCAGCGCCGCAAGGGTCGATTTGCCGCTGCCAGAGCGGCCAACCAGGGCGATCATCTGCCCTGGCTCGGCGACAAAGCTGATGTCGCTCAGCACTTCACGCTCGGTACCTGGGTAGGTGAAGCTCAGGTTGCGCACTTCCAGGCGGCCTTCCACACGGTCCTTCTCGACCGTACCGGTGTCCAGTTCAGGCTCTTCGTCCAGTTGCTCGAAGATGCTTTCTGCACCTGCCAGGCCCTTCTGGATGGTCGAGCTGACTTCCGACAACTGACGAATCGGCTTGGGCAGCAGGCCGGCAGCAGTGATATAGGCCACCAGGTCACCGGCGGTGGACTCACCACGCAGGAACAGCACCAGGAACATCAGCGCCGCCATGGCGCTGTAGATCACCAGCTGCAGCATTGGCGTGTACAGGGAGCCGGTCTTGGTCATGCGCAGCTGCTTGTCGGTGTTGCTCTGGCTGGCCTTGCTGAACCGCTGCTCTTCGTAAGCCTCGCCGCCGAAGCTACGGACAACGCGATAACCCTGGATGGTTTCCGACGCGACGTGGGTGACGTCACCCATCGCCACCTGGATCTTCTTGCTCTGCTTGCGGAATTTCTTGCTGGCGATGCTGACCATTACCGCGATCACCGGCAGGATGGCGACCATGACCAAGGTGAGGTGCCAGTTCATCCACAACAGGTAGGCGAACAGGAACACCACGGTCAGGCCTTCACGGATGACCACCTTGATTGCATCGGTGGCAGCACCGGTGACCATGGTCACGTTGAAGGTGATACGCGAAATCAGGTGCCCGGAGTTGTGGTTGTCGAAGTAGCGGTTGGGCAGTACCAGCAGCTTGTTGAACAACTCCACGCGCAGGTCGTGCACCAGGCACAGGGAAACCTTGGCCAGGAAATAGTTGCCAAGGAAAGACCCCAGGCCCTGCCACGCAGCGATCAGGATGATCAGCAACGGCACCGCCTGCAGCAATTGCAGGTCGCGCAGGTAGGGGACGTTGGGGAACAACACCGCTTCAGGGTTGCTCAGCCCATCGACAAAGTACTTGAGAATGCCGGCCAGCATCGGCTGGGTCGAGGCAAAGATCACGAAACCGACAATGCTCAGCAGGAAAATGCCGACATAGGGTTTCACATAGCCCAACAGCCGGAAATAGATCTTCAGGCTGGAGGTGTGCTCCGCCGGTCGCGGTGTTTCGGCCATTATCGAGCTCGCTGTTCAGGTTGAACCGGAAATTTTACCACAGGCGTCATTTTCGGCACGCCCCCATGGCAGCATCATGGCAAGGCCAACAGGCAGCCAGCTGATGAACCATTCTGCACGTGGCGTACCGGTAAGGCTGGCGGCATCGAACTGCATGGCCAGTGTCGAGTACACCCATAAGCCCAGCAGGAGCTTGCCGAACAGGGTACCGCGCGCGCGGATGATTTCACCCAAGGTGAACAACCACACCATGACCCAGAGCAGCATGCCAGGCAGGCCCATCTCCACGGCAACGTGGGTGAACATGTTGTGGGTGTGGTCGAAGTGCCTGCCCACCGCACTGACATCGTAGTCAGCCCCCAGGCCCAGGCCTGTCCAGGGGTGCGCGGCAATCATGTTGACCACGGCATGGAAAATTTCTGGCCGGTAGGATGAACCGCGCTCGGCGATCAGGTCATACGCCGCATACAAGGCAAAGCCGGTTGCAATGACTGCCAGGATGGCGAACACCCGGCTGTGGCGGTCACGGAACCACAGCGGTGCGATCATGACGGTGAGCACCAGGGCCAACAGCGCGCCACGGCTTTGACTGAGCACGGCAAACGCGCCAAGACAAGCCAGTGCGAGCACCCACAACAGCTGCGGGCCACGCTGCTGCGGCGGCTCATACAGCAGGAAAAGAACGGCCGAGCCAACGACATAAGCGCCCAGAATGGGGTGTGATATCTCGCCAATCCCGGCCAGGCGGACCAGCAACGGCTCACCCTGCAGCCCGTAGAAATTGATGATCGACACCAGCGCAGCGAGGGCCAGCAGGCCGCTCCCTAGCAGCAACAGCTGGCGAATCCTCGCAAGGCCAAGCTGAGCCAACAAGGGGAACGCGAGCAGGAACACCAGAATGTAGAGCAGCCGCTTGATTTCACGCCCCGTGTCCTCTGCGGGCGACCAGGCCAGGCTCAAGCCACTCCAGGCCAATAGCACCACCACACTCATCCATAGCGCCGGCTGACGCTTCCAGCCTTGCACCAACACCTCGCGGGCGGACCATGCCAGCACCAATGTCGGTAGCCACAGGAACAGCACCAGGCCTTGCTGATAAATCTTGTTGCTCGGCGCCAGGGCAATCGCTGCCAGAAACCAGACCAGACCCAATCCCAGCCAGGCCTGCGCCCAGTTTTTTTGATACAGCATCCATTTCCCCCGATGAATCAAAAACACCATCCATGGTGCTAGAACATTATTTTCGGCATTATTGCCGGTCATTTTGCTCGCCAGACGACAAGGCTCTATTCATGCAATGCTCCCGGCTCACCCAGGTCGACTTCGATCAGCTGACACAAGGCGCACAGGTGCTTGAGGCAGACAGCCATGGCGCCAAAGTCTACCTGCTCGCGGATGGTAATTTCCTAAAGGTTTTTCGTAGGAAGCGGCTGATTTCATCTGCACTGCTGCGCCCATACTCCCAGCGATTCGTCGATAACGCCGCGCGGCTGGCGGAACTGGGTATCCCCACGCTCGAAGTGATCAGCCAGCACAAGCTCGACGTGCCAGGCCGCACTGCCGTGCTGTACCGCCCGTTACCCGGCCGCACCTTGCTGCAAATGTCGCGTGATGACGGCTTCAGCTGGGATACTTACCTGCCGCAACTGATCCAGCTGGTCCGCCAGCTGCACCGCAGTGGCGTGTACTTCCGTTCGTTGCACTTGGGCAATGTGGTGGTTACCCCCGACCAGCACCTGGGCCTGATCGATGTGGCCGACATGCGCTTCCTGCGCCCGCCGCTCTCGGCACGCATGATTCGTCGCAATGTGCAGCACATGGTGCGTTATATCGAGCGGGAGAACCTGGGCGACCAGTTCCCCCTCGCCGCCTTCGAGGCAGCCCTGCTGGCGCGCTGAGCGTCAGTTGCGCAACAGGCTCTGTGAGCCGGTACAGAACGCCTGCCAGGCCTGCTCCGGCGCCAGTGCCTGACGCTGCCGCGCGGCAACCGCCGGGGCGCTGAGGGCTGTGCAACGCTCGATCGCATCAGCCCAGGCCCTTTCGTCGGCGATGGGCAGGTAGACCCCGGTGTCGCACAACTGTTCGCGGAACACCTGCAGGTCACTGCACACGACCGGTACATCGGCCATCACAGCCTCTTGCACCACCAGCCCCAAGCCCTCGGAACGCGAGGGCACCAACAGCCAGTCGAACGCTCTATACAGCAGCTGCAGGTCTTCGCGGTGACCGCGCAGATGCACGCGCCCAGCCAGGCCCAGCGCATTGATACGCTGCTGCAGCAAGGCATGCTGTGGCCCCTCGCCGATAATCGCCAGCTGCAGGCCTGGTTGCCGCGCACTGGCCTTGGCGAAGGCCTCGATCAGCATTTCAAATCCTTTGCTTTCAACCAACCGCCCTACCGCGCCCAGCATCACCCCGTCGGCCTGAGGCAGCTGCAACGCCTGCCTGGCCTGGTTCCGGCTCAGCAACGGTTCGACGAACGCCAGCGGGTCGAGCGCCATGCGCAGGGTCTGCACTGGCCTGCCCAGGTCATGTTCCAGCGATTTGGCCAGCGTATGCGACACGGCCGCGATGCTCAGCCGCTCGCCCGGAAACATGCGCAACAGGCGAATGTCACTGTTGTTCAGGCGCGTTTTGCCATGGAACAGCACCTTGGCCCGAACATGGGGAATGTTCCGCAGTAGCGGCAATACCAGCCGCGCAACCCCAATACCATCGAGCAGTACGATTTCTGCCTTGGCCTCTGTCAGCCCCTTGCGCAAGCGCATGCGCAACCACGGCCGCAGCAGGCGCCACAGGTGCCGCCCTTTCAGAGCTCGTGGTGGCATGTGCCACTCCCGTGTTGAACCGAGCCCACAGCACAGCCCGCTACCCAGCAGCAACCAGTTACTGATCCGGGCATCGGTGCCGGCGTGCGACAGCACTTGCCGATGCACCTTGTGGATGGACATGTACGGCGTTCCACCCGCCCACATCATATTGACGATGTTCATGGGCCCTCTCCCGCTCATGTCAGGTGGGACAGCGACTTCATTGAACAAAAAGGGTGATACCCATGCCGATCAAAGCACCTGTCACCAGCGTCAATGCCAGCTTGATACGATCACGTTGACGACGTTTGGCCTTGCGCGCCACTTCGATGGGCAAGGTCACGTGATTGCCAAAGCCAGTGTGCAACACTGCATCACCTTCCAAGGTGACCGCTGTCAAATTAAACTCAGCGTAGCGTCGGGAAAGCGCCTTCTCTCCAGCATAGGCGGCGAATGGCGCACAGCGCTGATAATCACTCAATCGACGCAGGCCGGGATTGAGCGAAAACGCTTGCCATTCGGCCTTGTCGGACAGCAGCGGATAACACGGCACGCCGGCAATGACCTGGCGATCGCCCAGGTGAATGTAAGGGCTGTGGATAGCCAAGTCATGGGCATGGCTGCGCAGCCACACTTGCAGCAGGTCAGGCCTGGCATCCAGGATAGCCCGCGAGTCTTCGACAAAGCTCTGGCGGTAGAAGTGCCAGTCGTCTTCGCAGTGGAAGATGTAAGGCGTCGTGACGTGACTGTAGGCCAGGTCGATCGAGGGCAACTGGCCGAGTTTGGGCCGGTTGACGAACACCTTGCAGTACGGTCTCCAGTGCTCAGGCACCGCAGCATGCACGGCATCGTCACCGGAATCTTCGGTGATGAACACTTCGCGAATGGGCGCTGTGTTGTAGCGATCGAAACTCTCAAGGGTGTCTTTGAGCAGATCGAACCGCCCACAACTGGTCACGACGAGCGTGACATCACTTTCTTCTGAAAAGCGCACCGGACTCCCTCCGCATTGCGACTATCGGCTTTCAACACCCGCTCCTGGGCGCGAAAGCTCTTGTTTAGATGCCCAGCGTCAGGCGTAGCCGCTGCCACGCAGACAACGGCGGGTGGGGCCTGAGCGCCGGGCGCATGTGGTCGACGATGCTACGTCCAACGGCGGCGAAACTGAAACGGGAAACCGCCAGATGGCGGCCATTTTCAGCAATCTGCCGGGCAAGTTCTGGGGCTGCACGCAAACGGCGGAGCTTTTCCTGAAGGGTCGGGATGTTGTCATAGAACACCACGTTGTGCATGTCTTCCAGGCCCAGCGCGCGGTTTTCCTCCTCGCCCTGGTCGTACGCCAGCAGTACACAGCCGCAGGCCATGGCTTCGAAGTTCTTGATCATGTATTCGCCCATGCCGACGTCGGCACTGACGAAGAAACGAATACGGTTGAGCGTGTTGCAGTAGTCTTCACCCGACTTGGTGCGGGTGACCAGCAGGTTCTCGACCTGCCCCAACTCATCCAGCAGCGCCTTGCGACCGCTGTAGGCCACGCTGTTGACACTGCCGACGAAGGCCAGTTCGATGTCGCGCTCACGCCCTTGGTCGGCCAGCAACTGCTCGTCATAGCCCTTGGGCACGAACACCGCATCGAAACCTTCCTGGCGCAGGCGCTCGCTGACCATGTAGCCAGAGCTGATCACCCGCGCCCATGGCAACTGGCGGTAATGGGCGCTGAACTTGCCGGTGTACTTGCACGGGATGTAGTTCTGGTAGGCGTCGTGCTCGAGGATGACCAGGTTCGGTACGGTACGGATGAAGGCCACCTGACGGATTTCCTGCTTGAAGCGCAGAAAGAACACGATGCGGTCATAACGCTCGACCTGCACTTCACGCTTGAAGTAGCGACGCAGGTTGCGCTGGTCTTCGCTGGTCAGCCAACGCAGGTCGCACTCGCAGTTGGCCGCGACGCCATCGTACAGGCGGTCGAGAATCGCCCGCTGTTCCTTCTGCACCAGAAATAGGACTTTCATTGCTTTCCTTGGGCGCTCTGCGCCATCGCGGTCAACCATGGGGCGTACTTACAGCTCGCGCCGCCAGAACAGTTCGTGTCGGCGCACGGCCTTGCGGAAGAACTCGTTCTCCCCATAAGGCGACGGCCGCCGTCCGGCCAGCCAGCGTTGCAGCAAGCGGCGCAGGCGGCGCTTGAATGGCGGGGCCGGCTGCAGGTCGTGCATCATGCCCAGGGCCATGGCTTTGTCGTGCTGGGTAGCCACGTCCAGGACCAGGCTGCAAGGTGCCCAGGCCTGCACAGCACTCAACTGCGGAGGCAAGGCCACACCATCGCCGCTGTCGCCCATGGGCCAGCGGTCGTTGTCATGCAGGTGGTTGGCGTAGCACAGCAGGGTTTGTGGCTGCCATGCCAGGCCTTGCAAGGCCTCCAGCACCGCTGCCTGAGCGCAGATGTGATCGGGGTGCGGGTCGAGTTGCGGGTGCGGCATTACCAGGACTTGCGGCCTGGCCATTTCCAGCAAGTTACGCAGGTCGGCCAGCAGGTTGTTCCAGGTTGGCGCACCATCGCTGTCGGCCGGCAGCGGGAACGGGTTGAACTGGCGAAATACGCGGATATCGGCCAGCTCGGCCTCGCGTGACGCCACAGGCTGCTCTGGCGCGGCCTGCATGGCAGGCAACTGCAGGCAAAAGTAGCCCAGCTGTACGCAACGCGACTCCGGCACACCGGCCCAACGCGGCACGGCGATGCTGTCCCAGGCGCGCAGGCGGCCCTTCAGGCGCGCGGCCTCGGCCTTGCCCAGGCCCATCTGCTGATAGTGCTCGGCCTCGATTTCACCGGCGGTCAGCGTCACTACCCAGGTTTCATCTGCCTGGCTGTAAAGGCCATACGCAGCAAGCTCGGCGTCGTCGGCATGCGGCGCAATCACCATCACCCGGCGCCGTTGCAGTTCGACCGCCGGCGTTATCCACAGACGCGGCTCGCCCAGCAGCCGGCAATGGCGACCACGCAGGCGCAATGCGCCGGCCTGGAGCGGCGCAGCCAGGCCGGTCAGGTTGAGGAAGCGCACGCCATCGACGCCACGCTCGAAGGTTTGCCGATCGGCCTGCTCACCCGCCAGCAGCGCGACCTGCGGGTCCAGGAACCGACCGAGCCAGCTGCCTTTTACCCGCAGCTCAAGCACAAGGGTTTCATCGCCCTGTAGCACGCAGTCGGCCTTGAGCAGGCCCGCGTGCAGGCTGGCAGGTACTTGCCGCGCCTGGTCACCGAAGTCGTAGGCGTAGTCCTCGCCGGGTGCGTAGAACAGGTGGTCGGCAAACCAGGCCTCGTGGGCGGCCCAGAGCAGCGGCAACAGCAACAGCGGCAGCCACCACCAGGCCAGTACACCGAGGGCGACCAGCGCAACCAGGCCTGCCAGCAAGCCCAGACGCTTGTTGCGCCGGTGGCGCTTGAGCAACTGCTGCTTACGGCTCACGCCTGATACACCGGCACAGGGTTGCACCAACGGTCCTTGTATTCGCGGTCGGCACGGCCGAACGAGAACCGCAATGGTTTGTTGCGCGCCCGGGCGTCTTCCCAGGCGGCCTGGGTATTGAGGAAACTCAGCACGCTGCCTGGGCTGAAGGCCTTGGTTTCAGGGTCTACACCGCCATTGATGTACTCGACGCTGACCCAGTCCGGCGCTTCGACGCGGTACACCAGCTGAATGGCAATCGGCTTGCCGTCCAGCATCAGCACAGAGCCGATCAGCAGCTCGCGCAGACGCTCCAGCACCTCGGCCATGCGCTCGGCACCGGTGGCAGGGAAGCCCCAGCGGCGCTGGAACAGGTCGCAGTACATGCTGGCGATTTGCTGGGCACTGAAGTCGCTGATCGGGCGCACCACGCCACCCGCCTCTTCCAGCAGGCGCAGTTCGCGGCGCTGGTTGTAGCGGAATTTCTTCGACAGGTCTTCGTGCGCCCGCGCCATCGCCAGCTGTTCCTTCTGTTCCTTGAGGCCCGTGAAACGGCCCTGGCTCAGTTCGGACAGGTAGCGTGCGGTATGGCGCAACGGTGCAGCGGCATCGGCCGCAGCTGGCAGGATGATTTCGGCATTGCCCAAGTCGAACAGGGCTTTTTTGCCGGCACGCTTGAGCACGTCCTTGGCCAGCGCCAGGTGGCGCCCCCAGGTCGGGATGGCGGCTTTCAGCTCGCCGGCCTGATACCAGCCCAGGTAACGTACCGGGATCTGCGCCAGGTCAGCCAGTTGCTCGACCACCAGCGGATGGGTGGCGACACTGCCACCAAAACGCGCCCATGCCTCGGCGTAGGCCTTGGCGTCGATCGTTTGCCACCCGCGCTCGCGGAAGGCCTGGATACGATTGAGCATCAAGCCTGCCCCACCAGTGCACGTACCTGCGGCAACTGCCAGAAGGTCTCGCGTACCGCCTGGTCGGAGAAGCGTTCACGCAGGCGTTGCAGCATGTGCTCAGCACAGGCCTGGCGCTGTTCGGCGCTCAGCGTGGCCATATGCTCCAGGCCCTGAGCCAACTGGGCAGCATCGCCCAACGGGAACAGCACACCCACACCCTCGACCACTTCACGAGCCCCGCCGCAAGCCGTGGCCAGCACCGGTACGCCAGCGACCATGGCTTCGAGCAGGACCATGCCGAACGGCTCGTGGTCGGAGCTCAGGGCGAACACATCGAATGCCTCGAAGTAGCGGCGTGCATCCGGCACCTGGCCCAGGAAGCTCACCTGGCCGGCAATCCCCAGCTCGGCGGCCAAGGCCTTGAGCTCGGCCTCTAGCCGGCCCTTGCCGAGGATCGCCAGGCGCGCGCCGGCCGGCAGCTTGGGCAGCGCCTGGGCAAAACCACGCAACAAAGTGGCCTGGTCCTTGTCCGGGTGCAGGCGACCGACATTGCCGACGACCCACGCCTGCGTGTCCAGGCCCAGAGCCCGGCGAGCCTCGGCGCGCGGCACCAGGGCCGTTTGCAGGGCGTCGATGTCGATGCGGTTATACAAAGTCTGGATGCGTTCGGCTGGCCACTGTGGCAGGCAGCGGCGCATGTCGTCACGCACCGCGTCTGACACGCCCAGCAGGATCAGGCGCTTGCTGAACAGGTTGGCGAACAGCCGGCGGCCTTTGCGCTCATAGTCGCCAAAGGCATGGTGCACGCCGATCACCGGCAGGCCGGTGCCCAGCAGGGCCACGTAGATGGGCTTGAAGCGGTGGGCAATGCAGAAGGCGAAGTTGCGCTCGGCCGCAATGCGCCGCAAGGCACGGATGGCACCGAGCTTGAGGCCACGCACGGCCTTGGAGCTGAACTCAAGGAACAGCACCTCGTCAGACGCGCAACCGGCCGCCACCTGCGGGTCGGCGGCACCGGTGAGGAACACCGTGGTGACCTGGTAGCCACGCCCCTGGAACAGGCTGGCGTACTGACGGGCACAGTCGAGGAACGGCCCGTCATAGCCATGGCAGAACTGCAGGATGCGCGGTTCAGAGCGGCTGGTCATAGGCGGCCGCGCCGTCCTTCACCACCAGGATGTCTTCCATGATCAGGTACTGCAGGTCCGAGCCGAAGAACATGTTCAGGGCATCGGTCGGCGAGCAGATCATAGGTTCACCGCGACGGTTGAGCGAGGTGTTCAGCGACACGCCATTGCCGGTCAGGTCTTCCAGCGCCTTCATCATGTCGTAGTAGCGCGGGTTGTACTCGCGCTTGAGCACCTGGGCACGCGAAGTACCGTCCTCGTGCACCACTTCCGGTACGCGGGTCTTCCACTCTTCAGCCACTTCGAAGGTGAAGGTCATGAACGGTGCCGGGTGGTCGACCTTGATCATCTGCGGGGCGACGGTGTCGAGCATCGACGGGCAGAAAGGTCTCCAGCGCTCGCGGAACTTGATCTGGTGGTTGATGCGGTCAGCCACGCCTTCGACGCTCGGGCAGCCGATGATCGAACGGCCACCCAGGGCGCGCGGGCCGAACTCCATGCGGCCCTGGAACCAGGCCACCGGGTTGCCGTCGACCATGATCTGGGCGATTTGCTGCGGCATGTTGTCGAGCTTGCGCCACTTGGGCTGGTTCGGGTGACGGGCGCAGGCGGCGATCACGTCTTCGTTGGAGTACGAAGGGCCGAGATACACATGCTCCATCTTCTCCACCGGTACGCCGCGGGCGTGGGAAACATAGGCTGCGGCGCCGACAGCAGTACCGGCGTCGCCGGAGGCCGGCTGGACGAACAGCTCTTTCACGTCCGGGCGGGCGATGATCTTCTGGTTGAGCTTGACGTTCAGCGCGCAGCCGCCGGCGAAGGCCAGCTTGCCGGTTTCACGCAGGGTGTCGCCCAGGTAGTGGTCGATCATCTGCAGCGCCAGCTTCTCGAACAGCGCCTGCATGCTGGCGGCGTAATGGATGTACGGCTCGTCTGCGATGTCGCCTTCGCGCTTGGGGCCCAGCCATTCGATCAGCTTCGGCGAGAAGTAGAAACCCTTGCCCTTCTCTTTATAGCGGCGCAGGCCAATGACGTTGGCGTAATCGGTGTTGATCACCAGTTCGCCGTTTTCGAAGCTGGCCAACCGCGAGAAGTCGTACTTGCTGGCGTCGCCGTACGGCGCCATGCCCATGACCTTGAACTCGCCGTCGAGCATTTCGAAGCCGAGGAACTCGGTGATCGCACCGTACAGGCCACCCAGGGAGTCCGGGTCGAAGAATTCCTTGATCTTGTGGATCTTGCCGTTTTCGCCGTAGCCAAAGAAGGTGGTGGCGTATTCGCCTTTACCATCAATGCCGAGGATCGCGGTTTTTTCCTTGAAGCCAGAGCAGTGGTAGGCACTGGAGGCGTGGGCCAGGTGATGCTCGACCGGCTCGATCTTGACCTTTTTCGGGTCGAAGCCCAGCTGCTCCAGGCACCAGACGATTTTCTTGCGATAGCGCTTGTAGCGACGGTTGCCCATCAGGATCGCATCGAGGGCGCGATCCGGGGCGTACCAATAGCGCTTGGCATAGTGCCAGCGCGCCTTGCCGAACAGGCTGATCGGGGCGAACGGGATGGCTACCACGTCGACGTCGGACGGCTTGATGCCTGCCTGCTCCAGGCAGAACTTCGCCGACTCGTAGGGCATGCGGTTCTTCGCATGCTTGTCACGCACGAAGCGCTCTTCTTCGGCGGCGGCAATCAGCTTGCCGTCAATGTACAGGGCCGCGGAAGGGTCATGGCTAAGGGCGCCGGACAGGCCAAGAATCGTCAATGCCAAGGGATTAGCCTCTTCATTCGGTAAAAATGCGCCAGCGGCCTCATGGGCGGGTGGCGGCTAAAGGGCGGGATTATAACGCAAACATAAGCGCAACGCGGCAACCCGTACTGGCCTCATCGCCGGCAAGCCAGCTCCCACAGGAACACCGCTGCCCTCAAGGGAGATGCAGTACTTGCAGGAGCTGGCTTGCCAGCGATGAGGCCAGTACAGGCAGGCAATACTATTCGGCGATGAGCCAGTCCATGCGATAGCTACCGTCCGTCTGCGCCAGCTCCTTGGCCAGCCACGGCAGCAGCTCCTTGAGCTCTTCTTCCAGGCCCCATGGCGGGTTGGCGATGGCCAGGCCCGAGCCATTAAGGCCCTGCGGGCTGTCCTGGTGGTGCACATACAGCTCGACCCGCAGCAATTTTGGCGCGCCAGTGCTGGTCAGGTCCTGGTAGTAACGCGTCAGCGAGCGCTGGTCCTTGATGGGGTACCAGATAGCCGCGACGGTCTGGCGCATGCGGCTGATGGCCTCTTTCATGGAATGGGTGCAGCGCTTGAGCTCATCGGCCTGCTCGAACGGCGGGTCGATCAGCATGATCGCGCGCTTTTCCTGCACCGGTAGCAGGGCCCTGGGCACATGCCAGCCTTCGCCCAGGTGCACGACCACACGCGGGTCTTTTTTCATGTTCTCTTTGAGCAGCGGCCCGTCTTCAGGATGCTTTTCGTTGAGCAGGGCGCGGTCTTGCTGGCGCATCAGGCGGCGAGCCAGCTCGGGCGAACCGGGGTAGTAACGCAGCTCGCCGTCCGCGTTCAGGCGCTTGATGACGCGCAGGTAGTCGGCAGCCATGGCGGGCACATCATCGCGGCCCCACAAGCGGGCGACGCCTTCCAGGTACTCGCCGGTCCGGGTTGCCTGGTCGCCTTGCAGGTCGTACAGACCAAGCCCAGCGTGGGTATCGATGTAGGCAAATGGCTGCTCCTTGCGCGACATCAAGGCGATGAGGCGGGTCAGCACGATGTGCTTGAGGACGTCGGCGTGGTTGCCGGCGTGGAAGGCGTGACGATAGTTCATGGCAACTCCTGCGGGGGTGGCAAGTTTACCTTGCCTTGCAGGCGGAGTCAGGTGCAGCAATCAACCGCAAGCGCCCTCGCGCCGTTGAGAAGCCATGAAAACCCTCATCGTTCGGAATGAATTCCTGATTCGCTGCGCCCCTGCAAATCCCAAGAATCGAGTCTCCACCAACCAGGAGCAAATGAAATGAAAGCTTCCATCCAATACGATAAAACTCAAAACCGCCTGCACGGCAAACTGGGCCTGGACAATGTGCCTTATACCGCCCAGCTCAAACTCAAGAACCCTGAAGGCGTTACTGAGACACTGGTAGTGCCAAGCTCGAAATCCGACGAATGGGAGGTTGGCCTGGACCGGCATGGCCCTGGCAAGTATGAAGCCCTGATCGTGCCACGTGTGGCCGGTGCGTTCGAACCAACGCGGTGCGAGTTCACCCTGTAAGCAATCATCCGCTACAAACGAGTACGGCCCGAACAACGCTGTTGTTCGGGCCGTACTCGTTGCCTACCCAGCACTCATCACTTGTCAGCGTGATACGCCGCGTCAGCCGTCTCGAAGCGCTGCACCATTGCCTTGGAGGGGCTGCCCAGCTTGCTCACCAAAACGATGGCGATGCTAGCCAGCAGGAAGCCCGGGATAATTTCGTACAGGCCCCAGGTATCGATCTGCTTCCACAGGATAACGGTCAGTGCACCCACCACGATACCGGCCAGCGCGCCGTTTCGGGTCATGCCTTTCCACAGCACCGAAATCAGCACCACCGGACCGAAGGCGGCACCGAAGCCAGCCCAGGCGTAGGCCACAAGGCCCAGCACGCGGTTTTCCGGGTTGGCAGCCATGGCGATGGCAATCAGGGCCACGGCCAGCACCATCAGGCGACCGACCCACACCAGCTCGAGCTGCGAAGCGTTCTTGCGCAGGAAGGCCTTGTAGAAGTCTTCGGTCAATGCACTGGAGCACACCAGCAACTGGCAGCTCAGGGTGCTCATTACCGCCGCAAGAATGGCCGACAGCAGTACGCCAGCGACCCATGGGTTGAACAGGATCTTGGCCAGCTCTATGAACACACGCTCATGGTTCTCGGTGACCGGGCCCGCCAGGTCAGGGTTGGCCGAGAAGTAGGCGATGCCGAAGAAGCCCACGGCGCAGGTACCGGCCAGGCACAGGATCATCCAGGTCATGGAGATGCGGCGAGCCTTGGCGATCGACTTCACCGAATCGGCGGCCATGAAGCGCGCCAGGATGTGCGGCTGGCCAAAGTAGCCCAGGCCCCAGCCCATCAGCGAGATGATGCCGATGAAGGTAGCACCTTTGAACATGTCGAAATTGGCTGGGTTCACCGCCTCGATGGCAGCAAAGGTGGTGTCGAAACCGCCCGTGGAAATCAGCACGATCACCGGGGTCAGGATGAGCGCGAAGATCATCAGCGAAGCCTGAACCGTATCGGTCCAGCTCACCGCCAGGAAACCACCGACGAAGGTGTAGGCGATGGTCGCTGCGGCGCCAGCCCACAGGGCAGTCTCGTAAGACATGCCAAAGGTGCTTTCGAACAGGCGGGCACCGGCAACGATGCCAGAAGCGCAGTAGATGGTGAAGAACACCAGGATGACGATCGCCGAAATAATCCGCAGCAGGCCGCTATTGTCTTCGAATCGGCTGGAGAAGTAGTCCGGCAGAGTCAGCGCATCGCCGTTGTGCTCGGTCTGGACACGCAACCGGCCAGCGACGAACAGCCAGTTCAGGTAAGCACCAACGGTCAAACCGATGGCGATCCAGGCCTCGGACAGGCCCGAAAAGTAGATGGCGCCCGGCAGGCCCATCAGCAGCCAGCCGCTCATGTCGGATGCCCCGGCAGACAGCGCTGTAACAACGCTACCCAGGCTGCGACCACCCAGAATGTAATCGGAAAGGTTGTTGGTGGCGCGATAGGCGGCGAAGCCGATCAGTACCATTGCTGCGATGTAGACCACGAAAGTGATCGTAAGTGGATTGCCCATGCGTGTGCCCTGGCGTTTGTTTTTATCTCATGCACAACCATAGTCGTGACGGTTGCACCCAGGCGGCGAATCCTATGCAACAACGCAAAGCAGGTGCAACCATTTTTCATTTGGAAGTTGCACCCGCTCGTCAATATTCCGTAGGAGGCACTTTTTTGCTCCTTTTTGGAGCATCACAGGGGTTTTTCATAAGAAAACTCACCCTTAAAGCCCTTATTGAAGGGCATGGAAATGTCTGTCAGACGAGTTGCACCTATAGCGCCAAAAAATGCGGTTGCACCTGGTTGCACCCGAATTGTCCTACAGCTACTCTTGGCGCCAGCTTAGGCCACAGCCGTGGCAATAACGAGGATAAGAAATGGCGACTACCACCCTTGGGGTCAAACTCGACGACCCGACCCGTGAGCGACTCAAAGCAGCTGCGCAGTCCATTGACCGCACGCCGCACTGGTTGATCAAGCAAGCGATCTTCAATTATCTGGAGAAGCTTGAGGGTGGTGCCACCCTGACCGAACTTAACGGCCATGTCGGCAACCTTGTCGACGATGCCGGTGAGATCCCGGCCGACCACAGCCACCAGTGCTTCCTCGAATTTGCCGAGAGCATCCTGCCGCAGTCGGTACTTCGCGCGGCAATCACCGCCGCCTACCGCCGCCCCGAGCAAGAGGTGGTGCCGATGCTGCTGGAACAGGCGCGCCTGAGCGCACCACTGGCCGAAGCCACCAACAAGCTGGCCGCCGGCATTGCCGAAAAACTGCGTAATCAGAAGAGTGCTGGCGGTCGCGCCGGCATCGTCCAGGGCCTGCTGCAGGAGTTCTCGCTGTCGTCCCAGGAGGGCGTGGCGCTGATGTGCCTGGCCGAAGCCCTGCTGCGCATCCCCGACAAGGGCACCCGCGATGCGCTGATCCGCGACAAGATAAGCACCGGCAACTGGCAGCCGCACCTGGGCAACAGCCCGTCGCTGTTCGTCAACGCCGCCACCTGGGGCCTGCTGCTGACCGGCAAGCTGGTCAGCACCCACAACGAATCCGGTCTCACCTCCTCGCTCACCCGCATCATCGGCAAGAGCGGCGAGCCGATGATCCGCAAGGGCGTCGACATGGCCATGCGCCTGATGGGCGAGCAGTTCGTCACCGGTGAGACCATTGCCGAAGCCCTGGCCAACGCCAGCCGCTTCGAGGCCAAGGGTTTCCGCTATTCCTACGACATGCTCGGCGAAGCCGCACTGACCGAGCACGACGCGCAAAAGTACCTGGCCTCCTACGAGCAAGCCATCCACTCGATCGGCAAGGCCTCCCATGGCCGCGGCATCTATGAAGGCCCGGGCATCTCCATCAAGCTGTCGGCACTGCACCCGCGCTACAGCCGCGCCCAGTACGAGCGCGTGATGGAAGAGCTGTACCCGCGCCTGCTGTCGCTGACCCTGCTGGCCAAGCAGTACGACATCGGCCTGAACATCGACGCCGAAGAAGCCGACCGCCTGGAGCTGTCGCTCGACCTGCTCGAGCGCCTGTGCTTCGAGCCGTCGTTGGCGGGCTGGAACGGTATCGGTTTCGTTATCCAGGCCTACCAGAAGCGCTGCCCGTACGTGATCGACTACGTCATCGACCTGGCCAAGCGCAGCCGCCACCGCCTGATGATCCGCCTGGTAAAAGGCGCCTACTGGGACAGCGAGATCAAGCGCGCCCAGGTCGAAGGCCTGGAAGGCTACCCGGTCTATACCCGCAAGGTGTACACCGACGTTTCCTACGTCGCCTGCGCCCGCAAGCTACTGGCCGTACCAGAAGCCATCTACCCGCAGTTCGCCACCCACAACGCCCACACCCTGTCGGCCATTTACCACATTGCCGGGCAGAACTACTACCCGGGCCAATACGAGTTCCAATGCCTGCACGGCATGGGCGAGCCGCTGTACGAGCAAGTGGTCGGCAAGATTGCCGATGGCAAGCTGAATCGCCCGTGCCGGGTCTATGCGCCGGTTGGTACCCACGAGACGCTGCTGGCCTACCTGGTACGCCGCCTGCTGGAAAACGGCGCCAACACCTCGTTCGTCAACCGCATCGCCGACCACTCGATCTCCATTCAGGAACTGGTCGCCGACCCGGTCGCCAGCATCGAGCGCATGGGCACCCAGGAAGGCAACATCGGCCTGCCACACCCGCGTATCCCGTTGCCGCGCGACCTGTATGGCACTGAGCGGGCCAACTCGGCCGGCATCGACATGGCCAACGAGCACCGCCTGGCGTCACTGTCCTGCGCCATGCTGGCCACCGCTCACAACGACTGGAAGGCCGCCCCGATGCTGGCCTGCGCCGCCAGTGAAAGCGCTGCCGCGCCGGTACTGAATCCAGCGGATCACCGCGACGTGGTCGGCCATGTACAGGAAGCCACCGTTGCCGACGTGGACAACGCCATCCAGTGCGCTTTGAACGCCGCGCCGATCTGGCAGGCCACCCCACCCGCCGAGCGCGCTGCCATTCTGGAACGCACCGCCGACCTGATGGAGGCCGAAATCCAGCCGCTGATGGGTCTGCTCATTCGCGAAGCCGGCAAGACCTTCGCCAACGCCATCGCTGAAGTGCGTGAAGCCGTGGACTTCCTGCGCTACTACGCCGTGCAGGCACGCAACGATTTCAGCAACGACGCCCACCGCCCCCTGGGCCCAGTGGTGTGCATCAGCCCATGGAACTTCCCGCTGGCGATCTTTACCGGCCAGGTAGCTGCGGCCCTGGCTGCCGGCAACCCGGTGCTGGCGAAGCCCGCCGAGCAAACCCCGCTGATCGCCGCCCAGGCCGTGCGCCTGCTGCTGGAAGCCGGCATCCCCGAGGGCGTGCTGCAACTGCTGCCGGGCCGCGGCGAAACCGTCGGCGCCGGCCTGGTGGGTGACGAGCGCGTTAAAGGCGTAATGTTCACCGGCTCCACCGAGGTTGCCCGCCTGCTGCAGCGCAACGTCGCCGGCCGCCTGGACAACCAGGGCCGCCCGATCCCGCTGATTGCCGAAACCGGCGGCCAGAACGCGATGATCGTCGACTCCTCGGCGCTGACCGAGCAGGTGGTGATCGACGTGGTGTCCTCGGCCTTCGACAGTGCCGGCCAGCGTTGCTCGGCCCTGCGCGTGCTGTGCCTGCAGGAAGACTCCGCCGACCGCGTAATCGAAATGCTCAAGGGCGCCATGGCCGAAAGCCGTCTGGGCTGCCCGGACCGCCTGGCCGTGGACATTGGCCCGGTGATCGACGCCGAAGCCAAGGCCGGCATCGAGAAGCACATCCAGGGCATGCGCGAGAAAGGCCGCGCGGTCTATCAGGTGGCCATTGCCGACGCGACCGAGGTCAAACGTGGCACCTTCGTGATGCCGACCCTGATCGAGCTGGAAAGCTTCGACGAACTGAAGCGTGAAATCTTCGGCCCGGTGCTGCACGTGGTGCGTTACAACCGCCGCAACCTGGACCAACTGATCGAGCAGATCAACAACTCCGGCTACGGCCTGACCCTCGGCGTGCATACCCGCATCGACGAGACCATCGCCAAGGTGGTGGAAACCGCCAACGCCGGCAACATGTACGTCAACCGCAACATTGTGGGTGCAGTGGTGGGCGTGCAGCCGTTCGGTGGTGAAGGCCTGTCTGGCACCGGCCCGAAAGCCGGCGGCCCACTGTACCTGTACCGCCTGTTGTCGACCCGCCCGGCCGATGCCATTGGCCGCCACTTCCAGCAGCAGGACGGCGAAGGCAAGCCAGACCGCACCCTGCACGAACAGCTGGTCAAGCCGCTGCACGGCCTGAAGGCCTGGGCCCAGAGCAACCAACTGGCCGACCTGGCTGCGCTCTGTGACCAGTTCGCCAGCCAGTCGCAGAGCGGCATCGCCCGCCTGCTGCCAGGCCCGACCGGCGAGCGCAACAGCTACACCATCCTGCCGCGTGAGCACGTGCTGTGCCTGGCCGACAACGAGGCTGACCTGCTGGCGCAGTTGGCCGCCGTACTGGCCGTCGGCAGCTCGGCGGTGTGGGCAGACAGCGAGCCTGGCAAAGCCCTGCGTGCCCGCCTGCCGCGTGAGCTGCAGGCCAAGGTGAAGCTGGTGGCTGACTGGAACAAGGATGAAGTGGCGTTCGACGCCGTGATCCACCATGGCGACTCGGACCAGCTGCGCAGCGTCTGCCAGCAGGTGGCCAAGCGTGCCGGTGCCATCGTCGGTGTGCACGGGCTGTCCAGCGGGGATCACCAGATTGCGCTGGAGCGGTTGGTGATTGAGCGGGCGGTGAGTGTGAACACTGCTGCTGCCGGCGGTAATGCCAGCTTGATGACCATTGGCTGAGGCTGAGGGTTGTTGAAAAAAGGAGAGCTTCGGCTCTCCCTTTTTTATGGGGGTTTGTTTGAGATTGGGTTGGGCTGACAGGTGCTCGCCACAACATTTTCTGCGCGTGTGAGACCGAGCGCCGCCCGCGCGGCGCATCGCGACGCAAGGCCGCTCCCACATCTGTTTCGGGCCAGTCTCTCCTGTGCCTATGGCGCGCGCACCCTGGGTGCATGGCTGGAGATCGATAAAGAGCGACTGCGCCCACTTCAATACCGCATGGAACAAACAAGGCGGACAGCGGTGGCCTCACAGAATGGACTGGCCCGGAACAAATGTGGGAGCGGCCTTGCGTCGCGATGCGCCGCGCGGGCGGCGCTCGATCTCACAGGCGCAGAAAATGTTGTGACTAACACCTGGCCGCCTTCACGCAACCGGAAGGCAAGCCCTCACTGCTTCATGCCCAACTCGGCATCATCCATCAGTGCCTTTGCCATGGCACTCAGGTAATGGGCAGCCCATATCATCATTGGCTTCTCATCCATCAGCCCGGTAATGGTCAGTTCGCGCACATAGCCCATCAATTCCGACGACTGCTCGCGGGCATCCATGCACGGGATACCGGGCTCGATGCGGAACAATGGATGCGTGCCGTTTTCGCCCTGGTAGAAAGTTGTCTTGCCGACGGTGAACTGGGGGTCTTCTGTTGTCATTGTTCAATCCCCTGATAATTCTCGACTGCCTGGCCTGGCCTCAGCGGGCATCTGCACCTGAACCAATGCAGACTCAAGCAAAGCCCGCAGCGCCTCCAGTTCATGCATCGTGGTCATCATCAGGATCGAAGCCGGCGACCTGGGCTGCAGCTGTATGGCGTGGTGCACCACGGTTGCGGCACACAGCGCGTGATCCGTGGCCTGGATCAGGGTGTCTTCAAGGGAATGGGCGTTAAGGGGTGGATCGGGGACTATCTTCAGCATCATGGTTCACCTAGTGATAAAGACCACTACACACCTGCTGTCAAACAAGAGGGTGGCAGCTGTACATGGGTTGACAGACCGGTAGGCAAACCAAAACCCGGCGCACACGAAGTGCCCCATGCACAGCTGCCATAAAGGCAAAGCGATGCGGTTTGACCTAAGCGGCCTGTCAAAGCCGGTCACTGATTTGGCAGCGACCACCCGAGACTAGGGCCCGATCCAGAGCACCGCAATGGCTTGAAGGGGGTTGGGAGTATGTTTGGGAAATGGACTACATGGAATAGGTGAAAACCTAAAATGATCTGCCGAAACTGGCCGGAATGCGGTGAGGCTGGAAGGTGTTCGCCTCACCTTTTGCAGCGCCTGTGAAATCGCGCGCCGCCCGCGCGGCGCATCGCGACGCAAGGCCGCTCCCACATCTGTTTCGGGCCAGTCTCTCCTGTGCCTATGGCGCGCGCACCCTGGGTGCATGGCTGGAGATCGATAAAGAGCGACTGCACCCCCTTCAATACCGCATGGAACAACCAAGGCGGACAGCGGTGGCCTTACAGGATGGATTGGCCCGAAACAAATGTGGGAGCGGCCTTGCGTCGCGATGCGCCGCGCGGGCGGCGCTCGGTCTTGCAGGCGCAGAAAAAATCAAGGCAAGCACCTGTATGCCCCACCCGTTCTAAACCCATATCACCCAAACCTATTAACCTCCCCCCACCCCACCCGATTCCCTACACTCGCAGCATCCCGCCTCAGGACCGCCCCCATGCCCGAGACCCTGCTCAGCCCCCGCAACCTGGCCTTTGAGCTCTACGAAGTGCTCGACGCCCAAGCCCTCACCCAGCGCCCGCGCTTTGCCGAGCACAGCCGCGAAACCTTCGACGCGGCACTGGCTACCGCCCGCATCATCGCCGAAAAGTACTTCGCCCCGCACAACCGCAAGGCCGACGAAAACGAGCCGCGCTACGTGGACGGCCGCGCGGAACTGATCCCCGAGGTCAAGCCTGCCGTCGATGCCTTCCTCAAGGCCGGCTTCCTCAACGCCAATCGCGACTTCGAGGTCGGCGGCATGCAACTGCCCAGCCTGGTCTCGCAGGCCTGCTTCGCTCACTTCCAGGCTGCCAACGCCGGCACCACGGCCTACCCGTTCCTGACCATGGGCGCAGCCAACCTGATCGAAAGTTTCGGCACAGAGGAACAGAAGCGTCTGTTCCTGCAGCCAATGATCGAGGGCCGCTACTTCGGCACCATGGCGCTGACCGAGCCCCACGCTGGCTCGTCTCTGGCCGACATCCGCACCCGTGCCGAACCTGCGGGCGACGGCAGCTACCGGCTCAAGGGCAACAAGATCTTCATCTCCGGTGGCGACCACGAACTGTCGGAAAACATCGTGCACATGGTGCTGGCAAAGCTGCCGGACGCACCGCCCGGGGTGAAAGGCATCTCGCTGTTCATCGTGCCCAAGTACAACGTCAACCCCGACGGCAGCCGTGGCCCGCGCAACGACGTGCTGCTGGCCGGGCTGTTCCACAAGATGGGCTGGCGCGGTACCACCTCCACCGCGCTGAACTTCGGCGACAACGACCAGTGCGTCGGCTACCTGGTCGGCCAGCCGCACCAAGGCCTGGCCTGCATGTTCCAGATGATGAACGAGGCGCGTATCGGCGTTGGCATGGGCGCGGTGATGCTCGGATACGCCGGCTACCTGTATTCGCTGGAATATGCCCGCCAACGGCCGCAAGGCCGGCTGCCGGACAACAAAGACCCGCTCAGCCCGGCGGTGCCGATCATCGCGCACACCGATGTGAAACGTATGCTGCTGGCACAGAAGGCGTACGTGGAAGGCGCCTTCGACCTGGGCCTTTACGCCGCGCGCCTGTTCGACGATACCCACACCGCCGATGACGAAACGTCCCGCACACAAGCGCAGGCGCTGCTCGACCTGCTGACCCCGATCGTCAAGTCGTGGCCCTCGACGTTCTGCCTCAAGGCCAACGAACTGGCCATCCAGATTCTCGGCGGCCACGGCTACACCCGCGAATACCCAGTGGAGCAGTACTACCGCGATAACCGCCTGAACCCGATTCACGAGGGTACCGAGGGCATCCAGTCTCTCGACTTGCTTGGGCGCAAACTGGCCCAGAACAATGGTGCCGGGCTCAAGCAACTCATTCGGCTTATGGCAGCAACTGGCGAGCGCGCCAGCCACAACCCAAACCTTGACCCCCTGCGCCAGCCGCTGGAGCAATTGGTCAACCGCCTGCAAAGCGTAACCTTGGTACTGCTCGGCGATCTGGCCAAAGGCAAAGTCGCTGACACCTTGGCCAATTCGGCCCTGTACCTCAAAGCCTTCGGTCACTGCGTGATCGGCTGGCGCTGGCTGGAGCAGGCGATTCACGCAGAGCTCGGCATGCTCAAAGGCAACACCGCCGACCGCGACTTCTACCTCGGCAAGCTGCAGGCCGCGCGTTATTTCCTGACCTGGGAAGTACCGGGCTGCCATAATGAGCTGGCATTGCTAGAGGCGCGCGACAACACTTGCCTCACCATGCAGGACGAGTGGTTCTAAGGGGGAGCCACCGTGTACACGGAGGCTTTTGCATGTTCGATTCCAGCGCCCTGCTGCGCCAGCGCTTTGCCGCGCTGCGCAGTACGGCCGAGTTGTTTTCCCTGCGCCATGTGAAACAGTCGCACCAGGCGCTGTCGGTTCGCCGCAATGTTGCCGAACCGCCGCTCTTCAGCCAGGACGAAGGCGCCATGCTCACCGCGCGGGTCAATGGCGTGGAGGCCTATGCGGCCACCGCCGACCTCTCCCAGGCTGGCCTGCAACGCGCATTGGAACAAGCCGAGGCGCTGGCCCGGCAGATTGCCCGACACAGCCTGCTGGACTTGCGCAACCAGCCGGTGACCAGCGCACGCCACGACCATATCTCGCCCAACTTCGACCAGCCCGTCCCCTCCCTCGCCGACTGCCTTGGCCTGCTCGCCGCCGAATCGGCCAGCGTGCCCAAAGACAGCCGTCTGGTGGACTGGCAGGCCAGTCTGGGCCTGAGCCTGGTGGAGCAAACCTACCTGAACTCCGCGGGCGCCGAACTGCGCCACGCACAGCGTTTCCTGTTCCCGGGGCTGGGCGTAACCGCCAGCGATGGCCAGGACAGCCAGAGCCGCAGCCTGGGCCGCGACAACTTCGGCCAGCAGGGCGGTTTCGAAATCATCGAGCGCTGCGGGCTGGTCGGCGCCGCCCGGCGGGTGGCCGACGAGGCACTGCAACTGCTGCTGGCCCCCAACACCCCCAGCGGCCCGCGCGACCTGCTGCTGATGCCCGACCAGATGATGCTGCAGATCCACGAGTCCATCGGCCACCCGCTGGAAATGGACCGCATCCTTGGCGACGAGCGCAACTACGCGGGCACCAGCTTCGTCAAAGCCAGCGACTTCGGCCACCTGCAGTACGGCTCCCGTCTGTTGAACGTGACCTTCGACCCGACCATCGGCGAAGAACTGGCCAGCTACAGCTTTGATGATGACGGCACCCCGGCCAGCAAGCAGTTCCTGATCCGCGACGGCTTGCTGCTGCGCCCACTGGGCGGCGCGCTGTCGCAGTTCCGCTCAGGCCTGGACGGCGTGGCCAACAGCCGCGCCTGTGGCTGGAACCGTGCGCCGATCGACCGTATGGCCAACCTCAACATCGAGCCGGGTGACCAGAGCCTGCACCAGCTGATCCAGGGCATCGAGCACGGCATCCTGATGCGTACCAACCGCTCCTGGTCCATCGACGATGCGCGCAACAAGTTCCAGTTTGGCTGTGAATGGGGCCAGTTGATTGAAAACGGCGAGCTCAAAGGCATCGTCAAAAACCCCAACTACCGTGGCATCTCCGCGCAGTTCTGGCGCAACCTGTCGGCGGTCGGCGACCGCAGTACCTTCCAGGTGCTGGGCACGCCCAACTGCGGCAAGGGCGAACCCAACCAGGTGGTGCGGGTCGGCCACGCATCGCCGGCCTGTGTGTTCCGCCAGATCGATGTATTCGGAGGAGACGCCTGATGAAGCACGCTTTCGAAACCCTGGTTGCGGATGTGCGCGCCGCCCTGCAAGCAGGCGAGCAGTTCACCCTCGGCTACAGCGCAGAGCAGTCGCAATTCGTGCGCTTCAATCACGCCAAGGTTCGCCAGGCCGGTGAAGTGAGCCAGGCCAGCGCGCAGCTGCGGCTGGTGCGCGATGGGCGCCAGGCGGAACAGCAGGTGACCTTGAGTGGCGACGTGCAACTGGATCGCCAGCGCCTGAGCGATGCGCTTGAGCAGCTGCGCCAGACCTTGCCGCTGCTGGCCCTCGACCCTTACCTGCGCCTGGACCAAAGCGCCTGGCACAGCCACAGCCAGCAGGAACACCCCCTGCCCGCACTGGACGAAGTACTGGCCCTGCTCGACCGTGAAGCTGGCGACCTGGACCTGGTCGGCATCTACGCCGCCGGCCCGATCTGCCGGGGCTTTGCCAGTTCCTTCGGGGCCTTCGGCTGGCACCAGGCCAACAGCTTCAACTTTGACTGGAGCCTGTTCCACGAAAACGGCCAGGCGGTGAAGGCCAACTGTGCCGGCCAGCTGTGGAGCGCCGACGACTTCATCGCACGCTTGCGCCAGGCACGTGAACAACTGGGGTTCCTAGGTCGCACGGCGGTCACCCTCAAGCCCGGCAGCTACCGCGCCTACCTGGCGCCTGCGGCCATGGACGAAATTGCCGGCATGCTGTGCTGGGGCGGGTTTTCCGCGCAGGCCCTCGCCACCGGCAACAGCGCCTTGCAGCGCCTGTACAGCGGCGATGCACGGTTAAGCCCGCTGGTGAGCTTCACCGAACAGGTCAGCGGCTCGCTGAGCCCGGCGTTTTCCGATGAAGGAGCGCCACGCCTGGATGTGCCGTTGATCCAGCAAGGCGCAGCGCTGCAACGCTTGGTCAGTGCGCGCAGTGCGGCCGAGTTCGAACTGCAGGCCAACGGTGCCGACAGCTACGAGTCGCCCTGCGCGCTCAGCCTGGCGCCTGGCAACCTGGCCAGCGAACAGATCCTTGAGCGGCTAGGCACCGGGCTGTACATCAGCAACCTGTGGTACCTGAACTACTCTGACCTGCCGGCAGCGCGGATGACCGGGCTAACCCGCTTCGCGACCTTCTGGGTGGAAAACGGGCAGATCCAGGGGCCGGTGAGCACCATGCGCTTCGATGACAGCCTGTACAGCCTGCTGGGTAGCCAGCTGGAGGACCTGACCCGGGAGCGCGAGATGATCTTGTCGACCAGCACCTATGGGCAGCGCAGCACCGGGTCGAGTCATTTACCCGGGGCACTGGTCAAAGGCCTGACCCTGACATTGTGATTGGCATTACCGACCCTTTCGCGGGGCAAGCCCGCTTCCACAGAGATCTCACCACATCAGAGGGCAGTGGAGATCTTGTGGGAGCGGGCTTGCCCCGCGAAGAGGCCGGCACAGACAAAAGAGGACGTCATGCCTGAGCGTACCCCGCTGGACCCCGTCACCGCCCGCTGGATCCCCTGGGTGGTAGCCATCGCTTTCTTCATGCAATCCCTGGACGGCACCATCCTCAACACTGCGCTGCCGGCCATGGCCCGTTCACTCGCTGAAGACCCGCTGCGCATGCAGGGTGTGATCATCGCCTACATGCTCACGGTGGCCCTGCTGATCCCCGCCTCGGGCTGGATTGCAGACCGCTTTGGCACCAAGCGCATCTTCTTCAGCGCCATCTTGCTGTTCAGCTTCGGCTCGCTGCTGTGCGCCGCCGCCAACAGCCTCGGTTTTCTGATCTTCGCCCGCGTCGTGCAGGGCCTGGGCGGTGCGCTGATGCTGCCGGTCGGGCGGCTGGTGGTGCTGCGCGCCTACCCGCGCAGCGAGCTGGTGCGGATCATGAGCTTCATCACCATCCCAGGCCTGCTCGGGCCATTGCTAGGGCCAACCGTCGGCGGCTGGCTGGTGGAAATCCTCAGCTGGCACTGGATCTTCCTGCTCAACCTGCCAGTAGGGCTGATCGGCTGCATTGCCGTGTGGAAGTTCATCCCGGACCTGCGCGGCGCGGAGCGAACCTCGTTCGACGGCCCTGGATTCCTGCTGTTTGGCGCAGCCATGGTACTCATCACCATCGCCATGGAAGGCCTGGGCGAATTGCACCTGCCGCACCTGCGGGTGATGTTGTTGCTGTTCGCCGGCATGGCCTGCCTGGCCGCCTACTGGCTGCGTGCCGGGCGCGACCCCGAGCCGCTGTTCTCGCCCAGCCTGTTCCGCGTGCGCACCTTCGCCATCGGGATCCTCGGCAACCTGTTCGCTCGCCTGGGTAGCGGCGCCCTGCCGTTCCTCGTGCCGTTGCTGCTGCAGGTGGCGCTGGGGTACTCGCCGGCGCAGGCCGGCATGAGCATGATCCCGCTGGCAGCGGCGGCCATGCTGGCCAAGTCGATTGCCCGGCCGCTGATCGAACGGTTCGGTTATCGCATCATTCTCACTGGCAACACGTTGCTGCTGGGGGTGCTGCTGGCAAGCCTGGGGCTGGTGGACGAGCAGACGCCCTATTGGCTGCTGCTGGTCCAACTTGGCCTTCTGGGCGCGGTGAACTCCATGCAGTTCACCGCGATGAACACGGTTACCCTGATCGACCTCGACGACGCCAGCGCCAGCAGTGGCAACAGCCTGCTGTCAGTAGTCGCACAGTTGGCGCTCAGCTTGGGCGTAGCCTGTGCCGGCGCCCTGCTGGGCGGCTTTACCGCAGCGGGCAGTGCCGAAGGCGTGGAGACCACCCTCGGCGCCTTCCAGCTGACGTTTGTCACCATTGGCATAATGGCGATGCTGGCGGCAGCGATCTTCCTGCAACTGGCGCCGACGGACGGAAGGCGTGCCCGTCGTCCGGAACAACACATGGAACCGTAGGGCGAATGGCCACGAGGCTGGTAGACTGTGCGGCATTTTTTCGCTTCGCAACGCAGGCCCGCCTCGTGACCACCGAATCCACCGCCTTTGCCACTTTGCCGTTGTCCGCCGCCATGCTGGCGAACCTGGACGCCCTCGGCTATGCCTCGATGACGCCGATCCAGGCCCAGAGCCTGCCCGTCATCCTCAAGGGTCAGGACCTGATCGCCCAGGCCAAGACCGGCAGCGGCAAGACCGCCGCCTTCGGCATCGGCCTGCTCAACCCGATCAACCCGCGCTACTTCGGCTGCCAGGCGCTGGTGCTGTGCCCTACCCGCGAGCTCGCCGACCAGGTGGCCAAAGAGCTGCGCCGCCTGGCCCGCGCCGAGGACAACATCAAGATCCTGACCCTGTGCGGTGGCGTTTCGCTGGGCCCGCAGATCGCTTCGCTGGAGCACGGTGCGCACATCATCGTCGGCACCCCGGGGCGCATCCAGCAGCACCTGGACAAAGGCACCCTGGTGCTCGACGGCCTGAACACGCTGGTGCTGGACGAAGCCGACCGCATGCTCGACATGGGTTTCTTCGACGCCATCGCCAGCATCATCGGCAAGACCCCATCGCGCCGCCAGACCCTGCTGTTCTCGGCCACCTACCCGTCCGGCATCAAGCAGCTGGCCGCAGACTTCATGCGCAACCCGCAACAGGTCAAGGTCGAGAGCCTGCACACCGACAACCAGATCGAACAGAGCTTCATCGAGATCGACCCACAGCACCGCCTTGAAGCCGTCACCCGTGTGCTCGGCCACTACCGCCCGCAATCCTGCGTGGCGTTCTGCTTCACCAAGCAGCAGTGCGAGGACGTGGTTGCCCACCTGACGGCCAAGGGCATCGTCGCCCAAGCCTTGCACGGTGACCTGGAGCAGCGCGACCGTGACCAGGTACTGGCCATGTTCGCCAACCGCAGCAGCTCGGTGCTGGTGGCCACCGACGTGGCCGCACGCGGCCTGGACATCGATGGCCTGGACATGGTCATTAACGTGGAACTGGCACGTGATGCGGAAATCCACGTGCACCGCGTGGGCCGTACAGGCCGTGCCGGCGAGAAAGGTGTTGCGGTCAGCCTGGTGGCGCCAGCCGAAGGCCACCGTGCCCAGGCCATCGAAGACCTGCAGAAAAGCCCGCTGCGCTGGGACTCGCTGGACAGCTTGAAGAACAAGGGCGGCGAACCGCTGCTGCCCGTGATGACTACGCTGTGCATTGCCGCAGGCCGCAAGGACAAACTGCGCCCTGGGGATATTCTTGGTGCGCTGACCGGTGATGCCGGCATCCCGGGCAAGCAGGTGGGCAAGATTGCCATCTTCGACTTCCAGGCGTTTGTTGCCGTCGAGCGCGCCCTGGCCAAGCAGGCCATGCAGCGGCTGAACAGCGGCAAGATCAAGGGCCGCGCCCTGAAAGTCCGTATTCTCTAAAATTCGGCAAGGTCCCTGTGGGCGCTCCGATTAACCCGCTTCCACAGGGTTCAGCATTTCAAATCTGAAGGTTCATACCGTGCACTCCACCGACGTGATCATCCTCGGCGCCGGCGCCGCAGGCCTGATGTGCGCCCAGCTCAGCGCCCGCCGTGGCCGCCGGGTGCTGCTGCTCGACCACGCCAACAAGCCCGGCAAAAAAATTCTCATGTCCGGCGGCGGCCGCTGCAATTTCACCAACATGTACACCGAGCCAGCCAACTTTCTGTCGCACAACGCGCACTTCTGCAAGTCGGCCCTGGCCCGCTACACCCAGTGGGACTTCATCGAACTGGTGTGCAAGCATGGCGTTGCGTATCACGAGAAGAAACTCGGCCAGCTGTTCTGCGACAACAAGGCCAGCGACATCCTCGACATGCTGCTGGCCGAATGCGACGAGGCCGGCGCCGAGATCCGCATGCACACCAGCATCGAACACATCGAGAAGACCGAAAGCGGCTACCTGCTGCAGACCAGCGGCGGCCAGTTCGCCTGCCAGTCACTGGTGATCGCCACCGGCGGCCTGTCGATCCCGACCCTGGGCGCCACCGGCTTCGGCTACCAGGTGGCGCGCCAGTTTGGCCACACCCTGCTGCCAACCCGCGCCGGGCTGGTGCCGTTCACCATCACCGAGCCCCAACTCAAGGCACTGTGCACCGAGTTGTCCGGCACCTCGCTGGACTGCACCGCCAGCTGCAACGGCACCAGCTTCCGCGAGAACCTGCTGTTCACCCACCGCGGGCTGAGCGGCCCGGCGATCTTGCAGATTTCGTCGTTCTGGGAAGCCGGTGACACGGTCGAGATCAACCTGCTGCCGGACCGCGATGCGCTGACCTGGCTGCAACAGATGCAGGCCGAACGTGCCAATGCCGAGCTGAAGACCGTGCTGGGCGAGGTATTCACCCGCAAGCTGGCCAACCTGCTGGCCGAGCAATGGTTCGAGTCCAGGCCGATGAAGCAGTACACCCCTGCGGAACTGGCACAGATCGCCGAAAAACTGGCGAACTGGCAAGTGGTGCCGGCCGGTACCGAAGGCTACCGCACCGCCGAAGTGACCCTGGGCGGCGTGGATACCCGCGAGGTGTCGTCCAAGACCATGGAATCGCTGAAAAGCCCCGGGCTGTATTTCATCGGGGAAGTGCTGGATGTCACTGGCCACCTGGGTGGCTTCAACTTCCAGTGGGCGTGGGCGTCGGCCAACGCCGCAGCGCAGTTCGTGTAGAGTAGAATCCATTCAGCAGCACGGAACGCTTCTTGCTGGCCCGTGCTTGGAGCCGTTACTGGGGCCGCTGCGCGCCCCAATAACCGGCCCTGAAAGGTATTCTTCTGATCACTGCCTAGCAGGCCATCATGTCATCGAGCTCGTTCCGTCAGTCACTGCGTCGCCTGTGGGGCCAAGACAAGTTCAGCTACAGCATCCGGGTCACCATCGCCCTCACCGGCAGCCTGGCCCTGTGCTGGTACCAGAACGAGATGGCCCTGCTGATTCCGCTGTTCCTCGGCATTATCGCCAGCGCCCTGGCCGAAACCGACGATAGCTGGCAGGGCCGCCTCAGCGCCCTGGCCGTTACATTGGTGTGTTTCGCCATCGCTGCACTGGCGGTCGAGTTGCTGTTCCCCTACCCCTGGATCTTTGCCGTCGCCCTGGCCTTGGCGGCGTTTGGCCTGACCATGCTCGGCGCCTTGGGCGAGCGCTATGGTGCGATTGCCTCGGCGACACTGATCACGGCGGTTTACACCATGATCGGGGTGGACCAGCGCGGCGGCCAAGTCACGGACTTCTGGCACGAACCGCTGCTGCTGGTGGCTGGGGCGGCCTGGTACGGGCTGCTTTCGGTACTGTGGCAGGCACTGTTTTCCAACCAGCCTGTGCAGCAGAGCCTGGCCAGGCTGTTCTTCGAACTGGGCAGTTACCTCAAGCTCAAGGCCAGCCTGTTCGAGCCCATCCGCACCCTCGACGTCGAGGCCAGGCGCCTGGAGCTGGCCCAGCAGAACGGCAAGGTGGTGGCAGCGCTCAACGCAGCCAAGGAGATCATCCTGCACCGGGTGGGCAACAGCCAACCGAACTCCAAGGTCAGCCGCTACCTGAAGCTGTACTTCCTGGCCCAGGACATTCACGAGCGGGTCAGTGCCTCGCACTACCCCTACAACGGCCTGACCGAGGCGTTTTTCCACAGCGACGTGATGTTCCGCTGCCAGCGCCTGCTGCGTAAACAAGGCTCGTCCTGCCAGGAGCTGGCCCGCTCGATCCGCCTGCGCCAGCCGTTTGTGCTGGCCAGTGGTTACCCAGAAGCCCTCGAAGACCTCAACGCTTCGCTGGAGCACCTGCGCCTCCAGAACAACCCGGCCTGGCGCAGCCTTTTGCGCTCGCTGCGGGCACTGGCCGCCAACCTGGCAACACTGGACCGCCTGCTGAGCGCCGCCAGCAACCCGGACAGCCTGGCCGATGCCAGCGACAGCAGCCTGCTCGACCGCTCGCCACGCTCGCTGAAAGACGTATGGACACGCCTGCGCACCCAGCTCACGCCGACCTCGCTGTTGTTCCGCCATGCCCTGCGCCTGCCGCTGGCGCTGTCGATCGGCTACGGCATGGTGCACCTGATTCACCCGACCCAGGGCTACTGGATCATCCTGACCACGCTGTTCGTGTGCCAGCCCAACTACGGGGCAACCCGGCGCAAACTGGTGCAGCGAATTTTCGGCACTGCCGTCGGCCTGACAGTGGGCTGGGCCTTGTTCGACCTGTTCCCCAACCCGGTCATCCAGTCTTTGTTCGCCGTGGTCGCCGGGGTGGTGTTCTTCGTCAACCGCACCACCCGCTACACCTTGGCCACGGCCGCGATCACCTTGATGGTGCTGTTCTGCTTCAATCAGATCGGCGATGGCTATGGGCTGTTCCTGCCACGCTTGTTCGATACCCTGGTGGGCAGCCTGATCGCCATTCTGGCGGTGTTCCTGTTCCTGCCTGACTGGCAAGGACGACGGTTGAACAAGGCACTGGCCAATACCCTGGCCTGCGCCAGCGTGTACCTGCGCCAGATCATGCAGCAGTATGCCCATGGCAAGCGGGACGACCTGGCCTACCGCCTGGCCCGGCGCAATGCCCATAACGCCGACGCGGCGCTGTCCACTACCCTGGCCAACATGCTGATGGAGCCAGGGCATTTCCGAAAGGAGGCCGACGTTGGCTTCCGCTTCCTGGTGTTGTCGCACACCTTGCTCAGCTACCTCTCGGGGTTGGGCGCGCACCGCGACACGGCCTTGCCGGCAGAGGTGCAGGAGCAGTTGATCGAAGGCGCCGGGCAAAGCCTGGCCAGCAGCCTGGACGAGATTGCCAACGGCCTGGCCGCGCGGTTACCGGTGGCCATTCACAGCGATGCTGAAGAGGCACTGGCCAATGCGCTGGAGCAGATGCCGGAAGAGCTGGATGAACATCAGCGGTTGGTGCAGACACAGTTGGCGTTGATTTGCCGACAGTTGGGGCCGTTGCGGACCTTGGCGGCACACCTGATCAAGGAAGGTGCTCCGGCCTGATTTTTGGGTGCCTGTGATTGCCTCTTCGCGGGTAAACCCGCTGCAACAGGGACTTCACAGGGCTTGAGACATATGGAGTGCCCGCGAAGAGGCCGGCACAGGCGATACAGATCAGAAGCCATGCTGGCGCATTAGCCGGGCATAGCTGCCATCGGCCTTCATCGCCGCAATCGCCTGCTCGAAGCGCTCGACGATGCGCTTATGTTCCGGGTGCTTCAGGCTCACCAGAATATGCAGGGTGTTCTCCCCTAGCGGCGGCTCGACCAGCATCACCCCATCACGCACTTCCTGCGGCTCACGCTGCAGGTTGTAGCGGGCCACATACTCGTCTTCCACCGCCAGGTTCACCCGCCCTGCCGCCAGCATTCGCACCGCCGATGAAAAGTTGCGCACCGGCACCTTGTGCAGACGGGTATCGCCGTCAAATTCCGGCGAGTAGGCGTAATCACGCACCACGGCGATGCTGTAGGCGTACAAATCCGACTGGCGCTTGTAGTGGAATGTCTCACCCTTGCGTTGCAACAGATGAATACGGTTAGTCAGGTAAGCGTTGGAAAACTGCCCGATGTTGGCGCGTGAGTCGTTGTACCAGGCATTGATCAGTACGTCGTAGCGCCCCTCACCTACCCCCAGCAGCGCCCGCGCCCAGGGCGCCTCTTCATAGCCGCTGGTGTAGCCGGCACGGGCCAGCGCCGTGGTGACGATGCTGGTCGCCAGGCCGCCGCCCGGCATATTGGCATCAGTAAACGGTGGCCAGCTATCAGCCACCAGGCGCAGCTTGCCGTGACCCGGTGCGGGGGTTGCCAGCATCATTGCCAGTAACCCCAGAACACAAAGCAGTGGCCGCATGCTCACGTCCTTTCGTTATGGAGGGCACACACTGCCGACGAGATTACACAAAGCTGCCGCCGAGGGCAGCCGCCAATAGTGTCATTTAGCCTCTATTTTGGCCGAAGGGCATAGACCATGCGATGATCGAAGGCCCACTCAAGGAGTTCGCGCCAATGTCCGTCGACTGGCTCTGCAAGCACCACACCGACCTCGGCAAAGACCAGCTGTACGCCATTCTGCAATTGCGCACGGAAGTGCTCGTGGTGGAGCAGCGCTGCGCCTATCAGGAAGTCGATGGCCAGGACCTTACGGACGATACCCTGCACCTCATGGCCTGGCAGGATGACAAGCTGGTGGCGTACCTGCGCCTGCTCGATCCGCAGTCCCAAGGCGGGGATGTGGTGATCGGGCGAGTGGTGACTTCACCTGCGGCACGCGAGTCAGGTCTTGAAGAACAGCTGCTGCTCAAAGGGCTAGAGGCAGCGGAGCATTGCTGGCCGGGGGTGCCGGTCTACCTGTCGGCGCAGACGCATTTGCAGGCGTTTTATGCCAGCCATGGGTTTGCGGTGGTGGGCGAGGAACATCTTGAAGATGACATCCCGCACATCGGGATGCGCAAAGGCTGACATTGCCAGGGGTGCTTTGCACCCCTTTCGTCGGCAAGCCAGCTCCCACAGGTTCCGCGCAGGCCTCAGAGACACGCCTTATCTGTGGGAGCTGGCTTGCCGGCGATGAGGCCAGTACAGACGCCAGAAATCTCAGGGGTAACCCAGCACTTCGCGGATCTGGCGCAAGTGGCGGATGATCCACTGCTTGTCGATCGCCCCCCAGTCATGAATGCGGTAATGCCCGGCGTGGTTGCGTGCACCTTCCAGCTGTTCGAACTCGCAGACGATGTCCAGGTCGGCCAGCGCGGCGATGGTGTCCTGGGCCGTGCGCCGTGGCATGCCGGTAGCCTCCATCAGGGCGGGCACGCTGGTCGCGGTCTGGCTGTCAATCAGCCAGGCGACGTACAGGCGACGGTAGAAGCTGCTCTTGGTCTTGCTCACTTCCATGCTGCGTGGTCCTTAGCAGTTGCCCGGCAGCTCCCGATAGGTCAGGTAGACGCGCAGGTCGAATTCCAGTTGGTGGTAGTCCGGCTCCATGTGCTGGCAGAGCTGGTAGAACGCCTTGTTGTGATCGCGCTCGCGCAGGTGCGCCAGTTCGTGCACCACGATCATGCGCAAGAACTGCGGCGCAGCCTCCTTGAATAGCGAGGCAATGCGGATTTCCTTCTTCGCCTTGAGCTTGCCGCCCTGCACCCGCGACACTGCCGTGTTCAGGCCCAAGGCCCGATGGGTCAGGTCGAGACGGTTGTCGAACAGCACCTTGTCGAGGTTCGGCGCACTGCGCAGGTACTGCTGGCGCAGATCCTGGGCATAGCCATACAGCGCCTTGTCGCTTTGCACATCATGGCGGTCGGGGTAGCGGCGCTGCAGGTAGTCACCCAGGCGGTCGCTGTCGATCATCTGCCGCACCTGCTCTTGCAGGTGCGGAGGGTAGGCTTGCAGATAACGTAATACGGTCATGGCGCTGCATTCGGCGTAACGAATGCCGATTCTAGCCAATCATGGCCCAGGCCAGGAGAAAATTGCCGGAAAGCCGCTGGCATCCGCCGCGGTCATCGGGTGAGCCACCAGAAAACCCTGCACATACTCGCAACCATTGGCCTTCAGCCAGGCCGCCTGGGCCAGGGTTTCAACACCCTCGGCGATCACCGTGATGCCGTAGTCGGCGCACAGGCCGATCACACTGCGGACCAAGGCAGCATCCACCGCCGAATCAGGCAAGCGCGCCACCAGGTGGCGGTCGAGCTTCAAGGTGTCGATCGGCAAGTCACGCAGCATGCGCAACGAGCAGTCGCCTGCGCCAAAATCGTCCAGGGCCACACGTACCCCCAGCTCACGCAAGCGGTGTATCTGCTTGATAGCTGCATCAATGTTGTACATCAGCGAGGTTTCCGCGACTTCCACCTCCAGCTGCGCCGGGTCAAGCTGGTAAAGCTGGATCACCCGCTGCAACTCTTCGACCAGGCCGGGCATGACAAACTGCGCGCGGCTCAGGCTGATGCCGAGCACAAGGTCTGCCGGGAAGCGTTCGTACCAGGCCTGGCGCTGGGCCGCCCCCTGGCGGTAGATCCAGCTGGCCAGGCGGTTGATCAGGCGTGCTTCTTCCAGCAACGGAATGAACAGCCCCGGCGGTACGTCGCCCACGCTGGGATGCTGCCAGCGCAACAAGGCCTCGAAGCCACGCAGACGGCCATCAATGAAAGACACCTGCGGCTGATACACCAAGGTGAAATCCTGCTGCTCGATGGCGGTGCGCACACCGTCTTCCAGCATCAGCCGCGAGCGCGCCCGGCCGTTGAGCTCCTGGTCGTAGAAACGGTATTGCTGGCGCCCAGCCTGCTTGGCGGCGTACATCGCCGCATCGGCTGCGCGCAGCAGGCCTTCGACATTGGCTCCGCAGTCCGGGTAGGTGGCAATGCCGATGCTGACCCCAAGGCACACATCAAGCCCTTCGATCTGGTGGCTGATCGAAATCCGCTCAAGCAATTGCTCGGCATAGCGCCCGGCCTGTTCGGGATAGGGCAGGCTGTCGAAAAGCGCGGTGAATTCATCCCCTCCCATTCGTGCCAGCAGGGCCTGGCTGCCCAGGCAATCCTTCAGCTGCTCGCCCACCCAACGCAGCACACGGTCACCGGTGTCGTGGCCCAACGAGTCGTTGATGCGCTTGAAGCCATCCAGGTCCATGTACATCAATGCCTGCGCCTTGTCCGAGCGCTCGTTGCGCAGCAACGCACCTTCGGCAGCCTGGTAGAAACCACGGCGGTTGAGCAGGCCGGTCAGCGGGTCGGTGACGGCCTGATATTCCAGCTGCTGGTGCAGGTTGCGCACCACCGACATGTCCAGCACGGTGACAACCATGGCCTGCTGGTCCGCCGGCAACGGTGCGCAGGACAACGCCACCGGCACCAGTTCGCCATCGAGGGTACGCAACTGAGCATCATGCACGCGGAAAATACGCCGCCCCAGGTAGGCCTGGTAGAAGTCAGACTCCGCCCACAGGCTGGCACTGGCCAGTTGCACGAGGTCGAGCAGGTGTACCCCCTGAAAATGCTGCACCGGGGCCGCCAGCAAGCGCGAAATGGCCGGGTTGGCAAAACTGATCACGCCCTGGGCATCCACCACCAGAATGCCCTCGGCAGCGTTCTCCAGGACCGACGCATTGAACGCCCTGGCTGCCTCCAGCTCGCGGGTCAGGCGCTGCAGCATGCGCCGGTTGCGCTGCTGGTCGAGCAAGGCCTGGACCTTGGGCTTGAGAATTTGCGGGTCGAACGGTTTGAACATGTAGTCCACAGCGCCGCTGGCGTACCCTTTGAGTACGGCCGCTTCGGACTGTTCGTTGGCGGTGAGGAATATGATCGGTGTCAGCCGGGTGCGCTGGCTGCCACGCATAAGCCGGGCGACTTCGAAACCATCCATCTCCGGCATCTGTACATCCAGCAACACCAGGTCGACATCGTGTTCGAGCAACGCACTCAAGGCTTCCGTCCCCGAGCTTGCCGTCAACACCTGCCAATCCTGCCGGGCCAGCAACGCCCGCATGCTGATGAGGTTCTCGGGGTAGTCATCTACCACCAGAAGGACCGAGCTGCCATCCAGTGGCTGTGGTTGAACTTGAGCTTGAGCGCCATCCATGCTGCTTCTCTGTTATGTGACCGACTTCAAAATACGGTTGGATCCATGAGTACTCTAGCCCTGAGGTGTCAACACGCAATGGAATCAGAACGCTATCAGTGGTTCAACTGTACGGTAGCCGACTAACGGTCGGTTTGCCGGAATTATGTTCCGCCTTTTTGTTGCCCATAAAAAAACCCGCATCGCTGCGGGTTTTTTTACTGCTGCCAGCCGATCAGTTGACCTTGGCGGCCAGCTCACCTTTCAGGTAGCGCTGGTACATGCCTTCCAGGGAGATCGGCTTGATCTTCGAGGCATTACCGGCAGTGCCGAAGGCTTCGTAACGGGCGATGCACACGTCACGCATGGCCTTGACGGTTTCACCGAAGAACTTGCGTGGGTCGAACTCGCTCGGGTTTTGCGCCATCAGGCGACGCATTGCACCGGTGGACGCCAGGCGCAGGTCGGTGTCGATGTTGACCTTGCGCACGCCGTGCTTGATGCCTTCGACGATCTCTTCGACCGGTACGCCGTAGGTTTCCTTGATGTCGCCGCCGTACTGGTTGATGATCGCCAGCCACTCTTGCGGGACCGAGGAAGAACCGTGCATCACCAGGTGGGTGTTGGGGATGCGCTTGTGGATTTCCTTGATGCGGTCAATGGCCAGCACGTCACCGGTAGGTGGCTTGGTGAACTTGTAAGCACCGTGGCTGGTACCGATGGCGATCGCCAAGGCGTCCACCTGGGTCTTCTTGACGAAATCGGCCGCTTCTTCCGGGTCGGTCAGCATCTGGCTGTGGTCCAGCACGCCTTCGGCACCGATGCCGTCTTCTTCACCGGCCATGCCGGTTTCCAGCGAACCCAGGCAGCCCAGCTCGCCCTCAACCGAAACGCCGCAAGCGTGCGCCATGGCAACGGTTTGCTGAGTAACGCGGACGTTGTACTCGTAGTCGGTCGGGGTCTTGCCGTCTTCACCCAGCGAGCCGTCCATCATCACCGAGCTGAAGCCCAGCTGGATGGAGCGCTGGCAAACGTCAGGGCTGGTGCCGTGGTCCTGGTGCATGCACACCGGGATGTGCGGGAATTCTTCGATGGCGGCCAGGATCAGGTGACGCAGGAACGGGGCACCGGCGTATTTGCGGGCGCCGGCCGAGGCCTGGACGATCACCGGGGAGTCGGTCTTGTCAGCCGCTTCCATGATGGCGCGCATCTGCTCGAGGTTGTTGACGTTGAAAGCTGGTACGCCGTAACCGAACTCGGCGGCGTGGTCCAGCATCTGGCGCATGCTAATGAGTGCCATTGTGTATCTCTCTCCCGACAAGCGTCGTTTGTTTCGTGCAAGCCTGCCGCAGGGGCGGTTGCTGTTCAAGTAGTGTGGGCCATTCACGCAGCCCGGCCAGTCACGGTGCCTTGCAGCCCCGCCCAATCAGATCGTTGGTTGCCACCCAGTACACCAGGCCTTCTTCGCCCTTGGTGTGGAAGGCCAGCATGCCATCGCTGTACAACGCACCCGAAGCACCCGGCTCGGACTTGAGCCGGTAGACCTGGTCACCGCCGCCAAGGCGCACGTCGACCTGGTCGCGTTGTGCATCGGCGAAGCGCCACAGCACTTCGACCTGAGTGTCACAGACCCAACGGGTCCAGTTGTCTGCCGGGGCGGGTGGCGCCGGCTGCAGCAGTGAGCATCCTGCCAGTGTCGCCAGGGCCGTTACGGCCAAAAGCGCTTTCATTACATTTCCTCTAGATGACCACAGAGCAGCCGCTTGGTTGCCTGGCCCGACGAAACGCGGGGTCATGGGCAACCCGGCGCCTTGCGCTGGTGGTCTTCGTCGTACTTTTCCAGGCCTTCCGGGCCTACGCGCTTGCTGATGACCGGCACGGTTTCGGCCTGCCACTCGGACTGGTAGCAACCACCCTTGGGCGGATGCGCCGGGTCGCCATCCGAGGCCGGGCTGCCGGAGCAGGCGCTCAGCAGGCCAGCCAGCATCATCACAGGCAATTGCTTGACCATCAGGCCACTCCCTTTGCCAAGCGCCGACGTCATCAGGCTTTGGCCCGCTCTTCCAGGATTGCTACCGCTGGCAGGACCTTGCCCTCGACGAACTCGAGGAAAGCACCACCACCGGTAGAAATGTAGGAGATTTGCTCGCTAACGCCATATTTGTCGATGGCGGCCAGGGTGTCACCGCCACCGGCGATAGAAAACGCTGCGCTCTCGGCAATGGCTTTGGCCAGCACCTTGGTGCCGTTGCCGAACTGGTCGAACTCGAACACGCCGACCGGGCCGTTCCACAGGATGGTCTTCGACGACTTCAGCAGCTCAGCGAAGTTGGCCGCGGTTTGCGGGCCGATATCCAGGATCATGTCGTCGGCAGCAACGTCGGCAATAGCCTTGACGGTAGCTTCGGCGCTCTCGGCAAACGCCTTGGCAACCACCACGTCGACTGGCAGCGGTACACTGACCTTGGCGGCGATGGCCTTGGCGGTGTCTACCAGGTCCGGCTCGTACAGCGACTTGCCCACCGGGTGGCCGGCCGCAGCCAGGAAGGTGTTGGCAATACCGCCACCGACGATCAGCTGGTCGCACACACTGCTCAGGCTGTTCAGCACGTCCAGCTTTGTAGACACCTTGGAGCCGGCAACAATGGCCGCCATCGGCTTGGCCGGGGCTTTCAGAGCTTTGCCCAGGGCATCCAGCTCGGCCGCCAGCAGCGGACCGGCAGCGGCAACCTTGGCGAACTTGGCCACACCGTGGGTCGAACCTTCGGCGCGGTGAGCGGTGCCGAAAGCGTCCATGACGAACACATCGCACAGGGCAGCGTACTTCTGCGCCAGCTCGTCGGCGTTCTTTTTCTCGCCCTTGTTGAAGCGCACGTTCTCGAACAGCACCAGCTCACCGGCTTGTACCGCGACACCGTCCAGGTAGTCGGCCACCAGCGGCACATCACGGCCCAGGGCCTTGCTCAGGTAGTCGGCAACCGGCTTGAGGCTGTTCTCGGCAGAGAATTCGCCTTCGGTCGGGCGGCCCAGGTGCGAGCAGACCATTACCGCCGCGCCCTTCTCCAGCGCCAGCTTGATGGTCGGCAGCGCTGCCAGGATACGCGCGTCGCTGGTTACCACACCGTCCTTCACAGGCACGTTGAGGTCTTCGCGGATCAGTACGCGCTTACCTTGCAGGTCGAGGTCGGTCATCTTCAACACGGTCATGAATGCAGTCCTTCAGGGCTGTTTGTTGCGGGTTGGGTGAACGACGTGCAGAAAGTGTTCGGCAACGTCGAGCATACGGTTGGCAAAACCCCATTCGTTGTCGAACCAGGCCAGCAAGTTCACCAGGCGGGGGCCGGAAACACGGGTCTGGCTGGCATCGACAATCGCCGAATGCGGGTCATGGTTGAAATCACAGCTGGCGTGCGGCAACTCGGTGTAGGCCAACAAGCCTTTCAGCGGGCCTTCCAGCGCGGCCTCGCGCAACACCCGGTTGACCTCGGCCGCGCTGGTGTCCCGGGCGGTCTGCAGGGTGATGTCCAGGCACGAGACGTTGACGGTCGGTACACGTACCGCTTTGGCCTGGATTCGCCCGGCAAGTTCCGGGAGCAGGCGCTCGATGCCACGGGCCAGACCAGTGGACACCGGGATCACCGACTGGAAGGCCGAACGCGTGCGGCGCAGGTCTTCGTGGTGGTAGGCGTCGATCACCGGCTGGTCGTTCATCGCCGAGTGGATGGTGGTGATCTGCACGTATTCGATGCCGAACGCCTGGTCCAGCACACGCAGCAGTGGCACGCCGCAGTTGGTGGTGCACGAGGCATTGGACACCAGGCGCTCGCTGCCGGTCAGGCACGCCTGGTTGATGCCGTAGACCACCGTGGCATCGACGTCGGCTTCACTGGCCATCGGTTGCGAGAACAGCACGCGCGGCGCGCCGGCGTCGAGAAAGCGCTGGCCATCAGCACGGGTGTTGTAGGCACCGGTGCACTCCAGCACCAGGTCGATGTCCAGCGCAGCCCAGTCGATGCCTTCGGGGGTGGCACTGCGCATAACCTTCACGCAGTCGCCATTGATATGCAGACAGTCACCGTCGACTTTCACCTCGCCGGGGAAACGCCCGTGGGTGGAGTCGAAGCGTGTCAGGTACTCAAGGCTGGCCTGGTCGGCCAGGTCGTTCAGCGCGACGATCTCGAACCCGGCCTTTGCCCCCCGCTCGACCAGCGCGCGCAGGACACAGCGGCCGATGCGGCCATAACCGTTGAGTGCAACTTTGTAGGGACGCAGGTGGGGCATAGGTAGCTCTTGAACTCCGGCAGTTGAACGGGGCCGCCATGCGGCCCATTCGCGACACAAGGCCGCTCCCACAGAGAACGGCATGCGCAATACCCTGTGGGAGCGGCCTTGTGCCGCGAACGAGGGCCAACGGCCCTCGCCTTCCTTGTATCAGTCTTCCAGCAGCTCTTCGGCAGTACCGAGGATGTTTTCCAGGGTGAAGCCGAACTCTTCGAACAGTGCCGAAGCTGGCGCCGACTCACCGTAAGTGGTCATGCCAATGATACGGCCCTCCAGGCCGACGTACTTGTACCAGAAGTCGGCGTGGGCAGCTTCGATGGCGATGCGCGCACCCACTTCCAGCGGCAGCACAGACTGCTTGTAGGCTGCATCCTGAGCGTCGAACACGCTGGTGCTCGGCATCGACACGACACGCACCTTGCGGCCTTGCTCGGTCAGTTTGTCGAACGCCTGAACAGCCAGGCCCACTTCCGAACCGGTGGCGATCAGGATCAGCTCAGGCTCGCCAGCGCAATCCTTGAGCACGTAACCGCCACGGGCGATGTCGGCGATCTGCGCATCGCTGCGCACCTGATGCTGCAGGTTCTGACGCGAGAAGATCAGCGCCGACGGGCCGTCCTTGCGCTCCAGAGCGTGCTTCCAGGACACGGCGGATTCCACCGCATCGGCCGGGCGCCAGGTGTCCAGGTTTGGCGTGCTGCGCAGGCTGGCCAGCTGCTCGATCGGCTGGTGGGTCGGGCCGTCTTCGCCCAGGCCGATGGAATCGTGGGTGTAGACGTGGATCACGCGCTGCTTCATCAGGGCAGACATGCGCACGGCGTTGCGGGCGTATTCCATGAACATCAGGAAGGTCGCGCCGTAAGGCACCAGGCCACCGTGCAGGGCAACGCCGTTCATGATCGCGGTCATGCCGAACTCGCGCACGCCGTAGTACATGTAGTTGCCATTGGCATCTTCATGGCTGACGCCCTTGCAACCTTTCCACAAGGTCAGGTTGGAGCCGGCCAGGTCGGCCGAGCCGCCCAGCAATTCCGGCAGCAGCGGGCCAAAGGCGTTCAGGGTGTTCTGGCTGGCCTTGCGGCTGGCAATGGTCTCGCCCTTGGCCGCGACTTCAGCAATATAGGCAGCGGCTTTTTCTGCGAAGTCGGCCGGCAGCTCACCGCTCAGGCGGCGCTTGAGTTCGCTGGCCAGTTCCGGGAAGGCAGCGGCATAGGCATCGAAACGCTGGTTCCATTCGGCTTCGGCCTTGGCACCGGCTTGCTTGGCGTCCCACTCGGCGTAGATGTCGGCAGGGACTTCGAACGGACCGTGGTTCCAGTTCAGTTCCTTGCGCGCCAGGGCGATTTCGTCGTTGCCCAGCGGAGCACCGTGGCAGTCTTCCTTGCCCTGCTTGTTCGGCGAACCGAAACCGATGATGGTCTTGCAGCAGATCAGGGTCGGACGGTCGCTCTTGCGGGCGGTCTCGATGGCGGTACGGATCTCGTCGGCGTCGTGGCCGTTGACGTTGCGGATCACCAGCCAGTTGTAGGACTCGAAACGCTTCGGCGTGTCGTCAGTGAACCAGCCTTCCACTTCACCGTCGATGGAAATGCCGTTGTCGTCGTAGAAGGCGACCAGCTTGTTCAGGCCCAGGGTGCCGGCCAGCGAGGCGACTTCGTGGGAAATACCTTCCATCATGCAGCCATCGCCCAGGAACACATAGGTGTGGTGGTCGACGACGTTGTGGCCTTCACGGTTGAACTGGGCGCCCAGTACTTTCTCGGCCAGGGCAAAGCCCACGGCGTTGGCCAGGCCTTGGCCCAGCGGGCCGGTGGTGGTCTCGACACCCGGGGTGTAGCCGAACTCCGGGTGGCCCGGGGTACGGCTGTGCAGCTGGCGGAACGACTTGAGGTCATCGAGGGTGACGTCGTAGCCGGTCAGGTGCAGCAGCGAGTAGATCAGCATCGAGCCGTGGCCGTTGGACAGCACAAAGCGGTCACGGTCGGCGAAACTCGGGTTGCTCGGGTTGTGCTTCAGATAGTCGCGCCAAAGCACTTCGGCGATATCCGCCATGCCCATGGGGGCACCTGGATGGCCGCTGTTGGCCTTTTGCACGGCATCCATGCTGAGGGCACGAATGGCGTTGGCACGTTCACGACGGCTGGGCATCGCTGATCTCCTGGGGGCTTGAATAGGTAGTGTTACGAAAAAGGCGGCCATTTTCGCCCACTGGGGGGGCTTGGGGCAATGACGTATGGTCGCAGTCGGGGGATTTTCCTGTGATTGGCATTCAATTCGGGGCAAAACCGGGTTAACCGCCCCGCCCATCACCCAATATCAAAACTTTTTGATATTGGCCTTGCTAGGGCATCGATGCCTGTCTAGACTGCCGCCCCATGAACCTGCGTGCGCAATCAAACCCCGAGCAACACGAAACATTGGCCGCCTTGTGCAAAGCCAGTGGGGACGCGCTGCGCCTGAACGTATTGCGCGCCCTGGCCAACGACTCGTTCGGCGTGCTGGAGCTGGCGCAGATCTTCGACATCGGCCAGTCGGGCATGAGCCACCACCTGAAGGTGCTGGCCCAGGCCGAGCTGGTGGCAACGCGCCGCGAAGGCAACGCCATCTTCTATCGCCGCGCACTGCCCGACAGCCTGCGCCTGGGCGGTCGGCTGCATGCGGCGCTGCTCGAAGAAGTCGACGAGCTGGCCCTGCCGCCGGCCGTGCAGGCGCGAATAGCCCAGGTGCAACAACGCCGCGCGGTTACCAGCCAGGATTTCTTCCTGCGCGTGGAAGAGAAGTTTCGCGCACAGCAAGACCTGATCGCCGGGCTGCCGCAGTACCGCGAAAGCCTGCTGGCGCTGCTCGACAAACTGCATTTCGACCCGGCCGCCAGTGCCCTGGAGGTCGGCCCCGGGGACGGTGGCTTCCTCCCCGACCTGGCCCGGCGCTTCGCCCGGGTCACCGCGCTGGACAACAGCCCGACCATGCTCGAACTGGCGCGCCAGGTCTGCCAGCGCGAGGGGCTCGACAACGTGAACCTGCAGTTGGCCGATGCACTGGGTGCAACGGATGTGGCCGCCGACTGCGTTGTGCTGAACATGGTGCTGCACCATTTCAGCGATCCGGCCCTGGCCTTGCGCCAGCTGGCCAAGCGGGTGAAGGCAGGCGGCAGCCTGCTGGTCACCGAGTTGTGCAGCCATGACCAAGGGTGGGCGCGGGACGCCTGCGGCGACCTTTGGCTTGGCTTTGAACAGGACGACCTGGCCCGCTGGGCCAACGCTGCCGGGCTGGCCCATGGGGACAGCCTGTACGTGGGCTTGCGTAACGGTTTCCAGATCCAGGTCCGCCATTTCCAGCGGACGGCTGGCGACATACACCATCGGTAAATTTCAGGAACCTTCGAGATGAGCGAATACTCCCTTTTCACCTCCGAGTCCGTGTCCGAAGGGCATCCGGACAAGATCGCCGACCAGATTTCGGACGCCGTCCTTGATGCCATCATCGCCCAGGACAAATATGCCCGCGTAGCGTGCGAAACCCTGGTCAAGACCGGTGTCGCCATCATTGCCGGCGAAGTCACCACCTCGGCCTGGGTCGACCTGGAAGACCTGGTGCGCAAGGTCATCATCGACATCGGCTACAACAGCTCCGACGTCGGCTTCGACGGCGCCACCTGCGCCGTGATGAACATCATCGGCAAGCAGTCTGTGGACATCGCCCAGGGCGTGGACCGCTCCAAACCTGAAGACCAGGGCGCCGGTGACCAGGGCCTGATGTTCGGTTATGCCAGCAACGAAACCGAAGTACTGATGCCGGCACCGATCTGCTTCTCGCACCGTCTGGTTGAGCGCCAGGCCGAAGCGCGCAAGTCCGGCCTGCTGCCGTGGCTGCGCCCGGATGCGAAGTCGCAGGTCACCTGCCGCTACGAAAACGGCAAGGTGGTCGGTATCGACGCCGTGGTGCTGTCGACCCAGCACAACCCTGAAGTCTCGCAGAAAGACCTGCAAGAAGCCGTGATGGAACTGATCGTCAAGCACACCCTGCCTGCCGAGCTGCTGCACAAGGGCACCCAGTACCACATCAACCCGACCGGCAACTTCATCATCGGTGGCCCGGTGGGTGACTGTGGCCTGACCGGCCGCAAGATCATCGTCGACTCCTACGGCGGCATGGCCCGCCATGGTGGTGGTGCGTTCTCCGGCAAGGACCCGTCCAAGGTCGACCGTTCCGCCGCCTATGCCGGCCGCTACGTAGCCAAGAACATCGTTGCCGCCGGCCTGGCCGAGCGTTGCGAGATCCAGGTGTCGTACGCCATTGGCGTGGCCCAGCCGACCTCCATCTCGATCAACACCTTCGGTACCGGCAAGGTCTCCGACGACAAGATCATCCAGCTGGTGCGCGAGTGCTTCGACCTGCGTCCGTACGCCATCACCACCATGCTCGACCTGCTGCACCCGATGTACCAGGAAACCGCTGCCTACGGCCACTTCGGCCGCGAGCCGCAGCAGAAGACTGTCGGCGACGACACCTTCACCACCTTCACCTGGGAGCGCACCGACCGCGCCCAGTCGTTGCGTGACGCTGCCGGCCTGTAAGCTTCCTACAGCACCAGGCGAAAGCCCCTGCCGAGCAATCGGCAGGGGCTTTTTTGTGACATATCGGCTGACAATCGCGCGGCGGCAAGCGCCCGCGAACCTGCCTAGGCTGGAGGGCCCACCCGCCATGCAAGGATGCTGGCCATGCCGTATCTGCTGTTGTTCACCCTGCTATTTACGCTGAACGCCCCATTGGCCAGGGCTACCTCATGCCCTGACTGGAACCCGCAACAGGCCGAGGCCGAAGTTGCGCAGCTGCGCGCCACGCTCACCCGATGGGACGAAAACTACCATCGCCAGGGTGTTGCCCTGGTCGCCGATGAACTGTACGACCAAAGCCGCGAGCGCCTGAATCACCTGCAGCAGTGCTTCGCGGTTGGCAGCAGCCCCTCCCCTTTGGCCAGCGCTCGTGGCCCGGTAACCCACCCCGTGCCGCATACCGGCGTCGACAAGCTGGCAGACCGCCAGGCCGTAGCGCGATGGATGGCCGGCAAGACCGGCGTGTGGGTACAGCCCAAGGTCGACGGTGTTGCAGTTTCCCTCACTTACCAGCAGGGTCGATTGGTGCAGCTCACCAGCCGGGGTGACGGTGTACATGGCCATGACTGGAGCCGACACATTCCACAACTGGGCGCAGTCACCCGACAGTTGCCCATGCCGATTGACCTGCACTTGCAAGGTGAGCTGTATCTGCGCCTGAACGAACATATACAAGCCAAGGCAGGTAGCACCAACGCCCGCGGCACTGTGGCCGGGCTGCTCGCACGCAAGCAACTGACCGCCGAGCAAGGGGACACTATCGGCCTGTTCGTATGGGGCTGGCCGCAGGGCCCCGACCAGCAGGCCGAACGCCTCGCACAGCTCGCTCACCTGGGTTTCCCGGATAGCCAGCGTTACAGCATCGCCATCGACACGTTGGAAGATGCAACGCACTGGCGTGGGCACTGGTACAACTCCCCCCTGCCCTTCGCCACCGACGGCGTGATCCTGCGCCAGGGCCGCCGGCCGCCCGCCAAGCGCTGGCAGGCCAAGGCACCGTACTGGATCGCGGCCTGGAAATACCCCTATGTACAAGCCTTGGCCGAAGTGCGCGACGTGCGCTTTCGGGTTGGCCGCACCGGCAGGGTCACGCCCATTGTGCAGGTACAGTCGGTAACCCTCGATGACCGGCGCATTTCCCAGGTAAGCCTTGGCTCGCTGGCGCGCTGGCAAGCCTTGGACATCCGCCCCGGCGACCAGGTGGCCATCAGTCTTGCCGGGCTGACCATTCCACGCCTGGACCACGTCGTGCACAGCGCTGTCGAGCGCCAGCCACTGGCCGCGCCTGCACCCGACCAGCATCATGCCCACAGCTGCTGGCAGGCCAGCGAAGGCTGTGAAGAGCAATTCATTGCCCGGCTTACCTGGCTTGGCGGAAAACAAGGCCTGGCCTTGCCGCGTACCGGGCCCGGCACGTGGCGCCGGCTGGTCGAAGCGGGCTTGGTAACATCAATGACCGATTGGCTGCATCTTGATGCCGAGCGCCTGCAGCAGGTACCCGGCATAAGTAGCCTGACGGCCGCACAGCTGCTGGGCAGTTTCGACCAAGCACGCTCACGGCCATTCGATCTGTGGCTGCGCGGCATTGGCGCGCCCGTCAGCAAGCATCTGCAACTGACGGGCGACTGGGCAGAGCTGGCTTCACGCAGTGCCGGGCAATGGCAAACCGTGCCCGGCATTGGCGCAAAACGCTCGCGCCAACTTGTGGATTTCTTCGCGGCCCCTGAGGTGCAGGCCATTGCTGCACGGTTGGCGAAAACCGGCATAGAGGGGTTCCCCGCTAGCCCCCAGCGCATTGAGCAATGATTTTTTACCATTTAGCTCGTAGGAAAAACCCGAGATTCAAGCCGAAAACCTCACCAAGGGTTCCTAAATGGGCAAAACCAAGGCAGGATTTCCACCAACTTTTGCTGCCCCGCCCCGTTCAGGAGGCTTTTCATGAAACGCATTTCGACTCTTTTCCTGCTCGCATCACTGGGTTTGGCTGCGGGAGCTGTACAAGCGGCCCAGCCGGACCCAGGCCTGACCGGTTGCGCCGCCAAGCGCAGCGCCATCGAGAACCAGTTGAAAATCGCCCGCGACCACGGCAACAGCGACCAGGTCGCAGGGCTGGAGGAAGCACTGCGTGGCGTGGACAACTGCACCGACGCGAGCCTGCGCAAAGAGCGTGAGCAGAAGGTGCTGGATGCACGTCACGAAGTGGTGCAGCGGGAAAAAGACCTGAAGAAAGCCGAGAAAAAAGGCGACGCGGAGAAGATCAACAAGCGCAAGGACAAGCTTGCCGAATCGCGTAAAGAATTGCAGAAAGCGGTAGACGATCTGGATCACTGACAGCGATTTGCGTTGCCCTTACTGGCCTCATCGCCGGCAAGCCAGCTCCCACAGGTATCACACTGCCCTCAATTACTGCGCAGTACCTGTGGGGGCTGGCTTGCCGGCGATGAGGCCACAGCAGGTCATCAATGATTACGAAACTCGGTATGGCACGCCTTGCACGCCGCTTCGACCTTGTCCATCGGCGCTTTCAGCTGTGCAGCGTCCAGCGGCTGGCTGCGGCTGACATCGACCAGCTCGCCCGTAACGCTTTCCAGCTGCCGGGCCAGTTCATGAAAGCGCGCCTGGCGCTCCCATACCGCTGCGCGCGCGGCGCTATCACCGCCATCGCGTACCTCGGGGAAGTGCTGCCAGGGCTGGTGCGAAAGGCTGTCCAGCTTCAGCGCGCCATCGGCAAACTTCAGCCCGTCGAACGGCAGCCGGCCACGCAGCATACCGCCCAAGTCTTCGCTGGTCTTGAGCATGTCCTTGAAGATTACCTTGCGCTTGCCCAGCGGCGAGTTCGGGTCAACCCGGTCGCAACCGCTCAGGGCCAGGGCTGCCAGCAGAACAACGGTCAATCGCTTCAACATCACGCTCACTTCGGCCTACGCAAATGGGCGGCCAGTATCGCCGTCCAAGGGCCAAACACCAATAGCCACATAAAAAACAGGGGCGAATCTTCATGTTCGCCCATGACAGGAATGCACACATGACATCTGCCTTGCGCCACCTGGCCTGGACACTTCCGGTGCTGGCGTTGCTGGCCGGCTGCAACGGCGGCGAGACCGCCAAGCCCGAGCCCCACGCCATCGCCACTTATGCTCCGGCCACATTCAAAGACCTGCCCGCAGTCAGCGACGAAGACCTGCTGGCCGGTTTCTACGCCTGGCGCAACGGCTGTGAGAAACTCAAGCGCGACCCAGTGTGGGCCGCCACCTGCGAAGCGGCCGGCAACGCCACGGCGAGCGCCGCCCAGGTACGTACATTCCTTGAACAGAACCTGCAGGTATACGGCCTGCGCTCCGCCGAGAACAAGGCCAACGGCCTGATTACCGGCTACTACGAGCCGGTCTACCCCGGCAGCCTGAGCCAGTCAGCGACCAACCATGTGGCGGTCTACGGCATTCCTGATGACATGATCGTGGTCGACCTTGCCAGCGTGTACCCCGAACTCAAGGGTAAACGCCTGCGCGGCCGGCTTGATGGCCGGGTGCTCAAGCCATACGACACTGCCGAAGTGATCAACCGTAACGGCGTCAAGGCACCGGTGCTGGCCTGGCTGACCGACCCGATGGACCTGCAATTCCTGCAGATCCAGGGTTCTGGGCGGGTACAACTGGAAGACGGCCGTCAGCTGCGCCTGGGCTACGCCGATCAGAACGGCCACCCCTACCGGCCGATCGGCCGCTGGCTGGTGGAGCAGGGTCAGTTGAAAAAAGAAGACGTGAGCATGGGTGCCATTCATGCCTGGGCCCAGGCCAATCCGCAGCGAGTACCGGAACTGCTGGCCAGCAACCCCAGCTATGTGTTCTTCAGCACCCGCCCGGACAGTAACGAAGGCCCGCGCGGTTCGTTGAACGTACCGCTGACAGCGGGCTACAGCGTGGCCATCGACCGCAAGGTGATTCCGCTGGGCAGCCTGTTGTGGCTTTCCACCACGCGCCCGGACGGCTCGCCAGTGGTGCGCCCGGTGGGTGCGCAGGACACGGGAGGGGCGATTGCGGGTGAAGTGCGCGCCGACCTGTTCTGGGGCACCGGGCCGGAAGCCGGCGAGCTGGCGGGGAACATGAAGCAGCAGGGGCAGATCTGGATGCTCTGGCCTAAAGGCCAGCCACTACCTGAGGTACCTAAGGTCCTTTGATCGGCGGTGAATTCTTCGCGGGCTCGCCCGCGAAGCAGGCAACGCGGTTTCAGATGGAAACCACGAAGAACGACACGATAATTGCCAACCCGGCAAACCACACCAGCGAGCGCAAGGCCGCCCAATCGGCCAGGTAGCAGATGATGTAAAGCAAGCGGCTGGTGATGTACATCACCCCCAGCACATCCTGCGTCACCTGCTCGGCATTGCCGACAATATCCGCCACCAGTACCGCAGCAGCAAACGCCGGGAACGCCTCGTAGCCATTCTGCTGCGCCGCATGGGCCCGCCGCGGCAAGCCCGACAAGGTATCAAGGAAAGCGCGCGGGTCGTGATTGTCCTTGAGGCCAAACCGGCCGCTGGCCACTTTGGCGATCAAGGCACACAGCGGGTTCAGCATCAGCGCGATCAGGATGCACCACAGGGCAACGGTCATGCTCAGGACTCCTTGTTCGAAAATAGGTTAGAGCTTCATCACCAGCATGCCTGCAAGGACCAGCCCGCAAGCTAGGAGTCTTGGCCCGCCAAAAGGTTCTTTGAGGTAACGCATACCCAGCAACACCACCAGGATCACGCTCAACTCCCGCAACGCAGCCGCCTCGGCCACCGACCCCAGGTGCATGGCCCACAACACCAGCGCATAACTGAACAACACGCAGAGCCCTACCGCCAGGCCCAGGCGCCATTGCGTTCGCCAGAACAGGGCGAACGGAGCCCGCCGCGCCACCCCGGCCAGCAGCGGGAATTGCCAGGCACTGAGCAGAGTCAGCCACACCAGGTAATCCCACGGTTTGCCCCATAAGCGCACCGCCTGGCCGTCAAACCAGGTGTAACAGCCGATGCACAGACCGATCAGGGCGACCACCGGCAGCATCGACCAGGGCAGCCGGTCACCGCCACCGCCCTGCCATAACAGGCAAGCCATGCCACAAGGGATCAGCAAGATGCCGATGATCTGCTGCTGGCTAAGCGACTCCCCGGCAAAGGCCAAGGTCAAGCCCAGCACCACTAACGGTGACAGCCCGCGCATCAGAGGATAGACCAGCCCCAGGTCGCCCACGCGGTAGGCCTTGATCAGCAGATAGCGGTACAGCTGCTCGGCCAGCGCCGAGGCAACCAACCAGGGCCATATTTCCGCCGGCGGCACATCGACGAAGGCGACCGCCAGCACCGCGAACACCAGGGCCACCGTGTCCATGCTGGCGATCACCAGCAAGCGCTCGCCGCTGAATTTGATCAGGGTATTCCAGGTCGCATGCAGCAGGGCGGCGACCAGCACCAGGGATGTTGCCAACACGCCTTCTTATCCTTAATGGCTTTTTTATTGCTGTGAATATATAGCGTTCAGGGGCCGCTGTGCGGCCCCCTTACATGGGAACGATTGGAACGAATCCGGTCAAAGCTTGTGTCCCGAACCCCGTGCCAGGTCATCAAAGAACTGCCCGAGCCATTCGGGTAACGACTTGGAAGCCACTGTCACAGGATTCGGGATGCTTGAATTAGTTGCCGCGTTTATCTGCCTCACCACCCTCCTCACCTATGTAAATTACCGTTTCATCGGCCTGCCGCCCGCCATCGGTGTGATGGTCACGGCACTGCTGTTCTCCCTGATACTGCAGGGCCTTAGCCTGATCGGCTTCCCTGGCCTGGAAGAGCGCGTCGAAGGGCTGATGAACCAGATCGATTTCAACGACCTGTTGATGCACTGGATGCTGGCGTTCCTGCTGTTTGCCGGCGCCTTGCACGTGAACCTCAGCGATTTGCGCAGTTACCGCTGGCCGATCGGGTTGCTCGCAACGATTGGGGTGCTGATCGCCACCGTGGTCATCGGCTACCTGTCGCACTGGGTATTCGCGATGTTTGGCTGGCAAGTGCCGCTGATCTACTGCCTGCTGTTCGGTGCGCTCATCTCGCCCACCGACCCGATTGCCGTGCTGGGCGCGCTGCGTACCGCCAACGCCTCCAAACCGCTCAAAACCACCATCGTCGGCGAGTCGCTGTTCAACGACGGCACTGCGGTAGTGGTGTTCACCGTGTTGCTGGGCATCATCCAGCTGGGTGAAACGCCGAGCATGACCGACACGGCGATCCTGTTCGCCCGCGAGGCCATCGGTGGCGTGGTGTTTGGTGGCCTGATCGGCTACGCCACCTACCGCATGATCAAGAGCATCGAGCAGTACCAGGTGGAAGTCATGCTGACCCTGGCGCTGGTCATCGGTGGCTCGGCCATGTGCTACGAGCTACACGTTTCGGCGCCGATCGCCATGGTGGTGGCCGGCCTGATCATCGGCAACCTGGGACGCAACCTGGCGATGAACGACATGACCCGTCGCTACATGGACGGTTTCTGGGAGCTGATCGATGACATGCTCAATGCCCTGCTGTTCGCACTGATCGGCCTGGAGCTGTTGCTGCTGCCGTTCAACTGGATGCACCTGGCGGCCGGCAGCGTGCTGGCGCTGGCGGTGCTGCTGTCGAGGCTACTGACCGTGGCCCCGGCCATCGTCCTGCTGCGCCGCTGGCGCCCGGTGCCCAAAGGCACGGTGCGGGTGCTGACCTGGGGTGGCCTGCGTGGCGGGGTGTCGGTGGCCCTGGCGCTGTCGCTGCCACTGGGCGAGGAGCGTGACCTGCTGCTGTCGATCACCTACATCGTGGTGTTGTCGTCGATCCTGGTGCAGGGCTTGAGCATCGGGCGAGTGGTGCGCAAGGTCAGCGCCCAGCCTTGAGATTGCCGGGGCCGCTTTGCGGCCACTCACGGCACAAGGCCGCTCCCACAGCGAGAATGCGACTTCCTGTGGGCGCGGCCTTGTGTCGCGATGGGCTGCGGAGCAGCCCCAGAAAATCACTCGACTGCCGAATCCGGGAACTGGTCCTGGACATACTTGATCTCGGTGCGCCCGTGCGCTGCCGGCAAGCCGTCGTCACCGAGGTTGACGAACACCATCTTGTCGACGGTAAGAATGCTCTTGCGGGTGATCTTGTTGCGCACTTCGCACTTGAGGGTGATCGACGTGCGGCCGAATTCGGTGGCAGTAATGCCCAGTTCGATGATGTCACCCTGACGCGAAGCACTGACGAAGTTGATTTCGGAAATGTACTTGGTCACTACACGCTGGTTGCCCAGCTGGACGATGGCGTAGATGGCCGCCTCTTCGTCGATCCAGCGCAACAGGCTGCCACCGAACAGGGTGCCATTAGGGTTGAGGTCTTCGGGTTTAACCCACTTGCGGGTGTGAAAGTTCATCTTTGCTCCTGACCTGCTTGGCTAACGTGTAGCAATGATGGCAGAGCGGCTGCCTTCGCTCCATTGAACATCGACTATCGTCGCGATTAATCGACGGAAAACCTTGGGCAAGCTGCCGGGGGCGGCTATAATCTGCGCCGCTTCACATGGTTGCCCACAGCGGTGCCATGCCCGCCACCTGTCCGAGGGGCGCTGCAGCAGGCTAGGCCTGTCAGGCTCGGATGGGGCGTTGCTCGCTCTCGCGGGCGCTTAACGCACAACGGCGCCCATTCGCACACTACGAATGGAGGCTCTCATGAGCGCTGCAAACATGCCTGCTGGTTTTACCGATTACAAAGTCGCTGACATCTCCCTGGCCGCCTGGGGCCGTCGCGAAACCATCATTGCCGAATCGGAAATGCCTGCGCTGATGGGCCTGCGTCGCAAGTACCTGGCCGAGCAACCGCTCAAGGGTGCGAAGATCCTGGGCTGCATCCACATGACCATCCAGACTGCCGTGCTGATCGAAACCCTGGTTGCCCTGGGTGCCGAAGTGCGCTGGTCGTCCTGCAACATCTTCTCTACTCAAGACCAGGCCGCCGCTTCGATCGCCGCCGCCGGTATCCCGGTATTCGCCTGGAAAGGTGAAACCGAAGAAGAGTACGAGTGGTGCCTGGAGCAGACCATCCTCAAGGATGGCCAGCCATGGGACGCCAACATGATCCTCGACGACGGTGGTGACCTGACCGAGCTGCTGCACAAGAAATACCCGCAAGTGCTGGACCGCGTGCACGGTGTAACCGAAGAGACCACCACTGGCGTGCATCGCCTGCTGGACATGCTGGCCAAGGGCGAGCTGAAAGTCCCGGCGATCAACGTCAACGACTCGGTCACCAAGAGCAAGAACGACAACAAGTATGGCTGCCGTCACAGCCTGAACGACGCCATCAAGCGTGGTACCGACCACCTGCTGTCGGGCAAGCAAGCGCTGGTGATCGGCTACGGTGACGTGGGCAAGGGCTCGGCCCAGTCCCTGCGTCAGGAAGGCATGATCGTCAAGGTCACCGAAGTTGACCCGATCTGCGCCATGCAGGCCTGCATGGACGGCTTCGAGCTGGTCTCGCCGTTCATCGACGGTATCAACGACGGCACCGAAGCCAGCATCGACAAGGCCCTGCTGGGCAAGATCGACCTGATCGTCACCACCACCGGTAACGTCAACGTCTGCGATGCCAACATGCTCAAGGCCCTGAAGAAGCGTGCCGTGGTCTGCAACATCGGCCACTTCGACAATGAGATCGATACCGCCTTCATGCGCAAGAACTGGGCCTGGGAAGAGGTCAAGCCGCAGGTGCACAAGATCCACCGCACCGGCGCTGGCAGCTTCGACCCGCAGAACGACGACTACCTGATCCTGCTGGCAGAAGGCCGCTTGGTCAACCTGGGTAACGCCACTGGCCACCCAAGCCGCATCATGGACGGTTCGTTCGCCAACCAGGTGCTGGCACAAATCTTCCTGTTCGAGCAGAAGTACGCCGACCTGTCGGCCGAGCAGAAAGCCGAGCGCCTGACCGTTGAAGTACTGCCGAAGAAACTCGACGAAGAAGTGGCCCTGGAAATGGTCCGCGGCTTCGGCGGCGTGGTCACCAAGCTGACCAAGCAGCAAGCCGACTACATCGGCGTGACCGTCGAAGGCCCGTTCAAGCCGCACGCCTACCGCTACTAAGTAGTCGCAGGCAACGCTTCGCAACGATGCCCAAGCCAGGCCGGCCCACACCGCCCTGGCTTTTACTTGCAACCTGCCGCTTGAAGCAGGCTGCTTGAGGAACGAGTGATGTCACAAGAACGCCGCTACAGTTTCGAGTTCTTCCCGACCAAGACCGACGCCGGTCACGAAAAGCTGATGGGCGTCGCTCGCCAGCTGGCCACCTACAACCCGGACTTCTTCTCCTGCACCTACGGTGCCGGTGGCTCGACCCGCGACCGCACGCTGAACACCGTGCTGCAGCTGGAGAGCGAAGTGAAGGTACCGGCCGCACCGCACCTGTCGTGCGTGGGCGACTCCAAGGACGACCTGCGCGCCTTGCTGGCGGAATACAAGGCTGCCGGCATCAAGCGCATCGTCGCCCTGCGTGGCGACCTGCCCTCCGGCATGGGCATGGCCAGTGGTGAACTGCGCTACGCCAGCGACCTGGTCGAGTTCATTCGCCAGGAAACCGCTGACCACTTTCACCTGGAAGTGGCCGCCTACCCCGAAATGCACCCGCAGGCTCGTAATTTTGAAACCGACCTGGCCAACTTCGTGCACAAGGTCAAGGCGGGCGCCGACAGCGCCATCACCCAGTACTTCTTCAACGCCGACAGCTACTTCTACTTCGTCGAGCGCGCACAGAAGCTGGGCGTGGACATCCCGGTGGTACCCGGCATCATGCCGATCACCAACTACAGCAAGCTGGCGCGCTTCTCCGACGCCTGTGGCGCCGAAATCCCGCGCTGGATCCGCAAGCAGCTGGAAGCCTATGCCGACGACACCGCCAGCATCCAGGCATTCGGCGAAGAAGTGATTACCCGCATGTGCGAACAGCTGCTGCAAGGCGGCGCACCGGGCCTGCACTTCTACACGTTGAACCAGGCCGACCCAAGCCTGGCGATCTGGAACAACCTGAAGCTGCCGCGCTGAAACTTTTTGGCAAAGTCTGCTTAAGAAATGATTAAGGCTTTGGTCATAGACTAAAGCCTTAATCATTTTCGGGTATACAGGTCTTGCCAGCCATGCAGCATCCCCAGCCATCGCGCCCACAGCTTGTCTACCTGGCTTTTGGCCCGGCAACCTATCATCAGGAAGCCTGCTTCAGCATTGTCAGCGCCCTCGCCCACTTGGGGACGACAGCAGCCGATGCCATTGGCATCCAGGTGTACACCGACAACCCACAGCCCTACGCCAAGCTGCCCGTCACTGTCCACTTGCTGGACGAAGCCACGCGCCAGGCATGGAACGCTCCTCACGGTTATCATTTTCGCAGCAAGCATGTGCTGCTTCGCCAGGTGCTACAACAACACCCGCTGGCAGTGCTGATCGACACCGATACCTTCTTCCGCACATCGCCGCTGCACCTGTTCGCCCGAGTGGCCCCAGGCAAGCTGCTGTGCAATGCCATCGGCCCGCGCTATGGCGCAAACCAGAAGTGCCTGCTGTACCGGAACCTGCTGTCCATCCTGCAAACCCGGGGCCTGGCCGACTGCCAGATGCCACTGGTCAACTCTGGGGTAATTGGCCTCACAGCCGAGGACGCCGGCACCCTGGACCGCTCCATCGACATGATGGACGAGTTCTACCCCTTGGCTCGCGAGGCCTATACCCTTGAGGAGTTCTGCCTGGCAGTGGCGGCATACCGCAAACTGGAGGTGGCCGAGTGTACCGACGTCATCCACCACTACTGGAGCCGCAAAGCCCAGTTCCGTGCCAAGATCCAAGCCTGGCTGCGCAAGCACGGCCACGACCCATTGGGCGGCGAAGCGCTGGCTGACGTTGCGTTGGTCAACGACCAACTGCCGCGCCCCCCTACCCTGCACCGCTTGGGTTACAAGGCACTGAGCCTGACCCTGCCCAGCCACGAGCGCCAGTTTGCGCGCGAATTGCTCTATGGCTGCTACCCCTATCCCAATGAATTCGACCGCGCCTGCGCGCCGGCCTGGTGGGACAAAGCCCTGGAAAACCTCCATGCACGCCATGGCCGTATGGCACCCGAGCGGCTACGTCAATGCCTGCGTCACCCGGGGCTGCGGTTGTCGCTGGGCGAACGGCGCAAAGATGTCGAGGCATATTTGCTGAGGTCTTCCCAGGCTTGAGCAGCCCTGTGCTGGCCTTGAATCGGCCGAGCGCGTAATCTGCGGCCATGCCACTCGTCGCCCGCCTGTTCTGGATCCTGCTGCTCGCCTGCCTGAGCCCGTTGGCTCTGGGCGAGCGCCTGCGCCTGGTATCCGATGACTGGGCGCCCTACATTTATCAGCACGAGGGCCAGCCCCTCGGTATCGACTACGAAGTCACCACCGAGGTATTCAAACGCCTTGGGGTTGAGGTGGAATGGCAGTTCCTGCCATGGAAGCGCTGCCTGGCAATGATCGAGAAAGGCTTGGCCGACGGTATTCTGGACATCTTCCAGAGCGAGACGCGGCGGCCCTATCTGGTGTACGCCCCCGAGCCCATGTCGGAGGTCGAGTTCGTGCTGTTTCAGGCCCGCGCACGCCGCCATGCCGTGGCCGGGTTCAAGGACCTGGCGGGCCTCACCGTCGGCACCTCGCCCGGCTACGCCTATGGCGACGCGTTCAACCAGGCGACCCATTTTCGGCGTGAAGCCGCGCCAACGCAGGAAGCCAACTTCGGCAAACTGCTGCTGGGCCGTATCGACCTGGCAATCACCGACCGCGTGGTCGGGCATTACCTGATTCGCCGTCTGGGCCTTGAACAACAAGTCGAGGAACTCCCGCTGGCAATCAGCCGCCAAGCCCAGTACCTGGGGTTGGTGCGCAAGCCAGGGCGCGAAACACTGGCCCTGGCCTTTGCCGAAGAACTGCAGCGGTTCAAGCACGAACCGGCCTTTGCCGCCATCAGCCACCGTTACACAGGCGACATCGGAAACATTCTCAACGCCGTTGAGCAGCAGGAAAGCAGCACAGCGCGATAGCTCTGCTATACTCGGGCCTTCCCGCCCGGCTCACGCCCGGACGCTCGGCCTCGTAACAGGCATCCCGATCGGCACCGACGCACCTTCGCGTCACCCTCCGTTTCCCGGATGTGCAGTGAAAGCCCAGCTGGACCGGACGCGATCGCATCCCACCGATGCCCGTCGCGCCAGGCAGAACATCCCAACGGGCCCAGCCCACACGAGAACAGGATCGCCCATGTCCTTTGCTTCCCTCGGTCTCTCCGAGGCTCTTGTCCGCGCTATCGAGGCTGCGGGCTATACCCAGCCGACCCCCGTGCAACAGCGGGCGATTCCCGCCGTGTTGCAAGGCCGCGACCTGATGGTTGCCGCTCAGACAGGTACTGGTAAAACCGGCGGCTTCGCCCTGCCGATTCTCGAGCGCCTGTTCCCCGCCGGTCACCCCGACAAGTCGCAGCGCCACGGCCCTCGCCAGCCTCGCGTGCTGGTCCTGACCCCAACCCGGGAGCTGGCAGCCCAGGTGCACGACAGCTTCAAGGTCTATGCCCGTGACCTGCCACTGGTCAGCGCCTGCGTCTTCGGCGGCGTTGGCATGAACCCGCAAGTCCAGGCGATTGCCAAGGGCGTTGACGTGCTGGTTGCCTGCCCGGGCCGCCTGCTCGACCTGGCCGGCCAAGGCAAGGTCGACCTGGCCCATGTCGAAATCCTGGTGCTCGACGAAGCCGACCGCATGCTCGACATGGGCTTCATCCACGACGTCAAGAAGGTACTGGCGCGCCTGCCATCCAAGCGCCAGAACCTGCTGTTTTCGGCCACCTTCTCCAAGGACATCACCGACCTCGCCGACAAGCTCCTGCATAACCCGGAGCGTATCGAGGTCACGCCGCCGAACACCACTGTCGAACGTATCGAGCAGCGTGTCTATCGCCTGCCTGCCAGCCACAAGCGTGCGCTGCTGGCACACCTGATCACCCTGGGTGCCTGGGAACAGGTACTGGTGTTTACCCGTACCAAGCACGGCGCCAACCGTCTGGCCGAGTACCTGGAAAAGCAAGGCCTGACCGCTGCCGCGATTCACGGTAACAAGAGCCAGAACGCCCGCACCAAGGCCCTGGCCGACTTCAAGGCCAACAGCGTCCGCGTACTGGTCGCCACCGACATCGCTGCCCGCGGCCTGGACATCGACCAGTTGCCCCACGTGGTCAACTTTGAGCTGCCGAATGTTGAGGAAGATTACGTGCACCGCATCGGCCGTACTGGCCGCGCCGGTCGCTCGGGCGAGGCCATTTCGCTGGTCGCGCCAGATGAAGAGAAGTTGCTCAAGAGCATCGAGCGGGTCACCCGGCAGAAGATCGCGGACGGCGACCTGATGGGCTTCGACGCCAGCCAGGTAGAAGCCGAAAAACCGGAAGTACGCGAACGCCCGCAGAACAACGGCCGTGGCGGTCGCAACCAGCCACGCGGCGAAGGTGGCAAAGACGCCAACGGTGGCCGCAAGGACAAAGGCAAGGATAAAGGCAAGGCCAAGCAGCCAGCGGCCGGCAAGCCTGCAGACAAGGAAAAGTCCGGCGACAAGCCGCAGCAGCGCAAGCCGCGTGACAACAAGCCGCGCCAGCAGCAGGCCAGCCAGAACAGCGTGCCCAAGCCGCCAGCCGACCGTGCCCCGGATGAGTTCCTGGATGACGAAGTCGACAACTTCGGTAACCGCGCCGATTACGTCAGCCCGTACCAAGGCAAGAACCAGGGACGTAACCGTCGTCCTGGCGGTGGTACTGGTGCAGGCCAGAGCCAAGGAGGTGCTGCCCCGCGTAGCAACGGTGGCGGTGGTCAGGCTCGCAACGGCGGCCAGCCACGCACTGCAAACGGTGAGAAGCGCCCGCCGCGCAATAACAACGGTGGTGGTGCTCGCCGTGATGGCGGTGGCCGTGGCCGCCCGGCCCGTGACGATGCTGCCCGGCAAGAGCCGGCCGTGCGCAACACGCGCCAGCCGGAAAAACAGCCGGTGATCATCCGCAAGGAGTCCAAGCTCGACCGTTTCCCGACGCCTGAGCAACTGGATGATCTGCCGAGCCGCCCGCGCGGTGAGCGTCCCGCCCTGTTGACCCGAAAAGGTTAAGCCAGAGGCAGCCTGTAGCGGCCCTGTCAGGGCCCTGAACGGGAAAAGAAAACGCCGCCCTATGGGCGGCGTTTTCTATTGCCAAGGCAATGCTTACTTCTGCTTCACACCTTCAACACTGATATCCAGGTCGAGGGTCTGCGAAGTCGGGCCTGGGCCTTTGATACCGAAGTCGTTCAGGTTAAGGGTGGTGGTGGCGTTGAAACCAGCACGCTCACCACCCCATGGGTCCTTGCCTTCACCGTTGAAGGTAGCCTTGAAGGTGACCGGCTTGGTCACGCCGTGCAGGGTCAGGTCGCCGGTCACGTCAGCAGTCTTGTCGCCAGTCGACTTGACGGCGGTGGAGACGAACTTGGCTTCAGGATACTTCTTCACGTCGAGGAAGTCGGCGCTGGCGATGTGCTTGTCACGCTCGGCATGGTTCGACCACAGGCTGGCGGTTTTCAGGTCGACGCTGATCTTGCTGGCTTCAGGCTTGGCGCTATCCCAGGTGAAGTTGCCGTCGAAATCCTTGAAGGTACCGTGAATAAAGCTGTAACCCAGGTGGCTGATCTTCCAGTCGACAAACGCGTGCTGGCCTTCCTTGTCGATCTTGTACTCGGCAGCCATGACCTGGCCGGCGGAAAGCAGAGCGGTACCGAGCGCCAGAGCGGCAAAAGTCTTTTTCAACATCCTTATTTCCTTCCTATGCAATTGAGGTTGAGAGTCAAGCTTTGCGGCCCAACATGCGGGTCAGGGTCGCGTCACGGTCGATGAAATGGTGCTTGAGCGCTGCCAGGCCATGCAGCACGGCAAAAATCACCAGGCCCCAGGCAAGCCACAGATGAATCACGCCAGCCACATCTGCCTGATCAGGCAGGTCGCTGACCAGTGCCGGTACTTCGAACAGGCCAAACACCGGAATGCCGACGCCGTCAGCGGTAGAAATCAGGTAACCGGCAGCCATCACCGCAAACAGGCCAAGGTACAGCGCCAGATGGCCCAGCTTGGCCGCTAGCCGTGTGGCCGCGCCGTGGTTGGCAGGTGCCGGTGGTGGCGGGCTGATGAAACGCCAGACTACCCGCAACAGCATCACCGCCAGCAGCACCAGGCCGATGCTCTTGTGCAGGTCCGGGCCGGCCTTGCGCCAAGGGCTGTAGTAGTCGAGGCCGACCATCCACAGGCCGAGGCCGAACAGGCCGAAAACTGCCAGCGCCACGCCCCAGTGCAGGATGATGCTGACCACGCCGTAGCGAGAAGGTGAATTGCGCAGTTGCATGTTGGCGTGTTTCTCCGTGGAAGCTGTGCACAGACTAACGCGTAACGTATCGAATAAAAGCGGAAAAAATTGCTTCGGATTATCGATAAATCCGATATGTATTGTGTAAGCTTCCCATTAAGGAAACATTAACGATAGTCGGGGAGAACATCGGCAACAAGCAAGCTGCTGTGGAAGCGGGCTTGTTCCGCGAAGGAGGGCACGCGGTGTCTGGCACCGGCTTTGCCGGTGTTCGCGGGGCAAGCCCGCTCCCACAGAGTCCCCGCTAACTCAGGGAGTTAGCGTGACTCTGAGGGAGCAGCCAGCACCTTCGATCAATCAGCCAGCCTTGGCCTGGTTATTGACCACAGGTTTCTTGGTCGGCTCGGATTTGGCTGTCGCCTTCTTGGTTTCGGCAGGCTTGGGAGCTGGCTTGTGCGCCGGGGCATGCTTGGACGGGGCGGCCTTGGTTGCCGCAGGCTTGGCAGCCGGTTCCTTGGCTACAGGCGCAGGCGCTGCCGGGGCCGGCGCGGCCTGTGGAGCAGGCGCAGGTGCCGGCGCCACTTCCTCAGCTTTGGCGATTGGCTCAGCCTTCACCTCTGGCGCTTGCGCCCCACCGAACAGGCGTTTGAAGAAGCCTGGCTTGTCCTGCTTGGCCTCTTCGGGCTGCTTAGGCTCAGCTTTGACCGGCGCCTTGTCAGCCTTGTCGCCCTTATCGGACGAACCACCAAACATATTGGAGAAGAACCCGCCCTTGCTGTCCTTGGTGGCCGCTGCACCGGCTGCCGCTGCCGCCGCAACCGGCACCGCCTTGGCGGGGTCGAACGACTTGCCGGCCAGCAGGTCCTGCGCCTGGCTGGCCGCACGCTGGCCACTGCGCAGGGCGCCTTCCAGGGTGCCTGGGTACAGGGCGTCGGTGTGCTCACCGGCAAAGGTGATGCGCTGCACTGGGCGCTCCCACAGGCGCCAGTACTTGCTGATCTGCCCTGGGCCATAGGCCAGGTACGCGCCGCCAGTACCAGCATCGGTGCTGTAGCGCTTCACCTCGTAACCGGTAAAGGCACCGCGGGCTTGCGGGTAGAACGCATGCAGGCGGATCAGCACCTGGTCGACCATCTGCTTGTCGCCAAACGCCTGCAGCAGGCGGGCATTGTCGCCGGAAAGGTTGATCACCACGTTGGCGCCGCCCTTGAGCGCCGGCTCGATCCACAGCATGCCGAGGCCGGTATTACTGAAGATTTCGCCCGACATGCGCGCGCGGCTTTCCCACACGGGCTTCTTGAACTTGAGCATCAGCTGGTCGCGCCAGCCATAATTGGTGCCTTTGAGCGCCGCCAGGTGCTGGTTGTCCAGGCCCGGAGTCATCTGGATCTTGGCCAGGGCGCGCAGTGGTACGGCCATGACCAGGTAATCCGCCTGGTAGCCGACACTGCCAACTTTGACCGTTACACCATCCTTGTCCTGGACGATGGCAGTGACAGGTGAGCTGGTCTTGATGGTCTTCAGCTGCTTGACGAAGGCCTGGGCCAGCACCGGGCTGCCACCGGGCAGGCGCGCGGCACGCAGGTCGCGGTCGCTGACACCACGGTACACTCGGTTCTGCTGGGCGAAATACAGCAGCGACAGACGCGACGGCTCATCGTAACGGGTACGGATCTGCTGGTTGATCAGCTGACGGGCAGTGGCCGGCAGTTGCAGTTTGTCCAGCCAGGTGGAGACGTTGATCTGGTCGAGTGCGAACAGCGTGCTGGTTGCCTGCGGGTTCAGCGGGTCATCGATCGAACGGGCCAAGTCATCGAGGGTTTTCTCGTAGCGCTTGAGCGCTTCGGCGGTAGCCGGTTGCTTGGTGGCCAGGTCGGTGGCGCTGAAGTACTCACCGTCGATGAGGTAACCAGGGGTACGCACGAACTCCGGTGCCGCCAGTGTTTCAAGCTTGAAACGGTCCAGGTAATGGTTGAGCACCGGCTGCGCCTTGGCATTGCCGATCCACTCGCTGGTGGCCAGGCCCGAACGCCCACCCATGCCCGATTTGGCCTCCAGCAGGGTCACCTGCCAGCCTTTGTCCTGCAGCTCATAGGCTGCCGTCAGGCCAGCCAGGCCGCCACCCACGACAATCGCCGTGGGCGTCTTGTCCTTTGCCAGCGCGGCGCCGCTGGTGACACCAATCAATACCAACGCGCACAGGCGCACCCAAGCAGCAGCCATGTCGGCGAACTCCGAGTCAGAGGTTACAGAAACAGGGAGAGGCAGGAATGCCCCGAGAGAGATGCGTTAAGAATACGTCAGCTCCGCCGGCCCTGCCAGCGCAGTGACATCAAGTCCTTTTGGCAACTGACATTTTTGCCAGTAGCCATGTCACACGGCGGCAGGCGAAGCTGGCGAAACTGGCCAGAAGCCCCGCCAGGAGGGCATGCGCATGATCTTCGAGGAGCACTTCCAACACGTCGAACGGCAGTTTCTATGGCACAAAAAAACGCTTCATACAGCCTCCGGCCTAAGTATCCGCTCCAACAGCACCTCTTGGACCGGCTTTCATGAAGCGTTCAAGGGTGAAGACGGTACCGAACTGGTCATCGGTGAACACAGCGACGTAGAGATCGTCTTCGCCCAGGAAGTCGAGTGCCTGCGCCTGGAATACTACGTAGTCAGCGACTTTCTCTGCGACGACCTGCACATGCTGTTCGATGCTGAAAGGGTTGATTACGACCTGGTCGCCCCGGTCCCGCGCACCTTTTACTGGCTCACAGTGGAAGGCAGCGGGTTTAGCGACCTGCGCCCCGGCCCCATTGCCACGTACCCCTACCACCAGGTGATCGACGGCCCCTTCCGCCGCCTGACCATCTCCACTTCGCAGGCCGGAACCGTGCACATCCGCAGGCTGGAATGGACCGGCACCCAACGTCATTGAAAGGCAGCGGTTGTCCTGCCCTGCGGCATTGCTTAGGCTTACGCGGTCGAACCACGCCGCAAAGCCAGGAGAAGTGCCCATGGGCCTCAACGATCAGTGGATGCAACGTGACCTCAAGGTCCTGTGGCACCCCTGTACCCAGATGAAAGACCACGAGCAGCTGCCGCTGATCCCGATCAAGCGCGGCGAAGGCGTGTGGCTTGAGGACTTCGAAGGCAAGCGCTACCTGGACGCGGTGAGCAGCTGGTGGGTCAATGTGTTCGGCCACGCCAACCCGCGCATCAACCAGCGCATCAAGGACCAGGTCGACCAACTGGAGCACGTGATCCTGGCCGGTTTCAGCCATCAGCCGGTAATCGAGCTGTCCGAGCGCCTGGTGGCCATGACCCCGGCCGGCCTTGACCGGGTGTTCTACGCCGACAACGGCTCGTCGTGTATCGAAGTGGCGCTGAAGATGAGCTTCCACTACTGGCAGAACGTCGGCAAGCCGGGCAAGAAGCGCTTCGTCACTCTGACCAACAGCTACCACGGCGAAACCATCGCCGCCATGTCGGTAGGTGATGTGCCGCTGTTCACCGAAACCTACAAGGCGTTGCTGCTGGACACGATCAAGGTGCCTAGCCCCGACTGCTACCTGCGCCCCGAAGGCATGAGCTGGGAGGAGCATTCGCGCAACATGTTCGCCGCCATGGAGCAGATCCTGGCCGAACACCACGCCTCGATCAGCGCCGTGATCGTCGAGCCGCTGATCCAGGGTGCCGGCGGCATGCGCATGTACCACCCGGTGTACCTCAAGCTGCTGCGCGAGGCCTGCGACCGCTATGACGTGCACCTGATCCACGACGAAATCGCCGTGGGCTTTGGCCGCACCGGCACGATGTTCGCCTGCGAACAGGCCGGTATCCGCCCGGACTTCCTGTGCCTGTCCAAGGCCCTGACCGGTGGCTACCTGCCGCTGGCCGCCTGCCTGACCACCGACAAGGTCTACCAGGCGTTCTATGACGACTACCCGACCCTGCGCGCGTTCCTGCACTCGCACAGCTACACCGGCAACCCGCTGGCTTGTGCTGCGGCGCTGGCGACTCTGGATATCTTCGAGCAGGACAACGTGATCGAAGCCAACAAGGCCCTGGCCACGCGCATGGCCACCGCCACTGCGCACCTGGCCGAGCATGCTCACGTTGCCGAAATCCGCCAGACCGGCATGGCCCTGGCTATCGAAATGGTTCAGGACAAGGCTGGCAAGGTGGCCTACCCCTGGCAGGAGCGTCGCGGCCTGAAGGTGTTCGAGCATGCCCTGACCCGCGGCGCCTTGCTGCGGCCGCTGGGCAGCGTGGTGTACTTCCTGCCACCGTACGTGATCACCCCTGAGCAGATCGATTTCCTTGCCGAGGTCGCCAGCGAAGGCATCGACATCGCCACCCGCGACAGCGTCAGTGTTGCCGTGCCGGCCAACTTCCACCCCGATTTCCGCGACCCGGGCTAGCCCGGCAATTCGCCACACCACTTTTCCTGTGGGTGCGAGCGTGCTCGCGAACAAGGGCGAAGCCCTTGCCAGGCACCGCAGCGCCTGATTCGCGGGCACGCCCGCTCCCACAGGGGATCTGTGTCTCTCTATTTACCGAGCAAACCCATGAGATTGTCCCGCTTCTTCATCGACGCCCCCCTGAGCCTTGGCGAGCACGACCTGCCTGAAGCCCAGGCCCACTACATCGGCCGCGTACTGCGCATGGCCCCCGGCGACGCCGTGCAGCTATTCGACGGCAGCGGCCAGGAATACCTCGGTCAGCTGCTTGAAGTGGGCAAGAAAACCGTACGCGTCAACCTTGACCGGGCCATTGCCGGCCAGGCCGATTCACCGCTGCACGTGCACCTCGGCCAAGGCCTGTCCCGCGGCGAGCGTATGGATTGGGCGATCCAGAAGGCCACCGAGCTGGGCGCCAATGCAATCACCCCGATCGTCAGCGAGCGCTGCGAAGTGCGCCTGAAAGACGAGCGCGCCGACAAGCGCCTGGCCCATTGGCGGCAAGTGGCAATCAGCGCCTGTGAACAATGCGGTCGTTCTACCTTGCCGGTCATCCACCCACCCGTGACCCTGGCCGAATGGCTGGGCAGCACCAAGGCGGACCTGAAACTGGTCCTGCACCCGGTGGCCGAGCCGCTTACCAGCCACGAAAAACCTGCGACCCTGGCGTTTCTGATCGGCCCCGAAGGCGGCCTGAGCGAGGCCGAAGTCGAGCAGGCCAAAGCGTCCGGCTTCCACGCCGCCCGCCTCGGCCCGCGCGTGCTGCGCACTGAAACTGCGCCCGTTGTGGCGCTGTCGGTGGCACAGCAACTGTGGGGCGACTTTTGACTAGAGCACGTAGAACGACACCGCCACGAAATGCAGCAGGCTGCCGGTAATCACGAACAGGTGCCAGATGCCGTGAGCGTGGCGCAAGCGGCTGTCGAGCGCGAAGAAGATGATGCCCACGGTGTAGAACACCCCGCCGGCGGCCAACCAGGCAAAGCCGGCGCTGCCCAGCGATTGCAGCAACGGTTTCACTGCCACCAGCACGATCCAGCCCATCACGGCATAAATGATGATCGACAGGATCCGCGCCTCGGAACGCGGCTTGATCTCTTGCAGCATACCGATCACCGCCAGCCCCCAGACCACGCCGAACAGGCTCCAGCCCCAGGGGCCGCGCAGGCTGACCAGGCAGAATGGCGTGTAACTGCCAGCGATCAGCAGGTAGATAGAAAGGTGATCGAGCTTGCGCATGATTACCTTGGCCCGCCCGCGGGTGCTGTGGTACAGGGTGGAAATGCTGTACAGCAACAGCAGGGTGCTGCCGTAGATGGAGAAACTGACGATCTTCCACGGGTCCCCTTGCAGGCCCGCGACCACGATCAGCCAGATGGCACCGATACAGGCCAGGACAGCACCGACCAGGTGGGTCCAGGCATTGAAGCGTTCACCGTAATACATGCAAACACAGACCTCTTCAGGTGGGCTGGGTTCCTGATGTGATGCTGATGGCCTCTTCGCGGGCTTGCCCGCGAAGAGGCCCGCACAAGCATCATCCTAGCCAAGGTCAGGTTGCAGATCCGCGTCACGCACCAGCCTTTCCAGTGCAACCAGGTCCGGCACCCGAGCCACCTGCTCGCCCACCTGCACCGCCGCCAGCTCCAGCCTGCCCAGCGCCACGTCCACGTAGTTCAGCTGGCTGTCGAGCTTGCACGAGCGCGGGATGTCTTGCAGCAACAGCGCCAGGTAGCGCAGGCCGGTATCACCCAGTGCGTTGAGCACGACTACCCGGGCCCGCTCACCGCACGGGGTTTCACCCCCACACGCCGCCTCGAAGCCGATCAGCGGCAGGCGCTGCTGCCGCCAGTCGATCCAGCCCAGGTGCCAGGCGGGGTCGCCGGGCTGGCACACCAGGTTGCGCTGCCCGCTCAACTCAGCCACCGCCACGTTGGGCAGCACCAGGGTGCGATCACCCAAAGGCAGCAACAGCCCGGTCAGGCTGCTGCGCTGGCCGGAAATCAGTTCAAGCATGGGGCTGGCTCCAATGGGCGATACTCTGCAACAGCAGCGACTCCTGGTACGGTTTGCCCAGGTATTCGTTGACGCCGATGGCCATGGCACGGTCGCGGTGCTTCTGCCCGGTGCGCGAGGTGATCATGATGATGGGCAGGTCTTTCAGCCGCTCGTCACGGCGAATGCGTGTGGCCACCTCGAAGCCGTCCATGCGCGGCATTTCGATGTCCAGCAGCAACACGTCGGGGCGGTGGTCTTCCAGCAGGGCCATGGCATCAACCCCGTCCTTGGCCGTCAGCACGCTCATGCCGTGGCGTTCCAGCAGGCGGCTGGTGACTTTGCGCACGGTCACCGAGTCATCCACCACCATCACCAGCAACGCACGCCGCGGCGCCGGGCCGAGCAGTTGGCGCTGGGCTTCGCCGCCGGGCAAACGTGCCAGGCGCCGCTGCTGGCCGCGCAGCTGGCCGAGCAGGTCGAGAATCAGCACGACCCGCCCGTCACCCAGCAATGTCGCCCCCGATAACCCGGCCACCGCAGCAAACTGTGGCCCCAGGCTCTTCACCACGATCTCGCGGCTGGGCGACAGGCTGTCGGCCTGGATGGCGAACGACTGCTCCTTGGAATGCACCAGCAGCACTGGCAACGGCACGCTCTGCCCCAGCAGCGCGGGGCGCGGCACACCTTGCAGCAACTCGCCCAGGTAACGCAGCTCGTATTCGTGGCCGCCGTAGACATAGCGCGGCGTGTCCAGCTGATAGCACGCTGCGAGCTCTGCCGGCGGCACGCGGACAATGCCCTCGATGGTATTGAGCGGGATGGCGTACTGCTCTTCGCCCAGGTGCACCATCAGCGCACGGTTGATCGATACGGTGAACGGCAGCCGGATCAAGAAGCGTGCACCCTTGCCCTGGGCCGACTCGATGCTCATAGAGCCACCGAGCTGCTTGACCTCCTCGTGCACCACGTCCATGCCCAGACCGCGCCCGGAAATCTGGGTGATCTTCTCGGCGGTGGAAAACCCCGGGCGCAGGATGAACTGCAGGATCTCGTGATCGCTCAAGTCTGCGTGCGGATCCAGCAGGCCGCGCTTGATGGCCTTGCGCCGTACCGCGTCGAGTGGCACACCGGCACCGTCGTCAGTCATTTCGATAACGATATCGGCACCTTCGTGCAGCAAATTCAGGTGGATGGTGCCCTGCTCCGGCTTGCCAGCGGCCAGCCGTGCTTCGCGGCTTTCCAGGCCATGGTCGACAGCGTTGCGCAGCATGTGCTCCAGCGGTGCGACCATGCGCTCGAGCACACTGCGGTCCAGTTCGCCCTCGGCGTTGCCGACCACCAGTTCCACCTGCTTGCCCAGTTCGCTGGCCACCTGCCGCACCACACGCTGCAGGCGTGGCACCAGGCGTTCGAAGGGCACCATTAAAGTGGCGGTCAGGCCTTCCTGCAACTGGCTGTTCACCCTGGCCTGCTGCTGCAGAAGGCTGTAGGCCTCCTGGGCGCGTTGGGCCAGGGTTTCCTTCAGGTCGAGCAAGTCCGAGGCAGACTCGAACAAGGCCCGCGACAATTGCTGCAACTGCGAATGGCGGTCCATTTCCAGGGGATCGAAGTCGTCGTAGGCATCGCCTTCGAACGGCTGCCGGCTGGAGATCCGCCCCTGGGTCTCGTTATCCAGGCGCAGCAACTGGTCGCGCATGCGCTCCAGGGTGGTTTCCATCTCGTTGAGGGCGAACTGCGCATCGTTGACCTGCTGCTCGATGCGCCCACGAATGATCGAGTGCTCGCCAGCCAGGTTGCCCAGGTCATCGAGCAACTCGGCATCAACCTTGACCATGTCGCCTGCGGCCCGCTCTGGCGCTGCCGCCGGCAACTCGCTGGCGGCTGCCTCGACAGGCCCTTGGCCGGCCGCACTGTCGGTCAGGGCTGCGCTGCTGAAGTTACGGATATAGTCGATCAGTGCCGTGGCCGCATGCAACGGCTGCCCCAGGCGTACGGCATCCAGCATGTGCGCCAGGCGATCATGGCAATTCTGCAACAGCGCGAACAGTGGCGGGCTCGGCGGCAAACGCCCGGCAGCCAGCAGCTCGTACAGAAATTCCAGTTCGTGTGCCAGGTCACCGATGGGGGCAATTTCAACCATGCGCGCCACACCCTTCAGGGTGTGCAGGTCGCGCATCAGGTTGTCCACCTCGACGCTGCTACGCGGGTCGGCCTGCCAGCGCGCCAGGGCGGCAGCGGCGCTCTCGACAATGTCCGAGCTTTCTTCGAGGAACACTTCCAGCAACTCTTCGCCTGGGCTTTCCGGCTCGTCTGGCAGTGGCTCACCCACCTCTGGCAGCGAAGGGTCATGCGACAGCCCCAAAGTACCGCTCAGGTCCATGTCCGGGTGCAGCGGTGTCACCTTGTCGATGCCCACCAGGCCGGTGGCATCCGGTGCCAATGCCTGGTCCAGCAGCGTGCGCAGGCCATCGACCAGTTCCGGGCGTGACACGATGTCCTGCCCCGCCGCTACTTCGTCGAGCATGTCCAGCAGTGCCTCATGGGCCCGCTGCGTGTGGGCGAAAAAGCGTGCATCGGCTGGCAGGCTGCCCTCTTCCACGGCGCCATACAGATCGAGCAAGGCCTCGCACACGTCATCCATCTGCCACAAGTCGGCCAGGTGCGCGGCATGGCCCAGGCTGGTCATCTGGTCGAGCAGGGTATCCAGCGCGTCGCGCTGGCCGGGCTGTTGCTGCCAGCGCGACAACAACGACTCGGCATCAAGCAGAATGTCCATGGCCTGGGCCAGAAAACTGGCAACCAGCTGCGGGTCGCGCTTGCTACGCCGGGCATGCTGCGGGTCGTCATGCCCGCTGGCCAGGCGGCTATCGACTGCCTGGCCAACCGCTTCGATCAGCTCCGCGGCGCCAGGGATGGCGGCCAGTGGTGTGCTGTCGAGTTGCGCCAGGCCCAGATGGAACAGCGAGCGCGCGGCTTCCAGCCATTCGATCTCGGCCATTTGCAGTGGCAACTGATGGCCCTTGTATTCACGGGCCAGGCGGTCGAAGGCGGTGGCCAGCTCAGCGATCGGCATCACCCCGGCCATGGCGGCACTGCCCTTGAGCGTGTGCAGGGCACGTTGCAGGCCATCGCTGACCGGCGTGTCGTGGCCGTCGGCGCCCTGCAGGAAATCATCAAGGCTGGCCAGGTGGCCCTGCGCCTCACTGCGGAAGATATCCAGCAACTGCGGCTCAAGGCCATCGATACTGGCCGCCGGTGCATCGTTTTCAGCCAGGGCATGCAGGTGCCCGGCCAGTTGTTCGATTTCGGTCAATTGCGGCAGCTGGCCGGTGGCAAAGTCCGCCAGCAGATCGGGCAAATGGACGAACACCTGTTGCAGGGCCACCACGCCTTCCGGGCTGAGCGCGCTGCGGCCCTCCAGCACCCGGTTCAGCAGGTGCTCGGCGCCCCAGGCAAGTTCGGCCACCGCCTCGGCATGCACCATGCGGCCACTGCCTTTGAGGGTATGCAGCGCACGGCGCACTTCCCCCAGCGCCCCGCGCTGCTGGTTATCGGCACGCCAGCGCAGCCAGTGGCGCTCGATTTCCGGCAGCAACTCGCCCGCTTCCTCGAGAAACACCTCGCGCAGTTCGTCATCGATGCCATCGCCATTGGCATCCAGGCCCGCTCGGGCATCCGCCTGCGCACAGTGCACACCCAACGCCGCCAGGCTGGCACACGCCATGTCGATGAACGGCTGGCCATCCGCCAGCGGGTCGGCCACCCGCCACTGCAGGTAGCATTCAGCGGCGCTGAGGGCCTCGGCCAGGTGGGTCAGCTCGTCGGCAGGCGGCTCCTCCTCCAGGTGCTGCAACCAACGCTGCACATAGCTTGCACAGCCGGCAAGCAGCTCGGCCACGGCGGGCAGCATCAACATGGCCAAGGCCCCGCGAACCTGCTGCAACAGCCCTGGCAAGGGCTGCAGGCGCTGCCGGGGCCAGTCGGACTCCACATAGTCACCGATCAGGTCCTTGGCCTGCTGCAACACGTTCAGCGATTCGTTCAGCACCAGCTGGCGTATCTCGGCCAGGTCCGAGCCTGGCAGGCCGGCCTGGCCGTTTTCCTCCAGTGGGCCGACCATGCCATTCAGGGAGGCTTCCACATACAACAAGGCGCCCGCTACATCCATCAACACCGCGTCGTCCACGGCTCGTTCGCCCTGAGCCAGGGCCTGCAGCGCCAACACCTGGTCGATGATCACCCGCCGTGGTTGCTGGAAGCCCAGTACAGCCAGCGTATCAGCCACGTGGCGCAGCGGCGCCAGCAGGGCATCAAGCTGCTCGCTGTGCTGGCGGTCGCTGCGCACGAACTGGTCCAGGCGCTCCTTGATGCGCATAAGGTCGTCGCACAGTGCGGTCACCACCGAGCGCAGGGCATCGCGGCCCGGCCCGGCCTGCAACTGTTCGCGCCAGTTGCCCAGCGAGAGGTCGAGGTTGGCCAGGTCGTCAGAGCCGGCAAAGCGCTGCGCAGCACCGCTGATCAGGCTGGCCTGGGCCAGCGGCTCGATGCCACGGCAGGCGCGCAGCTGGTTGAGCAGCGGCAGCATCACCAATGGCAGGTCGTGGCGTGCACCGCGCAAGCGCTCAAGGTATGAGGGCAACTGCTCCAGGCCCCGGAACAGCGCACCCAGGCAATCACCCCGTGGGCTCACCTGGCCGTCGGCCATGGCCTTGGCGAACAGCTCCAGTTCTTCGGCCAGACGCGTCGCACCTCGCAGCTCGAGCATGCGCAGGCAGCCATGCACCTGGTGCAGGTTGTCGACCACAAAGGCGAGTATCGACAGGTCACCTGGCTCGCCGGCGAAACGCTCCAGCGCCTGACGCGCCTGGCCCAGGCAGTCGAGGATGGCAGCCTTGGTCCAGGCCAGCGCCACCGTGTCGTGGCGCTCGGGGCTTACAGCAACAGATGCCATTGTCACTTCCTCAACGCGGCGCTTCACTTGGGCTCGGCAGGTGGCGGCAGGGTGAAGCCGGACACCGAACGGCGCATCTCGCTGGCCATGCGGGCCAGGTGGCGGATGCTGTCGGCAGTGGCCCCGGAGCCGGCGGAGGTCTGCGCGGTAATCTGCTGGATGACCGCCATGGTGTGTGAGATCTGCCCGGCCGACGAGGTCTGCAACTGGGCAGCGTCGGAGATGCTGTGGATCAGGTCGGCCAGGTTCTGCGATACGCCTTCGATTTCGGCCAGCGCCACGCCGGCATCCTGGGCCAGGCGGGCGCCGCGCACCACTTCGGCGGTGGTCTGCTCCATGGAGATGACGGCCTCGTTGGTGTCGGCCTGGATGGTGCGCACCAGCGCCTCTATCTGGCGGGTAGCCGATGACGAGCGTTCGGCCAGGCGCTGCACCTCGTCGGCGACCACGGCAAACCCACGGCCGGCCTCACCGGCCAGCGAAGCCTGGATCGCCGCGTTAAGGGCAAGGATGTTGGTCTGGTCGGCAATATCGTCGATCAGGCTGACAATGTCGCCGATTTCCTGAGAAGACTCACCCAGGCGCTTGATCCGCTTGGCGGTGTCCTGGATCTGCTCGCGAATGTTGTCCATGCCATTGATGGTGTTGTGCACCACCTCGTTACCCTTGTTGGCGATGGCCACCGAGCGTTCGGCCACCTTGGCCGATTCGTAAGCATGCGCGGATACCCGGTCGATCGACTCGACCATGTCGCCGACGGCTTCGGAGGCCTCGCTGATCTGCTCGGCCTGGTGCTCGGAGGCCTTGGCCAGCTGGCGAGCGGTGTTTTGCGTGTCCTGCACGGCTGCGGCCACCTGCACGGCGCTGTGGTTGATGGTGGCCACAAGGTCGCGCAGCTGGTCTACGGAATAGTTGATCGAGTCGGCAATGGCGCCGGTAAAGTCTTCGGTTACCGATACGGTCACGGTCAGGTCGCCATCGGCCAGCTCTTCGATTTCGTCGAGCAGGCGCATGATCGCCTGCTGGTTGCGTTCGTTCTTTTCCGCCGTTTCACGCAGCTGGCGGTTGGTGGTGCGCACCATGACCAGGCCGATGAGAATGATCGAGGCCAGCGCCAGCACGCCCAGGGCATAGCCGCCCACAGTATCGAGGGTGCGCCCGCCGGCCAGGTTCTCGAAACCGTTGGCCAGGTGCGACGCTTCGTCGAGCAGGGTTTGCGACAGGCTGAAGATGTTGCCGGCAGCTTCGCGCACGCGGAACAGTTCGGGCGAGGTTTCGAGGATTTCATCCACAGAACCGGCGACGAACTGGAACAGTTCGGCGATTTCCGCCAGCCGCGCGCGGGCGTCGGCGTCTTCGACGCGGGTTATCTGGATTGCCGCGTTGCCGCTGAGCATGCCCTCCAGCACCTGGCCAAAGCGGCCGGCATCACGGCCAAAAGCGTCGGCCGCCTGGGCTGCGGCATCGTCACCGGCCAGCACAGTGTTGACCGAACCGAGGATGCGCTCGGCCAGCAACAACTGGCGCTGGGCCACCGCCACCTGGTTGGCCGGGGCGCCGCTTTGCAGCAGGATCTCAACCACCTTCTCGTATTCCACCTGCAACTGCGGCACGGTTTCGGCCAGCGTCGCCGCCACCTGGTGCAGCGACAGCACGGTCTGCTCGCTGGCCAGGATGGTGTCGGTGTTCTTGCGCAGGTTTTCCCAGTCGCGGCGTACCGATTCCATCTCGTCACGCACCGTGGGCGGCGCGGGCGGCAGCCCGGTGGACTTGTCACCCTGGCGCAGGTAGCCCCAGCGCCGCTCAAAATCGTTGCGCGCATCCGACAGCAGCTTGAATGCAAGGGCCTTGCCGGTGGCGGCTTCAGTGGCGTTCTTGGCGATGCGTTGCGACAGCACCCGCAGTTCCCCGGCATGGCCGATGTACTGCTTGTCGTAATTGGATTGGGTGTTCAGGTACGCGAAGTTGGCGAACAACAGGATGATCGACAGGATCAGGATCAAAAACAGCACAGTGATCTGCGCGATGCTGCGGGTACGCGGGCTCACGGTGGTCGCGGTAACGGAGGTGGCAGGCTTGTTCACGTTCGCAGGTCCTATAACGCCACATCGAGAAAGCCCGGCGCCTGGGCCAGGGCGAAGGGGCTGAAGATCGCCCAATTGCGTTCACGCGGGAAATGCCCCTGCACAAAACGAGCAGCGGCGCGCAGCAGTGGCTGCGGCGGCGACAGCTGCAGGCTGTCCAGGTCAAAGTGCTGCAAGCCCAGTACCTCGTCCACCAGCAGGCCGACGAACAGGGCCTCGTGGTCCAGCACCAGTACCCGCCGTTGCTTGCCCGGGGCGGCGTGGCCCAGGCCGAAGAAGCTGCTCAGGTCCATCACCGGCAACAACCGGCCGCGCAGGTTGGCTACCCCGCACACCCATGGCTGCACACCGGGGACGCGGCTGCTGCGCGGTTCACGCAGCACCTCGGCCACCTCGCCCATGGGCGCGACAAACCACTGCCCGGCAATGCGAAAACCGATACCGCTCCACTGTTGCAGGCGGTTGTCTTGCGGCGGTTGGTCGGCAACCAGCAGGCGGCAGCGCCGGTCAATGTCCAGCAACAGCTCGAAGGCGGTCAGCGACGCGCCTTGCGGGCGGGTGGTCAAGCGCCCAGCACTTCTTTGAGCTTGGCGATCAGGTCGTCTTCTTCCACGGGCTTGGTCACGAAACCCCTCGCACCCTGGCGTTTTGCCCAGATGCGATCGGTTTCCTGGTCTTTGGTGGTAACGACCAATACTGGAATGGCGCTGGTCTCGGGGTCCTTGCTCAATTGCCGGGTGGCCTGAAAGCCGTTGAGAACAGGCATGACGATATCCATCAACACTGCATCGGGCTTTGCCTGACGCGCCAGCGCCACGCCATCGGCACCGTTGCTGGCTTTGAGCACCTCATGACCGTGCTTTTCAAGCCATCCGGCCAATTTGTACATCTCTGTCGGCGAGTCGTCGACAATCAGAACTCGGGCCATGCTGTTTCCCCATCAGGAAAGTAAGGCCGTGCCATGGCGGGGCGCGGTCAGGGTGCGTGTTGTGGAGGCGCGGTAAACCCGGGCACGTGGGCGCGGATCGCGTCGAGCAGCTCTTCCTTGCTGAACGGTTTGGTCAGGAACTGATCAGAGCCGACCACCCGGCCGCGGGCCTTGTCGAACAGGCCATCGCGCGACGACAGCAGGATCACCGGGGTGTCCTTGAAAGCACTGTTGTGCTTGATCACGGCGCAGGTCTGGTAGCCGTCCAGGCGCGGCATCAGCACATCAACGAAGATGATGCTGGGCTGGTGGTCGACGATCTTGGCCAGGGCATCGAAGCCATCGCTGGCGGTGATCACCTCGCAGCCCGCTTCACCGAGCAACATCTGGGCGGTGCGGCGGATCGTGCGCGAATCGTCGATCACCATCACCTTCAGGGGTTGTTCCATAGACGCCTACCAATGGAAATTAGCTGCACTTTTAGCATACTCCGGGTGGCCATTCCATCTGCGCCGCCCCTTGACCGGCGGCGTTCGCGGCGCCACCCTGAGCCACTTTTCTTTCGCCATCGCGGCCACCTGCCGCCAAGAGGAACCACCCCATGAGCGTTCGCCTCGGCATTGTCATGGACCCCATCGCGTCCATCTCCTACAAGAAGGACAGTTCGCTGGCCATGCTGCTGGCCGCCCAGGCACGCGGCTGGAGCCTGTTCTACATGGAACAGCAAGACCTGTACCAGGGCGAAAGCAAGGCCCGCGCCCGCATGCGCCCGCTGAAGGTGTTTGCCGACCCGGCGCACTGGTTCGAGCTGGGCGAGGAGCAGGACAGCCCGCTGGCCGAGCTGGACGTGATCCTGATGCGCAAGGACCCGCCCTTCGACATGGAGTTCGTCTACAGCACCTACCTGCTGGAGCAGGCCGAGAATGAAGGGGTGCTGGTGGTCAACCGCCCGCAGAGCCTGCGCGACTGCAACGAAAAAATGTTCGCCACGCTGTTCCCGCAGTGCACCACCCCAACCTTGGTCAGCCGCCGCCCGGACATCATTCGCGAATTCGCGGCCAAGCATGTTGACGTGATCCTCAAGCCACTGGATGGCATGGGCGGCACGTCGATCTTCCGCCACCGGGCTGGCGACCCCAACCTGTCGGTGATCCTGGAAACCCTGACCGCGCTGGGCACCCAGCAGATCATGGCCCAGGCCTACCTGCCGGCGATCAAGGACGGCGACAAACGCATCCTGATGATTGATGGCGAGCCGGTGGACTATTGCCTGGCGCGTATTCCGGCCAGCGGCGAAACCCGTGGCAACCTGGCCGCTGGCGGGCATGGCGAAGCGCGCCCGCTGACCGAGCGCGACCGCTGGATTGCCGCCCAGGTCGGCCCGACCCTGCGCGAGAAGGGCCTGTTGTTCGTGGGCCTGGACGTGATCGGCGACTACCTCACCGAAATCAACGTCACCAGCCCCACCTGCATCCGCGAGATCGATGCTGCCTACAACACCGATATCGGTGGCAAATTGATGGATGCCATTGATCGCAAGCTCAAGGCGCGCTGACAGCCAACGCGAAGCTAAACCGCAGAGTGGGGTATGATGCCGGTCCTAATCGACTGAGCTGCTGCCCCGCCCTGCAGTTGCTGGATACCTGATGACGCTGCCCGCTGACATCCCCTCCGACCTGCTGCCGCCCCGTGTTCGCCCGGTGGACCGGCTCGGCTTTACCCTGTTCCTGGCTGCCCTGGTGCACCTGGCGCTGATTCTTGGCGTCGGCTTTACCGTGGTCAAGCCTGCCGAAATCCGCCACACCATGGACATCACCCTGGCCACCTTCAAGAGCGAGAAAGCGCCCGAGAAGGCCGATTTCCAGGCTCAGGAAAACCAGCAGGGCAGCGGCACGCTGGACAAGAAAGCGGTGCCCACCACCACCGAACTGGCGCCGTTCCAGGACAGCAAGATCAACAAGATCACCCCGCCACCCGCCGCCAGGCCCGAGGTGGTACCCCCCCCTACCCCACAAAAGTCGGCGGTAGTAACGACTGCGCCCAAGCCGCAGAAGGTCGAACCCAAGCCCAAGGAAAGCAAGGCACAGCCCAAGCCGGCGGCGCCCGCGCCAGACTTCGACAGCTCGCAGCTGTCCAGCCAGATCGCCAGCCTGGAGGCGGAGCTGTCCAACGAACAGCAGATGTACGCCAAGCGCCCGCGCATCCACCGCCTGAACGCCGCCTCGACCATGCGCGACAAGGGCGCCTGGTACAAGGAAGAGTGGCGCAAGAAGGTCGAACGGGTGGGCAACCTGAACTACCCCGACGAAGCACGTCGGCAACAGATCTACGGCAACTTGCGCATGATGGTGTCGATCAACCGCGATGGATCGCTGTACGAAGTGCTGGTACTGGAATCGTCCGGGCAGCAGGTGCTGGACCAGGCAGCGCAACGCATCGTGCGGCTGGCAGCGCCGTTTGCACCGTTCACCGGGGATTTGGCCGAGTTTGACCGGCTGGAGATCATCCGCACCTGGCGCTTTGCCCGTGGGGACCGTTTGTCCAGCAACTGACTCAGGGCCTCGGTGTAGGGCTTGCTATATGCGGTGGCGCTCGATCTCATAAGCGCCAAAAACCTCAAGACAGCCGCCAACCAAGCGACACAAATCCGCACCTTGTCAGCCTCGCCGCCTGGCGCCACACTATCCCCATGAAAACCCTCGCCCCGAGCTATCTCAAGCACCAGTTCCTGATCGCCATGCCGCACATGGCCGATCCGAACTTCGCCCAGACCCTCACGTACATTGTCGAGCACAATGAACATGGCGCCATGGGCCTGGTGGTCAACCGGCCGCAGGAACTGAGCCTGGCCGACATCCTCGAGCAGCTGCGCCCGGACGAAACGCCGCCGGCCAGCACCCTGCAGGTGCCGATCTACCAGGGCGGCCCGGTGCAGACCGATCGCGGCTTCGTGCTGCACAGCAGCGAATGCAGCTTCCAGGCCACCGTGGCCCTGGAAGGGCTGTCACTGAGCACATCGCAGGATGTGTTGCTTGCGATTGCCGCAGGGGTAGGCCCGAAACAGAGCCTGATCACACTGGGTTATGCCGGCTGGGAGGCGGGCCAGCTGGAAGCGGAACTGGCCGACAACGCCTGGCTCAACTGCCCGTTCGACGCGCAAATCATCTTTGACCGGGCCAGCGACCTGCGCCTTGAAGCAGCGGCCGCCAGCCTGGGGATCAACCTGCACTTGCTGACCAGCCAGGCGGGCCACGCCTGATGGCCGAACTACGCCTCTTGCTGGGTTTCGACTACGGCAGCAAACAGATTGGCGTGGCCGTCGGCCAGGTGATCACCGGGCAGGCACGCGAGCTGTGCACCCTGAAGGCGCAGAACGGCGTGCCGGACTGGGCTCAGGTGGAAAAGCTCATCAATGAGTGGAAACCCGATGCCATTGTCGTCGGCCTGCCGTTGAACATGGACGGCACACCCAGCGAAATGAGCGCCCGCGCCGAGAAGTTCGCCCGCCGCCTTAACGGCCGTTTCAACCTGCCGGTTCATACCCACGACGAACGCCTGACCACCTTCGAAGCCAAAGGCGAACGCATGGCCCGTGGCGGCCAGCGCGGCAGCTACCGCGACAACCCGGTCGATGCCATCGCCGCCGCCCTGTTGCTGCAAGGCTGGCTGGAGGCCAATACCTGATCATCTTTGCCGCCGGGCCCGCCCGGCGCCCCCTTCCGAGGAGCCCGCAATGAGCCTACCCAATCCCGCCGACCTGATTCGGCAGATGGCTGTCGACCTTCGTGCCCACCTGGCGCGCCGGGCAATCACCGAGCCCCGTTACATCGGTATCCGCACCGGCGGTGTCTGGGTTGCCCAGGCCCTGCAGGAAGCCATGGGCGACAGCAGCCCGATGGGCACCCTGGACGTCTCGTTCTACCGCGACGACTTCAGCCAGAACGGCCTGCACCCACAAGTGCGCCCGTCCGAGCTGCCGTTCGAGGTCGAGGGCCAGCACCTGGTGCTGGTGGATGATGTACTGATGAGCGGTCGCACCATCCGCGCGGCGCTCAACGAACTGTTCGATTACGGCCGCCCGGCCAGCGTCACCCTGGTCTGCCTGCTGGACCTGGACGCCGGCGAATTGCCGATCCGTCCGAATGTGCTCGGTGCCACCCTGTCGCTGGCCGCCCATGAACGGGTAAAATTGACCGGACCCGCACCGCTCGCCCTCGAGCGCCAGGACCTCGCCTCCGCTTCCGCCCTTTAAGAGTCCCCCGCGATGACGCCAATCGACGCCAAGCGCCCGCTGCAGCTCAATGATCAGGGCCAGCTGCGCCACTTCCTCTCGCTCGACGGTTTGCCCCGCGAACTGCTCACCGAGATCCTCGACACCGCCGACTCCTTCCTGGAAGTCGGTGCCCGGGCCGTGAAGAAAGTCCCGTTGCTGCGCGGCAAGACCGTGTGCAACGTGTTCTTCGAGAACTCGACCCGCACCCGCACCACCTTCGAACTGGCAGCCCAGCGCCTGTCGGCCGACGTGATCAGCCTGAACGTGTCGACCTCCTCGACCAGCAAGGGCGAGACACTGTTCGACACCCTGCGCAACCTCGAGGCCATGGCGGCCGACATGTTCGTGGTGCGCCATTCCGACTCCGGCGCCGCGCACTTCATCGCCGAGCACGTGTGCCCGGATGTCGCCGTGATCAATGGCGGTGATGGCCGCCACGCGCACCCGACCCAGGGCATGCTCGACATGCTGACCATTCGCCGCCACAAAGGCAGCTTCGAAAACCTCTCGGTGGCCATCGTCGGCGACATTCTGCACTCGCGCGTGGCGCGCTCCGACATGCTGGCGCTCAAAGCGCTGGGTTGCCCGGACATCCGCGTGATCGGCCCGAAAACCCTGATCCCGATCGGCATCGAACAGTACGGCGTGAAGGTCTACACCGACTTGGCCGAAGGCCTGAAGGATGTCGACGTGGTGATCATGCTGCGCCTGCAGCGTGAGCGCATGGCCGGCGGCCTGCTGCCCAGCGAAGGCGAGTTCTACCGCCTGTTCGGCCTGACCACCGCGCGCCTGGCCGGGGCCAAGCCTGATGCCATCGTCATGCACCCGGGCCCGATCAACCGGGGCGTGGAAATCGAATCAGCGGTGGCCGACGGCAAACACTCGGTGATCCTCAACCAGGTCACCTACGGCATCGCCGTGCGCATGGCCGTGCTGTCCATGGCCATGAGCGGGCAGAACGCACAACGTCAATTCGACCAGGAGAACGCCCAGTGACCATCAGCATTCTTGGCGCCCGGGTCATCGATCCCACGACCGGCCTGGATCAGGTGACCGACCTGCACCTGGACGGTGGCCGCATTGCCGCCATTGGCGCCGCACCGGCCGGTTTCAGCGCCAGCCGTACGATACAGGCCGATGGCCTGGTCGCCGCACCGGGCCTGGTCGACCTTGGCGTGTCCCTGCGTGAGCCGGGTTACAGCCGCAAAGGCAACATCGCCAGCGAAACCCGCGCTGCCGTTGCCGGCGGTGTCACCAGCCTGTGCTGCCCGCCGCAGACCAAGCCGGTGCTGGACACCTCGGCGGTGGCCGAACTGATCCTGGACCGCGCCCGTGAGGCCGCCAACAGCAAGGTGTACCCGATCGGCGCCCTGACCAAAGGCCTTGAAGGCGAGCAACTGGCCGAGCTGGTGGCCCTGCGCGATACCGGTTGCGTGGCCTTCGGCAACGGCCTGAAACAAATCCCCAACAACCGGACCCTGGCCCGCGCCCTGGAGTACGCCGCCACCTTCGACCTGACCGTGGTGTTCCACTCCCAGGACCGTGACCTGGCCCAAGGCGGCCTGGCCCATGAAGGTGCCATGGCCAGTTTCCTCGGCCTGCCGGGCATCCCGGAAACCGCAGAAACCGTGGCCCTGGCGCGCAACCTGCTGCTGGTGGAACAGACCGGTGTGCGTGCGCACTTCAGCCAGATCACCAGCGCCCGTGGTGCACAGCTGATTGCCCAGGCGCAGGAGCTCGGCCTGCCGGTGACCGCCGATGTGGCGCTGTACCAGCTGATACTCACCGATGAGTCGCTGCGCGAGTTTTCCAGCCTGTACCACGTGCAGCCACCGCTGCGCACTGCCAAAGACCGGGATGGCCTGCGCGCCGCAGTCAAATCGGGCGTGATCCAGGCGATTTCCAGCCATCACCAGCCGCACGAGCGCGACGCCAAGCTGGCACCGTTCGGTGCCACCGAGCCGGGTATCAGCAGCGTCGAGCTGTTGCTGCCACTGGCCATGACCCTGGTGCAGGACGGCCTGCTCGACCTGCCAACTTTGCTGGCCCGCCTAAGCAGCGGCCCGGCAGCCGCCCTGCGCCTGCCGGCGGGCGAGCTGAAGGTGGGTGGCGCAGCTGACCTGGTGCTGTTCGACCCACAGGCCTCGACAGTGGCTGGCGAGCAGTGGTTGTCGCGGGGCGAGAACTGCCCGTTCATCGGCCACTGCCTGCCGGGTGCGGTGCGTTATACCTTGGTCGATGGCCACATCTGCCACGAGGCCTGAGTAACCCTCACAGGCCCCATCGCCGGCAAGCCAGCTCCCACAGGAAATCACTGCCCTCAAGCCCTGTGATGACCTGTGGGAGCTGGCTTGCTGGCGATCAGGCCTGTGCTGGAGAGCATTAACCATTCATCCCCCCCGGTTGAAATCTTTCACCCCACCCCCATATGAGTCTGCATCAGGCACTTTCGCCCCGCTGCGTGGAGACTCTCCCCTTGACCACCATCGTTTCTGTCCGCCGTAACGGCAAAGTCGTCATGGGCGGCGACGGCCAGGTTTCCCTCGGCAATACCGTGATGAAAGGCAACGCCAAGAAAGTGCGCCGCCTGTACCACGGCCAGGTCATCGCCGGCTTCGCCGGTGCCACAGCCGATGCGTTCACCCTGTTCGAGCGCTTCGAAGGCCAGCTGGAGAAACACCAGGGCCACCTGGTCCGCGCTGCCGTCGAACTGGCCAAGGAATGGCGTACCGACCGCTCCCTGAGCCGCCTGGAAGCCATGCTGGCCGTGGCCAACAAGGATGCCTCCCTGATCATCACCGGTAACGGTGACGTGGTCGAACCCGAAGATGGCCTGATCGCCATGGGTTCCGGCGGCGCCTATGCCCAGGCCGCAGCCCGCGCCCTGCTGAACAAGACCGACCTCTCGGCCCGTGAAATCGCTGAAACCGCCCTGAACATCGCCGGCGACATCTGCGTGTTCACCAACCACAACCTGACCATCGAGGAGCAGGACCTGGCCGACTGATTCAGCTGCTCTGGCGCCTCTTCCCGGTGAAGGGGCTTTTCCACGCTGACTCATCTGCCCAAGGACCCTATTGATCATGTCCATGACCCCCCGCGAGATCGTCCACGAACTCAACCGCCACATCATCGGCCAGGACGACGCCAAGCGCGCCGTGGCCATTGCCCTGCGCAACCGCTGGCGCCGGATGCAGCTGCCTGTCGAGCTGCGTGCCGAAGTGACCCCCAAGAACATCCTGATGATCGGCCCTACCGGTGTCGGCAAGACCGAAATCGCCCGTCGTCTGGCCAAGCTGGCCAACGCACCATTCCTCAAGGTCGAAGCCACCAAGTTCACTGAAGTGGGCTACGTGGGCCGCGACGTCGAGTCGATCATCCGTGACTTGGCCGACGCCGCGCTGAAGATGCTGCGCGAGCAGGAAATCATCCGCGTGCGCCACCGCGCCGAAGACGCCGCCGAAGACCGTATCCTCGATGCCCTGCTGCCGCAGGCGCGGGTGACCAGCTTCAGCGAGGAAGCCGCGCAGACCAGCAGCGATTCCAACACCCGCCAGCTCTTCCGCAAACGCCTGCGTGAAGGCCAGCTGGACGACAAGGAAATCGAAATCGAAGTGGCCGATGCCGTGGGCGTCGAAATTGCCGCGCCGCCCGGCATGGAAGAAATGACCAATCAGCTGCAGAGCCTGTTTGCCAACATGGGCAAAGGCAAGCGCAAGGCGCGCAAGCTGAAGGTGAAAGAGGCGCTGAAGATGGTTCGCGATGAAGAAGCGAGCCGCCTGGTCAATGAGGAAGAGCTCAAGGCCAAGGCCCTGGAAGCAGTCGAGCAGCACGGTATCGTGTTCATCGACGAAATCGACAAGGTTGCCAAGCGCGGCAATGTTGGCGGCGCCGATGTGTCCCGTGAAGGCGTACAGCGCGACCTGCTGCCGCTGATCGAGGGCTGCACCGTCAACACCAAGCTGGGCATGGTCAAGACCGACCATATCCTGTTCATTGCCTCGGGTGCGTTCCACCTGAGCAAGCCGAGCGACCTGGTGCCCGAGCTGCAAGGCCGCCTGCCGATCCGTGTCGAACTCAAGGCACTGACCCCGGAAGACTTCGAGCGCATCCTGCAAGAGCCGCACGCTTCGCTGACCGAGCAGTACCAGGCCCTGTTGAAAACCGAAGGCCTGAACATCGAGTTCATCGCCGACGGCATCAAGCGCCTGGCCGAGATTGCCTACCAGGTCAACGAAAAGACCGAAAACATCGGTGCCCGTCGCCTGCACACACTGCTTGAGCGTTTGCTCGAAGAAGTGTCGTTCAGCGCCGGCGACCTGGCCAGCGCACATGACGAAACGCCAATCCAGATCGACGCTGCGTATGTGAACAGCCACCTGGGTGAACTGGCGCAGAACGAAGACCTGTCGCGTTACATTCTGTAAGACCGCAGGGGGCCGCTGTGCGGCCCAATCGCCGGCAAGCCAGCCCCCACAGGATTATCACAATCCTGAATGCTGTGGAGTACCTGTGGGCGCTGGCTTGCCGGCGACTGGGCTGCAAAGCAGCCCCCTTGCACAATCCCCAGAATGTCCCGAAGCTGTGCATCATCAGCTCCCGAGAGATTCTGCCCATGGCCCGCCTGCCCACCGCCATCAACCTGCACAAAGCCTCGAAAACCCTCACCCTCACCTACGCCCCCGGCGAGGTCTACCACCTGCCCGCCGAACTCCTGCGCGTGCACTCCCCCTCCGCCGAGGTCCAGGGCCACGGCAACCCCATCCTGCAGTTCGGCAAGATCAACGTCGGCCTGGTCGGCCTGGAGCCTGCCGGCCAATATGCACTGAAACTGACCTTCGACGACGGCCATGACAGCGGCCTGTTCACCTGGGAATACCTGGAACAGCTGTGTCTGCGCCAGGAACAGCTGTGGGCCGAATACCTCGACGAGCTGCACAAGGCCGGAAAATCCCGCGACCCGGCCGAATCGGTGGTCAAACTCATGCTCTAGCGCAAGGTCTTCAGGGTTTAGAGCGCATTTTCTAAATTCATCTGTTTGAATGACTTACAGACAGCCCAGTGAAGGGCTGTCTTGCGCATTACATGAAAGTCGGGTAACCAATGGGTGTGGCAAGTTCCCTGCATCACTTTGCAGGCAGTCAGAACCCCCGCAGCACCGCTGTTCCTTATCACTGGTCACCCGAGTAGCAGTACCGGGCTCAGGGCTGTGCCCCCGCCACAGCAACCGGTACTCGTCTCAGGACAACGGAGCGTCGTAGATGAGTAACAAGAACAACGATGAGCTGCAGCGGCAGGCCTCGGAAAACACCTTGGGGCTGAACCCGGTCATCGGCATTCGCCGCAAGGACCTGTTGAGCTCGGCACGCACCGTGCTGCGCCAGGCCGTGCGCCAACCGCTGCACAGCGCCAAGCATGTGGCCCACTTTGGCCTGGAACTGAAAAACGTGCTGCTGGGCAAGTCCAGCCTGGCCCCGGAAAGCGACGACCGCCGTTTCAACGACCCGGCCTGGAGCAACAACCCGCTGTACCGCCGCTACCTGCAAACCTATCTGGCCTGGCGCAACGAGTTGCAGGACTGGATCGGCAACAGCGACCTGCCACCCCAGGACATCAGCCGCGGCCAGTTCGTCATCAACCTGATGACCGAAGCCATGGCGCCGACCAATACCTTGTCCAACCCGGCAGCGGTCAAGCGCTTCTTCGAAACCGGCGGCAAGAGCCTGCTCGATGGCCTGTCCAACCTGGCCAAGGACATGGTCAACAATGGCGGCATGCCCAGCCAGGTGAACATGGACGCCTTTGAAGTGGGCAAGAACCTGGGCACCAGTGAAGGCGCGGTGGTGTACCGCAACGATGTGCTGGAGCTGATCCAGTACAGCCCCATCACCGAACAGGTGCATGCCCGCCCGCTGCTGGTGGTGCCACCGCAGATCAACAAGTTCTACGTGTTCGACCTGAGCCCGGAAAAGAGCCTGGCGCGCTACTGCCTGCGCTCGCAGCAGCAAACCTTCATCATCAGCTGGCGCAACCCGACCAAGGCCCAGCGGGAATGGGGCCTGTCCACCTACATCGATGCACTCAAGGAAGCCGTTGACGCCGTACTGGCGATTACCGGCAGCAAAGACTTGAACATGCTCGGCGCCTGCTCTGGCGGCATCACCTGTACTGCGCTGGTGGGCCACTACGCCGCCATTGGCGAAAACAAGGTCAATGCCCTGACCCTGCTGGTCAGCGTGCTGGACACCACCATGGACAACCAGGTCGCATTGTTCGTCGACGAACAGACCCTGGAAGCCGCCAACCGCCACTCGTACCAGGCTGGCGTGCTGGAAGGCAGCGAAATGGCCAAGGTGTTCGCCTGGATGCGCCCCAACGACCTGATCTGGAACTACTGGGTCAACAACTACCTGCTCGGCAACGAGCCGCCGGTGTTCGACATCCTGTTCTGGAACAACGACACCACGCGTCTGCCGGCCGCCTTCCACGGCGATTTGATCGAGATGTTCAAAAGCAACCCTTTGATACGCCCGAACGCACTGGAAGTGTGCGGCACCCCGATCGACCTGAAGAATGTGCACTGCGACATCTTCAGCGTTGCCGGCACCGCCGACCACATCACCCCGTGGCAATCGTGCTACCGCTCGGCGCACTTGTTCGGCGGCAAGATCGAGTTCGTGCTGTCCAACAGCGGCCACATACAGAGCATCCTCAACCCGCCGGGCAACCCCAAGGCACGCTTCATGACCGGGGCTGATCGCCCGGGTGACCCGGTGGCCTGGCAGGAAAACGCCACCAAGCACGCCGACTCCTGGTGGCTGCACTGGCAAAGCTGGCTGAGCGAGCGGGCCGGGGAGCTGAAAAAAGCGCCAACCCGCCTGGGCAACCGTGCCTATGCAGCTGGCGAAGCCGCCCCAGGCACCTACGTTCACGAGCGTTGAGTTGCATGGCCGTGGCAGCCCTGAGCGCGCCACGGCACTTTTTTCACGAAAGAGTCGAACGCATGCCGGAACCCTATATCTTCAGGACCGTCGAGCTGGACGACCAGTCCATTCGCACCGCCGTCCGCCCAGGCAAGCCGCACCTGACCCCGTTGCTGATCTTCAACGGCATCGGCGCCAACCTGGAGCTGGTGTTCCCCTTCATCGAGGCGCTGGACCCGGACCTGGAGGTCATTGCCTTCGATGTACCCGGCGTGGGTGGATCATCCACACCGCGCCACCCTTATCGTTTTCCTGGCCTGGCCAAGCTCACAGCGCGCATGCTCGATTACCTGGACTACGGCCAAGTCAACGCCATCGGTGTGTCCTGGGGCGGCGCCCTGGCCCAGCAGTTCGCCCACGACTATCCGGAACGCTGCAAAAAACTGGTGCTGGCCGCAACTGCCGCCGGCGCGGTAATGGTGCCGGGCAAACCCAAGGTGTTGTGGATGATGGCCAGTCCACGGCGCTACGTGCAGCCCTCCCATGTGATCCGTATTGCACCGCTGATCTACGGCGGTGCCTTCCGCCGCGACCCGGACCTGGCCATGCATCATGCATCCAAGGTGCGCTCGGGCGGCAAGCTGGGCTACTACTGGCAATTATTCGCCGGCCTGGGCTGGACCAGCATCCACTGGCTGCACAAGATCCATCAGCCGACGCTGGTACTGGCCGGTGACGACGACCCGCTGATCCCGCTGGTCAACATGCGCCTGCTGGCCTGGCGGATTCCCAATGCCCAGCTACACATAATCGACGATGGCCACCTGTTCCTGATTACCCGGGCCGAGGCCGTCGCACCGATCATCATGAAGTTTCTCCAGGAAGAACGTCAGCGCGCGGTCATGCACCCGCGCCCCGCCTCTGGCGGTTGATTGTCGCTGCCCAAGCATCGGGAAGACGAGGGAGTGTTGCCATGACAGACAAACCGGCCAAAGGAACGAAACCGCTGCCCGCCACCAGCATGAACGTGCATAACGCCATGCTTGGCCTGCGTGGGCGCGACCTGGTGTCGACCCTGCGCAGGGTTGGCCGCCACGGCTTGACCAACCCGCTGCACACTGCGCGGCACCTGTTGGCGCTCGGCGGCCAACTGGGCCGCGTGATGCTGGGCGACACGCCCTATCAGCCCAACCCTCGCGACAGCCGCTTCAACGACCCTACCTGGAGCCAGAACCCGTTTTACCGCCGGGGCCTGCAGGCCTATCTGGCCTGGCAGAAGCAGACGCGCCAGTGGATCGACGAAAGCCACCTGGATGACGATGATCGGGCACGCGCCCACTTCCTGTTCGGCATGATCAACGACGCCCTGGCGCCGAGCAATTCGCTGCTCAACCCGCTGGCCGTCAAAGAGCTGCTGAACACCGGCGGGCAAAGCCTGGTGCGTGGCCTGGCCCACTTGCTGGACGACCTGCGTCACAATGACGGCCTGCCGCGCCAAGTGGACGAACGCGCTTTCGAGGTGGGTGGCAGCCTGGCGGCGACACCCGGTGCGGTGGTGTTTCGCAACGAGCTGCTGGAGCTGATCCAGTACAAGCCGATGAGTGAAAAACAGCACGCCAGGCCCCTGCTGGTGGTACCACCGCAAATCAACAAGTTCTATATCTTCGACATGCAGGCCCACAATAGCTTCGTCCAGTACATGCTCAAGAACGGCCTGCAGGTGTTCATGATCAGCTGGCGCAACCCCGACCCGCGCCACCGCGAATGGGGCTTGTCCTCGTACGTTCAGGCGTTGGAAGAAGCGCTGAACGCCTGCCGCAGCATCAGCGGCAACCGCGACCCCAACCTGATGGGTGCCTGTGCCGGCGGCCTGACCATGGCTGCACTGCAGGGCCACCTGCAGGCCAGACATCAGCTGCGCAAGATCCGCAGCGCCACTTACCTGGTCAGCCTGCTCGACAGCAAGTTCGACAGCCCGGCCAGCCTGTTCGCCGACGAGCAGACCGTCGAGGCGGCCAAGCGCCGTTCCTATCAACGGGGTGTACTGGACGGCGGCGAGGTGGCGAGGATTTTCGCCTGGATGCGCCCCAACGACCTGATCTGGAACTACTGGGTCAACAACTACCTGCTTGGCAAAGCCCCACCCGCGTTCGACATCCTCTACTGGAACGCCGATAACACACGGCTGCCGGCGGCACTGCACGGCGACTTGCTGGACTTTTTCAAGCACAACCCGCTCACCCACCCGGCCGGCCTTGAAGTATGCGGCACGCCCATCGACCTCAAGCAGGTCGACCTGGACAGTTTTACCGTGGCCGGCAGCAACGATCACATCACCCCGTGGGACGCCGTGTATCGCTCTGCCCTGCTGCTCGGTGGCGACCGGCGTTTCGTGCTGGCCAACAGCGGGCACATTCAAAGCATCATCAACCCACCGGGCAACCCCAAGGCCTACTACCTGGAAAACCCCAAGCTTGCGAGCGATCCGCGCGCCTGGTTCTACGAGGCCAAACGCAGCGACGGCAGTTGGTGGCCGTTGTGGCTGGAATGGATCACACCGCGCTCTGGTCCGCTCAAGGCTCCCCGTACCGAGCTGGGCAACAGTACCTACCCACCGCTCGGCCCGGCGCCAGGCACCTATGTCCTGACCCGATGAGCCCGACGACCGGATGAAGACCCGCGACCGTATCCTGGAATGCGCCCTGCAGCTGTTCAACCAGCAGGGCGAACCGAACGTATCCACCTTGGAGATTGCCAACGAACTGGGCATCAGCCCGGGCAACCTGTATTACCACTTCCACGGCAAGGAACCCTTGGTGCTGGGCCTGTTCGAGCGCTTCGAGGACGCGCTGATGCCCTTGCTTGACCCACCCCTGGAAGTGCGCCTGGACGCCGAGGACTACTGGCTGTTCCTGCACCTGATTGTCGAGCACATGTCGCAGTACCGCTTCCTGTTTCAGGACCTCTCCAACCTCACCGGCCGCCTGCCAAAGCTGGCACGCGGCATGCGCAGCCTGATCAATGCCCTCAAGCGCACGTTGGCGGCGCTGTTGGCCAGCCTCAAGGGCCAGGGGCTGGTAGAGAGTGGTACGCAGGCGCTGGGGCAGCTGGTGGAGCAGATCACGATGACGCTGCTGTTCTCGCTGGATTACCAGCGTGTGCTGGGGCGCGAGGGGGATGTGGGGATCGTGGTGTACCAGGTGATGATGCTGGTGGCGCCGCATCTGCAGGCACAGGCGCGGGCGGCGGCGGAGCAGTTGGCTGTGCGCTACCTGGAGGGGTAGGCCTGCTGTTTCGGCGCTGGGGCCTTCGCGGGCATGCCCGCTCCCACAGGGCCTGCGCTGACCCGTTGATCGGCGCTGTCCCTGTGCGAGCGGGCAAGCCCGCGAAGAAGGCGATGCGGTATCAGATCAAGGTACCGGTGCCGTTTGGTGCCGACGGGGCGCTACTGGCCGGGGCGGTGGCAGGTGTCGGTGCTGTGGTAGCGGCCGGGGCCGCGCTGGCCGCTGGGGCTGCCGGTTTCGCGGCTGCCGGCTTGGCCGGTGCTTTCTTCACCGCAGGTTTCTTCGCTGCCGCTGGCTTGGCCGCCGCAGCCTTGGCGGCGGCAGGTTTGGCCGCCGGCTTGGCAGCAGATTTGGCCGCTGCCGTTTTAGCTGCAGGTTTGGCTGCCGCGGTTTTCGCCGCAGGCTTGGCCGCTGCTGCCTTGGCCAGTGGCTTGGCCGCTGCCTTGCTCGCAGCCGGTTTGGCCGCCGCAGCGCGCGACGAAACCGGCGTAACCGAAGCACCGGTCAGTTTCTCGATCTGCTTGGTCAGGCTGTCCACCTGCTGGTGCAGGGCCTTGATCTCGTTGCGGCTTGGCACACCCAAACGCGATATGGCGCTGTTCAGGCGCTTGTCGAAGGCTTCTTCGAGCTCGCTCCATTTGCCCAGCGCACGGTCTTTCACACCAGACACACGCGAGGTGGTCGAAGCCTTGGCGGTGTCGGCCACATCTTCAGCGGTCTTCTTCGCCTGTTTCTCGGCCTTCTCGCCATCCTTCACCAGCGAGTCGAACAGCTTGGGGCCGTCCTGGTCGATCTTCGAATAGATACCCAGCCCCGCCAGCCAGATCTTGCGGGAGTACTTCTCGATCCCGCCGACCCAGGAGCTGCTTTCTTTATCGGAATTCTTCTTGCCAGCCATCCTGCTCTCCTTATGGTTTGTGCGCGACGCGCTCAAGCAGCTCGTGCAGCTGTTCAAGCTTCACCGACAACGCCTCAACGTCATGTTTAGACGGAATGCCGAGGCGATTCAAGGCGCGTCCTACCCGCGCGTCGAAAGCTTTTTCGATCTTGTCGAGTTGAATTTCGACCTTGCCGCGTACGCGGCTGAGTTCTTCAGCGGCGTCGTCGATCTGGTGGTTGGCAGCATCGAGCTCTTTGTCGATGCGTTTCTTGCCACGTTTTTCAACACCTTCGCCGGCCTTGACCAGCTCGCTGAAATACTCGGAACCTTCCTGGCCGACGCGGGCATAAGCGCCGATACCTGCCAGCCAGATCTTGCGCGCGTAGCCGCGCACCTCACCCAGCGTGCCCTGGGCGTCTTCCTTTTTCTTCACAGTCACTTTGGCCATGCTCAGTGCCTCATGTTCATCAGTGGAGGAGGATGCGCCCATGAACGCTGGGCTGATGCCTAAGGTAGGGAACAAAATTAGAAACCACACCCTAAGAACACGCATCACGACCTATCTACCTCACCCGTTACCCATGCAGCTTCTACCGTTCGCGCTCATTGACTAAACGGAGCTCGACTCGCATGGCTGTTTCCTCCTCGACAACCACCTATCGGCAGCTGGTGGCCAGCCGCTTCGCCAAACGCCCCACGCTACGTCAGCTGCTGGCTAGCGAAGGCTTCAGCGTGCTTGCCGATCGCTACCCGTGGATCGTTCGCAACTATCCGGACCTTGAAGGCCTCGAGCGTTTCACCGTGCTCAGGGCAGCACCTTCCGAGCCGCCAGTACAGCCACTGGTGCCCCTGCTGCTCGAGCACTACCTGAACGGCCGCCCCATGGACCTGGGGGCGGCGGATCAGCTCAGCATCGCACCACCGCAACCCTTCTACCCCCAGGAGCAAGGTGAAAACCCTGCCAGTCAGCCGCGAATCACGCTTGATATGGCAATGCTCAACCAGGATTTCGACACACTGCTGGCCGCTCTGGGCGATGCGTTCGAGCAGGCCCAAATCAGCTTCTGGGCCGGCACTGACGGCATTTCCGAGCGCTCCAACGTGCGCTGGCTGGCACACCTGCTGAAAGCTTCGCTGCTGAACGGGGTTGAACGCCAAGGGCTGGATGACACCGCCAAAGGCACGCTCTATCGCTTGCTGGAGAATGGGGCCGACACACCCGCCGTCAGCGGCCTGCAGATATCGCTGGGCATGTCGGGCAACACCCAGTCGTTCACCCTGGCGGACCTTGTATTGTTCGGCCCCGATCAGGTGCTGTGGTGCAGCCCTGCGGGCAAAGTACGCCGCTACGTGGATGCAACCACCTTTGCCAGCGCCCTGCGCGACCAGTTGGCGCAAGCCTATCGCTTCGAGGCGTTCAGCTGGGCACATCGCCCCTTGCTGGGTGACCCCTTCGAACACCAGGCCACCGCCATGCTCAACAGCATTCTTGAGCGCCTCGGCCGCCTGAGCCTGGCCTCGTTCAGCACCGTCGAGGAGCTGGAACAGACGCTCGACGCCGTTACAGACCCCGCCTCCGATATTTCCGGCCAGTGGCTGGTGAACGAAGCCCAACCAGACATCGCCCTGCCGGCCTGGCTGGCTTCGGCGGCCGCCAGTGACCGCCTGCTGTACAGCGACGCAGTGCTGCGGCTATGCGCTCGCCAGGCGCAGGCGGGCAGCAAAGGTTCGCTGGACGACATCGAACCCCTGGACACCTATGCCAGAAGGCGCCTTCGCGAGCGCATGCAGCTCGACCACCCCGACCAGGCGCCGCTCGACCCTGACCTGCTGCTGATAGAGATTTCCGTCGTGGTTCCTGTGTCTTCGACAGGGCCGGCCGTGCTGCGGCACCTCAAACGCATAACCCTGACCGAGATGGCCGTAGTGCGCCTGCACACCGACCTAAACGAAGTGGCATCTGGCCTGACCTATCAGGGGCGCCAGCCGGAGCAAGCCTGGATGACCCTTGATTACCTCCAGGCACTGGTCACCGAGGTGGACATCGGCGGCCAGTACCCGGTGCACGTGGCGGCCCAGTTGCAGGCATTCGAGCATGACCCCGAACAAGTCCAGCGCTTCGCCCGAGAATGGCGTGGCAATCTGGCGTTCACGGCCCTAAAGGCGAAAATTGACGGCCAGATTGGCGAGACCGCCTGCCTGGCTGTTGTCGAATTCTGCCTGGGCAAAGCGCTGCCAGCAGAACCGTTGACCTTCTCGCCACTGGTGCTGCAACCGTTCAAGGGTGCCCCTGAAGGCGACACTGTGCAGGGCATGTTTGTGCTGCACGTCCAGGCCAGCGCCAGCTTTTTGCTTTACCGCCCGTTGTTTGCCGAACAACCCTTGGCAGAACATGCCAGCCTGGATGCACTGATGGCTCAGATCCAGACCAATCCACAACTGCAACAGGACGTGCTCGACTGGGTAGATGACGAAAACCGGGCCGTCTATCAGAATGGCGGCTTCCTTCGGCCCCACCTGCATCCGCGCATGTCGAAACTGGCGCACTGGCTGGGCGGTGGCACAGCGTGGACAGATGCTGCGCTGGAGTCGCTGCGGACCCCGGTTACCCTGGTGCATGAGCCTTGGCAGGGCGATCTGGACATCAAGCTGCACGAGGCGAGAGTCCAGGCGCTATTGCTTCTTGCCTCGCGCCAGACGGTCTCGAACTCACAGCAGCGCTGGGCGCTGGCCTGGCAGCTTGGCTGGATGCTGTTCAACGCCACCACGCCACTGCTGCGAGGCCCGGCGGCGGCCGTGGCCTGGGTGGTGGCTGCAGTGGCAGCATTGAAGGACGATTTGTCTGCCCTCACTCAAGGCACACCCGAAGCGCAGGCCTTGGCAGTCACTGACCTGCTGGCCAATGTCGCCATGTTGTTGATTCATGACGTTGGCAGCGTCACACCTGAGCCCCCTTCGGCCCGGCTGCAAGGCCCTCTGCCACGGCTTGAAAGCCTGGAAGCCCGACCGTCAGCTGCTGCGGCCTGGCGGGAGGCACCGGACGAAGGCGCCTGGCAATCGCCGGTTCCGACCCAAACCCACGTCACGCTGTTGAGCTGGGGCGACAACCAACGCTTGGGCAACCTTCCAGCGCCAACCCGACAAGCGCTGGGTCAACTGCAGGCCAACATTTCCCTGCAGGGGCGCACGGTGCAGCGCCAAGGCAGGCTTCGAGGGCTGTATGCCATCGAAGACCGCTACTACGTGAAGTTGCACGAGGTCGCCTACGAGGTGCTGGAAAGCGAGACAGGCCTGCGGATCATCGGCCCGCCGCAAAACGTGGATGAATGGCAAGCCCGCTGGGGTGGCAACCCGGACGGCTACCATATCGTTGGCCGCCAACGCAGTTACGGCCCCTGGCTGACACGCCGGAACGATACCTGGGTACTGGACCTCGCCCTGGCAGGCGGCATGCCGAAAAGCCGGCAGCAGATCATTGCGCAAAACCAACAGCAGTTCGACAGTTTGAACCAAGCGGTGTCTGCCAATCACAATGCCCTGAAAAAGATCAAGCCGCTGCTGGATGCCAACCAGCAATTGATGACCGACTACGATGCCGAGGCGAACGCCTTCGGGAAGGCCCTGGCCAGGGCAGGTGGCCAGGCAGCCATGGACGAACACTTGCAGCAACAGAACCGGGACTTGGCTGCCCGGCGTCTCGAGCTTATGCCGCAGATTCGCACGATATCGCTGTGCCTGGAAAAACAAGCGTCACTGCTGCAGACCAATGCCTCCCTCCTGCGCCAGCTGATGGAGCCCAGGTTCGCCAGGCTCGACCCGCTAGGCACCGCCCGACGCAGCCTGGGTGTCCTTTCCGAAACGCAGGTCGAGAACGACATCCTCTTGCTTCGCCGTCTGCTGGAACAATCGGACCACCAGGGCCTTGAGCAAAAATCCGTCGGCCTGAAAAAAGTGCCTGTGACCGATGAGCAAAAACAGCGCCATGTTTCGTTTCGCCAGGCAGTGCGTGACACGCTGGACATCGTCAGCCGCCTGCGCACGGTCAGTGAGCGGCTTGACACCCTCTTGCCCCGAATGCTGGAGGACCCGCTGATCACGTTCCCGAACAAGGACAAGAAAGCCAAGGTCGAAGCGGCCATCGCGCTGCGGCCCTATTCAACACTGGTCATTCGTGCGCAGCAGCTGAGCGACATGGCGTACCTGTTGCTGGACAAGACGCGCCTGACCGAACAGGTGGCCATCGATCTTCTACCGGTGCAGCAATCACTGGACAGCAGGCAGTTCTCACAAACCGTCTGGACACATGATGGGATCGCGACTGCAAACCTGCCCCAGGAAGAGCAGGCAGCGTTGCTCGGCGACGCATTGCGCGAGTATGAGACCACGCTCGGCAAGGCCCAGTACCTACAATCCTTCGAGCATCCGGCCATCGACCAGACCATACTGCAAGCGTACATCGAGGAATTGTCGGTACTGGTGCACATCACGGAATCACAACTAGCCAGCGCCCTGGTCAACGTCGACAGCGGCGCAAGCCCCGCCCCCGCCCCAGTGATGTACCGTGTACATCCTCGCAAGAGCATGGTGATCAGGACGGCGCAAGGTCGCAGGTTACTGGTTGACCGGGCGCAAGGCAGCAACCGGGCGGTTCAACATGACCCCGTCACTCAGCAACCTGCCAGCACCTTCGAGCAGCGCGACGGCGAGTGGTTCGAGCTGGCACCGGCGGAACCACCGGTGGCCCTCGACACCTCCGAACTGCGCCAGCGCGCCACCAGCCTGCTCGCCAGCCGTGAGGAGCGAATCGCCAAGGCCGCACGCCATATCCACGAGCCGAATGCCCTGTCCAACCTCATGGACTGGCATATCGAAGACATGCTCGAGATCGCCGTCAAAATCAAGGGCATCAAGGACGATCCCCGGTTGGCCGCGTTAACTGGCGAACTGCGTGAAGCGGTAGCCTACGTGCGGGCGGAGAAACAACGGCTGCTTACCCAGTCCTACCTCACCACACATCACCCCGATGCCACCGCATTGCGCTACCTGCATGAACAACAGCGCCTGCAGATCACGCCAACCGTGGCAAGAAAACCGACGCGTCGCGCGGATGATTTTCTGGACGTGTATGAGATCAGAGACACGCATGCCCCCGCAGCGGTGCTTTGGGAGGCGCATTTTCATTACCGCAGCAAGCAGGCCAGCGCCCTCGACTTCGCCAAGGGTCACTTGAAGTTCTGGGAGCCCCGGAGCCTGGAGCGAGAGGAACAACTCAAGCAGGCCACAACCGCCGAGCGGATCAAGATCTACCGGGGCGATCTGAAGCGCGAAGATGTGGCAGACATCATACCGTTCCCTGCCGATTGATCGTGGGACGGGCCGACCTCGGTCGGCCCGTCAGGCTCAGACCAGCGCCTTGTCCAGCGCCCGCTCGATTTCACCCTTGATGGTGCCGCTCATCATCGACAGCATCATGCCCAGTTTCAGCTCCACACGGATGATGTCTTCGCCAATGTGCACGCTGCCGTTGGCGCCGCTGCGCGCCACATCGACCCGGTCACCGTTCCAGGTGGCCTTGAGGTCGTATTCGCGGCTGAGCTTGTCGACCAGCGCTTGCGCCTTGGCGCGGGCAGCATCGCGGCCGAGGGAGTGTTTGCGTTCAACGCTGATCTGGGTCATACGGGCATTCCTGAAGATGTAGACATAATTGGCATTATGCCCGCCCCTGCCCACTGGCACACCCCGCCAAGACAAATCCGCCCGTTCGCCCTAGAATGGCGGTAATTTTTTCCGGTGAAGCGATATGAACGACCAGCGCAAAGGCGACCACGCCGAACCCACCACCCACTTTGGTTACCAGGACGTACCTGAAAGCCAGAAGGCGAAAAAAGTCGCCGAAGTGTTCCACTCGGTGGCAGCCAAGTACGACCTGATGAACGATGTGCTTTCCGGCGGCATGCACCGCCTGTGGAAGCGCTTTACCATCGAGCTGTCGGGCGTGCGCAGCGGCAACCGGGTGCTGGACATCGCCGGCGGTACCGGTGACCTGGCTGCCAAGTTCTCGCGCCTGGTCGGCCCGACGGGTCAGGTGGTGCTGGCCGACATCAACGAGTCGATGCTCAAGGTTGGCCGTGACCGCCTGCTGGACCGTGGTGTAGCCGGCAACATCGAGTTCGTCCAGGCCGACGCCGAAAAACTGCCGTTCCCGGACAACCATTTCGACTGCGTGACCATCGCGTTCGGCCTGCGCAACGTCACTCATAAGGACGAAGCCATCCGTTCGATGCTGCGCGTGCTCAAGCCCGGTGGCCGCCTGCTGATCCTGGAATTCTCCAAACCGACCAGCAAGCTGATGTCCAAGGCCTACGACGCCTATTCGTTCGCCTTCATGCCGCTGGCGGGCAAGCTGATCACCAACGACGCCGAAAGCTACCGTTACCTCGCCGAATCGATCCGCATGCACCCGGACCAGGAAACCCTGAAGAGCATGATGGTCGAGGCCGGTTTCGACCGCGTCACCTACCACAACATGACCAGCGGCATCGTTGCCGTGCACCGGGGGATCAAACCCTGATGCTGCTGGCCGGGCTGCTCGCCAGCGTCGAACATGGCCTGAACCGCGTCCTGCGCATGGACAGCACGGCCCTGCCGCGGCTGGCCGCGCTGGAAGGCAAGGTCATCGAGATAGACTGCCGCCAACCGGCCCTGCAGGTCTTCATCCTGCCCGATGAAGACGGCCTGATGCTCGCCGCCCACTGGGAGGGCGAGGTCGACTGCAGCCTGCGCGCACCGGCCGGCAGCCTGGCGCAACTGGCCTTGGCCGGGGACAAGACCGCCGTGCTGCACAGCCCGCAGGTCGAACTGCATGGCGACAGCGCCGTGCTGCTTGACCTGTTCGGCGTGCTGCAGGACCTGGAACTGGACTGGGAGCACGAACTGCAACGCTGGCTCGGCCCGGTCGCCACGGCGCTGCTGGCAGGCCACATCCGCCTGCGTGCACGCTGGACCCGGCAGGGCCTGGCGCGCTTCAGCCAGAACCTTTCCGAGTACCTGGCCGAAGAGTCCCGCGCCCTGGTAGGCAAACGCGAAGCCGAAGCCGCCTTCAGCGAACTCGATGCCCTGAAGCTCGATACAGAACGCCTCGAGGCGCGCATCAAGCGCCTCTCCCGATCCCTTGATACCAGCGAAAACGCATGAAGCTGCTCGCCGTCCGCCGTCTTTTTCGCATCCAGCGTGTGGTGATTCGCTACCGTCTCGATGACCTGCTGTTCGATCAGCCATTGCTGCCCTGGTGGCTGGCCAGCCTGCGCCTGCTGATGCCGTGGCGCTGGCTGCCACGCAAGCCCACTGAGCTCAGCCGTGGCGCGCGCCTGCGCCTGGCGTTGCAGGACCTGGGCCCGATCTTCATCAAATTTGGCCAACTGCTGTCCACCCGCCGCGACCTGCTGCCCACCGATATCGCCGACGAGCTGATGTTGCTGCAGGACCGCGTGCCGCCGTTCGACCCGAAACAGGCCGTGGCACTGATTGAAGCGCAGCTGGGCGCGAAGGTTGGTGAGGTGTTCAGCCGCTTCGACGTCGAACCGCTGGCCTCGGCCTCGGTGGCCCAGGTGCACGCCGCACGCCTCAAGACGGGCGAAGAGGTGGTGGTCAAGGTCGTGCGCCCGGGCCTGAAGCCGGTGATCGCCCAGGACCTGGCCTGGCTGTTCCTGATTGCCAAGGCCGCCGAGCGCGCCTCGGCGGATGCCCGCCGCCTGCACCCGGTGGAAATCGTCGGCGACTACGAAAAAACCATTTACGACGAGCTCGACCTGCTGCGCGAGGCTGCCAACGCCAGCCAGCTGCGGCGCAACTTCGAAGGCTCCGAGCTGATGTACGTGCCCCAGGTCTACTGGGACCTGTGCCGCCCTAAAGTGCTGGTGATGGAGCGCATCTACGGCGTACCGGTGACCGACATGGCCACTCTGGCCGACCAGCGCACTGACATGAAGCTGCTGGCCGAGCGCGGGGTGGAGGTATTCTTCACCCAGGTCTTCCGCGACAGCTTCTTCCACGCCGACATGCACCCGGGCAACATCTTTGTCAGTACGGTCAAGCCGTGGAGCCCGCAGTACATCGCCATCGACTGCGGCATCGTCGGCAGCCTGACCGCCGAGGACCAGGATTACCTGGCGCGCAACCTGTTTGCCTTCTTCAAGCGTGACTACCGACGCGTTGCCGAGTTGCACATCGACTCCGGCTGGGTGCCGGCGCATACCAAGGTCAACGAATTCGAAGCGGCGATCCGCACCGTGTGCGAACCAATCTTCGAAAAACCGTTAAAGGATATTTCCTTCGGCCAGGTGCTGATGCGCCTGTTCCAGACGGCGCGGCGCTTCAACATGGAAGTGCAGCCGCAACTGGTGCTGCTGCAAAAGACCCTGCTCAACATCGAGGGCCTGGGCCGCCAGCTGTACCCCGACCTGGACCTGTGGAGCACCGCCAAACCCTACCTCGAACGCTGGATGCGCGACCGCTACAGCCCCAAGGCCGTGCTCGGCAACATTCATGGGCAGGTGGAGCAGTTGCCGCACCTGACCAACATGGCCCGAGACCTGCTCGAACGCCTGTCGCAACCGCACCTGCACGATCCGCAAATGCCGGAACGCCGCCGCCAGGGTGACCGCTGGGCACTGCGCCTGCTGGGCGCCGGCCTGCTCAGTGGCGGCGCGGTGCTGGCCGCTGGCGCCGCCGAGGCCGCCAGCCTGGCCGCCCCTGCAGCCTGGCCGGCCTGGCTGATGCTGGCCGCAGGCCTTTACCTGATCGTGCGCCAATAGCCAGCCGCGCCTGCGGCTGGCACACTAGCGCAAAGGGCCCGATACAGGAGCGGGCCCGCTTTGGAGTCGACGATGAAAGACTGGCTGGACGAGATCAAGTGGAACAGCGACGGCCTGGTACCGGCAATCGCCCAGGACCACAAGACCGGACGCGTGCTGATGATGGCCTGGATGAACCGCGAATCGCTGGCGCTGACCGCCAGCGAACAGCGCGCCATCTACTGGTCGCGTTCGCGAGGCAAGCTGTGGCGCAAGGGCGAAGAGTCCGGGCATGTGCAGAAGCTGCATGAAATGCGCCTGGACTGCGACGCCGACGTGATCATCCTGATGGTCGAGCAACTGGGCCATATCGCTTGCCATACCGGTCGGGAAAGCTGCTTCTACCGCGTCCATGAAGACGGCCAGTGGAAAATCGTCGACCCGGTCCTCAAGGACCCGGATGCCATCTACAGCGCAGGACACTGACATGAGCGACACCCTCAACCGCCTGGCCGAAGTGCTTGAAGAACGCAAGCAAGCGGCGCCTGACAGCTCCTATGTGGCCAGCCTGTACCACAAAGGCCTGAACAAGATCCTCGAAAAGCTCGGCGAAGAGTCGGTCGAAACGATCATTGCCGCCAAGGATGCTGCCGTCAGCAAGGATTACAGCGATGTCATCTACGAAACCGCCGACCTGTGGTTTCATAGCCTGGTGATGCTCAGCGCGCTGGGCCAGCATCCGCAAGCCGTGCTGGATGAGCTGGACCGCCGTTTCGGGCTGTCCGGGCACGATGAAAAGGCCGCTCGACAGCCTTCGGCTTGAGCACAACGCATTCTAGGAGAGCACCATGGGTATTTTTGACTGGAAACACTGGATCGTCCTGCTGGTTGTCGTGGTCCTGGTGTTCGGCACCAAGAAGCTGAAAAACTTCGGCAGTGACCTGGGCGAGTCGATCAAGGGCTTCCGCAAGGCCATGAACGAAGAAGAAACCAAGCCGGCCGAGCAAACGCCGCCGCCAGCCCAAGCGGTGCCGCCGGTGCAAAACACTGCCCAGCCGCAACAAGGCCACACCATCGAAGGCCAGGCCCAACCGGTCCAAGAGCCGCAGCGGAAAGACTGACCCATGTTCGGCATCAGTTTCAGCGAGCTGCTACTCGTAGGTCTGGTCGCGCTGCTGGTGCTCGGCCCCGAGCGCCTGCCCGGAGCCGCGCGCACGGCAGGCCTGTGGATTGGCCGGCTCAAACGCAGCTTCAACAGCATCAAGATGGAAGTGGAGCGCGAAATTGGCGCCGACGACATCCGCCGCCAGCTGCACAACGAGCACATCCTGCAGATGGAAGAGGAAGCCAAGCGCATCCTCAACCCGATGACGCCACCCGCGCAGCCGCCGGTAACCACGGCCAGCGTGCAGCCACCTGCCGGGCTCGAAGCCAGGCCGGTCGAAGCACCTGCTGCCCCGGCCGTACCCTCTGAACCGCCTCAACCGCCGCGAGCCCCATGAGCGAGAATCCGGAACACGACCAGCCGATGCCGCTGGTCTCGCACCTGACCGAACTGCGCACCCGCCTGCTGCGCTGCGTTGCCGTCATTTTCCTGATCTTTGCCGGGCTGTTTTCCTTCGCCCAGCAAATTTACACCTTGGTCTCGGCGCCGCTGCGCGACCATTTGCCGGCCAACGCGACGATGATCGCCACCGACGTGGCCTCGCCGTTCCTTACGCCGTTCAAGCTGACCATGATCGTGTCGCTGTTCCTGGCCATTCCGTTCATTCTCCAGCAGATCTGGGGCTTTATCGCGCCAGGCCTGTACCGCCATGAAAAACGCATTGCCATTCCGCTGCTGGTGTCGAGCATTCTGTTGTTCTACGCCGGTATGGCCTTTGCCTATTTCCTCGTGTTCCCGCTGATGTTCAAGTTCTTTGCCGCCGCCACCCCGGCAGGCGTGGCAATGATGACCGACATCGCCAACTACCTCGACTTCGTGATGACGCTGTTCTTCGCCTTTGGCGTTGCCTTCGAAATCCCGGTGGCGGTGGTGTTGCTGGTGTGGATAGGCGTGGTCGACGTGAAGTACCTGAAGAAGATCCGCCCTTACGTGATCATCGGCTGCTTCGTGGTCGGCATGATCCTCACCCCGCCGGACATTTTCTCCCAGACCCTGCTGGCCGTACCTATGTGGCTATTGTTCGAGGTCGGCGTGCTATGTGGCAGCCTGATCCGCAAGCGTAGCGCCCACGACGAAGCAGCCAACGACCACAACGACCAGCCACCAGCGACCCAACCGTGAACCTGTTGCTCCTCGAAGAGGCCGACTTCGTCTCGGCCGACCGCGTCGTTCTCGCCGACCGGCGCTTCACCCACATGCAGGAGATCCACCGCGTGGCGGTGGGCGACCACCTGCGGGTGGGCCGGCTCAACGGCCTGATGGGCCAAGCCACGGTACTGCGCCTGGAAAAGCACGAAGCCGAACTTGAAGTGACCTTCGACCAGCAGCCACCGGCCAAGCTGCCGTTGACCTTGGTACTGGCAGTGCCACGGCCAAAAATGCTGCGACGGCTGTTCCAGACCGTGGCGACCCTCGGCGTATCACGGCTGATTCTGGTGAACAGCTACAAGGTCGAGAAAAGCTTCTGGCAAACACCTTTCCTGCAGCCCGAGAGCATTCGCGAAAACCTGATCCTCGGCCTGGAACAGGCGCGTGACACGGTGCTGCCCGAGGTGATCATCGAGAAACGGTTCAAGCCTTTCGTCGAAGATCGGCTGCCCGCCATCGCCGCGGGCACCCTGGGCCTGGTCGGTCACCCCGGCCCCTACCCTGCCTGCCCGCGTGCCGTGGAACAACCCGTAACCCTGGCCATCGGCCCCGAGGGCGGCTGGATACCCTACGAAATCGAGCTGCTGGGCAAGGCTGGCCTGGCACCGGTGCAACTGGGTGATCGCATCCTGCGGGTAGAGACCGCCGTGACTGCGCTGCTTTCGCGTATTTTCTGACGCAAACGCCACTTTTTTGGCCATCAAGTTTCCCTCCCCCGGGCCGATGGCCTTGGCAACACAACAACTATTTGTGCTGCCAAGCCGCCGGGGAGTCGTACATGTATCAATGGTTAGCCCAATCGCTGGGCAATGTGAGCGTGAATCGCAAACTGGGGCTGGGTTTCGGCCTGGTGCTGCTGTTGACCCTGGCTATTACCCTGGCCGGCTGGCACGGCATGGACAGCATCATCGACCGCGGCGACAAGCTGGGTAACATCTCGGTCATTCAGCAGTACACCCAGGAACTGCGCATCGCCCGCCAGCATTACGAGCGCCGCAGTGATGACGCATCGGTGGCCGAGCTGGAGAAAGCACTGGCCAACCTCGACCGCCAGGTGCAGCTGATGCTCGGTCAGATCGAACACCCCGCCGACCGCCAGCGCCTGGAGCAGCAGCGCGAGGCGGTGCGCATCTACCAGCAGGCGTTCAACGAGCTGAAGCAGGCGGGCCAGCGCCGCGAGGCCAGCCGTAGCGTGCTCGGCGACAGCGCCGACAAGGCGGCAGAGCTGATCGGGCGCGTCCAGCGCGGCCTCCTGCAAGCTGGCGATATCAGCCAGTACCAGCACGCGGTAGACGTCAGCGCCCTGCTGCAACAAGCGCGCTTCCAGGTGCGTGGCTACACCTACAGCGGCAATACCGACTTCCAGCAAACGGCGCTGAAGGCCATCGACCAGGCCCTGGCCGAGCTGCGTGCATTGCCAGCCAAAGTGCCGGCCGAACATGCCGCCGGTCTCGACGATGCCGCCACCGCCATGGGCGGCTACCGTGATGCGGTCACCCAGTTCGGCAATGCCCAGGCTGCCAGCGAGCAGGCCCTGCAGCACATGGCCGAGCAAGGTACGTTGCTGCTGCAGACCAGCCAGGCGATGACCACCTCGCAGACCGCCGTGCGGGACGCCGGGGCCACCCAGGCCAAGACCCTGCTCGCCGTGGCCACCGGGTTGGCCTTGGCCCTCGGCCTGCTGGCGGCATGGGCTATTACCCGGCAGATCATCATTCCCCTGCGCCAGACCCTGCGCGCCGCGGAGCGGGTCGCCAGTGGCGACTTGACCCAGAACCTGCAGGTAAACCGCCGCGACGAACTGGGCCAGTTGCAAGCGAGCATGCAGCGCATGACCCAAGGCCTGCGCGAACTGATCGGCGGCATCGGTGACGGTGTCACTCAGATCGCCAGTGCCGCAGAGGAGCTGTCGGCGGTGACTGAGCAGACCAGCGCCGGGGTCAACAACCAGAAGGTCGAAACCGACCAGGTTGCGACCGCCATGAACCAGATGACGGCCACCGTGCACGAAGTGGCACGCAATGCCGAACAGGCCTCGGAAGCTGCCTTGATGGCCGACCAGCAGGCCCGCGAAGGCGACCGTGTGGTGGGCGAGGCCGTGGCGCAGATAGAGCGGCTGGCGGGTGAAGTGATCAACTCCAGCGAAGCGATGAACCAGCTCAAGACTGAAAGCGACAAGATCGGCAGTGTGCTCGACGTGATCAAGTCGGTGGCCCAGCAAACCAACCTGCTGGCCCTGAACGCCGCGATCGAAGCCGCCCGCGCTGGGGAGGCCGGGCGTGGTTTTGCCGTGGTCGCCGACGAGGTGCGCAGCCTGGCCCAGCGCACCCAGCAGTCGACTGAAGAGATCGAAGAGCTTATCGCCGGCCTGCAAAGCGGCACACAACGGGTGGCCAGCGTGATGGACAACAGCCGCCAGCTGACCGACAGCAGCGTCGAGCTGACCCGCCGTGCCGGTACCTCTCTGGAAACCATCACCCGCACGGTGTCGTCGATCCAGGCGATGAACCAGCAGATTGCAACTGCTGCAGAGGAACAGACCGCCGTTGCCGAGGAGATCAACCGCAGCGTGATGAATGTGCGGGATATATCCGACCAGACCTCGGCGGCAAGTGAAGAGACGGCCAGTTCCAGTGTGGAGCTGGCGCGGCTGGGGACCCACCTGCAGGGGTTGGTGGGGCGGTTCAAACTCTGACCCCGCCATTTCAGCTTCGCCGCACCTATTGCCGGGGCCGCTTTGCGGCCCTTTTTGCGACGCCTGGCAGCCTCCGTAGAGGCTGCGCCGCAGGGCGATTCTTCCTACAGTCGCCAGTGATTATTCCTACCTGATTATCAGGTCAAGTCCTACAGCTCCCCTGCCGATTGGCAGAGATGTGATGCCAGCAATGCGCCTGCATCCTCCCTCTCATTCGCTCGGAGACGCTCTATGTTCGCCTACCTCAACCGCAAGCTTGGCAATATCAGTGTCGCTGCCAAGCTGGCCCTCGGCTTCGCCGTAGTGCTGCTGCTCACACTGGCCACCACCATCAGCGGGTGGCGCGCCCTGGATGACGCCATCGTGCGCTCACAGCAACTCAGCGAAATAGGCCTGATCAACGACCTGACCAAAGACCTGCGGGCAGAACGCATCACCTACCGCGTGCTCAACGACGACACCAGCAAAGCGCGCATCAGCAGCATCCTCGAACAACTCAACAACATGCTGACCACCCTGCAAAAACGCAGCAACGTCGATGAATCAAGACAGTTGCTGACCGAAAAGCTGGCGCTGTTACAGCGCCTGCGCGGCGATTTCAGCGAATTGCAACGTAGCACCGGTAACCGCAGCACGCTGCGCGAAGCCATGCAGGCTCGGGAACAGGCACTTAATGATGCGATCGACGAGCTGCAGACCCAAGCCCTGCTGAGGATGCCAGCCGACAGCCAGCAAAGTGGTGTACTGGGCCTGATGGACACCCTCACCCGACAGGTCGAAGGGGCCAATCAGCAAAGCCTGGTGCCAGCCTATACCTTCACTCCGGTCGAGGATTTCGCAAAAGTCGGCGACAACGCCCTGGATGCTGCCAAAAATAGCCTTGGGCAACTGCTTGCCGGCCTTGCGCCGCTGGGTTTGCCACGCGCAGTCAGCGAGCAGCCCGGTGTCGAGCTGGCCAAGTACCGCGCCGCCCTGGACGAGTACCGCCACGCCGCCATACGTGTCGAGCAGCTGCAGAACAATATGGAAAATATGGGCAATGAGCTGCGCGCGGTCAGCCTCGAATTGGGTAAACGCAAGGTCGAACAACGTGACAGCGAAGCCTTGGCCGCACGCTCGCTGCTGACCAGTGTGGCGCTGCTGGCACTGGCGGTGGGCGTATTGGCTGCGTGGCTGATCACCTTGCAGATCACCCAACCGCTGCGCCAGACGCTGGCCGTAGCCGCACGTATCGCCAAGGGTGACCTGAGCCAGGTTGACGCAGTGCAACGCCGTGATGAAATGGGCCAGCTGCAAACCCGCATGCGCGAAATGACCTTGAGCCTGCGCGAGTTGATCGGCGGCATCGACCAGGGGGTCGGGCAGCTGTCACAGGCTGCTACACAGCTGGCGGCCAGCAGCGAGGACACCAAGCTGCGCATCAACCAGCAGCGCGAGGAAACCGACCAGGTGGCTACCGCCATGAACCAGATGAGCGCAACCGTGCAGGAAGTGGCACAGAATGCCGAACAAGCCTCGCAGGCCGCGACCAACGCTGACCAGCAGGCGCAGATGGGCGACCAGGTCGTGTCCGAAGCCATCGGCCGTATCGAGCAACTGGCCGGGCAGATGGATCATTGCCTGGCAGCCATGCAGCACCTGGCGGGCGAAAGCCAGCGCATTGGCAGCATCCTTGACGTGATCAAGTCGGTGTCCGAACAGACCAACCTGCTGGCGCTGAACGCCGCCATCGAGGCGGCCCGTGCAGGCGAAGCCGGCCGTGGCTTTGCCGTGGTGGCCGATGAAGTACGCGGTTTGGCCCAGCGTACCTCGACGGCGACCGAGGAGATTGGCCAGCTGATCGACAGCCTGCACAACGGTACGGACGACGTGACCCGTTTGCTGGACAGCAGCAAGCGCCTGACCGAGCAGAGCGTGGCGCTGAGCCGCAGGGCCGGGCAGGCGCTGAGCCAGATCACCGACACAGTGTCGAGCATCCAGGGCATGAACCAGCAGATTGCCACGGCCAGCGAAGAACAGAGCGTGGTGGCCGAGCAAATCAACCGAAGCGTGATCAATGTGCGGGATGTGTCGGATCAGACCAGTGCGGCCAGTGAGCAGACGGCGGCTTCGAGCGGGGAGCTTGAGCAGCTGGGGCAGCAGTTGCGGGGGATGGTGGGGCGGTTCAACCTGTGAAATGCCGGGGCCGCATTGCGGCCCATTCGCGGGACAAGCCCGCTCCCACAAGCATCACGCACCCTGACAGCAGCCGGGCACCTGTGGAAGCGGGCTTGTCCCGCGAAGAGGCCGGTGCGGTTACAGCACCTGGCGCAGGAACGCCTGCGCGCGCGGATCCTTCGGCGCATCGAAGAACGCCCCAGGCGCGGCATCTTCAAGCAGCTTGCCATGGTCGAAGAACAGCACCCGGTCCGCCACTTCGCGGGCAAACCCCATTTCGTGGGTGACGCAGACCATGGTCATGCCTTCCTGGGCCAGGGTCTTCATCACGTCCAGCACCTCGCCGACCATCTCCGGGTCCAGCGCCGAGGTCGGCTCGTCAAACAGCATCACTTTCGGGTCCATCGCCAGGGCGCGGGCAATTGCCACCCGCTGTTGCTGGCCGCCGGACAGGCGCGACGGGTACTCGTTGGCCTTCTGCGAAATACCCACCTTCTCCAGCAACGCCCGGGCCTTGGCTTCACGCTCGGCCTTGTTGCGCTTGCGCACCACCTTCTGCGCCAGGCACAGGTTTTCGAGCACGGTCATGTGCGGGAACAGGTTGAAGTGCTGGAACACCATGCCGACTTCGCGGCGGTAGGCGTTGATGTCGGTCTTTGGGTCGGCCAACTGCAGGCCGTCGATGGCCACATGGCCTTCGTCGAAATGCTCCAGGCCGTTGAGGCAGCGCAGGAAGGTCGACTTGCCCGAGCCCGATGGGCCGAGCACTACCACCACTTCGCCCTTGGCGACCTGGGTGGTGACATTGTCCACAGCCCGGACCACTTGGCCACGGGTGTCGAACACTTTCAGCAGGTCACGGACTTCAATCACTTTGCGCAAGCCTCCGCTCGAGCCGGCTGGCCAGGTGCGACAGCGGCAGGTTGATCAGCAGGTACAGACCTGCCACGCAGAACCAGATCTCGAAGGTCGAGAACGAGGTGGTGATGGCCTCGCGGCCGCTTTTGGTCAGTTCGGTAATCGCAATCACCGAGACCAGCGAGGTGTCCTTGACCAGGCTGATGAACTGGCCAGCCAACGGCGGCAGCACGCGTTTGAAGGCTTGCGGCAAGATCACGTGCCGCATTGACTGGCCAGCGTTCAGGCCCAGCGAGCGGGCGGCTTCGTTCTGGCCCTTGGCGATGGACTGCACGCCAGCACGGACGATTTCCGCCACGTAGGCGCCCGTGAACAGTGCCAGCGCGGCCACCCCGGCAAACTCGCGGGACAGGTTGAGGACGGTGCCGATGAAGAAGTAGAAAATGAAAATCTGCACCAGCAGCGGCGTGCCACGCACCAATTCGACATAGACGGTTGAAAGGTCGCGCAGGGTCGGGTTGCTGGACAACCGGCACAGCCCAGCGAACAGGCCGATGACCAGGCCCAGGGCGCCAGACACCACCGACAGCCACAATGTGGTCCACAGGCCCCAGGCCAGCGGGCCGGCTGCCCAGTGGCGGGTGACACCGATCTGGTCGCCTTCGGCAACATCGTCGCCGCGGCTCAGTTGCAGGCTGTCCTTGGCCACGTCGAGCACCTGCTCGTCACCTTGCTCGTCCTTCAGTGTGACGCGAGCGTTATCGCCGGCAATGACGATGTCCTGCACGGTGCCGTTACCGGCGGCGCGCTGTACGTCCTCGGCCTTGTAGGCGAAGTACTGGGGTACACGGTTCCAGCGCCACTCGTAGGACATCATCGAGGTGGCCATGTACAGGCTGATCGCCAGGCCGACCAGCACCAGGGCGGTCAGCCCGTGCCAGGGCCACTGGGCTTTCTTGTGTTTGATCACGTGGGGTACTTCCGTAAATGCGAACGCGCAGGGTTTGCCTGCGCGTCGGGGTCAAAGCCGGGCTTGTGGCCTGGGCCTTATTCCATGTCCTTCAGCCAGTCCTTGTTCTTGAACCACTTGTCGTGAATACGATCGTAGGTCCCGTCATGCTTGATCTGGTGCAGGAAGTTGTTGATGAAGTTGATGCTGTCGTAGTCGCCTTTCTTCAGGCCGAAGGCCAGCGGCTCGTAGGTGAAGGGCTCTTCGAGGAACAGCAGCTTGCCGGCACCGGCCTTCTCCACGGCGACCACGTTGTACGGCGCGTCATAAACGAAGGCGTCAGCCTTGCCGTTGACCACGTCCATGACCGCTTCCTGTTCGTTGTCGTAGCCGTGGTACTTGGCTTTGCCGATCAGCTTCTTGGAGACCATTTCGCCGGTGGTGCCCAGCTTGGACGTCAGGCGGTACTTCTCGTTGTTCAGGTCCTTGTACGACTTGATCTCGCCCGCCAGCTCCTTGCGGATCAGCAGGGTCTGGCCAACCACGATGAAGGGTTCGCTGAAGTTCAGGCGCAGGTTGCGTTCCTGGGTCAGGGTCATGCCGCTGCCGATCATGTCGAACTTGTCGGTCAACAGGGCCGGGATGATGCCGTCATAGGCGGTGGACACTGCCTCGAACTTGACGCCCATGGACTTGGCCATGGCCTTGAGAATGTCGACTTCGAAGCCGATGATCTCGCCACGCTTGTTGGTCATCTGGAACGGCATGTAGGTCGGGTCCATGCCCACCTTCAGGGTACCGCGCTTGACCGCGTCATCAATGGCGCCTGCCTGGGCCGCAGTTACAGCGACCAGGGCGGTTACACCGACCAGCAGTCGCGAAAGGTATTGCTTGATCATCACCAAGTCCCCTAGCAAGAAAAGTAGCGAATCTTATTGTGTTGGCACGGCCGTACTGGCCGAGGCGTCGTATCGGAATGGGATGCTAACGCATGGCGGCTCGGGGACCTAGCGCCGGGGGGGACTTTGTTGGCCAAAATCGAATGCATGGGCTGTTAAAAGCTTCGCGGGGCAAGCCCGCCCCCACAGGGACCGCACAGCATTCAACAACTGTGAGGTCCCTGTGGGGGCGGGCTTGCCCCGCGAATGGACGGATCAGGCGCCGACGAGTGCCGGTTGGCCTTCATTCTCCGGATGCAGCGGCAACAACGGCGAGTGCGGGTCATTTTTGATCGACGCGCGCCACACATCGATCCACGCCGCGTTGTGCTCTGCCCATACCTGCTCGTGCAGGCGGGTCAGCGCAACCGGGTCGCTGAGCAGGGCCAGGCGAGTATTGAGGTCCAGCCCTTTCGGCCCGACTTCCATGGCCTTGGCCACGCGCTCGGCACGCAGCGCTTCGATCGGCGCCGCCTGGCCATGACGGGCAGTGGCCATGGCACAGGCCAGGGCGTTCTGCCGGGGGTCGACCACAGCCCGCACAAAGCCGTCATGCAGGGCATGCCAGCGGTTTTCGTGGGTGTACTGGTCGGTGGCCAGCAACTCTTGTGGGGTGGCGTATTCCTCCGGGATGAGGAACAGCTTCTCGTCCTTGGCCGCCAGGCCCAGGCGAGTGCGGCTGGAAATCACCGAAACCGGGATCGACAGCACCAGCGAGCCAACGATTGGCGCCAGCCACCACAGGAAGCTCGGGTTCAACCACGCCACCAACGCGGCCCAGGCAATACCCAGCAGGGTTTGCGGACCATGGCGACGCACAGCCTCGCTCCACGGCGTGGAGTCGTCGTCACGCTGTGGCGAGTTCCAGGTCGCCGCCCAGCCGAGGAACGCGGCCAGCACGAAGCGGGTGTGGAAGATCATGCGCACCGGTGCCAGCAGCATGGAGAACAGCATCTCCATCAGCATCGACAGGGTGACCTTGATCCGCCCGCCAAACTCGACGGCGCCCTTGGCCCAGATCAGGATGATGCTGAGCAGCTTGGGCAGGAACAGCAGCACGATGGTGGTGGAGAACAGCGCCACGGCCTTCTCCGGGTGCCACTGTGGCCATAGCGGGTAGAGCTGGTACGGCTCGATGAAGTACTGCGGCTCCATCAGGGTGTTGGTCGCCAGCAACGCCGTCGACAGCACCAGGAACAGGAACCACAGCGGCGCCGACAGGTACGACATCACCCCGGTGAGGAACACCGCACGGTGCACTGGGTGCATGCCCTTGACCAGGAACAGGCGGAAGTTCATCAGGTTGCCGTGGCACCAGCGCCGGTCGCGCTTGAGCTCGTCGAGCAGGTTGGGCGGCAGCTCTTCGTAACTGCCCGGCAGGTCGTAGGCGATCCATACGCCCCAGCCGGCCCGGCGCATCAGCGCAGCTTCGACAAAGTCGTGGGAGAGAATCGCACCGGCGAACGCCCCCTTGCCCGGCAACGGCGCCAGGGCGCAGTGCTCGATGAACGGCTTCATGCGGATGATCGCGTTGTGGCCCCAGTAGTGCGACTCGCCCAGCTGCCAGAAGTGCAGGCCAGCGGTGAACAGCGGGCCGTACACGCGGGTGGCAAACTGCTGCATGCGTGCATACAGGGTATCCATGCCCGAGGCTCTAGGCCCGGTCTGGATGATGCCGGCGTCCGGGTTGGCCTCCATCAGGCGCACCAGGCTGCTCAGGCACTCGCCGCTCATGACGCTGTCTGCGTCCAGCACGACCATGTACTTGTACTCGCCCCCCCAGCGACGGCAGAAGTCGTCGAGGTTACCGCTCTTGCGCTTCACACGGCGCCGACGGCGGCGGTAGAAGATGCGGCCGAAGCCTTTGGTTTCGCGGCACACGTCCAGCCAGGCTTGTTGTTCGGCCACGGCAATGTCGGTGTCGTTGGTGTCGCTGAGCACGAAGAAGTCGAAGCGGTCGAGGTTGCCGCTGGCGGCCACCGACTCGAACGTTGCGCGCAGACCGGCGAACACGCGAGGCACGTCTTCGTTGCAGATCGGCATCACCAGTGCGGTACGCGCCTCGGGTGCAATCGGCTCGTTGCCGGCGCTGCTGCCCGAAATCTTGTATTTGTCGCGCCCGGTAAGCAGCTCAAGGAAGCCCATCAGCGCGGTCCAGAAGCCCGCCGACACCCAGCAGAACAGGATACCGAAGAGGATCAGGATGGAAGTTTGCAAGGCATACGGCCACACCTGCACCACGGTATCCCACAGCGGCTGGCTGAGGACTTCGTCAAGGTCGACGAACGACCAGCCCTGGTACGGCAGGATGCCCTTCATGTACCAACCGGCGATGATGGTCTGGCCGATCATCAGGGTCAGCAGGATGTAACGGCGGATAGAGCCCACCGTGCGCCAGCGTGCCGGCGGCAGCTCGCGCTTGGGCGGCTGCGGCGCGTTGGTGCGGCCGGTCATGCGCCGCCACATGCGGATCAGCACGTTGGTGCGCCAAGGCTCGGGCACAACTTTGGTGCGTTTGATCGGCGGGGCGATCTTCAGGCAAAGGCGGCCGCTGCCGTCGACGCCGAGCATTTCGGCCTCTTCCAGCTCGGCGGCGCTGCCCACGGTCAGGCGCGGGCCCACCGAGGCCTGCACGGCCTCGGCAGCGTTGGCGGCCGGGTTGGCCGCCAAGCGTTGGTGCAGCTCACTGAACGACGTGCAGCTGGCGAGTTCCGCCCGTTGCTCGTCACTCAGTGGTAGGTGAGCCAGGTACTCGCCAAGCGATACTGGCCTTGCGTTTGAGTTACTCATCGGCAGGCAACTGATAGCTCCAGGTCTCGGTCAGCACCTTCTCGGTGGTGGCCGGGGTCCCGTTGGTGGGCGCCGCATCGGCGGCAGGTTGTTCGGCCTTGGCAGGTTGCTCAGCCTTGACGGCTTTCTCGGCCTTGGCATGCTTGGCTGCGGCCTTGTCCTGCTTGGCGTCCTGGGCAGGCTTGGCGGTTTCGGCCGGCACATCACGCACCAGCGCGGCACGCATTTCGGTCGACTTGTTAGCTTCCTTGATCTTCAGGCGCAGGGTCAGGCGCCAGCCCTTGGTCTCAGGGTTATAGCGCAGATTGTTCTCGACCACCTCGGCATTGTCGCCAACGCTGATCTGGCTGCGCACCGCGGTGTCTTCCGGCAATGCGGCCAGGGCCGGCCCGGCGAAGTCGACCAGGAAGGCCACGCTGCCGTCTGGCTGGCGGATCAGGTTGGACTGTTTCACGTCACCGGTGGAACGCAGGGTCTGCTTGACCGAGCCCAGCTCAGGGGCCTGGAACTTCGCCTCGTCGATGGTCCAGTGCAGGCGGTAAGCGTACTCGAACGGCTTGCCTGGCTCCGGCAGTTTCTCCGGGCTCCAGAAGGCTACGATGTTGTCGTTGGTCTCGTCGGCGGTCGGAATTTCGACCAGGTCGACGGTGCCCTTGCCCCAGTCGCCCTTCGGCTCGATCCAGGCGCTTGGGCGCTTCTGGTAGTTGTCATCGAGGTCTTCGTAGTCGCTGAACGCGCGCTGGCGCTGCATCAGGCCGAAACCACGCGGGTTCTCGACGCTGAAGTTGCTCACGGCCAGGTGTTTAGGGTTGTTCAGCGGGCGCCACAGCCACTCGCCATTGCCGGCGTGAATCGACAGGCCTTCGGAGTCGTGCAGGGCCGGACGGTAGTTGAGGACCTTGGACGGCTGGTTGGGGCCGAACAGGAACATGCTGGTCAGCGGGGCAATGCCCAGGCGGCTGACCTGGTCACGCAGGAACACGCGGGACTGCACGTCGACCACGGTGTCGTTGCCCGGGCGCAGGGTCAGCTTGTAGGCGCCGGTAGAGCGCGGCGAATCCAGCAGGGCGTAGATCACCAGATGCTTGTCGGCCGGCTTGGGCTTCTCGACCCAGAACTCGGTGAAGCGCGGGAATTCCTCGCCCGACGGCAGCGCGGTGTCGATGGCCAGGCCACGGGCCGACAGGCCATAGACATGGCCCTTGCCGACCACGCGGAAATAGCTGGCGCCAAGCAGGGTCATGATCTCGTCCTGCTTGTCGGCCTTGTTGATCGGGTACAGCACGCGGAAACCGGCGTAACCCAGGTTCTTGGTGGTTTCCGGGTCGTGGGGCACGTCACCGAACTCGAAGCGGCTCGGGTCGTACTTGATTTCCTCGACCTTGGTAGCGGTGACTTCGTTGATTTTCACCGGGGTGTCGAAGTGCATGCCCTGGTGGTAGAACGACAGTTTGAACGGGGTCTTGTCCTTGGCCCACTCGGCCTTTTCCTGCAGGAAATGGATTTTCTGGTAGTCCGCGAACTTCATGTCGCGGAACACCGCCGGCAGGTTGCTTTTGGGTACGTCGTACTTCTGGCCGGCCAGATCCTTTGCCTTGGCTGCAACATCGTCAAGATTGAATGCCCACAGCTGGCCCGCGCTCATCAGGCCGACCAGTGCCACACTGGCCATCAGGGCCTTGCGTAGCCGGATGCCGGGGATTCTTGATGCTTTTTGGGGACTAACAATCACGAGCAACCCTCGCCGAAAACAGATCATGAAACCAACGGCCAGCGACAAATGCCGGGTTGGCGAGCACTGTTCGGACCCCGTGAGGGCGTAATGATTCCCCAAACGGATCCAGACAATGCTCGAGTCAGAGTGAAACGAACCTGCGAACGCAGGTCCATGCAGCGCGCGATTATCCAGCAGGTCGCGTGACAACGCATCAGGCTGAACCAACTATTTATCGTACAAAACCCCTTGTTTTCTTATAAACAAAGGGTTTTTGACCTCATATTTGTAACATAAATGTTACGGGGCCATCATTGACCAGATGCACCTGCATGTCCGCACCGAACTGCCCGCTCGCCACGTTGCCATGCTGGCTCTTCGCTCGCTGCAAAAGATAGTCGAACAATTCAGCTCCGAGGGCCGGCGGCGCTGCCGTCGAGAAGCTCGGGCGCATGCCGTTGCGGGTGTCTGCGGCCAAGGTGAACTGCGACACCAGCAGCAAATCACCCCCGACGTCCTTCAACGACAGGTTCATCTTGCCCTGCTCATCGCTGAACACACGGTAGTTCAGCAGCTTGTGCAACAGTTTGTCGGCCTGCTCGCGGGAATCTTCAGGCTCGACTGCCACCAGCACCAGCAAACCCTGGTCGATGGCGCCGACAACCTCCCCCGCCACTTCAACCCGCGCACCGCGCACGCGCTGCAGCAAGCCCCTCATGCTTCTTCCAGGGGCAGGTCAAGCAGGCGGCGGGCCATCTGGTCGGCGGCACGCACCAGCGCATCGGTGATGCCCGGCTCGGACGCAGCGTGGCCAGCGTCACGAATGACCTTGAGTTCGCTGTTCGGCCAGGCCTGGTGCAGGGCCCAGGCGTTATCCAGCGGGCAGATCACGTCATAGCGACCGTGCACGATCACCGCTGGCAGATGGGCGATCTTCGGCAGGTCGCGGATCAGCTGGTCCGGTTCGAGGAAGGCGTTGTTCATGAAGTAGTGGCACTCGATACGCGCAATCGACAGCGCCCGCTGCGGCTCGGAGAAGCGGTCGACCACCAGCGGATTCGGGCGCAGGGTGGCGGTACGGCCCTCCCAGGTTGACCAGGCCTTGGCAGCGTGCATCTGGGCAATCTGGTCATTGCCGGTCAGGCGCTTGTGGAAGGCCTTGACCAGGTCCCCGCGCTCTTCCGGCGGAATCGGTGCGATGTAGTCTTGCCAGTAGTCGGGGAACAAGCGGCTCGCACCCTCCTGGTAGAACCACTCGATCTCCTGCGGCCGGCACAGGAAGATGCCACGCAGGATCAGCCCATGGACACGCTCGGGATGGGTCTGGGCGTAGGCCAGGGCCAGGGTCGAGCCCCACGAGCCGCCAAACAGCACCCATTTGTCGATGCCAAGGTGCTCGCGAATGCGCTCCAGGTCCTCGACCAGGTGCCAGGTGGTGTTGTTTTCCAGGCTCGCATGGGGCGTGGAGCGACCACAGCCACGCTGGTCGAAGGTGATGATGCGGTACAGGTTGGGGTCAAAGTAGCAGCGGCTCTGGGCGTCGCAGCCAGCACCCGGGCCTCCATGGATGAACACCACGGGCAGACCTTCGGGCGAGCCACTTTCGTCGACATACAGCACATGCGGCGCTTCCACGGCCAGATCGTGCCGGGCGTAGGGTTTGATCTGCGGGTAGAGGGTCTGCATTGCGCACTCCGTGTGAGGATATTGACTGCCGTTGGGCATCATAAACCTGAATTGCGCTTTGAGCATGTTCTCGTACCCTCGAACATGAAAGTTCGAGGACCACCGTACGAATATCTACCACATTCTCCCTGGCCATGTAGCCATAGTCGCTGAGCCTTTCACTGCACACAGGTTCATATGACCATGGAACAAGACACCCGCCTCCCGTATGCGCTGATCGCAGGTAAAACCCCCAACTGGTTGAAAACCGCGGCGCCATCGACCCACACCCTCATGAAGCAGGTCATGAGCACCCGTGCAACTGCACTGGAGCAGGCATGTCAGACCCAACCGGCCATCGCCAGCGCGCTGACAAGCGAGCATGCGCGGCTGCAGGCGGCCATGGCCGAGGTGCAGGCGCTGTATCGTGCCTTGCCGAACCTGGAAGCATTCGCCAGCGAACAATTGAGCACAGCCATCAAGCAAACCTTCGGGTTTGAGGTAGACGTCTGCAACAACTATCTGCTGGACGTCCGTCACCTCGACAAGCAACCCGGACAAGCGCTGGAAGCTTACAAACATGCCACCCATACATTGCTGGAAAGTGCGCTGCACAACTTCGAGGCCAGCGCAGCAGAGCCCGGTGGCATGGACAACGATAATGCCCTTCTGAAGAAATCGGTGATCCTTGACCACAAAGGTTTCATGGGCACAGTGCCCATCCCCAATTCCCTCGACATCGCACCCGAACGCTTCGCCCGTCTGTGCCGCGAGCTGGATATCGGTGGCCAGTACCAGGCAAAGTTGCAGGCAATCTACTACAGCGATATCAAAACCGGCGCGAGCAACCCGGCAACCTTCGACAAGCTCGCCGAGCTCGAACGCTGCACTTTCACGCAAAGCCTGCACCTCGCCCGGCTGCAGAATGACATCAGCCAGGCTCTCTATGAAACCGCTCTGGCGCTGCCCCTGGATGTTCCAGTGCAGTCCTCCAGCCTGACGTTCAGTGCACTTTCGCTGTGGGATGTGCAGCTGACCCGACTGCGCCTGTTCGATTACCAGGCAACGGACGGGCACCCATCAGTGGCGCTTTACATTCCGGACGATCCTGAAACACCGCTCAAGGAATTTGCGTCGCAGACAGAATGCGAGCAATGGCTGCGCGATCGCCTGCTTGGCGACATTCATTACCTCGACCACTGCATGAAAGAACGAGACAAGGCCCACCTGAGGGTCCGGCTGCTCGACCGACTGATGCCGTTGACGCTGACGGTAACGGGCGCCCATGAGCGCACCGCAGACCCACATGCCAAGGTGTTGTTGCAGGCACGCCAGCTCAGTGGCTCCCTGTTACAGGGGCTGGTGACGGAAAAGGTGTTTCGCCATGAAGAAGACGTCGCCTTCCATGCCCTGCCCACAACGCTCATGGATACCATCAGTGCGGTAAGTCACCGCGAGCACCTGCTGCAAAAAGCACTGACCACGCTCAACATTGCCGGGTTCTTCGTGCCTGCGATCGGCGAGGTCATGCTGGGGATCTGCGCACTGCAACTGGCGTACGAGGTTTATGAAGGCATCGAAAGCTGGGCCCACGACGATAAGCAGCAGGCTTACCAGTACCTGCTGGACGTGGTGCAAAACGTTGCGCAGATGGCCGCATTCAGCCTGGCCATCAAAGCGGCCGAGGGCGGCGTGAGGGCCGCTGCTGGCGGGCCGGGCGAGCCAACGGTGTTACCAGAGCCAATGCCCGTTGAGACCCCTTCTTTCATCGAAGAGCTCGACGATGTAGAACTCCCCGAGGGCCAGATCAAGCTCTGGAAACCCGACTTGGCGCCCTATGCCCAGCCCATCGACATACCCGACACACTCGGACCAGACGAGCTGGGCCTGCATCATCACCAAGGTAGAACCTGGCTGAAGCTGGACGGCCAGACCTACGCAGTCAGGCGCTCACCCCAGGGCGATGGATACCGCATCGAACACCCAACCCGGGCGAATGCCTACCAGCCACCACTGCGTCACAACGGCGCCGACATCTGGCTGCACCCATTGGAACGTCCCGAACAATGGCAGGAACAGCAATTGTTGCGTCGCTCCGGAACAGCCAACGAAGGGTTTGACGACGACACCGCGCAGCGCATCTTGCGGGTCAGCGGCATCAGCGAGGATGTGCTGCGCAAGGTGCTGTGCGACAGCCAGCGCCTGCCTGGACAGCTGGAAGATACCTTCACCCGCTTCAAATTGTACCGGGCCATTGAGCAGGCGAACGCCCAGGCATTACCCGGTCAGATTCAACGCGACTTTTACCAGCAGTACCAGCGCCTTCCTGCCAGCCAGGCGCCGGGGGCAGAGCTGCTGCGCACCCGCTATCGGCAGCTCCCTTCCCCGGTCATCGAAGAGCTGCTACACAATGCTACCGCCAGCGAACTGGCCGACCTGGGCGATGGCAAGGTCCCCAGGCGCCTGGCCGACGAAGTTCGCCTGCTCCAGCAACAGCTCAGGCTCAACCGTGCTTACGAAGGGTTGTACCTTGAGCAGTTGCGCAACTGGGACACCGATTGCCTGGTCCTGCATACCCTTGCGCGATTGCCCGACTGGCCGGCGGATACCGGCATCACCCTGGAACAGCGCATGCAATCGCCCAACCAGAGCGCCCGTATCGGTCCCGTTGATGCGGCGCAGAATCCGACGATCATCAGTGCCCGGGCTGGCTACTTGCTGATGCACAGCGAAACACCCGATGCCCCCTTGAATGCCCATGCCATCTTGTATGGCGCCCTGTTCGAAGCCCTCAGCGAAGCACAGCGCACGGCGCTGGGGATCGACGATGAGGCGGCACTCAAGGCATTGGTGGTACACGCCCAGTGGCTGCCACGCCCAGCCCTGAGGCAGGTATTGGGCATGCAGCCGATAAAGCCTGAATTCCGTTCGCCCATGCGCCTGGCCGATGGCCGTCTCGGCTACCCGCTGGGCGGAGCCCGCCCGCGCGCCACCAGTTTTTCACGGCATACACTGCTCAACAGAATCAGGCAGATCGGCCTGTACCTCCCCCTGCCCCACCCCGCCGAACAGACGCTGGCAACGCTGGAAAGCCGCAACCTGGACCGCAGTGCGATCAACGACCTGCTCGACACGCTCCTGGAGCAACGCCACCAGTTGCAGTCGAGCCTTGACAACTGGCGGCAGAGGGGCGAAGCGCTGACCCACCAGAGTGCGAACGAATTCGAGCAGTTGGCAGGTAGCATTTTGCAGCACTGGTATGATCGAGCCTTCGCAGCAAGCCCCGATCCGGGCAATCCGTTACGGCTGCAGCGCCTGTCCCTGTTGGATTTCCCCCTTGAGTTACCGACGTTCTTCACCGCAGGCGTACGTGAGCTGCAATTGCTCGAGACCCAGCCCGAGCGCTTTGAAGGCTTAGGCGAACACACCTCACGCCTGAACAGCCTGCTGCGGCAATTCGCCAATCTCACAACGCTGGAGATCAGCCGCGCCTACCGGCCTGAGGCGCCTCCTTCGCCGTTCCAGTCCAGCTTGCCCCTGATCGCAGAGCATCTGCCCTCACTGCAATCGCTGAGCCTGATCAACCAGAATATGGTAATTGCCACCTCCGATATCGACAGCCTTACGGCCTTGGGCGAGCTGCGCCGCCTGGACCTCAGCGGAAATCGCTTTTCCGACGACTCGCCGCCCGATTTCAACCGCCTGGAGCTGACTCATCTCGGCCTCGATAACATGCAGCTGGAGCATTGGCCCAACGGGCTTGGCTGGCACGTTGCCCACGAAATCCGCGAAATCTCCCTGCGCAACAACCGGATCACCTTACTGCCCCATTTCCTGCTGCAACACATTGTCGGCATTACCCGACATCCCCAGCTCTTTCTGCAAGGCAACCCGATCAGCTATGACGACATGCTGACCGTGATGCTCCGCCGAGACGAATTTCAGACACGTTTCGAGTGGGACCAGCCAGCCGATTTTCGTGAGCTCCTTGACCAGCACCTGCAGATGCGTCAACAGTTGCACGACCTTCTGGACAACTATGTCAACGCTTCCTCCTCCACCACAGTGGTCAGCCAGGCTGTATTGGCGGGCAGAATGCGCATCGAGAATGCCTTGAATCAGTTCTGGATTGCTCAGGAGACGCGTCAGTACAGCCCCGCGCTGTACCTGTCAGGCATTGCACTGGAGCTGTTCCCGACTCGTCTGCCCACATTCCTCAACGAACGCGTACATACCCTCTACCTGAACAATGTCAGCGGCACCACAGCACAGTTGCAAGACCTGCTTGGTCGATTCCCGCACTTGGTCCGATTGACTGCAGATAATTTCGTCCGGGCTCAACAAGACCTGCCGATGGCACTGCAGCGGTCCTCTGAACTTCATTCTCTGTCCTTGAACAATGTCGGGCTGGAGATCGATCAGCGTTTCATGGATGCCTTGGCCCCCCTGCAAAGACTCGAAGTGCTGGACCTCAGCAACAACCGCTTGGGCACGATCGTCAGTGCGCCACCTGCGCTGGGGTCGCTGCGACGCCTTGATCTTTCCCGGGCGGACCTCGAGCATTGGCCCGCCTGGGTGGATCGTCTGTTGCCCCTGGAGGTGCTGGACCTACGCCATAACCATATCAGGGAGCTGCCACAGCACATTCAGGAAAACCTTCACAACAACGTGCTCGTCAGCACGATCGACCTGGGCGGCAATCCATTGTCGGAGCAAGCGGTTCACCGCGCACGAGGGATATCGGAGAGCGAAGGCAGCTTCACCCTGAGGTACGATGCCCCAGACGAATGGGACCAAGACTTGCTTGACGAATTTTTCCGCAACTTTGGCGGACAGGTCATCGACGACGCCCCCGTGCTCACGGACTGGCTCCAGGCCTCGGAGCCTGAAAACGAAGCCCTGCGCGACATTTGGGAGCAACTTCAGGCGTCGGGCGACGCCCAGGACCTGCTTGCCCTGATAGGCCGGTTGAAAAACACCTCCACCTACCAGAATAACGAAACCCGCGTGGCGTTCTGCAAGCGGGTGCGACAGGTGCTGGTCAGGGCGTTGCTCAACCCGGACGAGCGGGCGCTGTTCAACATCCAGGCCAGTGAAGCCCTGACGCAGGAAAATGGCAGCCGAACCTGTCACGACGGTGCACTGCTGACATTCAAGAACATCGAGTTCTACATCGCCAGTGAGTACCTGCAGTTCGAAGGCGCGGACAACCAGGCCAACCTCTACCGTGAAGTGCGCCGGCTGTACCGCGTGCATGCGGTGGATGAACTGGCGACCCGCGAAGCCGGGGACCGGGATATAGCCGAAGTGCGCCTGACTTACCTGCGTGAACTGAATGCGCCCCTGCAGCTAGGCCTGCCTGTCGACAGGCTGCGCTATGCGATCAACCCCAGTATCGACGAATTGATCGATGCCGAGGTGCAAGTTCAGCGCGGCGAGCTCGGGGAGGACTTCCTGCGCTTTGCCTCCGCCAATGAAGTGTGGGTCCAGCATTTGCGCGAGGCCTACCCGGAGCGTTTCGCGCAAATCGAAGACAGCTACCGGGGCCAGGTGATCGAATTGCAGGATCGTTATCCAGAACGGTCACTGGACACCCTGGCGGATGAGTTCAACACACTGGAAAGAAGACGGCAGGCTCGCGAATTACACTTGATCCGCGAACTCACCGCCTGGGCCGACCCTGATCGCAGGCCTCGTTCCTCGAGCGAGTGACCTGGTTCAAGGGCCTAAGCGGCCGGCTTCCATGCCAGCATGGTTTCGAGCAGTTTGCGCAGCACACCCTGGGTTTGGTGCGCAAGCTGTTCGCAATAGGCGAACGGCTCGCACTCTTGCATATAGGTGCTTTGCGCCAGCTCCAGCTGCACGGCGTGGATGCCGTCGCATGGCTGGCCGTAATGACGGGTGATGTAGCCGCCCTTGAAGCGCCCGTTCAGCACATGGCTGAAATCCACCGCCTCGGCGCAAACGCCTTGCAGTTGCTCTGCCAGTCGCGCATCGCAACTGGCGCCATTGAACGTACCGAGGTTGAAGTCCGGCAACTTGCCCTCGAACAGGTGCGGGATCTGGGAGCGGATCGAGTGGGCGTCCCATAGCAGTGCATAACCGAACTGATCACGCAGGCGCAGCAGCTCTTCACGAAGGGTGTCGTGGTAAGGCCGCCAGATACGTTCCAGATAACTCGCGCGCTCGGCTGCCGAGGGTGCCTTGCCCTCCTTGAACAACGGCTCGCCGTCGAACAGCGTGGCCGGGTACAGCCCGGTGGTCGCGCCGACATACAGCGGTTGGTCATCTTCAGGCCGGTTCAGGTCGATTACAAAGCGCGAATACTCCGCCGCCACCACGCTCGCACCCAGTTCCCAGGCAAAATCGTACAGACGCGGGATGTGCCAGTCGGTGTCAGGCAAGCTGCGCGCCGCATCGACCAGCCCCTCGTCCACGGCGGGAGTCAGTTTCAGGCCGGCGTGCGGCATGCTGATCAACAGCGGCAAGCGGCCTTGGTGAAAACTCAGAACCTTGTCCATCGTGCCTCGCTCAGTTGGAGATTTCGTGGCCCTTGCGCACCACGCGCTTGGGCAGGTCGCCACCCAGCCAGTAGGCCAAGTCGGCGGGGCGTTCGATTTGCCAGGCGACGAAGTCGGCTACCTTGCCCACTTCCAGCGAGCCGTGGCTGTCCCCCAGGCCCAACGCCGTGGCGGCATGCACAGTGACGCCGGCCAAGGCTTCTTCCGGGGTCATGCGGAAACAGGTGCAGCCCATGTTCAACATCAGCCGCAGCGACAGCCCTGGCGAAGTACCGGGGTTGAGGTCGCTGGCCAAGGCAATCTTCACCCCGTGGCGGCGCAGTGCATCCATGGGTGGCAACTGGGTTTCGCGCAGGAAATAGAAGGCGCCCGGCAGCAGCACGGCGACCGTGCCGGCTGCAGCCATGGCAATGGCGTCCTCCTCGGTCATGAACTCCAGGTGGTCGGCCGACAGCGCCTGGTAGCGGGCCGCCAGGCTGGAGCCATGCAGCGACGACAGCTGTTCGGCGTGCAGCTTGACGGGCAGGCCCAGTTCGCGGGCCTTGATGAACAGCCGCTCGACCTGGGCCGGGGAGAACGCCAGGTGTTCGCAGAAGGCATCCACCGCGTCCACCAGGCCTTCGGCGGCCAGGGCCGGCAGCATCTCGTCACAGATGTGCGCGATGTAGTCGTCGGCCCGGCCGGCATACTCCGGCGGCAGGGCATGCGCAGCCAGGCAGGTGGCGCGCACCGCCAATGGCAGCTCGTCTGCCAGGCGCCGGGCCACGCGCAGCATCTTGCGCTCGTTGGCCAGGTCCAGGCCGTAGCCGGACTTGACCTCAAGGGTGGTTACGCCATCGCGCATCAGCGCCTGCACCCGCTGGCGGGCACTGGCGAACAACTCGTCCTCACTGGCCGCACGGGTGGCCCGCACGGTGCTGGCGATACCGCCGCCCTGCGCGGCGATTTCAGCGTAGCTGACGCCTTGCAGGCGCTGCTCGAACTCGCCGCTGCGGTTGCCACCGAACACCGCGTGGGTGTGGCAGTCGATCAGCCCCGGTGTAACCCAGGCGCCGCCCAGGTCCACCGTGCGGTCAGCGTCAACCGGTGCCAGCTCGGCGCGTGGGCCGATCCATTCGATCAGGCCGGCGCTGGTGACGATGGCCGCGTCTTCGATGGCCGAATAACGGCCCTCGGCCATGGTTGCCACATGGCAATGCTGCCAGAGGGTTCTCATGCACAATCTCCTTTGCTAGCGGTGCAGCTCGACCGGCTCTGCTACTGGCTGGCCCTGCCCTGCGCGCGGCTTGCACCACAGCAGGTAGGACGCCACCAGGAACACCACCCATATCACGCCGACGATCAATGCCGCCTGGGTATCCGGGAAGTAGCCGAGCACGCCAAAGATGAACACCATGAACGCAATGGCCATGGCTGGGCCATAAGGCCAGAAGGGTACCGGGAACTTGAGCTGGGCCACTTCTTCACGGCTCATGCTGCGGCGCATGGCCACCTGGGTGAGCAGGATCATCAGCCACACCCAGACGGTGGCGAAGGTGGCGATCGAAGCGATCAGCAGGAACACGTTCTCGGGGATCAGGTAGTTGAGCAACACGCCGATCAGCAGCGCAGCGCCCATCACCACCACGGTCATCCACGGCACGCCGTGTTTCGACAGCTTGCCGAAGCTGCGTGGCGCATGGCCTTGCTGGGCCAGGCCATACATCATGCGGCCTGCGCCAAAGATGTCACTGTTGATGGCAGAGATCGCGGCAGAAATCACCACCACGTTCAGCACTGCGGCGGCAGAGCCAATCCCCAGGTGGCTGAAGATCTGCACGAACGGGCTACCTTCGCTGCCGATCTGCGGCCACGGGTACAGGCACATCAGCACAAACAGGGTGAGCACATAGAACAGCAGGATGCGCAGCGGCACGGCGTTGATTGCCTTGGGGATAACACGCTGCGGGTCCTTGGCCTCACCGGCAGTGACACCAATGATCTCGATACCGCCAAAGGCGAACATCACCACGGCAAAGGAGGCAATCAGCCCGCCCACGCCATTGGGCATGAAGCCACCGTGGTCGAACAGGTTGCTTATCCCCACGGCATGCCCGGTACCGACCTGGCTGAAGCCGAAGGCCATGATGCCGAGGCCGGCCAGGATCATCGCGACGATGGCGCCGACCTTGAGCAGCGACAGCCAGAATTCCATCTCGCCAAAGACCTTGACGTTGCACAGGTTGAGGCCGCCGATGACGAAGACGATGCCCAGCACCCAGACCCAGCGGGCTACCTCCGGGAACCAGAAGCCCATGTAGATACCGAAGGCGGTAACGTCGGCGATGGCGACGATGACCATCTCGAAAGCGTAGGTCCAGCCGAGGATAAAGCCGGCCATGGGGCCGAGGTAGGTGCTGGCGTAGTGGCCAAAGGAGCCGGCCACCGGGTTGTGTACGGCCATTTCGCCGAGGGCGCGCATGACCATGAACACGGCGGCGCCGCCGATCAGGTAGGCCAGCAGCACGGCCGGGCCGGCCATCTGGATGGCCGAGGCCGATCCGTAGAACAGCCCGGTACCGATGGCGGAACCGAGGGCCATGAAACGGATGTGGCGGGCACTTAGCCCGCGCTTGAGACCTTGAGCTTGTTGCATGTCACGTCCTTAAATTGTTTTTGTGGTCGTGAGATCAGGGGGGCGCCATGCAACCCCATCGCGAGCAAGCTCGCTCCTACAAGGGAACGCGTTGCCTTTGTAGGAGCGAGCTTGCTCGCGATGGGCCGCAACGCGGCCCTAGGGGCATTACAGGCTTGGCAGTACACCCGCCGGCAGCAAACCGGTCAGACTACCCTTGGCCAACAGTTCCACAGCCTTTTCGATGTCTGGTGCAAAGAAACGGTCACGGTCATAGTGCGGCACTTCGCTACGCAGCGCCTGGCGCGCTTGCTCCAGCTTGGCGGAAGTTTTCAGGCCTTTGCGCAGGTCCAGGCCCTGGCAGGCGCCCAGCCATTCGATGGCCAGCACGCCACGGGTGTTTTCGGCCATTTCCCACAGGCGCTTGCCGGCAGCCGGGGCCATCGACACGTGGTCTTCCTGGTTGGCCGAGGTCGGCAGGCTGTCCACGCTGTGCGGGTGCGACAGGGCCTTGTTCTCGCTGGCGAGAGCGGCAGCGGTAACCTGCGCGATCATGAAGCCGGAGTTGACGCCACCGTTTTCCACCAGGAACGGCGGCAGCTGGGACATGTGCTTGTCCATCATCAGCGAGATGCGGCGCTCACTGAGCGAACCGATTTCGGCGATGGCCAAGGCCAGGTTGTCGGCGGCCATGGCCACCGGTTCGGCGTGGAAGTTGCCGCCGGAAATCACGTCACCTTCGGCAGCGAACACCAGCGGGTTGTCGGACACGGCGTTGGCTTCAATGCCCAGCACCTCGGCGGCCTGGCGCAGCTGGGTCAGGCACGCGCCCATGACCTGCGGCTGGCAGCGCAGCGAGTACGGGTCCTGAACCTTGTCGCAGTTCTTGTGCGACAACGACACTTCGCTGGCTTCGCCCAGCAGGTCGCGGAAGCAGGCGGCGGTGTCGATCTGGCCGCGCTGGCCACGCGCTTCGTGAATACGCGCATCGAACGGCGAACGCGAGCCCAATACGGCCTCGACGCTGAGGCCGCCGCAGGCGATGGCCGCCGCGTACAAGTCTTCGGCATGGAACAGGCCGCGCAGGGCATAGGCGGTGGACGCCTGGGTGCCATTGAGCAGGGCCAGGCCTTCTTTTGCAGCCAGGGTCAGCGGTTCGAGCCCGGCAACTGCCAGGGCTTCGGTGGCCGACAGCCACTGGCCCTTGTAACGGGCTTTGCCTTCGCCCAGCAGCACCAGTGACATATGTGCCAGGGGCGCCAGGTCACCGGAAGCACCCACCGAGCCTTTCAGCGGGATGTGCGGGTAGACTTCGGCGTTGACCAGGGTGATCAACGCGTCGATGACTTTGCGACGAATGCCGGAGAAGCCACGGCTGAGGCTGTTGATTTTCAGCACCATGATCAACCGCACCAGGTCGTCATCCAGCGGCGCGCCGATACCGGCGGCGTGGGACAGCACCAGCGAGCGCTGCAGGTTTTCCAGATCGTGGCTGGCGATGCGGGTCGAGGCCAGCAGGCCGAAACCGGTGTTGATCCCGTAGGCGGTGCGGTCTTCGGCAATGATCTGCTCGACACAAGCGACGCTGGCGTCAATGGCCGGCGCGGCGCTGGCATCCAGTTGCAGGCGCACAGGCGCGGCATGGATCGCGCGCAGCTGGGCCAGGGTCAGGGTGCCGGGCTTGAGGGTGAGTTCGGTCACGTTACTACTCCAAATCGCGTGGAGCCGCAGGCCCGTTCGTGGGTGCCTGCGCGCTCCTTCTTGTTGTTCAGTATCACCCCTGGCGGGGTGCGATCCAAAGCGTGGCAATCAGCCAGTGATCATCGGCAGGTCCAGGCCCTGCTCCTTGGCGCAGTCGATGGCGATGTCATAACCGGCATCGGCGTGGCGCATGACGCCAGTCCCTGGGTCGTTGGTCAGTACACGGGCGATGCGCTCGGCGGCTTCATCGGTGCCGTCGCAGACGATGACCATGCCCGAGTGCTGCGAGAAGCCCATGCCCACGCCACCACCATGGTGCAGCGACACCCAGGTAGCGCCGCCTGCGGTGTTCAGCAGGGCGTTGAGCAGCGGCCAGTCGGACACAGCGTCCGAGCCATCACGCATGGCTTCGGTTTCGCGGTTGGGGCTGGAGACCGAACCCGAGTCCAGGTGGTCACGGCCGATCACGACCGGCGCCGACAGCTCGCCGCTGCGGACCATTTCGTTGAAAGCCAGGCCCAACTTGGCGCGCAGGCCCAGGCCAACCCAGCAGATACGTGCTGGCAGGCCCTGGAAGCTGATGCGCTCGCGGGCCATGTCCAGCCAGCGGTGCAGGTGGGCGTCGTCGGGGATCAGTTCCTTGACCTTGGCGTCGGTCTTGTAGATGTCCTCGGCCTCGCCAGACAGCGCCGCCCAGCGGAACGGGCCTACGCCGCGGCAGAACAGGGGACGGATATAGGCAGGGACGAAGCCCGGGAAGTCGAAGGCATTGGCCACGCCCTCTTCCTTGGCCATCTGGCGGATGTTGTTGCCATAGTCGAAGGTCGGGACACCCTGCTTCTGGAAGTCCAGCATAGCCTGCACGTGCACAGCCATCGACTGCTTGGCCGCCTTGACCACAGCAGCAGGTTCGGTCTGCGCGCGGTCGCGGTACTGTTCCCAGGTCCAGCCCGCAGGCAGGTAGCCGTTCAGAGGGTCGTGGGCGCTGGTCTGGTCGGTGACCATGTCGGGGCGTACGCCACGCTTGACCAGCTCTGGCAGGATTTCGGCGGCGTTGCCATGCAGGGCGATGGAAATGGCCTTGCCTTCGCCGGTGTATTTGGCGATACGCGCCAGAGCGTCGTCGAGATCAGTGGCCTGCTCGTCGACGTAGCGGGTTTCCAGGCGGAAGTCGATGCGGCTCTGCTGGCATTCGATGTTCAGCGAGCAGGCGCCGGCCAGGGTAGCCGCCAATGGCTGGGCGCCGCCCATGCCGCCGAGGCCTGCGGTGAGTACCCACTTGCCTTTCAGGCTGCCACCGTAGTGCTGGCGACCGGCTTCGACGAAGGTTTCATAAGTGCCCTGGACGATGCCCTGGCTGCCGATGTAGATCCAGCTGCCGGCGGTCATCTGGCCGTACATGGCCAGGCCTTTGGCGTCCAGTTCGTTGAAGTGCTCCCAGTTGGCCCAGTGCGGCACCAGGTTGGAGTTGGCAATCAGCACGCGCGGGGCATTGCTGTGGGTCTTGAACACGCCGACCGGCTTGCCCGACTGCACCAGCAGGGTTTCGTCGTCTTCCAGGCGGGTCAGGGTTTCGACGATCTTGTCGTAGCATTCCCAGTTACGCGCGGCGCGGCCGATACCGCCGTACACCACCAGTTCTTTCGGGTTTTCCGCAACCTGTGGGTCGAGGTTGTTCATCAGCATGCGCAGTGGCGCTTCGGTCAGCCAGCTTTTGGCGGTCAGCTTGTTGCCACGTGGGGCACGGATTTCAACGTCACGGTATTTGTTGTTGTCGGTCACGGGAAAGGTCCTCTGCGGTCGTCCGCGGGCGGGTATGTCGTGGTCAATATACAAACACACCTTTACTTGTATGTACAAGCATGGACAACCAAAATAATTGGACCTTGCCGTTCCTGGCTTGAGTTGTGTGGCGGCGCATAGATCGAGCGCCGCCCGCGCGGCGCTTCGCGGGGCAAGCCCGCTCCCACATCTGTTTCGGGCCAATCATTCCTGAGTCAGGTGGGTTGCAGCCTTGGTGCATGGCTGCAAATCGGGGAGCTGCCCTTGTGCAACCCTGGATATCAAACAAAACATACAGGGCGGGCAGCAGTGACTTCCCAGGAGAAACCGGCCCGAAACAAATGTGGGAGCGGGCTTGCCCCGCGAAGCGCCGCGCGGGCGGCGCTCGATCTCACAGGCGATGAAAATGTATCGCCAAGCCCATCAGCGAGAAATGAGCTCAATCAAGCAAAACCGCCCCTGTACCTCCAACCCAAGCAACTCATCGTTGCCCTCCAGGCGCAGGCAGTCATACAACCCCAACCGCTGCACCTCACGCCCCGCCATGGTCACTTCCACGTGGCTGCTGGCAGCAAACAACAGCACCGTCGACGCCGAGCTGTACAAGCGGCTTGTGCCATCGAACCACTGCAACCGCGCCCGGTACCGCTGCGGTGCATAGATCAGGTTGAAATCGCGGATCGCCCCACCCAGCAGCTTGCAGCTGACCTGGCTCTCACCGCCGAAGGCAAAGGCATCGAACGGCAGCAACGGCCGGCTGGGTTGGTCATCGACCAACAGCCGCATGCCATCGCCCTGCAGCACTGTGATGATCCGCTGGTAACCGGCGAAGGTGGAAAAGCCGCCAGACTCTTCGATATCGGCAATCGACAGGCGCCAGCCAAAACCGTCCAGGCCCTCACCACTGTCGCGGGTGATCTCTTCGGTGAAACCGCCACCGTTCTTCCACGGCATGCGCGGGTAATCCTGCGCGCGCAACAACTGCAACTGGCTCATTTGCTGAAACGTCCTTCCAGGCGATGACGGGAACCGGGGTGGATCAGCCGTGCCGCGGTCACCGGCTGGCGACCGGACCAGGTACGGCGGCGAATCAGCAGGCATGGTTCGCCCCGCTCGATCTGCAGCAGGCGACATTCTTCCGGCTCTGCCAGGATGGCTTCGACCACGTGCTCACCCTCGGTCAGCGGCGCTACCTGGGACAGGTAGGCATATGGCGTCTGCCGGGTGAAATCCTGCTTGAGGTAGTCGGGTGCGATCGCGGCGTTGACGTAGCGGTCCTCGATCTGCACCGGCACACCGTTCTCGAAATGCACGATCAGCGAGTGGAACACTCGCTGGCCTTCGCGCATGTCCAGGGCCAGGGCCCGTTCGGAACCGGCTGCTTCCTCGGTGAGCGTGATCACCTGGCAGCTATGCTGATGGCCGCGTGCGGCAATTTCATCGGCAATGTTGTTGACTTCGAACAACGCCGAACGGCCCTTGGGCTCGGCTACGAAAGTGCCAACCCCTTGCATGCGCACCAGCAGGCCTTCGGCCGTGAGTTCGCGCAGGGCACGGTTGATGGTCATGCGGCTGAAACCCAGTTCGTTGACCAGTTCACTCTCCGAGGGCACCCGGTGATGGGGTGGCCAGCTGCCGTTGTCGATCTGCTGGATGATCATCTGTTTGACCCGGGCGTACAGCGGCGCCGGGCCCTCGCCCATCTGGGCAACCAGCGCGGAGACAGGAGGTGTCGGCACGGCGTTGGATCCTTGTGCGTATGGAATGAGCGGTAGCTTGCCGCAGTTTACCCGGCAGGCAAACGCCTGTATATGTATATACAAGTTAACAATAACAGGATTTCACCGATGTCCGCCTATTTCGCCGAACGCGCCCTGCTACCTACGGGCTGGGCCCGCCATGTCCGTATCGAGGTCGCCAGCGATGGCCATGTGACCCGCATCGAGCCGGGCGCTTCGGCCGAAGGCGCCGAGCGCCTGGCAGGTCCGTTGCTGCCCGGTATGCCCAACTTGCACTCACATGCCTTCCAGCGTGCCATGGCGGGCTTGGCGGAAGTCGCCGGCAACCCCAACGACAGCTTCTGGACCTGGCGCGACCTGATGTACCGCCTGGTCGGGCAGATCACCCCGGACCAGTTGCAGGTCATCGCCCGCCAGCTGTATATCGAAATGCTCAAGGCCGGCTACACCTCGGTGGCCGAATTCCATTACGTACACCACGACCAGGCAGGCACGGCCTACGCCGACCCGGCCGAGCTGTCCCGCCGCATCAGCACGGCCGCGGCCGACAGTGGCATTGGCCTGACCCTGTTGCCGGTGCTGTACAGCTACGCCGGGTTCGGCGGCCAGGCACCGAACGACGGGCAGCGGCGCTTCATCAACACCACCGAACAGTACCTGCAACTGCAAACGCAACTGGCCCCGCTGCTGGCCGCGCAACCTGCGCAGCAACTGGGCCTGTGCTTCCACTCGCTGCGTGCGGTGACGCCGGGGCAGATCGCCGAAGTGCTGGCGGCCAGCGACAAACAATGCCCGGTGCATATCCATATCGCCGAGCAGCAGAAGGAGGTGAACGACTGCCTGGCCTGGAGCGGCCTGCGCCCGCTGCAATGGTTGTACGAGCATGTGGATGTGGACCGTCGCTGGTGCCTGGTGCATGCCACCCATGCCGAGCCGGATGAAGTCACCGCCATGGCCCGCAGTGGCGCGGTGGCCGGGTTGTGCCTGACCACCGAGGCCAACCTGGGCGACGGGATTTTCCCGGCGGTGGACTTCCTGGCCCAGGGCGGGCACATGGGCATCGGCTCGGACAGCCATGTGTCACTAAGCGTGGTGGAAGAACTGCGCTGGCTGGAATATGGCCAGCGGCTGCGGGACCAGCGACGCAACCGCTTGTACCGTGGCGACCAGCCGATGGTCGGGCGCACGCTGTACGACGCCGCGCTGGCGGGCGGTGCACAGGCACTGGGGCAAGCGGTCGGGGAACTGGCCGTGGGCAAGCGCGCCGACTGGCTGGTACTTGATGGGCAGGACCCTTACATCGCCATGGCGGATGGCGATGCCATTCTCAACCGCTGGCTGTTTGCTGGCGGGGATCGCCAGGTGCGCGATGTGATGGTGAATGGGCAATGGGTGGTGCGCCAGGGGCGGCATGCGCACGAACAGGAAAGCGCGCAGGCGTTTGCCGGGGTGCTGCGGCAGCTCTTGGGGTGAGCGTATTGGGGCTGCTTTGCAGCCCTTTCGCGGCACAAGGCCGCTCCTACAGGGGAACGCGTATCCCTGTAGGAGCGGCCTTGTGCCGCGAAAGGGCCGCAAAGCGGCCCCAAAAATCAGTGCATTTTTACGATTTGCTGATCGGACGCCCGCCAGATAAGCCGGCTGGTGTCATACCCCTGCTGGCGTGCCTTGGCCAGCAGGTGCTCGCGCTCCCAGGCCGGCAACGTCGGCGTGCGTGACAGTATCCACAGGTACTTGCGGTCCGGGCTGCCGACCACTGCCGTGCGGTAGCGATCGTCCACGTACAGAATCCAGTATTCGCCCCGCGCCACGCCAGGCACCAGCTTGGTGAACCAGTTATCGAACTCTACCCACAGCTTGTCGGTGTGCCCCGGCTCCTGGATGCTTGCGTGCCCCTCGGCACGCAGCCACTCATCACCCATGGTGCGGCAGCGGTTGAGCACACCAAACGTGCCATCAGGCTTGAGGTTGTAATGCGCCTCGGACTGCTCGCAGCCGGTCTGGTAGCGCATGGGCAGGCGCGCCAGCTCGAACCATTTGCCCTGGTAGCGCTTGAGGTCGACGTTGCCAGCGGTCTTCGGCGCCAGCGGGTCGTGCACGGAGCCTGCACAACCGCCCAGCAGCAATGCCAGGCATACCCCCATCAGCAGGTACAGACGCCTCATTTGAGGCCCTGCCCTGAATACATCAGCACCTTGTCAGCCGCGTACTGCACGCTGATGAAGCTCTTCTCGTCCCCCCAGGTGCAGCTGCTCATGCCCAGCGCGCCAGAGCACTCGGTCGGCGTACCGAGCAACTGCTCGACCTCGGCCTTGTTCATACCGGCCTTGATCTTGGAATAGTTTTCCTGGTTGATCTTGCTGCAGGCAGTCAGGACGACGCACAGCGACAACAGGGCGAGGGAACGCAACGACATGAAGGACACTCCTGAAGAGGGGAAACAGGCGAGTGGCCTGCAGTGACCTTCGACGGGAAAATCCCTCCCAGGTTCCCTGCCCTACCCACTTTACCCCTACACCATTGGTCGGATGGCCACTACTGTGCGATTAATCACAAAGCATTAATCACTTCCCAATAAAAAGGCCGCACCCTTGCAGGTGCGGCCTCGCATCGCGATGGCCTGCGCAGCAGGCCCCGTGGGCATCAGAACCTGGACCCAGGCTCCAGCAAAAAGTCCATCTCTTCGCTGGTGCTTGGCCGCTCAAGCACCAGGTTGCGGTGCGGGAAGCGGCCAAACCGGGCAATCACCCGCTGGTGCTGCTCGGCATAGTCCAGGAAGCCTTCGAACAGCCGCCGGCTGGCTTCGGGCTGCTCGTCCAGCAACAACTGATAGCGCTCGACACACAGGTTCTGCCAGTCCAGCACCTCGGCATGCTCCAGCACCAGCAGCACGAACACACGCTGTATCGGCAGCAACTGGTAGTCCCAGCCCTTCTGCAGGCCCTGCATCGCCACCACCTGGGCGCGCCGGTCGCCCTCGAAGGCGCGCGGCGTGTCGCGGTAGATCATGCGCGGCAACTGGTCCAGCAAGATCAACAGGCCCAGCCAGCCCTGCGGGCTTTGCTGCCATTCATCGAGCCCGCCCGCCAAGGCGTGCTCGACCAGGTCGCCAAACAGCGCATGGGCATCGGCATCGTGGTGCTTGCCGAACCACAGCGTGCTCTTCTCGTCAGCCACGGCCTGGGCACTGGTGCCCCAACCGAACCACCATTCCAGCAACGGCTGCCAAGGTGCGAGCATGACTTACTCCTTGTGGTAGGCGGTGACGCGCTCTACTTCTTCCTTCGAGCCAAGGATCACCGACACGCGCTGGTGCAGGCTCTCTGGCTTGATGTCGAGGATGCGATCGTAACCGTTGGTAGAGGCGCCGCCTGCCTGTTCGATAATGAACGACATCGGGTTGGCTTCGTACATCAGGCGCAGCTTGCCCGGCTTGCTTGGCTCGCGGGCGTCACGTGGGTACATGAACAGACCGCCACGGGTCAGGATGCGGTGCACATCGGCCACCATCGAGGCGATCCAGCGCATGTTGTAGTTCTTTTTCAGCGGGCCGGTTTCGCCGGCCAGCAGTTCGCCCACGTAGCGTTGTACCGGGGCTTCCCAGTGACGCTGGTTGGACATGTTGATGGCGAATTCGGCGGTGGTTGCCGGCACCTGGATGTTTTCGTGGGTCAGGACGAAGCTGCCCAGTTCACGGTCCAGGGTGAAGCCCTTGACGCCGTTGCCCAAGGTCAGGATCAGCATGGTCTGCGGGCCGTAGATGGCGTAACCGGCGGCGACCTGCTCGGTGCCTGGCTGCAGGAAGGCTTCTTCGTTGAGGCTTTCGTTCTGGCTCAGGTACTGGTTAGGGCAACGCAGCACCGAGAAGATGGTACCGACCGAGACGTTGACGTCGATGTTCGACGAACCGTCCAATGGGTCGAAGACCAGCAGGTACGCACCTTTCGGGTACTTGCCCGGAATCTGGTAGGCGTTGTCCATTTCTTCGGAGGCCATGCCGGCCAGGTGGCCGCCCCACTCGTTGGCTTCCAGCAGGATATCGTTGGAAATCACGTCCAGTTTCTTCTGGACTTCGCCCTGCACGTTTTCAGTGCCCATGCTGCCCAGCACGCCACCGAGGGCGCCTTTGGACACGTGATGGCTGATTTCCTTGCACGCACGCGCCACCACTTCGATCAGGAAGCGCAGATCGGCAGGGGTATTGTTGCTGCGGGTCTGCTCAATCAGATAGCGACTCAGGGTAACGCGGGACATGTATGGCTCCGAAAGGATTGTGGGAGTAAAAACCCCCGCAGTTTACAGGGAGAGTGGCAGGCTAGCGAGCAATGAGACTCGCCACGGCTCTCAGACGGCACAATAGGTCGCTAGTTCAGCCTGCGCCAGGCCGGCTGTCGAGTGAAGCTGCTTTACAGTCCAATCGCGGGGCAAGCCCGCTCCCACAGGTTTGCGCTGCCTTCAAGACAACGCAGATCCTGTGGGAGCGAGCTTGCCCCGCGAATGGGCCGCAACCCGGACCCACATGCTCAATCCAGTGCCTTCCAGATCTCGGTCGCATATTCGCGAATGGTCCGGTCCGACGAGAACCAGCCCATCCGCGCCGTGTTCAGCACGGCCATACGCCACCACTCCTGCGGTGTGTGCCACAGTTCTTCGACCCGCCGCTGGGCATCCCAGTAGGCATCGAAGTCGGCACACACCAGGAAGCGGTCATAGGCCACCAGCCCGTCGATCAACCCGGTATAGCGTGATGGGTCGTCTGGCGAGAACACACCACTGCGAATCGCCTGCAACACGTCGCTCAAGCGGTTGGAAGCGGCTATGGCGGCGTTTGCACCAAAATCACCGGCACGCTTGCGCGCCTCGACCTGCTGCGCAGTCAGGCCAAAGATGAACATGTTGTCGGCACCCACCTGTTCGCACATTTCCACGTTGGCACCGTCCAGGGTGCCGATGGTCAGCGCGCCGTTCAGGCCGAACTTCATGTTGCTGGTACCGGAGGCTTCATAACCTGCGGTGGAAATCTGCTCGGACAGGTCGGCCGCCGGGATGATGCTTTCGGCCAGGCTGACGTTGTAGTTAGGCAGGAACACCACCTTGAGCAGACCGCGCACGGTCGGGTCATTGTTCACCACCCGGGCAATGTCGTTGGCCAGCTTGATGATCAGCTTGGCCTGGTGGTAACTGGCCGCAGCCTTGCCGGCGAAGATCTTCACCCGCGGCACCCAGCTGGTGCCGGGATCGTTGCGAATGGCCTGATACAGCGCCACGGTGTGCAGCAGGTTGAGCAGCTGGCGCTTGTACTCGTGGATACGCTTGACCTGCACATCGAACAACGCTTCAGGGTTCACCGTGACACCAATGCGGTCCTGGATGATGCTGGCCAGGGCACGCTTGCTGTGCAGCCGTTGAGCAGCGAACTGCTTGCGGAAACTGGCCTTGTCGGCAAATGGCACCAGGCCAACCAGAAGCCCTTCAGGGTCGTCCTTGAGTTCCGGCCCGAGCGCTTCGACCAGCATCTCGGTCAGCTGAGGGTTTGACTGGTACAGCCAGCGGCGAAAGGTAATGCCGTTGGTCTTGTTGTTGATCCGTTGCGGGTAGAGCTTGTGCAGCTCGGAAAACACCGTGCTCTTCATCAGCTTGCTGTGCAGCGCGGACACACCGTTGACGCTGTGCGAGCCCAGAAACGCCAGGTTACCCATGCGCACCCGGCGCCCATTGTCTTCCTCGATCAGCGACACCGCGCGCAGCACGTCGAAATCGTGCAGGCCTTTGGCCCGCAATGCATCGATATGGTAGGCGTTGATCAGGTAGATGATCTGCATGTGCCGCGGCAGCATGCGCTCCATCAGGGCTACCGGCCAGGTTTCCAGGGCTTCGGGCAGCAGGGTGTGGTTGGTGTAGGCGAGCGTGCCAACGGTCAGTTCCCAGGCCTTGTCCCAGGGCACTTCATGCTGGTCCACCAGCAGCCGCATCAACTCGGCAACGGCAATCGAAGGGTGTGTGTCGTTGAGCTGGATGGCCGCCGCGTCGGGCAGGTTGAGCAGGTCCTTGTGCATGTTCAGGTGACGGCGCAGCAAGTCCTGCAGCGAAGCCGACACAAAGAAGTACTCCTGACGCAGGCGCAGTTCCTGCCCCGCCTCGGTGCTGTCGGCCGGGTACAGCACGCGCGAAATGCTCTCGGCCCGCGCCACTTCGGCCACGGCCCCCAGGTGGTCACCGGCATTGAAGCGCTCCAGGTGCAGCTCTTCCAGCGCCCGCGCACGCCACAGGCGCAGTGTGTTGACGCTGGATCCACGCCAGCCGACCACGGGCGTGTCGTAGGCCACCGCCCGCACCGTTTCGCCCGGCGACCATACTTGCCGCTGGTTGCCACTGGCATCGTTGACGGTTTCGACACTGCCGCCGAAGCTGATCGGGTAGATCACCTCAGCACGCTCGAACTCCCAAGGGTTACCGAAGTCCAGCCAGTTTTCGGTCTGTTCCTGCTGCCAGCCATCGACTACAGCCTGACGGAACAACCCATGTTCGTAGCGAATGCCGTAACCATGGGCGGCGATGCCCAGGGTGGACATGCTTTCCATGAAGCACGCAGCCAGGCGGCCGAGACCCCCGTTACCCAGGGCGGCGTCGGGCTCGAGCAGGCGGATGCGCTCCAGGTCCACGTCCAGCCCTTCCAGCGCATCACGGGCGACGTCCAGCAGCCCCAGGTTGCTCAGGCTGTCGTACAGCAAGCGCCCGATTAGGAACTCGAGGGAGAGGTAATAGACCCGCTTCTGGCTACGACGATAGGCCAGGCGGGTGTGGTCCATCCAGTGGTCGACCATGTGGTCGCGCGCGGCCAGAGCGATGGCCTCGAACCAGTCGTGGTCGAACGCATGTTCCGGGTCCTTGCCGACCGCGTAGGTCAGCTTGTTCAGTACAGCGGCGCGAAATTCGGCCACCTCGGCGTCACGTGCTTTGGGTTCCTGAGACATGCGGCATCCTCTGGCAAGTTGACGAAAGCGGAGGGAGATTGATCAGACTAGACCCTTCGACAGGGAGTGACAGTGACTGTTCGCAGTTTTCATGCCGACTCTGCGAATCCGGCAAAAGGTTGTTCATAAATTGAGCAATTCCGGTATCATCGCGCGCCCCAAGACCGTGATCCACCCTATAAAGATGAAAACGACCCTGATCGCCGCCGCCGAAGTCGACCGCCTGGAGACTTGGCAGCGCTACGCCAGCCACATGTGCCACGGCTGCCATTCGACCTGCTGCACCCTGCCGGTAGAGGTGAAGATCAAGGATCTGATCCGTATCGGCGTGGTGGACGAGTTCGAGAAAGACGAACCCCCCAAAAACGTGGCTAAACGCTTGCAGAAGGAAGGCATCATCGAGCGCTTCAACCAGAAGTCAGGGATCTTCACCCTGACCCGGATGAGCAACGATGACTGCATGTATCTGGATCGTAAAAGCCGGCTGTGCACCATTTATGACAAGCGCCCGGATACCTGCCGCAACCACCCCAAGGTCGGGCCGCGGCCGGGGTATTGCGCCTATAAGCCCAAGGTGGTCGGGCGCTGATCGTCAGGCTTCAAGGGCCTCTTCGCGGGCAAGCCCGCAAAGGGGCCAACACAAATCCTGAAGGCATAAAAAAACGCCCCCGGCCTTTCAACCGGGGGCGTTTTCATTCAGCCAAAGCTAACTTAGCTGTTCTTGGCTTTCTTGGCAGCGCGGGTACGCTCGCTTTCGTCCAGGATCTTCTTGCGAAGACGGATGGACTTCGGCGTTACTTCGCACAGCTCGTCTTCCTGGATGTATTCCAGAGCCTGTTCCAGGGTGAAGCGAACAGGCGGAACCAGGGCGATGACTTCGTCTTTACCCGAAGCACGCATGTTGTCGAGCTTCTTGCCCTTGGTAGGGTTGACGCCCAGGTCGTTGTCGCGGCTGTTCTGGCCGATGATCTGACCGTTGTAGATCTCCTGACCGTGCTCGACAAACAGCTTGCCACGCGCCTGCAGGGTTTCCAGCGAGTAGGTCAGCGCCTTGCCGGTTTCGACCGAAACCAGTACGCCGTTCTGACGGCCGGACATGTGGCCGGACTTCACAGCGTCATAGCGGTCGAAGATCGAGGTCAGGATGCCTGCACCGTTGGTCAGGGTCAGGAACTGGTTACGGAAACCGATCAGACCACGCGCCGGGATGTTGTATTCCAGGCGAACACGGCCCTTGCCATCCGGGACCATGTTGGTCAGGTCGCCTTTACGCAGACCCATTTCTTCCATGACCTTGCCCTGGGATTCTTCAGGGATGTCGATGGTGACGTTTTCGAACGGCTCTTGCTTGACGCCGTCTACTTCACGAATGATTACTTCTGGGCGGCCCAGGGCCAGCTCGAAGCCTTCGCGACGCATGGTTTCGATCAGTACCGACAGGTGCAGCTCGCCACGGCCCGAGACCTTGAACTTGTCTGGGGAATCGGTTTCTTCAACGCGCAGGGCTACGTTGTACAGCAGCTCTTTGTCCAGACGGTCCTTGATGTTACGGCTGGTGACGAACTTGCCTTCCTTGCCGCAGAACGGCGAGTCGTTGACCTGGAAGGTCATCGAAACGGTTGGCTCGTCAACGGTCAGCGGCTTCATCGCCTCAACGGCGGTCGGGTCGCACAGGGTGTCGGAGATGAACAGCTCGTCGAAACCGCTGATGCAAACGATGTCGCCAGCCTGGGCTTCTTCAACGTCGACGCGGTGCAGGCCGTGGTGACCCATCAGCTTGAGGATACGGCCGTTACGCTTTTTGCCGTCAGCGTCGATGGCGACAACCGGGGTGTTCGGCTTGATGCGGCCACGGGCAATACGGCCAACGCCGATAACACCCAGGAAGCTGTTGTAGTCCAGTGCAGAGATCTGCATCTGGAACGGGCCGTCACGGTCAACAGCTGGCGCTGGAACGTGGTCGATGACAGCCTGGTACAGGGCAGTCATGTCTTCGCCCATTTCGGTGTGGTCCAGACCGGCAATGCCGTTCAGGGCCGAAGCGTAGACCACTTTGAAGTCCAGCTGCTCGTCGGTAGCGCCGAGGTTGTCGAACAGGTCGAAGATCTGGTCCAGAACCCAATCAGGACGCGCGCCCGGGCGGTCAACCTTGTTGATCACGACGATTGGCTTCAGGCCAGCTTCGAAAGCCTTCTTGGTTACGAAGCGGGTTTGCGGCATAGGGCCGTCTTGAGCGTCGACCAGCAGCAGCACGGAATCGACCATCGACATTACACGCTCAACCTCGCCACCGAAGTCGGCGTGGCCGGGGGTGTCGACGATGTTGATGTGGTAGCCGTTCCAGTTGATGGCGGTGTTTTTCGCCAGAATGGTAATACCGCGCTCTTTTTCCTGGTCGTTGGAGTCCATGACGCGCTCGTCGTTGAGCTCGTTACGCTCCAGAGTGCCGGACTGACGCAGGAGTTTGTCGACCAGGGTGGTTTTACCATGGTCAACGTGGGCGATGATGGCGATGTTACGCAGATTTTCGATCACAAGTGTATCTCGATCAGAGGATTCGGTTGCCGCCCAGTGTAGGCGGCCAATATGTACTGTTTAAGGCTCAGCGGGCCCGGTGGTCGGGAGGGCGATGGCGGATACTGCCGCCATACAGCCCCGGCGTCTTATGTCGGACGATAAACACGCACATTGGCATGTCCCTCACTGAGCAGATGGTGTGCGTGCAAACGGCTCATCACACCCTTGTCGCAATACAGCAAGTACTGGCGCGTGGGGTCCAGGTGCTTGAACTTGCTGTTGATGGCATAAAACGGCATGGCCTGGACTTCGATACCGTCCAGCACCAGGGGTTCGTCTTCCTGGGCATCGGGGTGACGAATGTCGATGACGATCTGGCCCGACAGCGCCTCGGCCACTTCCTCGATTTCGACATCCTTGCCCAGCTCGTCGATCACATGGTCGATGGAGATCAGCTTGGCGCGCTCCAGGGCGCGCTCCAGCACGGCCATGTCGAACTGCTTCTCTTCATGCTCCATGCGATGGCGCTTGGCGTGAGTGGTCGGGTTTACCGAAATCACGCCGCAGTATTCTGGCATGTGCTTGGCGAAGTCGGCGGTGCCGATTTCGGTGGCCTGGTCGATGATGTCCTGCTTGTGGCTGGCCAGCAGCGGGCGCAGCACCAGCTTGTCGGTGGCCGAGTCGATGATCGACAGGTTCGGCAGGGTCTGGCTGGACACCTGGGAAATGGCCTCGCCCGTGACCAGGGCATCGATTTCCAGGCGGTCAGCCATGTGCGCGGCACCGCGCAGCATCATGCGCTTGAGGGTCACGCCCATGTAGCTGTTGTCGACCTTGTTGAGGATCTCGCCGACCACTTCTTCGAACGGCACGCTGATGAACAGCACGCGCTGGCTGCTGCCGTACTTCTTCCACAGGTAGTGGGCCACTTCCATAACGCCCAGCTCGTGGGCACGGCCGCCAAGGTTGAAGAAGCAGAAGTGGGTCATCAGGCCACGGCGCATCATCTGGTAGGCTGCCACGGTGGAGTCGAAGCCACCGGACATCAGTACCAAGGTCTGCTCCAGGGCGCCCAGCGGGTAGCCGCCGATCCCCTGGTGCTGGTTGTGGATCACGTACAGGCGCTGGTTGCGGATTTCGATGCGCACCAGCACTTCAGGCTTCTTCAGCTCGATGCCGGCCGCGCCACACTGTTGGCGCAGCTGGCTGCCGACGTAACGGTCGACGTCCATCGAGGTGAAGTCATGGTGGCCCCCGCGCTTGCAGCGCACGGCAAAGTGCTTGCCGGCCAGCAGGTGGCCGAAGTGCTGCTTGCACTTGGCAACGATGTCATCGAAGTCACCCAGCGGGTATTCCTCTACCTGCAGGAAATGGGTGATACCCGGGGTGCAGGTGAGGCGTTCGATCATCTCGCGCTGGACTTTTTCGTCTTCGATGCGGGTGACCACTTCGAGATTGTCCCAGACACCATCGACCGCGAGCTCAGGATCGAGGTCCTTGAGCACGTTGCGGATGTTCTTGGCGAGCTGACGGATGAAGCGCTTGCGCACCGGCCGGCTCTTGATGGTGATTTCTGGGAAGACTTTGACGATAAGTTTCATTGGTTAACAGCGCGCGCAGGGCCTGCCGAAAATGTGGGGCGCGAATTATAGCGGAAACTGCTCAGGATTTGACCAACTTTTGTACAGAAGGTTGGATTTATATTGCCTGTACTGGCCTCCTCGCCGGCAAGCCAGCTCCCACAGGACTTCGGCGGGCCTCAAGACATGCGCCCTCTCAGTGGGAGCTGGCTTGCCGGCGATGAGGCCCTTAAAGGAAGCACACAGCCAACCAATGCACCCTATTGGTGCGTTGATGCCAAAAACCGCATCGTAAGGGTGCACTTTTCCCCGCCAACCCACCGCCAAATGCCCGCAAACGCCTGCTTTTATCCCACCCTCGCCATTTTCGGGCACTGGCATGCAATTTGCTCCCTTGTGAGGCAGGTAAGCTTGGCCGACTATCCGCGCCCGGCAACACCCTTTTTCCAGGGCAGCGGCCCACCGCGCTCTAGACCATCCGGAGGACAACATGTCGAAGTCGGTTCAACTCATCAAAGATCATGACGTCAAGTGGATTGATCTGCGTTTCACGGACACCAAAGGCATTCAGCACCACGTGACCATGCCGTCGCGTGATGCGCTGGACGAAGACTTCTTCGAAGTCGGCAAGATGTTCGACGGCTCCTCCATCGCTGGCTGGAAAGGCATCGAAGCGTCCGACATGATCCTGATGCCGGTCGACGACACCGCCGTGCTGGACCCGTTCACCGAAGAACCAACCCTGATCATCACCTGCGACATCGTCGACCCGTCGAGCATGCAGGGCTACGATCGCGACCCACGTGCGATCGCCAAGCGCGCCGAAGAGTACCTGAAGAGCACCGGCATCGGTGACACCGTATTCGCAGGCCCGGAGCCAGAGTTCTTCATCTTCGACGAAGTGAAGTTCCACTCGGACATCTCCGGCTCGATGTTCAAGATCTTCTCCGAGCAAGGCTCGTGGATGACCGGCGCTGACGTGGAAGGCGGCAACAAAGGCCACCGTCCAGGCGTGAAAGGCGGCTACTTCCCTGTTCCGCCGTTCGACCACGACCACGAAATCCGTACTGCCATGTGCAACGCACTGGAAGAAATGGGTCAGACCGTTGAAGTTCACCACCACGAAGTGGCGACTGCCGGCCAGAACGAAATCGGCGTCAAGTTCAACACCCTGGTGAAGAAAGCTGACGAAGTACAGGCCCTGAAATACGTCGTGCACAACGTTGCCGACGCTTACGGCCGTACCGCTACCTTCATGCCGAAGCCACTGTACGGCGACAACGGTTCGGGCATGCACGTGCACATGTCGATCTGGAAAGACGGCAAGAACACCTTCTCGGGTGAAGGCTATGCCGGCCTGTCCGACACCGCCCTGTACTTCATCGGCGGTATCATCAAGCACGGTAAGGCCCTGAACGGCTTCACCAACCCGTCGACCAACTCCTACAAGCGTCTGGTCCCAGGCTTCGAAGCTCCGGTAATGCTGGCCTACTCGGCTCGCAACCGTTCCGCCTCGATCCGTATTCCTTACGTCGGCAGCCCGAAAGCCCGCCGTATCGAAGCACGCTTCCCGGACCCATCGGCCAACCCGTACCTGGCCTTCGCGGCCCTGCTGATGGCCGGCCTGGACGGCATCCAGAACAAGATTCACCCAGGCGATGCTGCCGACAAGAACCTGTACGACCTGCCACCAGAAGAGGCCAAGGACATTCCGCAAGTCTGCGGCAGCCTGAAAGAAGCCCTGGAAGAGCTGGACAAAGGCCGTGCGTTCCTGACCAAGGGCGGCGTGTTCTCCGACGACTTCATCGATGCCTTCATCGAACTGAAGTCGGAAGAAGAGATCAAGGTCCGTACCTTCGTGCACCCGCTGGAATACGAGCTGTACTACAGCTGCTGATCTGATCGCCGCTTCGCGCCGATGACATGATCAAGACGGCCTCCTTCGGGAGGCCGTTTTCGTTTGCGCCACACGCAGAACCCTCGCCCGCCACGCTATGCTCTATCTTGGTGCAAGATTGAGTACAGTGCCCCGATTTGCTCCCCAATCTGGTTCACATTAAACGTTTCATCAAGACTTTCTGATCCGAATTTGCGCAGATCCAGGCCTTTATCGGCAAATCCCGCTTCTTTTCGGAGCTTTGGTTTGTTTCTTGCATTTTTTCTGCGGAGAGACACGCATCAGCCGATGCACCCCGAGCCCGGCCCTGGCCAAAGAAATGCCAGGCAAGCGCCAAAAGAGGTCAACGACGCCTTATGACCATCAGCGATGCGCAGCACCGTCTGCTTCTGGACAACCTGACCACCGCCACGTTGCTGCTCAACGCCGAGCTGCGCCTGGAATACATGAACCCGGCCGCGGAAATGCTGCTGGCCGTCAGTGGTCAACGTAGCCATGGGCAGTTCATCAGCGAGCTGTTTACCGAATCGACCGAGGCGCTCAGCTCGTTGCGCCAGGCCGTCGAGCAGGCGCACCCGTTCACCAAGCGCGAAGCGCAGCTCACCTCGCTGACCGGGCAGACCATCACCGTGGACTATGCGGTAACGCCCATCCTCAACCAGGGCCAGACCCTGCTGTTGCTGGAGGTGCACCCCCGCGACCGGCTGTTGCGCATTACCAAGGAAGAGGCCCAACTGAGCAAGCAGGAAACCACCAAGATGCTGGTGCGCGGCCTGGCCCACGAAATCAAGAACCCCCTTGGCGGCATTCGCGGCGCGGCCCAGTTGCTGGCCCGCGAGCTACCCGAAGAAGGCCTGCGCGACTACACCAACGTAATCATCGAAGAGGCCGACCGCCTGCGCAACCTGGTCGACCGCATGCTCGGCTCGAACAAACTGCCATCGCTGGCCATGACCAACATCCACGAAGTGCTGGAGCGGGTCTGCAGCCTGGTCGACGCCGAAAGCCAGGGCTGCATCACTTTGGTGCGCGATTACGACCCAAGCCTGCCGGACGTGCTGATCGACCGCGAGCAGATGATCCAGGCCGTGCTCAACATCGTGCGTAACGCCATGCAGGCGATCAGTTCGCAGAACGAACTGCGCCTGGGCCGTATCACCCTGCGCAGCCGCGCCTTGCGCCAGTTCACCATCGGCCATGTTCGCCATCGCCTGGTCGCGCGGGTGGAGATCATCGATAACGGCCCGGGCATTCCACCGGAACTGCAAGACACCCTCTTCTATCCCATGGTCAGTGGCCGCCCGGACGGTACCGGGCTGGGCCTGGCCATTACCCAGAACATCATCAGCCAGCACCAGGGCCTGATCGAGTGCGAAAGCCACGCAGGCCACACCGCCTTCTCGATCTACCTGCCCCTGGAACAAGGAGCCACCGCCTCATGAGCCGAAGTGAAACCGTATGGATCGTCGACGATGATCGCTCCATCCGCTGGGTCCTGGAAAAAGCCCTGCAACAAGAAGGCATGACCACCCAGAGCTTCGACAGCGCAGATGGCGTGATGGGCCGCCTGGCACGCCAGCAGCCGGACGTGATCATTTCCGACATCCGCATGCCGGGCGCCAGCGGTCTTGACCTGCTGGCACAGATCCGCGAACACCACCCGCGCCTGCCGGTCATCATCATGACCGCCCATTCCGACCTCGACAGCGCCGTGGCGTCGTACCAGGGCGGTGCTTTCGAGTACCTGCCCAAGCCGTTCGATGTGGACGAGGCCGTCTCGCTCGTCAAGCGCGCCAACCAGCATGCCCAAGAGCAGCAAGGCCTGGATGTGCCACAAAATCTGGCACGCACCCCGGAGATCATCGGTGAAGCCCCGGCAATGCAAGAGGTGTTCCGCGCCATCGGCCGCCTTAGCCATTCCAACATCACCGTACTGATCAACGGCGAGTCCGGCACCGGCAAAGAGCTGGTCGCCCATGCCCTGCATCGTCACAGCCCGCGTGCGGCGTCGCCGTTCATTGCCCTGAACATGGCGGCCATCCCCAAGGACTTGATGGAGTCCGAGCTGTTCGGCCATGAAAAAGGGGCTTTCACCGGTGCTGCCAACCTGCGCCGGGGCCGCTTTGAACAGGCCGATGGCGGCACCTTGTTCCTCGACGAAATCGGTGACATGCCTGCCGACACCCAGACCCGCCTGCTGCGGGTACTGGCCGATGGCGAGTTCTATCGCGTTGGCGGGCATGTGCCGGTCAAGGTCGACGTGCGCATCATTGCTGCGACTCACCAGAACCTGGAGTCGCTGGTGCAGGCGGGCAAGTTCCGTGAGGACTTGTTCCACCGCCTGAACGTGATCCGCATCCACATTCCGCGGCTGGCCGACCGTCGCGAGGATATCCCTGCCCTCGCCCGCCACTTCCTTGCCCGGGCCGCTCAGGAGCTGGCCGTCGAGCCGAAGATTCTGAAACCGGAAACCGAAGAGTTCATCCGCAACCTGCCATGGCCGGGCAATGTGCGGCAGATGGAAAACACCTGCCGCTGGATCACCGTGATGGCCTCCAGCCGCGAGGTGCTGATTGGCGACCTGCCCCCCGAGCTGCTGAACCTGCCACAGGATGCTGCACCGGTCACCAACTGGGAGCAGGCCCTGCGCCAGTGGGCCGACCAGGCGCTGGCACGCGGGCAGTCGAACCTGCTGGACAGCGCGGTGCCGAGTTTTGAACGGATCATGATCGAGACGGCGCTCAAGCACACCGCCGGACGGCGCCGGGATGCGGCGCTGTTGCTGGGTTGGGGGCGTAATACCCTGACGCGCAAGATCAAGGAGCTGGGGATGAACGTGGCGGGTGGGGATGACGAGGAAGGTGACGAGCACTGACTTATCGGTAAACCCGTAATCTCCCGGGGCTGCTTTGCAGCCCTTTCGCGGCACAAGGCCGCTCCCACAGGGGTTCGCGTTCTCCTGTAGGAGCGGCCTTGTGCCGCGAAAGGGCCGCAAAGCGGCCCCGGCTATTTCAGCCCCGATGCACCGATCCTGTGCCCGATGCACCGCTGGAAGGCACAAACCCCCTCAAAACTCGGCCAAATCCCCCTCAAAGCCCAACATTCACGGGCTTTGCAAAATTGGCACGCCCCCTGCAATAGCTAATACATACCCAGTTTCGGGGGCCCTGGTACAGGCAGGCCGGGTGAACCCCTCTTTTATTCGCAGCACCGCCCGTTTTGGGGACCTCGGTACAGGCAGGCCGGGTCATCCCCCCTTTATACGCAGTAACCCCTTTTGGGGACCCTGGTACAGGCAGGCCGGGATATCCCCTCTTTTATTCGTGCAGTTTCACCTGTACCCGCCAACGCCCATCGTCCTCTGCACCGGCCCACTCGCCGTGCAGGGGACGCGCGGCAATCACCGTCAGCAACAACCCTTCCTGACTCTTCTGTACCCGCCAACTGACCGGTTTGCCCTGCAGGCTCAATTGCCCCTGCTGAGCCTTGCCCTGAGCCTGGAACAGCAGCGCAACCGTGCCTTCCACATTCTCGCCATGCAGCTTGGGTTCTTCGTTGAACCACAGCGTCAGGCCATCCTGCACCACCTCCACCTGCTGCAGCTCACGCTCGTCGGGCGCGGTCAGGCGGCCGATCATCAGCCCTACCATCAAGCCGACAATCGCCAGTGACAGCATTACCCGTGGGAAGGCCTTCGAACGCACGTCCGGTTCAGGGGTAGAATGCCCGTCATCTTCACGCTTGGAGCCGTGCATGTTTCACGTCATCCTTTTTCAACCAGAAATTCCGCCGAATACCGGCAACATCATTCGCCTGTGCGCCAACAGCGGCTGCGACCTGCACCTGATCGAACCCATCAGCTTCGAACTGGATGACAAGCGCCTGCGTCGCGCGGGGCTGGATTACCATGAGTATGCCACGCTCAAGCGCCACGAGAGCCTGGCCGGATGCCTGGAAAGCCTGGGTAATCCCAGGCTGTTCGCCTTTACCACCAAAGGCTCGCACCCGTTCCATGAAGTGGGCTATCAGCCGGGCGATGCCTTCCTGTTCGGGCCAGAGAGCCGCGGGTTGCCGGCCGAGGTGCTGGACAGCCTGCCGGCCGAACAACGCCTGCGCCTGCCAATGCGGCCGGGGTGCCGTAGCCTGAACCTGTCCAATACCGTGGCGGTGACGGTGTATGAGGCCTGGCGGCAGAACGGGTTTGCCGGTAGCTGATGCATTGGCAGGGGCGGCCTCTTCGCGGGGCAAGCCCGCTCCCACAAGGGTTGGGCGTACACAGTTCAACGTGGGAGCGGGCTTGCCCCGCGAAGAGGCCGGAACAGGCAACAAAAAAAGCGCCCCGAGAGGCGCTTTCTTGATACCGGCAGTGATTACTGCACAGTCGGCACTTCGCCCGCTTCCTGCATGCGCTGCATTTCTTGCGCGTACAGTGCGTCGAAGTTGACCGGCGACAGCATCAGGGCCGGGAACGAACCGCGGGTCACCAGGCTGTCCAGGGTCTCACGGGCGTAAGGGAACAGGATGTTCGGGCAGAACGCACCCAGGGTGTGGCTCATCGAAGCCGCATCCAGGTTGGCGATCAGGAAGATACCGGCCTGCTGCACTTCAGCAATGAAGGCCACTTCGTCACCGTTCTTGACGGTAACCGACAGGGTCAGCACCACTTCGTGAAAGTCACCTTCCAGAGCCTTCTGCTTGGTGTTCAAGTCCAGCGCAACGCTTGGTTCCCAGGTCTGACGGAAGATCTGCGGGCTTTTCGGGGCCTCGAACGACAGGTCGCGCACATAGATGCGCTGCAGGGAGAACTGAGGGCTGTTGTCTTCTGCAGCAGCGCCGTTGGTCTGTTGGTCAGTCATGGCAGGTCCTTATCCTAATGTTTTTGAATGCAGTGCAAATCAGGCCGCCAGCAGCGCGTCGAGCTTGCCAGCGCGCTCCAGGGCATAGAGGTCATCGCATCCACCGACGTGGGTGCTGCCGATCCAGATCTGCGGCACCGACGTACGGCCGGCCTTCTGGCTCATCTCGGCGCGAACCTGCGGCTTGCCGTCGACCTTGATTTCCTGGAAGGCCACGCCCTTGCTCTCGAGCAGGTACTTGGCGCGCATGCAGTAGGGGCAGTAGTCGCTGGAATAGACGATGACGGGCTTCATATCACTTCACCAGGGGCAGGTTATCGGCTTTCCAGCTGGAAACGCCACCGCTCAGTTTGGCAGCGGTGTAGCCAGCCTTGAGCAGTTCGCGGCAGTGGGTGCCGGACTGCTGGCCCATTGCGTCGACAACGATCAGGGTCTTCTCTTTGTGCTTTTCCAGCTCGCTCATGCGAGCGGCCAGCTTGTCCTGCGGAATGTTGATGGCACCGACGATGTGGCCAGCGGCGTATTCCTTGGCAGTACGGATGTCGATGACCAGGCCCTTGTCGGCGTTGACCAGGGCGGTCAGTTGGCCATTGCTCAGGCTCTGGCCGCCGCGGCGGATTTCGTTGAGCAGCAGCAGGACCAGCAGAACAACGAAAATCGCAACCAGGATGTAGTGATCTGTCGCGAATTGAATCAGGTGAGCAACCATCAGCGGTGTTCCAGGCGATTGAAAATGCCGGCCAGTATACACAGCCCCCCAGTACCACCAAAGCCCGACGGGCGGGCTGCAAAGGTACCTTCATGTTGCCGCATTGGCCGCGCTGGTCAGGGAACAGGACGAATATTCGCCGCAGGTGGCGTATTTGCCCTAAAATGCGTGTCTTTATCATCTTTGAACAACCGTGAGTTTGATTGATGACGAGTACGCCCAAACCCCTGGTCCTGATCATCCTGGATGGCTTCGGCCACAGTGAAATCCCCGAACACAACGCCATCTTTGCCGCCAATACGCCGGTTTATGATCGCCTGCGCGCCACCCGGCCGCATGGGCTCATTTCCGGCTCGGGCATGGATGTCGGCCTGCCGGACGGGCAGATGGGCAACTCCGAAGTCGGTCACATGAACCTGGGGGCCGGCCGCGTCGTCTACCAGGACTTCACCCGCGTCACCAAAGCCATCCGCGATGGCGAGTTCTTCGAGAACCCGGTGCTCACTGGCGCCGTGGACAAGGCAACCAGTGCCGGCAAGGCCGTTCACATTCTCGGCCTGCTGTCTGATGGCGGCGTGCACAGCCACCAGGACCACCTGGTTGCCATGGCGGAACTGGCTGCGCAGCGCGGGGCAGAAAAGATCTACCTGCACGCCTTCCTCGATGGCCGCGACACCCCGCCACGCAGCGCCCAGTCGTCCATCGAACTGATCGACGCCACCTTCGCCAGGCTGGGCAAGGGCCGCATCGCCAGCCTGATCGGCCGCTACTTTGCCATGGACCGCGACAACCGCTGGGACCGTGTCAGCGCCGCCTACAACCTGATCGTCGACAGCACCGCCGAGTACACCGCCGACACCGCCCAGGCCGGCCTGGAAGCGGCCTATGCCCGTGACGAGAGCGACGAGTTCGTCAAGGCCACGCGCATTGGCGAGGCGGTCAAGGTTGAAGATGGCGACGCCGTGATCTTCATGAACTTCCGCGCCGACCGCGCCCGCGAGCTGTCGCGTGCGTTTGTGGAAACCGACTTCAGCGAGTTCCCACGCGCCCGCCTGCCAAAACTGGCGGCCTACATCGGCCTGACCCAGTATTCGGCCAAGATCCCGGCCCCGGCGGCTTTTGCACCCTCCAGCCTGAACAATGTGCTGGGCGAGTACCTGGCCAAGAACGGCAAGACCCAGCTGCGCATCGCCGAGACCGAGAAGTACGCCCACGTTACCTTCTTCTTCTCGGGCGGGCGTGAAGAGCCGTTTGAAGGTGAAGAACGCATTCTGATCCCGTCGCCGAAGGTCGCCACCTACGACCTGCAGCCGGAGATGAACGCGCCGCAAGTGACCGATCGCATTGTCGAAGCCATTGAGCAGCAGCGTTACGATGTGATCGTGGTCAACTACGCCAACGGTGACATGGTTGGCCACACAGGCGTGTTCGAGGCAGCGGTCAAGGCGGTCGAAGCGCTGGATACCTGTGTAGGGCGCATTGTCGAAGCACTGGAGAAGGTAGACGGCGAAGCGCTGATTACCGCCGACCATGGCAACGTCGAGCAGATGGAAGACGAATGCACCGGCCAGGCGCACACCGCGCACACCACCGAGCCGGTGCCGTTCATCTATGTGGGCAAGCGCAACGTCAAGGTACGCGAAGGCGGTGTGCTGGCCGATGTGGCACCGACCATGCTGAAGCTGCTGGGGCTGGAAAAGCCGGTGGAAATGACCGGGACGTCGATCCTGATCGACGCCTGATTGGCGCCATTCGCGGGACAAGCCCGCTCCCACAACGCACTGCGTGGGTACCTGTGGGAGCGGGCTTGCCCCGCGAATGGGCCGCAAAGCGGCCCCGATCGCACATGACTTCCAGACCAACGCCCCACTGCACCCGCAGCGAGGCGTTTTTTTTGCCTGCCCGGGCGGGCATACTAGGCCGGTCTCCATCCTTGGTACGCCAAACCCCATGCTTCGCGCCCTGATCCTACTCGCCCTGTCTTGCCTGCTCAGCCCGGCCTTTGCCGATGAGCGTGCCCAGACCCAGCAGCAACTGGACGCCACCCGCCAGGATATTGCCGAGCTCAAGAAGACGCTGGGCAAGCTCCAGGAAGAAAAGGCCGGTGTGCAAAAGGACCTCAAAGCCACCGAGACCGACATCGGCAACCTCGAAAAGCAGGTGGAGGCACTGCAGCAAGAACTAAAAAAGACCGAGGGCGATCTGGAGCGCCTTGATACCGAGAAAAAAAAACTCCAGAGCGCCCGCGTTGAACAACAACGGCTGATTGCCATACAGGCCCGCTCGGCCTACCAGAACAACGGCCGCGAGGAATACCTCAAACTGCTGCTCAACCAGCAGAACCCCGAGAAGTTCGCCCGCACCCTGACGTACTACGACTACCTCAGCAAAGCGCGCCTGGAGCAATTGCGCACCTTCAACGAGACCTTGCGCCAACTGGCCAACGTCGAGCAGGAAATTGCCGGCCAGCAGCAACAGTTGCTGACCCAGCGCGCCGACCTCGACAGCCGCCGCCAGGCGCTGGAAGCCGAACGCGGCAAGCGCCAGCAGGTGCTGGCCAAGCTCAATGGCGACATGAAGGACCGCGATCAGAAGTTGCAAGCCCGCGAGCAGGACCAGGCCGACCTGTCCAAAGTCCTCAAGACCATCGAGGAAACCCTGGCCCGGCAGGCCCGCGAAGCTGAAGAGGCGCGCAAGAAAGCCTTGCTGGCCCAGCAGGAAGCGGAAAAACGCCGTCAGCAGGAGGCGCTGGCCGCCGCCGCTGCCCGCGAGCAGGCCCAGGAACCTGTGGAACCACCGAAAAAGGCCCGCACCACGCTCGGCCCGATGGTTTCCACCGACGGCGCAAGCTACGGCGGTGCATTTTCTTCGGCACGGGGAAAACTTCCATGGCCGGTGAACGGTCGATTGCTGGCACGCTTCGGTGATGCCCGCGGCAGCGACGCCCGTGCCAAGTGGGATGGGGTGATGATCAGTGCCAACCCGGGCACCCAGGTCCGTGCGGTGCACGGCGGGCGCGTGGTGTTCGCCGACTGGTTGCGCGGCGCGGGGCTTCTGGTCATTCTCGACCATGGCAATGGTTACCTGAGCCTGTACGGTCACAACCAGAGCCTGCTCAAAAACGCCGGTGATATCGTCAAGGCCGGTGAAGCCATTTCCACCGTTGGTGACAGCGGTGGCCAGGACGCGGCAGGCTTGTACTTCGCCATCCGCCAGCAGGGCCGGCCTACCGACCCTTCGCAATGGTGCCGGGGCTAGTCAAATTTATACGGCGTAGACTGAGAGCTGCGCCGATGCTCCCCAGGGAGCACTTACAGGATCAGGAGTTCGTTCGACATGCTGCACTCGCCTCGTCTCACCCAGCTGGCCCTGTCCATCGCCCTGGCGGTCGGCGCGCCCCTGGCCACTGCCGCAGAGCCGGCCAAGGCCGCCGCAGTGCCAGCCACCGAGGTAACCGCCAAGGCGCCGCTGCCGCTGGAAGAGCTGCGCACCTTCGCCGAGGTCATGGACCGCATCAAGGCTGCCTACGTCGAACCGGTGGATGACAAGACCCTGCTGGAAAACGCCATCAAGGGCATGCTCAGCAACCTCGACCCGCACTCCGCCTACCTCGGCCCGGAGGACTTCCAGGAGCTGCAGGAAAGCACCAGCGGCGAGTTCGGCGGGCTGGGCATCGAGGTTGGCCAGGAAGACGGCTTTATCAAGGTGGTGTCGCCAATCGACGACACCCCGGCTTCGCGTGCCGGCGTGCAGGCAGGCGACCTGATCGTCAAGATCAACGGCGCCCCGACCCGTGGCCAGACCATGACCGAAGCGGTCGACAAGATGCGCGGCAAGATCGGCGAGAAGATCACCCTGACCCTGGTGCGTGACGGCGGCAATCCGTTCGACGTGACACTGGCCCGCGCGGTTATCCAGGTCAAGAGCGTGAAGAGCCAGCTGCTGGAGAACGATTACGGCTACATCCGCATCACCCAGTTCCAGGTCAAGACCGGCGACGAAGTGGGCAAGGCGCTGGCCAAGCTGCGCAAAGACAACGGCAAGAAGTTGCGCGGGGTAGTGCTGGACCTGCGCAACAACCCGGGCGGCGTGTTGCAGTCGGCGGTGGAAGTGGCCGACCACTTCCTGACCAAGGGCCTGATCGTCTACACCAAGGGCCGCATCGCCAACTCCGAACTGCGTTTCTCTGCCGACCCGGCCGACGCCAGCGATGGCGTGTCACTGGTGGTGCTGATCAACGGCGGCAGTGCCTCGGCCTCGGAAATTGTCGCAGGCGCCCTGCAGGACCAGAAGCGCGCCGTACTGATGGGTACCGACAGCTTCGGCAAAGGCTCGGTGCAGACCGTGCTGCCGCTGGCCAACGACCGCGCCCTGAAGCTGACTACCGCGCTGTACTACACGCCGAATGGCCGCTCGATCCAGGCCCAGGGCATCGTCCCCGATATCGAAGTGCGCCCGGCCAAACTTACCGCCGAAGTCGATACCGACAATTTCAAGGAAGCCGACCTGCAGGGCCACCTGGGCAACGGCAACGGCGGCGCCGACCGCCCGACCGGCAGCAGCAAACGCAAGGAACGCCCGCAGGACGATGACTTCCAGCTGAGCCAGGCCCTGAGCCTGCTCAAGGGGCTGAACATCACTTCGGGCAAATGATCCACACGATGCGTTACCTGCTGTGTCTGCTGTTCTCCCTGATGGCCGGTGTCGCGCACGCGGCGCCGGTCAGCAAGGCCTACATGAGCATCATCATCGACGACCTGGGCCAAAGCACCGAGCGTGACAGCCGCACCCTCGCCCTTCCCGGCCCGGTGACCATGGCGATCATGCCCGATACCCCGCATGCCACTGACTTCGCCCGCCAGGCCCACAAGGCCGGCAAAACGGTGATCCTGCACATGCCCATGGACCCGGCCACCGGGCCCTATGCCTGGCACCCGGGCATAGCCATCGAAGCGCTGGCGCAGCGCCTGGATGCGGCCTTGGCGAAAGTGCCCTACGCCGCCGGCATCAACAACCACATGGGCAGCCGCATGACGGCACAGCGTGAACCCATGGCCTGGTTGATGGGTGAACTGCAGCAACGCCACCTGTTCTTCGTCGACAGCCGCACCAGCGCCGCCACCGTGGCCGCAGCCGAGGCCCAGCGCATCAGCCTGGCCCACGTTTCGCGGGATGTGTTCCTCGACGATGTGCGCACAACCGAGGCGATCACCGGGCAGTTGCAGCAAGGCATCGCCCTGGCGCGCAAGCAAGGGTCTGCGGTGCTGATCGGGCATCCTTACCCACAAACCCTCGACGTGCTGGAACGGGCACAGCCACAGCTCAAGGGCCAGGGCATCGAACTGATCAGGCTCAGCCAGATGATTGCCGTGCGCAGCAACCAGGCGATGCCTGGGCATGGCAAGAATGGCCGCTACACCAATCGCTGAGAAGCTGGGGCTGCTTTGCAGCCCTTCGCGGGCATGCCCGCGAAGGGCCGCAAAGCGACCCCAATAAAAAACCCCGCTCAGTGAGCGGGGTTTTGTTTGCATCAACAGCAATCAGCTGTACACACGCCCCAGCAGCTGGCGGTGGCTTTCGAACTGATCCAGCACATCACGCACGATCTGCTCGGGCGCAAAGCCCATCAGGTCATACTCCTGGCTGCCATCGTGCAGGTACACCTCGGCGCGATAGTAGCGCTGACGCACTTCCGGTTCGCCTTCAACCGGCGCCTCGCTCGGCGCGGCCATGTAGCCGTCCAGGCTCACTTCGTAAACGAACGGGTTACCCTCGTCCATCATCACCCGCAGGCCCATCATGTTGCGCGACTGGCCAACGCGGGTTTCCACCTCAAAGCCCAGAGTCTGCAACTGCGCGGCCGCTTCTTTCAGCGCCGGGCTGACCTGCTTGTCCATGAAGCGCTGCACCACAGCCTGGGTGGGCTGCAGCTCCAGCTGGGTCAGGCGCTCGCTGAAGCCACGACGACCACGGGCCGCCAGTTCGGCGCGCTCCTGTTCGACCGCCACGTCCTGCTTCATGGCCTTGTACAGGCCGAACATGAACAGCACCAGCACCACCGAGAACGGCAGGCCTGCCAGCACGACCATGGTTTGCATGGCTTCGAAGTTACCGGCAAACAGCAGGCCGATGGTGACCAGGGTAATGACAACCGACCAGAACACCACCATCCAGTGCGGGGCGTCTTCATCCACCTTGCCGCCTTTGCACGACAGGTTGGCCATCATCACCGCGCCGGAATCGGCCGGGGTGAGGAACAGTACAAAGCCGACAAATACCGCCACACCAATCACGATCTTCGCCGCCGGGAAGTATTCCAGCAGTTGGTAGATCGACATTGACGGCTGTTCCAGCGCAGTCTTGCCCAGCTCCACCGCCCCTTGGTTGATCACCAGGTCCAGTGCGGTGTTGCCGAAGATCGACAGCCAGGCCAAGGTGAAGCCCAGCGGGATCAACAGCACGCCGCTGACCAGTTGGCGCACGGTACGGCCCTTGGAGATACGGGCAATGAACATGCCGACGAACGGGCCCCAGGAAATCCACCAGGCCCAGTAGAACACGGTCCACAGGCCCAACCAGCGCTCGGACTTGCCGGCTTCGCCTTCGTACACGTAAAGGTCGAAGGTTTTCAACACGATACCGTTCAGGTAGTCGCCAACGTTCTGCACAAAGCCGTTGAACAGGTGCAGCGTGTTGCCCGCCAGCAGCACGAACAGCAGCAGGCCGCTGAACAGCAGGATGTTCAGGTTGGACAAGCGGCGAATGCCGTTTTCCACGCCCGATACCGCCGCCACGGTGGCCACGCCGGCCATGACCAGGATCACCACCAGCAGGTTGGTCTGGCTGTGCTCCATGCCGAACAGGTATTCAAGGCCCGAGGACACCTGCATCGAGCCGATCCCCAGGTTGGTCACCAGGCCCAGCAGGGTGACGAACATGCCGAAGATGTCCACCGCGTTGCCGGCAGCGCCCTTGACCCAACGCTCGCCCACCAGCGGGTACAGCGCTGAGCGCAATGCCAGCGGCTGGTTGTGACGGTAGGCGAAGTAACCCACAGCCAGGCCGACCAAGGCGTAGATCGCCCAGCCATGCAGGCCCCAGTGCAGGAAGGTCAGCTGCAGGCCCTGGCGCGCAGCTTCGAGGCTGGCCGGGGTGCCTTCCGGTGGGTTGAAGTAATGGTCCAGCGGCTCGGAAGCGCCGAAGTACAGCAGCGAAATGCCAATACCGGAAGAGAACAGCATGCCGGCCCAGGCGCCGTAGCTGAAGTCAGGCTGGTCGTCCTTGCCGCCAAGCTTGAGCTTGCCGTAATCGGAGAAGGCCAGGTAGACGACGAACAGCAGGTAACCGCAGATCACCAGCATGTAGTACCAGCCAAAGGTGCGCGTCAGCCATTTCTGGGCCACGCCCAGCACCTGGCCAGCGGTATCGGGTACAGCGATCAGCAAGGCAGTCAGAACAAGGATCATCAGCGCGGAGGTGAAGAACACCACGCGGTTGACCCGTACCCTCTCGGCGGGGGGCTTGGTAAGTGAGGCAGAACTCATTGCACGAATGCTCCGGGCAGTACGGCTGTGGAGGCTAATCAGTCTTTCCCGAGCAATTGGTGGAATATCCCCACTGCGTCAGGTGTTATAAAAGCACCTTGGAAACCGTGATCCCGAATCGATACGTTGCAAAAAAACAGACTGGGCTGCTGAAAAATGCCAAGCATCCGCAGGGGTGCGCGCATTCGTCACAGACTACCTCGCCCGCTCCAAGGGCCTGTCGCAGGGCCAGGGGCCGTGCGGCAGAATCTGTATTTCGCATCGCTCATGCCCGTCAACGCCTTGTATTCCGGGGGTTACACGATTTCCTAGGGTGTCAATCCGTGCCTTCTCGACCGCCCTGAAAGCTGTCAATGGCACAAATTGTCGCAGAGCTTATTCTTTATTGATTGAACGTTCAATCAAAACAAAATAGACTGGTCTTCGCCGAGTCAGCCGCCCGTCGCCTGCTCGCAGACCTGAGGAGATAGCAAGATGCCCAAGGTCGGTATGCAACCCATCCGCCGCCAGCAGTTGATCGAAGCCACATTGCAGGCGGTCGATCAGGTCGGTCTGGGGGACGCCAGCATTGCGCTGATTGCCCGCTTGGCCGGTGTGTCAAACGGCATCATCAGTCACTACTTTCGGGATAAGAACGGCCTGATCGCAGCGACGATGGGTTACATCATGAGCATGCTCAACGAAGGTGTCAGAGCACGCCGACAGGCCCTGGCGGATGACAGCCCGCGCGCTCATCTGAAAGTGATCATCGAAGGCAACTTCGATGCCAGCCAGGTGAACGGCCCGGCAATGAAAACCTGGTTGGCCTTCTGGGCTTCCAGCATGCACCAGCCCGATTTGCACAGGTTGCAGCGGATCAACGACCACCGCTTGTATTCCAACCTGTGCTGCCAGTTCCGCCGCGCCCTGCCGCTCTACCATGCGCGCAAGGCAGCCCGCGGCCTGGCAGCCCTGATCGACGGTTTGTGGCTGCGTGGCGCCCTGTCGGGTGATGCATTCGACACCGACCAGGCGATACGGATTGCTTACGAATACATGGATCTACAACTGGCTAAACAGCACACCCTGGGCACAAACGACCAGGCTGCCGAACCAGCACGCACGGCCCTTGCCAACCCGGCAGGAGCGTGACGCGCAAGCCAAACCACACACTGCACTTGCGAGGACACTATGGCCCGTTTCGGAACGCAAAAACTCTACATTGATGGCGCTTACGTCGACGCTGGCAGCGATGCCACCTTCGAAGCCATCAACCCGGCCACCGGCGAAGTCCTCGCCCACGTACAACGTGCCACCGAGGCCGATGTCGAGAAGGCCGTGGAAAGCGCCGAGCGTGGCCAGAAAGTCTGGGCTGCGATGACCGCCATGCAGCGTTCGCGCATCCTGCGCCGTGCCGTCGAAATTCTGCGCGAGCGCAACGATGAACTGGCCCAGCTGGAAACCCTGGACACCGGCAAGTCGTATTCCGAAACCCGCTACGTCGACATCGTCACCGGCGCCGACGTGCTGGAATACTACGCAGGCCTGGTACCGGCCATCGAAGGCGAGCAGATTCCGCTGCGTGAATCGTCCTTCGTCTACACCCGCCGCGAGCCGCTGGGCGTGACCGCAGGTATCGGCGCCTGGAACTACCCGATCCAGATCGCCTTGTGGAAATCCGCCCCGGCCCTGGCCGCCGGCAACGCGATGATCTTCAAGCCATCGGAAGTCACCTCGCTGACCACCCTGAAACTGGCCGAGATCTACACCGAAGCCGGCCTGCCGAATGGCGTGTTCAACGTGCTGACCGGCAGCGGCCGCGAAGTTGGCACCTGGTTGACCGAGCACCCGCGCATCGAAAAAGTCTCCTTCACCGGCGGCACCACCACCGGCAAGAAAGTCATGGCCAGCGCCTCCAGCTCCTCGCTGAAGGAAGTCACCATGGAGCTGGGCGGCAAGTCGCCACTGATCATCTGCGCCGACGCCGACCTGGACAAGGCCGCCGACATCGCCATGATGGCCAACTTCTACAGCTCGGGCCAGGTGTGCACCAACGGCACCCGCGTGTTCATCCCGGCTGAAATGAAGGCGGCGTTCGAAGCCAAGATCGCCGAGCGTGTTGCGCGCATCCGCGTTGGCAACCCGGAAGACGAAAACACCAACTTCGGCCCGCTGGTCAGCTTCGCTCACATGGAAAACGTGCTGGGCTACATCGCCAAGGGTAAAGAAGAAGGTGCCCGCGTACTGTGCGGCGGCGAGCGTCTGACCGAAGGTGACTTCGCCAAGGGCGCCTTCGTGGCCCCGACCGTGTTCACCGACTGCACCGACGACATGACCATCGTCAAGGAAGAAATCTTCGGCCCGGTCATGAGCATCCTGTCCTACGAGACCGAGGAAGAAGTGATCCGCCGTGCCAACGACACCGAGTACGGCCTGGCCGCCGGTGTGTGCACCAACGACATCACCCGCGCCCACCGCATCATCCACAAGCTGGAAGCCGGTATCTGCTGGATCAACGCCTGGGGTGAATCGCCGGCCGAAATGCCGGTCGGTGGCTACAAGCAGTCGGGCGTCGGCCGTGAGAACGGCGTCAGCTCGCTGGCTCAATACACTCGCATCAAGTCGGTCCAGGTCGAGCTGGGCGGCTACAACTCGGTTTTCTAAGCCCTGTCTAGCCACGCCCGTGCCGCTGTGCACGGGCGTTCCCGCTCCCTGATCACCGCCAACACGAGGGTACTTTCATGTCCCAAGAATTCGATTACATCATCGTCGGTGCCGGTTCGGCCGGTAACACCCTGGCCACCCGCCTGACCGAAGACGCCGGCGTCACCGTGCTGCTGCTCGAAGCCGGTGGCCCTGACTACCGCTTCGACTTCCGCACCCAGATGCCAGCCGCCCTGGCTTTCCCGCTGCAGGGCCGCCGCTACAACTGGGCCTACGAGACCGACCCGGAGCCGCACATGGACGGCCGCCGCATGGAGTGTGGCCGTGGCAAGGGCCTGGGTGGCTCGTCGCTGATCAACGGCATGTGCTACATCCGCGGCAACGCCATGGACTTCGACGGCTGGGCAGAACTGCCAGGCCTGGAAGACTGGACCTACCTGGATTGCCTGCCGTACTTCCGTAAAGCCGAAACCCGTGACATCGGCCCGAACGATTACCACGGTGGTGAAGGCCCGGTCAGCGTTGCCACGCCAAAGGCCGGCAACAACCCGCTGTTCCACGCCATGGTCGAGGCCGGCGTACAAGCCGGTTACCCGCGCACCGAAGACCTCAACGGCTACCAGCAGGAAGGCTTCGGCCCGATGGACCGTTCGGTCACTAAAAACGGCCGCCGCTCCAGCACCGCCCGTGGCTATCTGGACCAAGCCAAGAAGCGCCCGAACCTGACCATCGTCACCCACGCCCTGAGCGACCGCGTACTGTTCGACGGCAAACGCGCCGTTGGCGTGACCTACCTGGTCGGCGACAGCGAAGAGCGTGTTGAAGCCCGTGCCCGCAAGGAGGTGATCGTAAGCTCCGGCGCCATCGCTTCTCCGCAGCTGCTGCAGCGCTCTGGCGTGGGCCCGCGCGCACTGCTGGAAAGCCTCGACATCCCGGTTGTGCACGACCTGCCGGGCGTTGGCGAAAACCTGCAGGACCACCTTGAGCTGTACCTGCAGTACGCCTGCACCCAGCCGGTGTCGCTGTACCCATCGCTGCTGTGGTGGAACCAGCCGGCCATCGGCGCCGAGTGGTTGTTCAACGGCACCGGTATCGGCGCCAGCAACCAGTTCGAGGCTGGTGGCTTCATCCGTACGCGCCCTGAATTCAAGTGGCCGAACATTCAGTACCACTTCCTGCCGGTGGCCATTAACTACAACGGCTCCAATGGCGTGAAGGAACACGGCTTCCAGGCGCACATGGGCTCCATGCGCTCGCCTGCCCGTGGCCGCATCCAGGCCAAGTCGAAAGACCCGCGCCAGCACCCGAGCATCCTGTTCAACTACATGTCCACCGAGCAGGACTGGCAGGAGTTCCGTGACGGCATCCGCCTGACCCGCGAAATCATGGCCCAGCCGGCACTGGACCCATACCGTGGCCGCGAGATCAGCCCGGGCGCCGACGTGCAAACAGACGAACAGCTGGACAAGTTCATCCGCGAGCACGCCGAAACCGCCTTCCACCCGTCGTGCTCGTGCAAGATGGGCACCGACGACATGGCAGTGGTTGACGGCGAAGGCCGTGTGCATGGCATGAAGGGCCTGCGCGTGGTCGATGCGTCGATCATGCCGCTGATCATCACCGGCAACCTCAACGCCACCACGATCATGATCGCCGAGAAGATCTCGGACAAGATCCGTGGTCGCAAGCCGCTGCCGCGCAGCACCGCCAAGTACTATGTGGCAGGGGATGCGCCGGTGAAAGGCAAGCCGATGCGTGAAGTGAAGCAGGGCTGACACCCTGATCAGGGGCCGCGCTGCGGCCCCTCTTACGCCTTCCAGTCAGGTGGGCAGCGCAAAGAAGGTGCGCATCAACGCGTCATCCTCTGTGCCCAACCGCTCAGCCAGTGCCTGGCGATCGAACAATACCCCCGTGCGCATCTCCCGCACTGTCACCCCGCTTGGCGCTTGCGCCAGTGCCTTCAGGCACACCTCCATGAAGCGATAATCGTGGCCCTGAACGGCCGTCATCTTTTCCACTTGCAGGTAGCGCCCTGGCAACATCAGCGACTCTGCCTCATCCGGTCGCCTTGAGAAAGGCCCGATAGGCGTGGCCTGCATGTCCTCGCCCGGTTCCAGCACGTACACCAACGCGTTGTCATCAAACGCCCCTCTGCCACTGACCTGGGTCTGCGGGTCGTTGAAAACCTCCCAGAGCGCATAACGGTTTTCCGTGAAAGACGTGAAGTCGGTGGTCACCAGCACGTCCCCCACCTCAATGGCGCCATCGCCGAACGCCGGTATACCGGAACCCCGCAAGCCCGACGCAGCACGGTACAGCCGTACCTGGTTGCTTACGCCTATCTCCCCAAGGGCACGGGCAAGGTCGTGACTGCGCTGGATATTCTCGGCGTGAGTACCCTCGAGGGGCAGCCCCCGCCACAGGTTGTTGTAGCGCTCTGGTGAGCTGGTGGACTCGGCAATGGCGGGCGAGCCAAAGCCGTGCTCATCGCGATAGACGGGAAAGGGCTCACTGAATGCATCCAGATACTCACCGCGGGCGCCCAAGGCATCCAGGTCAGCCCACGGCACCGCGCCCATCAGGGCTTCCTGGCGGGCCAGCGCCCCGTCCGACACAGCCAGCAATTCGTCTGCCGCCGGCGCCATGTAAAGCTCCCAATCGACCTTGGCAACCGCGGTTTGCACCTGGCCAACATTGCGCGGGGGTACGCGGCTATCGCTGAACAGGTCACCGGCACGCATCATTGCTGCATCAAGCAGGATGAAAAGGATATCCGTCACTACTGCCCACCATGCTGCCGTGCGCCAGGCCCGTTTGCCATTGAGTGCCCGGTCCAGGTGCAGCGCCAGGCTCGCGGTGCCAAGCCCCAGCGAGGTCAATAATACTGGCCAGCCAAACGGCGCCATCGGTGCAATGACCAGACTGGCAGCTTGTAAGCCCGCCAACCAGTTGGCCTTGCGCAGTTGTGCGTTGGTGGTCAGCCGCTCGTGGGCATCGCTGGTCAGATCATCCATGACCGCTTCGCGCAGGTGGACGAACAGGTCCCCTGCAATCGCCTGCCCGGCAATCGTGATATCGCCCCGTGACTGGGCAAGCCACTTGAGGTATGTGCTTATGCGCAGGCGTAGCGGCTGTGCCAGTACTCCATCCCCGACGAACAGCCTGACCAGGCGCTCCCGCCCCTCAGGCGTGTCGGCCTGATCAGCAAGCCATGCTGTAAGTACGTGGCGATTGTCGAATACCTGCACAACAGCCTGCGCATCGGCAAGATAGAGGCACAACTTGCCAGTCTTCAGCTTATGCTGGAACAGCAGCCTGGCGCTGATACCGCCGATGGCAAGCGTGCTCCAACCCCGCTGGGCATTCACTGGCCGGGTCTGTCGCAGACCTTGCACACTGATCGGCAGTGCGGGTACCGCAAACGTCGCCACCATCAGCTCCCGCCGCTCTGGCTCGCTGAGCGTCGATTGGCCCACGGCGGCAAGGAAACGGGCGCGGGCCAGCACGCAATAATCTTCGCCATGCAGCGACCGGAACCTGCTCAGAGCCTCGGTATAGCGCCCCGCAAAATCCAGTTGCCAGAACGCCTTCAGCACGTGCTGTGGGTCAAGCCGCACTTCGTTGCGCTCGTCATAGTCAATGTGGCTGGCGTCCACCCGGTAGAAGCCACCGTAAACGCTTAATTCATCTGCACTGTCCTGCTGCTGTGGGCTGAAGCGCTGGATCACCAGCTCGGTCAGGCTCAGGGAGCGCCAAGGCGGCCCGCTGTGGCACCAGCCGGTGTAGCTGCGCGAGCTCGTTGCTGCGGCGTGGAATTCGTGCCAATAGAGCCTGTCCGGATCCACCCAGTACCCTAGTTGCTGGTGCAGCACATGGCCGGCCGCTTGACGCGCCATCCTGTGCAAATCAGGGAAATGCCCCAGCATGCGTTGGGCCAGCTGGGCGAGTGACAAGGTTTCTTGATCGTTCATGGATCTTGGCTACCTGGGACAAGGCGTTCCACTACACAGGCAAGCCGCAGTAACGATGCGGTATCGCTTTACAGCCCGCATCGGCCTCAGGTTAGAATCGATTGGCACGCGACCTGCTAGCTTTTGCTGAACAACGCGCTACCACGTCCCTTCCCGCCGCTGTCTCGGAGTACCTGCCTTTGGATGCAAGCACCATCAACAGCCTGTTCTTGATCGGCGCATTGCTGGTGGGTGCAAGTATTCTGGTCAGCTCGCTGTCTTCGCGCCTGGGCATCCCCATTCTGGTCATCATCCTCGCCGTCGGCATGGTCGCCGGTGTCGATGGTGGCGGCATCATCTTCAACAACTACCCGACCGCCTACCTGGTGGGCAACCTGGCACTGGCCGTGATCCTGCTCGACGGTGGCTTGCGCACGCGGGTGGCAAGCTTTCGCGTAGCGCTGTGGCCGGCGCTGTCGCTGGCCACGGTCGGGGTAATGATCACCACCGCCCTCACCGGCCTGGTCGCCGCCTGGCTGTTCAACCTGAGCCTGATCCAGGGCCTGCTGATCGGCGCCATCGTGGGCTCTACCGATGCGGCTGCGGTGTTCTCGCTGCTGGGCGGCAAAGGCCTGAACGAACGGGTTACCGCCACCCTGGAGATCGAGTCGGGCAGCAACGACCCAATGGCCGTGTTCCTCACGGTCACCCTGATCGACATGATCGCCAGCGGCCAGACCGGCCTGCACTGGAGCCTGCTGGGCCACCTGTTGCGCGAATTCGGCATCGGCGGGCTGCTGGGCCTGGGTGGCGGCTGGCTGATGCTGCAACTGGTAAACCGCATCAACCTGGCCGGTGGCCTGTACCCGATCCTGGTAGTAGCCGGCGGCCTGGTGGTGTTCTCGCTGACCAACGCCCTGCACGGTAGCGGCTTCCTCGCCGTATACCTGTGCGGCCTGGTGCTGGGCAACAAGCCTATCCGCAGCCGCCATGGCATCCTGCACATGCTCGACGGCATGGCATGGCTGGCCCAGATCGGCATGTTCCTGGTGCTGGGGCTGCTGGTCACACCTCACGACCTGCTGCCCATCGCCTTGCCGGCGCTAGGCCTGGCATTGTGGATGATCCTGGTGGCGCGGCCGCTGTCGGTGGTCGCGGCACTGCTGCCGTTCAAGGCCTTCCATGGCCGCGAAAAAGGCTTTATCTCCTGGGTAGGCCTGCGCGGCGCGGTGCCGATCATTCTGGCGGTGTTCCCGCTGATGGCCGGCCTGCCAGACGCTCAGCTGTTCTTCAACCTGGCGTTCTTCATCGTGCTGGTATCACTGCTGGTGCAAGGCACCAGCCTGCCGTGGGTGGCCAAACTGCTAAAAGTGACCGTACCGCCAGACCCGGCGCCAATCTCCCGCTCTGCCCTGGAAGTGCACATCACCAGCGAGTGGGAAATGTTCGTCTACCGCCTGGGCGCCGAAAAATGGTGCATCGGGGCCGCCCTGCGCGAGCTGAAAATGCCCGAAGGCACGCGGATTGCCGCGCTGTTCCGGGGCGAACAACTGCTGCACCCCTCAGGCAGTACCGTGCTGCAAGTTGACGACATGCTCTGCGTGATCGGTCATGAGCACAACCTGCCTGCCCTGGGCAAGTTGTTCAGCCAAGCGCCACAACGCGGCCTGGACCTGCGTTTCTTTGGCGACTTCGTGCTCGAAGGCGATGCCGAACTGGGAGCCGTTGCAGCGCTTTACGGCCTGAAACTCGATGGCCTGGACGCGAAAATGCCGCTGGCGCAGTTCATCCGACAGAAGGTCGGAGGCGCTCCAGTAGTAGGTGACCAGGTCGATTGGCATGGCACGATCTGGACCGTGGCGACCATGGACGGGAACAAGATTCAGAAAGTAGGCGTCAGATTCCCCGAAGGAACGCGACCCGGACCAGGATTGTTCCTCTAAACTTCGTTTCTGCCGGATCCACAAGTAGTCTGCCTATGTCCCTGCGCGCGTACCTTCGCACAGCCCTGCTCGGGCTGTGCCTGTCCCTTTCCTTTGCCGCCACCGCGGCAGAAGCCCCGACCACCGCCAGCATCCAGAATAGCCTCGACAAGATCGCCGAGCGCAAACTGCCCGAGGCTGACCAGAAGGCACTGCAGCAAGTGCTCGAGCAAACGCTGAGCCTGCTTGCCAGCAAGGAAGACAACGAAAAGAAGCTCGCCGCGCTCAAGCAGCAGTTGACCAGTGCGCCCAAGGAAACCAGTGACAGCCAGAAGGAGCTCGCCAGGCTCAAGCAAAGCAAGGCGCTGCCCGTCGCTCAACGGTACGCCGCACTCACCGTGCCGCAGCTCGAGCAAATGCTCAGCGAACGCAACACCCAGCAGGGCGAGCTGCAGAAGGCGCTGTCCGAAGCCAACAGCCTGATCATCAATTCGCAAACCCGCCCGGAACGCGCCCAGGCCGAAATCAGCAACAGCCAGGCCCGCGCCCAGCAGATCAACACCATCCTTAAAACCGGCAAGGACGGCGGCAAATCGATCAACGCCGACCAGCGCAACCAGCTCAACGCCGAACTTGCCTCGCTCAACGCGCTGACCCTGTTGCGCCGCCAGGAACTGGCCGGCAACACCCTGCTGCAAGATCTCGGCAATGCTCGTCATGATTTGCTGATCGAGCGCGCCGCGCGCCTGGAGCAGGAAATCCAGGACCTGCAGACCCTGATCAACGAAAAGCGCCTGGCCCAGTCCCAGGAAGCGGTTACCCAACAGTCGATCGAGGCCCAGAAGGCCGGTGGCAGCAGCCTGCTGGCGACCGAAAGCGCGATCAACCTCAAGCTCTCCGACTACCTGCTGAAAAGCACCGACCGCCTCAACGAGCTGACCCAGCAGAACCTGCGCACCAAGCAGCAGCTGGACAGCCTGACCCAGGCCGACCAGGCGCTGGACGAGCAGATCAACGTGCTCAAGGGCAGCTTGCTGCTGTCAAAGATCCTCTACAAGCAGAAGCAGACCCTGCCGCACCTGAAAGTCGACCGCGACCTGGCCGACCAGATCGCCGACACCCGGCTGTACCAGTTCGAGGTCAACCAGCAACGCGAGCAGATGAGCAACCCGGTCACCTACGTCGACAAGCTGCTGGCCGCCCAACCGCAGGAAGACGTGACTCCCCAGCTGCGCAAGGCGTTGCTGGAAGTGGCGATCACCCGCAGTGACCTGCTGGAGCGGCTGAACCGCGAACTGTCGGCGCTGCTCAACGAATCGATCACCCTGCAGCTCAACCAGAAGCAGCTGCTGGGCACCGCGCAGAACCTGCGCACCACCCTGGACGAGCAGATGTTCTGGATCCCCAGCAACAAGCCGCTGGACTGGGACTGGCTGAGCTATGTACCCGAGCGCCTGGCCGACCAGGTCGCCAACCTGCCGTGGGGCTCGGGCCTGAAAGAGCTGGCCGACGGCCTGAGCCAGCGTCCGCTGCTGTTCTTGCCACTGTTGCTGGTCATCGGCGCGCTGTTGTGGCGGCGCAAGTACCTGTACCAACGGCTAGGCAAGGTGCACCAGGACATCGGCCACTTCCGCCGTGACAGCCAATGGCACACGCCCCAGGCGATCCTTATCAACATCCTCCTGGCGATGCCGGTCAGCCTTGGCCTGGCGCTGTGCAGCTACGCCTTGCAGATCGACGCCCGCGGGCAAAACGCCAACCTGGGCGCCGCACTCTGGCAGCTGGCCCAGGCCTGGCTGGTGTTCTACACCGCCTACCGCATCCTCGCCCCCGGTGGCGTGGCAGAAATCCACTTCCGCTGGCACAAACCGCAGGTCGAGTTCCTGCGTGGCTGGGTGCGGCGCCTGGGCACCGTGGTGCTGGCACTGGTCGGTGTGGTGGCGGTGGCCGAACACCAGCCTTCGGCGTTGGCCGACGACGTGCTGGGTATCGGCGTGGTGCTGACCTGCTACGCACTGATGGCCTGGCTGCTCAGCCGCCTGCTGCTCAGCAGCCCCGCGCACCGCAATACCTCTCTGTTCCGCAAGGCCGTGGGCGTCGCGTTCACCGCGCTGCCCATCGCCCTGTTCGTCGCTGTGTGCTTCGGCTACTACTACACCGCGCTTAAACTCACCGACCGGCTGATCTACACCCTGTACCTGCTAATGTTCTGGCTGGTGATCGAAGCGGCATTCGTGCGCGGCCTGTCAGTGGCGGCACGGCGCCTGGCTTACCAACGCGCGCTCAGCAAACGGGCTGCGGCCAAGGAAGGGCTGGATGGCGAAGTCATTACCGAAGAGCCGACGCTGGACATCGAGCAGGTCAACCAGCAATCGCTGCGCCTGATCCGCCTGGCCCTGCTCGGCGGCTTCATCGCCGGCCTGTACTGGGTGTGGGCAGACCTGATCTCAGTGTTCGCCTACCTCAACAACTTCGTCCTGTACGAATACACCAGCGGCACCGGCACGGCCGCCAGTATGGTGCCGATCAGCCTCGGCGACCTGCTGGGTGCGCTGGTGATCGTCGGCATCACCTTCGCCCTGGCGGGCAACTTGCCAGGCCTGCTCGAGGTGCTGGTGCTTTCACGCCTGAACCTGGCCCAAGGCAGTGCCTATGCCACCACCACCTTGCTGTCGTACACCATTGTCGGCATCGGTATCGTCAGCACCCTGTCGACCCTGGGGGTGAGCTGGGACAAGCTGCAATGGCTGGTGGCCGCGTTGTCGGTGGGCTTGGGCTTCGGCATGCAGGAAATTTTCGCCAACTTCATTTCCGGCATCATGATTCTGTTCGAGCGCCCGGTACGGATCGGCGACACCATCACCATCGGCAACCTGTCGGGCACGGTGAGCAAGATACGCATCCGCGCCACCACCATCACCGATTTCGACCGCAAGGACATCATCGTCCCTAACAAGACCTTCATCACCGGCCAGCTGATCAACTGGTCGCTGACCGACACGGTCACCCGGGTGACGCTGAAGCTGGGCATCGACTACGGCTCCGACCTGGACCTGGTACGCGACCTGCTGCTCAAGGGCGCACACGAAAACCCGCGCGTGCTCAAGGACCCGGAGCCGATCGTGTACTTCCTCAACTTCGGTGAAAGCTCGCTCGACCATGAGTTGCGCATGCACGTGCGCGACCTGGGCGACCGCAACCCGACGCTGGACGAGATCAACCGCTACATCAACCGCGAGTTCAAGGCCCACAACATCAAGATCTCGGTACGCCAGGTGGAGGTGTTCCTGATGGACCAGAAGGGCGGCAAGCAGCAGTTGATTCCGCTGGAGCAACCTAAACCGGATGGCACTGCACCGGCCTGAGTGGGCTCGAATGCTTTATTCTGTGCTGAATCTCAGGAGCAGCCCGTGAAAGCCCTCGACCAACTCACCTTCGACAACCGCTTCGCCCGCCTGGGCGATGCGTTCTCCACCCAGGTGCTGCCCGAGCCCATTGCAGACCCGCGCCTGGTGGTAGCCAGCGAGTCGGCCATGACCTTGCTCGAGCTCGACCCCGCGCAAGCCGACCTGCCAGTGTTCGCCGAGCTGTTCAGCGGCCATAAGTTGTGGGAAGAAGCCGACCCACGGGCGATGGTCTATTCCGGGCACCAGTTCGGCTCGTACAACCCACGCCTGGGCGATGGCCGCGGCCTGCTGCTGGCCGAAGTCCTCAACGACAAAGGCGAGCACTGGGACCTGCACCTCAAGGGCGCCGGCCAGACCCCGTATTCACGCATGGGCGACGGCCGCGCCGTGCTGCGCTCGTCGATCCGCGAATTCCTTGCTTCCGAAGCCCTGCACGCCCTCGGCATCCCCAGCAGCCGGGCGCTGTGCGTGATCGGCTCCAGCACCGTGGTGTGGCGCGAAACCCGTGAAAGCGCCGCCATGCTCACCCGCCTGGCGCAGAGCCATGTACGTTTCGGCCATTTCGAGTATTTCTACTACACCAAGCAGCCCGAACAGCAGCGTGTGCTGATCGACCATGTGCTGGAGCAGCACTACCCCGAATGCCGTGACGCCGAACAACCTTACCTGGCCATGTTCCGTACCATCGTCGAGCGCAACGCCGAACTGATCGCCCGCTGGCAGGCCTATGGCTTCTGCCACGGGGTGATGAACACCGACAACATGTCGATCCTGGGCATCACCTTCGACTTCGGCCCGTACGCCTTCCTCGACGACTTCGACGCCAACTTCATCTGCAACCACTCCGACGACCGTGGCCGCTACAGCTACGCCAACCAGGTGCCCATCGCCCACTGGAACCTCAGCGCGCTGGCTCAGGCCCTGACCACTGTCATCGAGGTTGAGCCACTGAAGGAAGCATTGGGGCTGTTCCTGCCGCTGTACCAGGCGCATTACCTGGACCTGATGCGCCGGCGCCTGGGCCTGACCACTGCCGAAGACGACGATATGGCACTGGTCGAGCGCCTGCTGCAGTGCATGCAGCGTGGTGGCGTGGACTACAGCCTGTTCTTCCGCAAGCTGGGTGAACAGCCTGCGGCACAGGCGCTGAAGGTGGTGCGCGACGACTTTATCGACCTGGCCGGCTTCGATGCCTGGGGTGCAGACTACCTGGCCCGCTGTGAACGCGAACCCGGCAATACCGAAGGCCGCCGTGAACGGATGCATGCGGTGAACCCGCTGTATGTGCTGCGCAACTACCTGGCGCAAAAGGCCATCGAAGCGGCTGAGGCGGGGGATTACAGTGAAGTACGGCAATTGCACCAGGTACTGACCCGCCCCTTCGAGGAACAGCCCGGGATGCAGGCCTACGCCCAGCGGCCGCCGGAATGGGGCAAGCACCTGGAAATCAGCTGCTCTTCCTGATTGATGATTGCTCTACCGGCCCTGTCGCCGGCAAGCCAGCTCCCACAGGTAACGTGCCAGACCTGAGGCAAGCGGTCCCCCTGTGGGAGCTGGCTTGCCGGCGATAGGGCCCGAACAAACAACACAAGGAATTGATATGTCCGACCCACTGGTAATCCCCTGTCCCCACTGCAACGGCCTCAACCGCCTGCCCGCCGAGCGCCTGGGCGACGCGCCGAAATGCGGCCGCTGCAAACAGGAGGTGCTGTTGAGCACCCCCTTCGAGCTCACCGAAGCCAGCTACGCCAGCCAGATCAAAGGCGACCTGCCGCTGCTGGTCGACATCTGGGCCGACTGGTGCGGCCCCTGCAAATCCTTCGCTCCCACCTTCGAACAAGCCGCCCGCCAACTGGCCGGCCGCTGCCGCCTGGCCAAGCTCGACAGCGAAGCCAACCGCAACCTGGCCGGGCAACTGGGCATCCGCTCGATCCCCAGCCTGCTGCTGTTCAAGAACGGCCGCGAAGTCAGCCGCCAGGCCGGAGCATTTCCACTCCAGTCGTTGCTGGAGTGGGTGCGTAGCCAAGGGGTTTAGGTGTGTTTTCTGGTGCATGCCGTTAGCAGGATGGCGCCTGTGAGATCGAGCGCCGCCCGCGCGGCGCTTCGCGGGACAAGCCCGCTCCCACATTTGTTTCTGGCCAATTACTCCTGTGCCATAGGCGCGCGCACCCTTGGTATATGGCGAAAGATGGGTGAAGGGTAGCTGCGTAACCTTTGATATCGAATGGAACAAACAAGCCGGACAGCGGTCAACTCACAGGAGGGACTGGCCCAAAACGAATGTGGGAGCGGGCTTGTCCCGCGAAGCGCCGCGCGGGCGGCGCTCGATGTCACAGGCGCCGAAAATGCTGCGCCAGGCACCTGGCAGCCTTGATACCTACCAGACGTCTAACCTCTCTCCTCCAGCAGATCATGCAACTCGACAAACTGCTGGGTCAGCTTGTGCTTGGGCTCCAGGTGAATCAGCGGCAGGCTGGCGTGGTGCGATTCGCGCATCTTCACCGAGCTGCCCAGGTACACCGGTAGCACCGGCAGGCCTTCTTCCAGCAGCTCGTCGAGCATCTGCTGCGGCAGGCTGGCACGGGACTGGAACTGGTTGACCACGATGCCTTCGACCATCAAGTCTTCGTTGTGGTCTTCCTTGAGGTCTTCGATCTCCGCCAGCAGGCCATACAGGGCCTGGCGCGAAAAGCTGTCACAGTCGAAGGGAATCAGCACGCGATCTGCGGCGATCAACGCAGAAACGGCATAGAAGTTCAGCGCTGGCGGGGTATCGATGTAGATACGCTCGTAGTCCTCGTCCAGCTCGTCGAGCAACTTTCGCAGCTTGTTGATCTTGTGCTTGGCCTCAAGCTTGGGCTGCAGGTCGGCCAACTCGGCAGTGGCAGTGACCACGTGCAGGTTGTCGAACGGGGTTTCGTAGATATCGACTTTGTTCTTCTTGCTGAACGGCCCGCTGGACAGGCTTTGCTTGAAGAAGTCGGCAATACCCATCGGGATATCCTCGCCGGTCAGGCCGGTGAGGTACTGGGTCGAGTTCGCCTGGGCATCCAGGTCGATCAAAAGGGTCCGGTAGCCTTCATTGGCACTGACCGCCGCCAGGTTGCAGGCGATGCTCGACTTGCCCACCCCACCTTTCTGATTGAACACCACGCGACGCATGATTGACCTCCGTGTTTCAACGAATGCCCGAGTATGTGGCGGTACTGCGGCAATGGCCAGCGCCATTTGGCCAACATTAGCCCTGGCCGACCACCTGCCCGGTCAACAGCTCGGCAAACGCCTTGGCCATTACCGAATTGCCCCGCTCGCGCTGCACCAGCCACACCGCCGACATCGCCCCTTCATCCAGCAGCGTGCGGTACACCACCCCTTCGATGCGCATACGCTGGAACGACGCTGGCAACACCGATACCCCCAACCCCGCCGAGACCAGGCCGATGATGGTCATTGCCTCCCCAGCCTCCTGGGCAAAGTGCGGGCTGAAGCCCGCCTGCCGCGCCAGGCTGAGCAACTGTGCATGCAGGCCGCTGCCATAACTGCGCGGGAAGAACACAAACGGCTCATGGGCCAGCGCCGCCATGTGCACCCCTTGTTCCGTGCCTTCAGCCAGCGGATGCGATGCGTTGATCACCGCCACCAGCGGCTCGCGGAACAATTCGGTGGCCAGCAAGCCTTCCGGCAAAGGCATCGGCCGCATCAGCCCTACTTCGATGGACTCGTCGAACACTGCTTCGGCGATATCACGGCTGCTCATTTCTTTTAAGTTCAGGTGCACAGCCGGGAAGCGCTGGCGAAAAGCATGGATGGCCTTGGGGATCTTCGAGGTGAATGGCGCAGACGAGGTAAAGCCAATCTTCATTTCGCCCAATTCACCCAACTGCGCCCGCCGCGCCACATCTGCGGCCTTCTCCACTTGCGCCAGCACCTGCCGCGCTTCCTCAAGGAACAGTCGCCCCGCCTCGCTCAGCTCGACCCGACGGTTGGTACGCTCGAACAGCCGCGCTCCCAGTTCCTGCTCCAGGGCCTGGATCTGCTGGCTCAGGGGCGGCTGGGAAATGCCCAGTTGCTGGGCGGCGCGGCCAAAGTGCAGCTCTTCAGCCACAGCAATGAAGTAGCGCAGGTGACGCAGTTCCATGACCAGCTCCTAATGAGTCGAAAAACGTCTTAAATAGGTCGAACAATATATTGGATCTAATCATTAGCCAGCTATATGCTTTTTTCATTGCGCCAGAGGTACCCGCCCGTGAAAACTGCTGTAGCTCCCCTTCCTGCCGAACCAGAGCCTGCCTCCCTGAACGAAATGTGGATTGAAAAAGGCACCCCCGCCTTCATGAAGACCGTGCTGGCACTGTTCAGCGGCGGCTTCGCCACCTTTGCCCTGCTGTACTGCGTGCAGCCGATGATGCCGCTATTGTCGAAAGAATTTGCCATCAACGCGGCGCAGAGCAGCCTGGTGCTGTCGGTTTCCACCGCCATGCTGGCGTTCGGCCTGCTGATCACCGGCCCCATCTCTGACCGCATCGGGCGCAAGCCGGTGATGGTCTTTGCCCTGGTTTGCGCCGCCCTCTCCACCCTGGCCAGCGCGGTAATGCCAAGCTGGGAACTGGTACTGGCCACCCGCGCCCTGGTTGGCCTGTCCCTGAGCGGTTTGGCCGCTGTGGCCATGACCTACCTGAGCGAAGAGATCCACCCACAGCACATCGGCCTGGCCATGGGCCTGTACATCGGCGGCAACGCGATTGGCGGCATGAGCGGGCGGCTGATTACCGGCGTGCTGATCGACTTCGTCAGCTGGCACACGGCCATGCTGACCATCGGTGGCCTGGCCCTGGTCGCCGCACTGGTGTTCTGGAAGGTGCTGCCCGAATCGCGCAACTTCCGCCCGCAGATGATGAGCCCGCGCAGCCTGCTGGACGGTTTTGTCATGCACTTCAAAGATGCCGGGCTGCCTTGGCTGTTCCTGGAAGCCTTCCTGCTGATGGGGGCTTTCGTCACCCTGTTCAACTACATCGGCTACCGCTTGCTGGCCGAGCCCTACCACATGAACCAGGCGCTGGTCGGTTTGCTGTCGGTAGTGTACCTGTCCGGGATCTACAGCTCGGCGCAAGTCGGTGCCCTGGCAGACAAGCTAGGCCGGCGCAAAGTGTTCTGGGCCAGTATCGTGGTGATGGCCGGTGGCTTGCTGATGACCCTGGCCAGCCCGCTGGCGATGGTGATCGTGGGCATGCTGGTGTTCACTTTCGGCTTTTTTGGCGCACACTCGGTGGCCAGCAGCTGGATTGGCCGCCGGGCGCTCAAAGCCAAGGGGCAGGCATCGTCGCTGTACCTGTTCAGCTATTACGCAGGGTCCAGCGTGGCCGGTACGGCGGGCGGGGTATTCTGGCACCAGTGGGGCTGGAACGGCATCGGGCTGTTCATTGGCAGCTTGCTGGCGGTTGCGTTGCTGGTGGCGTTGCACCTGAGCAAGTTACCGCCCAAATCGGTGTGAAACATTCGCGGGCACGCCCGCTCCCACAGGGTTCAGTGCAATCCCTGTGGGAGCGGGCGTGCCCGCGAAGAGGCCATCAGGTCAGTTGATGATCTCTACGATATCCACATCCACTTCCCGGCTCATCAGGTGCTTCTCCACCTCACCGGTCAGCTTCACCTTGGTCTTGTCGTTGAACGGCGTCGGCGGCAGGTCTTCATCGTCGATTTCAACAGTGATGGTGCCGGTGTTGTCCTTGAACTCGTACTTGTCGTCGTTGTTGATCTTCTTGGTCACATACCCCTGCAGCACCACGGGCGTGTCATCGGCAGCGTCGTTGGCAGCTGCCACGGTGGTGACCGACTGGGCGCCGGGGCCGGTATAGCTGGCGGCCAGTGCAGCAGTGCTGAACAGCGGGGCAAAGATAAGGGCGAGATAACGTGCTTTCATGAGGATCGGGTCCTGTTTAGGTTTCGATGGGACCAGATTAGCGACGTTCGCTGAATCCAAACTTAATGCAACAAAAAGCCCGGCACAGGGCCGGGCTTTGCTTTCAGCGCTCAGATCACTGATGGTACTGCGCCGAAAGCTCGTGCACGGCATTGATGAACACGCCCGCATGCTCCGGGTCGACTTCCGGGGTAATGCCATGGCCAAGGTTGAACACGTGGCCGGTGCCGTGACCATAGCTGGCCAGAATGCGCGCCACTTCCTGGCGGATGGCCTCAGGCTTGGCGTACAGCACGGTCGGGTCCATGTTGCCTTGCAGCGCCACCTTGTCACCCACACGGCGGCGGGCATCGCCGATGTCGCAGGTCCAGTCCAGGCCCAGTGCGTCGGCGCCGGCTTCGGCAATGCTTTCCAGCCACAAGCCACCGTTCTTGGTGAACAGGATCACCGGCACCTTGCGCCCTTCGTGCTCGCGGATCAGCCCGCTGACGATCTTGCGCATGTAGGCCAGGGAGAACTCCTGGTAGGCCGCCGCCGACAGGTTACCGCCCCACGTGTCGAAGATCTGCACAGCCTGGGCACCGGCCAGGATCTGGCCGTTCAGGTAGCTGGTGACCGACTGGGCCAGTTTGTCCAGCAGCAGGTGCAGGGCTTGCGGGTTGTCGTAGGCCATGGCCTTGGTCTTGCGGAAGTCCTTCGACGAGCCGCCTTCGACCATGTAGGTGGCCAAGGTCCACGGGCTGCCGGAGAAGCCGATCAAGGGCACACGGCCATTGAGCTCACGACGAATGGTGCTGACCGCGTCCATGACATAGCCCAGGTCTTTCTGCGGATCGGGGATCGGCAGCGCTTCGATGTCGGCCGGGGTGCTGATGACCTTCTTGAAACGCGGGCCTTCGCCGGTTTCGAAGTACAGGCCCAGGCCCATGGCGTCAGGGATGGTGAGGATGTCCGAGAACAGGATCGCCGCGTCCAGCGGGTAGCGGTCCAGCGGCTGCAGGGTAACTTCGCAGGCAAACTGCGGGTTCATGCACAGGCTCATGAAGTCGCCGGCCTTGGCGCGGCTGGCGCGGTACTCCGGCAGGTAGCGGCCGGCCTGGCGCATCATCCACACCGGGGTGACGTCTACGGGTTGCTTGAGCAGCGCACGCAGGAAACGATCGTTCTTCAGGGCAGTCATGTCGGCATCCGGAAAAATAGTGCGGGCATTTTCTCAGACGCCAGCGCAAAAGGCACGGCCATGGCCATGCGTTTTGTCTATTGGATGCTATAGATCAAGCGTTTTTGTATACAAAAGCTTCGCGGGCATGCCCGCACCCACAGGTTCTGCGCTTAACCCTGTGAGAGCGGGCATGCCCGCGAATAGGTCGAAAATCAGACTTCGAGGTAGTCCAGGATACCTTCCGCAGCCGTACGCCCTTCGAAGATCGCCGTCACCACCAGGTCCGAACCACGCACCATGTCGCCACCGGCGAACACTTTCGGGTTGCTGGTCTGGTGCTTGAACTTGCCTTTCTCCGGGGCTACTACACGGCCTTGGCTGTCCAGCTGGATACCATGCTGCTCGAACCACGGCGCCGGGCTTGGGCGGAAGCCGAAGGCGATCACCACGGCATCGGCTGGCAGGATCTCCTCGGAGCCCGGGATCGGCTCAGGGCTGCGGCGGCCACGGGCATCCGGCTCGCCGAGACGGGTCTCGACCACCTTCACGCCTTCGACCTTGTCCTCGCCGACAATGGCGATAGGCTGGCGGTTGTAAAGGAACTTCACGCCTTCTTCCTTGGCGTTCTTCACCTCTTTGCGCGAACCCGGCATGTTGGCTTCGTCACGGCGATAGGCGCAGGTCACCGCTTTGGCGCCCTGGCGGATCGAGGTGCGGTTGCAGTCCATCGCGGTGTCACCACCGCCCAGTACCACCACCTTCTTGCCTTGCATGTCGACGAAGTCTTCCGGGGACTTCTCGAAGCCCAGGTTGCGGTTGACGTTGGCGATCAGGAAATCCAGTGCGTCATGCACGCCCGGCAGGTCTTCGCCCGGGAAGCCGCCCTTCATGTAGGTGTAGGTACCCATGCCCATGAACACTGCGTCGTACTCGGCGAGCAGCTGTTCCATGGTCACGTCCTTGCCCACCTCGGTATTCAGGCGAAACTCGATGCCCATGCCGGTGAACACTTCGCGGCGGTTGCTGAGCACGGTCTTTTCCAGCTTGAACTCTGGAATGCCGAAGGTCAGCAAGCCACCGATTTCCGGGTTCTTGTCGAACACAACCGGGGTTACGCCAGCGCGCACCAGCACGTCGGCGCAGCCCAGGCCAGCAGGGCCGGCACCGATGATGGCGACGCGCTTGCCGGTTGGTTTGACCTTTGACATGTCCGGGCGCCAGCCCATGGCAAAGGCGGTGTCGGTGATGTACTTCTCCACCGAACCGATGGTCACCGCGCCGAAGCCGTCGTTCAGGGTGCAGGCACCTTCACACAAACGGTCTTGCGGGCACACACGGCCGCACACTTCCGGCAGGGTGTTGGTCTGGTGCGACAGCTCAGCCGCCGCCAGGATGTTGCCTTCGGACACCAGCTTCAACCAGTTAGGGATGAAGTTGTGCACCGGGCACTTCCATTCGCAATACGGGTTACCGCAGCCCAGGCAGCGGTGCGCCTGGTCTACTGACTGCTGCGGCTTGAACGGTTCGTAGATTTCCACGAACTCCTTCTTGCGCTGGCGCAGCAGCTTTTTCTTAGGGTCCTTGCGGCCCACTTCGATGAACTGGAAGTCGTTGTTCAGACGTTCAGCCATTTTTCAAAACCTCTTTACAGCAGCTGCAAGCTACACGCTGCAAGCCGCAAGACGATCACTTAAGCCGGGCAAACCTCGTACTGCCTTCAGGTGCAGCTTGAGGCTTGCCACTTGCAGCTGTTTTTACTGCGGGTTGGCACGTGTGCTGGACAACAGTTGCTTCAGGTTGGCTGCCTTCGGCTTCACCAGCCAGAAGCGCCGCACGTAGTCGTCCAGGTTCTCCGAGAGCTCACGCCCCCACTCGCTGCCGGTTTCTTCCACATACTCGCCAAGTACCCGCGCCAGGTGGCTGCGGTAGGCTTCCATCGCTTCACCACTGATACGCTGGATTTCCACCAGCTCGTGGTTCAGCTTGTCGACGAAGCTATTGTCCATGTCGAGCACGTAGGCGAAGCCGCCAGTCATGCCAGAACCGAAGTTGTAACCGGTCTTGCCCAGGACGCAGACAAAGCCGCCGGTCATGTACTCACAGCAGTGATCGCCAGTACCCTCGACAACAGCGTGGGCGCCGGAGTTACGCACAGCGAAGCGCTCGCCCGCAGTGCCCGCGGCAAACAGCTTGCCGCCAGTGGCACCGTACAGGCAGGTGTTGCCGACGATGGCGCTGTGCTGGGTTTCGAACGGGCTGCCGGCTGGCGGCACGATGGTGACCTTGCCACCGGTCATGCCCTTGCCGACGTAGTCGTTTGCATCACCCTGCAGGTGCAGGTTCAAGCCACCGGCGTTCCACACGCCAAAGCTCTGGCCCGCAGTACCCTTGAAGCGGAAGGTGATCGGGTTGGCAGCCATGCCCTGGTTGCCGTACAGCTTGGCGATTTCGCCAGAGATGCGGGCACCGATGGAGCGGTCGCAGTTGCAGATGTCGAGGTTGAACTCGCCACCGGCCTGGTCGCGGATCGCCGGCAGGGCCATGTCCACCATCTTCTCGGCCAGCTCGCCTTTGTCGAACGGCGGGTTCTTGTCGACTTCGCAGAACTGCGGCTTGTCTGCCGGAATGTGCGAGCTGCCCAGCAGCGGCGACAGATCCAGGTACTGCTGGCGCTCGGTATCGCCTGGCAGCATTTCGAGCAGGTCGGTACGGCCGATCAGCTCGCCCAGGCTGCGCACGCCCAGCTTGGCCAGCCACTCACGGGTTTCTTCAGCGACGAAGGTGAAGAAGTTGATCACCATGTCGACGGTGCCGATGTAGTGGTCCTTGCGCAGCTTGTCGTTCTGCGTGGCTACGCCGGTGGCGCAGTTGTTCAGGTGGCAGATGCGCAGGTACTTGCAGCCCAGGGCGATCATTGGCGCGGTACCGAAGCCGAAGCTTTCGGCGCCAAGGATGGCCGCCTTGATCACGTCCAGGCCGGTTTTCAGGCCGCCGTCGGTCTGTACCCGCACCTTGCCGCGCAGGTCGTTGCCACGCAGGGTCTGGTGGGTTTCGGCCAGGCCCAGTTCCCACGGGGCGCCGGCGTACTTGATCGAGGTCAGCGGCGAAGCACCGGTACCACCGTCATAACCGGAGATGGTGATCAGGTCGGCATAGGCCTTGGCCACGCCAGCGGCGATGGTGCCCACGCCGGCTTCTGCCACCAGCTTCACGGACACCAGGGCCTGCGGGTTGACCTGCTTGAGGTCGTAGATCAGCTGGGCCAGGTCTTCGATCGAGTAGATGTCATGGTGCGGCGGCGGCGAGATGAGGGTCACGCCCGGTACCGCATAACGCAGCTTGGCGATCAGGCCGTTGACCTTGCCGCCCGGCAGCTGGCCGCCCTCACCAGGCTTGGCGCCCTGGGCAACCTTGATCTGCAGCACCTCGGCATTGACCAGGTATTCAGGGGTCACACCAAAGCGGCCGGTGGCCACCTGCTTGATCTTCGAACTCTTGATGGTGCCGTAGCGCGACGGGTCTTCACCGCCTTCACCAGAGTTGGAACGCGCGCCCAGGCGGTTCATGGCCTCGGCCAGCGCCTCGTGGGCTTCCGGCGACAGTGCGCCCAGCGAGATACCGGCCGAGTCGAACCGCTTGAGAATGGCCTCCAGCGGTTCGATCTGCTCCAGCGCCAGTGGCTGGTCGGCCACCTTCACTTTCAGCAGGTCGCGGATCATCGATACCGGACGCTGGTCGACCAGCGTGGTGTATTCCTTGAACTTGGCATAGTCGCCCTGCTGCACGGCGGCTTGCAGGGTGTTGACCACGTCCGGGTTGTAGGCGTGGTATTCACCACCGTGGACGAACTTCAGCAGGCCACCTTGCTGGATCGGCTTGCGCGCGCTCCAGGCTTCGGCCGCCAGCAGCTTCTGGTCGCTTTCAAGGTCTACGAAGCGCGCCCCCTTGATGCGGCTGGACACGCCCTTGAAGCTCAGGCCGACCACTTCTTCGGCCAGGCCGATGGCTTCGAACAGCTGCGCACCGCGGTATGAGGCGATGGTGGAGATACCCATCTTCGACAGGATCTTCAGCAGGCCCTTGGAGATGCCCTTGCGGTAGTACTTGAACACTTCGTCCAGGTCGCCCAGCACTTCGCCGGTACGAATCAGGTCAGCCAGTACTTCATACGCCAGGTACGGGTAGACGGCCGAGGCACCGAAGCCCAGCAGCACGGCAAAGTGGTGCGGGTCGCGGGCGGTAGCGGTTTCCACCAGGATGTTGCTGTCGCAACGCAGGCCCTGTTCGGTCAGGCGGTGGTGTACCGCGCCAACGGCCAGCGAAGCGTGCACCGGCAGCTTGCCCGGGGCGATGTAGCGATCGCTCAGCACCAGCTGGGTCTTGCCAGCGCGCACGGCTTCTTCAGCCTGGTCGGCGATGTTGCGAATGGCCGCTTCCAGACCGACGCCCTGTTCATAGTTGAGGTCGATCAGCTGACGGTCGAAACCTTCGCGCTCCAGGTTCATCAGCGAACGCCACTTGGCGGGCGAAATGACCGGGGAGCTGAGGATGACCCGCGAAGCGTGCTCCGGGGACTCCTGGAAGATGTTGCGCTCGGCGCCCAGGCAGATCTCCAGCGACATCACGATGGCTTCGCGCAGCGGGTCGATCGGCGGGTTGGTCACCTGGGCGAACTGCTGGCGGAAGAAGTCGTAAGGCGAACGCACACGCTGCGACAGCACGGCCATCGGCGTGTCGTCACCCATCGAACCAACGGCTTCCTGGCCCTGCTCACCCAATGGGCGCAGTACCTGGTCACGCTCTTCGAAGGTGACCTGGAACATCTTCATGTATTGCTTGAGCTGGTCAGCGTCGTAGCTGGCCGCGCCCTGGTCGTCGGTCAGCGTCGCCTGGATACGGGTGGCGTGCTGACGCAGCCAGCGCTTGTACGGGTGGCGCGACTTCAGGCGGTTGTCGATGGCGTCCGTGTCGAGGATCTGGCCGGTTTCGGTGTCCACCGCCAGGATCTGGCCCGGGCCGACACGGCCCTTGGCCAACACTTCCTCAGGCTGGTAACCCCACACGCCAATTTCCGAGGCGATGGTGATGTAGCCGTTGGTGGTGGTCACCCAGCGCGCCGGGCGCAGGCCGTTGCGGTCCAGCAGGCACACCGCGTGGCGGCCTTCGGTCATGACGATACCGGCCGGGCCATCCCACGGCTCCATGTGCATGGAGTTGTATTCGTAGAAGGCACGCAGGTCGGCGTCCATGGTCTCGACGTTCTGCCAGGCTGGCGGTACCAGCATGCGCACGCCGCGGAACAGGTCGATGCCACCGGTCACCATCAGTTCCAGCATGTTGTCCATGCTCGACGAGTCGGAACCGACACGGTTGACCAGCGGACCGAGCTCTTCGAGGTCGGGGATCTGGTCATTGGCGAACTTGGTGCGACGGGCCATGGCCCAGTTGCGGTTGCCGGTGATGGTGTTGATCTCGCCGTTGTGGGCGAGGAAGCGGAACGGCTGCGCCAGCGGCCATTTCGGCAGGGTGTTGGTGGAGAAGCGCTGGTGGAACACGCAGATCGCGGTTTGCAGGCGCTCGTCACCCAGGTCTGGATAAAACGCCGCGAGATCGCGCGGCATCATCAGGCCTTTGTAGATGATGGTCTTGTGCGAGAAGCTGCAGATGTAGTGGTCGCTGTCGTGGGCGTTAGCCACCGACGAACGGCGACGGGCACTGAACAGCTTGATGGCGAATTCCTGGTCACTCAGGCCTTCGCCACCGATGAACACCTGTTCGATCTGCGGCAGGCGCTCCAGGGCCAGGCGGCCGAGTACGCTGGTGTCGATCGGTACCTTGCGCCAGCCGACCAGTTTCAGGCCAGCGGCGAGGATCTCGCGGTCCATGTTGGCGCGGGCCGCTTCGGCTTTGACCGGGTCCTGGTTGAAGAACACCATGCCGACGGCGTACTGCTTGGGCAGCTCGACGGCGAAGTGTTCCTGGGCCACGGCTCGCAGGAATTGATCGGGCTTCTGCATGAGCAGACCGCAACCGTCACCGGTCTTGCCGTCGGCGTTGATACCGCCACGGTGGGTCATGCAGGTCAGCGCCTGCATGGCGGTTTGCAGAAGGTGGTGGCTCGGTTCGCCCGTCATATGGGCGATCAGGCCAAAACCACAGTTGTCCTTGAATTCTTCGGGATGGTACAGACCTGTTTTCATAGACACATTCTCACCAGGTTCACCTCTCAACGGAGGTAAATCTCTTTTTTAACAACCACTTACCATCCACGCCGATCAAACGCCAGCTTTTTTGCGGTGGCCATGGAAAACCATTGTTGCACAGCGACAGCGACGCCCACAAATTTTCATGTCTCACCATTGAAAATTTATGTCGCAATTTTGAATGTTTTTGCGCCATGCGCCGTGATAACGGCTTGGCGTGAGTCTGAAGCGTTTCAGCCATGACTGCAACTAGGGGCTTGTGGCCGGCAGTCTGGGACAGAAAAGCCTGCCGCGTTGAAACGCAGCAGGCTATTCGAAAGTCAGTAATCGCTCAGCAACTGGGCGGCGGGGTGATGCCGCCCGGAAGGTATCAGCGGGCCGTGGCCAGCTCTTGTTGGACGCTGCCGACGGTACGTGGCCAAGGTTTACCAGCCTGGACCTTCTCTGGCAAGTTCTTGATTGCCGCAACCGCTGCATCACGGTTGGCGAAGCTGCCGTAGGTGACTACGTACAGCGGCTTGCCCTGCAGGTTTTTCTTGAAGTAGCGATAGTCGCCACCCTGGCTCTTGACGAACGCCTGGGCCGAGGCCTCGGAGCTGGTGCCCAGGATCTGCACCACGTAATTGCCCGGCTTCTGCCCGGCGTACCAGCCGCTGTTGCCGCTGCCAGTGGCGGCAGGTTTCTCGGCAGGCTTGGCGGCCGGCTTGGCCACGGCGACCTGGGTAGGCGCAGGCGTAGGCTTGGCAGGTGCAACCGGCTTCGCAGGCTGGGTTGCGACAGGCTTGGGCGCAGGCGCAACCGGCTGTACCGGCGCAGTAGCCACAGGCTGTGCGGGCACAGGTGCCGGGCCAGCCGGCACGCCTTGCGGCGGCGCAATGGTGGTCACGGTTGGCGGCGGGTTGCCAGGCTGCAGGGCAGTGTCACCCGCCGGGCTGCCTTCTTCACCCTCCCCCATGCCCGCGGCCTGGGCCAGCGGCTCGCGCATTACAGGCTGGGACTGGCCAACCAGCGGCAGCGGCATCGGCTGGGAAGACCCGGAAAACTCGATATTGGCACCCTGCTTGCCGTCGCCAAGCGGCAACTGGGCCTGGGCGGCCGGCGCCTCAGCGGGTGGCTTGTCGCCTTTCTTGGGCATCAACACAGCGGCCGCGACAGCGACCACGACCACAGCGGACAGCGCGAGCACATGTTTTTTAGGCATCTTGAACCCCATTGATGGTCGCTTGACCGTCGAACGGCTGGCGATCATGGCTTCGATCAAAGTGTCACGGGCGACCTGGTTGATGTTGCCAGGCCAGCCGTCGGAGTGTTCATGGATATCGACGATCTGTTCACGGCTGAACACCTCGATGCCCCGGCCAGCCCCTTCCAGGCGCTGCTCCAGGTACTCGCGGGTTTCTTCTTCACTGTAGGGGGCAAGCTCGATGATGTGGAAGCGTTCTTCCTCGACATTGAGCTCGTCCAGCCCGGCAATCAGTGAAGGCTCACCGAACAGGAACACGTGCGGGCGCCCTTCCGGTACCCCCGCCGCCAACTCCAGCAACGCTTGGAGTGCCGACTCGTCGAGTTGTTCCGCATCGTCCACCAGCAAATACACTTCCTGCCCGGTCAGTGCCAGTTGCACCACCTTGGACAGGATCGCCTGCACTTCGGGCTGGGCCACACCCAGGTCTTGAGCGACCTGGGCAAGCATGCTGGAAGCATCGCTGGCACTGCGGGCAGACACCACCACACTCTGCACAGCCTGCTTGTTGGTGCTGGCCACCAGGGCCTGGCGCAGCAGCGACTTGCCGCTGCCCAGCGGGCCGCTGACCACCAGCATCAACTGGCTGTAGCGCGCCAGGTGGTGCAGCTGGCCAAGCACGGGCTTGCGCTGCGCCGGGAAGAACTTGAAGCCGGGCACACGGGGCGCGAACGGATCGTGGCTCAACTGGTAATGGTCGAGAAAGGCCTCATCGGCATGCAAACTGGTCATTGCGCTGTCACAACCTCAAAGCTGGGCCACGATCGCGCGGTAATCCGCCGACAGCGTGGCCTGAAGAATCTCTTTCGGATAGTCGTCGGTCACAACGGCCTCGCCCATCTGGCGCAACAGCACCAGACGCAAGCGTCCGTCGATCACTTTCTTGTCGACCGCCATGTGCTCCATGAAATGCGCCGGGGTCATTTCCTGTGGTGGCACCACCGGCAAACCTGCGTCCTGCAACAGGCGGATCCCGCGATCACGCTCGGCCTGGTCGATCCAGCCAAGGCGCATGGACATTTCCAGGGCCATCACCGTGCCCGCCGCCACGGCTTCGCCGTGCAGCCAGACGCCGTAGCCCATATGGGTCTCGATGGCATGCCCGAAGGTATGCCCCAGGTTCAGCGTGGCCCGCACGCCGGACTCACGCTCATCGGCACCCACCACTGCGGCCTTGGCCGCGCACGAGCGGCGGATGGCCTCGGTCAGGGCTGCCGAGTCGAGGGCGCGCAGGGCTTGCATATTATCTTCGAGCCAGGCGAGAAACGGCTTGTCGCAGATCAGACCGTACTTGATCACTTCCGCCAGGCCGGCCGACAGTTCACGCGCTGGCAGGGTTTTAAGGCTGGTTGTATCGATCAGCACCGCATTGGGCTGATAGAAGGCACCGACCATGTTCTTGCCCAACGGGTGGTTGATACCGGTCTTGCCGCCCACCGAAGAGTCAACCTGGGAAAGCAGGGTGGTCGGCACCTGGATGAAGTCGACACCGCGCTGGTAGCAGGCGGCAGCGAAGCCGGCCATGTCACCGATCACGCCGCCGCCCAGGGCAACCACGGTTGTGCGACGATCATGGCGAGCTGTCAGCAGGCCATCGAAGATCAGTTGCAGGGTTTCCCAGTTCTTGTGGGCTTCGCCATCGGGCAATATCACCGGCAGCACCGAGTAGGCGCCGAGGGTGTTGCTCAGGCGTTCGAGATACAGGGGTGCGACGGTCTCGTTGGAAACGATGGCGACTTGCCGGCCGGCAATGTGCGGCGCCAGCAGCTCGGGCTGGCCCAGCAGGCCTTCGCCAATGTAGATCGGGTAGCTGCGCTCGCCCAGGTCGACCTTAAGTGTCTGCATGTATCCCCACAATGTACTTGGGCGCGGCGCCGTTCGGGCAACCACGCGCTAACGTTGAACCTCGCCTCGGCGCTGGTGGCCGAGAATAGACCCGGGCTAACGGGGCGGCAACTGCTGCAAGCGCTCGAGAATATCGATCACCACCATGCGGGGCGGCCGCTCGTCGGTTTCCACCACCACGTCGGCGATCTCGCGGTAGAGCGGGTCGCGGGCTTCCAGCAGGGCGCGCAGGGTGGCCTCGGGGTTGGCGGTGCGCAGGAGCGGGCGATTGCGATCACGCGCGGTACGGCCAACCTGCTGCTCCACCGAAGCATGCAGGTAGATAACCCGACCACCCCGGCGCAATGCCTGGCGGTTGGCTTCGCGCATCACCGCGCCACCGCCGGTCGCCAGAACCACGCCGTCGAGTGCGCACAGTTCGGCGATCATCGCCTGCTCGCGCTCACGGAAACCTGGCTCGCCTTCCTTGTCGAAAATCCACGGGATGTTGGCGCCGCATCGCAGTTCGATTTCCTTGTCGGAATCCTTGAACAGCAGGCGCAGCTCTTTGGCCAATAGGCGTCCAATGGTGCTTTTACCAGCGCCCATGGGTCCCACAAGTATCAAATTTCGCACAGAATCAACGACTCACAGCAATCGCCTGGTCACTCATGATACGCGGAGTCAGGAAGACCAGCAGCTCGGATTTTTTCTCTTGTAATACATCGCGTCGAAACAGCCGCCCAACATACGGCAGATCGCCAAAAAATGGCACCTTGTCGACCACATTGTTTTGCGAAGTCGAGTACACGCCACCGATCACGATCGTTTCGCCGTCAGCCACACGAACCTTGGCATTGACCTCGTTCTTGCGGATCGGCGGTACGTTGTTCACGGCATTGACGTAATCAGGCTCGTCCTTGGTCACCCTGACAGCCATGATTACCTTGTTGTCAGGTGTAATCTGCGGGGTCACCTCCAGCGAAAGCGAGGCTTCGCGGAAGGCGACCGAGGTGGCGCCACTCTGGCTGGTTTCCTGGTAGGGCACCTCGGTGCCCTTGAGGATCCTGGCCGTTTCCTTGTCGGCCGTGACCACCTTGGGCTGCGAGATGATCTCGCCGTTGCCGCTTTTTTCCATGGCGCTGAGTTCCAGGTCGAGCAACACGTCGCCACGCAGCAGGCCCAGGCCGACGCTGCTGCCCGCCCGCTCCACGCCGAGGTCGACGAACAGTTCCTTGCCCGGGCGCAGGCTTTCCCCGTACAGCGGCCCGCCCCAGCGCACCCCCAGGCTTTTCTCGTAGTCGACGTTGGCCTCGACGATACGCGCCTCGATCGCCACCTGGCGCACCGGCACGTCCAGCTGCGTAACCAGTTGCCGCAATTCGGCCAGGCGATCGGCCGGCTGATGCGCCACCAGGGTATTGGTGCGCTCATCGACACCCAGGCTGCCACGAACGGTGAAGGTGCTGTCATCCGCCAGGCTGGTCAGCAACAACTCAACCAGCTCCGCCGCCTTGGCATGATGGATCGGTATCAGTTCACGGCGTAACGGCTGCATCTGCGCATCCGGCACCGGATGGGCATCGAACGGCTGCGGGGCAAACGCTGCCGCAGGGGCCACCAGCAACACATTGCCTTCGTGCCGCTGTGCCAGGCCCTTGCTGCGCAGCACCAGGTCAAGCGCCTGATCCCAGGGCACGTCCTGCAAACGCAAGGTCACGTTGCCCTGCACGTCATCGCTGGCAACCAGATTGATGCCCGCGTAATCGGCCAGCACCTGCAGCACCGAGCGAACCTCTACATCCTGGAAATTCAAAGAAAGTGGCTCACCCTGATACGGCGTCGCCCACACCAGCGGGATCGGCAGCAGGGCCGCCAACACCCATTTCATCACGTTCTTCATTCTGGTTCGGGGCCTCCTTGCCCGGGCGCTTTGCCAGGGTGATGAACGCCGTACGCTCATGCCACACCCCCGCCATGAATAACCGTTCTCGCACTTCGACCTGACCTTGATCGACCCGCGCCACCACTCCGTGGTTACGCCCCAAGCGCTCACCCGCCCGCACGCGGTAGAGCCTGCCAGCCGCCATCAGCAGCGCCTCATGGGCCGCCCCTCGCGACAGGCTGCCGACCATTTCCAGCTGTGCCAGTGGCACGCTGCCCAGCCCGGAACCGGCCACTCGTATCGCCCCACGGGCGAAGGGATCGACCCCAGGCACTGGCGTGGCGGCCTTGGCCGGCATAAGCGCAAGCACCTCAGGTGTCGGTACGGGCGCGGAGGCCTGAAACGCATCTACCTGCAGTTGCAGACGCAAAAGCCCGGGCTGCCCCGCGACGGCGGCCAGTTTCATGTCACCGCTGCGCAGCAGGCGTGCCTGGCCCAGCCAGTCACCCAGCCACTGGCGCAAATCCATGTACCGGCCCACCACCTGCACCTGCAACGGCACTTTCCAATAGCCTGCCTGTTGCTCGACTTCCTGCACGTCGAACCGCTCAACCAGCAAGCCATGTGCATGCCCCGAAGCCGCCAGGCGGTCAACCAGCTCACTCATGCCTTCCCCGGCGGCCAAGTGCCAGTGAGCCTCCAGCAACCGCCGTTCGGCAAAAGCCAGAGACGCCCGCAATCGCTGCAGCTCCTCCAGCTTTGCCGCACTGGCTGCTTGCTGCTCGTTCAATGTGGCCTGCCGGGCCGCTTCCTGTGCCTGCTGCTGCAACCCTGCCGGCAGGCGAAGCGCGCAACCCAGGCCGAACACCATCCCGGCCACCAGCACTGGCGCGATGAGCCTGATGCTTCTGGAACGTTCGGCAACCGCCCACCAGGCAAAGACCTGCGCTGCTTTCACGACCAGAACGCCGCAACACGCGTAGCCAGCAGAAACTCATCGCCAGCCGGCATGCTCCTGACACGCTTGAGCGTCAGATCGAGCAGCACACCCGATCGCTCCAGATCGCGCATGAACTGCGCAACCAAGGCGCCAGAGGCAGCCAGCCCAGTCACCTGCAGATGGCCGTTTTCAAAGCTGAGGTCGAGTAGCTGGACCCCGACCGGCAGCGCCCCTTCGATCTCAGCGAACACATTACCCAGCACCCCCTGCTGGGCGCGCAAGCTTTCGAGTGCAGCTGCACGGGCATTGAGTGCATCATGCTGCGCACGCACATCTGCCAGCGGCTGCAGTTGCTCGGCCAGCACCTCAAGGGCGGCCTGGTGCTGGGCATTGACCAGCGCCTGCTGCTGACCGCGCTGTCGGGCCAACTGGTCGACCAGGGTCACGGCACACAGCGCTAGCAGTGCGCCGGCAACCAGCTGGGTGCGAAAGCGCCTGAGCGCCGCCTCGCGCTGCCGCTCCCGCCAAGGCAGCAGGTTAAGCCGTATCATGGGTGCAACCCTCCAAGTGCCAGGGCGCACGCCAGGACCATCGTGCCGTCAACGTGCTCCAACCCTTTCAGGCCAGGCAAGTGCCTGCACGGCGTATTCAGCTGGCGGCCAAGGTTTTGCAACACGCCAGGCTCCACCGATGAGCCACTGGTAATCCACAGGCCCGCCGGCAACTGCGCATCGGCAAGCAGCGCGTGCAGGTGCTCCGGCAACTGCGCCATGCCCTTCAGCCCCTGCATGTTTAGTTCACGACGCTGGTAAGGCCGGCCAGGCTGCCAGTCATAAAGCACTGCGCTGTGCGCTTCGACCCGCAGCAGCGCCGAACCTTCAAGGCAGCCCACGGGCAACATGCGGCACAAGGCAATGTTGTCGACCTCGATGGCCTCCAGTTGCAACCCGGCCGCCTCGACGATGGCATCCAGTGACGCCAAGGCACTTTGCCGACACGCGGCCACCATCAGTTCGGCGCACCCCGGTTGCGTTCCGGATGCCCCCAAGACCTGAAAGTCCAAGGCCAGGTCCTCCAATGGAAATGGAAACAGCCGCTCGGCATCGGCCAGCAATTGCGTCTCCAGTTCAGCCCCGACCTGCTCCATCGGCACATGGCACCGCTTGCAGATCACCTGGCTGGCCGGTAACGCCAACGCTATCCGGTGCTGCCTGAGGCCGCTACGCAGGTAGGCACGGCGCAAGGCAGCCACCACGGCATCGGGCTCTGCGACCCAATCCTTGCCAGCTGCGGATTCAAATGGTTCTTGTGCCGATGCAAGTACCCTGTAGCGCCGACTGCGCCGCTGCAGTTGCACAACACGAACAGCGTCAGGGGCGATTTCCACCCCCACGATTGAACTGGCATCCTTGCCGAAGCGTCCTAGCATCGCGGCTTCCTTGCTGCGTGGTGCAGCGGTCTGTCGCAACCCCGCGTCAACACCAGGCCCGGCCTGCCCATCGAGGCGACGGACAGCCTGGCCGGTAACCCGGAGGGGCGAAAAAATGCTTATAATGCCCAGCGTTTTCTGGTCCGCCGGACCTGCGTGCAACTCACTCCCAACCTGGACACCGAAAAGCCTTGATACGCCTGCTGAAGTTCTTCTGGTGGTCTTCCGTCGCCGTCATTTGCGCGCTCGTACTCGGTGTGAGCGGTGCGTTTCTGTATCTTAGCCCCAGCCTGCCCTCGGTCGAGTCCCTCAGAAGCATCCAGTTGCAGATCCCCCTCAGGGTGTACAGCAGCGACGGCAAGCTGATTGCCGAGTTCGGCGAAATGCGTCGTTCGCCGATCCGCTTCGCAGAAATTCCGCCACAGTTCATTCAGGCGCTTCTGTCAGCCGAGGACGACAATTTCCTCAATCACTATGGTGTCGACCCCAGCAGCCTGATGCGCGCGGCGACCCAGCTGGTGAAAACCGGGCATATCCAGACCGGCGGCAGCACCATCACCATGCAGGTGGCGAAAAACTTCTTCCTCACCAGCGAACGCAGCTTCTCGCGCAAGACCAACGAAATCCTGCTGGCACTGCAGATCGAACGTGAGCTGACCAAGGACGAAATCCTTGAGCTTTACGTGAACAAGATCTACCTGGGCAACCGCGCCTACGGCATCGACGCCGCCGCGCAGGTGTACTACGGCAAATCGATCCGCGACGTGAGCCTGGCGCAGATGGCGATGATCGCCGGCCTGCCCAAGGCACCGTCACGCTTCAACCCGCTGGCCAACCCGGTGCGCGCCAAGGAGCGCCGCGACTGGATCCTCGGCCGCATGTACAAGCTGGGCAAGATCGACCAGGCCAGCTACCAGGCGGCCCTGGCTGAGCCGCTCAATGCCAGCTACCACGTGCCGACGCCTGAGGTGAATGCGCCTTACATCGCCGAAATGGCCCGCGCCGAAATGGTCGGGCGCTACGGCAGCGAGGCCTACACCGAAGGTTTCCGCGTTACCACCACGGTGCCCAGCGACATGCAGGAAATGGCCAACAAGGCCATCCTCAAAGGCCTGTCCGACTACGATGAGCGCCACGGCTACCGCGGCCCCGAAGCACGCTTTCCGGGGCGTACCCAGGCAGCCTGGCTACAGGAACTGGGCAAGCAGCGCACCTTGGGTGGCCTGGAACCGGCCATCGTTACCCATGTCGATAAAACCGGCCTCCAGGTACTGACCCGGGACGGCCAGCAAGCCGAAGTGGCCTGGGACACCATGAAGTGGGCGCGCCCGTTCATCAACAGCAACGCCCAGGGCCGCGCACCACAATCGCCGGCCGACGTGGCACAGGTCGGTGACCTGGTACGCCTGCAGCGCCTGGAAGACGGCAAGCTCAAGTTCAGCCAGGTGCCTGGCGCGCAAAGTGCGCTGGTCACCCTCGACCCTTACAACGGTGCCATTCGTGCACTGGTTGGCGGCTTCTCGTTCGAGCAGAGCAACTACAACCGCGCCATGCAGGCCAAGCGTCAGCCGGGTTCGAGCTTCAAGCCGTTCATCTACAGCGCCGCACTGGACAGCGGCTACACCGCATCCACTCTGGTCAACGATGCGCCGATCGTGTTCGTCGACGAATCCGTGGACAAAGTATGGCGACCGAAGAACGACACCAACACCTTCCTCGGCCCGATCCGCATGCGCGAAGCCCTGTACAAGTCGCGCAACCTGGTGTCGATTCGCCTGCTGCAGGCCATGGGTGTAGACCGCACCATCGACTACATCGCCAAGTTCGGTTTCAACAAGCAGGACCTGCCGCGCAACCTGTCGCTGGCCTTGGGCACCGCCACCCTGACCCCTATGGAAATCGCCACAGGCTGGAGCACCTTCGCCAACGGCGGCTACAAGATCAGCCCATACCTGATCGAGCGCATCGAAAGCCGCAGCGGCGAAACACTGTTCACCGCCAACCCGGCCCGCGTCCCCCAAGGGGCCCAGGATCAGGCTGGCCTGGCGGCTCCCGAGCAGCCGATCAGCACCGCGGCCATGCCAGGTGAGGCACCTTCTGCCTTCAACCAGGTGGCCGCCGCACCGCAAGCGCCGGCTGTGGCCGAACAGATCATCGACGGGCGCACCACCTATATCCTCACCAGCATGCTGCAAGACGTGATCAAACGCGGTACCGGGCGCCGGGCGCTGGCCCTGGGCCGCACCGACCTGGCAGGCAAGACGGGCACTACCAACGAGTCCAAAGATGCCTGGTTCTCCGGCTACAACGCCGATTATGTGACCACGGTATGGGTCGGTTTCGATCAGCCGGAAACCCTCGGCCGCCGCGAGTACGGTGGCACGGCGGCGCTGCCGATCTGGATGAGCTTCATGGGCGCGGCACTCAAGGACAAGCCGGCGCATGCGCCAGCAGAACCTGAAGGCATCCTCAGCTTGCGCGTCGACCCGGTCAGCGGCCGTGCTGCCTCCCCGAGCACGCCGAATGCCTTCTTCGAGCTGTTCAAGGCCGAAGATTCGCCACCCTCGGTGGACGAACTGGGCAATGGCGCAGCACCGGGCAGCCCGCTGCCGGCCGATGAAGCGGCGCCGATGGACCTGTTTTAAGGCAGGGCGCCTGACTCAGGTTTTGCGTGGGCGCGTGAATCGAGCGCCGCCCGCGCGGCGCATCGCGACGCAAGGCCGCTCCCACATCTGTTGCAACGTGCCGAACCTGCCAAGCCATGGTTGCCCGCCTGGGTGCATGCCTTGAGACAGGCAGGGCGGCATCAGTGCCCACCTCCAAATCCAGTCATGCCAGCAAGGCTGACAACCATGGCCTCACAGACATGGCCACGTTGCAACAAATGTGGGAGCGGCCTTGCGTCGCGATGCGCCGCGCGGGCGGCGCTCGGTCTCATAGGCGCCACAAGTACCCTGACGAACACCTGGCAGCCCTGACGCATTCCAACGGCCCAACAAAAAGCCCCGGCTCATGCGAGCCGGGGCTTTTTGTGTCGCGACAGGGGTGGGGTAATCAGCCCTTGAACACGTCATCCACGCTGGTGAGCGGGTAGTGCTTCGGATACGGCAGGGTAGCCACACCGGATTCGATAGCGGCCTTGGCCACAGCGTCGGAAACGACAGTGATCAGGCGTGCGTCCAGCGGCTTCGGAATGATGTACTCACGACCGAACTCCAGGCCTTCGACACCGTAGGCTTCGCACACTTCCTTCGGCACTGGCAGCTTGGCCAGGTCTTTCAGGGCGATGGCCGCGGCGATCTTCATTTCTTCGTTGATACGCTTGGCACGAACGTCCAGAGCACCACGGAAAATGAACGGGAAGCCCAGTACGTTGTTGACCTGGTTCGGGTAGTCGGAACGACCGGTAGCCATGATCACGTCGCTGCGAGTGGCGTGCGCCAGCTCTGGCGAAATTTCCGGGTCCGGGTTCGAGCAGGCGAACACGATCGGGTTGGCAGCCATCGACTTCAGGCCTTCCGGGCTGAGCAGGTTCGGGCCGGACAGGCCTACGAACACGTCCGCACCGTCGAGTGCGTCAGCCAGGGTGCGCTTGTCGGTAGCGTGAGCGAACTGTGCCTTGTACTGGTTCAGGTCGTCACGGCCAGCGTGGATGACACCGCTGCGGTCGATCATGAAGATGTTTTCGACCTTGCCACCCATGCTCACCAGCAGCTTCATGCAGGAGATGGCGGCAGCACCGGCACCCAGGCAGACGATCTTGGCGTCTTCGAGCTTTTTGCCGGCGATTTCCAGGGCGTTGATCATGCCGGCCGCGGTAACGATGGCGGTACCGTGCTGGTCATCGTGGAACACCGGGATGTCGCACTGTTCAATCAGGGTGCGCTCGATTTCGAAGCACTCTGGCGCCTTGATGTCTTCAAGGTTGATGCCACCGAAGGTGATCGAGATGCGGCGGACAGTGTCGATGAACGCTTGTGGGCTTTCCGATTCGACTTCGATGTCGAACACGTCAATACCCGCGAAACGCTTGAACAGAACACCCTTGCCTTCCATGACCGGCTTGGAAGCCAGTGGGCCGAGGTCACCCAGACCGAGGATGGCGGTGCCATCGGAAATCACCGCAACCAGGTTACCTTTACCGGTGTATTTGTAAGCCAGCTCTGGATCACGGCCAATTTCACGCACGGGCTCAGCAACACCTGGGCTGTAGGCCAGGGCGAGATCACGGGCGGTGGCAGTGGGCTTGGAGAGTTCGACGCTCAGTTTCCCCGGACGAGGGTGAGCGTGATATTCGAGAGCGGCGGTTTTCAGGTCTGACATGGTGGGCATTCCGCTATTTACTGTTCTGACGGACCGCCGAGGATACGCAAAGAGCCGGGGAGTCACAAGACTGGTCGGTCACTTGTGTCAAGGCCTTTAGCCTACGACTTTACGCTATAACCCACGGGGGCATACGGCTCACAGTGTGTACAATCCAATAGCGAAATGTCTACATCTTTTAGCCTGAAACACGCTCCAACATGCTCGGATCGGTCAATGGCAATACCCAGCGTCGCTGCCCAGGCTTGAGGCCGCCCTTGCGGGAACGATCCAGCACCCAGCCACGCGCTTCGACCTGGCGTCCCTTGAGATTATCGAAGAAGCTGGCGGGGAAGTTGCGTTGCAGACGAGTGGGAACCTGTAGCACAACAGCCTCGTCCAGGGTCAACCAGACCCCGCCACGGTTGCGCTCGACACCCCTGATGCGGCCACTGACCACCGCGAAACCCGACTGCCTGACATCGGCTGCAGCCACCACAGGCGAGCGCCGCCACACACCATTGCCGGCCTTGCGCGCTGCTTGCTCGGCAACCTGCTGGCAGCCGCTGAGGCTTACATTGGGGGCAACTGCCACCCGGTAGCCCAAACCCTCGCTGAGCAACCGTGCTTCAATATTGTCCCCACTGATGCCGTAGATATGCGCCAGTGTGCGGCCATACTTGTCTTTTTCCTCAACGCCCGGTACCAGCCCGATGCGCCCGTCACTGGCGTTGACCAATGCTTGGAGGCGCCGCCTGGCAGCCTCGGCATAGGGCTCGCTGGTGCGCCCTTTGCGGCCAATTTCCGGAGCATTGATGCCGATCAGCCGCACGCTGCGGCCATCAACCAGGCGCAAGGTATCGCCATCCACTACCTGGCGCACAACCACTTGCTGCGCCTGCTGCGGCAGCGGGCAGAACGCCAGCGCCGGGAAATGCCAGATGACGCCCATAAAAAAAGCGCCCACAAGGGACGCTTTTTTGTGCAGCAATGCGAAACCCGAGGGGTTCGCCATGCGCATGATTACTTCTTGGCACCGAACATGCCGAAGCGATCGGCGAACTTCTGTACGCGACCACCGGTGTCCAGGACTTTCTGCTTACCGGTGTAGAACGGGTGGCACAGGTTGCAAACGTCGATCGACAGGGTGTTGCCCAGGGTCGAACGGCTTTCGAACTTGTTGCCGCAGCTGCAGGTGACTGCAACTACTTCATAGTTCGGGTGGATACCTTCTTTCATGGTCGCTTCCTCGAGCTGCGTGCCGCCATCCAACACCAATTGTTGAATACCGCACGTAATTAGGCGGCAAATAATACCAGAGCGCTGCGTCAGTGCAAGTTGTCGCTTGCACCGGCCGTCGTCTGCTAGGCTCGCCAGTCTTTGATACGCCCTCCGAGACCTTCCGCGTGCCCGACGTCATCCTGCGCCTTGCCCTGCCCTCCCCGCTGCGTCGCCTGTTCGACTACAAGGCACCCGCGAGCATGGCGCGCCAGGCCTTGACCCCGGGCATGCGCATTCGCGTGCCATTCGGCCGCCGCGAAATGATCGGCGTGCTGGTGGAGGTATGCGCGCAAAGCGAGGTGCCCGCCGACAAGCTCAAGCCGGCCAGCGCCCTGCTCGATCCGGTATCACCGATCCCGCCATCGCTGTTCAAGCTGTGCCTGTGGACCGCCCAGTACTACCAGCACAGCCTGGGCGACACCCTGAGCTGGGCCCTGCCGACATTATTGCGCCAAGGCGAGCCCGCCGAGATGCGCCAGGAGCGCTTCTGGCACGTCGCCCCCGGCGCCCGCCTGGAAGACCCGCGCATCGCCCGCGCGCCACGCCAGCGCGACGCGCTCAAGACCCTGGCCCAGCACCCGCACGGCGTGGCCCACAGCCTGCTGGCCAAGCTCAACCTGAACAAGGACAGCCTCGACCTGCTGTTGGCCAAGGAACTGGTACAGATTGAAGTACGCCGGCACCTGCCGGGGCTACGCCACGAACACTGGCTGGCGCAGCCGGAATTGCCGCTCAACGAGGAGCAACGCGACGCCTTTGATGCTGTGCGCGAAGGCTTCGGAGGCTTTGGCGCGTTCCTGCTGGCGGGCGTTACCGGTAGCGGCAAGACCGAGGTCTACCTGCAGCTGATTCGTGAAACCCTGGAAGCCGGCAAACAGGCGCTGGTGCTGATTCCGGAGATCAACCTCGGCCCACAGACCCTGGCGCGCTTCGAGCAACGCTTCAACGCCCGCATCGCCCTGCTGCATTCGGCAGTGAACGACCGCGAGCGCCTGGACGCCTGGCTGGCTGCCCGGGACGGCGAAGCCGACATCATCATCGGCACCCGCTCGGCATTGTTCACACCGATGAAAAACCCCGGCCTGATCATCATCGACGAGGAGCACGACGGCTCCTATAAACAGCAGGAAGGGCTGCGCTACCACGCCCGCGACCTGGCACTGGTGCGCGCCCACCAGGAAAACATCCCGATCCTGCTCGGCTCTGCCACGCCGTCGCTGGAAACCCTGCACAACGCCCTTACCGGCCGTTACCGCCTGCTGCGCATGAACCAGCGCGCTGGCGGAGCCCGCCCGCCGCGCATGTTGCGCCTGGATGTAAAGAGCCTGCCACTGGACAGCGGCATCAGCGGCCCGTTGCAACAAGCCATCCGCCAGACCCTGGAAGCAGGCCAGCAAGTGCTGGTGTTCCTCAACCGCCGCGGCTTCGCCCCGACCTTGCTGTGCCACGATTGTGGCTGGCTGTCCGAGTGCCCGCGCTGTGATGCACGCATGACCGTGCACCAGCGTTCTGGCGTGCTGCGCTGCCACCACTGCGGCTATGACGAACGCCTGCCGCACCAGTGCCCGCAGTGCAACCACGTGGACCTGCGCCCGGTCGGCGCAGGCACCGAGCGGGCCGAAGAGCGCCTGAAAGTGCTGTTTCCGGACTACCCGATCCTGCGGGTGGACCGCGACAGCACAGCGCGCAAAGACGCCATGCACAACCTGTTCACGACTATTCAGCGGGGCCAGCCGAGCATCCTTGTCGGTACGCAGATGCTTGCCAAGGGTCACCATTTCCCCCGGGTGACCCTGGTGGCCATCCTCGATGCCGATGGCGGGCTGTTCTCGGGTGATTTTCGCGCCAGTGAGCGCATGGCGCAGCTGATCGTGCAGGTGGCCGGCAGGGCCGGGCGGGCCGAAGAGCCAGGCAAGGTCATCATCCAGACCCACCTGGCCGACCACCCGCTGTTGGTGCAGCTTACCGAGCAGGGCTACTTCGCCTTTGCCGAACAGGCCCTGGACGAACGCCGCGCCGCCGGGCTGCCGCCCTACTCCCACCTGGCCCTGCTACGCGCCGAAGCGCACAAGCCGGGGCAGGCCGAAGGCTTTCTCGACGAAGCCTGCGCCGCCGCCGAGCGCCTGGTCGCCGAGCAACACCTGCCGGGCATCGAACTGCTGGGCCCGGTGCCGGCGCCCATGGAGCGCCGCGCCGGGCGCTTCCGCGCGCAACTGTTGATACAGGCCAATACCCGGGCGCCTTTGCATCGACTCATCAGCGCCTGGTTGCTAGTGTTGGAGCAGATGCCCAGCGGGCGCCAGGTACGTTGGTCGCTGGACGTCGACCCGGTCGACCTGTATTGACGTCTGGCGCTGCTTTGCAGCCCCAAAGGTTGGCAACCCGCTCCCGGCAACGGATAATGCCCAGTTTTTCCACCTGCGCATCCAGGCGCTCACCGCGCTTGCGGTCGAAAAGAGATCCCCATGAAAGACACCATTCGCCAGCTGATCCAGCAAGCCCTCACCCAACTCGTCACCGACGGTGTGCTGCCTGAAGGGCTGTCGCCGGCGATCCAGGTGGAAAACGCCCGGGACAAGACCCACGGCGACTTCGCCAGCAACATCGCCATGATGCTGGCCAAGCAGGCAGGCATGAAGCCACGCGACCTGGCCGAAAAACTGATCGCCGCCCTGCCGGCCAGCGCCGACATCAGCAAGGTGGAAATCGCTGGCCCCGGCTTCCTCAACTTCTTCCAGAACACCGACGCCTTGGCCAACCGCCTGGATGCTGCCCTGGCCGATGACCACCTGGGCGTGCGCAAGGCCGGCCCGAGCGAAAAGGTCGTCATCGACATGTCGGCGCCAAACCTGGCCAAAGAGATGCACGTCGGCCACCTGCGCTCGACCATCATCGGTGACAGCGTCGCACGCGTGCTGGAATTTTTGGGTGACAACGTCATTCGCCAGAACCACGTCGGCGACTGGGGTACCCAGTTCGGCATGCTGATGGCCTACCTGCAGGAAAACCCGATCACCAGTGACGAGCTGTCAGACCTGGAAAACTTCTACCGGGCGGCGAAGAAACGCTTCGACGAATCGGAAGAGTTCGCCAATCGCGCCCGTGGCCTGGTGGTCAAGCTGCAGGCCGGCGACCCCGAGTGCCTGGCCCTGTGGACACGCTTCAAGGACATTTCGCTGTCGCACTGCCAGAAGACCTACGAGCTGCTCAACGTCAAGCTGACCATGGCCGACGTGATGGGCGAAAGCGCGTACAACGACGACCTGGCTAACGTGGTAGCCGAGCTCAAGGCCAAGGGCCTGTTGGTCGAGGACCAAGGCGCCCAATGCGTGTTCCTCGAGGAATTCAAGAACAGCGAAGGCGAACCTCTGCCGGTGATCGTGCAGAAAGCCGACGGCGGCTACCTGTACGCCACCACCGACCTGGCCGCCGTGCGCTACCGCAGCAACGTACTCCACGCTGATCGCGCCCTGTACTTTGTCGACCAGCGTCAGGCCCTGCATTTTAACCAGGTGTTCGAAGTCGCCCGCCGCGCAGGCTTTGTCGGCCACCCGATGCAGATGGAGCACATGGGCTTCGGCACCATGAACGGCGCCGACGGCCGCCCGTTCAAGACCCGCGACGGCGGCACCGTCAAGCTGATCGACCTGCTCACCGAGGCCAAGGAGCGTGCCTACGCGCTGGTCAAGGAAAAGAACCCGAGCCTGGCCGACGAAGATCTGCGCCACATCGGCGAAGTGGTGGGCATTGGCGCAGTGAAGTACGCCGACCTGTCCAAGCACCGCACCAGCGACTACAGCTTCAACTTCGAGCTGATGCTCAACTTCGAAGGCAACACCGCTCCATACCTGCTGTACGCCTACACCCGCGTAGCCGGCGTGTTCCGCAAGCTGGGCAAGGGCTTTGACGAAGTCGACGGCAAGATCGTGCTGCAGGCCCCCCACGAGCAGGACCTGGCTGCGCGCCTGGCCCAGTTTGGCGAAACCCTCAACAGCGTCGCCGAAAAAGGCACGCCGCATGTGCTGTGCAGCTACCTGTACGACCTGGCCGGCCTGTTCTCCAGCTTCTACGAGAACTGCCCGATCCTGGCCGCCGAAACCCCGGAACAACAGCAGAGCCGCCTGCGTCTGGCCGCCCTGACCGGCCGCACCCTCAAACAAGGTCTGGAACTGCTCGGCCTGGAAACCCTGGAGCGCATGTAAGTTGGCTGCCAAGAAAAAACCCGCCCCCAAACGCGGCGCCAGCCGCCAGACGGCGCCGGCCAAACAGCCGATCCCTGGTTGGGTATGGATGGCCGTCGGCCTCACCGTCGGCGCGTTTATCGTGTTCCTGATGAAGCTCGAGCCAGGCGGCGAAGACATCAAGCGCGCCAAGCCCGAGCAACAGAAGGTGGAGAAAGCGGCCGAAGCCAGCAAGCCTGCGCAGGCCACCCCACAGCAGCCCGTGAAGCCGAAGTATGACTTCTACACGCTGCTGCCAGAGTCCGAGGTGATCGTGCCACCGGAGGCCGTGCCCGAGAAGACACCACCGGTACCCGCCCAGCCGGTGACCCCGGTAACGCCGGCAGAAGCTGCGAAGATCGACACCGCGCGCGCGCAGGCGGCATTGCTGGGCCAGACCCCGCCACCGCCCCCGCCGGTGATCAAGCCGGCAGCGACCACCCAGTATTTCCTGCAGGCCGGCTCGTTCCGCAAGCAGGCCGATGCCGACAAGGTCCGCGCGCAGATCATCCTGCTGGGCCAGTCGGTGAAGGTGGAGTCGGGTACGGTCAAGGACGAGACCTGGTACCGCGTACTGGTCGGGCCCTTCAGCAACCGCGAGCAACTGACCGGCGCGCAGAAGCAACTGGCCGGGGCCGGGTTCACCAACCTGCTGCTGCAACAACGGCAGACCCGGCAGTAACCCAGCAACAAAAAAGGCCTTGCCGCTTCGGTGCGACAAGGCCTTTTTCATTACCCGCAAAGCATTTCAACGCAAGGCGTTGCGCTCGGACACCTGGCTGTTCAATGTCCAGAAGTCGTACAGCACCCCCACCAGGAACAAGCCGCCAGTAAAGAAGTAAATGATCGCGGTGATCCATTTGCCTTGGTACAGCCGGTGCAGGCCGAACACCCCAAGGAAGGTCAGCAGAACCCAGGCGATGTTGTAATCGATGCGACCAGACTGGAACCGCAGATCGGCTTCACGGTCCATGGACGGGATCAGAAACAGGTCGATCAGCCAACCGATGCCCAGCAGGCCGAATGTAAAGAACCAGAGGGTTCCGGTAATCGGCTTGCCGTAATAGAACCGATGCGACCCGGTGAAGCCGAAAATCCACAGCAGGTAACCGATGGTCTTGCTATGGGTGTCGTGAAAGGGCGCCCCCTGTTGATAACTGTTCATGCATAGCCCTCGTGGGTTATCCGAAAATTTTCTAAAAAAAAATGTGACTTTCTCGTTGCAGGCCGACGTACGGCACCTGGGCAATCGACCAACGGATCAAAGATTGATCAAAAAGCTGTTATAAAGTTGCGCGTCCAACACATAACTATTCATAAGAGCTTCATCTATGCCGCCTTTGATCAAGACATGGCTGACCCTCTGCCTATTATTGCCCCTGGCCGCCCACGCCACCAATCGTGAGCAACGTCTTCCTAATGGTTTCACCGGCTATACCTCCAATGCCTCGGTGAAACACGCGCCGGTCAAACAGACCTCCCTGCGCACGCGACCAGGCAATGCCGCCAGCAACCGCGGCTTGCCTGTCGCTGCCATGTCGCCGAAGCAGAGCAGCGATGTGCTTAGCCGTGCGGTGAATGTGCTCGGCACCCCTTATGTTTGGGGTGGCAGCAGCCCGAAAAAAGGCTTTGACTGCAGCGGGCTGGTTAAATACGCCTTCAACGATGTCGCTGACGTCGACCTGCCGCGCACCTCCAATGCCATGGCCCAGGGCCACGGCGTCAAGGTAGCCAAGGGTGACCTGAAGCCTGGTGACCTGATCTTCTTCAACATCAAGAGCCGCCGCGTAAACCATGTTGCCATCTACCTGGGCAACGACCGCTTCATCCACGCACCCCGGCGTGGCAAGCGGGTAAGCATCGACAACCTGAGCAAGCCGTACTGGCAGAAGCACTACGTAGTGGCCAAGCGGGTGCTGCCGAAGGAACAGCAGCAGCTGAACCTGGCCAAGCGCTAACAGCGCCCGGCCTCTTCGCGGGCACGCCCGCGAAGAGGCCTGAGCATGCACTATCACCCTCTGATCAGTCCGCTCTCCTTAAGCCCCCGCATCGCCCCTTCCATCGTCCGCATCCCCTGCGACGCCCCGCCCTGCATCACCGAACATAACTGCGCCATTCGCCCCTCCCGAACCAGGTTGCGCACCGCCGGCGTCGCCACCAGCACTTCCCGCGCCGCCACCCGCCCACCGTCCACACGCCGGACCAGCGTCTGCACCACCACGAGGCGTAACGATTCGGCCAGCATTGCCCGCACCAACGGTTTTTCCTCGGCAGCAAATACCTCCACCAATCGGTCAATGCTGCTGGCCGCCGAGCGCGTATGCACGGTCGCCAGCACCAGGTGCCCGGTCTCGGCGGCGCGCAAGGCCAGGCGAACGGATTCCAGGTCCCGTAGCTCACCGATCATGATCACATCAGGGTCCTGGCGCAGCGCACTGCGCAGACCCTGGGCGAACCCGCCGCTATGGCGGCCAATCTCACGCTGATTGATCAGGCTGCGCTGGCTGCTGTGGATAACTTCGACGGGGTCTTCGAGGGTGATGATATGCAGCGCCCGGTCGCGGTTCAGTTGGTCGAGCAAGGTCGCCAGGGTGCTGGACTTGCCACTGCCCGTAGGCCCACCTACCAGGACCAGGCCATCAGTGCACTGCGCAACAGCTTGATACACATCCCCTAGGTCGAGTTCACCGACCGTGGCGATCCGCCCCGGGATCAACCGGAAGGTAACCGCAGGGCCGTTCAACTGGCGAAACAGGTTCAGCCGAAAACGGCCCAGGGCGGGCAGCTGCAGCGCCAGGTCCAACTCATCGCCCTCTGCCCATTGCCGCCGTTGGCGTTCAGCCAGCAAGGCCGCCATGCCGTCGGCCAGGTCTGCCGGCACCAACGCCGGCATGTCCAGGCGCTGCAAGTCGCCCTCAAGGCGCAGCATCGGGATCTGACCCGCCGCCAGGTGCAGGTCCGAAGCCCCTGCATCCACAGCACGGGCCAACAGGTCGGTCACATCCATGAGACTCCCCAAAGGCCTTCAAGTAGGTAGAATGCCGCAGACCCTACAGCCGTCGGCATCCGTCCATGTCCACCCTAGCAGACAACCTTTCCGCTATTTCCGCCCGTATTGCCAGCGCTGCCCAGGCTGCCGGGCGCGATCCGGCCAGCGTCCAGTTGCTGGCCGTGAGCAAGACCAAGCCCGCCAGCGCCATTCGCGAAATCCACGCCGCTGGCGTGCGCGATGTCGGGGAAAATTACCTACAAGAAGCGCTGACAAAGCAGCAGGCGCTAAGCGACCTGCCCTTGATCTGGCACTTCATCGGCCCCATTCAGTCGAACAAGACCAAAGCCATCGCCGAGCATTTCGACTGGGTGCATTCCGTGGACCGCCTGAAAATTGCCCAACGCCTGTGCGAGCAGCGCCCTGCCGGCCTGGCGCCACTGAATCTCTGCCTGCAAGTGAACGTGAGCGGCGAAGACAGCAAGTCTGGCTGCGCCCCCGCTGACCTTCCGGCCCTGGCCCAGGCAGTGGCCGGGCTGCCCAACCTGCGCTTGCGTGGGCTGATGGCAATCCCCGAGCCCACCGACGACCGCGCCGCCCAAGAGGCAGCGTTCGCCCGCTTGCGCCAGCTGCAGGAAAGCCTGGGCCTTGGCCTGGACACGCTCTCCATGGGCATGAGCCACGACCTTGAAGCGGCTATTGCACAGGGTGCGACCTGGGTACGCATTGGTACCGCCCTGTTCGGCGCCCGCGACTACGGCCAACACTGACTCCATGCTTTACTCACTCTTCCCCACAAGGACCTGACATGAGCAAGACACGTATTGCCTTTATCGGCGCCGGCAACATGGCCGCCAGCCTGATCGGTGGTTTGCGTGCCCAGGGCCTGGACGCCTCGCAGATCCGCGCCAGCGACCCGGGCGTCGAGACCCGCACCCGTATCCAGGCCGAGCACGGCATCGAAACCTTCGAGCACAACGCCCAGGCCATCGACGGCGCTGACGTCATCGTGCTGGCGGTCAAGCCGCAGGTCATGAAAACCGTGTGCCAGGCCCTGCAACCCCACCTGCAGGATGGCCAGCTGATCGTTTCCATCGCCGCCGGCATCACCTGTGCCAGCCTGCAAAGCTGGGTGGGCGCTCGCCCGGTGGTGCGCTGCATGCCCAATACCCCAGCGCTGCTGCGCCAGGGCGTAAGCGGCCTGTACGCCACCGCTGAAGTGTCCGACGCGCAGCGCCAGCAGGCCGAACAGCTGCTGTCGGCCGTCGGCACTGCCCTGTGGCTGGAGCAGGAACAACAACTGGACGCTGTGACCGCTGTATCCGGCAGCGGCCCTGCGTATTTCTTCCTGCTGATTGAGGCCATGACGGCAGCGGGCGAAAAACTCGGCCTGCCACGTGAAACCGCCTCCCAGCTGACCTTGCAGACTGCCCTTGGTGCTGCCCGCATGGCGGTTGCAAGCGATGTCGATGCCGCCGAGCTGCGCCGCCGCGTCACCTCGCCCGCCGGCACCACCGAAGCGGCCATCAAGTCGTTCCAGGCCAGCGGCTTCGAAGCCATCGTCGAGCAGGCACTGCAGGCTGCGGCCACGCGCTCCGCCGAGCTGGCCGAACAACTGGGCAAATAAGGAGCTTTAGATGAATGCACTGTCTGGCGCCGCGATCTTCGTGGTGCAAACCCTGGTCAGCCTCTACCTGGTGATCGTCCTGCTGCGTTTTGTCCTGCAACTGGTCAAAGCCAACTTCTATAACCCGCTGTGCCAGTTCGCTGTGCGTGCCACGCAGCCGCTGCTCAAGCCGATCCGCCGGATCATCCCCAGCATCGGCGGGCTGGACACCTCGTCGCTGTTGCTGGCGATCGTAATCCAGGCGCTGCTGATGGGCTTTGTGCTGATGGTCACCTACGGCACCTTCGGTGACGTCCTGCACCTGCTGATGTGGGCGATCATTGGCATCACCTCGCTGTTCCTGAAAATTTTCTGGGTGGCGATGATTGTCATGGTGATCGTGTCCTGGGTTGCCCCCAACAGTCACAACCCGGCAGCGGAACTGGCCTACCAGATCAGCGAACCGGTGCTGGCACCGTTCCGCCGCATCGTGCCCAACCTGGGCGGCATGGACATCTCGCCGATCTTCGCCTTCCTGGCGATCCAGGTAATCCAGTCGTTCGTCATGCCCCCGCTGGCCGCCTACGCAGGCATGCCACAAGAACTGTGGCGCATGATCTGACCCTGGTTGCTTCCAGCGGCAAGCCTTTGCTTGCCGCTGGGGGTAGCGCTCTTTAGACTTACGCCTCCGTCAAGCGTGAGCAGGGTCGATGTCCACTGTCTTTCCCGAAGATTCCGTCGGTCTGGTAGTACCGCAAACCGCCCGGTTCGATGAACCGCTGGCACTGGCTTGTGGCCGCTCCCTGGCCAGTTACGAGCTGGTCTACGAGACCTATGGCACCCTGAACGCCAGCGCGAGCAACGCCGTGCTCATCTGCCATGCCCTGTCCGGCCACCACCATGCCGCTGGCTATCATGCCGCCACCGACCGCAAACCAGGCTGGTGGGACAGCTGCATTGGCCCTGGCAAACCGATCGACACCAACCGCTTCTTCGTCGTCAGCCTGAACAACCTTGGCGGCTGCAACGGCAGCACCGGCCCCAGCAGCGTCAACCCGGCCACCGGCAAGCCTTATGGCGCCGACTTCCCGGTACTGACCGTAGAGGACTGGGTGCACAGCCAGGTGCGCCTGGGCGAGCGCCTGGGCATCCAGCAATGGGCCGCTGTGGTCGGCGGCAGCCTGGGCGGCATGCAGGCACTGCAATGGACCATCAGCTACCCGGAGCGTGTGCGCCATTGCGTCGACATCGCCTCGGCCCCCAAGCTGTCGGCGCAGAACATCGCCTTCAACGAAGTGGCTCGCCAGGCAATCCTCACCGACCCCGAATTCCACGGCGGTTCGTTCCAGGACCAGGGCGTGATTCCCAAACGCGGCCTGATGCTGGCACGCATGGTCGGCCATATCACCTACCTGTCCGACGACTCGATGGGCGAAAAATTCGGCCGCGAGCTGAAGAGCGACAAGCTCAACTACGACTTCCACAGCGTCGAGTTCCAGGTCGAAAGCTACCTGCGCTACCAGGGCGAGGAGTTTTCCGGCCGTTTCGATGCCAACACCTACCTGCTGATGACCAAGGCGCTGGACTATTTCGACCCGGCCGCAGCCCAAGGCGGCGACCTGGCCGCTACCCTGGCCCACGTCAAAGCGGATTACTGCATCATGTCGTTCACCACCGACTGGCGCTTCTCGCCGGCCCGTTCGCGCGAGATCGTCGACGCCCTGATGGCTGCACGCAAGAACGTCTGCTACCTGGAGATCGACTCGCCTTACGGGCACGATGCCTTCCTGATCCCTACACCTCGCTATATGCAGGGCTTCTCGAACTACATGAACCGCATTGTCATCTGAGGACAGCATGAGAGCCGATCTGGAAATCATCCACGACTGGATCCCCGCCGGCAGCCGGGTACTTGACCTGGGCTGCGGCAGCGGCGAACTGCTGGCCTCGCTGCGTGACCGTAAACAGGTCACCGGCTATGGCCTGGAAATCGACGCCGACAACATCGCCGCCTGCGTGGCCAAAGGCGTCAACGTTATCGAGCAGGACCTGGACAAGGGTCTGGGCAACTTTGCCAGCAACAGCTTCGACGTCGTGATCATGACCCAGGCCCTGCAGGCCGTGGAGTACCCCGACCGCATCCTCGACGAGATGCTGCGCGTGGGCCGCCAGTGCATCATCACCTTCCCCAACTTCGGCCACTGGCGCTGCCGCTGGTACCTGGCGACCAAAGGCCGCATGCCAGTATCGGACTTCATGCCGTATACCTGGTACAACACGCCGAACATCCACTTCTGCACCTTCGCCGACTTCGAAGAACTGGTGCACGAACGCAGGGCCAAGGTACTAGACCGCCTGGCCGTCGATCACTTGCACCGCAACGGGTGGGGTGGCCGGCTATGGCCTAATCTTCTAGGTGAAATCGGCATCTATCGCGTCAGCAGCCCGGCCCTGCAAGAACATCAGCTCGCCGTCTGACGCCCACTGGAGGAATCGCACCATGCGTCGCCTAGCCCTGTTCCTGTTCAGCCTGTGCCTGGCATTGCCGGTACTGGCTGCCGATGCCGCCCGGCCCGAGCGCAAGGAAGTGTTTGGCGACGTGACGGTGCACTACAGCGCATTCACATCAAGCATGCTCACACCCGAGGTGGCCGCAGCCACCGGCCTGGTGCGCAGCAAGAACCAGGGCGTGCTCAACATTGCCGTGCTCAAGGCCGGCAAGCCCGCCCCGGCGCTGGTCAGCGGCACAGTCAAGGACCTGACCGGGCGCAGCAGCCCGCTGTCATTCAAGCAGGTTACCGAACAGGGCGCGGTGTACTACATCGCTCAGTTCAAGATCGAACAGCCAGAAACCGTCACCTTCGACCTGAACATCGAAACCGGCGGCATCAGCAACTCCCTCAGTTTCAATCAGGAAGTTTTCCCAGGCGAATGATGAATTTCCAGCAACTCGTATTGGCCAGCCATAACGCCGGCAAACTCAAGGAACTCCAGGCCATGCTCGGCCAGTCCGTCCAGCTGCGCTCGATTGGTGAGTTCAGCCAGGTCGAGCCCGAAGAAACCGGCCTGTCGTTCGTCGAGAACGCCATCCTCAAGGCACGCAATGCCGCGCGTATTTCCGGCCTGCCCGCCTTGGCCGACGATTCCGGCCTGGCCGTGGACTTCCTCGGTGGGGCGCCGGGCATTTACTCGGCACGCTATGCCGACGGCAAGGGTGACGCGGCGAACAACGCCAAACTGCTCGAGGCCCTGAAAGACGTGCCCGAGGCCGAACGCGGCGCACAGTTCGTCTGCGTCCTGGCGCTGGTGCGCCATGCCGACGACCCGCTGCCGATCCTGTGCGAAGGCCTGTGGCACGGCAGCATCCTGTTCGAGGCCAGCGGTGAGCACGGCTTTGGCTATGACCCGCTGTTCTGGGTACCGGAGCGCAACTGCTCCAGCGCCGACCTGGCCCCTGTGGATAAAAACCAGCTCAGCCACCGCGCCCGTGCCATGGCCCTGCTGCGCCAACGTCTGGGCCTGGCATGATCGCAACGCTGTCTTCACCCGGCGCGGCGGGCTTTACCAGCCTGCCGCCGCTGGCGCTGTACATCCACATACCGTGGTGCGTGCGCAAATGCCCATATTGCGACTTCAACTCCCACGCTGCCGGGCCTGAACTGCCCGAAGACGCCTACGTCACAGCCCTGCTGGACGACCTGGACCAGGAGCAGGCCGCGGTACAGGGCCGCCCGATCAGCTCGATCTTCTTTGGTGGCGGTACGCCCAGCCTGTTCAGTGCCAACGCCTTGGGCCGGCTGCTACGCGGCGTGGAACAACGCATCCCGTTTGCCCCAGACATCGAAATCACGCTGGAGGCCAACCCGGGCACGTTCGAGCAGGACAAGTTCAAGGCCTACCGGCAAACCGGCATCAACCGCCTGTCCATCGGCGTACAGAGCTTCCAGGCCGCCAAGCTGGAGGCACTGGGGCGCATACACAATGGTGACGAAGCAGTCCGTGCCGCCGGCATGGCGCGTGCCGCGGGCTTCGACAACTTCAACATGGACCTGATGCATGGCCTGCCCGACCAATCACTGGATGACGCACTGGGCGACCTGCGACAGGCCATCGACCTTGGGCCGACGCACCTGTCTTGGTACCAGCTGACCGTGGAGCCGAACACGGTGTTCTGGAACCAGCCGCCAGAGCTGCCCGAAGACGACATCCTCTGGGACATCCAGGAAGCCGGCCAGGCATTGATGGCCAAGCACGGGTTCCGCCAGTACGAAGTCTCGGCCTACGCCCAGGCGGGCCGTGCTGCGCAACACAACCTCAACTACTGGCGTTTCGGCGACTTCATAGGTATTGGTGCCGGTGCCCACGGCAAACTGACCTTCGCCGACGGGCGCATCCTGCGCACCTGGAAAACCCGCCTGCCCAAGGACTACCTTAACCTGGCCAAACCGTTCAAGGCCGGCGAGAAGCTGCTGCCGGTCGACGAGCTGCCGTTCGAATTCCTGATGAACGCCCTGCGGCTTACCGATGGCGTGGAGGCCGAACTGTTCACCCAGCGCACGGGATTGCCGCTGGCACAGCTGCGCGAGGCACGCCGCGCCGCCGAACAAAAGGGCCTTTTACAGGTCGAACCGGATCGACTGGCAGCCACGCCAAGGGGCCAGTTGTTTCTCAATGACCTGCTGCAGTATTTCTTGACCTAAGGATGACCCATGGATCTGGTACTTGATCTGCTCGCGACGGTTTCCCGCTGGAGCCGCAGCAACCTGTCGGAGATTTCACTGGCCTTGGTAGGCTGCCTGCTGGTGCTGTTCGGCACCGATGTCAAAGCCTGGGCCGAGCAACGCCTGGGTGGGCTGGCGGGCGCACTGCGGGTGCCGTTCATGGCGCTGATGGTGGTGGTCGGCAGCGGTGCAGCGCTAATCTATGCCACGCCGTGGGTAGTGAAGGGGTTGGGCCAGTTCAACAACTACGCGCTGGCGCCGGTGTTGCTGGTGGTGCTGGTCTTGATTGGCGTGGTGGCTGATCGCAGGGGTTGATTCCATCTACAAAGGCCCTTGCAAGGGCCACTGCCTTGCTCAAAATCTTGACGGTTGCGTAATTTCTGTGGGGATGTTTGAGGTGAAGTCTCAGAGCCAAGGATACTCAGTCCTGGCGCTCACAAAAAAACCGCCTTTCTCAAGGCGGTTTTTTTCGCCTGCATTTCTGCAAGCACCAGCACATCGAAAGGCCAGATCAGCCGATCAATCCGCCTTCTCGAACTTCAAATCCCACACCCCATGCCCCAGCCGCTCACCGCGGCGCTCGAATTTGGTGATCGGGCGCTCTTCCGGGCGTGGCACGTAGGTGCCGTCAGCCGCACGGTTGCGGTAGCCCGGGGCGGCGCTCATCACTTCCAGCATGTACTCGGCATACGGTTCCCAGTCGGTGGCCATGTGGAACACGCCACCAGGCTTGAGCTTGCGACGGACCAGCTCGGCAAACTCAAGCTGTACGATGCGGCGCTTGTGGTGGCGCGCCTTGTGCCAAGGGTCGGGGAAGAACAGCATCAGGCGGTCGAGGCTGTTGTCCGCCACACAGCGGTTCAGCACTTCGATGGCATCGCAGTCGTATACACGCAGGTTCTTAAGCCCCTGGGTCAGTACGCCGTTGAGCAGCGCACCTACACCCGGGCGGTGCACTTCCACACCGATGAAGTCCTGCTCAGGTGCGGCAGCAGCCATTTCCAGCAAGGAATGGCCCATGCCGAAGCCGATCTCCAGGGTGCGCGGCGCCGACCGGCCGAATACCTGGTCATAGTCCACCGGGCTGTCGGCCAGCGGCAGGATGTACAGCGGGCCGCCCTGATCCAGGCCGCGTTGCTGGCCTTCGGTCATGCGCCCGGCGCGCATCACGAAGCTCTTGATGCGGCGGTGTGGGCGGGCTTCGCCGTCGGGAGTGATCGGCGTATCGTGCGATTCAGTCATCAGGAGCTCTTACTTGATCAGACCATCCAGCGGCGAAGAGGCGCTGGCATAGAGTTTCTTCGGCATACGGCCGGCCAGGTAGGCCATGCGACCGGCGACAATGGCGTGCTTCATGGCTTCGGCCATCAGCACCGGCTGCTGGGCGTGGGCGATGGCCGAGTTCATCAGCACCGCCTCGCAACCCATTTCCATTGCGATGGTGGCGTCGGAAGCAGTACCTACGCCGGCATCGACCAGCACCGGCACCTTGGACTCTTCCAGAATGATCTGCAGGTTGTAGGGGTTGCAGATACCCAGGCCAGTGCCAATCAGGCCAGCCAGCGGCATGACCGCGATGCAGCCGGCTTCAGCCAGCTGGCGGGCGATGATCGGGTCGTCGCTGGTGTACACCATCACGTCGAAACCTTCCTTGACCAGCACTTCGGCGGCCTTGAGGGTTTCGATCACATTGGGGAACAGGGTTTTCTGGTCGGCCAGCACTTCCAGCTTTACCAGCGTCCGGGACTCGTGCGATTTGCGCCCGTCGAGCAGTTCGCGGGCCAGACGGCAGGTACGTACCGCTTCTACCGCGTCAAAGCAGCCTGCAGTGTTCGGCAGGATGGTGTACTTGTCGGGCGACAGTACGTCGAGCAGGTTCGGCTCGCCCGCATTCTGACCAAGGTTGGTGCGGCGCACGGCGACGGTGACGATTTCGGCACCCGAGGCCTCGGTGGCCAGGCGGGTTTCTTCCATGTCACGGTACTTGCCGGTACCGACCAGCAGGCGCGACTGAAAAGTACGCCCGGCCAGGGTGAAGGGCTTGTCGCTACGAACGTTGCTCATCGTTGTTCCTCGGGAAAAGGTTGCTGGGCTTGCTTGTAAACCGCCGGGCTGCTGTCAGCCGCCACCGATGGCGTGGACCACTTCGACCTGGTCGCCGTCGTTCAGCAGCGTGCTGTCGTGCTGGCTACGCGGCACGATATCCAGGTTCAGTTCCACTGCCACACGGCGCCCGGCCAGCTCCAGGCGCGTCAGCAGGGCTGCAACGCTTTCGCCAGCAGGCAGTTCGTAAGGTTCACCGTTCAGTTGAATGCGCATGCGCACGGCCACCATTGTTCTTTGGGGCCCGCATTCTAGCGCCGAACCGGCCTGCAACCCAAGGCCGGTGCACGCCATTAGTCGCGATTGTGGACCACTCGGTCAGCCCAGTCGCCAAGCTGCCAGGCCCAGGCACAGCCAGCCGGCCAGGAAGCACAGGCCGCCAATCGGGGTGATCATGCCCAGCTTGCCCACCCCGCTGAGGGTCAGCAGGTACAGGCTGCCGGAAAACAGCACTATCCCTAGCGCAAACAGGCCGCCAGCCCAGCCAACCAGGCGCCCGGGCAGGTGCGCCGAGAGCACGGCGACACCGAAGATCGCCAGGGCATGCACCAGCTGGTAGGTCACGCCAGTGTGGAAGATCGCCAGGTAGTCTGCCGTCAGCCGGCTTTTCAGGCCATGGGCGGCGAAGGCACCCAGGGCGACCCCGGTAAAGCCGAAAAAGGCGGCAAGCATCAGGAAGCTGCGAAGCATGGGACGACTCCTTGTATCGGGTCTGTATAATGGCCCCTTCCACCCGTACGGCCAAGCCATCGCCATGCTGCCAACCTTTATCCGTCGCCTCTTCCGCGCCCTGCTCTGGTTCGCTGCCGGCAGCGTCGTGCTGGTACTGGTGTTCCGCTGGGTGCCACCGCCCGGCACGGCGCTGATGGTCGAGCGAAAGGTCCAGTCCTGGGTTAATGGCGAGCCGATCGACCTGCAGCGCGACTGGGAGCCGTGGGAGAACATCTCCGATGAGCTCAAGGTCGCGGTCATTGCTGGCGAGGACCAAAAATTCGCCACTCACTGGGGGTTCGACATCCCGGCCATCCAGGCGGCGCTGGCCTACAACGAGCGTGGCGGCAATGTGCGCGGGGCCAGCACCCTGACCCAGCAAGTGGCCAAGAACCTGTTCCTGTGGTCCGGGCGCAGTTGGTTCCGTAAAGGGCTAGAGGCCTGGTTCACCGCGCTGATTGAGCTGTTCTGGTCGAAAGAGCGCATTCTCGAGGTTTACCTGAACAGTGCCGAATGGGGCAAGGGCGTGTTTGGTGCGCAGGCGGCGGCGCGCTATCACTTTGGTGTCGATGCCAGCCGACTCAGCCGCCAGCAGGCCGCACAACTGGCTGCGGTGCTGCCAAGCCCGATCAAGTGGAGTGCCAGCAGGCCAAGTACCTACGTGGCCAGCCGGGCTGGCTGGATTCGCCGGCAAATGAGCCAGTTGGGCGGGCCCGGTTACCTGATGCAGCTGGATACATCGCGCAAGCTTTGAGTTTTGCGGTGATGCGCAAATCGAGCGCCGCCCGCGCGGCGCTCGATCTCACGGGCGTCACAACATTCACGCCGAGCACAAAAAAGCCGCTCGCCCCATCGGGGCCAGCGGCTTTCTCTACAACCAAGGCTCGATCAGGCTGCGATCAGTGCCTTGACCTTGTTCATCGCATTCTTCTCCAGCTGGCGAATCCGCTCAGCCGATACGCTGTACTTGTCGGCCAGCTCATGCAACGTGGCCTTCTCTTCCGCCAGCCAGCGCTGGTAGAGAATATCGCGGCTACGTTCGTCCAGACCTTGCAGTGCCTCGTGCAGGTTGCTGGTGGAGTTGTCGCTCCAATCGGCATCTTCCAACTGCACCGCCGGGTCGTAACGGTGGTCTTCCAGGTAATGCGCAGGCGACTGGAAGGCGCTGTCGTCGTCAGCTTCTGCTGCCGGGTCGAAGGCCATGTCCTGGCCACTGAGGCGGCTTTCCATCTCGCGCACTTCACGCGGCTCGACACCAAGGCTTTCTGCCACGCGATGCACTTCGTCGTTGTTCAGCCAGGCAAGACGCTTCTTCTGGCTGCGCAGGTTGAAAAACAGCTTGCGCTGGGCCTTGGTGGTGGCCACCTTGACGATGCGCCAGTTGCGCAGGATGAACTCGTGGATTTCTGCCTTGATCCAGTGCACGGCGAACGACACCAGGCGCACGCCCATCTCCGGGTTGAAGCGCTTGACGGCTTTCATCAGGCCGACGTTGCCTTCCTGGATCAGGTCGGCCTGGGCCAGCCCGTAGCCTGCATAGCTACGGGCGATATGTACGACGAAACGCAGGTGGGCCATCACCATTTGACGAGCGGCCTCGACATCCTGCTCATAATAGAGACGCTCGCCCAGATCACGCTCCTGCTCGACCGTCAGCAGCGGAATGCTGTTGACCGTGTGCACATAGGCTTCCAGGTTTGCACCGGGTACCAGGGCATAGGCAGGTTGCAACGATGTGGTCATTCAAGAACCTCCGACTTACTAAACTCGCGCCTTGTGGGCACTGCCAACATTGACCTGGAACGACGGTACAAGTTCCGTAGTGAAGAAAATGTCAATGCTGGCACGTAAAAACTATCGCGGCGCCAGCTCGTTCAAGTGGCGGGCGACGGCAATCCATGCACCGATATACCCCAACAACACCGCTCCGATCAAGAGCGACAGACCATCGGACGCCGGCACCCCACCCAGGGCGAAGTCACTGCCGTACAGCCCGGAAAGCCCTACCACCGCGTCGTTGAGCCAGTTCAGGCCAAACGCCAGGATACCCCAAGCCAGCAGGCCCGCACCCAGGCCATACAGGGCGCCCATGTACAGGAAAGGCCGGCGCACGTAGGCGTCAGTGCCGCCTACCAGCTTGATCACTTCGATTTCCACACGGCGGTTTTCAATGTGTAGACGAATTGTGTTACCGATTACTAACAGAAGCGCAGAAATCAGCATCACGGCCAGGCCGAAGACAAAGCGGTCACCCAGTTTGAGGATTGCCGCCAGGCGCTCGACCCACACCAGGTCCAGTTGCGCCACTTCCACCCGCGGCAGCTCCGACAGGCGCTGACGCAAGGCGTCCAGGGCCGGCTTGTCGACCTCGGTCGGGGTCACTACCACCACCCCTGGTAGCGGGTTGTCGGGCAGTTCGCGCAGGGCCTCGCCCAGACCGGACTGCTGCTGGAATTCTTCCAGTGCCTGCTCGCGGCTGACGAATTGCGCGTCCGCCACACCCGGCATGCCCTTGATCTCGTCGCGCAGCGCTTCGCCATCGCGGCTGCCAGCATCGAGCTTGAGGTACAGCGATATTTGCGCAGCGCGCTGCCACGAACCGCCAAGCTGCTCGACGTTCTTCAGCAGCAACGACAGGCCCATGGGCATGCTCAGCGCCACCGCCATCACCAGGCAGGTGAAAAAGCTGCCGATCGGCTGCTTGCCCAGGCGGCGCAGGCTGTCGGCCATGCTGGCACGGTGGCTTTCCAGCCAGGCATGCAGCAGCGTACGGAAATCCGGGCCGTCATCGTCTTCGCCGCGCTTTTTCTTCGTCGGCTGCGGGTCGGCAGGCTTTGGCGCAACCCGCTCGGAAACCTTCGGCGTACGTGTAGTGCTCATTGCCCGGCCTCCCCATCGCCGATCAAGCGGCCGCGCTGCAAGGTCAGCATGCGGTGGCGCATGCGCGCAATCAGTGCCAGATCGTGGCTGGCGATCAATACCGTGGTCCCCAGGCGGTTGATGTCCTCGAACACACCCATGATCTCTGCTGCCAGGCGCGGGTCGAGGTTACCGGTGGGTTCGTCGGCCAGCAGCAGGGCCGGCTGGTGAACGATGGCGCGGGCGATACCCACCCGCTGCTGCTGCCCGGTAGACAGGTCGGCCGGGAACAGCTCGCCCTTGTCGGCCAGCGAGACACGCTCCAGGGCCGAGTCCACACGTTTGGCGATCTCGGCCTTGGACAGGCCAAGAATCTGCAGGGGCAAGGCGATGTTGTTGAACACGGTGCGGTCGAACAACAATTGGTGGTTCTGGAACACCACGCCGATCTGCCGACGCAGGAACGGGATCTGCGCATTGCTGATCTGGCCCAGGTCCTGCCCTGCCAGCATGAGCTTGCCGCTGGTCGGGCGCTCCATGGCCAGCAACAGACGCAGCAAGGTGCTCTTGCCAGCGCCCGAGTGGCCGGTGACGAACAGGAATTCGCCCCGGCGCGCCCGGAAACTCAGCTCATGCAAACCCACATGACCGTTGGGATAGCGCTTGGCAACCTGTTCGAATCGGATCATGGTCAGTCTCGCTCGGCGAACAGAGCCTTCACGAACGGCTCGGCTTCGAAGGTGCGCAGGTCATCGATACCTTCACCGACACCGATGAAGCGAATCGGGATGTTGAACTGCTTGGCCAGGGCGAAGATCACCCCGCCTTTGGCAGTGCCGTCCAGCTTGGTCAGGGCCAGACCGGTCAGTTCGACGCTCTGGTTGAAGTACTTGGCCTGGCTGATGGCGTTCTGGCCGGTGCCGGCATCGAGTACCAGCAACACCTCGTGCGGTGCGTCGGCGTCCAGCTTGCCGATGACCCGGCGGACCTTTTTCAGCTCCTCCATCAGGTTGTCTTTGGTGTGCAGGCGGCCGGCAGTGTCGGCGATCAGCACGTCGGCGCCACGGGCCTTGGCGGCCTGCACTGCGTCGAAGATCACCGACGCAGAGTCGGCGCCGGTATGCTGGGCAATCACCGGAATCTGATTACGCTCGCCCCACACCTGCAACTGCTCGACCGCCGCAGCACGGAAGGTGTCACCGGCAGCCAGCATCACTTTCTTGCCTTCGAGCTGCAGTTTTTTCGCCAGTTTGCCGATGGTGGTGGTCTTGCCGGCGCCGTTCACGCCGACCACCAGGATCACATAGGGTTTGTTCTGCGCCTGCACTTTCAGCGGCTGCTCGACCGGGCGCAGCAACGCGGCCAGTTCTTCCTGCAGCGACTTGTACAGCGCGTCGGCGTCGGCCAGCTGCTTGCGTGCGACCTTCTGGGTCAGGTTCTGGACGATGGCCGAGGTGGCTTCTACACCGACGTCGGCGGTCAGCAGGCGCGTCTCGATTTCGTCGAGCAGGTCATCGTCGATGACCTTCTTGCCGAGGAACAGGCTGGCCATGCCTTCGCCGATGCTGGCGCTGGTCTTGGACAAGCCCTGCTTGAGGCGGGCAAAGAAGCCGGGCTTGGCTTGTTCGGCAACGGTTGCGGCAGCGACAGGCTCGGGCTCTGCCTGCACGGGCTCTGTTACCGGACGCTCGGGAATCGCTGGCGGGGCCTTAGGCTCCAGGTCAGGGACGAGCGCGACGGGCTCCTCGGCAACGGGCAGGACCAGGTTGCTGACCGGGGGTTCGACAGCCTGATGGGCCGGGGCTGCAACTGGCGCAGGGGTTTCGAGCTGCGGGGCCGCAGGTTCCGCATTCGCGGGCACGCCCGCTCCCACAGGGGCGGGGGCCGGCTCAGGAGCTGGGGTAACCACCAGGGCAGGTGCTGGCTCAGGGACCGGTGCAACCACCGGGGCAGGTACTGGCTCAGGAACCGGGGCAGCCACCGGGGCAGGAGCTGGCTCAGCAGCCCGAGGGGCCTCAGTTGCAGTTGCGGGTGCTTCAGCAACCACCGGCTCGACCGGAGCAGCTTCAGGGTGCTCGACGGCAGACGGCGGCGCTACAGGCTCTGCAGCCTGGGATTCAGGGACTTGTGGCTGTTCGGCGACAGGTTGCTGCGGCTTCTTGCGAAACCAGCTGAACAGGCCTTTCTTCTCGCCAGCCTCGGCCGGCGCTTTTTTGTCGTCGTTGGAACCAAACATGGAGGACGGCTATCTCAGGGTAGCGATGAGCCAGCAATGGCACATCGGGAATTCTCTCTACGCAGAACAGACTATCTTGAAGCCGGCTGGTTCATGCGCAACGTTTTGTCGTAGTGTCCTGTGGGCCAGAACGGCGACAGGCATGGTCGCCAGGCAACCGGATCAGTATCCTAGCACCTCCTGGCCCGTCGACGCTAAACCCAGCGGGCCGCCGAACAGGTTAAACACCTTATGAATGCTCTAGCCCGCCGCGCCGCTGGCCTGTTGCTCGGCACGCTGTGCCTGCCACTGGCCGCCTTCGCCGCCGATGTGCAGCCCACCCACGAATTCATCCTCGACAATGGCCTGAAGGTGGTCGTGCGCGAAGACCATCGCGCGCCGGTGGTGGTCTCGCAGATCTGGTACAAGGTCGGCTCCAGCTACGAAACCCCCGGCCAGACCGGCTTGTCTCATGCGCTGGAACACATGATGTTCAAGGGCAGCGCCAAGGTCGGCCCCGGCGAAGCTTCACGCATCCTGCGTGACCTGGGCGCCGAAGAAAACGCCTTTACCAGCGACGACTACACCGCCTATTACCAAGTACTGGCCCGTGACCGATTGCCGGTCGCCCTGGAGCTGGAGGCCGACCGCTTGGCCAGCCTGCGCCTGCCGGCCGACGAATTCAGCCGCGAAATCGAGGTGATCAAGGAAGAGCGCCGCCTGCGCACCGACGATCAGCCCAATTCCAAGGCGTTCGAGCTGTTCCGCGCCATGGCCTATCCGGCCAGCGGCTACCACACGCCGACCATCGGCTGGATGGCCGACCTGGAGCGCATGAAGGTCGAAGAGCTGCGCCACTGGTACGAATCCTGGTACGCCCCCAACAATGCCACTCTGGTGGTGGTCGGCGATGTCACCGCCGACGAGGTCAAGGGCCTGGCGCAGAAGTACTTCGGCAGCATTCCCAAGCGTGCCGTACCGCCAGCCAAACTGCCCCTGGAGCTGGCCGAACCTGGCCAGCGCCAGCTGACCCTGCACGTACGCACCCAACTGCCCAGCCTGATCTATGGCTTCAACGTGCCCGGCCTGCCCACCGCCAAAGATCCGCGCACCGTGCATGCCCTGCGCCTGATCTCGGCACTGCTCGACGGCGGTTACAGCGCGCGCATGCCGGCACGCCTGGAGCGTGGCCAGGAGCTGGTCGCCGGCGCCTCGTCCAGCTACAACGCCTTCACCCGCGGCGACAGCCTGTTCCTGATCTCGGCCACGCCGAATGTGCAGAAGCAGAAAACCCTCGACGATGTGGAAAAAGGCATCTGGCAATTGCTTGAAGAACTCAAGACCACCCCGCCCAGCGCCGAAGAGCTCGAACGCGTGCGCGCTCAAGTCATTGCGGGCCTGGTCTACGACCGTGACTCCATCAGCAGCCAGGCCACCACCATCGGCCAGCTGGAAACCGTCGGCCTGTCCTGGAAACTGATCGACAGCGAGCTGGACGAGCTCAAGCAAGTCACCCCGCAGGACATCCAGAACGCCGCGCGCACCTATTTCACCCGTGAACGCCTGAGCGTTGCCCATGTACTGCCCGAGGAGTCCGCTCATGAGTGATCGTCGCGCACCACGCCCAACCCTGCTGGCCACCGGCATCCGCGCCCTGGCGCTGGCGGCAGTGCTGGCCGCACCGGCCATGGCCGACAACTCCGCCAAGGCTGACAACAGCGCCGCCCGGCCGGCCAACACGTTGCAGTCGCTGGCCGAGCTGGATGGCAAGGCCCCCAGCCGGCGCCAGCTGAACATTCAGCACTGGAGCACCGCTGAGGGTGCCCGGGTGCTGTTCGTCGAAGCCCGCGAACTGCCGATGTTCGACCTGCGCGTCACCTTCGCCGCCGGCAGCAGCCAGGACGGTGGAACACCCGGCGTGGCGGCGCTGACCAACGCCATGCTCAACGAGGGTGTGGCCGGTAAGGACGTAACCGCCATCGCCGAAGGTTTTGAAGGCCTGGGCGCAGACTTTGGCAACGGCTCCTACCGCGACATGGCTGTGGCGTCGCTGCGCAGCCTCAGCGCCAAGGACAAACGTGAGCCTGCGCTCAAACTGTTCACCGAAGTGGCAGGCAAGCCGACCTTCCCCGAGGACGCCCTCAAGCGCATCAAGAACCAGATGCTGGCCGGCTTTGAATACGAAAAGCAGAACCCCGGCAAGATCGCGGGCAAGGCCCTGTTCGGCAACCTTTATGGTGACCACCCCTACGCCCACCCAAGCGATGGCACCGCAGAAACCATCAACGGCATTACCCTGGAACAATTGCGTGCCTTCCACGCCAAGGCTTATACCGGTGGCAACGCGGTGATCGCACTGGTCGGCGACCTCAGCCGGGCCGAGGCCGAAGCCATCGCTGCCCAGGTTTCGGCAGGCCTGCCCAAGGGCCCGGCGCTTGCCGCGCCGGCCCAGCCCAGCGAAGCCAAGGCTGGCCTGACCCACATCGACTTCCCGTCCAAACAGACCCACCTGATGCTGGCAGAACTGGGTATCGACCGCCAAGACCCGGATTGGCCAGCCTTGTCGCTGGGCAACCAGATCCTCGGCGGTGGTGCCTTCGGTACCCGGCTGATGAGCGAAGTGCGTGAAAAGCGTGGCCTGACCTACGGCGTGTACTCGGTGTTCAGCCCCATGCAGGTGCGTGGCCCGTTCATGATCAACCTGCAGACCCGTGCCGAGCTCAGTGAAGGCACGCTCAAGCTGGTGCAGGGCATACTTGCCGACTACCTCTCGACAGGCCCCACCCAGCAAGAGCTTGACGATGCCAAGCGCGAACTGGCCGGCAGCTTCCCGCTGTCCAATGCCAGCAACGCCAGCATCGTCGGCCAATTGGGTGCAATCGGTTTCTACAATCTGCCGCTGACCTGGCTGGAAGACTTCATGCAGCAGTCCCAGGCCCTCACCGTCGAGCAGGTCAAGGCAGCCATGAACAAACACCTGTCAGCCGATAAACTGGTGATCGTCACCGTGGGCCCGAAAGTGCCACAGAAACCCCTGCCAGCACCTACTGAAAAGCCCTCCGAGCAAGCGCTCGGGGTACCGGAGCACTAATGCCAAGATCCACCCCTCCCGCCCGCCCGCAATCGGGCCAAAGCAAGGGCCAGGGCCACCTGCGCATCATCGCCGGCGAGTGGCGTAGCCGCCGCCTGGCGGTACCGGAAGGTGAAGGCCTGCGGCCAACGCCAGACCGCGTGCGCGAAACCTTGTTCAACTGGCTGGCGCCGCACATCGAGGGTGCCCGCATACTGGATGCCTTCACCGGCAGCGGTGCCCTGGTGCTCGAAGCCCTGTCTCGCGGCGCCAAGGATGCCGTGGCACTGGACAGCAACCCCGCGGCGATCGGCAACCTGAAGAACAACCTCGAGATCCTTCGTTGCCCGCGCGGGCAAATTCTGCAAACCGATGCCCTGCGCTACCTGCAAGGCCCGGCCAAGCAGCAGTTCGACGTGGTGTTCCTCGACCCGCCGTTCCACAAGGACCTGCTGGCCAACACCTGCAACCTGCTGGAGCAGAACCAGTGGCTGGGCGAACAGGCGCTGATCTACACCGAAAGCGAAGCGGCGCCGTCAACACTGCCGATGCCCGGCAACTGGCGCCTGCACCGCGAGAAGAAAACCGGCCAGGTGCATTACGCGCTCTGGCAGCGAGGATGACCCGGTAAACCGGGTTTGGCTTACTTAGTTACCGCATTCCCGCCGCCTGCGTGGCTGAAGCTGCTCCTTTGTTTCTTGAAGGAGCACTTCAACCATGACCGAACACCCCTCCCCGCCCACACCGGCTAGCCGGGTAAGTGCTTTTACCCTCGCCAATGGCCTGCGCGTCTGTCTGCGTGAAGACCACCGCGCACCTCTGGTCAGCGTGCAGCTTTGGTATCACGTGGGTTCCAGCTACGAGCCCGAAGGCCATACCGGCCTTTCGCATGCCCTTGAACATTTGTTGTTCGAAGGCAGCAGCAAACTGGCTGGCGGCCAATACTCCGCCCTCATGACCCAGTTGGGTGGTGAGGCAAATGCATTCACCCTCACGGATGCCACGGCCTTCCCGCTGACGTTGCCAGCCAGCCGCCTGGAGATCGCCCTGGAAGCCATGGCCGATATCATGGCCAGTGCCACCCTCAGCGATGCACCCTTTGCCCGCGAACTGGCGGTTGTCATGGCCGAACGACGCGAGGATGTCGATAACAACCCGTGGGCATTGGCTCTGGAGCATCATCTGCTGCTGGCCTATGGCAACAGCGGCTATGGTACGCCTGTGATCGGCCACAAGACCGACCTTGGCCACATGACGCCTGCGGCGGCACGCACCTGGTACCAGACCTGGTATCACCCCAACAACGCGACGCTTGCAGTGGCCGGCGCCATTACCCTGGCGCAACTGCAAACGCTGGTAACGCGACATTTTGCAGCGATCCCCGCGCATCGCCTGCCAGCCCGGCAAATACCTGCAGAGCCCTCCTCGCTGGCTCGGCGCGTCCAAACCCTGCGCCAGCAAGGCCTGCGCACGGGTGTGATCATCAGTTTCAACCTACCCAGTCAATGCACCGCCCAGTCTGAGTCACAAGCATATGCACTGCGCCTGCTACCCCAGATTCTTGCCCAAGGCCAAGCCAGCATCCTCCAGCGCCTGCTGGTGCACGATGAACCGCTACTGCAAGGTGTGGGGGCGAAGTACGAGCCCTGGCAGCGTGGGGACAGCCTGCTCATCATTTACGCGTTCTGCAGCCCGCAAGTGGCACCCGAGGCGGCGGCAGAACGGCTGCTGATGGAGATCGAAGCGTTCCGCCAGTCAGCGCCCGGCAAAGAAGACCTCCAGCGCGCCAAGGCACGGCTTCTGGCCGGGCAATTATTCGACAGGGACGATATCAGTCACCAGGCAGATGCCATTGGCAAGCAGGCCGCCTGTGGCCTGGACCCTGTTGCACTGGAGGATGAACGGCAAGCCATCGAAGCCGTGACAGCCGAGCAGGTAGGCCTGGCTGCCTATGACTTCCTGACCGAATCCCGGACCACCATTACCTTTACGTACCAGAAGGCAAGCGCTGATGAATGACTTGAGCTCAAACCCACAGCGTCCTGCTGCGATCAGTCCAGTTCATGGTGGCCTGGTTTCGGCCCAGGGGGTTGATCTTGACCGCTTGGAACCCATTGATACGCAGGTGCAAGCGTGGACCACAGATAACGGCACAGGTGTGAAATTCGTCGAAGCCCGAGGGCTGCCAATTGTCGATATCGTGCTGCGATTCAAGGCCGGCACGACTCAGGACACCGCACTCCCCGGCCTGGCATCCCTGGTGTTGTACATGCTCGACGAAGGCAGCCAGCTGCACACCGCCACCCAGCAAGCAGAGCAACTGGAGCGCCTGGGGGCTGTTTTGGAGAAACAGATACGCCTGGAGCACGCGACCCTGAGCCTGCGAAGCCTGAGCACCCATGCGCTGTTCGACCCGGCGCTGGCGCTTTTCACTGACCTCGTCGCACGCCCTGCCTTCACCGCCGACGCGTTAGCCAAGATAAAATGCCAACTGCTGCGGCACAATGCATCTCGTGAGCAATACCCCCGCCTTAGGGCGCGCAGCGAAGCCTTTCGTCATTTGTTCAGTGGGCATCAATGTGGCAACCCACTGGGGAGCACTCAGCAAGGGATAGACCAGACTACGCCTGAGGATCTGAAGCGCTTCCACCAACGTGCCTACTGCGCAAGCAACCTGGACATCGTGATAGTGGGTGACGTTTCCGTTGCACAGGCCCAGGCCATTGCACAACGGATCAGTCAGGCCCTACCCCAAGGCTGGTCCGCAATCGAGCTGCCGACGGCTGCCCCGGCAGCCGGCACCACGCTCAACGTCGAACAGCCTGGCGCGAGCAGTGCCGTCCTGATTGCGTTACCCATGGGCATACCCGCCCATCATCCGGAATATCAGGCCATGGTGCTGGCCAACGAGGTGCTAGGGTCGGGAATCGCATCCCGCTTGATGAATGAACTGCGGCACCGCCGCGGGTTGACGTATGGCATCCATACCCGGGTAAATGCATTGAGCGCGGGTGGCCTGTTCAGCGCCGAATGGGACATCACGCCCGCGTATGTCGAAGGCTCTCAAGAACTGGTGGTGACCTTGCTGCGCGAGTTCATCGACCAAGGGCCAACCCAGGCCGAGCTGCAAGTGGCGCGTAAACAGCTGGCAGGACAACTGCTGCGCGATGTGGCACAGAACAAGCACCTGGCAGCCTTGCTCACGCAGATCACCTATCAACGCCAGCCCGCCGATTATCTCGCCACCCGCATCGAGCGCCTCGCCAGGCTGACACCAGAAGACGTCAGCGCCGTCATGCAGCGTCGGCTGGATCTGAGCAACGCAGTACGTGTCAGTGTCGGCCCACGCGCCGAGCAACAGCCGCTGCCAGCCACCGACCAATAGCGCAGGTACAGTGGCGCTTTTTCATGGCACTCTAGGCAGGCACATCACGAGTTGCCCAGCATGCCCAGCCAAAGCGCCACCTTCCGTCCGGCCATCGGCCTGTCCAACCCCCACCTGCAAACGCTGTGGGGGCCGCTGTGGCGCAAACTGCCAGACCTGCAGCGCAACCGCGAGCGCTTGTGGCTGGCCGACGGCGACTTCATCGACCTCGACTGGCACGGCCCGCATCAGCCACAAGCGCCACTGGTACTCGTGCTGCATGGCCTGACCGGATCGTCTCAATCACCTTATGTAAAAGGCTTGCAGCAAGCGTTGCAACGTCGCAACTGGGCCAGCGTGGCGGTGAACTGGCGTGGTTGCTCAGGCGAGCCCAACCTGTTGCCACGCAGCTACCACTCCGGTGCCAGCGAAGACCTGGCGGAAATTGTCAGTCACCTGCGCGCCCAGCGCCCGTTGGCCCCGCTGTATGCCGTGGGTTACTCATTGGGTGGTAATGTGCTGTTGAAATACCTGGGCGAAAGCGGCGTTGCCAGCCAGCTGGAGGCGGCAGTTGCAGTGTCGGTGCCATTTCGCCTGGACCACTGTGCCGACCGTATCGGCCAGGGGTTCTCCAAGGTGTATCAGGCGCATTTCATGCGCGAGATGCTGGCGTACGTTCAGCTCAAGCAGCGGCACTTCCACGACCAGGGCCAGCATGAACGGCTGGCGGCGCTGGAGCGGCTGGGGCAATTGAGCAACCTGCGCACATTCTGGGACTTCGACGGCAAAGTCACTGCCCCACTCAACGGGTTTCGAGATGTGCACGATTATTATCGTCGCTCATCGAGCCACTTCTTTCTCAGCCACAACCGCACGCCGACGCTGATCATCCATTCCAGCGATGACCCGTTCGTGTCCGCCCATAGCCTGCCTACGGCCCGTGAACTGGCACCCCAAACACGCTTCGAACTGCACAGCCGCGGTGGCCATGTGGGCTTCGTCGATGGCAGCCTGCGTCACCCAGGGTATTACCTGGAGCGGCGGATTCCGCAGTGGCTGGTCGAAGGCCAGTAAGCACCGCAGTTTTCATTGGCAATACCGGCCTGATCGCCGGGCCTGCTTACTCGCCGGTAGCTACGGCACGCTGCGGGTTGTTGATCCACTCGCTCCACGACCCGGCGTACAGCTTGCCCAGCGGGTACCCCGCCAGCGCCATCGCAAACAGGTTATGGCAAGCCGTCACCCCAGACCCGCAGTAAGATACCAACTGCTCCGGTGCCCGCCCGGCCAGCTTTTCGGCAAAGCGCTGCTTGAGTTGATCCACAGGCAAGAAGCGCCCATCAGCCCCCAGGTTGTCGGTAAACGCCGCGCACTGGGCCCCGGGAATATGCCCCGCCACCGGGTCGATCGGCTCCACCTCACCGCGAAAACGCGGCACGGCTCGCGCGTCGATCAAGGTCAGGTCTGTGCTCCCGAGACGCTTGCCCAAGTGGTCGGCATCGATCAGCAGCTTGGCATCCGGCTCACCACTGAAGGTGCCTTCGCGTTTGGGCGGTGAGTCCAGGCTCAACGGCATGTGCGCCGCATGCCAGGCCTTCAGGCCACCGTCGAGGATCGCCACACCGTTGCGCTTGCCCAGCCAGACCAGCAGCCACCAGGCCCGGGCGGCAAAGGCACCCGGGCCATCGTCGTACAGCACCACCTCGCTGTCGTTGTCCAGGCCCCACTCACGCAGGCGCGCGACCAGCCGCTGCGCATCTGGCAGTGGATGACGCCCGGTGCGCCCCTTGCTCACCGGCCCGCTCAGGTCGCGGTCCAGGTCGGCAAAATGCGCCCCGGCAATATGCCCTTGGGCATAGCTGCGTTGGCCATAGTCCACATCCTCGAGGGCAAAGCGACAGTCGAGGACCACCAACTTGGGCGAGCCCAATCGCTCGGCCAACTGCTGCGGGGTGATCAATTGCGCAAGGGGCATGACAATCTCCTGATCGATGGCACTAGGGCCCTGGGCTAGCGCTCCAGAGCCTGGTTGAACGGTACATGGAATTCCTGGCACAGGGCGTCCACGGCGGCGCGGGCGTTGTCGGTGACGAAGCCCAGTTCCAGCACCAGCACCTGATAGACGCCCCGCTTGAAGGCTTCTTCACCCAGATGCGCGGAATGCTCACGCGTGGTGCTGAGAAAACGAACCCAGGACGTCAGCACGATCCAGGCATTGATGGTCAGCGATTCGATCTGCGCCGGTACCATGGCCAGGATCCCCGCGTCGACAAAGCCACGGTAGATCGCCTGGCCCTGGCGCAGGCAGCGCTCGGAAAAACGCCGGTAACGGGCGGCAAGTTCCGCGTCACTGTCCAGCAGGTGCTCCAGGTCGCGGTGCAGGAAGCGGTAGTTCCACATCGCCGCCAACAAGGCCTTGAGGTAGAAGCGCTTGTCCTCCACGGTGGCCTTGCGGCCTTGGGGCGGGCGCAGGAAGCTGTCGACCAGTTCTTCATACTGGCTGAACAACAGGGCAATGATCGCCTGCTTGTTGGGGAAGTGGTAATACAGATTGCCGGGCGAGATTTCCATGTGCGCGGCAATGTGGTTGGTACTGACGCTGCGTTCGCCCTGCTCGTTGAACAACTCCAGGCTGTTCTGCACGATGCGCTCTCGGGTCTTCATGCGCGGGGCCATGCTCAGCTCCCAGTCTGCGGGCCTTCATCAAAGGATCATCTTACGGCGTATTGCTGGTGGAAGCACCGTTCGACGCCACGGAAAAATTCGCACCATCGTGCAGATTAGAGTATAGGCTCTAGGCACTCACTGCCCGGATCCGAAGCCGCCATGAACGCGCCCAGTGCCTTGTCCTCAGTGCAATCCGACCTCGACCTCGCAGCGATGTTCGCTGCCCAGCGCCAGGCATTTGCCGGCACCCCCCTGCCGCCGGCTGCCCAGCGCCTGCAATGGCTGAGAAGCCTGCGCGAAGCCCTGCTGGCCGGCCAGGCCGGATTGATCGAGGCCATCAGCGAGGACTTTGGCGGGCGTAGCGCCGACGAAACCCTGCTGGCCGAGCTGCTGCCCTCGATACAGGGCCTGCGTCACGCCGAAAGGCACCTGCATCGCTGGATGCGCGCCAGCCGGCGACGGGTCGGCCTGGCCTTCCAGCCGGCCAGCGCTCAAGTACGTTATCAGCCGCTGGGGGTGGTCGGTGTCATCGTGCCGTGGAACTACCCGCTGTTCCTCGCCATCGGCCCGCTGACCTGCGCCCTGGCCGCCGGCAACAGAGTCATGCTCAAACTCAGTGAAGCTACACCCGCCAGTGCCCAAGCCTTGAAACAATTGCTGGAGCAAGTGTTTCCTGCCGACCTGGTCAGCGTTGTGCTGGGCGAGGTAGAGGTGGGCCAGGCCTTCGCCCGCTTGCCCTTCGACCATCTGCTGTTCACCGGCGCCACCAGCGTAGGCCGACAGGTCATGCTGGCTGCCGCGCAGAACCTGACCCCGGTCACCCTGGAGCTGGGCGGCAAGTCACCGGCCATCGTGTCGGCCGATGTGCCGCTGGACAGCGCCGCCGAGCGCATCGCCTTCGGCAAGACCCTCAACGCCGGCCAGACCTGCGTCGCCCCCGACTATGTGCTGGTGCCACGCGAACGGCTATCAGCCTTCAGCGACGCCTATCAGCAGGCCGTGCAGCGTATGTACCCACGCATCGCCGACAACCCCGACTACACCGCCATCATCAACCCCCGCCAGCTTCAGCGCTTGCAGCACCTGCTGGACGATGCCCGCGACAAAGGTGCGCAGGTACTGGACCTGTACCCCGCTGAAACCCGCCAGGGCCGGCGCTTGCCACCCCACCTGCTGCTGGACGTCAACGACAGCATGCAGATAATGCAGGACGAAATCTTCGGCCCGCTGCTGCCACTGGTGCCCTACGACAGCCTCGACCAGGCGCTGGCCTACATCAACCAACGCCCGCGCCCTCTGGCGCTTTACTACTTCGGTCATGACCGGGCCGCCCAGGAACATGTGCTGCGCCACACCCACTCTGGCGGGGTTTGCCTGAACGACACCCTGCTGCATGTAGCCCAGGACGATCTGCCTTTCGGCGGCATCGGCCCTTCCGGCATGGGCCACTACCATGGCCACGACGGTTTCCTGACCTTCAGCAAGGCCAAGGCGATACTCGCCAAGCACCGCTTCAACGCCGCACGGCTGATCTACCCGCCTTACGGCAAAACTTTGCAGCGCCTGGTCTACAAGCTTTTCATCCGCTGAGCGCCTGCCTGTGCACCGTATGCCATCAGTGCCAGGCTCACCGAGGCCCTGATTGCCCGCCTGGCACACAGTGCATGACAACGATTGCGGCCCCTGTCTATAGTGCCATCAGCTGGCCGCATGACTTGGCCGGGCGCAGTCGCTGCGCTACCATCCGACTCCCCAACGCACTCCAGCCAGGATGACGCGATGAACCGAGTGTTGTACCCGGGTACTTTCGACCCCATTACCAAAGGCCATGGCGACCTGGTCGAGCGCGCCTCGCGGCTGTTCGACCACGTGATCATCGCGGTGGCGGCCAGCCCGAAGAAAAACCCCCTGTTCCCACTGGAGCAGCGGGTGGCGCTAGCGCGTGAGGTCACCAAGCACCTGCCCAATGTCGAAGTCATCGGCTTCTCCTCCCTGTTGGCGCATTTCGCCAAGGAACAGGGCGCCAACGTCTTCCTCCGTGGCCTGCGTGCGGTGTCCGACTTCGAGTACGAGTTCCAGCTGGCGAACATGAACAGGCAACTGGCCCCCGATGTCGAGAGCCTGTTCCTGACGCCTTCGGAGCGGTATTCGTTCATTTCCTCGACCCTGGTCCGGGAAATCGCCGCACTGGGTGGTGATATCAGCAAGTTCGTCCACCCGGTGGTGGCCGAAGCGCTGACTGAACGCTTCAAGAAGTAAGCCCAATCGCCTGATTATCGCGCCCGCGTGCACTGCGGGCGCGAATGCGGCACAATTGTGCCCATTGCGTTGAACATGCCCGGGCACTGAGCCCCGGCCGGAGTCCCCATGTCCCTGATAATCACCGACGATTGCATCAATTGCGACGTCTGCGAACCCGAGTGCCCGAACGAGGCCATCTCCCAAGGCGAAGAGATCTACGTGATCGACCCTAACCTGTGCACCCAGTGTGTGGGCCATTACGACGAGCCGCAGTGCCAGCAAGTCTGCCCGGTCGACTGCATTCCGCTGGATGAAGCGCACCCGGAAACCGAAGAACAGCTGATGGCCAAGTACCGTCGGATTACCGGCAAGGACTGATCACTGCCTGCTCGCCTCTGTGCGGTCCTTGTGGGAGCGGCCTTGCGTCGCGATGGGCCGCACAGCGGCCCCGGCAATTTTTGCTGCGAAGCTAAACCAATGGGGCCGCTTCGCGCCCCATCGCGACACAAGGCCGCTCCCACAGGGGACAGCGATACACCTTAGCGCTGGCAGCGCGGGCAATACACGCTCGCCCGCTGCCCCAGCTTCACCTCGCGCAACTCCGTGCCGCACACCTTGCACGGCTGCCCGCCACGGCCGTACGCAAACAGTTCCTGCTGGAAGTAACCCGGCTGCCCATCGCCCCCGATGAAGTCGCGCAGGGTGGTACCGCCGCGCTCGATCGCCGCCGCCAGCACCCGCTTGATCTCGATCGCCAGCTTCAGGTAACGCGCCCGTGAAATCCCGCCCGCCTCCCGACGCGGGTCGATACCTGCAGCAAACAGCGCTTCAGTGGCGTAGATGTTGCCCACCCCCACCACCACCGCGTTGTCCATGATGAACGGCTTGACCGCCATCGACCGCCCGCGCGACAGCTGGAACAGGCGCTCACCGTCAAACAGATCAGTCAGCGGCTCTGGCCCGAGGCGCAGCAATAGCTCGTGGTTCAGCGGGTCCAGGCTCCACAGCATGGCCCCGAAGCGGCGCGGGTCGGTGTAGCGCAGCATCAGCCCCGACTCCAGCTCGATGTCGACATGTTCATGCCGGGCCGCCGGCAAACCCAGTTCGACCAGCCGCAAGTTGCCCGACATGCCCAGGTGGCTGATCAGCGTACCCACCTCGGCATTGATCAACAGGTATTTGGCGCGCCGCTCGACACTGACAATGCGCTGCCCCGACAGGCGCACGTCCAGGTCTTCCGGGATTGGCCAACGCAAGCGCCGGTCACGCACCACCACGCGGCTGACACGCTGGCCTTCCAGGTGGGGCGCGATACCGCGCCGGGTGGTTTCTACTTCTGGCAATTCCGGCATGTGTCAGTGCCCGCTCAGCTCGCGAATGTTCTGTTTGAGGTTTTCGAAATCGTATTCCGACAAGCCAATGTAATCGAGCACCAGCGGGCCGACCGCGTTCCATTCGTGGTCCACCGCCTGGTTGCCCAGCACCCGGTAGGACGCGCAGATGTGCTCGGCCATCTTCAGTACCGCCAGCAGGTTTTTCAACTGGCTCTGGGTATTGCGCGAGCTCTCATCACGGAACACGGCCAGGGCATTGTGATGGTTGGCGATGGCTGCCGTGAGGTGCTCAGGCAGGCGCCACGACTTGGCGGTGAAATATCCGACTACCGAATGGTTGGTGTTGAACACGCGGTTTTCGGTGTCGACGACCCGCGTTTGCGCGCTGGCCTGAGCATAGGCCTGCACCAGCACATCCATGTAGTCGGGGAAGCGCTTGAGCATCAGCGGCACGCCACAGTCATGGAACAGGCCCAGGGTGTAAGCCTCGTCCGCGGCCTGGACACCGGTGCGCTTGGCCAGCGTCAGGCAGGTCATCGCCACGTCCTGGGCGGTATCCCAGAAGCGGTTGAGGGTGACGATGGTCTCGTCGCTCATCTCGCCCTTGATCGACTGGGCGTTGATCAGGTTGATGATCGAACGGCTGCCCAGCAGGTTCACTGCGCGCTGGATCGAGCCGATCTTGTTGGAAAGGCCGAAGTGCGGGGAGTTGACCAGCTTGAGCAAGGCGCCCGAGAGCCCCGGGTCCTGGGAAATCAGCTTGGCAATGGTTTCCAGATCCGGGTCAGGCATGTATTGCTCGAACTGCAGGTCGACCATGATCTGCGGTTGCGGCGGAATGGTGATGCCTTGCAAGGCTTGCTGGATCTGTTCGGCGCTGAGTTCTTGGGACATACGTGCACACTCGTTTAGGACCGGGGATTTTAACCCTCTCTGCGCTCGCCGTGACAGGTGCAGCGGCTGCGAGATTGAGCGCCACCCGCGCGGCGCTCGATCTCCCAGGCGCTGCACCTCTAAAGGCGAAAGCACCGCAGACACGCTATACTCCCGCTCTTTTTTCCCGGAGCGACGTCATGTCCCTGCCCAGCCTTCGCCTCAAAGCCAACGCCGACCGCCGCCTGCGCGCCGGCCACCTGTGGGTCTACAGCAACGAAGTCGACGTCACCGCGACCCCGCTGCAAGGCTTTCAGGCCGGTCAGCAGGCCGTTCTCGAGGCAGCCAACGGCAAACCGCTGGGCATCGTCGCACTCAGCCCGAACAACCTGATCTGCGCCCGCCTGCTGTCGCGCGACATCAAGCTGCCGCTGGACAAGTCGCTGCTGGTACACCGCCTGAACGTCGCCCTGTCGCTGCGCGAGCGCCTGTTCGATCAACCATGCTACCGCCTGGTCTACGGCGATTCCGACCTGCTGCCGGGCCTGGTGGTCGACCGCTTCTTCGATATCCTCGTGGTGCAATTGGCCTCGGCCACCATGGAAGCGCACAAGGACGACGTGATCGCTGCCTTGGTGCAGGTGCTCAAGCCCAGCGGCATCCTGTTCAAGAACGACTCCGCTGCGCGTGATGCCGAAGGCTTGCAGCGCTATGTCGAGACCGTCTACGGCGAGGTGCCGGACTGGGTGCCGCTGGAAGAGAACGGCGTCAAGTTCGAAGCCCCGGTGCGTGAAGGCCAGAAGACCGGCTGGTTCTACGACCACCGCATGAACCGCGCGCGCCTGGCGCCGTACGTGAAGGGCAAGCGTGTACTCGACCTGTTCAGCTACATCGGTGGCTGGGGCGTGCAGGCCGGTGCCTTCGGCGCCAGCGAAGTATTCTGTGTCGATGCCTCGGGTTTTGCCCTGGATGGCGTGGAGCGTAACGCTGCACTGAACGGCATCAGCGAGAAGCTGACCTGCATCGAAGGCGACGTGTTCGAAGCCCTGCGCGAGCTCAAGGCTGCCGAAGAGCGCTTTGACGTGATCATTGCCGACCCACCCGCCTTCATCAAACGCAAGAAGGACCTGAAAAACGGCGAAGCGGCCTACCGCCGCCTGAACGAACAGGCCATGCGCATGCTGAACAAAGATGGCATTCTGGTCAGCGCTTCGTGCTCGATGCACTTGCCCGAGGACGACCTGAACAACATCCTGCTCACCAGCGCCCGCCACCTGGACCGCAACATGCAGCTGCTCGAGCGCGGTGGCCAAGGCCCGGACCATCCGGTACACCCGGCCATTGCAGAAACCCGCTACATCAAGAGCATCACCTGCCGGTTGCTGCCCAACAGTTAAGTAAGGGTTCCGGGAATTCCGTTTAGTTTCCCGAAACGACGATTACGGCCTCGGCCTGCACAGCCGAGGCCCTTCCCATATTTCGTACAGCAGTGTCGATTAACGGCCTACGCCTGGCATTTCTGCCAGTTGTCTTCGCCCCCTCACCGGATTCCAATAAGCCCAGCCACCCGGGAAAATTGGAGAAAACGGCAATGAGGAATAACCATCACCACCAAGGGCTGGAAGCCCCAACCATTAAAGAAGCCAACAGCGATAACTTCTTACCGTTTGAAACACTAAACCAAGGCATAACCATCCTGATTCCAGGGTCGAGCGTATTCCAGAAAGGCGACCACATCGTCATAAACGTGGGCCAGATAAGCAGCTTTATATTATTAGATTGTGAAGCGCCCGGGGAAACAATCGAACATTTCATATCCGGCGAACGGCTGAATGAGCAGCATGGGCGCCGCGTCACGTTAAATTACATAATCGTTAGAACTGGCAATACATCACCGACCACCACGTATGATTTCGGTGCAGAGCTCTATCATCCTGTTGGAAAAGACATCGTAGAAGGCGTGCTGCCTTGGGACGCTGTAAAAAATGGGTTCAGCGTTACGATACCCGTGTACCCTGGCGCCACACCATCCGATACCATTCGGCTGTTCTTTGTAGGGTCCCACCCTCTCGCCAGTGGAATACTTGAAGAACAATTCGGCGACGTGGGGCAACCACTCGAAATAGCCATTGGAAAAGAATTGACGTTCCCCACCAACGGCGGCGAAGTGCACATTATTTATCAAGTCGTCCGTGACGGCGAGGCACGCACTTCCCCCTCTGTCAGCTTCTGGAGCGAAGCTCAGGTATTGGCTCCGAACCCGACCCACATGTACGCGGAGGACGCCTACTCCCCCGCCCAGATGAGTGCTGTTGAGAGCAGCCCAGGGAAATATGCTTTTACCACAGCATTGAGCGCCGAGCTGATAGCGGGCGATGAAGTTTTTTTACTGGCCCTGAACAGTGCTTCGCATAAAAATGAAATTGCTCACAAAAAAATAAGTGAGCCCACAGAAACGGTAGAGCACACGCTTTCAAAACCCAACCTTGATTACATGTCAAGTTTTAAACTAGTGGCACTGGTACGCACCCCAGCAGCCACCTGCTCATCTCACACGCGCTCAATCGTTATAAAAAGCGCTTAACACCGCATTCAGCTGCAGCTATGGGTTCGTGGCAAGCCGATAGCAGCTGGCCTTTCAAGGCAGCTTAAGGCTTGGAGTGCACTGCTTGTCAGCGCCACGGGGCGGGTTTCAGAACGGTCCTGCAAAAACGCCCATCGCGCGCCCGATGCCACCGCCCAGACACATCGCCATTCCCTCGCCGCGCCAGCGGTGTAGAATCGGGCTATTCATCGCCAGTCATCCCCGGCGGGTTTATGAGCTCTGGTCGAGCACGCGGCGATCCCGTGCTGTCTTCGGCCCCATCCGTGCCAGTGGCAACCGGCCTAAGGCGCATAGGAAAAGAGAAGCTCACTCCCCTTTTTGTGACCTGATTAAGCCGCCAGGAGTGCTTCATGCCTGATTATCGTTCCAAGACTTCCACCCAAGGCCGCAACATGGCCGGCGCCCGTGCCTTGTGGCGTGCCACCGGGATGAAAGACGAAGACTTCAAGAAACCGATCATCGCCATCGCCAACTCGTTCACCCAGTTCGTCCCGGGCCACGTGCACCTGAAGGACCTGGGCCAGCTGGTCGCCCGCGAGATCGAGCGCGCCGGTGGCGTGGCCAAGGAATTCAACACCATCGCGGTCGATGACGGCATCGCCATGGGCCACGACGGCATGCTGTACTCGCTGCCAAGCCGCGAGATCATTGCCGACGCCGTGGAATACATGGTCAACGCCCACTGCGCCGACGCCATCGTGTGCATCTCCAACTGCGACAAGATCACCCCCGGCATGCTGATGGCCGCCCTGCGCCTGAACATCCCGGTGATCTTCGTTTCCGGCGGCCCGATGGAAGCCGGCAAGACCAAGCTGGCCAGCCACGGCCTGGACCTGGTCGACGCCATGGTCATCGCCGCCGATGCCTCGGCCTCCGATGAAAAAGTCGCCGAATACGAGCGCAGTGCCTGCCCGACGTGCGGTTCGTGCTCCGGCATGTTCACCGCCAACTCGATGAACTGCCTGACCGAAGCCCTGGGCCTGGCCTTGCCGGGCAATGGCTCGACCCTGGCCACCCACGCCGACCGCGAGCAGCTGTTCCTCACTGCCGGCCGCACCATCGTCGAGCTGTGCAAGCGCTACTACGGCGAGAACGACGAGTCGGTGCTGCCCCGCAGCATCGCCAACTTCAAGGCGTTTGAAAACGCCATGATGCTCGACATCGCGATGGGCGGCTCGACCAACACCATCCTGCACCTGCTGGCCGCAGCCCAGGAAGGCGAAGTCGCGTTCGACCTGCGTGACATCGACCGCCTGTCGCGTAAAGTGCCGCAGTTGTGCAAAGTGGCGCCGAACATCCAGAAGTACCACATGGAAGACGTGCACCGCGCCGGCGGCATCTTCAGCATCCTCGGTTCGCTGGCCCGTGGCGGCCTGCTGCACACCGACCTGCCGACCGTGCACAGCCGCAGCATGGAAGAAGCCATCGCCAAATGGGACATCACCCAGACCGATGACGAAGCCGTGCACACCTTCTTCAAGGCCGGCCCTGCCGGTATCCCGACCCAGACCGCATTCAGCCAGTCGACCCGTTGGGAAACCCTTGATGACGACCGTGAAAACGGCTGCATCCGCAGCTTCGAGCACGCCTACTCGCAAGAAGGCGGGCTGGCCGTGCTGTACGGCAACATCGCGGTCGACGGTTGCGTGGTGAAAACCGCCGGTGTCGACGAGTCGATCCACGTGTTCGAGGGCAACGCCAAGATCTTCGAGAGCCAGGACAGCGCCGTGCGCGGCATCCTCGCCGACGAGGTGAAGGCCGGCGACATCGTGATCATCCGCTACGAAGGCCCGAAAGGCGGCCCGGGCATGCAGGAAATGCTGTACCCGACCTCGTACCTGAAGTCCAAAGGCCTGGGCAAGGCCTGCGCCCTGCTCACCGACGGCCGCTTCTCGGGCGGCACCTCGGGCCTGTCGATCGGCCACGCCTCGCCAGAAGCTGCTGCTGGCGGCGCCATCGGCCTGGTCCGTGATGGCGACAAGGTATTGATCGACATCCCTAACCGTTCGATCAACCTGCTGGTCAGCGACGAAGCGCTGGCCGAGCGCCGCATCGAGCAGGACAAGAAGGGCTGGAAACCCGCTGAAGTACGCCCACGCAAGGTGACCACCGCGCTGAAGGCCTATGCCCTGCTGGCGACCAGTGCCGACAAGGGTGCGGTGCGCAACAAGGCGATGCTGGAAGGGCTCTGAGCCTTTTTAGCGTGAAAGAAGAACCGGCGCCCTGGGCGCCGGTTTTTTTATGCCTGTTCCGGCCTCTTCGCGGGCACGCCCGCGAAGAGGCCGGAGCAGACAACGCAACAACTACTGGATTTGCTCCGGCGTCACGATCACCCAGTTCTTGTCCGCCGTCACCGGCAACCCTTCCTTGGCCTGCGCCGCCGCATTCCTGGTAATCATGCCGTTGAGCTGGTCCATGTACTTGGCCTTGCGGTTTATCCACAGGTGGATGCCACCTTTGCCCACATCCACCCCGTGGAACTGCATGTAGCCATCGCTGGTCGGCGTGTCGCCGCCCACCAGCACCGGCTTCTTCCATTCATCGATGTAGGTCAGGATGGCCGCCTGCTTGCCCGCCATCCAGGTAGCCGGGGTCCACAGATACGGGGTCAGCTCCAGCCCTTCATTGGCCTTGGCATCGTAATGGCCGGCACTGATCTGCTTGCGCGCCGTGGTCAGTTGGCCATTGCTGCGGTCCTTTAACAGCAGACTCACGCCAATCACGTTCTGCGGCTTCACGTTGTAGCCGTACTTGGGATCTGATGCGACCATGCGCACCAGTTCCTCGGAGGCAGCAGAAATCACATAGACCTCGATGCCGTTCTCCATCAGTTTGTTGTACAGCTCGGCCTGGCCCCTGAAGACCTTGGGGGGCTGTACTTCGATGGCCTTGACCTGGTCACCTTCGTAATAAGTGCTGGGGATGGGCTTGGTCGAAGCCATCAGCTCATCCACCTGCACCTTCAACTCCTTCAGGGTAAAACCGGAAAACACCTGGGCCACCCACGGGTAGCAGACCATATCGTCGACTTCGCACAACCGGTAGTAGTAGCTGAACAGGCTTTCCTTGTGCTCGGCAGTGTCCTTGAACGGCATCAGTTTCAGCGAAGGGTCGAGCTTGTCGCGGCTCAGCAGGCCTTTGTTTTCCATGAAGGGCAGCAAGGCTTCTTCCAGGTCATAACGGTAACTGGTGTTGTCCATGTCGAACACCGCGTAGTTACCTTTATTGGCATTGGCGGCGATCATGCTGTCGAGCTGCCTGGCCGCTTCGGCAGGCCAATGTTGGAGCTCGGTGGCGAAGGTTTCGATACTGAACAGCAGGGACAGGCCGATGGCGGCAGCTTTCACAGCGGATTTCATGTACGAATCTCCTGAAAGTGACCCAGAAACGCTAGTGCAACAATCACCCCTGGCAACCCTCGATAACGACCTCCAGACAGCCGTAAACGCCGTGTTCATTGCAATACGCGACACTTCGTTATTCCATAAACGACTATGCAAATTCCATTTGGGTATAAATTCGTTTGTTTTCAGGCTGTTAGCATTTCCGTTCGCAATCGCTCACAGAGGCGATGCCAATTCTGCCTTTTTCTGCTGGAGCTTCAATGAACCTGCCGCTGTCCCTAAACCTGCTGGCGTTCCTGGCCCTGTTGCTGGGCCTGGCACAAACCCGCCGCACCGACTGGAGCCTGGCCAAGAAGGTACTGCTGGGCCTGGTGCTGGGCGTCGTCTTCGGCCTGGCCCTGCACACGATCTACGGCGCTGGCCACCCCGTGCTCAAGGCCACCATCGCCTGGCTTGACCTGGTCGGCAACGGCTATGTGGGCCTGCTGCAGATGATTGTCATGCCGCTGATCTTCGCCTCGATCCTCAGCGCCGTGGCGCGCCTGCACAATGCCTCGTCGCTGGGCCGCATCAGCGTGCTGAGCATCGGCACCCTGCTGCTGACCACCGCCATTGCCGCGCTGATCGGCATCGTGCTGACCAACCTGTTCGGCCTGAGTGCCGAAGGCCTGGTGGCCGGTGTGCAGGAAAGCGCCCGCATGCAGGTTATCCACAGCGACTACGCTGGCAAGGTCGCCGACCTCAACATCCCGCAGCTGCTGCTGTCGTTCATCCCCAGCAACCCGGTGGGTGACCTGGCGCGGGCCAAGCCGACGTCGATCATCAGCGTGGTGATCTTCGCCGTGTTCGTCGGCCTGGCCGCGCTGCAGCTGATCAAGGACGATGCCGAGAAAGGCGAGCGCGCCCTGTCGGCCATCGACACCCTGCAAGCCTGGGTGATGCGCCTGGTGCGGGTGGTAATGAAACTGACCCCGTATGGCGTGCTGGCGTTGATGACCAAGGTGGTTGCCAGCTCGAACATGGAAGACATCCTCAAGCTGGGCAGCTTCGTGGTGGTGTCGTACCTGGGCCTGGGGCTGATGTTCGTGGTGCATGCCCTCATCCTGGCGGCGACCGGTGTGAGCCCGCTGCGCTTCTTCCGCAAGGTGTGGCCGGTGCTGACCTTCGCCTTCACCAGCCGCTCCAGCGCCGCCAGCATTCCGCTGAACATCGAAGCGCAAACCCGCCGTCTGGGTGTGCCGCAGTCGATTGCCAGCTTCAGCGCATCGTTCGGCACCACCATTGGCCAGAACGGCTGCGCTGGCCTCTATCCCGCCATGCTGGCGGTGATGGTGGCACCGGCGGTGGGCATCGATACCTTCGACCCGCTGTGGATCGCTACCCTGGTGGCCATCGTCACGCTGAGTTCTGCAGGGGTTGCCGGCGTGGGTGGCGGGGCCACCTTTGCCGCGCTGATCGTGCTCCCAGCCATGGGCTTGCCGGTGGAGCTGGTGGCGTTGCTGATTTCGGTGGAGCCGCTGATCGACATGGGCCGCACGGCGTTGAACGTCAATGGCTCGATGACCGCAGGCGTGGTGACCAGCCAACTGCTCAAGGAGACAGACAAGGATGTGCTGGCTGACGATGAGCACGCCGAGTTGAGCCACTCCTGAAACGGCTGGGGCCGCTAATGCGGCCCCAGAATCATCACACCTTGTTCCACACCTCGAAGTGATACGCAGGCTTGTCCGCCTCTGCCTGCGCTTCACTCGACGCCAGTTGCCACTCCCCTTTGTCGAACTCGGGGAACCACGCATCACCTTCCGGCTCAAGCTCCACCCGGGTCAGGTACATGCGGCTCACCAAGCCTTTCTCCAGCGCCTGTGCATACAACTGCGCGCCGCCGATCAGCATCAGCTCATCCACGCCCTGCTCGCGTGCCCACTGCCCGGCGCGCACAATCGCGTCTTCCAGCGAGGCGAAAACCTCGGCACCCGCCAGTTCCAGGCCCGGTTGGCGGCTGACCACGATATTCAAACGCCCCAGCAGCGGTCGGCCCAGGGAGTCCCAGGTCTTGCGGCCCATGATGATTGGCTTGCCCAGGGTGGTGGCCTTGAAGTACTTGAAATCCCCCGGCAAATGCCAGGGCATGGAATTGTCGATGCCTATCACGCGGTTCTCGGCGAGCGCCGCAATCAGGCTGAGGGGGAGTGAAGTCGTCATGCAGCGAGGATAGCAAACCCGCGGTGGGTTATGCTTCTGCCCTGAACCGTGCAATGGAAGACCTTGTGACTGGACCGACTCCACTGGACAAGCGCTGGCTCACCGAAGCGGTACGCCTGCGCGAGGAACACGCCGGCCCCCTGGAGGACCAGGAAGCCAACCGTCGCGCCCGCCAATTGGGCGGCGACCTGGCGGCCCGCATCGAAACCCGTGCACTGTTCCTGGCCGAACGCGATGGCATGAGCACCGCCCTGCGCCACTGGAAGCAAGGCGCGCGCCTGGCGCTGCTGGCCTTGCTGCTGATGGCCGTGCTCAGCGGCGCGGGCCTGGCCCTGGCCGCCCTGGGCGACGGGCAGCGGCCGGTGAACGTGTTCTGGGCCCTGGGCAGCCTGCTCGGGCTGAACCTGCTGATGCTGCTGGGCTGGGCCATCGGTTTTGCCGTAAGCGGCGAGCATGGCGCAGGGCTGGGCCGCTTGTGGCTATGGCTGAGTGAACGCTTTGCTCGCGATGCCAAGGCCGCACACCTGGCACCTGCGCTGCTTGTGCTGCTGCAACGCCAACGCCTGAACCGCTGGCTGCTCGGCCTGCTGGTGCATGGCCTGTGGCTGCTGGCCATGCTCACCGCCCTGGGCATGCTGCTGGCCTTGCTGGCGACCCGGCGCTATGGCTTTGTCTGGGAAACCACGCTGCTTGCCGCCGACCCGTTCATCCACCTGACCCAAGCCCTGGGCGCCCTGCCTTCGCTGCTGGGCTTTGCCGTGCCTGACGAAGCCATGATCCGCGCCAGCGGCGACACCTTGCCGGCCCTGGAGCAAGCCCGACAGGCCTGGGCCAGCTGGTTGCTGGGGGTGGTGCTGGTGTATGGCCTGTTACCACGCCTGGTACTGGCTGCATTGTGCCTGTGGCGCTGGCGCCAAGGCCGCGAGCGCCTGGCACTGGACTTGAGCCTGCCCGGCTACGCGCAACTGCGTGATGCACTGATGCCGCGCAGCGAACGCATCGGCGTGCAGGATGCCGCGCCCGAGGCCCTGCCACAGTTTCCCGCCGGCCAGCTGGAAAGCGGCAGCAGCGGTGCCCTGCTGGTGGGCCTGGAACTGGACGACCAGCGCCCCTGGCCGCCCGCCCTGCCGAACAGCGTGATCGATGCTGGCGTGCTCGACAGCCGCGAATCGCGCAACAGGCTGCTCGAACAACTCAGCCGCTTCCCCCCGGCACGCCTGGCCATCGCCTGCGACCCCCGGCGCTCGCCCGACCGCGGCAGCCTGGCGTTGCTCGCCGAACTGGCGCGCAATGCCGGCGCAACCCGTATCTGGCTACTGCAGTCCGCACCCGGCCAGGCTGTTGATGCCCAGCGCCTGGGCGATTGGCACGAAGCCCTCGACCGCCTTGGCCTGCAGCACGCCGACACCTCACCACTGACCTGGCTGGAGCATGGCCATGACTGAGCCACTGAAACTGGCCGTGGTCGGCCATACCAACGTCGGCAAGACCTCGCTGCTGCGCACGCTGACCCGCGACGTAAGCTTTGGCGAAGTGTCCCACCGCCCCAGCACCACCCGCCATGTAGAAGGTGCGCGCTTGTCGGTGGACGGCGAACCCTTGCTGGAGTTGTACGACACCCCGGGCCTGGAGGACGCCATTGCCCTGCTCGACTACCTGGAGCGGCTGGAGCGCCCGGGCGAGCGCCTGGACGGCCCGGCCCGCCTGGAGCGCTTTCTGCAAGGCAGCGAGGCGCGCCAGCGCTTCGAGCAGGAGGCCAAGGTGCTGCGCCAGTTGCTGGCCAGCGATGCCGGCCTATATGTAATCGACGCCCGCGAGCCGGTGCTGGCCAAGTACCGCGACGAACTGGAAGTGCTGGCCAGCTGCGGCAAGCCGTTGCTGCCGGTGCTCAACTTCGTCGCCAGCCACCAGCACCGCGAGCCGCAATGGCGTGAAGCCCTTGCCCGGCTTGGGCTTCACGCGTTGGTGCGGTTCGACAGCGTGGCCCCGCCCGAGGATGGCGAGCGCCGCTTATATGAAAGCCTGGCCCTGCTGCTGGAGGATGCTCGCCCGGCCCTGCAGCGGCTGATCGACGACCAGCAGGCACAGCGCCTGGCCCGCCAGCACAGTGGCAAGCGGCTGATTGCCGAGTTGCTGCTGGACTGCGCCGCCTGCCGGCGTAGCGTCGAGGCCGAGCCAGCGGCCGAAGCCAAGGCCATAGAGGCACTGCGCCAGGACATACGCCAACGTGAACAGCGTTGCGTCGAAGCCCTGCTCAAGCTGTATGCCTTCCGCCGCGAGGATGCCCATGCCAGCGACCTGCCGTTGCTCGATGGCCGCTGGGGCGATGACCTGTTCAATCCTGAAACCCTGAAGCTGCTGGGCGTGCGCCTGGGCAGCGGCGTGGCGGCCGGCGCTGCAGCCGGCGCCGGGGTCGATCTGCTGGTCGGCGGGCTTACCCTCGGCGCGGCAGCGCTGGCCGGGGCGATTGCCGGTGGTGCGCTGCAGACGGCGCGTAACTATGGCTCACGGTTGATGGGCAAGCTCAAGGGCAAACGCGAGCTGACCGTGGACGACACGGTATTGCGCCTGCTGGCTTTGCGTCAGCAGCAGTTGATGATGGCGCTGGATAACCGCGGGCATGCGGCGCAAGACAGCATCAGGCTGGGTGAGCTGGATGAAAAGGCATGGCGCGAGGGCAAGTTGCCAGAAGCACTGGTGAAGGCGCGGGCGCACCCACAGTGGTCCACCCTCAACCCCGGGGCGAAGCTGAATCAGGCTGAGCGGCAGGAACAGTTGGAGGCATTGGTTTCACAGATCTGAGCCCGCAGGGTCTGGCCTCTTCGCGGGCAAGCTCGCTTCCACAGGGATAGCGCAGTTTTTTAGGCGTGTGCGGTCTCTGTGGGAGATTCTATGGTTTCTGGCAAATTGCATTAGGGCCGCCAGGCGTTTGCCTATGCATTTCCATCGCCTGTGAGATCGAGCGCCGCCCGCGCGGCGCTTCGCGGGGCAAGCCCGCTCCCACATTTGTTGCAACGTGCCAAACCTATCAGGCCATAGTTGTAAGCCTTGTTGGCTTGACGCGATTACTTGGCTGCCGCCGCCGCCGCCCCGCCCTGTTTCAAGACATGCACCAAGGCTGACAACGCCGCTTCCACAGGCATGGCCACGTTGCAACAAATGTGGGAGCGGGCTTGCCCCGCGAAGCGCCGCGCGGGCGGCGCTCGATCTCATAGGCGCCACACCACACAAGCCATACCCCTGCCAGCCCTCACTCAATCACTGCTGGGCCACCTTCTCCGACTTGCCGTCGTAGCGCTTGCGCCACTCGGCCAGAATCTGGTCACGGTTCTTCGATGCCCAGGCAAAGTCGTTCTTGATCAGGCGCTGTTCATAGTCCGCCGGTAGCTCGGTCTGTGGCTTGGCAATACCCGGCGCGGCCAGCACGGCGAAGTTTTCCTTGTACAGCTCCATCGCCGCCGGGCTGGCCGAGAAATCAGCCAGGCGCTTGGCCGCATCCGCCTTGGGCGAGCCTTTGATCACAGCAGTCGCCTCGATCTCCCAGCCCAGGCCTTCCTTCGGCAACACGATGTCCAGCGGCGCGCCCTGGCGCTTCAGTTGCACAGCCGGGTATTCGAACGAGATACCGATCGGGAACTCGCCCGCAGCCGCCAGCTTGCATGGCTTGGAGCCGGAGTGAACATACTGGCCGATATTCTGGTGCAGTGCGTCCATGTAGGCCCAGCCTTGCGGCTCACCAAAGGTCTGCAACCAGGCACTCACATCAAGGAAGCCGGTACCCGACGAGGCCGGGTTCGGCATGACGATCTTGCCCTTGTACTCAGGCTTGGTCAGGTCCTGCCAGCTCACCGGCTTGCTCAGGCCCTGCTTCTCGGCCTCGATGGTATTAAAGCAGATGGTTGCGGCCCACACGTCCATGCCCACCCACGCCGGCGGGTTGGCAGCGTCCCGGTAGTTGCCGGAGATCTTGCCCAGGTCCTTGGGTGCGTAGGCTTCAAGCATGCCGTTCTGGTCGAGAATGGCCAGGCTGGACGCTGCCAGGCCCCATACCGCGTCGGCTTGCGGGCGGTCTTTCTCGGCCAGCAGCTTGGCAGTGATGATGCCGGTGGAATCGCGTACCCACTTGATCTCGATGTCCGGGTTGGCCTTCTCGAAGGCCTGCTTGTAGCTCTTCAACTGCTCGGCTTCCAGTGCGGTGTAGACCGTCAGCTGGGTACCGGCGGCCGAAGCCTGCAGGCTGAACACGCTGCAAACAGCAGCGGCAAGTGCAAGGTGCTTGTACATGGATAGGTTCCTTACAGGTCAGACGGTCGCGGCGCGTTGGCGCCAGGCTTGGGAGCGGCGCAGCAGGCCGCGTGAGGCTGCGGCCAGCAGCAGTGAAGCGCCGGCACTGGTCAGCAGGATCAGGGTGGACATGGCAGCAGCACCGCCAACGTTGCCGGCATCGTCCATATTCAGCACGGCAACGGCAGCCAGGATGGTGTCGGGGCTGTACAGGAAGATCGCCGCAGACACCGTGGTCATCGCCGAAACGAACAGGTAGCGGATGATGTCCAGCAGCGCTGGCAGGCAGATAGGCACTGTGACCCGCACGAAGTGCTTGTACAGCGGCGCCTTCAACGAGAGCGCCGCGGCCTCGAACTCGCCATCAAGCTGGCGCAGCGCGGTGGTTGCGGTCATCTGCGCGGTGGTCAGGTAATGGGCGATGGTGCACACCACCAACAGCCCCATGCTGCCGTACAGCACATGCAGCGGGTTGCCGTTCAGGTTGAAGAAGAAGACGTAGCCCAGGCCCAGCACCAGGCCCGGCACGGCCATGGGGATAAAACTGAGCAGGCGCAGCACCTGGTTGAGCAGGCGCTGCCCTTGGGTCTTCTCCATCAGGTAGGCACCGGTGAAAATCACGATGCTGCCGATCAGCGCGGTGCCGATGGCCATGGTCACGCTGTTGCGGTAGGCCAGCCAGCCGCCACCGGCGGTGTCTTCGAACATGTAGTGACGCAGCGACAACGAAAGGTTGTATGGCCAGAAAGTGACCAGCGACGAATACACCGCCATGCCGATCATCAGCAGCAATGCCGCACACACCAGCAGCACGAGGGCCAGGAAGCAGGCATCGCGGCCACGCGATGGCTTGGGTTCGAACACCTGGGCGCGGCCGCTCATGGCGTCGCCCTGGCGCCGGCGCAGCCAGGCGTCGACGCTGAAGCTGAACAGGGCCGGCAACAGCAGCACCATGCCGATTAGCGCACCACGGCCGAACTGTTGCTGGCCGACCACCGCCTTGTAGGCCTCCAGCGCCAGCACCTGATAGTCGCCACCGACCACCACCGGCACACCGAAGTCGGTGATGGTCAGGGTGAACACCAGGCAGAACGCCGCAAACACCGCCTGGCGCGTGGCCGGCCAGGTGATGCTGGTGAACGCCCGACCTGGGCCGGCGCCCATGCTGGAGGCAGCATCGAACAGCCGAGCATCGGCCAGCGACAGCGCCGACAGCAGGATCATCAGCGCATGCGGGAAGGTGTAGATGGCCTCCCCCAGCACGATGCCCCAGAAGCCGTAGATGTTGTCGCTGAGCAACCCGCGTAGCAGCCCTTGGTTACCGAACAGGTAGACCAAAGCGATGGCCGGCAGCATCGACGGGGCAAGCAGCGGCAGCAGCGAAATCCCCCGCCACAGGCCCTTGGCCGGGATCAGCGTACGTTGCAGGGCATAGGCAAACAGGTAGGCCAACGGCACCACGATGGCCGCAACGGTGAAAGCCACCGACAGGCTGTTGCCGAGCAACCAGTGGAAGTTGTCGCTGGCGAACAGCTCCCGGGCTGCCAACAAGCCGCCACCCTGGCCCGCGTCCGCGCTGAAGCCACGCCAGAAGATCGCCAGCAGCGGCATCAGCACGGCCAGCACCAACAGGATCAGCAGCAGGCTCTTGCCGCCGACGACGAACAACCGGTCGCCCAAGGCAACGCCAGCACGCGGCGCGGCTTTGGCCTGGCTCAGCGGCAAGGACATTGGCGCGGCCATCTCAGGCAAACACCTGCAGGCTCTGCGGTGGCAATGCCACCCAGATGTCCTGCGAACCCAGGCGCGGCATGGCCTCGGGGGCCAGCTCGGCCAGCAGGGCATGGCCTGGCAGGGCCTTGAGTTCAAAACTCATGCGGCAGCGGTTACCGAGAAAGGTGATTTCGCGGACCATAGCCGGGAACAGGTTTTCTTCGTGTACCACCGGGTTGACCGTGATCGCCTCCGGGCGACAGAACAGCCGGCCGCTGCTGGCCTGGGCCGACCCCGGCGCCAGGCGCATGTTCATGCCGCCAACCTGGGCATGGCTGTCGCCGCTGCGCTGGAACGGCAGCCAGTTGCCCTGGCCGACGAACTCGGCAACGAACGGCGTGGCCGGCTGGTCGTAGATTTCCTGCGGGGTGGCGTACTGCTCGACCTGGCCGTTGTTCATCACCGCAATGCGGTCGGCCATCAGCATGGCTTCGTCCTGGTTGTGGGTCACCATCAAGGTGGTGATGCCCAGCTGGCGTTGCAGCTGGCGCAGCTCGGTGCACAGGTGCTCACGCACCCGGGCGTCCAGCGCCGACATCGGCTCGTCGAGCAGTAGCAGGGATGGCGACGGCGCCAGCGCACGGGCCAGGGCCACACGTTGCTGCTGGCCACCAGAGAGCTGGCCAGGGTATTTCTTCTCGCTGCCAGAAAGGCCTACCAGTTCGAGCATTTCAGCCACCCGCTGGCGGGCCTGCTCGCGGCCACTGCCGGTCAGGCCGTAGGCGATGTTGGCTTCGACGGTCAGGTTGGGGAACAGCGCGTAGGACTGGAACAGGATGCCGTAGTCACGGGCCTGGGGCGGCAGCTCGGAGATATCGCGCTCGCCGATATACAGCGTGCCGCGGTCCTGGCGCTCCAGGCCGGCGATGCAGCGCAACAGCGTGGTCTTGCCACAGCCGGACGGGCCGAGCAGGCACACCAGTTCGCCGGCGGCGATGTCCAGCGAGACATCGTTGAGCGCCGTAAAGGCACCGAAGCGCTTGTGGATGTTGCGCACTTTCATCTGTGCGCCGGGGGTGGTGTGGTTCATGGCAGGGCCTCATCGAAGAGATGGGGCCATGCTAGGAAGGCTGTGCGAAGGTTCTGTGGCTTTGAGGCAAAAGCCGGTGATAGTGGTATAGGCAGATTTTGTATTGGCCTGTGGGGGCCTCTTCGCGGGCTTGCCCGCGAAGAAGCCAACACAGGTCTAGAAATGCGAACCGGCCACTTCTTGCGCTACACCCAGGAACGCGGCCGGCAACCTGGCCTGGCGCCGTTCCTTCAGGCAATACAGGTATTCATGCATCACCGGCGCATTCTCCAGCACGAGCACCCGCAGTTCGGGGTTGTGCGGCACCTCATGGCGGGCAATCACGCTGATGCCGATGTTGCGCAGCACCGCTTCGCGGATCGACTCGCGGCTGCCGATTTCCAGCAAGGCCCCGGCCGTCACCCCGGCCTCCTGCATCATCTGCTCGGTCAGCTTGCGCGTGGTCGAGCCCTTTTCGCGCATCAACAGGCAATGCCCGGCCACCACATCGATGGACACGGTCTGGCGGTGGGCCAACGGGTGGTTGCGGTGCACCGCTACCACCAGCGGATCGGTGCCCAGCACCCGCCGCACCAGCCGGGCGTCCTCCAGCAGCTGCGACGAAGCGGCGATATCCACCCGGTAGTCTTCGAGCATTTCCAGCACCTGCTGCGAGTTGCCGATCTCCACCGCTACATCCACCTGCGGCAAGCGCTCGCGGTAGATCTTCACCAGGTCGAGAATGTAGTAAGGCGCCGTGGCGGCGATGCGCAAGCTGCCTTGGGCCTGGCCGCTGTTGCGCAGCTCGAACTCGATGTCGGCCTCCTGTTGCAACAGCGCCTTGACCATCGGCAGCAGTCGCACGCCCTCTTCGCTCAACACCAAGCGCCGCCCGCCACGGTAGAACAGCTCGACCGTGTAGTGGCTTTCCAGGTTGCGGATCTGCGTGGTCACCGTGGGCTGGCTGAGCCCGAGCTTCTTTGCCGCCAGGGTGATGCTGCCCAGGCGGGCCACCATGTAAAAGGCTTTAAGCTCCGAACTCAGCATGCACGTCCTCTATTTGCGCAAAAGGCGCAAGCCGTTGAACACCACCAGCAGGCTCACGCCCAGGTCGGCGAACACCGCCATCCACAGGGTGGCCATGCCGGCAAAGGTAATCGCCAGGAATATCGCCTTGACGCCCAACGCCAGAACGATGTTCTGCATGAGGATCGCCGCACTTTGGCGCGACAGCCTGACGAAGGCCGGGATTTTCCGCAAGTCGTCGTCCATCAGTGCCACATCGGCGGTTTCGATGGCGGTGTCGGTGCCGGCAGCGGCCATGGCAAAACCGATCTCGGCACGGGCCAGGGCCGGGGCATCGTTGATGCCGTCACCGACCATGCCCACCCGATGGCCCTGTGCGTACAAGGCTTCGATGGTTTTCAGTTTGTCGGCAGGCAGCAGGTTGCCCTCCGCGCGGTCGATACCCACCACGGCGGCGATGGCCTGCGCGGTATGCGGATTATCACCGGTCAGCATGACAGTCTTGATGCCCAGCTCATGCAGCTCGGCAATGGCCTGGCGGCTGCTGTCCTTGACCGTATCGGCCACTGCAAAAAGGGCCAGCGGGCCACTGCGGTCAAGCAGCAGGACCACGGTCTTGCCCTGGCGCTCCAGCGCATCCAGCTGGGCTTCCAGCTCGGGTGAGCACAGCCCCAGTTCTTCCACCAGGCGGTGGTTGCCCAGGTGGTAGACCTCGCCAGCGATGGTGCCACGCACGCCGCGCCCGGCCAGGGCAGCGAAGTCATCGACCTCGCTCAAGGCCAGGCCTTGCGCCTTGCCGAACTGGGCAATGGCGCGGGAAACCGGGTGGTCCGAACGTTCGCCCAAGCTAGCAGCCAGGGCTTGCGCACGGCCTTCGAACACCGGCTCCAGTACTTTGGCGTCGGTCTGTACCGGCTTGCCGTGGGTGATGGTGCCGGTCTTGTCCAGGGCCAGGTAATCCAGGTGGCGGCCGCCTTCCAGGTACACACCGCCCTTGATCAGGATGCCTTTGCGCGCAGCAGCGGCCAGCCCGCTGACGATGGTCACCGGGGTCGAGATGACCAGGGCGCACGGGCACGCGACCACCAGCAGCACCAGGGCGCGGTACACCCAGTCGAACCAGCTTGCGGCCATGAACAGCGGCGGGATCACCGCCACGGCCAGGGCGATGGCAAACACCACCGGGGTATAGATACGCGAAAACTGGTCGACGAAGCGCTGGGTAGGCGCCCGCGCGCCTTGCGCTTCCTCCACGGCCTTGATGATCCGCGCCAGGGTCGATTGGCCCGCGCCAGCGGTAACGCGAAACTCCAGCGCACCCGCCTGGTTGATGGTGCCGGCGAACAGTTTGTCGCCTACGGCCTTCTCCACAGGCAAGCTTTCGCCGGTGATCGGCGCCTGATCGACGCTGGATTGCCCACTGGTCACTTCGCCATCCAGGCCGATGCGCTCGCCGGGGCGCACCCGCACCAACGCGCCGACGGCCACTTCGCGCACTTCCACTTCGCGCCATTGGCCATCTGCCTGCTGCACCGTGGCCATGTCCGGGGTCAGCTGCATCAGCCCGCTGATGGCATTGCGTGCGCGGTCCAGCGAGCGTGCTTCGATCAGCTCGGCAACGGTAAACAGCACCATCACCATGGCCGCTTCCGGCCACTGGCCGATCAGCACAGCACCGGTGACGGCGATGCTCATCAGCGCGTTGATGTTGAGGTTGCGGTTTTTCAGGGCAATCCAGCCCTTCTTGTAGGTGCCCAGGCCGCAACCAAGAATGGCTGCCAGCGCCAATGCCGCCACCAGCCACTCCGGCGCCAGCGACGCAAAGTGCACGATTTCGGCGGCGATGGCGGCAACACCCGACAATGCCAGCGGCCACCAGCGGGTCTTGGCCGGTTGGGGCGCGGCGGCGGTACTGTCGCCTTCGGCACCAAGCGGCTCGGCCTTCATGCCCAGGCTGTCGATGGCACGCTCGATGTCGCCAGTGCCGTCCAATGTATGGCGCACGCCCAGTACGCGGTTGATCAGGTTGAATTCCAGCTGCTCGATACCGGCCAGCTTGCCCAGCTTGTCCTGAATCAGGGTCTGCTCGGTCGGGCAGTCCATGGCGTCGATGCGGAAGCGGCTGAGCTGTGCCTGGGCACTGGCCGTTTCAGTCAGCTGCACCAGCGCCGGCGCGGCTTTGGCCCCGCAGCAGCTGTGGCCGTGGGCGGCGTGCCCATGGTCGTCATCGCCATGGGCGTCATCGTGCGGATGCTTGTGTTCGTGGCTGACAGGCTGGTTCATGGGGTCGTCCTTAAAGTGAGCCTGTTGCCAAGTGAACACCCTGTAGCCACTATAGGGTCAAGCCACTTGCTGGAGATTTCGTGATGAAGATCGGAGAACTGGCCAAAGCCACCGACTGCGCGGTGGAAACCATTCGCTACTACGAGCGTGAAAACCTGCTGCCCCAGCCTGCCCGTACAGAAGGCAACTACCGGCTGTATACCCAGGCCCACGTGGAACGGCTGACCTTCATCCGCAACTGCCGCACCCTGGACATGACCCTGGACGAAATCCGCAGCCTGCTACGCCTGCGCGACAGCCCCGACGACTCGTGCGGCAGCGTCAATGCGCTGATCGACGAACATATCGAGCATGTGCAGGCGCGGATCGATGGCTTGGTGGCTTTGCAGGAGCAGCTGGTGGAACTGCGGCGGCGCTGCAACGCGCAGGGGAGCGAATGCGCGATCTTGCAGCAACTGGAGACGAACGGGGCGGTATCGGTGCCGGACACCGAGCATTCGCATGTGGGGCGCAGTCACGGGCATTGAGCCAAAAGCTTCGCGGGTGAACCCGCGAAGAGGCCAGTTCAAACAATGGAGATCTATCAGACCGCCATCGGCGCTGTCATCGGCGCATGGTGCTCATAGCCTTCCAGCCAGAAATCACTCGGCTCGATCTTCTCCAGCCACTCCGGCTCATACTTGCCCGTCTCGGCAAACGCCGGCACGCGGTCGCTGATCACCAGCTTCGGCGCTTCCAGCGGCTCGCGCTTGAGCTGCTCGTTCAGCATGTCCAGGTGGTTTTCATACACATGGGCATCGCCAATGAAGTAGGTGAACCAGCGTGGGGTGTAACCGGTCAGGCGGCCGAACAGCGACAGCAGCGCCGCGCCTTCGGTGAGGTTGAACGGTGTCCCCAGGCCCTTCCTCCGACGTCTTTTTTGCACCAGCAGCCGCAATTCGTGGGCTGCACGGGAGAACACCCTGTGTGCATTTATAATCATGCACACTTCGCAACAGACTGTCTACATTTCTCTCAATAAGTCAGCGGGTTAGATCTTTCAGACCGCAGCTCGTCTGGGCTTAGGCCGCTTCGCTGGCCAGTTTGTATTATCATCGTGCCAGCACTGGATTGCGTAACGGTACAAATGATGAAAATTGACGTAATGATGAGGGACATCCGAGTCATCCCTCTGGACAAAATCAAGCTTGACCAAGAGAACGTCCGCTTCGGCAACGACGTCGCGCAGAACCAGCGCGAGGCGATCAAGCTCATGCTGTCCGCGCCGGAGGATGCGAAGAAGCTGCTTCGCCTAGCCGAACACATCGCTGAGCACGGCCTGGATCCGACTGAACTCCAGCTCGTGACCCCCGATGATGATGGCAACTTCATTGTTCTGGAAGGCAACCGCCGCCTCACGGCACTGAAGCTTCTGCAACGGCCTGACCTCTGCCCTTCAGATCGCGGCTATAAAGGCTTCCTGAAAGCCCATAACTCTCTGGCGAATGGTGTTCCTGAAGGCTTGCAGTGCAGCGTTGTAGCATCGCGTGTCGATGGCGACATGTGGATTGAGCTGAAACATACCGGCGAGAATCGTGGTGTAGGCCGAGTAGGCTGGGATAGTGACATCAGAGACGAGCGACGGGCCCGTACTACCGGTATTGAATCCATCGGCCGTCAAGTTCGTAACTTGATTACTGAAAACCAACACATCTTCTCCAGCAAAGCGGAACTCGACGTGTTCGAGGTCGACGTTACAACCCTTACACGTATTTTTTCTTCCAGCCTGGGGCAAAACACTTTCCGCTTGAAAGTCGAGAATAAGCTGCTTGTGCCACAGCTCCCACTCGAGCATATCGCTCCATCCCTGGAGTTTTTGCTGGATATGTTTGTGTCCCATGGATACAACGTGAACGATGTTCGCAAACATGAGAACCAAGTAATCACACTTGGCCACATCCCACCTGAGATTTTGCCACACAAGCTGGCGGAAGCTGCAAAAGTTAAACCCACCCCATCACCCAAGCCAACTCCAGAACCAACAAAGCCCGAAGTAAATCCAACTACCGAAGCGACCAAACAGGGCACTCTAGATGTCAATGGCCCGACTCCTGAGGGCACCCCGAGTGAGCCCAACGGAGGTAGCAACCAAGTTATTCCCCCTAATATTGGCGAGCCTACTGAAGGTAAAGGCGCCGAGCAGAAGAATGGAAATGATGGTATAGATACCAACACACCACCTGCACAGCCAGGCGTATCTCAAGCACCACAAGTTCCGGATGGCGGCGCAGCCGGAGGTATGCAGGACGGAAAACCCCAACCTGTTCCTGAGCCCCAGAAAGAGCCTGGAATCCGTGCAAAGCCACAAGTTCGCGCTCGAAAGTTTTTGACCCCATTCTCCTTGAAGATCACCAACTCGAGAATTAACTCGATCTACAATGAGCTGCGCACTGTACTGCGCGTTGACGAGTGCCCAAATGCGACCGCAATTACGTTCCGAGTGTTTATGGAAACGACGTGCGATGAGTACATCCAGCTTCAGAAAGATGCAGGCACGCCAATCAAACGCTGGGATACTAACCAAGAACTAAGAGGTGGCGGCAATGGCGACAAACTGGTTCTGAAGGTTCAGTCGGTCGTTAAACATCTAGAGGCGGAAAAACGTATGCCCGCACCGGCAGCTAAAGCCATCTTCAAACGTGCTAGCTCCTATGATCAGCCAGGGTCTATAGACCACTTCAACCTATTCGTTCACGGGGCGCATAGTATCCCTTTGCCATCAGAACTGAAGGACATTGCGGAAGAATATCGCCCAATGCTTGAAGCCATCTGGAGATGAGGCATTGGAAAATACCGTATTATGTGTTCTCATGTGCGGCTTGATAGGCTGGGATCGGATTCATGGGCGCTTCTAAGGTATTTTCCACTCCGCTACGCTACCCTGGTGGTAAAGGAAAATTTGCTCACTTCATTAAACGCATGTTTGAAGTGAACAACTTGCTGGACGGCCATTACGCCGAGCCATATGCAGGCGGCGCCGGAGTTGCTTTGGAGTTAATGTTCCATGAGTATGTTTCCGTTATTCACATCAACGACTTAGACCCAGCCATCCATGCCTTCTGGCAGTCGGTAGTTCATCACACCGATGAGATCAGCAAAGTCATCAGTGACACTCCAGTCACAATGGAAAACTGGCACAAGTTCAAAGCTGTGCTGGCCAATCCTCAAGACTGCTCTGTCGTTGATCTCGCCATGGCCACCTTCTTCCTCAATCGCACTAATCGATCTGGCATATTGAAGGCTGGAGTCATTGGCGGACAGGAGCAAGCAGGCAAATGGAAACTCGATGTACGATTTAATAAACCAGAACTTATCAAACGCATCGAGCTGATCGGAAAATTCAAGAATCGAATCAAAATCTATAATGAAGACGCACTAAACTTCATTAATAATGTAATCCCCACCCTCCCCAAGAAATCCCTCACTTATCTCGACCCGCCTTACTACATCAAGGGCTCCGGCCTGTATCGAAACTTCTACGTTCATGACGACCACGTCAAGATCGCCAAGGCACTTGGCGGCATCGATAAGCCGTGGATTGTTTCCTACGACAATGTGGACGAGATCAAAGAGATTTATGCCGATTACAGGCAAGACGAGTATTTCCTGAGCTATACCGCTCAAGAAAAGAGGAAGGGTTCGGAAGTGATGATTTACGGGCCTGGGATCACCGCCCCGGAGAGCGGCCTAAACCGCAAGGCGTCCTAGAACGGCAATAGGACAGTATGAGATAGCGAACCATATCCTGAATTGTCAGGGGTTCTCGCTCAGCAGGCATGTGGACTGAAAGGATTGGGCTCTCGGTCGTTGATGTCATCCCCTATCGTAAGCATTTAGCTGACTTTCTGTTCACATCCTTTTCACATGGCATGCGAGACAGTCAGCTATCCCTATGTGTGATAGAAGCTCCATTGCCCGCCTAGCAGCGGGCTTTCTTTTGTCTGCGAAAGCATTCTTGGCCGCGCTCGTCAATCTTCCTCCTGATGCCCCAGGGATTCGAACGTGGTGAGCTCATCGCAGCTCAGGCAGTGGTACATGCTGGACGCCTCTCGATACTGCATCCCACAGAAACTTCCGCAGAACGGGCAGCACTCATAATGCTCCAGATCTCCCCAATCCCAGACGCCGTGATACTCAGGGATTCCGTCTTGGTCATGGCCGATGATCTCGAAGGATTTACCAGAGAGCCCTGCGAAGCCATCAATGCCATGCCGCGCCAAAATTGGCAAAACGTCCGCTGGGTCGAGGTCGAACCATTCGCCGGAGCCTCGCTGCTGCGAGAACTCCTTGTGAAGGGACTTCTCCAGAGATGCATCGGCGCCTTCCTCCGTATGAATCCAGCCCAGCACGAGGAGCTTTCTGGGGTTGCCCGTTTGAAGAGCTTTTCTCCGCTGCTCAACGTCCTTGGCCCGGCCAATTTTCACGCTCTCGTTCGTGTCTTCGATGAAGAAATAGATCATCCCTGTGCACCTCTACCGTTCTAGGTACTTACCTTAGGCCATCCAGAGTTCGCCCATCTTTGTGGTAGAGCTCTCGCTCATCATCCTCCCGCGTACCTGATGGTGAGCAGATATCATTCATATTGATACGACTCGACACCGAGAACGCCATCCACAACATCCCTCATTGACCTCCCGGACAGGCTGACAGTCGAAAGGCCAGTAGCCCGTCAGAGGAGCCTGCCGAAGGCGGGAGCTACCCGAGCGTAATACCGAGGCGAACGTTTCCTAGCCCACGTGGGCCCTCATCGCTGGGATCCCCTGGCCACGCCTCCGTGGTCGTTCCATGCGGGGAGACCATATAAACAGCTTCCAAGGTAAGCCCTTCGCCTTGGAGCATCGACGGCATCATTCTGATAATGGGTGGTGGAACCCAGAAATGATCGTGAGTCGCGTACACCATGAGAATAACGCTGCCACCATAAAGCTTGCCGTTCTTCTTCTTGACCAGTTTCTTGAACAGATCTGCCAGTTCAGCGGCGTTCCAGCTACCGGTGGAATCTTTGTAGTGCCCGACCTCCTTTATGGGAGCAAATTCGGCGAGCTCAAGCCATTTCAACCCCAAGTCAGTTTCCACTGTGAAATCGAGATCGTTTTCCTCTTGAGCACGCAGATTTTCAAAGCGCCCAAATCGCTTGAAATGAGGCCGCATCCCTTGATTATCCGTGCAGAACATCTGAGCGAAGTGCAGCTCAATTTCGGGCTTTCCTGCGGGCAGCTCCTTCTCTACACATACAGCACCCGCGGGCCGATCTGCAACGTTAATGCAGTGCCTCGCGGCTTCTTTCGCTCACGCTTAGGTCGATCCATTCTTCCCCCTTGATCGTCACACGCTCATCTGTGCGTGAGTACGAATGATCACGCTCCCCAAGTATCATGCAGATGACGCCATAGAATACGCTCACCTTGAAGCTTGAAAAGGGCGGTCGAGATACGTGTGTTCACATCGTTGCCGGGTATCCGATGTATCTCTCGATAACTGATCAGCGCCCCCTCCGACCACTGAGCTAAGGTTTCCAGCTCGGCTAGCTCTATGGCCAACCCAGGCTGGCCACCTGCGCCTTGCGCGAACAGGGCCGCGCGCCCCTGCAGGGAGACCTGGATACCGGAAGGCGTGACAATGGAGAACTCCGGAGGCGAACCGCTCGATCATCGCCTCAACCTGGCCCTCTCCTCTGGCAAAGAGCGCCGCGATCAACACATGGAGGTCTTTGACTTCTTGCAGATAGGGGCTCACCACGTTCCGTCCCAAAGAGAGTGACCGGATCACAATTTCTCACTCCAGGGCCTCAGGTCAAGGTCAAGCGTCCAGGCACTGCGGTGCTGTTGATGTAGACTCCAGTAAAGCCTCCGCAATCGCATCCGTCCTAAGCATGCCGTCAGGGCCGCGTTGATCCCTCAACTCTGGTCGCATCGTGCACAAGGACACCTATGGCTTGACCGTGCAGATGGAACAGACTGAAGTTCCCTACCCTTTCCCAACAACGACGAAAAATATGCTTCGACTGGTCGGCACCTCGGACGACATCACTTCGGCCATCAATGCTTTCAGACCTTCATACCATGAAGATTTTGCGAACGTTCAACGGGTCGCTCGCCCCTATCTGAACGGCGATCCGACTCCTGAAAACTCAACAGCACTGGCTGTGGCACTCGCAACTGCACTTTGCCACTGGAGTGCATGCATGAGGAGAAGCCCCCGACTTCACTCCATCCAGCACATAAGCGATGGGCTGGCGGACAAGCAGATGCATACCCGCCTGGCCGAGCTTGGTCGTCACGATCTGGAGGCATTCAACCTAGATTCTGACAATTCGCGGATTCTGCGTACCAGCAGCCCAGTACAGGATGTACGAGCTTTTGACATAGGACTTATAGCGCTGCTGAACAACCTTGCAGAGCTGCTGTTCCTAAGCTGTACACGCGCCACTTACCCGATGAAGGCGCTACTGCTGATCACTGGCCTGATGCCGGCATTCGATAGCCAGGTTACCGATGGACTAAAACGAGCAGGAAAAACAGGCTTCAACAATCCTCATCATCTACCAACGAATACTAAATACGCTGGAGATCGAAGAATTTGTGAACTGCCTTTCTACTTGGGGAATTGCTGGAGCTTACATCGGGAAGACTTTCAGAAAGGGATTGAAAAAAGCTTGCGGAAAGAGCTGAAGGCGGCACCAGGTCGAGTTTTCGATATCCTGCTCTTCATGCAAGCAGATCCCAGTAGAAAACTGATTCTCGCCGTCTGACCATTCGCCGCCCCAATCGGCAGCGAGTGATGCCGCACTCCAAATTACGTGTAACCGAAGCCCTGCTAACTCACGCACGCCAAGATTCGACAACCTCAGCACCATGCTCAGCTTTCCATGCCTTCAAAACAGCGTGGTTACCGCCCTTGGTCTGCACGACCTCACCGTTGTGCGGGTTTCTGTAGACCTTGGCTTCGCGTGGCTTGCGAGCGGTCTTCTCCTGAGCCTGGGGAGCATGATGGCGAGTACCTGCTTGCGGGTCGAGGATGTAGATGACGTCCTTCAGGTTGAAGCCGTAGTCCGTGAGCAGGGCACGCAGTTTGTTCTCGAACTCCATTTCGGCTTGAATGGAGCCATCACTTTTCATGGCTTCCAGCTCGGCCAATTGCTGAGCAAGTTGCTGTTCGAGACGGCGGAATTCTGCGAGGCGTGACATTGTTGGCATCCTAGAGGGTTGGTCGGGTAAGAGTACATTTTGACGGGTGCAAGCGGCTACCTAGGCTGGAAATCCCAGCTAGAACAAGCTATTCACCTCAACAAACACCGAGCCCGTTTCAGCAGCTGCCCTCACCTTGCGGTCGATAACGTCGCCAAACGGTATCTGCTTATCGAGGGCATCGCGGATATCCTTGCCGGAGATGCATACCAGGCTTTTCCCGCGACCGAAAGCTTGCAACCCAACGTCAGTGAAGCCGTAGTAGCTAATGAAAACGCCCCGTGTCCAGGTCGCCTTTTCGCTGATCTTGCCCTGAAGGATGTGAAGTTCAGCCACTCCTACTGGATTAGTCACCCACTTCGCCTCGACGAGATAGATATCACCGCGACAGAGGAAGCTCCCATCGATCTGTTCCCCGGTGTTACGGAAAGGGGCACGAGGTTGCAGATTAGAGGCCTCAAACAGCTGCTGCAGGAACGTCTCAAATGCGTATCCACGTGCTTGAGGCTCTAGCTTATGAATACTCATCAAGTCCTGTTTCAGCTTGACCACCTGATCAATGCTGACTTTGCGAACTGCCGCAAATGGATCGCCTGCAACGCCGCTACTGGAGGTGCCCGATTCCAAATCCTGGATCAGGGTTAGAAAACGCCCCTCGGCATTCGCAACGGGATCATCTCGACCTTCGTGTAACAGGCGAGCCTGTCGATGTGCCCACACAGCCCTCAAAGCTCGTACACACGTCTGGGTATCTGCAAGGTTTAGGAAGCTGCGGAAACGCTTGGCCTTGGACGTACCATCGGCGGTGAAGAGTTGATCATCAATGTCGATCTCCAACTCCCCGAGGAAGAACCGGCTGAAGGTAGCGTTCGAAAAATCCAAAACGTACCCCCCTTCCATTTCGAAGAGGAGATCCAGAAGCTTCATATCAAACGCTTTTATCTTGGGCATGCCACGCGTCCTTGATCAAGCACAGCGAACCGAGCATACGACATCGCTGCGAAAGACCCAACGGGCCATTGCGCTCATCGACCACAGCCGGCAGCGACACTCAGATCGGTCTTATGAGCGAGTTCTACTCGGAGGAGAGGGAGGCAATGCTGCTATGCGTGGAGCAGAGCGTGCTCCCCCACTTTGTACCCACCTGCTTTCCAGGGGAGACAGAGAACGAGCAAGTCTTCAGGGATAGCTCGGTGGCTACATCCACCGCACCCCGGCAGTACGCATCCCCGCCATCGTAAAAGATGTGCAACTCGCCAAATTTGCTTTTGATCTGCGCAACGGTCACTGGAGTCAGCCACTGAAAAAATCTCCTCTGCGATCTCAGAGCCAAGGGGCTGGTGCGATCTTATCCATGAGTTGGAGTACCACCATTGCTATGACTTGAACCAGGACTTCCATAAACAGCTCAGCAATGATTTTCATCATGATGGCTCACCTTTCGATTCAGGCGCGGTAGCACCTGCTTTTTTTCTTGGAGGTTTAGGCGCTTTAGGTTTCGGCGCTCCTTCAGCCTCAGCTTTCGCTTTAGCGGCGGCCTCTGCCTCAGCTTTCTCTTTCGCAGCGGCGTCCTGGAGATCCCAAAGCTTCCTGATTTCAGCGATGTCGTTGCTGCCGCCGATGTCGGCCAAACGCTCTAGAAACCTTGAATACAGGTCATCAGTAACCAGATTCAATCTGCGCAATTTCTCTACGGCGGCGTTCGGATTCAGAAGGAGTACGTAGTGAAACTCACCAGAAGACCCTTTTTTCGTTGCGATGAAATCGTACTTCTTCAAGACCTTCATCCGCCGGCGCCAGGTGTCCACTGCCCGCGCACCGGTGAAGCCTGCCTCAGCTGCGAATGTGGCTTGGTTCTCAATGATCAAGAAAGGGTGATCGGGGGAGCGCGCCCAGAGACAAAATAGTGGGTGCCCAGCTGGATGACCCTTGATCTCATTGAGTGCCTGCATAGCTATCGGCAGAGTGCGTGGGATTGTGCTGTACCCATGGTTTTTCTTACGGTGCCATAGCCATGCCTCCGGGAAGCCTGGAAAGTGCACTTCCATGATGGCTGCTGCTTTCTCGGACATCTTCATTGCCCGTGCCTTGGATTGCTTAACGTTTGTCATGCCCGTCTCGGTTTAAGTTGTAGATGCCAGCAAATATCTACTATGCAGAGACAAAAAACCAACCGTCATTTAGCATTCTTAAGCGCAATTTCGTGTCACTGAGATGCATGCCTCGCAGGACTATGTCTAGTCTATATAGCCCAACTCAGTCACATGAGTAGCGGCTATTTAGCGCAAAATTTTCGCCAAGCCCCCCATATTCATTGGGCTCCAGCGTGATTCCGTGTGCTCCCGTGCTCGATGTACTCGCGTTCTCGGGTACTCCCGTGCTGTAGGGGTGATTGTAAAGAGGGGGCCTGATTCCCCCCCTGAAGCCTGAATTGGCGCTGCTATTTTTGGAGCACTGGGGAGTCCGGACGGCCGACTGGAGGTGGATTGTGCTAATTTCGGTGGCAATTCAGCACCGCGAAAAGGAAGCGAGGGATGAAGCTTTTCCTAGGCTGCGAATTAACGCAGCTCAATCTGAGCGCCAAGCTCATTTCCCTGGCGCTAGTAGCTGAGACCGGTCAGGAGTTTTACGTCGAGCCGAGGGATACCAACTCGAAGACTGCAGCGATTTCGTCATCCAGCACGTGCTTCCACAGCTTGATCTGCAACGCTATGGTTCCTCGCTGACCGATGCTCAAGTATCACTTTGACAATTCCTGAATAGCTTCAACGAACAGCTAGAGGTGTGCTCAGATGCGCCGCAGCGGGATTGGAATTTCTTCTGTCAGCTGGTGTGCGTAGAGCAGGCATGGCCTGACCACGTTGCGAGGCAACCGATTGATCTGATTCAGCTGCTCAAGCACTCGGATGCAGAGGTTGGTGCATCAGTCCCGGCTTTGCCACCGCCATGCCTTGCTTGATGCACGCCAAATTGCCGGCCTCTACCAGCGCCTCTCGTGACCTCTGAGGGCTTTTCAATGCCGGGCCAGGGGGCTGGTACAGAGAAGCCAATATCTTGGCTAAAAGAGGCCTCTGGCTAAGCCAGAGAGGGTAACTACCGGGCTAAGGGGGAGATTCAGCTGCTGTGAGCTGTTGGGAAGCCAAATCAGGGGCACAAAAAAGCCGCCTTTGAGGGCGGCTTCTTTGACACTTTACTTTCACAGGAAACGGTATTAGCCGTGTCGCCGGGGTAGAGTCCTGCTCTCTTTGCCCGACCATGTGGGGAGAATGATAGAAATAGGCCGTCACTATGTCAACCGTTTTGTTAACCCTTTCTGGGTAGCGGAAGGCAGCAAAAACGGGGTTCTAGCCTCATTCAAGCTCCATTTTCGATGTCGAGCTCTCTCTGGAATTCGATTTCTTCGGCGAAATCCCGTCCCATTTCTTCAGACCAGCGTGCCGCCAAACGGTGGGAAGCCTGGAGGTCGTTGAGCCTGGTTTCGCCAGCCGCGAGCTGCTCCGCCATCTGGCCTACACTTGCCTGCATCTCTTCTATGACTTTCTGAAGCTTGAACACTTCATGGAACGGTACGTAGTCCGATGCGCCGACCGCGTGAACCAGAGACTCCTTCAGTGTTTTGATCTGTGGTCTGCTAAGCGCAATACTGTAATTCGGGTTCCGGCCTGTACCACTTTTGAAATAGCTAGTAGGTGGTAGGACTCGTTGAATCGAAACACTTTCAAGCATGCCGCAAATCACATAGCTGTTTTTACCGCTATGTTTATATCTTGGCATTTTATCCAGGGTTTCCTGATCGAGCTTGAATATTGTACGATCTCCATCAGCCGACTCTTGAGAAGTGATCGGAGCAACCTGGATGAGATTTCGCGAAATCACTTTAACTACGACAGCTAGGCGTCGCTTATGCATTTCTGCTTCTAGCAGCGTATCAACATAACGCTTATTTGTCTTTAACTCCGCAGTGTGCCTAGCGGTCTGCTGTACAAATCCATAATCAACCTCAACCAGCGTGCCCTGCCTGATCAGTTTGCTTATCGAAATTGCCGGGTTTTTCTTCAGGGTTTGATAGAGAAACTCTTCTTTGGAAATGTCATGCCGCTTGATGTATATGCTATATACCGCTGGAATCGCACCCTCGGTCAACTCTACAGTGATATTCTCAAGTCGCCAGACGTGATGCTCTATATTCATAAAGCATTTCGTCAAAAACACTGGGTACGGTGGTTTCCCAGGTTTTGGACGGGCCATAGCCGGGATGAGGGCTTCCTTGAAACCTTCATAAACCTCGGTACCCAAAAGGGTGTGCGAGACTTCTCCAGCGGCATCGACGCCAGATTCGAGGTATCGAATTATGATCGTCTGCATGCGCTTCCCTAGGCTAGCTACAAAGCCAGCCATTTTGACCGTTTCCAGTAGTGGATGGGAAGAGGGATGAGGCGCCATTTCAGGCCAATGCCTAAAACGGCCAGCTAAAAATAGACCAGTAGTAGAAGCCAGCGCCGCAGTGGGGGAGGTTTTTTTGGCAAGGCGGCTAGCGTACCGGTCATCCAGGTTGGCAGCTAAGCCTTCCGAACCCTTGCTTTGGTTAAGCTATCAGCTGCTGCGCGTTGAAGCGCTTAATCAAATACAGTGCTCAGCCCACAGACTCAGTGCTGAGTCTTCGAGCCCCCTCTCGCACCCCCTGCAGCCCAATCGCAGACAACGTATGTGCTGTTGAGTGTGCGTGCCACTAAAAAGCCCTGGAGCTCTTCGTAGGAGACGATATTGGAAGTGCAAATAGGATCACCATTGTTAAAACGCCGCTCCCGGTCACCGAAAACAAGGCCTCTCAGGAATGACTCCTGCGGCCTATACTCGACCGAAGACAGGTATGCCGTGATCTCCAAATCGAATTCAGTCTGCATGGCCTTGGCTACCGTGATGGGAATGGCTGATGGCGAGACATCGACGATTTTGGATGTGGAAAGCGGCGTTCGACGTTTAACCATGTAAATCCGATAGCTCTTTGCTGTGGTATTCGATGACGACTTGATCTGACATTCGTTGTTCCTGCTCCAACTTCCAAAACCGCACCACCTCTATGATATTGGTGATGGCCGCCTAAGCGACGTCTACAGGTATGGTTAAATCTCGATGGTGAAATCCGACGAGAAGCCAGTGCGTTCACCCGGATAGCCTCGCGGGTTTGAAACCACCCGACAGCCTGAAACGAGCGTATCGACTGCATGATGAGTGTGACCAAAGATCCAGACATCAGCCTGAGAAACGAGGTCATGCCACTGATTGAAATACGCTGCACCGAGATGGCCTTCATGCCCATCGCCGGCGACATCCTGAATGGGGCAATGGTGGGTGATGACGACAGTCTTACCATCGAAACCCTTCCCCAGTTCTGCCTCCAAGAAGTCACGTGTGGCGATGTTTCGAGCTATGAGATCAACAGGTCGAAGCTTGCTGTAACCCTCCCCAATCCGAATCCGTTTAAAGTCAGTCATCCCCTCGGCACAGACCCTCATCGCAGCCTTGTAGTCGCCAGTCGCGGTGAAATCTGTCCAGGCTGTTGCTACCAAAAACCTGGTGTCGCCGATAATGAGGGTTTGGTTGTCGAGAACATGCACATGCTCTGCTGCCGCGCCCTGCATCTTGATCAGCGTCTTGGAGAGGTGGCCCTTGTAGAACTCGTGATTGCCGCAGGCATAAATCACCGGACAGCTGAAGGTTTCGTTGGCCCACAGCACCCCTCGACTACGCACCGAAATGTCGCCGGCCAACACGACCAAGTCAGCCTCTACCGCAGGAGGCTGGAAGTCGGCGAACTCCAGGTGCAGATCTGAGTAAATCAAAATTTTCATCGGGTCAGCAGGTTCCTGTTCGACGCTGATCGTATCTCTGGAGCATCCACATGGGGCAGCCAATCAAAATCAAGATCGAGACCTCGGTCATTCGGCTTCAGCCGCCTAAGGTCTAGAGACTCGAATCACTCAAGGTCACCCCAGGCTCGCCGCATTTCGTCTTCATCTGCGATTCCCTCATCATCTAATCGCAGACGTTCAATCAGCTCTGCTCGAAGCTCTTGGAGGCTAACTTGGCCATCCACGTAGCGCTGCAACTGTGCCAAGCGCTCAGCTGCAAGCCGCCCTCCGTCCAGAGCTAGACAAGCGATTTCTGCTGCCACAGCATCACGACGGCGTTCGCGCTCGACCTCATCAATTTCCATGTGCACTCCACGTCGGTTAGTCGAAGCCTCCGCTAGGAACGGAAAACTGGCTATCAACACTACTTGAAGGCTTTACTGAAGCGCTGAGAGAGCGATGCCGCGTCAATCGCAGCCCAGCTCTCAGGATCATTACTCAACCTGATCCAGTTGAGCGCCACCCCCACCATGACCAACCCAGCCAGAATCCCTTCCCAGAACGCCCAAACAAAGGTGGTTCGAACAAGGTAATCAGGATCGACGCTTCCGGTGAGTAGGTGGATCGGATAAGGAGAAAGGAAGCATCCGGCAATGAACGCCAAGATCATCAAGGGCACTGCATAGACCATTAACATCACCGGCACCTTGATCTGATACTGCCTGGCAGCTACCAGCTTGTCGTTCGGCCCCTTCATGGCATAGATGGTGGCCTTGTTCTTCATCTTGTCCTTATTCTTGGTGAAGATGCCGTACAGGGTCACACGCTCTCCTGCCTCGATCTCTTCGTAAATTTTTCCGGGCAGCAGAACCTCCGGTAGCACCTGCCCATCAATGACGATCCGGGCCATGACTGCCCCCGGCTCGGTGGCGGTGACACGTGGTTTATCGATCACACCCGTGACCTGACGGCAATCAAATTTGATCAAAACATGCTCCTGCAATTTTAAGAGCGCGCAGCTGGCCCCAATGCTTCGAAAGCACTGTGCGTCGATGTGCTGAATCAGCTACGCGATAAACAAAAAATACTGACGACAGCTTGCTTCCTTAACCCATCTCTCGCTAACACGGAGGTGATCATTCGAGCTCCGGCGATGACATAGCGGTCATGCAAGATCCCAAAATTCGTATGCACGCCCCGGGTTCGCCAGGCTCATCGTGCGCTCGAATAGACTTGACCATCGTGAGTGACGAACTCATAGATCGGGCGGGGCTCACTACCTTCCTTGATCCGGATCTCCGAGAGGAGCTGCATTGAAAATTCTGAACGGCGCGTCATGGAAGGCGGAGCCACCAGCTGGATCTTATTGACGCTCAGCGCCTCAGGCCTGCTCCCTTTGCAAAGCGAGTCGACCTCTTCAACGTTCGACACGATGCGCACCCATGGCCCAAAGCAGCCATCAACCACGCCACACCCTTCGACGACGAAGTAGTAGCTGTCTGGATTCAGGCCCGCTGACCTCCACAGCAATCGGACATCGTCGACAGCGGCAAACTGGCCTTGAAGCTCGGCTCGATTTGTGAACAACAAAAATTACGTTCCTTCCTAGGTCAGACTCACACAATCCAACTAGCAAGCCTCAATAACCAAACCCATAAATTGACAAAAAAGCTGACGCCCGCAATTGTCTCTACTCCCAAATTCCGTCTACTGGAACGGGTGGAGCCACCATACCACTAATTCACATTCGAGCACTATATTTCATGGATGAGAATTTGCCAGTATGGCCTTATCCTTCCCTTTGCGGGAAGCCCTCATGCCATCGCGATACACCCTGGCGGCAGTCCTTCGCACCACGCGTGCCGCTCGCGGCCTCTCCCAGGAGCAGCTAGGAAGCACACTGGAAGCCCGCCATCTGCATAACATCGAGCACGCGAAATCCAACGCCACCCTAGAAATGCTCCAAGGCATCAGCGAACGCCTAGATATTGATGTTGTAGCTCTACTCGCTGCCGCCTCCAGCTATGACCGCAAAGAATCGCTTGAAGAGTTCATGGCATATCTCTGGGGAGAGCTTGAAAAGCTGCGCGATATGCATGTTCTTGAAAACATACCTACACAGTTTTCTAATGGCGAATTGATTGCTGCGAAAGCTGGTAAGCCGCCAATTGCTGCCGAAAAGATCAGAGCGGTGCTCACCTGCAAGGCCGAGGGGCTCACCCAGAAAGCGACTTCAGTCAAGCTGGGCATCCCGGCATCTACAGTGCACAAGATCTGGCATATGCCTGCTGGAGATCGCTAAAGCCTGGATACGTGATTCGGTTAAATTGAAGAAAACCTTCGGCTTAGAGGGGAATCAAGCAAAAAACCGGCCCAGGGGCCGGTCTTGTGATCGTCTGTCAGATCAATCAGACAGAGACTGCTGCTGCAATGTGCGGGTGTGGGTCGTAGCCAACGAGCTCGAAATCTTCGAACTTGTAGTCATAAATCGATGCAGGCTTGCGCAGCAGCTTCAACTCAGGCAACTGCCGAGGTTCACGAGCGATTTGAGTTTTCACCTGCTCCATGTGATTGGAGTAGATGTGGACGTCACTCAACGAGATCACAATCTCGCCTACATCTAAGTCACACTGCTGAGCCAGCATATGGGTCAGGCACGCCAAGGACGCCGTATTGTAGGGCAGCCCGAGGAAGCTGTCGGACGAACGGATGAATAGGTGCGAGGACAGCTTGTTGTTCACAACATAGAACTGATACAGCAGGTGGCACGGTGGAAGCGCCATCTTGCCGTTTTTGGCGTTCTCTTTCGGGCTCACCTTCTCATCAGGCAGGAACTCAACATTCCACCCATGGAACAAGATTCGACGACTGTTAGGGTTCGTCTTCAAGGCATTAACGACATAGTCGATCTGGTTGATCGTTTTGCCGTCTTTGGTAGGCCAGGCTGTCCACTGCTTGCCATAGACCGGGCCGAGGTCACCGTCTTCAGTGGCCCACTCATTCCAGATCTTGACACCATTTTCATTGAGCCACTTGATATTGGTATCACCATTAAGGAACCAAATCAGCTCATTAACAATACTTTTGAAGTGCAGCTTTTTAGTTGTAAGTAAAGGAAAGCCTTTGGACAAGTCATGGCGAAACTGACGGCCAAAAACACTCACAGTACCAGTGCCAGTACGATCACCTTTGATCGCACCATTTTCTAGAACATCAGTCAGTAGTTCCAGGTAGCTTTTCATGAAATTTTCTCCGCCTGGGCAGCTTCCAGGATACTGATCACCTGCTTGAGTCTATCAATTTCCTTCTGCGAGTCCAAGACCCGCCGGTTAGCATCCGCTAGAAGGTTCTGATAAGTATCACGGGATTTCATCATGTTAATATACTTTACTTCACTATTTTGATGCTCTTTTTCAGCATCCTTGGCTTTGGTAAACCAATGCAAAACTTCAAGCCTTGCGTTCTCCAACTTCTCAGTCAGGAGCGTAACAGGATCAACTGGTTTCTTTTTTGTTACCTGTTGACGTAGAACTTCAATGCGCCGATTTTCTTTGATGGTCTCAAGCCGCTCCAAAGGCCATACACGCTGCCTGATAGTATTGCGGTGAATACCCGTTAGCCGGCTCAATTCAGCTGCTGTGGCTTTCAGTGAGTCATTTGCCGCGATATCCAGAAGCGCTTGAGCAAGCAGCTCAGAATACCGATCAAAATCTTCTTTGTTTTTCTGGTCGAAAGCGTGGGAGTCAGTCATTTAGAGTTCCTCACCCAGCAGCTCAAGAACACCGTAGGCCTCTTCCATTGCAGCTTTGCTTTGCGCATGCAGGTGGGAGTACTCCGGGTTCCCCAACAGCTTCTTGTTTTGGTAATACACATCGCGCCAGGCAGGGGCGTTGGCCTTGCTGACGACAGCATTTTGGCAGCGGTTAGGGTTGCAGCGAAGCCCACCGATGCAGGGGATCGATTCATCGAACTCCATGGGCCCGCCGCCGTAGCAGAAGCCCTGGCCCACGCTGATGACAGCGATGTGCTGTTCAGCCATGGCCTCGAAGATATCGTCCTTGGTGTGCCCGGATGCCATGTACCCTTTGAATACCCTCTGCAAACGCTCCTTGTGCGCTGCAGCGTTCACACCGGCATAACTGCCATCAGGATCGAATCGCTGCTTGATGCTCTCAACCTCGGCGTCATGGCGGAAGGACTTGCCGCTTACGCCCCTACCGCCACTTTTCGTCAACATTTCAGCGATTTCCCCGTACCCCAGGGTCGTCTTACTGAAGCCCCGTTCGGAATGTCCAACCCCTACGATTTCGCCAAAGTGCTTCAGCTGGTGAGAGATGAAGGGAAGGCCCACATCCGCACGGTACAGCTGATAGGCGAGCGTGTGCCGCATCATATAAGCATTGAATTCAAGATCTGAAAACTGCTCAGCAGTCAGAACTCTTTCGAAAAATTTGTCGAGTGTAGCCTTGGTTCCCACACTACTCAGCGGCTGACCCTGCGTGCCAAAGAGAACCGTATCTACGTTCGAGAAGATAAAATCGTTATTCTTATATTTGGCAAGCAGTTGTGCAACACGCACAGCATCTCGAACTATCGGGATAGCTAACCAGAAGTCATCGAAAAGCTCGACAAGGTTATCTTCGTGCTTGCTGACATTACTCCTCAAAACCCAATACGAACCATCAAAAACAAGGCACGAACTAGCCAAAAGCTCGGTATACTCCGAAGGACGCATACCGGTATACTGCCCAATGATATACAAGCATGCGTAGTTCACATAATTCAAATAACGCCTGAAATCATCATTAATGGGGGAGCCTGTGTCCGCCAAATAAAGATTAAGAGCATAAGGTGCTACCACGCTAAAATAACGACTTACCCTAAAGTCATCACAAGCAATTATTTTTGAAATCTCGTGTTTAGGAAAGCCTTTCTGCTCAAGCCGCTTGTAGACGTACAAATTAAACTTCAGCCGACAGGTGCCTTGCTCTTTTGCAAGGTAAACACCTTTACTGTTTCGCCGATTAAGGGTTGCAGTATCAATAACTTCCTCGCCCATAGCATCCAAAAAATCTACGACGGCCAGCGAGGAAGCGAGCGAGGCCACCTCAAACACCTCATTTGGAAGCACTTGTCGCTTCGCTTTATTATCTTTTTTAGGACGCTTGGCTTTACCGAGGGCTTTCCATTTCAGAGTTGAAAGATTTACAACGGGCAAGCCTGTACCGAATACATTTTCTACCAGATATCCAGAGCGAAGTCCTTTGAAAAAGCCTTCCAGAGACTGATCAAAAACATACTCAAAATCTTTCGCAGTCTCCACATACAAGTGGAAAGGCAACATGTGAACCGAAAGCAATTCACGCTCAACATGTTCCTTTCCCAGCTCTTGGATAGCAGCCCAATACATTTTATCCAAGAAGCGCAACCCGGCTTCAAACTTAGGGATCACTGTATTAGGCTTTGGAATCACCTTGGATACTCGTACAAGTGTTCCTTGCTCCGGCATTCCACTAATCCCCTTCAAAATAAGCATGAAGGCAGCTCGCAATTCAAGCATCGCAAACTCAGGGATATTTGGGTATTTGGTGAAGTCCATCCGATGCTTCGCACCGCGAGTATGCCGCGATGCATTCGGATAGTCATCGTTAAAGTCCCAGATCGGTGAAATAAAGGCGGAAAGCTTGGAGACCTGTAATGACTGGAGATAACTCAAAAAGCTAAGGGCATCACTAGAAGAAACACTATCATCGCCCGATTTTAACTGAAGCAAGGTAGCGGAGACGGCTTCGCGGTATTTCGCAAAGGATAGCAGAGTTGCAAAACTGACTTGTTCCATTTATTACAACCCTACGCCATCAATAAGAATAGTTGTATCTACAAACTCAGCGAGACGACGGCCCTCGGCAAGTTCTTCAGCAGTAAAATCAGATTTATCACCGAGGATACTTTCCAGCAACGACAAACTCTCATGTACTACATGGCCATAAGGGGTATCCATCACTCGGCTGACATCAGCAAGTTTTCGATAATCCCGCTCCATAGCAAATAGCTCAGGTAGGTTTGACGAGGTTAGTAGGACGTTCTCACAACCTAGACACATGTTGTACATGGAGCACGGCCGCCCAGGTACGTAAGTGCTCAACCTCTTGATGAAATCTGGAGGATTGAAGATGTTCTTGCAGCTTGCCAATGGCGTCTTGAATACCACCACTGGCGCATCGATCTGTACTACCTCGATGAGATTTTCGGATTGTGTCTCGTGCTGCTCGGACGCAAGAGCCAGATCTGCCGCCTCAAGGGCACGATCGTGGAGCTCCCGTAACGCTACATCGAGCTTGGCACGCGCGAAGGTGTTGAAGTCCATGCGATCGAGGTATGCCTGGGTGGTCTTGATGTGTTTGTGACCCAGGATCAGCTGGATCTCACGAATCGGTACACCACGCTCTACAAGCTCGCTGATGAAGCTCGGACGTAGTCGTGCGGGGGTGAGATTGAGGGGCGCGCCATCATCACCGACGATGCCTTTACGCTGCGCATAGCTGTTGAAGACTGTCGTTACGAACCCGTCCTTACCTGTGGCAAACGACTTAACCTGGAGGAAAGCTTTGGATGCGCTCGACTGCCAGATGAACAGGCTATTCCTCGCTTTCTCGGGGGCATCGTCACGGAACGCTGCGGTGAGTGCCTCCACGTCCTTGAAGATCTTCGCTACCGCTTCAGCCTGAGAAGTGGTGAGCCATGTGATATCCGCATCAAAGAGATCAACGGGCATCACCTTTCCGCCGCCTGACCGCTCCTTCCAATATTTCAAGCAGGCACGCCCGGTCAGCTCATGCTGCGGCTCAAAGTCGTCTAAATTCAGATATTTTAGCGAGTCCGCATTTAGACCCGTTATTTGCCCCAATTTAATCGCATAGGGTGCGATAACTTGGGCATCGACGACATAGTGGTGACCCCAGCCTTCTAAGACCTCACGGAGACCTATACCAGAACGGTTAACGATCCTCCAAAACCCATCGATATAAATATCACCGCTAGACCTCGAGTAAATCCTCGTTCCAACCACACTGCAGTTAAGTTTGTTTTCAAATATCCATCGGGCATTCTCGAGCGTACTAAACCCTTTTTTCACTTGGCCGTTGGAACCGACTGGATCTTCACCGACACCGGATAACTGATAGGGCTGCGCGAGCGCGTTGTTGCGCAAAATGTCTTCATCTACACATGCAGCGATCCGCCGACGCTCGGAACTTGTGTACGGACGATACTGATCCGTTACTCGGTCAGCATCAAATCCCTGACAGTTGACGAAGTCAGGGCCGGCATAGCCCTTAAGGTTCTTGATGGCGGTGAGCGTTTTGCGGAGCGCACTGAGCAAGGTATTGGCAAAGATTGGGGAGCATTCGCCACGGACAATCATCTGCTCCAGATGGCTGTAGATACGAGGAAGGATGAACGCATCTAAGGTGACAGCAATGGGCTCGCTTCCGGTGAGTCCACGCTCGAGGAAAAAACGCGATACTTGGTTGAATGCATCGAGGTAGTTCCGCACGCCCGAATCGCTCGTCGTTTTCAACGAAGCAATTGCAAATGCATGCTTAAGATCATTGAAAGGCTTACCCTCTGAGGCTGCCTCAAGGTCGGCCAATGTCACGAACTCTTTCATTCGCAGCCGCTTGAAATCAACGAGAATAGGTTCCTGAGGAATGTATTCTTCTTTGTTCTCGCGCCGCTCTTTGACGGTTTGGTAGTCGCTGGAGATTACTCCCAGGCGCCGCAGATCTTCGTTGATTTCATCATAAGCATCGGCGACGCTTGAGTAGCGATTCAGATGGGATTCAACGCCCTCCAAGCCTGGCACCAATGTGAGACCGCGACGAATGCTCAGCTTGTTGCCGAAAATAGGGAGCTTGCGCTTATCTTCCTCTGGGAGGCTCTTGTACCAACCTAAAACTTTGAGGCGCCAATTGCACCCAGCGGCAGACTCTCCACGATGGATTGCGCCACTGATGCACATATCCAATGTGACCTTCTGCTCCGCTAGCTCGAAGACCTCAAACGACGGGTCAAAATCTTTGCTGGCAATATAGGAGGCGCTCAGCATGAGCGGCGCGTACATCCCGCTGTCACTGTCACTGAGTTCAACCTCGTAGTAACCGTGCGGGTTCTCTTCCAGTTCTTTAAGCCAGCTGTAAATCCGTGAGCTTCCGATGGCGCGCTCATAAATACTCACTTCTTATCTCCCAAACGAATCTTGAGCGCAGTCTCGGCAACGAGAGCAGCCATGCTACTTGCCTTAGTTGCAACCTTCCCATTAGAAGAATGGCAGATGCGGAACACTTCTTGAGGAAGCTGTAGGTAGTGCCGTTCGGTAGTGGTACTGCTGCTATGCCCCAAGGACAACTGAGCCGCGACCAGATTATCCAAATAGGTCTCACCCAAATCTGGGCTAGTCATGATTTCGTACCCATGTCCGTGCCGAAGCTTATGCGGAGAGATACTGCGATCTAGCCGCTTGCTTTTTAGTGCGCGCTCCGAGACCCGCTCAAGCAATTTGCTGACCGCATCTGCGTTAAATGGAGATCCCTCTGAGTTGAAAAAACAGGGAGTAACATCGGCGGACTCATACTGTCTCGCGTATTTTCGGTACAACGGAGTTACGTGATAGCGCTTAATACGTTAAAGCGTAGACTTACTCACGATCGCATATCGCTCTTTCAGCTCTTGCCCACGCCCTTTACTGCCCGCGATGAGAAGTGGGCAATAATCGGGATGTATCCACTCAATATCATTTTCGCCGATGAAGTTAGCGCGAGAGAAATCGAGGGCCTTGCTCACCGCACTAAGAGTAATCCTGCCAACTTCGCTTCGACGAAGACCAGCGTCAAAAATTGACTGCAAGAGAACCCGTTCTCGCTCACTATCAGTGCTCAAAATGAGGGACTTCAGATCTTTGAGCGAACAGGGTGAAATCAGTTTTCTCTTCGGCGGAGGGGAAATGAATCCAGCTGCATACGGATTATCTTCTCGCAGAGCGGGTTGATGATTACGGCCAACACACAAGAAGTCGTTGAATAGGGCAGCGTAACAACCATCTCTGTTCCGGATAGTTACCGACGACAAACCTTCAACCTCGCGCAGATGAATGAAGTATCTGGCGATTCCCTGCTGGCTTACATTGAGGAGGATTTCATCCCAAGATGAATTGTGGAACGTGGTAGTTCCTTTAAGGTTTTCGAGCAAGTATCCGATGTTCCGCCCATATGTTTGAGCAGAAGGAAAGGAGAGATTCGCGGTTTTAATAGCTTGGGTGAGGTACTCACTTACAAGCGGAACGAGCCTCTCTTCTGAGTCAAAAAGCCCCACCGCCGTCACAGATGCCAGGCCTGCTGCGTGTGGCCCGTCCTCGTTGAGCATCGACCCGCCCAGGTCGATCATTTGATTTTGTGTGACTACAACCTTCACCGACTACCCCCTTTTGAAGGCCGCTCATCCTATGCAGAATGTGCAGCTTGTCAAGGTCAAGATAAAGTCGGGAGAAAGACAAATTTTTTTACGCTGCTAGCACGTACTGTGCGTTATTGGCTGCGTCATATAAAAGGCCCAGGTCGTTGGAGCGGATGTAAAGGGTCAGGGAAATTTCCTTGGTCTCTACATTCGGGTGGAACTGGTACAGCAGGTGGCACGGCGGCAAGGCCATTTCGTCCAGCTGCGCGCAGTTCCAGCCGTGGAACAGGATGCGGCGGCTGCCCGGGTCGTTGGCGATGGTGTCCAGGCACTGGCGCACCTGGTCGATGGCCTTGTACAGAATGACGAAGGCGACGCCGTCCTCTTCGTCCTGGGCGATACGGCGAAAGCCTGCCTTCTCGGCCATTTCGATAGCGGCCGGGTTGCTAAGCGGGATGCGCTTGTAGCCTGGCCACTGACGCCATTGCACGCCGTAGATCTCGCCCAGGTCGTCATGGCCCTGGCGGAACGGGTTGGCCAGCCACTGGGCGTTTTCGTTAGCGTTCTGGTCCCAGACCTTGCAGCCCAGCTCACGGAATTCACCGGCGTTCTTCACGCCACGCAGGAAACCGACCATTTCGCCGATCGCCGACTTGAACGCCAGCTTGCGCGTGGTGATGGCCGGGAAGCCCTTCTGCAGGTCGAAGCGCAGCATGGCGCCCGGCATGCTGATGGTACGGATGCCGGTGCGATTGCCTTGCAACGTACCGTTCTCGATGACTTCACGGACCAGATCTAGATACTGTTTCATGACTTTCCTGTAACAAGAACGGCAGGAGGATCACCCCTGCCGTGAAAATCATACGGCTGGTTTTGCCGTAGGTTTGCGGTTGTAGGCCAACCAGATCAAGAAGATGCCGCCAACGATCATTGGCACGCAGAGCAACTGACCCATGGTCAACCAGCCGAATGCGATATAGCCAAGCTGAGCATCAGGCACCCGCACAAACTCCACGATAAAGCGGAAAATGCCGTAGAACAGCGCGAACATGCCGGAAACGGCCATGGTCGGGCGCGGTTTGCGCGAGTACAACCAGAGAATCACGAATAATGCCACACCTTCCAGGGCAAACTGGTACAGCTGCGACGGATGACGGGGCAACTGGGCAGGGTCGCTGAACGGCGGGAACACCATCGCCCACGGCACGTCGGTCGCCTTGCCCCACAACTCGGCGTTGATGAAGTTGCCGATACGCCCGGCACCCAGGCCGATCGGCACCAGCGGGGCAACGAAGTCCATCAGCTCGAAGAACGACTTGTTGTTGCGCTTGCCGAACCACAAGGCCGCCAGCATCACGCCGATGAACCCGCCGTGGAACGACATGCCGCCCTTCCACACCTCGAAGATCAGCGTCGGGTTGGCCAGGTAGGCATGCAGGTCGTAGAACAGCACGTAACCCAGGCGGCCACCGACGATCACCCCCATCGACAGCCAGAACACCAGGTCGGAAAGCTTCTCACGCGACCAGGTGGGGTCGAAGCGGTTCAGCCGGCGCGAGGCCAGCAGCCAGGCGCCGCCGATGCCGATCAGGTACATCAGCCCGTACCAATGGATTTTCAGCGGCCCGATGGCCAGGGCCACGGGGTCTATCTGCGGGTAAGGCAGCATGGAACTTCCTCTCGATTCAAATCAAAAAGCTGAGGCCGACACAGAACAGCAGCGCTGCGAACAGGCGTTTCAACAAACGGGGCGAAAGCTTGTGCGCCAGACGCGCGCCAAAGCGGGCGAAAAACATGCTGGTCACGGCAATGCCGACCATCGCCGGCAGGTATACGTAACCCAGGCTGTGGGCCGGCAGGTGCTCCTCGTGCCAGCCCAGCAGCATGAAGCTCAGGGCGCTGGCCACCGCAATCGGCAGGCCACAGGCCGAGGACGTGGCCACCGCCTGCTGCATGGGCAGGCTGCGCCAGGTCAGGAACGGCACGGTCAGCGAACCACCGCCGATGCCAAAAATCGCCGAAGCCCAGCCGATCACACCGCCTGCGCCGATCAATGAGGGTTTGCCGGGGATGCCGCGGCTGGCCTTGGGCCTGAGGTCCAGCGCCATCTGCGCGGCGATGACCAGGGCGAACACGCCGATGATCTTCTGCAGCAGCGGGCCCTGGATCAGTGAAGCGGTCTTGGCGCCGACACCTGCCCCAAGGAGGATGCCGAGCGTCATCCAGGCGAAGATCGGCCATTGCACCGCACCCTTGCGGTGGTGCTCAAGCACGGCATTGATCGAAGTGAATACTATGGTTGCCAGCGATGTGCCGACTGCCAGGTGGGTCAGCACCGAGGCGTCGAAGCCCTGCAAGGTGAAGCTGAATACCAGCACCGGCACGATGATGATGCCGCCGCCCACGCCGAACAGCCCGGCCAGCACTCCGGCACAAGCGCCCAACAGCAGATAGAGCACGAATTCCATTCGGCTTCCCCGAAAAATCAATCCGGCATGGTAACGGAAGCCGGGCTCGAGGCTCTAGTGAACTCTGTGTCAGGATGGATCCGCCCGACTGCTGTGGGTACAGTGACAAAAAACACAGAGGCCAAACCGATGTGCCTGATCGTATTTGCGTGGCGGCCGGGGCACACCCTGCCGCTGATCGTGGCAGCCAACCGCGACGAGTTCTATGCCCGCCCTACCCAGCCCCTGGCGGCCTGGGAGGATTCGCCTGGGGTGCACGCCGGGCGTGACCTGGAGGCCGGTGGTACCTGGCTGGGCGTAGGCCCGCAGGGGCGCTTTGCCGCGCTGACCAATATCCGCGATCCGGGCCAGGCACCGGGGCCGCGCTCGCGGGGGGAACTGGTGGCGGCCTACCTGCAGGGGGAGCTTGGGGTCGAGGCTTACCTGGATCAGGTAGCCAGCCGCAGTGGGCAGTATTCGGGGTTCAACCTGCTGGTGGGTGATGGGCGACAGCTGGGTTACCTGCACGCCCGTGACGCCACGCCGTGCCTGCTGGACGCCGGGGTGTACGGGTTATCCAACGCAGGGTTGGATACGCCGTGGCCAAAGCTGGTGAAGGCACGTAGCGGGCTGGAGGGCCTGTTGGAAACGCCGGAGCCGGATCGGCTGCTGGCTTTGCTGGCGGATAACGAAACGGCGGCGGATGGCGACCTGCCCGAGACAGGTGTCGGGTTGGCGACCGAGAAATTGCTGTCGAGCGTGTTCATCGCCAGCCAGAACTACGGGACCCGGGCGAGTACCGTGCTGATCATGGATGATCAGGGACGAAGGCGGCTGATCGAGCGCAGTTTCGGGCCCTTTGGTGGGCATCTGGGTGAGGTTGAAGTGCGGGTCTGATCATTTGATGCTGCCTGTGCGGGCCTCTTCGCGGGACAAGCCCGCTCCCACAGCTACCGCGGGGGTCTTCAGGATCTGCGCAACCTCATCTGGGTGAGGTTGAAGTGCGGGTCTGATCATTTGATGCTGCCTGTGCGGGCCTCTTCGCGGGTCAAGCCCGCTCCCACAGGTACCGCGGGGGTCTTCAGGATCTGCGCAACCTCATCTGGGTGAGGTTGAAGTGCGGGTCTGGTCATTTGATGCTGCCTGTGCGGGCCTCTTCGCGGGACAAGCCCGCTCCCACAGCTACCGCGGGGTCTTCAGGATCTGCGCAACCCCTGTGGGAGCGGGCTTGTCCCGCGAAGAGGCCGTAACAGGCAACCTAACGCTCAGAGGGTTTTGTTGGCCCCTGGCCCGATCATCCGCGCCAACCCGAGGTTCTTCAGGGCCAGCTGCAGCGAGCTGTGGATAACCTGCGGGTTGTCATGGCTCAAGGCGTCGGCCAGCAACTCCTTGGCCTTGCTCATGTTCACCTGGCGCAACATCCACTTCACCTTCGGCAGGTTGGTGGCGTTCATCGAAAGGCTGTCGAAGCCCATCGCCATCAACAGGATGGCCGCCGCCGGGTCACCCGCCATCTCACCGCAGATGCTTACCGGCTTGCCTTCGCCATGAGCGTCGCGCACTACCGTATTCAGCGCTTGCAGCACCGCCGGATGCAGGTAGTCGTACAGGTCGGCAACCCGTGGGTTGTTGCGGTCCACCGCCAGCAGGTACTGGGTCAGGTCGTTGGAGCCCACCGACAGGAAGTCGACTTGGCGTGCCAGCTCCTTGGTCTGGTACACCGCCGCGGGGATTTCTACCATCACGCCCACCGGGGGCATCGGCACGTCGGTGCCTTCGTCACGCACCTCGCCCCAGGCGCGGTGGATCAGGTGCAGCGCTTCTTCCAGCTCGTGGATGCCAGAAATCATTGGCAGCAGGATACGCAGGTTGTTCAGGCCCTCGCTGGCCTTGAGCATGGCGCGGGTCTGCACCAGGAAAATTTCCGGGTGGTCGAGGGTGACGCGGATGCCGCGCCAACCCAGGAACGGGTTTTCTTCCTTGATCGGGAAGTACGACAGCGCTTTGTCACCGCCGATATCGAGGGTACGCATGGTCACCGGCAGCGGGTGGAAGGCGGCCAACTGCTCGCGGTAGATGGCCAGCTGTTCTTTCTCGCTGGGGAAGCGCTGGTTGATCATGAACGGCACTTCGGTGCGGTACAGGCCTACCCCTTCGGCGCCGCGCTGCTGGGCACGGGCCACGTCGGCCAGCAAGCCGGTGTTGACCCACAGCGGCATGCGGTGGCCGTCGGGGGTAACGCATGGCAGTTCGCGCAGGGCATCCAGGCCCTGGGCCAGCTGGCGCTCTTCCTCAACCACTTCGCTGTATTGCTTGCGCAGCACTTCGCTGGGGTTGGTGAACACCTCGCCCTTGTACCCGTCGACAATCAGTTCGATACCGTCGACCTTGGAGTACGGCAGGTCAACCAGGCCCATCACCGTGGGGATGCCCATCGCGCGGGCGAGGATGGCGACGTGGGAGTTGCCCGAACCCAGTACCGAGACCAGGCCGACCAGCTTGCCTTCCGGCACTTCGCCGAGCATGGCCGGTGTCAGCTCCTCACTGACCAGGATGGTGTTGTCGGCATACACCAGCGACTGCGAGCGGGCTTCCTGCAGGTAGGCCAGCAGGCGCCGGCCCAGGTCCTTGACGTCGGAGGCCCGCTCACGCAGGTAGTCATCGTCCATCAGCTCGAAGCGGCTGACGTGCTCGCCGACCACCTGGCGCAGGGCGCCCTGCGCCCACTGGCCGGTCTTGATGACTTCGGTCACCTCGCCGCCCAGGGCTGCATCTTCGAGCATCATCAGGTACACATCGAACAACGCGCGCTCTTCAGGCCGTAGCTGGGTGGCCAGCTTGGCCGACAGCTTGCGCATGTCAGCACGTACGCCTTCAAGGGCGTTCTGGAACAGCTTGAGTTCAGCGTCGATGTCATCGACGGCCTTGTCCGGCACCACTTCCAGGTCGGCTGGCGGCAGCATTACCACCGCGCGCCCCACGGCAGCGCCAGGCGAGCCAGGCACGCCGACGAAGCGCGCCTCCTGGATACCCTTGCCTTGGCGGCCAAGGCCACGGATCGACCCAGTGGCTTCAGCGTGGGCGATTACCCCGGCGAGCTGGGCGCTCATGGTGACCAGGAAGGCTTCTTCGCCCTCGTCGAACTGGCGGCGCTCCTTTTGCTGGATGACCAGCACCCCGACCACGCGGCGGTGGTGAATGATCGGCGCACCCAGGAAGGAGGCGAATTTTTCTTCACCGGTTTCGGCAAAGTAGCGGTAACGCGGGTGGTCGGCGGCGTTTTCCAGGTTCAGCGGCTCTTCCCGGGTACCCACCAGGCCAACAAGGCCCTCGTTGGGGGCCATGCTGACCTTGCCGATGGAGCGCTTGTTCAGGCCTTCGCTGGCCATCAGCACGAAGCGGTTGGTTTCCGGGTCAAGCAGGTAGACTGAGCAGACCTGGCTGCCCATGGCCTCCTTGACGCGCAAGACGATGATCCCCAACGCCGACTTGAGATCTTTGGCGGAGTTTACTTCCTGGACGATCTTGCGCAGCGTATTGAGCATGGCTCGGGGTCGAACTCCGTCGTCAGTCGCGCGTCAGCAGACGCGGTGCTAGCTCTTTCAGGGCGCGCCGGTACACCTCGCGCTTGAATGTCACAACCTGGCCCAGCGGATACCAATAGCTCACCCAGCGCCAGCCGTCGAACTCCGGCTTGCCGGTCAGGTCCATCCGCACCCGCTGTTCATTGCTGACCAGCCTTAGCAGGAACCACTTCTGCTTCTGGCCGATGCACAGCGGCTGGCTGTGGGTACGTACCAGTCGCTGGGGTAAACGATAACGCAACCAGCCACGGGTGCAGGCAAGAATTTCCACATCGTCGCGTTCAAGGCCAACTTCTTCGTTCAGCTCGCGGTACAGGGCATCTTCCGGCGTCTCGTCAGGGTTGATACCACCCTGGGGAAATTGCCAGGCATCCTGGTTGATCCGTCGAGCCCATAGCACCTGCCCGGCATCATTCGTGAGAATGATCCCGACATTGGGGCGAAAACCATCCGGGTCGATCACGGCAGCAACCTCGCAAACGCATGTCACCGCATTGTTCCACAAAGCTTGCGAGCGCAGCAACGCGCCTGCCAAGCTTATGTGCAGCAGCGTGAAAACTCCGTATTCTGCGGGCCTCCCCTGTGGCTGATGCGAGTGACCGCGATGCGCCTGGCTTTATTCGACCTGGACAATACCCTCCTCGGTGGCGACAGCGACCATGCCTGGGGTGATTACCTTTGCGAGCGCGGCATTCTCGACCCGGTCGCCTACAAGCAACGCAACGATGGCTTCTACCAGGACTACCTCAACGGCACCCTGGACCTGCAGGCCTACCTGGCCTTTTCCATGGAGATTCTGGCGGCAACGCCTGTGGCCCAGCTCGACGAATGGCACCGCGACTTCATGCGCGACTGCATCGAGCCGATCATCCTGCCCAAAGCCCTGGCCTTGCTGCAGCAGCACCGCGAGGCGGGCGACCAGCTGGTGATCATCACCGCTACCAACCGTTTTGTAACCGCACCGATTGCCCGGCGCCTTGGGGTGCGAGTATTGCTGGCGACCGAATGCGAGATGCGCGACGGCCGCTATACCGGGCGCAGTACCGATATACCGTGTTTCCGTGAAGGCAAAGTGACGCGGCTGGAGCGCTGGATGCTGGAGAACGGCTTTGACCTTGAGGACAGCTACTTCTATAGCGACTCGATGAACGATTTGCCGTTGTTGCAGCGGGTGACGCATGCGGTGGCGGTGGACCCCGACCCGAACCTGCGGGCCGAGGCCGAGAAGCGCGGGTGGCCGGTGGTTTCGTTGCGCGATTGAGGTTTTCCTGTGCTGGCCTCTTCGCGGCTAAAGCCGCTCCCACAGGGACCGTATCAGGCCTGAGGGCTGCGCCGTACCTGTGGGAGCGGGTTCACCCGCGAAGAGGCCGGCACAGGCAACCCAAGGCTGTCAGACTGGCTTGGCGCCCATCAGCCCGGCAATGGACAGGAAGCAAACCCCGCTGAACACCGCCAGCGCCAGGGTAAACCGCAACCCCACCACTTCAGCCTTGCGTAGCCGGTTCAGCCGCACCAGCAGCCACCACACGGCCAGCGCGCCGAAGGTATAGATGACGCTGGACGCCAGCACCCAGGCCTGCCCCAGCGGCCAACCCACCAGGTGCACCAGCCACCAGCCGGTAAACGGCATGCTCACCAGGCACAGGCCCATCACCAGCCACACAAATACCAGCGGCCGGCGCAGCAGTTTGGCATAGGCCTCGGCATCGCCCTGTCGACGGGCGCGCACCGTCCACACCGCAAGGCCCAGGGCGGCCAGAAACAGCAGTGCGGTGGCGATGATGTGCAAGGTCTTGAGGGTGGTCAGGTGTTCCATGTCTTCACATCCTTGAGCGATAAGCCAAGCTTAGCCGCTCAACCCAGGAACAGCTTGTAAGCCGGGTTCTCGGTCTCGTCCCAGTATGGGTAACCAATCTTGGCCAGCGCTGCCGGCACCAGGTGGCGCTCGTCCTCCGGCACCTGCAGCCCCGCCACCACGCGCCCGTCAGCCGCGCCATGGTTGCGGTAATGGAACATCGAGATATTCCAGCGCCCGCCCAGCTTGTTGAGGAAGTTGAACAACGCCCCCGGCCGCTCGGGGAATTCGAAGCGCAACACCATTTCATCGCTGGCACCGGCCGAATGGCCGCCAACCATGTGGCGAATGTGCAGCTTGGCCAGTTCGTTGTCGGTCAGGTCGGTAACCGGGAAGCCCTGATCGGTCAGATGCTGCACCAGCGCCGCCCGTGGGTCGTTTTCCGGGTGGGTCTGTACGCCAACGAAGATGTGCGCTTCGTCGGAGGTGTGCTTGCGGTAGTTGAATTCGGTGATCTGGCGCTTGCCGATCGCCTCGCAGAAGGCCTTGAAGCTGCCCGGGCGTTCCGGGATGGTCACGGCGATGATCGCTTCGCGCTTTTCACCCAGCTCGGCACGCTCGGCCACATGGCGCAGGCGGTCGAAGTTGACGTTGGCGCCGGAGTCGATAGCCACCAGCGTCTGCCCGGTCACGCCATAAAGCTCGACATACTTCTTGATACCCGCCACGCCCAAGGCGCCGGCAGGCTCGGTGATCGAGCGGGTATCGTCGTAGATATCCTTGATAGCCGCGCAGATCTCGTCGGTGCTGACCGTCACCACTTCATCCACATGGTGGCGGCAGATATCGAATGTATGCTGGCCGATCTGCGCCACCGCCACGCCGTCGGCAAATAACCCAACCTGAGGCAGCACCACACGCTCACCGGCAGCCATCGCCGCCTGGAGGCAATTGGAATCGTCCGGCTCGACACCGATCACCTTGATTTCCGGGCGCAGGTACTTCACATAGGCAGCAATGCCAGCAATGAGGCCGCCACCGCCCACGGGTACAAAGATGGCGTCCAGCTGCCCAGGGTGCTGGCGCAGGATTTCCATGGCCACAGTGCCTTGCCCGGCGATGGTGTGCGGGTCGTCGTAAGGGTGAACATAGACAAAGCCCTTCTCCTCGACCAGTTTCAGCGAATAGGCCAGCGCCTCGGGGAACGAGTCGCCATGCAGCACGACCTTGCCACCGCGCGAGCGCACACCTTCGATCTTGATCTCCGGGGTGGTTTTAGGCATTACGATAGTGGCCTTGATGCCCATCTCGCGCGCAGCCAGGGCCAGGCCCTGGGCATGATTGCCGGCCGAGGCAGTGACCACGCCACGGGCCAGCTCTTCGGCCGTCAGCTGCGCCAGCTTGTTATAGGCCCCGCGGATCTTGAACGAGAACACCGGCTGCAGGTCTTCACGCTTGAGCAAGATCTGGTTGCCCAGGCGCTTGCTCAGCTGCCCGGCGTTCTGCAACGGGGTTTCGACGGCAACGTCATAGACGCGCGAGGTGAGGATCTTCTTGACGTACTGTTCGAGCATCGGGAAAGCATCACTGGGCCGCGGGACAAGGGCTGCGAGTCTACCCCAGCGCTACGTCGGGCGACCACAGCAAAGCCGCCCAAGCCGTTATACTAGGCAACTTTGAAAACCGCCCTGCCCCTTTCGGAGCCCGCATGACCCAGGACCAACTCAAACAGGCCGTCGCCCAGGCCGCTGTCGACTTCATTCTGCCCAAGCTGGATGAAAAGAGCGTCGTCGGCGTCGGTACCGGTTCGACTGCCAACTTCTTCATCGACGCCCTGGCTCAGCACAAGACCGCCTTCGACGGCGCAGTCGCCAGCTCCGAAGCCACTGCCCAGCGTCTGAAGGGCCATGGCATCCCGGTCTACGAGCTGAACAGTGTCAGCGAGCTGGAATTCTACGTGGACGGCGCCGACGAGAGCGACGCGCACCTGAACCTGATCAAGGGTGGCGGCGCGGCCCTGACCCGCGAGAAGATCGTCGCCGCTGTGGCCAAGACCTTCATCTGCATCGCCGATGGCAGCAAGCTGGTGCCGGTACTGGGCGCTTTCCCGCTGCCGGTCGAAGTGATCCCGATGGCGCGCAGCCATGTGGCCCGTCAATTGGTCAAGCTGGGCGGCGACCCGGTGTACCGCGAAGGCGTGGTCACCGACAACGGCAACGTGATCCTCGATGTGCACAACCTGCAGATCACCAACCCGGTGGAGCTGGAAGCGCAAATCAACGCCATCGTTGGCGTGGTGACCAATGGCCTGTTCGCGGCGCGGCCGGCAGACTTGCTGCTGCTGGGTACCTCTGAAGGCGTCAAGAGCCTGAAGGCCGAGTAATCTTCGGCGAGGGCTTTGCCCTCGATTCGCAGCCAAGGCTGCACCTACAGGGCTACGCGATTTCCTGTAGGAGCAGCCTTGCGCTGCGAATGGGCTGCAAAGCAGCCCTACCTGCTCACTCCGCCGGCTGCTTGAACACATAGAACAGGTTAGGCTCACTGACCAGATAGATGGTCCCCGCCTCGTCCATTGCAATCCCCTCCGCCTGCGGCACCGTCGCCTGCAACCCCTGAAAGCCCTTGCGCAACGACAAGGTACTCAAGGGCACGCCTTCCAGATCCAGCTCCAGCACCAGCCGTGACTCATCCGAAAGCGCCAGCAAATGCCCACTGCGCTCATCGAACTGCAAGCTCGACAAGTCCCGCACAAACAGCCGTGAATCACGCTTGCGGTCTTGCACCACATGCACGGCGTAAGGCTTTTCCGGGTTGTCATGGGGAAAGCCATGAACCTCATAGATCAGCATCGGGTCGCGTTCCTTTGCCACGAACAGCCGCTTGCCCGCCGAATCGTAAGCCAGCCCCTCAAACCCTTTGTTGCCATTCAGGCCGATGCCCAGGCTGAGCTGTTCGGCATCACCGGCGTCGAGGAACATCGTGTCGTCTTCCAGCCGTACACGAATCAACCGTTGTTGACGCTCGTCGGTGATGACATAGCTGTTGGGCCCGACATACTCCACCGCCTCTGGGTCGCCGAACCCCGTCAGCGGTATGCGACGCAGGATACGGCCGTCCAGCGACAGCTCGATCAGCTCCGAGCGGGCGTTGGTGACGGTGAACAGGGTTTTTCGGTCCGGGTCGTAGGTCAGCGCCGAAATATCATCATCCAGCCCCTCGACCGGCTGCGCCTCCACCACCACACGGTAGCGGTCAAGGCCGATGCTCTGCTCGGCGGGCTGCCACCACGTCTTGAGGTTGAACCAGCCCCGCTCGAACAGGCGAAATTCCTGCCCGGCCCAGCCGAGCAGGAGCAGACCGATAACGACCGGGACAAGAAACAGGCGAACAAGATGACGCATGGGGTAGACTCGACATGGGGGTGGCGAATCTAACCATGTACAACTGAAACAAAGCTTAATGCCAGCATCAGAAACATCGGATGTTGGGGTCAGTTCTTTCTGAAGCGATAGAACAAAGCCGGCTCGCTGACCATATACAGGTTTCCCTTGTCATCCATGGCCACCCCTTCAGCCCTTGGAATGGTGTCTTCAAGGCCGTTGAAGCCTCCCAGCAAGGTCATGAAGCTGACCTGCTGGCCTTGCTCGTCCAGCTCCAGCAGCATGTTGGAATCGGCCGAGAGCACCAGCAGGTGACCAGTGCGCGGGTCGACCGCCAGTGCAGACAGGTTACGCAGGTCGAGTTCCTCGCTGGGTAACGGCTGCTTCTCGCCCTTGAGCGGGCTACGGCCATCGGTGTTCCAGGTGTACAGCTTGGGCGGGCGCTCCTCGCCGATGATCAGGCGCTGACGCAGCGGGTCCCAAGCGACCGCCTCGAAGCCCTTGTTGCTCTTCACCGACGGGCCCAGGTCGTGGCTCTGAAAGTCGTCGTGGTTCAGCGCGGTGGTCTGCGCGTCCACCTTGACCACGGTCAGGTCATGCAGGCGCTCGTCGGTGATGGCCAGATTGCCGTCTTCCAGCACCGCAACGCCTTCCGGGTTGTTCCAGCCGTTGAGGGGGATCTTGCGCAGTACATCGCCCTCCAGGCTCAGCTCGACCAGGATCGGGTTCTTGCCCATGACCGCGAACAGGGTGCGGGTATGCGGGTTGAAGGCCACGTCCGAGGCTTCGTCATCGTCCATGCCTGGTAACGGTTTGGCATCGATGTCGACCTGATAGTCTGGCAACCACACGCTTTCGCTGCGCTCGCCGGTGCTTTCGAAGCGCTCTTTCACCCACAGCGCGCCGCGGTCATCCCAGTGCATCGCCACTGCGACGCCGTAGCCGATCACCGCCGCCACGGCAAGGCCGAAAGGCCAGCGCCGGTAGAAGCGACGCTTGGGAGTTACCGGGGCGCTGGAGGGTGATGGCATGCGGGCTTCCTGGGGAATGGGCGTAGGTCAGCGCATTATCCGGATAGGGTGTGAAAAAAGGGTAAACAGGGCCGGCCTCTTCGCGGGTAAACCCGCTCCCACAGGTTCAGCACAGTATTCAAGGCCTGTGCAGTACCCGTGGGGGCGGTTTACCCGCGAAGAGGGCGACGCGGCTTCGAGTTAAAGCACCCGGCTTTCGAAGCGGCTCACGCCCGGCAGCTCCAGCACCAGCTCGTCACCAACATTGAACGGTCCCACACCCGCCGGTGTACCGGTGAGGATCACATCCCCGGCCTGCAGCGAGAAATGCGCCGCCATGTACTGGATCATCGGCACGATCGGGTTCAGCATCATCGCGCTGTTGCCATCCTGTCGCACTTCGCCGTTGACGGTCAGGCGCACCGGGATGTCGGTGACGTCTTCGAAGCTGGCAGCAGAGACGAACGGCGGCAGTACGCAGGCGCCGTCAAAACACTTGGCCAGCTCCCACGGCAGGCCCTTCTCTTTCAGCTTGGCCTGCACGTCGCGCAGGGTCAGGTCCAGCGCCGGGGCATAACCGGAAATGGCGTCCAGCACCTCTTCCTCGCTCGGGTGGGTCGACAGCGGCTTGCCCAGCAACACGGCAATTTCGGCCTCATAGTGCACCGAACCCCGGTCGGCCGGGATCTTGAAGCCGCCCTCGGTCGGCACCACGCAACTGCCCGGCTTGATGAACAGCAGCGGCTCGGTGGGGATCGGGTTGTCCAGTTCCTTGGCATGCTCGGCATAGTTACGGCCGATGCACACCACCTTGCCCAGCGGGAAGTGAATGCGCGTGCCGTCTACGTACTGGTGCTGGTAACTCATGGCCGACTCCTCTGGGTACTGCTTTTTATTCAGGTGCGAAGATCTTACCCGGATTCATGATGCCGTTAGGGTCGAAGACGGCCTTTATTGCCTTCATGCAGGCGATTTCTTCCGGCGAGCGGCTGTAGCCCAGGTAGTCGCGCTTGGTCATGCCCACGCCGTGCTCGGCGGAGATCGAGCCGTTGTAGCGCTTGACGATATCGAACACCCATTTGTTGACCTTGGTGCATGAGGCAAAGAAGTCGTCCTTGCTCATGTGTTCGGGCTTGAGGATGTTCAGGTGCAGGTTGCCATCGCCGATGTGGCCGTACCACACGACTTCGTAATCCGGGTAGTGCTCCGCGACGATGGCGTCGATATCACGCAGGAACGCGGGCACTTTCGACACGGTGACGGAAATGTCGTTCTTGTAGGGTGTCCAGTGCGAGATGGTTTCCGACAGGTACTCGCGCAGCTTCCACAAGTTTTTAAGCTGGGTGTCGCTCTGGCTCATCACCCCGTCCAGCACCCAGCCCTGCTCGACGCAATGCTCGAAGGTGGCCAACGCTTCGTTGGCGACTTCTTCAGTGCTGGCTTCGAACTCCAGAAGCGCATAGAACGGGCAGTCGGTCGCGAACGGGGCGGGTACATCGCCGCGCGCGAGGATCTTGGCCAGGCCCTTGTCGGAGAAGAACTCGAAGGCTGTGAGGTCCAGCTTCCCCTGGAAGGCGTGCAGCACCGGCATGATCGAGTCGAAATCCGGTGTGCCAAGCACCATGGCAGTGAGGTTGCGCGGGGTACGGTCCAGGCGCAGGGTGGCCTCGACCACGAAGCCCAGCGTGCCTTCGGCGCCAATGAACAGCTGACGCAGGTCATAGCCGGTGGCGTTCTTGATCAGGTCTTTGTTCAGCTCCAGCAACTCGCCCTTGCCGGTAACCACTTTCAGCCCGGCCACCCAGTTGCGGGTCATGCCGTAGCGAATCACCTTGATGCCGCCAGCGTTGGTGCCGATGTTGCCGCCAATCTGGCTGGAGCCGCTGGAAGCGAAGTCCACCGGGTAATACAGGCCCTGCTCTTCGGCGTAGGTTTGCAGCTGCCGGGTGATTACCCCCGGCTGGCAGACCACGGTGCGGTCGAAGGCATTGAAGCCGAGAATCTGGTTCATGTAGTCGAAGGAAACGACAACCTCGCCATTGGCCGCCACGGCCCCGGCAGAAAGCCCGGTGCGCCCGCCCGATGGCACCAGGGCCACCTTGTGCGCATTGGCCCAGCGCACAATGGCCTGCACCTGTTCTACTGTCTTGGGAAAGACGATGGCGCTGGGCGCCGGGGGGTAATGCTTGGTCCAATCCTTGCCATACGCTTCGAGGGAAGCCGCGTCGGTCAGGACCTTGCCAGGGTCGACAAGGGTCTTCAGTTCATCAATTACAGCGGGGTGGGTCATCGCTGGAACTCTCGACTTATTCATAGTCACCCTGAGCACTCTTCACCTGTCGGGATAAGCTCAGATTGTGTCGCGTATGCTAGCATAGCCCTCCCGCTGTTCATGCTAAGGCTGCCCTCGCGCCTGGCATCACCCCTCGCCATTTTTTCTCCGGGATACAGGTTTACGCAGATGAGCAAGACTTCTCTCGACAAGAGCAAGATCCGGTTCCTTCTTCTTGAAGGTGTGCACCAGAACGCGGTCGATACCCTCAAGGCCGCCGGCTACACCAACATCGAATACCTCACTGGTTCGTTGCCGGAAGCCGAGCTGAAGGAAAAGATCGCCGATGCCCACTTTATCGGCATCCGTTCGCGCACCCAGCTCACCGAAGAGATCTTCGACTGCGCCAAGAAACTGGTCGCTGTTGGCTGCTTCTGCATCGGCACCAACCAGGTCGACCTGGAAGCTGCCCGCGAGCGCGGTATCGCCGTGTTCAACGCACCGTACTCCAACACCCGTTCGGTGGCCGAGCTGGTACTGGCCGAGGCCATCCTGCTGCTGCGCGGCATCCCTGAGAAGAACGCTTCCTGCCACCGTGGCGGCTGGATCAAGAGCGCGGCCAACTCGTTCGAAATCCGCGGCAAAAAACTGGGCATCGTCGGCTACGGCTCGATCGGGACCCAGCTGTCGGTACTGGCCGAGAACCTGGGCATGCAGGTGTACTTCTACGACCCACTGACCAAGCTGCCACTGGGCAACGCCGTGCAGGTCACCAGCCTGAACGAGCTGCTGGGCCTGGCCGACATCGTCTCGCTGCACGTGCCTGAGCTGCCATCCACCCAGTGGATGATCGGCGAGAAGGAAATCCGCGCGATGAAGAAGGGCGCGATCCTGATCAACGCCGCCCGTGGCACCGTGGTCGAGCTGGACCACCTGGCCGCCGCCATCAAGGACAAGCACCTGATCGGCGCCGCCATCGACGTGTTCCCGGTCGAGCCACGCTCCAACGACGAAGAGTTCGAAAGCCCGCTGCGCGGCCTGGACAACGTGATCCTGACCCCGCACATCGGCGGCTCCACTGCCGAAGCCCAGGCCAACATCGGCCTCGAAGTGGCCGAGAAGCTGGTCAAGTACAGCGACAACGGTACCTCGGTGTCCTCGGTCAACTTCCCGGAAGTGGCCCTGCCTGCCCACCCTGGCAAGCACCGCCTGCTCCACATCCACGAAAACATCCCGGGCGTGCTCAGCGAGATCAACAAGGTCTTCGCCGAGAACGGCATCAACATCTCCGGTCAGTTCCTGCAGACCAACGAGAAAGTCGGTTACGTGGTGATCGACGTCGACGCCGAGTACTCGGACCTGGCGCAAGAGAAACTGCAACAGGTCAAGGGCACCATCCGTTCCCGCGTCCTGTTCTAAGTTTGCTTGCAGCATGAAAAAAAGGGAGGCCATTGTGGCCTCCCTTTTTTTTATTTCACTTCAACAGTGATCTTCTTCGATTCGACGCTTGGCTTGAACGGCACGTGGTACTGGTCACCCAGGATCAGTTGCAGGGTGTGCTTACCCGGCGTCAGGGTGATGCTGGTTTCAGTCTGCGCCTTGCCGAAGTGCAGCACCTGCGGGCCCGCCGGCAGTGCGGTGCCGGCCTCTGGCATCAGGCTGGTCGGCAGCGGCATATCGGCGACGGGTTCTTTATCCACGTCCACCAGCAGGTGGTGGTGGCCGCTGTGAGGGGTCTGGTCACCCGCTGGCTTGAGCGCCATACCCTCGATGCCGAACTTGACGGTGAAGGTCTTGTCGACCGTGGCACCATCGGCGGGGGAAACGATGAAGACCTTGGCATCCTTGGGCGGCTCCTGGCTCTTCAGGGCGTCCGCAGCACCGGCGAAAACCGACACTCCCATCAGCAGACCGGCAACGGCAGCGCGCGAAAATAGGCTGTTCATTCACTTCTCCTGTGATTCACTTATTGACCGCCGCCATTCATCTGCCGACGACGGTAGTTCACCTTAGTTGAAATAATCGGCAAGGTGTTCACATTGCCTGACAGAAATATTTCAGTCAGGGTTAAACAATGCCGAGGCTTCAAGGTCATAGGCTGCGCTCGATCACGGCGAGGAAGAAAGCCGTGGCGAAGGTTTTTCATCAGTTAAAAGAAAAGGGGCAATCATGCGTTCGACCATAGGGGTACTGCTGGCAGTACTGATCAGTCCATTGGCCCAGGCGGAGCTGATCGACGAAATCGCCGACCGGGGCGAACTGCGTATTGCCGTACAGGCCGACAACTCGCCGTACGCCTTCAAACAAGATGACCACCTGACCGGTTTCGACATCGAATTTGGCCAGGACCTGGCCAGGGAACTGGACTTGCGCGCCGAGTTTGTCGAAGCCCCGGCCGAAGAAGTAATGAGCGGTGTCGAGAGTGGCAAATATGACATCGCACTTACCCCATCGAGTAATGCGCCCAAAGGCGACGGCCCGCTGGATGTGAGCCTGCCATTTGGCGACAAGAAACTGGTGATCCCGTTCCAGAAGGACAACCCGGCGTTCGAAAGTGCCGTGAACAATGCGCTGCAGCGCTTGAAAGACAGTGGCCGCACGGCCGAGCTTGAGCAGAAGTGGTTCAAGGGTGTGCAGGAGACTGCAGCCGGGCAATAAGATTTGTATTGCCTGTACCGGCCTTGTGCTGCGAAGAGGTCGGTACAGGTTTACCCCAAAGCCCGCTGCGCCTGTTCCAGCTCCAGCTCGCTGAACACCTGCACCCCAGCCCGCCGCAACAGCGCCGTGGTCACCCCTTCCCCCGCCACTTTCACACCACTGAACGTGCCGTCATAGGTCAACCGGTTACCACACGAAGGGCTACCCGCCTTCAGCACCGCCACGCCAATGCCATGCCGGCGCACCAGTGCCAGCGCCAGTTGCGCCCCGGCCACAAACTCGGCAGTTACATCTTCGCCCGTCACCGTCAGCACCTGCGTGCTGCCGTCGAGTACTGCACCGCCCTGTCCGCCCGGAATCTCCGCTGGCGGGCGCGGGGTGGGCAAGCCACCGGCTACCTCCGGGCACAACGGTACAACGCGCCCTTCGGCCTGCCACTGCTGCAACAGGTCCGGATGCCCGCTGGCCCGGCCGTCATAGCGTACCGGCTGGCCGAGCAGACAGGCGCTGACCAGCACTTTGGGCAGGTCAGAACAGGTCATTGCCACGGCGCCTGAACCAACCGGTCAACGACAACCGCTCACGCCCGGCCGGCAGCACTTCGTGAGGCACTTCACCCGACAGGAACACCACCAGGCAGCCCGCCACAGGCTCCACGTCATGCTCTACGTCGCCGGCCAGGAACATGCGCAACTGGCCACCGTCCTGCGGCTGCCAGCCTTCATTCAGGTACAACACAGCCGACACCATGCGCCGGTCATCGTCGCGAAAGCGGTCCAGGTGCCGGCGATAGAAGGCGCCCGGAGGGTACAGGGCAAAATGGCACTCAAAGTCTTCCAGGCCCAGGAACAGGCCCTGATTGATTGCCAGACGCAACTGGTCCATGGCCGTCAGGTACTGGTCGCAGGATTCTGCCTGCCCGGGGTCGATCCACTGGATCTGGTCACCGCGAATGGCTTCGCGCACCTCCTGGGTAGCACCGCGCCCCACCCCCGCCGGGTTGAGCTCGCCCTCGGCATCACGGCGACGGCACTCGGCTGCCAGCGCGCGCACCAGTTCGGCAGGCAGAAAGAGTGCCTGCTGGGACCAGCCATGGGTGGCCAGATCGTCGACGACGGCCGCAAGCATCGGGTGTTCAGGGGATATGTGCATGGCGCGCATCATATCCATTCGCCCTGTCGGCGCACAGCGCCACTTGGCCGAGAAACACGCTGATATCTCGACAAACCGGCGCCGGGCCAAGGACAATAGCCACCTGCCGACAGGAGTCCTGAATGCGCCGTCTGTTTTCCCTGATTCTGCTGATGATCTGCACCGTGCCTGTCTGGGCAGACAACCTGGATCAACTGTACAAGGCCGCCGGCTGGCCCGACCAGCGCGCCCACTTCAACGATGCCCTGAGCGCCGCCCAGGAACGCTACCGCAACAGTTTGCCACCCGCCGTTTACCAGGCGCTGGTCAACAACAGCAACCAGCGCTTCCAGGCCCAGGCGGTGGACCGCCGCGCCCAGGCAAAGCTGCGCGCCACCTTGGCCAACCCGGCTCCGGCCCTGGCGTTCTTCCAGTCACCGCTAGGGCGCAAGGTGGTAGCAGCCGAACTCAAGGCCACCCGCAAGGACGAGCTGGCCAAGAACGCCAAGGGCCTGCCGAAGATCCAGGCCAGCGACGACCGCCTGCTGGTCATCGGCCACCTGGCCCAGGCCCTGCCAGCGCGTGAAGCCGGCGCCGAAGTGAGCCTGGCCATCGCCGGTGTGGCGGCCGATAGCCTCAGTTCGATGATCCCCGGCCTGTTCGGCGGCGGCCAGGCCCAGGGCCTGCTAGACGGCCAGCGCCAACGGCTGATGGGGCAGATTGGCGAAGACCTCAACAACACGCTGCTGTACGTCTACCGCGACTTGTCCGATGCCGAGCTGGAAGAGTTCGCCACCTTTGCCGAGTCGCCGGACGGCAAGGCCTACTACCAGGCGGCGTTGGCCGCTGTCCGCGCTGGCCTGGCGGTTGGCCAGAGCGCCAACGACCTGCAATGATCAGCCCAGCCGCTGGTCGATGAAGTCGAAGTAGCGCTGGCGGATGCCCGGTAGCTCGTTGGCCAAGTGGTGACGGGCTTCGGGCAACATCAGGATCTGCGGCTCGGCAAACTTGGCCTTGAGCACTGCGAGGTTGTAAGGCCAGTCCACCGTACCATCGGCCTCCCCCTGCACGATCAACGGCCGCCGCGTGCTGCGTGGCGCGGCCTCGATGCGTTTGACCCAGGCGATCAGTGCACCCACCCAGGCGGTTGGCAAGCGGCGCGGTTGCAGCGGGTCGGCTTCCAGGAACGGCAGGAAGGCCGGGTCGTTGGTGTTCTCGCTGAAGCGTCGTTCGATGCCGTTGACGAAATGCCGCAGCACCCGATAGCTGAACTTCGACCAACGCCAGGAGCACGGCCGCACCAGCGGTGCCAACAGGATGACCTGGCCATTGATCGGGCTGCGTGCGCCCTGGTGCAGCAGGTGGTCCACGGCAATGGCGCCGCCCGTGCTCTGCCCGCACAGGTGCCAAAGGCGCGGCAGTTGCAGCAGGCGCGCCTGTTCGAACAGGGCGTCCAGCACCTGCTGGTACACTGCGAAATCACTGATGCTGGCCCGCTCACCACTGGACAGGCCGTGGCCGGGCAGGTCGCAGCTGATCACGGCGAAACCCTGCTTGAGTGCCCACTCGATCACATGCCGGTAGAGGCCCATGTGGTCGTAGTAGCCGTGCAGCAAGAACAGCGTCGCGGTGGGCTGGTCGGGCAACCAGGCCTGCCCGACCAGGTCGAAGCCCGCCGCCTGGAAACCGCCCAGCCAGCTGTGTACCGGCAGGTTCAGGCCGTAGAAGCGCTGGTAGCCCTGCGCCTCGGTCGTTAACGGCTGGCGAGCGGCCAACGGCGCCAGGTGGGTGCGCAGGAGGTCGGGGTGAAAAGCAGCGGGCATCGAGCACATCCACATTGATGCAAGTATTGATCTGGAATCTTCAGCTCTGGCCGGCGTCATGGCAAGCTTGCTCACCTTTGAACAACCACTGTCTTGCACAAAGCCTGAAAGCTGGCGCGATCACTGTGGGAGCGGGCTTGTCCCGCGAACACCGGCAACGCCGGTGCCATCCACCGCGTCGCCTGCTTCGCGGGACAAGCCCGCCCCCACAAAGGGTCACCGAGTCGTCATGAATAGCCGAATCATCAAACCGCTGTGCACGGTAATCGCCTTATTGGTCAGCGCCGTCATACTCTGGCAGGCCTACACCACCTTCCAGGCCCGCTACCTGCGCCCGTTCGACAACCAGGCCACGCTGTTCGACGGCAGCCAGCTGCAACTACCGGCCGAGCTGGCCGGCCACGGCCCGGTTCGTGTGGTGCATTTCTGGGACCCCGCGTGCCCGTGCAATGTCGGCAACCAGCAGCACCTGGGCGACCTGGTCAGCCAGTTCGCAGGCCGCGGCGTTACCTTCCACGTGCTGCAAAAGCCCGGCAGCCACGGCCAACTGCCCGCCAACCTCACCGCCCTGAAGCCCATCGCCAACCTGCCCGGCAGCGAGCACCTGCCCGCCTCCCCGGCCGTGGCCATCTGGGACCGACAAGGCCGCCTGGCCTACTTCGGCCCCTACAGCGAGGGTGCGGTGTGCAATGCCAGCAACAGTTTCGTCGAGCCAATGCTCAAGGCCCTGCTCGACGGCCGCCAGGTCAGCGCCTCCAATACACTGGCAGTGGGCTGCTACTGCCCCTGGGCGGGCTGACGCACCCGCGCCGGGTTACCCACCACCGTCGCACCCGCCGGCACATCCCGGGTCACCACACTACCGGCACCCACCACGGCATTGTCGCCAATGGTCACCCCCGGCAGGATGATCGCCGCGCCGCCGATCCACACGTTGTTGCCAATGGTCACCGGCCGCCCGCTCTCCAGCCCGCTGCGCCGCACTTCGGGGTCGAGCGGATGGTCGGCGGCGTAGATCTGGACGTTGGGGCCGATCTGGCAGTCATCGCCGATACGCACCGGCACCACATCGAGGATCACGCAGTTGAAGTTCATGAAGGTATTGCGGCCAATACTGATGTTGTAGCCGTAGTCGCAATAGAACGGCGGGCGGATCACCGTGCCTTCGCCAACGTGGGCAAAGTGCTCCACCAGCAACCCATGACGTGCATCGTTGAGCAATTCGACACTGCTGTTGTAACGGTGCATCCAGTGCTTGTTGGCGATCTGCTCGGCTTGCAGCTCAGGGCAGCCAGCGTGGTAGAGCTGGCCTGTGAGCATTTTCTGTTTTTCGCTGAGGGACATGGAAACTCCTTCCTGGGGGCTATGCTCTGTTCGCGAATCCACCGATGATCGGACCACATTTTCTGCTTGAACGCACAAGGAGTCTGCATGAAGCGCAGCCTGACCCTGTTGGCCGTGGTTGTGGCCGTAGCCGCTGGCGTCGGTTACTGGTACGTGCAGGGCAAACTGCCACAGCGCGAGGGCGAGGTGGCCATGGCCGGCCTGCAAGCGCCGGTCAGCGTGCGCTACGACGCCCGCGGCGTGCCGCACCTGCAAGCGCAGAGCGAGCCAGACCTGTATCGCGCCCTGGGCTATGTGCATGCCCAGGACCGGCTGTTCCAGATGGAGATAATGCGGCGCCTGGCCCGTGGCGAACTGGCCGAGGTGCTTGGCGACAAGCTGCTACCCACCGACACCCTGTTCCGCAGCCTGCGCATTCGCGAGCAGGCCGCCCTGATGGCCAGCCGTCAGGACCCGCAGTCACCTGCCTGGCAGGCCCTGCAAGCCTACCTCGACGGGGTCAACAGCTGGCAGGCCAGCCATCCCAAGCCCATGGAGTTCGACCTGCTCGGCATCACGCCGCGTCCGTTCACCGCCGAAGACACTCTGAGCATCGCCGGTTACCTGGCCTACAGCTTCGCGGCCGCGTTTCGCACCGAGCCCGCACTGACCTACATCCGCGACCAGCTGGGGCCTGAATACCTGAACATCTTCGACCTCGGTTGGCAGCCCGAAGGCGCCCTCGGCACACCACTGGCCGCTGCCGATTGGCAAAGCCTGGAGGCCCTCGCCCGGCTCAGCCATGACGCACTGGGCGAGGCCGGTATCCCGCAGTTCGAAGGCAGCAACGCCTGGGCAGTGGCCGGCAGCCATACCCGCAGTGGCAAGCCGCTGCTGGCCGGCGACCCGCATATCGGCTTCGCGGTGCCCGCGGTGTGGTACGAGGCCGAACTGTCAGCACCCGGCTTCAACCTGTATGGCTACTTCCAGGCGCTCAACCCGTTCGCCTTGCTGGGCCATAACCGCGACTTCGGCTGGAGCCTGACCATGTTCCAGAACGACGACCTCGACCTGATCGCCGAGCGCACCAACCCTGCCGACCCCAACCAGGTCATGGTCGACGGCAAATGGCAGGCGTTGCAAAAGACCGAACAGCAGATCGCGGTGAAAGGCGAAGCGCCGGTGACCCTCAGCCTGCGCCGCTCGCCCCATGGCCCGATCGTCAACGACGTGCTGGGCGCCTCGGCCGGGTCAACGCCAATCGCCATGTGGTGGGCGTTTCTGGAAACCGAAAACCCGATCCTCGAAGGTTTCTACCAGCTCAACCGTGCCGATACCCTGGGCAAGATGCGCGATGCCGCTGCCAAGGTTCACGCGCCGGGGCTTAACTTTGTCTGGGCCAATGCGGGTGGCGATATCGGTTGGTGGGCGGCGGCAAAGCTGCCAATCCGCCCCGACGGCGTCGACCCGGCATTCATCCTCGACGGTGCCAGCGCGCAGGCCGACAAGCTCGGTTTCTACCCTTTCAACGTTAACCCGCAGCAGGAAAACCCGGCCCGCGGCTATATCGTCTCGGCCAACTACCAGCCGCCGGCAGCGGTGCCGATACCGGGTTACTACAACCTGCCCGACCGTGGCCGCCAACTCGACCGACAGCTGGCCAACCCTGATGTGAAATGGGATACGCAGAACAGCCAGGCACTGCAGCTGGACTCGGCCAGCGATCACGGTCCACGCACCCTTGCACCGCTACTGGCAACGCTGCGCGCGGTGGCCGAAGGTGACGAAGAAAAGGAGCTGGTCGAGCAGCTGGCTGCCTGGCGCGGCGACTACCCGCTGGACTCGACCAGCGCCACGTTGTTCAACCAGTTCCTCTACGAACTGGCATTCGCGGCCCTGCATGACGAACTGGGCGACACGTGGTTCCCGGTACTGATCAGCACCCGCGCCATCGACGCTGCCTTGCCACGCCTGGCCGCGGATGCCGACTCACCCTGGTGGAACACCCGCGGTGGCAACCAGCGTACCGACCGTACCGCAGTCGTGCGCACGGCTTGGCAGAGCAGCTTGAAGCACTTGCGTGACGCCTTGGGCAGCGACCCGGCCCGCTGGCAATGGGGCAAGGCGCATACCCTGACCCACAACCACCCGCTGGGGGTAAAGAAGCCGCTGAACCTGCTGTTCAACGTCGGGCCGTTCGCCGCACCCGGTACCCATGAAGTGCCCAACAACCTCTCGGCGAAGATCGGCCCGGCGCCATGGCCGGTGACCTATGGGCCGTCGACGCGGCGGCTGATCGACTTTGCCGATGCCGGGCAGGCACTGACCATCAACCCGGTCGGGCAGAGTGGCGTGCTGTTCGACAGGCATTATGCAGACCAGGCCAAGGGGTATGTGCAGGGGCAGTATGAGCGGGCGCAGATGGGGGTGATTCCGGCGCAGAGTACCCTGAGGCTGGTACCGGGTGGGTGATCGATGGGGCCGCAAAGCGGCCCCAATTACACGGTCAGCCCTGCCACTTGCCCCCTTCGACAATCACGCTTTCCGGCTTGGTGTCATCGCTCAGTTCCTTGCGCACATACTGGTCATACAGTTTCAGCAGAAACTTCTCTTCCCCCAACTTGGCCAGCTCGGCATTCACCCAGTCACGCAGCTCGGTATTGCCCTTCTTGACCGCTGGCGCAATCGGCGCTTCGTCACCCAGCAGCTGCGGCAGCACGCGGTAGCCCGGGTTCTGCTTGGCCCAGCTGAACAGGATCAGGTTGTCCTGGGCATAGGCATCGCCACGGCCAGTGGCCAGGGCTTGCAGCGACTCGCTGTTCTTCTCGAACTTGAGCAGTTTCCACTCAGGGTGGTGCTTGGTCAGCCAGATGTCGGCCGTGGTGCCGGTGATGACGATGATGGTTTTGTCGGCCAGGTCGTCAAGCTTCTGCACCGGGCTGCCATCTGCAACAATGGCCTGCACGGCAACGCGCAGGTTGGGGTTGGTGAAGTCCACCGCTTCCTTGCGCTCCGGGGTGACGGTCATGTTGGCGAGGATCAGATCGACCTTGTCGCTCTGCAGGAACGGAATACGGCTGGCCGGTTCCACGGCAACGAACTCGACCTTGTTTTCATCACCCAGCAGGTCCTTGGCCAGGCGCCGGCCGATGTCAGTGTCAAAGCCCACATAGCGGCCTTTTTCATCGACGAAGCCAAACGGCGGTTTGTCGGTGAACACCCCGACAATCAGCTTGTCGCGGGCCTTGATGGTTTCCAGGTAGCTGGTGGCTGGCGACGCCGCTGCCGGCTTGGGCGGTTCTTCGGCCTTGTTGCAACCGGCGAGCAGGGCCAGGCCGAACAACGGCGCCAGCAGTTTGGTGAGGTTGGCAGTTTTCATGACAGTTCCTTGTGCAGTGTCTTTGGCAGGCTTTCTACGAAGGAGAATTTCTCCAGGAACTGCTGCGCGCGTGCGGTCTGCGGTTTGGTGAAGAAGCTCTCGGGGTCGCCTTGTTCAAGGATCCTGCCGGCCTCCATGAACACGATGCGGTCGGCCACCGCGCGAGCGAAGGCCATTTCGTGGGTAACGATGAGCAAGGTCATGCCGTCGCGGGCCAGGCCCTGGATCACTTGCAGCACCTCCTTGACCATTTCCGGGTCGAGGGCGGCGGTAACCTCGTCGAACAGCATCACCTCGGGGTTCATGCACAGTGAGCGCACGATGGCGATGCGCTGTTGCTGGCCGCCGGACAATTGCCGGGGGAAGGCGTCGCGTTTGTCCAGCAGGCCGACCCGCGCCAGCAGCGCCTCGGCCTGGGCCTGGGCCTCGGCGCGTTCGCGTTTTTGTACCTTGAGCGGGCCAAGCAGCAGGTTGTCGATCACGCTCATGTGGCCGAACAGGTGATAGCTCTGGAACACCATGCCCACCCGCTGGCGGACGTGGCGCCAGTCGGTGCGCGGGTCAAGCAGCTCTAGCCCGCCCAGCCGCAGGTGGCCACTGTGGGCCTGCTCCAGGCCGTTCAGGCAGCGCAGCAGCGTGCTCTTGCCGCAACCGCTGGGGCCGAGGATGACCACCACTTCGCCGGCCGCCACCTTGAGGTCGACGTCCTTGAGCACCTGGTGCTCGGCAAAAAACTTGTTGAAACCCTGGAATTCGATCAATGCGCTCATGAGTGTGCCCAGCGGCGTTCCAGCACGCGCGAAGCGGCGGACAGCGGATAACAGATGATGAAGAAGAACAGGAACAAGGCGCCGTAGATCAGCACCGATTCGTAGGTGCGTTCGATGATCTGCTGGCCGGCCTTGATCACCTCGACCACGCCGATCAGCACCGCCAGCGAGCTGGTCTTGATGATCCGCGTGTAGATGTTGATGGTCGGCGGGGTCATGCGCTTGAGTGCCTGGGGCAGCAACACGTAGCCATACAGCTGCCAGCCGGCCAGGCCGATCGACAGCCCGGCCTCGCGCTGGCCACGTGGCAGCGATGCCAATGCACCGCGCACTACCTCGCCCACCTCGCTGGCGCCCCACAGGGCCAAAACCAGCACGGCGCACCAGAAGCTGGGGATGCTCAGGGCAAAGAAGATCGGCAGGCCAAAGAACACCAGGTACAGCCAGACCAGCACCGGGATGGCGCGGAACAGCTCCAGGTACACCTGCAAGACGATGTTCAGGGCACGGTTGCCCACGGTTGCCAGCACGCCGTACAGCACGCCACCCAGCGTTGCGAACAGGATGCCCAGCGCCGAGATGGCCAAGGTCTGCGCGGCGCCGCCAGCCAGCTGCGGCAACGCCTGCAGCAACAGTTCAGATGCCGAACTGGCCATGTTGCAGCCTCCTTTCCACGTAGCGCAGCAGCAACGACAGCGGCAGGAACAGCAGCACGCAGAGCAAGGTCAGCACGGTGAGCATTTCGTAGGTCTTGTAGTACAGCGCGATGTAGTTCTTGGTGGTATAGAGGATTTCCGGCACGGCCACCGCCGACACCACGGTGGTTTCCTTGAGCAGGAAGATGAAATTGGCAAACAGTGCCGGCAAGCTGAGGATAGTGGCCTGGGGCAGCACCACATGGCGCAGTAGCTGGCCCTCGGACAGGCCGATGGAGCGCCCGGATTCGAGCTGGGCGCGCGGCACGGCCTCGATGCCGGCCCGCAACACCTCGGTAAGATAGGCACCGCCCATGAAGGTCATGGTGATGATCGCTGCGCTGAAACCGGAAATTTTCAGCCCCAGGCTCGGCAAGGCGAAGTAGACGAAGAACAGCTGGATCAGCAGCGGCGTGTTGCGCGCCAGCTCCACGTAGGCTTTGACCAGTCGCCACAGGTAGGGGGTGCGTAGTACCAGCAGCGTGGCATTGACCAGGGCGACCAGTAGCGAGGTGGCAATGGCGATCAGGCCTACCTGCAAGGTCACGCCCACGGCCTTGAGGAAGGCGGGTAACGTGCTGAGGATGAATGCGGTGTCGAGGGTCATGGGTAGAGCAAGTCTGCAGGGTGCGCGGGGCACGATTGCTAGACTCTAATGATCTAAAAAATTTTTAATAAATACCTTTATTGCATATGCATATCACCAAGCATTTTTCACCGGGCATACATCCTGGGGCTGCTTTGCAGCCCAAGATACAGAAACAAAAACGCCGACACAGGGGTGTCGGCGTTGGGTTATGCAGGGTATCGCAAGCGAATCAGAACGCCGGCAGCACAGCCCCCTGATACTTCTTGGCAATGAATTCCTTCACTTCCGGGCTGGTCAGGGCCTTGGCCAGTTTCTGGATGGCTTCGCTGTCCTTGTTGTCCGGGCGGGCAACCAGGAAGTTCACGTATGGCGAGTCAGCGCCTTCGATCACCAGCGCATCCTTGGCCGGGTTCAGGCCGGCTTCCAGCGCGTAGTTGGTGTTGATCATGTCCAGGTCGACCTGGTCCAGCACACGCGGCAGCATGGCCGACTCAAGCTCGCGGAACTTCAGCTTTTTCGGGTTTTCGGCAATGTCCTTGGGGGTGGCCAGGGCATTCTTCGGGTCTTTCAGGGTGATCAGGCCAGCCTTCTGCAGCAGGATCAGGGCGCGGCCGCTGTTGCTGCCTTCGTTAGGGATGGCCACAGTAGCGCCTTCCTTCAGCTCAGACAGGTTCTTGATCTTCTTCGAGTAGCCACCGAAGGGTTCGACGTGTACGCCGATCACCGTTTCCAGGTGCGTGCCCTTACCTTCGTTGAAACTCTTCAGGTAAGGCAGGGTCTGGAAGTAGTTGGCGTCAAGGCGCTTCTGGTCCACCTGCACGTTCGGCTGCACGTAGTCGGTGAAGACCTTGATTTCCAGGTCCACGCCTTCCTTGGCCAGAGCAGGCTTGATCAGCTCAAGAATCTCGGCGTGGGGTACCGGGGTAGCGGCAACCACCAGTTTCTCGGCGGCGGCGGCCAGGCCTGAGAACGACAGGGCAGCGGCCAGGGCGGTGGTCAGCAGGGTCTTCTTCATGGTGGTCCTTGTTCTGAATCTGGGCCATCGGCGATGGCGAATCGGGTGCCCAACCGGTTCACCAGCGGGCATGAGGCGGACAATACCTAGATTTTTTATTCCGTAACAATATCTTTTATTTAGCTGCTTATTCCAAAAACAACATGCCACCAGCCACTTTGCTTATGAGCGATGTCTAGCCCGCGGTGTTGGGCAAGTCGAGGTTCTCAGGCTGGATCTCCGCGCCGTCATTCACCAGCAAGGCAAAGTGAATGACGTTCTCCAGTTCGCGGGTATTGCCAGGCCAGAAATGCGCTTCCAGCACCTGCTGCGCAGCCTCGCTTACCAATGGCACAGGCCGCTGCAGACGCGCGCTGTAGATGCCCACAAAATACTCGGCCAGCGGCAGGATATCGCCCGGCCGCTCGCGCAGTGGCGGCAGTTCCAGCGCACCCTCGCGCAGGTACTGGTACAGGCGCTCGTTGAAACGCCCCGCACGTACCACGCGCGCCAGGTCGATGCTGGTGGCGGCGACCAGGCGCACATCCACCGGCTGTGGCTGCTGTGCGCCCACCCGGGTGACCTCGCGGTTTTCCAGGGCCGCCAGCAGCTTGCCCTGGATGGCCAGCGGCAAGTCGGCAATCTCATCCAGGTACAGCGTGCCGCCGTTGGCCGAACCGAACCAGCCGGCGCGGCTGCTGGCCGTACCGCCATGGCTGCCGGCGCTATAGCCGAACAGCTCGGCATCGGCGTAAGTGGGGCTGATGGCCGCACAGTTGACCGACACGAATAGCCCTCCACGGTCGCTGGCACGATGGATCTGCCGGGCCAACAGTTCCTTGCCGGTGCCGGTTTCGCCCCGGATCAGCACGGGCAAGGGTTGCGGTGCCAGACGCTCAAGGTCTTCACGCAACTGCTGCGAACGCGGGTCGATGAACACCAAGGCCTTGGCACGGATGCTCAGCGGGCTTTTGTCCAGCTCAGGGAAGGTCAGCAGTGGCTGGCCAAACGGGTGTTGAAGCGTCATGACGAACTCCCGCCCCAGGCCTGCAATGGCCGGGCGTCAGGTAAACGGTAAACAGCAAGGGGTGTCAGGCGCGACGCAGTGCGCGCTGCTCAACCCGGCTCTGCAAGCGATACAAGTAGGCGAAGCCTTGTTCCCAGCGCTCATGCCCGGACTTGACGTTGATGTGCCCGGCATTGCTCAGCAACCCCGCTTCGGCGCCCCATGCCTGGGCCAGGTACAGCGCCCGCGGCACGCTCACGGCCGGATCGTTGTCCGAGCTGACTACCTGGCTGGGAAACGGCAGCGCTTCGCCAGGGATCGGCGCAAAGTTACGCAGGGCTGGCGCGCAGGTGGGGCGCTCGACGTCTGCCGGCGCCACCAGCAGTGCACCACGCACCCTGCGCAGCAAGGCCGGGCTGGCCTGCGCGGCCCAATGGGCGACAGTGATGCAGCCAAGGCTGTGGGCAATCAGGATCACCGGCGCACGCTCGGCGGCAACCGCCTGCTCCAGCGCCCGCACCCAGTCCTGACGTTGCGGGGTGAGCCAGTCGTGCTGCTCGACCCGCGCACTGTTGGGCAGGGTACGCTGCCAGTGACTCTGCCAATGGTTGTCTGGCGATCCTTGCCAGCCCGGCACAATCAGGTAACGAATAGACTCATTGCGCATGGGGACGCCTCCAGTAAGTTTGCGTGCTTGGAGACAAGTATAGGGAGGGAGTTATATTCGTAAAGGAATAAGAAGCTATTTATTAATAACTATATGTAATTTATGCCGATAGCCCTATCGTCGGCAAGCCAGCTCTCACAGGGACTGCACAAAGCCTGAGGGCAGCACAATACCTGGGGGCGCTGGCTTGCCGGTGACAGGGCCCTCACAGGCAAAAAAAAGGGCCTACCCCTGCCAAGAGATATGGCCCCAACGCACTTGCGTGAGTCACTTGCCTGAAGAAGTTTTGCAGCCATCAGCGCGCGGTGATCACCGCCAGTTTGCTGATCCCCGCACGTTCGATGGCTGCCATGGCCCGCGCCACTTCGCCGTAGTTCACGCCGTCATCGGCCTGCAGTTGCACGCGAACGTTCGCGTCCTTGTCCTTGGCGGCCTTGAGGTTGGTCTCCAGCAGGTCGGGCTGGATCTGGTCCTTGTTGATGAACAGCTTGCCCTCGCCGTCGATGCTGACCACCAGTGGGTCCTTCTGCTCCACCGGGGCAACGGCCTCGGTCTTGGGCAAGTTGATGGGGATGGCATTGGTCAGCAGCGGCGCGGTGACGATGAACACCACCAGCAACACCAGCATGACGTCTACCAAGGGCGTGACGTTGATTTCACTGAGGACTTCGTCGCTGTCCTGGGTCGAAAAGGCCATATCAGGACGCCTCCTTTACCGGCTGGGTGAAACCAGCCTGGGGTTTTTGCACAGCGGGGTGCACCAGCACGCGGAAGGCACTCTTCTGCGCCAGGCTGTAGAAGTCGTGGGCGAAGTCATCCAGGTCGGCGGCGGTCAGCTTGAGGCGACGCAGGAAGTAGTTGTACACCAGCACCGCAGGCACCGCGACGGCGATGCCCACCCCGGTAGCCACCAGTGCCGCACCGATGGGCCCGGCGACGGTTTCCAGGCTGGCGGAGCCGGCCGCACTGATGCCCTTGAGCGCTTCCATGATGCCCCACACGGTGCCGAACAGGCCGATGAAGGGCGAGGTGCTGCCGATACTGGCGACCACCGCCAGGCCGGTTTCCAGCGAGCGGCGCTCACGCACGATCTGCTGGCGCAAGGCGCGCTCCAGGCGGTCCTGGTGGTTGATAGCGTGGCTCAGGTCGTTGGCCTGGGTATCGCCAACGGCAATCGCGGCGTAGCCGGACTGGGCAACGCGAGCAGCCGGCCCGGGCAGCTCATGGCTGAGTTCAGCGGCCGAGTCCAGGCTGGAGGCAGCCCAGAACTGCTTGTGAAAGCGCTTGTCCTGGTTTTTAAGCCGCACGAACTGCGCAACCTTGACCAGGGCCAGGCCCCAAGTGACGACAGAAAAACCGACCAGCAGCCAGATGACTGCGCTTTCAACGGATTCGAGAGGGGATGCCAGCAGGCTCATGATGATGTCTTCCTGTGTTCTGCGAAATAGTTAGCGAAGCTTGAAATCGATCGGCACGCTGACCCAGCCGGTCTGGGCTACATCGCCCTGCTTGGCGGGTACGAAGCTCCAGCGCTTGACCGCGGCCAGCGCGGCAGCGTCGAGGGCGTCACGGCCACTGCTTTTCTGTACCTGGATCTGCCCGGGCTTGCCGCTGGGCAGCACCTCTACGCGCAACAGCACGGTGCCTTCCCAACCACGGCGCTGGGCCATTTGCGGGTATTCCGGTGCCGGGTTCTTCAAGTACGCGGCGTTGGCCGATGCCGGGGTTATCGGGGCCGGCGCGGGTGGCGCAGGCGCAGGCGGTGCGGGGGCGGCCACCGGCGCTGGCGGTGGTGCCTCGACCGGCTTGGGCGATGGCTTGGGCGCTTGCTTGACCACAGGCTTAGGCACGGGCTTTGGCTTGGGTTTGGGCTTGGCGGCCAGTTCGTCGACTACCGGTGGTGGCGGTGGTGGCTCGACCACGGGCGGCGCGGGCGCTGGCGGCGGAGGCTCGACCACAGGCGGTGCAGGCGCAGCAAATTCGATAGTCATGGGCGGCACCTGTGGCGGCACCACCGGCAGTTCGGGCGTTGGCGCCTGGCTGACCCAGTATGCTGCGGCGCCATGCAGGGCCAGCACCAGCAGGCCCAACACCAGCTTGTCGCGGCGCTTGAGACCGCTGACGGGCGTGCGTTGCAGGCGCAGCTGGCCAAGCGGGAGGCGAAGCGTGCGTCCAAGCTCGACCAGGTCACCCGGGGCCGGGCGCCATGGCTGGTCGTAGGCCCTGACGGCCGACTGGACATTACCCATTGATCAAACTCCTGGGGTCTCGATTCAGGTGTGTGGCTGAATCATCGGGGCCAGAGGCTTATCTCTTAAAGTAATGTTTAAAATTATGGTTATAACTGAATTGAATATTGTTTTTGAGGGGGGCCGTGAAAGCCACGGATTGCGTGGGCTGCGGCTTTCATGGCTAAAGGCTATGCATTGGGGGCATGCAAAATATTCGCGTAAGGCATGAGATTGCCGCGAGGGCTGCGCCCTCGATCGCGACGCAAGGCCGCTCCCACAGGAAATTGCAGCTCCCTGTGGGAGCGGCCTTGTGTCGCGATGGGCTGCGGAGCAGCCCCGGCAATCCGACAGGCATAAAAAAGCCCGAGACCAAGCCCGGGCTTCTCATCATCAAGGGCAGATCAGATATCCGCCACCTTCTGCCAAACCTTCGGCCGGAAGAACAACGTCTCTCCCCGCGCCAACCCGGTCAGGCTGTCATGGTCCTTGACCACCTCGGCCTCGATCAGCTCGCTCTGCCCTTCCACCTTCAACGTTACCCGCGTGGTAGCGCCCAACGGCCGGATATCCCGCACCTCGGCAGCATGGTGCCCTTCGGTCTCATGCCGTGACAACGACACCTCATGCGGGCGGAACAACACATGGTGCCCTTCGCTCAGCGCCAGGCGGTTGGAGTCGCCCAGGAAGTGGTAGACAAAATCGTTGGCCGGCTGCTCGTACACCTCGCCCGGCGAGCCGATCTGCTCGATCACGCCCTTGTTCATGACCACGATGCGGTCAGCCACTTCCATGGCCTCTTCCTGGTCGTGGGTGACGAACACCGACGTCAGGTTGATGTCCTCGTGCAGCCGCGCCAGCCAACGCCGCAGCTCCTTGCGCACCTTGGCGTCCAGCGCACCGAACGGCTCGTCCAGCAGCAGCACCTTGGGCTCCACTGCCAAGGCGCGGGCCAGGGCAATACGCTGACGCTGGCCGCCAGACAACTGCTCCGGGTAGCGGTCGGACAACCAGTCCAGCTGAACCATGTTCAGCAACTCGTGCACTTTCTCGGCGATCTTGCTCTCGCTCGGGCGCTCGCCCTTGGGCTTCATGCGCAGGCCGAAGGCGACGTTGTCGAACACGCTCATGTGGCGGAACAGCGCGTAGTGCTGGAACACGAAACCGACGTTGCGGTCACGCACGTCGTGGCCGGACACATCCTCGCCATGGAACACGATGTTGCCCTGGTCCGGGGTTTCCAGGCCGGCAATGATGCGCAGCAGGGTGGTCTTGCCACAGCCGGACGGGCCAAGCAGCGCCACCAGCTCGCCGCTGTTGATGTCCAGGTTGATGTTGTTCAGGGCCTGGAAGCTGTTGAAGCGCTTGCTGACATTACGAACTTCGATCGACATGAATCATTCCTCCGCGGCGCTGTGGCGCAGGCGGTTAATACGGTTCTCGCTCCACTGCTTGAGCAGCAGGATGAAGAGCGCCAGGATCAGCAACAGGCTGGCCACGCTGAAGGCCGCGACGTGGTTGTACTCGTTGTAGAGGATCTCCACATGCAGCGGCAAGGTATTGGTCACGCCACGAATGTGGCCCGACACCACCGACACCGCGCCAAACTCGCCCATGGCCCGTGCAGTACACAGCACCACGCCATAGATCAGGCCCCATTTGATGTTGGGCAAGGTCACGTGCCAGAACATCTGCCAGCCATTGGCGCCCAGCAGGCGCGCAGCCTCCTCTTCTTGCGTGCCCTGCTCCTGCATCAGCGGGATCAGCTCACGGGCCACAAACGGCACGGTGACGAAGATGGTCGCCAGGACGATGCCCGGCAGGGCGAAGACGATCTGGATGTCATGGTCCTGCAGCCAAGGCCCGACCAGGCCCTGCGCGCCGAACATCAGCACGTAGACCAGGCCGGCGATTACCGGCGATACCGAGAACGGCAGGTCGATCAGGGTGACCAGGATACTTTTGCCACGGAACGTGTACTTGCTGACGCACCAGGCGGCGCTGACACCGAACACCAGGTTCAACGGTACCGAAATGGCTACAGCGAGCAGGGTCAGCCTCAGCGCCGACAAGGCGTCAGGCTCGAAGATCGCCTCGAAGAAGGTGCCAAAACCGTTCTTCAGCGCCTGCGACACCACGATCACCAGCGGCAGCAGCAGGAACAGGGCGAACACCAGCCAGCCAAGGCCGATAAGAATGCGCCGCGACGTAGCACTGCCACGGCGGGCGGCGTTGGCGGCGGCGCTTGCACTCAGGGATGAACTGGACATGCCGGCCTCCTTCAAGGGGTTTCGATGCGGCGCTGCAGCAGGTTGATCAGCAGCAGCAGGATGAAGGAAACCACCAGCATCAGCACGCCGATGGCGGTCGCGCCGGTGTAGTCGTACTGGTCGAGCTTGACCATGATCAGCAGCGGCAGGATCTCGGTCTTCATCGGCATGTTGCCGGCAATGAAGATCACCGAACCATACTCGCCCACACCGCGGGCGAAGGCCAGGGCAAAGCCGGTGAGCCAGGCCGGCAGCAGCGCTGGCGCCAGTATATGGCGGAACACCTGCAGCGGTTTGGCCCCCAGGCAGGCAGCGGCCTCTTCCACTTCACGCGGGATGTCGGCCAGCACCGGCTGCACCGTGCGCACCACGAACGGCAAGGTGACGAAGGTCAGCGCCAGGGTGATGCCCAACGGGGTGTAGGCAATCTTGAAGCCAAGGTCGGTCGCAAACTGGCCAACCCAGCCCGCAGGCGCGTACAGGGCGGTCAGGGCGATACCGGCAACGGCGGTGGGCAGGGCGAACGGCAGGTCGATCATCGCGTCGATGATCTTGCGCCCCGGGAAGGTGTAGCGCACCAGCACCCAGGCCAGCAGGGTGCCGATCACCCCGTTGATGATGGCGGCGAACAGGGCGGTGCCGAAACTCAGCTTGAGTGCGGCGATCACCCGCGGCGCACTGATGATGTTCCAGAACTGCTCCCAGGTCAGCTGCGAGGCATGAATGAACATGGCGGCCAGCGGTATCAGCACGATCAGGCTGAGGTACACCAAGGTGTAGCCCAGCGTCAGCCCGAAGCCGGGTATGACGGGGGAAATACGACGTGACATAAGTATCCCTGGTTGAACGCACTAAGCCCGGAATCAACCCCGGGCCGGTGCAAGCTTTTGAATCCTGGGGCTGCGTTGCAGCCCATTCGCGGCACAAGGCCGCTCCCACAGGGATCGCGGTTCCACAGGGGATCGCGGCTCTTTGTGGGAGCGGCCTTGTGCCGCGAATGGGCCGCAAGGCGGCCCCCGCTTTTCCTTGGCGTTTACTGTGCCTGATAGATCTGGTCGAACACACCGCCATCATTGAAGAATTTGGGTTGTGCAGTTTTCCAGCCACCGAAGTCCTTGTCGATGGTTACCAGGTCCAGTTTCGGGAATTGCTTGCCGAACTCGGCAGCGACCTTCTCGTCACGCGGGCGATAGAAGTTTTCGGCGGCAATCTTCTGGCCGGCCGGGCTGTACAGGTGCTTGAGGTATTCGGTGGCAATTTCGGTATTGCCCTTCTTCTCGGCGTTCTTGTCCACCACCGCCACTGGCGGCTCGGCCAGGATCGACAGCGAAGGTACGACGATGTCGAACTTGTCGGCGCCACCGTCTTCCTTCAGCGCCAGGAACGCTTCGTTTTCCCAGGCCAGCAACACGTCGCCCTGGCCGTTGTTGACGAAGGTGATGGTCGAGCCACGGGCGCCGGTATCCAGCACCGGTACGTGCTTGAACAGCTCCTGCACGTAGGCCTTGGCCTTGTCTTCGCTACCACCGGTCTTCAGGCCATAGGCCCAGGCGGCCAGGAAGTTCCAGCGCGCACCGCCGGAAGTCTTCGGGTTGGGGGTGATGACCGAAACGTCCTTCTTGATCAGGTCGCCCCAGTCCTTGATACCTTTCGGGTTGCCCTTGCGCACCAGGAACACGATGGTCGAGGTGTACGGGGTGCTGGCGTCCGGCAGACGGGTCTGCCAGTTGTCCGGCAGGGTCTTGCCAAGCTTGGCAACTTCGTCGATGTCGCCGGCCAGGGCCAGGGTCACCACGTCGGCGCGCAAGCCGTCGATCACCGCACGGGCCTGCTTGCCCGAGCCGCCATGGGATTGCTGGATCTTCACCTTGTCGCCCGGGTGGGCCTGCTGCCAGTGCTTGATGAACTCGGCGTTGTACTGCTGATACAGCTCGCGGGTCGGGTCGTAGGACACGTTCAGCAGTTCGTAGTCCTTGGCGATGGCGGAACCGGCAAAAACAGCACTGGCCAGGGCGGCGAGCGCATAACGGCGGATGGACATGGTGAAGCTCCCGATTGGCATTTTTCTAATTTTGGATGTAGGGCGTGCTCAGCCGGACTTGTTGCCGGGCTGTTGCAGGCGGAACTTCTCCTTGCGCTCGATCTGTACGACCTGAGCGTTGTGCACAGTGATCTCCACCGCACCAAACCGCAGGTCGCGCAAAGCGCTCTGGATTTCACGCAGAATGGTGGCTTCGTCCTGACCGTCGATGCTACGCAGAGATGCACTCATGCTCGTTCTCCTTGGAGTGAGGGTGCCGGGCAGAGGTTTGAAGGGGATTTGCGCCTGGCTTGAGGGCAATAGTAGTGAGGCGGAGTTATTCTTAAAAATACTGTTTAAGAATGTTTATATAACCAAATAAAAATCGCGATTCAGCAGCCGACGCAAAGCCCTGTGGGAGTGGGTTCACCCGCGAATGCGAGGCTGGAGCTACCGTCGCATTCGCGGGTGAACCCGCTCCCACAGGGTCCGTACAAGGCTTCAGTTTTGTTTCTGCGGCTCGCGAATCTTGTACCAGGCCACATACAGCGCCGGCAGGAACAGCAGCGTCAGCAGCGTTGCCACGATGATCCCGCCAATCATGGCGTAGGCCATCGGCCCCCAGAACACCTCGCGGGCGATCGGGATCATGCCCAGGCTCGCCGCCGCCGCAGTCAGCAGGATCGGCCGCCGACGATGGTTGGTGGCTTCCACTACCGCATCCCAAGGCGAGAAGCCCTGGGCTTCGAACTCGTCGATCTGGGTCACCAGAATCACCGAGTTACGAATGATGATGCCCGCCAGCGCCAGGATGCCGAGGATCGCCACGAAGCCCATCGGGGTACCGGTGGGCACCAACGCCAGCACTACACCGATCAACCCCAGCGGCGCCACGCTGACCACCAGGAACAGCTTCTGCACGCTGTGCAGCTGGATCATCAGGAAGGTCGCCATCAGGAACAGCATCAGCGGAATGACCTTGGCGATCGGGCCCTGGGCCTTGCTGCTCTCCTCCACCGTACCGCCAGTGGCCACTTCGTAACCGACCGGCAGCTGGCTGGCGAACTCATCGATCTTCGGCTTGAGCTGCGCCACCAGGTCGGTGGGCTGGATCTCGCCAGTGACCGAAGCCTTGAGGGTGATGGTCGGCTTGCGATCCCGGCGCCACACCAGCGGCTGCTCCAGCTCGTAGCGCACGGTAGCGAATGACAGCAGCGGGATCGAAGTACCATTGGGGGTGAGAATCTGCAGGTTCTGCAGGGTATCGGGCGAGCCGCGCTCACTGTCTTCGGCGCGAGCGACCACGTCCACCAGGTAGATGTTGTCGTTGACCTGGGTGATCTGCACGCCACTGACGATGCTGTTCATCACATTGGCCACGTCTTCCGACGACAGCCCCAGCTGGCGTGCCTTGTCCTGGGCGATTTCCACCCGCAGCACCTTACCCGGCTCGTTCCAGTCGTAGATCATCTCGCCGATGTGCTTGTTCTGGTCAAGCAAGGTGGCCAGTTCGATCGCGTGCTTGCGCACCTGATCGATATCAGGACCACTGACCCGGTACTGGATCGGCCGCCCTACAGGCGGGCCCATTTCCAGCGACTGCACATTGGAGCCAATGCCGACGAACTCTTCATGCAGGATCTTCTGCAAACGCTCCATCATGCCCTGGCGCTCTTCGAAGCCTTTGCTGACAATCACCAGCTGTGCGTAGTAAGGGTTCTGCAACTGCTGGTCGAGGGGCAGGTAGAAGCGGACCGCACCCTGACCAATGTAAGTGCTCCAGTGCACCAGGTCCGGGTCGTCCTTGATCCGCGCCTCGAAGCGGTCGACCACCTTGCGCGTTTCCTCGATCGAGGCGTTCTGTGGCAGGTTGAGGTCGACGAGAATTTCCGGGCGGTCCGAGGACGGGAAGAACTGGTTCTGCACGAAGCGCATGCAAAAGAGCGCCAGCGCGAACAGCACCACGGTACCGATGATGGTCAACCAGCGGTTGCGCATGCACCACAGCAACCCGCCTTCAAATGCCCGCCCGACACGGCCAGGCTCGGCCTCATGGGCCTTGACCTTGTCGCTCTTGAGAATATGCACCCCTAGCACCGGCGCAAAGAACACTGCCACCACCCAAGACACGAGCAGGGCAACGGCGATCACCGCGAACAGGGTGAAGGTGTATTCACCCGCGGAGCTGGCGTTCAGGCCGATAGGCACAAAACCCGCCACGGTCACCAAGGTGCCGGTCAGCATGGGAAAGGCTGTGGAGGTGTAGGCGAATGTCGCCGCCTGCTCCTTGCTTTCGCCCATTTCCAGCCGCGTGACCATCACCTCCACGGTAATCATCGCATCGTCCACCAGCAGGCCAAGCGCAATGATCAACGCCCCCAGCGAAATCCGCTGCATGGTGATGCCGCTGTACTCCATGAACACGAACACCATGGCCAGCACCAGCGGGATCGAACAGGCCACCACCAGGCCCGCACGCACGCCGAGGCTGACAAAACTGACGGCCAACACAATCACCACTGCCTCGAACAGCGCACTGGTAAAGCCGCCGACCGCTTGCTTGACCACCACGGACTGGTCCGACACGGTGTGTACGCCGACACCTATCGGCAAGTCCTGGACCACTTTGTCCATGCGCTTTTTCAGCGCCTCACCGAACACCTGGATATTGCCACCGGCCTTCATGCCGATGGCCAGGCCCAACGCCGTCTGGCCGTTGTAGCGGAACATCGGTGAAGGCGGGTCGACGTATCCGCGCTCGATGTCGGCGATGTCGGCCAGGCGGAAGAAGCGGTCGTTGATCCTCAGGTTGACGGTTTGCAGGTCCTTTTCCGAGGCAAACTGGCCGGAGGTACGCACCGAAATACGTTCCGGGCCGGCCTCGATGACGCCAGCCGGGGTCACCGCGTTCTGCGATTGCAGGGCCTGCATCACCTGGCGCTGGTCAATGCCCAGGGCGGCCAGCTTGCGGGTGGAGAAGTTCAGGTACAGCACTTCGTCCTGAGTGCCGACCAGCTCGATCTTGCCGATGTTGGGCACATCGCGCACCTCGGCCCGGGCCTGTTCCACGTAGTCACGCAGTTGGCGCAAGGTCAGGCCGTCGGCGGTAAAGGCGTAGATCGAGCCGAATACATCACCGAATTCGTCGTTGAAACCCGGGCCCTGGATACCCGCCGGGAATTCGCCACGAATGTCCTGGATCTTCTTGCGCACCTGGTACCAGATATCCGGAATGTCCTTGGCCTTGGTGGTGTCGCGCAGGTAGACGTAGACCGTGGATTCACCGGGGCGGGTGTAGCTCTTCGTGTAGTCGAGCGAGTCGAGTTCTTCGAGCTTTTTCTCGATGCGGTCGGTGACCTGGTACAGGGTTTCGTCCTGGGTCGCACCGGGCCAGCGGGTCTGGATGACCATGGTCTTGATGGTGAATGACGGGTCTTCCTCGCGCCCGAGGTTGAAGTACGAAAAAATCCCCATCAGCAGGCCAACGAACATCAGATACCACACGAATGACTGGTGCTTGAGCGCCCATTCGGAGAGGTTGAAGCTTCCTTTCATTGCGCATCCTCGTCGAAGGTGACCTTCTGGCCAGGCTTGAGGCTGTTCACACCCGCGGTAACCACGCGCTCGCCGGGCTGCACGCCTGACGTCAGCACGATGCTGTCGGCGGTACGCTCGATCAGCTCCACGTCACGGGTTGCCACGGTCTTCTGCTGCGTATCGATCACCCACACCTGGGTCTTGCCGTCACGCTCCAGCAACGCGCTCAAGGGCAGCTCGCTACGAGGCGTCACTTCAGAACTCAGGGTCACGCTGATGGCAGTGCCCAGGTGGAACGCCGCTGGCGTGCCGGCCAGCGTCAGGCGGGCGCGGCGGGTACGGGTGGTGGCGTCGGCCTGGGGTTCCAGTTCGCGCAGGCTGGCCGTGGTGCTGATGGTCGGGTCGAGTTGCGAGGCAACGGTGAAGGTCAGGCCTTTGCTCAACTGCTCAGCCAGCCCGATCGGCAGGTCGATTACCGCTTCTTTCACATCCGGTCGGGCCAAGGTCACCACCGCTTGGCCGGCCGTAACGGTTTGCCCGGCTTCGGCCTGCCATGCGGTGATCACGGCGGCGTGGTCGGTGCGCAAGGTGCTGTAGTCGAGCTGGTCGCGAGCCTGGCTGAGCGCAGAGCGCGCCTGCTCCAGCGCCGCACTGGTGGTTTTCAGGTTGGTCTGGGCGATATCCAGCTGGGCCTGGGCACCAACGCCACGGTCATACAGCTGTTGCTGGCGACGGGCATCGGCCTGGGCGTTGATCCACTGCGCCTGCACCTTGGCCAGGTCGCCTTCGGCGGCGCGCAGCTGGTTCTGCTGGTCGGTGGGGTCGAGGGTGGCCAAGGTGTCGCCGGGCTTCACCTGGGCGCCCACATCCAGCCAGCGCCGGGCAATGCGCCCGGAAACCCGGAAGCCCAGGGTGCTTTCGAAACGCGCCTGGATACTGCCGGCGAAGCGGCCCAGTTGCGCCTGTACCTGGGGTTCGACCTTGACCGACAGCACCGGCCGAACCGGCTCGGGGGCCTCTTCCTCGCTACTGCAGCCAGCCAGCAATACGCCGGCCGACAGCATCAGCAGCAGGCGCTTCATAGCTCACCCCCTTGGGCCTTGGCGTCGACCTTTTGCACCTGCATGCCGGGGTGCAGCAGCTGCCCACCCGTGACCACCACGGTTTCACCACCCTTCAGGCCACTGGCGACCACAATCTTGCCGGTGAGGTAACGGCTGACTTCGACTTTGCGCAATTCCACCTTGTCGCCCTCGCCCACCACCCACACGGCGGGGTCATGCAGGGCCTTGGTCAGTGCCGACCACGGCAGCTCGATGCTGGGCCGGCCCTGAGCATTGGTGGTGGCGGTCACGGGTGCGCCCAGTTGCATACCTGCTGGTACGTCCTTCAGGCCTACCTTGACCTGCACCGTGCCGCTTTGCGCAGACACCGTGGGCGTGATCTCGCGCACGAAGCCATGCGCCTGGACCTTGGGGTCGTCCAGCAGGCTGACGATCACCCCCGCATCGCTGGGCGGCGCTACCAGCAGTGATTCGTAGACGTTGAACACTGCATCGCGGTCGCCGTCAGTGGCCAGGCTGAAGATTGGCATGGTCGCCTGCACCACCTGGCCAACCTCGGCCTGGCGCTCGGTGATGACCCCGGCGGCCTCGGAGACCAGTGCGGTATAGCTGAGTTGTTCGTTGGCGTTAGCCAGTTGCGCCTGGGCGGCCTTGAGCGCGCTCTGGTTACTGCGCAGCGCGGCTTCGGCGGAATCGTACTCGCTCTGGCTGGTGTAGCCCTTGGGCAACAGTTTTTGCTGGCGCACAAAGGCCGCGCTGGTCTGGGTAACCCGCGCCTGCGCGGCAAACACCTCGGCCTTGGCCGAGTTGACGTTGTTCTGCAGGTCTTTCGGGTCCAGCCGGGCCAGCACCTGGTTGGCCTTCACGTGATCGCCCACGTCCACGCTGCGCGAAATGATCTTGCCGCCAACCCGGAATGACAGGTCGGTCTGCACCCGCGCCTGTACGTCGCCGGTCAGGGTAACCCGGGCAGCGAAGTCGGTGGGCTGGACCTGCTGCACACCAACCCGAGGCAGCGTCTCGGGGACCTCTTCCTTGCTACAGCCAGTGAGCATGTAAAGCAGCCCCAGGCAGACGACCGACAACGGACGTATCAACGCCATGCTGGCTCCTTGCTTGTGCACAAATGATTTGTGGAATGCGACTGTGAGCGTAGTTCAGGGTTCGATAAACATCACTGACGCGCATCACTCCGGCATTTTCACAGCCTGTGCCGGCCTCTTCGCGGGTGAACCCGCTCCCACAGAGATCGTGCATAGGCTGAATCCTGTGCAGTACCTGTGGGAGCGGGTTCACCCGCGAAAGGGCCGGTCCTGCCATATCCAGAAATCATCTGCTTCCCTGGGGGTGCAACACAGCCACTACCTTGGGATGTTGATCTCTATTCAAGGAAGAACCTGATGCCCAGGGCCCAATCCCATCTGCTTCGTCGTGGTCGCTATTCAGAACTTGGCAGGCTGTATCTGCTGACCACTGTTACCCATCAGCGCAAGCCGCTATTCGATGACTTCCACCATGCCCGGTTAGTCATTCACCAATTGCGGCAAGCCGATCAAGAGCACGCCTGCCGCTCACTGGCGTGGGTGCTGATGCCAGACCATCTGCATTGGCTGATCGAGCTGAAAGGAACAACACTGGCTACCCTGATGCGCAGGTTCAAGTCCCGCTCCAGTCTCGCATTACATCAGGCAGGGGTTAAGCATGACCCGGTATGGCAGCCTGGGTATCAGGACCGGTCATTGAGAAGGGAGGAAAGCATGGTGCATGTAGCCCGGTACATTGTTGCCAATCCATTGAGGGCTGGATTGGTCAGAAGTGTCCGGGAATATCCACACTGGGATGCAGTATGGCTTTGATTCGATGCTGGAGCCTTCGCGGCGGTTCGGCGCGAAAGGGCCGAACCGCCGCGAAAGGGCCGGGTCAGGCCGACGCAGCCACCTGTGTCGGGCGCTTGACCTGCGGCTGCGAAGCGTTGGCCGCAGCGCCTTCCTCGATCGCCTGCTGAATCGCCTTGCGACGACGCTCTTCGCTGCGGCGGCTGAAGTACCAGACAAAGAAGGTCACCAGCGACACCGACAGCAGGATCAGGCTGGCCACGGCGTTGATCTCCGGCTTCACGCCCAGGCGCACTGCCGAGAACACCTCCATCGGCAAGGTGGTCGAGCCCGGGCCGGACACGAAGCTGGCCAGCACCAGGTCGTCCAGCGACAGCGCGAACGACATCATGCCGCCTGCTGCCAGCGATGGCGCGATCATCGGGATGGTGATCAGGAAGAACACCTTCCACGGCTTGGCACCCAGGTCCATCGCCGCTTCTTCGATCGACAGGTCCAGCTCACGCAGGCGTGCCGACACCACTACCGCCACATACGCTGCACAGAACGTGGTGTGGGCAATCCAGATGGTGACGATGCCGCGCTCCTGGGGCCAGCCGATCATCTGCGCCATGGCCACGAACAGCAGCAACAGCGACAGACCGGTGATCACTTCAGGCATTACCAGCGGCGCAGTGACCAGGCCACCGAACAGCGTGCGGCCCTTGAAGCGGGTGACCCGGGTCAGCACAAAGGCCGCCAGGGTACCCAGCGCCACCGCTGCCACCGCCGTGTAGCAGGCGATTTCCAGCGAGCGCATCACCGAACCCATCAGCTGGGTGTTGTCGAGCAGGCCGACGTACCACTTGATCGACCAGCCCCCCCACACCGTCACCAGCTTGGAGGCGTTGAACGAGTAGATCACCAGGATCAGCATCGGCAGGTAGATGAACAGCAAGCCAAGCACCAGCATCAGCTTGGAGAAACTGAAGCGTTTCATGCGCGGCCCTCCATTTCTTTGGCCTGGCTGCGGTTGAACAGCAGGATCGGCACGATCAGGATCGCCAGCATCACTACCGCCAGCGCAGAAGCTACCGGCCAGTCACGGTTGTTGAAGAACTCTTGCCACAGCACCTTGCCGATCATCAGGGTTTCCGGGCCGCCGAGCAGTTCTGGGATCACGAACTCGCCCACCACCGGGATGAACACCAGCATGCAGCCGGCGATGATGCCGTTCTTCGACAGCGGAACGGTAATCTTCCAGAAGCTGTTGAAAGTGCTCGAGCCCAGGTCGGATGCAGCCTCGAGCAGGCTCGGGTCATGCTTCACCAGGTTGGCGAACAGCGGCAGGATCATGAACGGCAGGTACGAATAGACCACGCCGATGTACACCGCCAGGTTGGTGTTGAGGATCTGCAGCGGCTGGTCGATCAACCCGGTCCACATCAGGAAGCCGTTGAGCAGGCCGTTGTTGCTCAGGATACCCATCCAGGCATAGACGCGGATCAGGATCGCGGTCCATGTCGGCATCATGATCAACAGCAGCAGGACGGTCTGGGTTTCCTTCTTGGCGTTGGCAATGGCGTAGGCCATCGGGAAGCCGATCAGCAGGCACAGCAGGGTGCTGAAGAAAGCCATCTTCAACGAGCCCAGGTAAGCCGAGAGGTACAGCTCATCCTCGGTCAACAAGCCATAGTTGGCCAGGTTGAGCACCAACTGGATCTTGTCTTCGACGTAGCTGTAGATCTCGGTATACGGCGGGATCGCCACGTCGGCTTCGGCGAAGCTGATCTTCAGCACGATGAAGAACGGCAGCATGAAGAACAGGAACAGCCAGATGAACGGCACGCCGATCACCACGTGCCGCCCCCGCGGGGTGAGGCGCTGGAAGGCTCGCTTGAGCTTGCGCAGTTTCATGACCGCAGTACCACGCCGCTGTCGTCTTCCCACCACACGTACACTTCATCGCCCCAGGTCGGGCGGGTACCCTGGCGCTCGGCGTTGGCGACGAACGACTGCACAACCTTGCCGCTCGGCAACTCCACGTAGAACACCGAGTGGCCACCCAGGTAGGCGATGTCATGCACCTTGCCGCGCGACCAGTTGTGCTCGAAATCCGGCTGCTTGGTGGTTACCAGCAGCTTTTCCGGGCGCAGGGCGTAGGTGATGTGCTTGTCTTCCACCGAGGTGGTGATGCCATGGCCCACGTAGATCTTGCGCTCAAGCTCCGGGCTGGCAATGATCGCGTAGCCTTCGGCATCATCGACCACATCACCTTCGAAGAGGTTGACGTTACCGATGAACTCGCACACCAGGCGGCTGGTCGGCGTTTCGTAAATGTCCACGGGCGAGCCGATCTGGGCAATCCAGCCCAGGTGCATGATGGCAATGCGCTGGGCCATGGTCATGGCCTCTTCCTGGTCGTGGGTCACCATCACGCAGGTCACGCCCACCCGCTCGATGATCTCCACCAGTTCCAGCTGCATCTGCGAACGCAGTTTCTTGTCCAGCGCCCCCATCGGCTCGTCGAGCAGCAGCAGCTTGGGGCGCTTGGCCAGCGAGCGGGCCAGGGCCACACGCTGACGCTGGCCACCGGATAACTGGTGCGGCTTGCGCTTGGCGTACTGGGTCATGTGCACCAGCTTGAGCATCTCCTCCACGCGGGCATCGATCTCGGCCTTGGGCATCTTGTCCTGCTGCAGGCCAAAGGCGATGTTCTGCGCCACGGTCATGTGCGGGAACAGCGCATAAGACTGGAACATCATGTTGATCGGCCGCTCGTAGGGCGGCATGTCGGTGATGTCGACGCCATCGAGGAAGATTCGCCCTTCGGTCGGGCGCTCGAAGCCGGCCAGCATGCGCAGCAAGGTCGATTTGCCAGAACCGGAGCCACCCAGCAGGGCAAAGATCTCGCCTTTGCGGATTTCCAGCGACACATCGTCTACGGCGATGGTTTCGTCGAATTTTTTCGTGACCCGGTCGATCTTGACCAGCACCTGCTTGGGTTGCTGGCCACCCTCGAGGGCTTTCTTATAGGCACCGGAGGCAACTGCCATGAGTGAAACTCCCAACAAGATTTGTGTGCCCGCCCCTGCTTTGCGGCGGGCCTGGATTGTTACTTGCCCGACTTGACCTTGGTCCAGCTGCGGGTCATCAAACGTTGCACCTTGGGTGGCAACTCACTGTTGACGAACATCTTGTCCAGCACTTCCTGCGGTGGGTATACCGCGGCGTCAGTCCTCACGGCCTGGTCCATCAGGTCGCCAGCCTTGGGGTTCGGGTTGGCGTAACCGACGTAATCACTGACCTGGGCGATAACCTCAGGTTTCAGCAAATAGTTGATGAAGGCGTGGGCCTCTTTGACGTTCTTGGCATCCTTGGGGATCGCCAGCACGTCGAACCAGAGGTTGCCGCCTTCCTTGGGAATGGCATAGGCCAGGTTCACACCCTTCTTCGCTTCTTCAGCGCGGGCCTTGGCCTGGAACACATCTCCGGAGAAGCCTGCCGCGACGCAGATGTCGCCGTTGGCCAGGTCGGTGATGTACTTGGACGAGTGGAAGTAGGTCACGTACGGGCGCACGGCCAGCAGCTTCTGCTCCGCTTTTGCATAATCCTTGGGGTCGGTGCTGTTGGGGTTGAGCCCCATGTAGTTGAGTACCGCCGGCAGCATTTCGTCCGCCGAGTCGAGGAAGGCCACGCCGCACTTGGAGAGCTTCTTCATGTTCTCGGGTTCGAACAGCACGGCCCAGGAGTCGATGGTGTCCACGCCCAGCGCGGCCTTCACCTTGTCGACGTTGTAACCGATGCCGTTGGTGCCCCACAGGTAAGGCACGGCGTACTGGTTGCCCGGGTCGTTCTTTTCCAGGCGCTTCATCAACCCAGGGTCCAGGTTGGAATAATTGGGCAGCAGGTTCTTGTCGAGCTTCTGGAACGCGCCCGCCTTGATCTGCTTGCCGAGGAAATGGTTGGACGGCACCACCACGTCATAGCCGGTATTACCGGCCAGCAGCTTGCCTTCCAGGGTTTCGTTGGAATCGAACACGTCCTGCACGGGCTTGATGCCCGTTGCTTTCTCGAAGTCCGCGAGTGTGGTCGGGCCGATATAGTCGGACCAGTTGTAGAAGTGCACCGTAGGCGCCGCTTGGACGCTGCATGCCAGCGTCAGGCCCGCACCAGCCATCAAGGCCTTGCGGTATACAGAAATAGACAAGTGGGTGCTCCTCACAATCAGTGCCTGGGTCGCGACAATGCTGCCGCACACGCAAAACCGGCGCGCAACTTACCTTCGCAGCTTCGATGCCGCAATCAACAATTGCCTTTCACTGGCTCTGGGCCGGTAAAGCCCGGCCCAGAGGTGTCGCATAGGGCTTATTTGCCCGATTTGATCTTGGTCCAGCTGCGGGTGATTACACGCTGCACAGAAGCGTCAGGCGCAGCGATCGCGTACAGCTGCTTCTTCACTTCGGCAGGCGGGTAGATGCTCGGGTCACCGCTGATGTCTTTGTTCACGAGCGCAGTGGCAGCCTGGTTGCCGTTCGGGAAGCGCACGGCGTTGGTGATCTCGGCCATGATTTCCGGCTGCATCAGGAAGTCCATGAACTGATAGGCGGCGTCTTTATGCTCGGCATCTTTGGGGATGGCGACCATGTCATAGAAGGTACCGGCGCCTTCTTTCGGAATGACGTAGTCCACTTTCACCTTGTCGCCAGCTTCGTGGGCGCGGGCCTTGGACTGCTCCAGGTCACCCGAGTAACCGACCGCCACGCAGATGTTGCCGTTGGCCATGTCGCCGATGTACTTGGACGAGTGGAAGTAGGTGATCGAAGGACGAATCTTGAGGAACAGGTCCTCGGCGGCCTTCAGGTCTTCTTTTTTGGTGCTGTTGCTCGGCAGGCCCAGGTAGTGCAGCGCGGCCGGGATCATTTCGGTCGGTGCATCGAGGAAGCTCACACCGCAGCTTTTGAGCTTGGCGATGTTCTCAGGCTTGAACACCACGTCCCACGAGTCGATCTTGTCCACGCCCAGCGCGGCCTTGACCTTCTCCGGGTTGTAGCCGATGCCGATCGAGCCCCACATGTACGGGAAGGCGTGCTTGTTGTCCTTGTCGCTGGCATCGCCAACGGCTTTGAGCAGGTCGGGGTCGAGGTTCTTCCAGTTCGGCAGCTTGGAACGGTCCAGCTCCTCGTAAACACCCGCCTTGATCTGCTTGGCCAGGAAGTTGTTGGACGGCACCACGATGTCGTAGCCCGACTTGCCTGCCAGCAGCTTGGCTTCGAGGGTTTCGTTGCTGTCGAAGACGTCGTACTTGACCTTGATACCGGTCTGCTTCTCGAACTTGGCGATGGTGTCCGGCGCGATGTAGTCCGACCAGTTGTAGACGTTCAACACCTTGTCTTCAGCCTGAACAGCGGAGGCCATGGCACCCATAAGGGCGGCGGCCAGCAACGTCTTGCCCATTTTCTTCATGCGTAATGCTCCAGAATTTTTGTTTAGCCTTCCGTTCAGCAGCCAGGACCCACGGTGCAGAGCGCGCGGCGACTGAAACAGTCGCTAGTCTGGCAAGTTACAAGGCCCTGTATCAAGGAAAGCAGGGCGTTGTAACGACTTAATGTCACATCGCTAGCCTAGCAGGTGCTCAGTTGATCGCCTGGAGCGTCAGGTCCAGGCATTTGCGCGCCTTTTCCACCAGCTCGTCGATCTCCGCATGGCTGATCACCAGCGGCGGCGCGATGATCATGGTGTCACCCACCGCGCGCATGATCAGGCCATTTTCGAAGCAGAAGTTGCGGCAGATCATGCCCACACCCTTGCCCTCGTAACGGCTGCGGGTGGCCTTGTCCTTGACCAGCTCGATCGCGCCGAGCATGCCAAGGCCACGGACTTCACCCACCAGTGGGTGGTCCTGCAGCTCACGCAAACGCTTTTGCAAATACGGTGCCGCTTCAGTGCGCGCCTTCTCGACAATTTTCTCGTCGCGCAGGATGCGCAGGTTTTCCAGGCCCACCGCGGCCGCGACCGGATGACCCGAATAGGTGAAACCGTGGTTGAAGTCACCGCCTTCGCTGATGACCTTGGCCACTTTGTCACGCACGATCACACCGCCCATGGGGATGTAACCGGAGGTCAGGCCCTTGGCGATGGTCATAAGGTCGGGCTTGAGGTCGTAATAGTCAGAGCCGAACCATTCGCCGGTACGGCCGAAACCGCAGATGACTTCGTCGGCAACGAACAGGATGTCGTACTTGGCAAGAATCTCCTTCACCTTCGGCCAATAGGTTTCTGGCGGGATGATCACGCCGCCTGCGCCCTGGATAGGCTCGGCGATGAAGGCGGCGACGTTGTCTTCGCCCACTTCGAGGATTTTCTTCTCCAGCTGCTCGGCCGCCCAGACACCGAACGCATCCGGGGTCATGTCACCGCCTTCGCCGAACCAGTACGGCTGCGGGATGTGCACGATGCCCGGGATCGGCAGGCCGCCCTGCTCGTGCATGCCGCTCATGCCGCCCAGGCAAGCACCGGCGAAGGTGGAGCCGTGATAGCCGTTGATACGGCCGATGATGGTCTGCTTGTGCGGTTTGCCCTTCAGCGCCCAGTAGTGACGCACCATGCGCAGCACGGTGTCGTTGCCTTCTGAGCCGGAGCCGGTGAAGAACACATGGGTCATGCCTTCGGGCGCCACATCGGTGATCGCCTTGGCCAGTTCCAGCGCAGGCGGGTGAGCAGTCTGGAAGAACAAGTTGTAGTACGGCAGCTCGCGCATCTGCTTTTCTGCCGCCTGCACCAGCTCTTCACGGCCGTAACCGACCGCCACGCACCACAGGCCCGCCATGCCGTCGAGGATCTTGTGCCCCTCGCTGTCCCACAAATGCACGCCCTGGGCCTTGGTGATAATGCGCGGCCCCTTCTCCTTCAGCTGCTTGTAGTCACTGAAAGGTGCGAGATGGTGCTCCCCGCTCAGGGTTTGCCATTCACGGGTTTGCGGGTTGTTGACGCTCATGTGCTTCTCCGTTGTTCGACAGCCGCGCTCCAGCGGCCCCAGGGTTTATCAGACAGCGAACAGCAGGAACTCACGCTCCCAGGAACTGATGACGCGTTTGAAGTTCTCGTGCTCGGCGCGCTTGGTGGCGACGTAGCCGGTAATGAATTTCTTGCCCAGGTACTGCACCAACGCTCGGCTGTTTTCCATGCGCTCCAGGGCATCTTCGATGGTCAGCGGCAGGCGCAGGTTGCGGCGTTCGTAGCCACGGCCCTGCACCGGCGCGCTGGCCTCGATGCCTTCGACCATGCCGATGTAGCCACACAGCAGGCTGGCGGCAATGGCCAGGTAAGGGTTGGCGTCAGCGCCCGGCAGGCGGTTCTCGACCCGGCGGCTTTGCGGGCCGGCATCCGGTACGCGCAGGCCGACGGTGCGGTTTTCTTCGCCCCACTCCACGTTCACCGGCGCCGACGTGTCGGGCAGGAAGCGGCGGAACGAGTTGACGTTGGGGGCGAACAGCGGCAGCGCCTCGGGGATGAACTTCTGCAAGCCACCGATGTGGTTGAGGAACAGCTCGCTCATGCTGCCGTCTTCATTGCTGAAGATGTTCTTGCCAGTGGCCAGGTCGACCACGCTCTGGTGCAGGTGCATGGCACTGCCCGGCTCGCCGGTCATGGGCTTGGCCATGAAGGTGGCGGCCACGTTGTGCTTGAGTGCAGCCTCGCGCATGGTGCGCTTGAACACCAGGATCTGGTCGGCCAGGTGCAGGGCGTTGCCGTGACGGAAGTTGATTTCCATCTGCGCCGTGCCGTCTTCGTGAATCAGCGTGTCCAGGTCCAGCTGCTGCAGTTCGCACCAGTCGTACACGTCTTCGAACAGCGGGTCGAATTCGTTGGCGGCTTCGATCGAGAACGACTGGCGGCCGGTTTCCGGGCGGCCCGAACGGCCTACCGGGGGCTGCAACGGGAAGTCCGGGTCTTCGCTGCGCTTGGTCAGGTAGAACTCCATCTCGGGCGCGACAATCGGCTGCCAGCCCTTGTCGGCGTAGAGCTTGAGGACTTTCTTCAACACGTTGCGCGGCGACAGTTCGACCGGGTTGCCCTTCTTGTCGTAGGTGTCGTGGATCACCTGCGCTGTCGGCTCGATGGCCCACGGCACCAGGAACACGGCGTTCTCGTCGGGGCGGCAGATCATGTCGATGTCGGCCGGGTCGAGCAGTTCGTAATAGATGTCGTCGTCGACGTAGTCGCCAGTCACGGTCTGCAGCAGCACGCTCTCGGGCAGGCGCATGCCTTTTTCAGCGATGAATTTGTTGGTGGGCGAAATCTTGCCGCGCGTGATGCCGGTCAGGTCACTGATCATGCATTCGACTTCGGTGATCTTGTGCTCTTTCAACCAATCGGTGAGCTGGTCGAGGTTGTTACTCATAAATACCTCAGGAGGTAAGGTGGGCCGCACGTTGATTCTGGATGGAGTAGATTGCTAAAGCAAAAACCCCCGCGCAGCGCCGCAGTGGATACACTGAAAACAAGTGTGTCCATAATGAGTTGGAAGGGCAGGAAGACGAAGTGAAAGGCGGCAAGCCGCTTCGAGGCCAGGACCGTAGACGCCAAACGTCAATTATTGCGGCCAGGGCGACCACGCCATTGACGAAGCTTGCAAAAACGACAGAGGTACCCGTTGGCACTGCGCAGGCAGTGCTTTCAGGTCGCGGCAAGCGGACCATGTGACCCTCGTATTATTGTGTTCTGGGTTGTGACCGAGCTTAGCCTTGTTCATTTTTTTACACAACACCCGCGTAAAAAATAAAAGACGGCACGCTTGAGATACCCCTTTGCAGGTGAAATAGCGGATAATGGCACGCCCCGATTTGCAGCAAATCTGCCGTAGATGTGCCATTTCAGGGCATCATGGGGTTGGCTTGACATCAGTATGGCTTTTCGATTGACTGGTCCTGCAAGCCCCCCTTGATTGATATTTTTAACAACAAAGGTGTTGCATCATGTCGGTACCCCCGCGTGCCGTTCAGCTTAACGAAGCGAACGCGTTCCTTAAGGAACATCCTGAGGTTCTCTACGTTGACCTTCTGATTGCAGATATGAATGGTGTGGTGCGCGGCAAGCGCATTGAGCGCACCAGCCTCCACAAGGTTTACGAGAAAGGCATCAACCTGCCGGCCTCCCTCTTCGCCCTGGACATCAACGGTTCCACCGTCGAAAGTACCGGGCTTGGCCTGGACATTGGCGATGCTGACCGCATCTGCTACCCGATCCCCGACACGCTCTGTAACGAGCCGTGGCAAAAGCGCCCCACTGCCCAACTGCTGATGACCATGCACGAGATCGAAGGCGAGCCGTTCTTCGCCGACCCTCGTGAAGTGCTGCGTCAGGTGGTGAGCAAGTTCGACGAGATGGGCCTCACCATTTGCGCTGCATTCGAACTGGAGTTCTACCTGATCGACCAGGAGAACGTGAACGGCCGCCCGCAGCCGCCGCGCTCGCCAATTTCGGGCAAACGCCCGCAGTCGACCCAGGTGTACCTGATCGACGACCTCGACGAATATGCCGACTGCCTGCAGGACATCCTCGAAGGCGCGAAAGAACAAGGCATCCCGGCCGACGCCATCGTCAAGGAAAGCGCCCCGGCGCAGTTCGAAGTCAACCTGCACCACGTCCCCGACCCGCTCAAGGCCTGTGACTACGCAGTACTGCTCAAGCGGTTGATCAAGAACATTGCGTACGACCATGAAATGGATACCACCTTCATGGCCAAGCCCTACCCGGGCCAGGCAGGCAACGGCCTGCATGTACACATTTCCGTGCTGGACAAAGATGGCCACAACATCTTCACCAGCGAGGATCCCGAGCAGAACGCCGCGCTACGTCACGCTGTCGGCGGTGTGCTCGAGACCCTGCCCGCGTCCATGGCGTTCCTTTGCCCGAACGTCAACTCGTACCGCCGCTTTGGCGCGCAGTTCTATGTTCCGAACGCGCCAAGCTGGGGCCTGGACAACCGCACCGTAGCGCTGCGGGTGCCAACAGGCTCGGCAGATGCCGTGCGCCTCGAGCACCGGGTCGCCGGCGCCGACGCCAACCCGTACCTGATGATGGCGGCCGTGCTGGCAGGCGTGCACCACGGCCTGACCAACAAGATCGAGCCGGGCAAGCCAATCGAAGGCAACTCGTACGAGCAGCTGGAGCAGAGCCTGCCGAACAACCTGCGCGATGCCTTGCGCGAGCTGGACGACAGCGAGATCCTCAACAAGTACATCGATCCGAAGTACATCGACATCTTCGTCGCGTGCAAGGAAAGCGAGCTGGAGGAGTTCGAGCACTCGATCTCCGACCTCGAGTACAACTGGTACCTGCATACCGTGTAAACAAAAACGCCGCCCCTCAAGGGCGGCGTTCTTGTTTGAGACCGGTGTCGCCCGCTTCCGCAGGTAAGCCACAAGCTTCAGCACTGGAGATTACCCTGTGGGAGCGGGCTTGTCCCGCGAAGAGGCCGGTACAGGCTTAAAGCGGTTTCTCGAAAATCTTCGAATTGCGCTGGTAGTTGTACAGCGAAGCCCGCGCCGATGGCAGCCGCTCCACACCGCTGGGTGCAAAACCGCGCTCACGGAACCAGTGCGCCGTACGCGTCGTGAGCACGAACAGGGTATTCAACCCCATCTGCCGCGCCCGGCTCTCGATGCGCTCCAGCAATTCATCTCCGCGCCCGCCGTGGCGGTATTCCGGGTTCACCGCCAGGCATGCCAGTTCCCCTGCCTCGGAGTCGGCAATCGGGTACAACGCCGCACAGGCGATGATCATGCCCTCGCGCTCGACCACGCTGAACTGCTCGATCTCCCGCTCCAGCACTTCACGCGAGCGGCGCACCAGAATGCCCTGCTCTTCCAGCGGGCTGATCAGTTCCAGCAAGCCGCCCACATCCTCGATGGTTGCCTCGCGCACCACTTCGAACTGCTCCTGCGACACGAGCGTACCGCCACCACCCCGGGTGAACAGCTCGGTCAGCAGTGCGCCGTCCTCGGCATAACTGACAATGTGGCTGCGCGCCACGCCGCCCTTGCAGGCCTCGGCGGCGGCGTCCAGCAGTTCGCCCTGGTAGTCGCTGCCCAGACGCTGCAGGTGCGGGGCAACCTGCTGCGGGCGCAGTTCCCGCACCAGCTTGCCGTCGGCGTCCAGCAGGCCCGGCTCGGCGCCGAATAGCAGCAACTTGTCGGCCCCCAGTTCGATGGCGGCACGGGTGGCCACATCTTCACAGGCCAGGTTGAAGATTTCGCCGGTGGGCGAGTAGCCCAGCGGCGACAACAGCACGATGGAGCGCTCGTCGAGCAGGCGGCTGATGCCCTTGCGGTCGACCCGGCGCACTTCACCGGTGTGGTGGTAGTCCACCCCTTCGAGCACGCCGATCGGCCGTGCGGTAACCAGGTTGCCAGACGCCACCCGCAGGCGCGAGCCTTGCATCGGCGACGCGGCGATGTCCATCGACAGGCGTGCCTCGATGGCCAGGCGCAGGGCGCCAACGGCATCGATCACGCAGTCCAGGGTGGCGGCATCGGTGATACGCAGGCCATGGTGGTAGTGCGGGGTCAGCCCGCGCTCGGCCAATCGGCTTTCGATCTGCGGGCGCGAGCCATGCACCAGCACCAGGCGCACGCCAAGGCTGTGCAGCAACACCAGGTCGTGGACGATGTTGCCGAAATTAGGGTGTTCCACCCCATCGCCGGGGAGCATGACCACGAAGGTGCAGTCGCGATGGGCATTGATGTACGGGGAGGCGTGACGCAGCCAGTTGACGTAGTCGGGCATGACAGGGCCTGTGGATAAGTGGACGGAGAACGGCGATACAAGGGGCGTTCAAGATCATCGTCGGAACAGGCTTGCGGTCACGCGCGGTCTCCTCTAGGCAGGAACGAATCAACTCGATTGACGTTTAGTGCAGGCAATAGTGCCGGATCAGGTCACGCAATAGACGCACGGTAGGCTCGATTCGTGACATTTCAAGGTATTCGCCGGGCTGGTGGGCACAGGCGATGTCGCCAGGGCCCAGCACGATGGTCTGGCAGCCCAGCTGCTGAAGATAAGGCGCTTCGGTGCCAAACGCCACCGCTTCGGCGCGATGGCCGGTCAGGCGTTCCGCCACTTGCACCAGCTCGGCATCGGCAGCCTGCTCGAACGGCGGCACCTCCGGGAACAACGGTGCGTAGTCAATGCGCACATCATGGCGCTCGGCCACGGGCACCAGCTTTTCGCGTATGGCTGCGCGCAATTGCTCCACATCCATGCCCGGCAGCGGCCGCAGGTCGAATTCGAGCGCACACTGGCCACAGATGCGGTTGGGGTTGTCGCCGCCGTGGATGCAGCCGAAGTTCAGGGTCGGGGTCGGCACGGTGAACTGCGGGTTGCGGTAGGTTTGCTGCCATTGCTGGCGCAAGCCCATCAGCTCGGCCATCACCGCGTGCATGGCCTCCAGGGCGCTGCGGCCCAGGCTTGGGTCCGACGAATGGCCGCTGCGCCCGAGGATGTCGATGCGGTCCATGAGAATGCCCTTGTGCATGCGGATCGGCCGCAGCCCGGTAGGCTCGCCGATGACCGCAGCACGGCCCAGGGGCTGGCCGGCCTCAGCCAGGGCGCGGGCACCGGACATGGAGCTTTCTTCGTCGCAGGTGGCGAGGATCAGCAGTGGCTGCTTGAAGTCGTGCTCCAACAGCGGGATGACGGCTTCGATGACCAAGGCGAAAAAGCCCTTCATGTCACAGCTGCCCAGGCCGACCCAGCGGCCATCGACCTCGGTCAGCTTCAGCGGGTCGCTGGCCCACAGTTGTTCGTCATAGGGGACGGTATCGCTGTGCCCAGCCAGCACCAGGCCACCCGGGCCGCTGCCGCGGCTGGCCAGCAGGTTGAACTTGCCCGCAGTGACCTGCTGGATGTCGCATTTGAACCCCAGGTCGCCCAGCCACCCCGCCAGCAGGTCGATCACGTGGCGGTTGGACTGGTCCAGCGCAGGTTGGGTGCAACTGACCGAAGGCGCGGCGATCAAGGCGGCAAACTGGTCTTTCAGCGTCGGCAACGGCATGCACATACTCCTCGGAAGCGTTGCCCATCATAGGACTATCCGCTGTCTGGAATAAACCGTTGGTGGCTGACTGCTGTAGACTCTCCGCCAACCACGCCCCTCTTTCGAGTCTGTGATGCACAAAGAAACCGAACTGAAGCTCCGCGCCAGCCGCGAGACCCTTGCCGCCCTGCGCGAGCACCCTCTGCTGAAAAAGCGCAACAAGTCCGGCTGGCAGACCCGTGAACTGCTCAACCAGTACTTCGACACCCCCGAGCGTGAGCTGTCCGCCGCCCGTGTCGCTCTGCGCCTGCGCCGCGATGGCGATGCCGTCATCCAGACCCTCAAATGCCGCGGCACCAGCGTGGCCGGCCTGTCCGAGCGCAACGAGTACGAATGGAACCTGGACAAGGTCAAGCTCGACCTGAAGAAGCTGGACGCCACCTGCTGGCCCGAGCAACTGGCAGACCTGGACAAGAAAACCATCAAGCCGCTGTTCACCACCGACTTCAGCCGTGAATACGCCGAAATCGCCTGGGGCCGTGGCAAGAGCAAAGTGGTGATCGAAGCCGCGCTGGACCAGGGCTTCGTGATCGCCGGCAAGCGCAAGGAAGAGATCTGCGAGCTGGAGCTGGAACTGCGCGAAGGTGACCCGCAAGCACTGCTGGAGCTTGCCGCCGAGCTGGCCGCCAGCCTGCCGCTGATGCCCTGCGACATCAGCAAAGCCGAGCGTGGCTACCGCCTGCTGGAGCCGGACAGCTACGAGTTGGGCCTGCCGCACAGCGAGCTGGACGCCGAGATGGCCCTGGACGACGCTTACGCCGCATTGGCCTGGCAACTGCTGGGCAGCAGCCAGCGCCTGGCCGAGCAGTACCGCCACAACGGCCACTGGCGCCTGCTGCAGGACTGGGTCGAGTGCCTGAGCGAGCTGCGCGCCCTCACCGCCAGCCTTGGCCAGGCCGCGCCACGCGCGAGCACCCGTGAGCTGCGCAGCAGCCTCGACGCCCTGCTGGAAGACTGGCGCCCGCTGGTGCAGGCCGGCAACGATGACGAAGACATCCGCCGCGCTGCCCCCGAGCAGTTCGCCGAAGAACTGGAAGACGTGCGCTGGGGCCAGTTCTCGCTGGAAACCTCGCGCTGGCTGCTGGCCCGTTCCTGGACCGTGGAGCGCAAAGGCCGTGGCGAACGCCAGGGCAAGGCGCAGCTGGCCAGCTGGCTGGCACACCTGCTGGGCGAAGAAGGCCGCGCGTTGAAGCTGCCGCTGTACACCCAGCGCCCAGAAGACCTGGCCGAGCAGCTGCCACGTATCGAGCAACTGCTGGCCTGGCTACACCATGCTCGCCAGGTGCTGGAAGCGCCGCAGATGGACCGCCTGTATGGCGACCTGAAGAAGCTGCACGAGCTGGCCGAACTGCCAATCAGTGATGAAGTGCTGGACGCACGTATCGAACAGGCTCGGGCAGTGGATCAGAGTCGCGGCTGGAAGCACCTGATCAAGGCTTGATACCGCGTCGCCATTTCGCGGCGGTTCGGCGCCGCGAATGGCCTCACCGCGACAGCGGCAGGCTGGTGGTGGACTTGATCTCGGACAGCGCCACAATAGAGTTCACTTCCTGGATACCCGGCACGTTCGACAGTTTTTCGAAGAAGAACCGTTCGTAGGCCTCGATATCCGACGTGACGATGCGCAGTAGAAAGTCCACTGCCCCCATCAGCACATAACACTCCAGCACCTCCGGAAACCCGCGGATCGCCTCGGTAAACTCGGTGAAGTTGGAGCGCCCGTGAGCATTGAGCTTCACCTCGGCGAAAATTTGCGTGTTCAGGCCGACTTTCTTGCGGTCCAGCAAGGTCACCTGCCCGCGAATCACCCCCTCTTCCTTCAAGCGCTGTATGCGCCGCCAGCACGGCGATTGCGACAGCCCCACGCGCTCGGCGATCTGCGCGCTGGACAGCGAAGCGTCCTCTTGCAGCAATTCGAGAATGCGGCGGTCGTAGGCGTCCAGCTCACTATGCATTGTTCAATCTCATGATTGGCATTATCTGAATTGATCAATTCATCAAATAGGCAAAATGATCAAATGATAGCGAAAAAATGCCGCGCCTGACGTGCAAGAATTTCTCCCACATTCGCGGAGACCAGCATGAACGCACAGCCCCGTACCGACGCCTGGGCCGCCAGCAACGCCCACAGCACCGTGCACTACCGCCTGCAAGCAGATGCCGAGCCCGACAGCCTGTGCCGCGTGCTCAACCTGTTTGCCCTGCAGTTCCTGACCCCGCACAGCGTGCACGTCAGCCAGCAGGATGACTGGCTGGACATCGAAGTCGGCATTGGCGGCCTGAGCTGGCACCGGGCCGAGGTGATTGCGCAGAAACTGCGTAACCTGGTGTGTGTGGGTGAAGTGAGCCTGACCAACATGCACCGGGTGGAGCTGGCGGTTGTATGAATATTTGCGGCGCTATCGCCGGCACAGAAATAGCAAATTCCTGAAACCCTTCACCTCCGATGCTCTTCCGCCGCCCGGCTAGCCTTGATCAGCACTTCCCCATCAGGCACGGACGCCAACCATGCACACCCCCGACAACCTGGAACTCGATCTGAAGCGCGTGCTTCAGGCCCTGCTCACCGATCAGTACCTACACGCCAACGACACCCTGCAAGTACTCGAACACGCCGCCGCACAGCCCGCCGGCCACCCGCTGGAACACATCGCCGCCTGCTGCCTGGAAGACCGCCGGCAACCAGGCCGGCTGCTGGACGTGGACTACCTCTGCCAATGGCTGGCCGGCAAGGTCGGTCAGCCCTACCTGCGTATCGACCCCATGCAACTCGACCTGCCGCAAGTCGCCGGCCTGGTATCCCCTGCTTTTGCCCAGCGCCACGGCATCCTCATCGTCGCCGACGACCCCTCCGGCATCACCGTCGCCAGCGCCCAGCCCTACCAGAACGACTGGCAGGCAGACCTGGCCCGCAGCCTGGGTCGGCCGATCCGCCGCGTGCTGGCCAGCCCCACACAAATCCGCCAGTCAGAGCAGTCGTTTCACCACTTGGCCCAGTCGGTAAAGGGCGCGCAGCACCAGCAATCGTCCAGCCTGGGCGACCTCGAACAGTGGCTGGAACTGGGCATGCGCCAGACCGAGGCCAGCGCAGACGACGCGCACATCGTGCATATCGTCGACTGGCTGCTGCAATACGCCATTGAGCAGCGCGCCAGCGATATCCACCTGGAGCCACGACGCGACCAGGGCCAGTTGCGCTACCGCATCGATGGCCTGCTGCACACCGTGTATGCCTTCCCCGCCGGGGTCACCCTGGCGCTGGTCAGCCGCCTGAAACACCTTGGCCGCATGGACGTTGCAGAAAAGCGTCGGCCCCAGGACGGCCGCCTGCAAAGCCGGCTACCGGGTGGTGGTGAAGTGGAACTACGGCTGTCGACGCTGCCGACCCCGTTCGGCGAAAAGCTGGTACTGCGCGTGTTCGACCCACACCAACTGCACGAGGGCTTCGACCACCTCGGCCTGGAGGGGCCGCAGCTGGCTCAGTGGCAAAGCCTGCTGCGCCAGCGCCAGGGCATCATCCTGGTCACCGGCCCCACCGGTTCCGGCAAGACCAGCACGCTGTACACCAGCCTCACACTGCTGGCCACGCCGCAGGTAAACGTGTGCACCATCGAAGACCCGATCGAACGCCTGGAACCGGCCTTCAACCAGCTACAGGTGCAGCCCGCGCTGGACCTGGGTTTTGCCAGCGCCGTGCGGGCCATGCTGCGCCAGGACCCGGACATCATCATGATCGGCGAAATCCGCGACCGCGAAACGGCCCTGGTGGCGGTACAGGCGGCCCTGACCGGGCACCTGGTCCTGTCGACCCTGCATACCAACGACGCCTGCGCGGCAATCACGCGCCTGCAAGAGCTGGGTGTGGCCGACTACCTGATCAAGGCCACACTGGTCGGGGTCATGGCCCAGCGCCTGGTGCGTACGTTGTGCCCGGACTGTGGAGCGAATCCTTCAGACACCTGCCGGACCTGCCGAGGCACCGGTTTTCATGGGCGCACGGGGTTGTTCGAACTGCTGCAGCCCAGTGAGAGCCTGCGTGCTTTGATTGGCCCGAACACCGATCTGACCCATTTACGGCGTCAGGCGCTGGCCGATGGCCTGGTTGACCTGCGCCGTTGCGGCGAGGCCAAAGTGGCTAGCGGGCAGACCCGTACCGAGGAAGTACTGCGTGTCTGCAACTGACGAAAAGTCCTTTGTATTCAAGGAACTTGCCCTGGCAGAAAAGATCCAACCGCGCATCTTTAACCCTCACCCTTCGAGGTGTTTCAACATGCGTCTCAAAACCGCCATCGCTGCCGCTGCCTTGCTTTCGCTGCCCATTGGCTCGGCCATGGCCGATACCTTCTGGCGTAACGTGATGACTTCCGGTGCAACCACTGGATCGAGCTACCTGACCTCGCGGGATCACAAACTGGTAGTAGCCGCGCAGGATGACGCCAGCAGCTTCGTCGCCAGCGAAGGCGCAATCCGCGGGCCGTTCCTGGAAGCGGCCATGCGCCAGGCACGGGCAGAGCACCCAGGGATGCAAGCTTCCGACATGGAACTGGCCAATGCCATCCTGGCCAAGAATGCAGTAGCCGAGTAACCGCGTCGCCTGCTTCGCGGGCCTGCCCGCTCCCACAGGGACCGCACAAGGCTGAATCTGGTGCAATTCCTGTGGGAGCGGGCAAGCCCGCGAAAAACCCAGCACTAATCTCAGCGGTAAGCCTCCACCGGCACACACGCGCAGAACAGGTTTCTGCCCCCATACACGTTGTCCACCCGGTTCACCGCCGGCCAGTACTTGTGCTGGCGCACGTGCGCACTGGGTGCCACCGCCTGCTCCAGGCTATACGGCCTGTCCCACACCCCCAGTACATCAGCCAGGGTATGCGGCGCATGCTTGAGGGGGTTGTTCTCTGCCGGCCAGTTGCCGTCCTGCACCTCGCCAATTTCTGCACGAATCGCCAGCATCGCCTCGACAAACCGGTCCAGCTCGGCTTTGGACTCACTTTCGGTCGGCTCCACCATCAGCGTGCCCGGCACCGGGAATGACATGGTCGGGGCGTGGAAACCATAGTCCATCAAACGCTTGGCCACGTCCTCCTCGCTGATGCCCGTCTGTGCTTTCAACGGCCGCAAGTCGAAGATGCACTCATGCGCCACCCGCTGGTTGCGCCCGCGGTAAAGCACCGGGAAGGCGCCGCCCAACTGGCTGGCCAGGTAGTTGGCCGACAGGATTGCCACCTCGCTGGCATCGGCCAGCTGCGGCCCCATCATGGCAATGTACATCCAGCTGATCGGCAGGATGCTCGCGCTGCCCCAGGGTGCGGCGCTGACCGCGCTGTTGTTCGGGTCCAGGCCGGGCACAGGTACCACCGGGTGGCTGGCAACGAACGGCGTGAGGTGCGCGCGGATACCAATCGGCCCCATGCCCGGGCCACCACCGCCGTGAGGGATGCAGAAAGTCTTGTGCAGGTTCATGTGCGAAACATCGGCCCCCATGTCGGCCGGCCGCGCCAGGCCCACCTGGGCATTGAGGTTGGCGCCATCCATGTACACCTGGCCGCCGTGCTGATGGACCACTTCGCAGATTTCGCGGATGCCCTCTTCGTACACACCGTGGGTGGACGGATAGGTGACCATCAGGCACGACAAGCGCTCCCCGGCCGCGTGGGCTTTGGCCTTGAGATCGTTCAAGTCGACGTTGCCGTGGTCGTCGCAATCCACGATCACCACCTCCATGCCCGCCATTTGCGCCGACGCCGGGTTGGTGCCGTGGGCTGACGAGGGAATCAGGCACAGCGTGCGCTGGGGCTGGTGGCGGCTGCGATGGTAGCGGGTGATGGCCATCAGGCCTGCGTACTCGCCCTGGGCACCGGAGTTGGGCTGCATGCAGATGGCGTCGAAGCCGGTGATTGCGCACAGCCAGCTTTCCAGTTCGTCGATCATCGCCTTGTAACCCGTGGCCTGGGCCGCCGGCGCAAAGGGGTGCATGTGGGCAAAGCCGGGCCAGGTGATGGGGATCATTTCACTGGTGGCGTTGAGTTTCATGGTGCACGAGCCCAGCGGGATCATCGACTGGTTCAGGGCCAGGTCCTTGTTCTCCAGCTGCTTGAGGTAGCGCAGCATCTCGGTTTCGCTGTGGTGCAGGTTGAACACCGGGTGAGCGAGAAACGGCGTGCGCCGCACCAGCCCGGCCGGGATGCCTTGGGGCAGGGCCAGCTGGTCGAGGGCTGCGATCTCCAGGCCGTGGTCCACACCCAGGAAGATATCGAACAGGCGCAGCACCGTGTGCTCGTCACAGGTTTCGTCCAGGCTCACGCCCAGGTGCCCGCGCCCAAGAATGCGCACGTTGATGTGCGCGGCTTCGGCGCTTTCGATGATGGCCGCCTGGGTGCCGCCGACATCCAGGGTAAGGGTGTCGAAGAAATGCCGGTTGAGCCGCTGGATGCCTTTGGCTTCAAGGCCAGCAGCCAGGATGACGGTCAGCCGGTGCACACGCTGGGCGATGCGCTGCAGGCCTTCAGGGCCGTGATACACCGCGTAGAAGCCGGCAATGTTGGCCAATAGCACCTGGGCCGTGCAGATGTTGGAGTTGGCCTTCTCGCGGCGGATATGCTGCTCGCGGGTTTGCAGGGCCATGCGCAGCGCAGTGTTGCCACGGGCATCGCGCGACACGCCAATGATGCGCCCCGGCATGGCACGCTTGTAGTCGTCGCGGCAGGCGAAATAGGCCGCGTGGGGGCCGCCGTAGCCCATCGGCACACCAAAGCGCTGGGTCGAACCCAGTACCACATCGGCCCCCAGCTCGCCGGGGGGCGTCAGCACCACCAGGCTGAGCAGGTCGGCAGCCACGCAGGCCAGTGCCTGCTGGCTGTGCAACTGGTCGATCAGCGGGCGCAGGTCACGCACCTCGCCGTGGGTGTCGGGATACTGCAGCAAAGCGCCAAATACCGCGTGATTGCCAAGGTTATCCACAGCGTCGACGATCAATTCGAAGCCAAAGCCCTCGGCGCGGGTCTTGAGTACCGACAGCGTCTGCGGGTGGCAGTGCTCGTCAGCAAAGAAGGCATTGCTCTTGTTGCGCGCCATCCGCTTGGCCAGGGCCATGGCCTCGGCGGCGGCGGTGGCTTCATCGAGCAGCGAGGCATTGGCCAGCGCCAGCCCGGTGAGGTCGATGACCATTTGCTGGAAGTTCAGCAGCGCCTCCAGGCGGCCTTGGGCGATTTCGGGTTGATACGGCGTATAGGCGGTGTACCAGCCGGGGTTTTCCAGCACATTGCGCAGGATGACCGTGGGGGTGATGGTGCCGTGGTAGCCCATGCCGATCAGGCTGGTCCAGACCTGGTTCTGTGCGGCGTAGCCGGCGAGTTTGGCCAGCGCGGCCTGCTCATCCAGCGCCGCTGGCAGGTCAAGTGGGCGATTGAGGCGGATGCCTGGCGGTACGGTCTGCTCGATCAGCTCGCTGCGGCTGGCGACACCCAGCACGTTGAGCATGGCCTGCTGTTCTGCGCCATCGGGGCCCAGGTGGCGATGCAGGAAAGGGTTGAGCTCTTGCAGTTGATGCAGGGATGGCGACTGGGACATGACGACGCTCTCTTCCTAGACCAAGTCTCATGGAGACTTACAAGTCTAGGAAGGGATTGCCGATTCTGCGGGGAAACTTGCTTTGGCCTGGCGAAAGCCGGGGGCGCGTTGCGCCCCAAGATCTATCAGTTACTCGCCGATGGCAGCTGCATAGCCGGCAGCATCCAGCAGCTTTTCCAGCTCGGCCGGGTTGCTTGGCTTCAGTTTGAAGATCCACGCTGTGTAGGGTTCTTCGTTGAGCTGCTCCGGGCTATCGGCCAGTTCTTCGTTGACTGCGATCACTTCGCCGCCGATCGGGGCGTAAATGTCCGAAGCGGCCTTGACCGACTCGACCACACCGGCAGCGTCGCCAGCGGCGAATACCTTGCCGACTTCGGCCAGCTCGACGAATACCACGTCACCCAGGGCTTGCTGGGCGTGGTCACTGATACCCACGGTCACGCTGCCGTCGGCTTCCAGGCGCGCCCACTCGTGGCTTTCGGCAAAACGCAGGTCGGCGGGGATATTGCTCATGTCTTGAATTCCTCGATTGGCTCAGCGGTACGCCCGCCGGTTGATAAATGTTCAGATCAGGATCTTGCCGTGGCGCACGAAGGTCGGTTTGACCACTCGCACCGGGTACCATTTGCCGCGGATTTCCACCTCGGCGCGGTCACCGGTGGCCATGGGTACGCGCGCAAGGGCAATGGACTTGCTCAGCGTAGGAGAGAAACTACCACTGGTGATCTCCCCTTCGCCAATCCCGGCCACACGCACCACCTGGTGGGCACGCAGCACGCCGCGCTCTTCCAGCACCAGGCCGACCAGCTTTTCCTGCACACCCTGTTCGATTTCCGTCAGCAGGCCGGCGCGGCCGATGAAGTCACGCTCGGCTGGCTCCCAGGCGATGCTCCAGCCCAGGTTGGAGGTCAGCGGGGTATGGGCTTCGTCGATGTCCTGGCCGTACAGGTTCATGCCGGCTTCCAGGCGCAGTGTATCGCGGGCACCCAGGCCACTGGGGGCGATGCCGGCGCCGACTAAATCATTGAAGAATGCCACCGCCTGATCGCCCGGGAAGATGATCTCCAGGCCGTCCTCACCGGTATACCCGGTGCGGGCAATGAACCAGTCACCGTCGGCGACACCTTCGAACGGTCGCAGATCGCGAATCAGCGCCGCACGCGCCTGGCTGAGCAGTGCTGCGACCTTTTCGCGGGCACGTGGGCCCTGGATGGCGAGAATGGCCAGGTCGGGGCGGACCTGGAATTTCACAGTAAAACCGGCCCGCTGGCGTTCTAGCCAATCGAGCACTCTCGCCCGGGTAGCGGCGTTGGTGACCAGGCGGTAGCCGGTTTCCGTGCGGTAGACGATCAAGTCGTCGATCACCCCGCCCTGCTCCTGGAGCAGCGGGCTGTACAGCGCCTTGCCGGTAGCCTTGAGGCGGGCCACGTCGTTGGCCAGCAAACGTTGCAGCCAGGCAGTTGCGTCGCTGCCATCGACATCGATCACGGTCATGTGGGAAACATCGAAAACCCCGCAATCGCTGCGCACCTGGTGGTGCTCCTCGACCTGCGAGCCATAGTGCAGGGGCATGTCCCAGCCACCGAAATCGACCGTTTTGGCGCCAAGCGCCAGGTGCAGGTCATACAAAAGCGTGCGCTGTCCCATGGGTTTCTCCTTCCGGGCGTGGCGAAGCGGCGGCGGTCGATGACGTTTGATCGTCAGCTCTTCTTGTAGGACCCACCGCGCGAATGCCGCGCATTGTAGCCGCAAGGACGCAGGCTGACACCCTCAGTGACTGTGACCGGGCCGATGTGCCGAACGGCGGATCAGGCCGATGACCGGCAGCAGGCCCACCAGTACCAGCGTCAATGCGGGCAGCGAGGCACGCGCCCATTCGCCCTCGCTGGTCATCTCGAACACCCGTACCGCCAAGGTGTCCCAGCCGAACGGTCGCATCAGCAAGGTGGCCGGCATCTCCTTGAGCACATCGACGAACACCAGCAGGGCGGCGCTGAGGGCACCGGGCACCAGCAGCGGCAGATACACCTTGAAAAACAATCTGGGCCCACCCACGCCCAGGCTACGGGAGGCCTCGGGCAGTGACGGGCGGATACGCTCCAGGCTGCTTTCCAGCGGCCCGTAGGCCACGGCGATGAAACGCACCAGGTAGGCCAGCAGCAGGGCGGCCAGGCTGCCCAGCAACAGCGGCTTGCCTGCCCCGCCCAGCCAGCTGGACAGCGGAATCACCAAGTGGTTGTCGAGGTAACTGAACGCCAGCATGATCGACACTGCCAGCACCGAGCCGGGCAAGGCATAGCCCAGATTGGCCAGGCCGACCCCGGCGCGGATAGCCCCCGTCGGCGCCTGCCGCCGGGCAAAGGCCAGCACCAGCGCCACGCTCACCGTGACCAGTGCCGCCATGCTGCCCAGGTACAGGGTGTGCAACACCAGGCCGACATAGCGCTCGTCCAGGTCATGCCGGCCGCGTTGCCAGAACCACGCCAGCAGCTGCAGCAGCGGGATGACGAAGGCGCAGGCAAACACCAGCAGGCACCAGCCACTGGCCAGCAGCGCCTTGACCCCGCGCAGGTGGTACAGCGCCTGCGCCCGCGGCCGCTCGTTGCCGCTGCGGCTGGCCCCACGGGCACGGCGCTCGCCGTACAGCACCAGCATCACTGCCAGCAACAACAGGCTGGCCAGCTGGGCGGCGCTGGACAGGCTGAAGAAGCCGTACCAGGTCTTGTAGATGGCGGTGGTGAAGGTGTCGAAATTGAACACGGCCACCGCGCCGAAGTCGGCCAGGGTTTCCATCAAGGCCAGGGCAATGCCGGCACCGATGGCCGGCCGTGCCATCGGCAAGGCCACACGCCAGAAAGCCTGCAGGGGCGATAGCCCGAGTACGCGCGCCGCTTCCATCAGGCCTTTGCCCTGGGCCAGGAAGGCCGTGCGCGCCAGCAGATAGACATAGGGGTAGAACACCAGCACCAGCACGATGATCACCCCGCCGGTGGAGCGCACCCGCGGCAGGCGCATCGGCCCGAACACCTCACGCAGGGCGCTTTGCACCGGGCCGGCGAAGTCCAGCAGGCCGACGAAGACGAACGCCAGCACATAGGCCGGGATGGCGAACGGCAGCATCAGCGCCCAGTCCAGCCAGCGCCGGCCGGGGAACTCGCAGAGGCTGGTGAGCCAGGCGAGGCTGACGCCCAGTACAGTGACGCCGATACCCACGCCCACCACCAGCGTCAGGGTATTGCCCAACAGGCGGTTCATCTGGGTGTCGAGCAGGTGCGACCAGATCTGCATATCGATCGACTGCCAGGACAACAGCAGGACGCTCAAGGGCAGCAGCACGAGGGCGGCGATCAGGGAGACCGGGAGGTACCAGCGGCGTTGGGGGGTGTGGGGCAAGGCTTGATTCTCGGTTGCGATGGCGACCGCTGCGCGGTCGTTCGCGGGACAAGCCCGCTCCCACAGGGACTGCACAAGGCATCGGTCCTGTGAAGGTACTGTGGGAGCGGGCTTGTCCCGCGAAGGGGCCTCTGAAGGCCCCGGAAGGATACGGCCTGGCGCTTAGTTGTAGCCAGCGCGATCCATCAAACGAATGGCTTCGGCCTGGCGCTTGCCGGCAATTTCCACCGGAATGCTGTCAGCCTTGAAGCTGCCCCATGCCGCCACTTCCTCGGAAGGCTTGACCTTCGGGTTGGCCGGGAACTCCTGGTTGATGTCGGCGAACAGCTTTTGCGCGTCTTCACCTGTCATCCACTCCACCAGCTTTTTCGCCGCTTCCGGGTGTGGCGCATGCTTGGTCAGGCCAATACCCGACAGGTTGACGTGCACGCCACGGTCACCCTGGTTGGGCCAGAAGATCTTCACCGGCAGGTTCGGGTTTTGCTTGTGCAGGCGGCCGTAGTAGTAGGTGTTGACCACGCCCACGTCACACTGGCCGGCCTCGATGGCCTGGATTACCGCGTTGTCGTCGGAGAACACGTCGGTGGACAGGTTGTTGACCCAGCCTTTGACGATTTGCTCCGTTTTCGCCTCGCCATGTGTCTCGATCAGGGTGGCGGTGAGCGACTGGTTGTACACCTTCTTTGCCGTGCGCAGGCACAGGCGGCCTTCCCACTGTTTGTCGGCCAAGGCTTCGTAGGTGCTCAACTCCTCGGGCTTGACCCGCTCGGTGGAGTAGATGATGGTGCGGGCGCGCAGGCTCAGGCCCGTCCAGTCATGGGACGAGGCGCGGTACTGCGGCGGAATGTTCTGGTCGATGATGTCGGACTTGATCGGCTGCAGGATGCCCATCTGCTCGGCTTGCCACAGGTTGCCGGCATCGACGGTCAACAGCAGGTCGGCCACGCCGTTGTCGCCCTCGGCCTTGATGCGCTGCATCAGCGGGGCTTCCTTGTCGGTGATGAACTTGATCTTGACCCCGGTCTTGGCGGTGTAGGCATCGAACACCGGCTTGATCAGCTCGTCGATGCGCGAGGAGTACACCACCACTTCATCCGCCGCTTGGGCTGTGCCGCCGAACAGGGTCAGGGCCAGGGCGGCCAGTAGGGGCTTGCGTGGCAACATGTGAAGCACTCCTCGGATCGTTTGAGAGGTGCGAATGGTAGTGAATCCCATTTTCTGGCTCATCTACCTAGCAGTTACCGGATGTTGCAGAGCTTGCACCGCCCATTGCAGGAGCAACCCTCAGGCTTTGGCCAGATCCGGCAGATCACCACTCAAACCCAGCGCCTGGCGTACAAACAGCGCCTTGGCCTCCGGCATCTGCTCCACCAGTTTCAACCCGCTGTTACGCAACCAGCGCAACGGCAGCGGGTTGGCCTGGAACAAGCGCTCGAAGCCCTCCATTGCTGCCATCAGCGCCAGGTTGTGCGGCATGCGCCGCCGCTCGTAACGGCTCAATACCTTCACATCCGCCAGCCGCTCACCGCGCTCGCAAGCGTTGACCAGCACTTCGGCCAGTACTGCGGCATCGAGGAAGCCCAGGTTTACACCCTGCCCCGCCAGCGGGTGGATGGTGTGCGCAGCATCGCCGATCAAGGCCAGGCCTTCATCCACATAGCGCTTGGCGTGGCGCTGGCGCAGCGGCACGCATACCCGCGGGTCGGCCTGCAGCACCTCCCCCAGGCGCCCCTCGAAGGCCCGCTCCAGGGCCTGCAGGAAGGCAGCTTCATCCAGTGCCATCAGCTGCTCGGCATGCTCCGGGGTGGTCGACCATACAATCGAGCACCAGTCCTGCTGGCCATCACGGGTCAACGGCAGGAAAGCCAACGGCCCCTCATCGGTGAAACGCTGCCAGGCCGTGCCCTGGTGCCCGGCACTGCAACGCACACTGGTGACGATGGCATGGTGAAGGTAATCCCATTCGCGGGTTTCGCAGCCCGCCAGGCGCCGCACCGCTGATTGGGCACCGTCGGCGGCAACCACCAGCGGTGCACGCAGCTGCCGGCCATCGGCCAGGGTCAGCAACCACTCGTCTCCCGAGCGACGCAACTGCTCCATCCGCGCGTTGGGCAGCAGGCCGATGTCGCTGTCGTGCAGGCGCTCCAGCAGGCCATCCTGCACCACCCGGTTCTCGACGATATGGCCAAGCACGTGGGCGTGCACGCTGGCGGCCGAGAAATGAATCTGCCCAGTGCCGCTGCCGTCCCACACATGCATGTCGGAATACGGCGTGGCACGCCGCTGGGCAATGCCGTCCCACGCGCCAAGGCGCTCGAGGATGCGCTGGCTGGCCGCCGACAGCGCGCTGACACGTGGCTCGAAGGGTGCCTGGGCGTCGAAGGGCTTGACCGTCAGCGGGCCGCCATCGAGCAAGAGGATTTGCAAGCCACTGTGGCGCAACGCCAGGGCCAGTGCGCTGCCGACCATACCGGCACCGACAATCAACAGATCTGCGCGCGTTTCCATGCCTTACGCCAGCCTCGCTTGCGGCTTGAGCCGCACGTATAGGGTTTTATCGACCCGCGCCACCAGTTCGCCGGCACCATCGCGGATATCGACCTGCAATCGCGGCAGGCACTTCTTGCCGGTGGCGGTCTGCTGGCGAATGTCGTCCAGCAGCGCGTCATCAACGTGAAATTCGGCATACACCGGGCCTTTGCCCGGCGAGATGAAATCGATGCTGGCGGCCTTGTCCCAGACGATGTAGTCGCGGCCCAGTTGCTCGATCAGCAGCAACATGTAGAAAGGGTCGACCATCGAATACAGGCTGCCACCGAACTGGGTACCGACATAGTTGCGGTTCCAGCGGGTCAGCTTCATCGCCACTTTGACGCTGCGCAGGTCCGGGCTGATGGACTGCACGCGGATACCAGCACCCAGGTACGGCGGGTAGAGGTTCAGCATCCAGCGCAACATGCGTGCACGACGTGCCAGTTTACGCGGGTTGCTCATGCCTGCCCTCGCGGATCGGGGCGGGTGCCAAGGCCCATGGCCTGGCGGGCGAACCAGCTTTTGGCCGGCGGCAACAGGTCGAGCCCCAGCAGGCCGAGGTTACGACCGGCGGCCAGCAACGGCTGATTGCTGCCAAACAGGCGGGTGACCTGGTCGGAAAAGCCAATGGTCATGGCCTGGTCCAGACGCTGGCGCTGGGCATAAGCCTGCAGCGTGGCCAGGTCGCCAGGCTGCTGCGGGCCGGTCAGCAACGCGTCGGCCAGCGACTGCACATCGCGCAGCGACAGGTTGAAGCCCTGGCCAGCGATGGGGTGCAGGCTGTGCGCGGCATTGCCCAGTACCACCAGGTGCGGCCGCACCTGTTCCTGGGCCTCGATCAGTGACAGGGGGTAAAGGTGCCGTGCGCCGACCTGGCGCAGCGTGCCCAGACGATAGCCAAACACGCCTTGCAGCTCGCGCAGGAAGCTGCGCTCGTCGATGTCGGCCAGGCGCCGCGCATCCATGCCCTGGCGTGTCCACACCAGTGCACAGCGGTTTTCCGGCAGCGGCAGCAGGGCCATGGGGCCTTCTTCGGTGAAGCGCTCGAACGCCTGGCCGCCGTGGGCCTCACCCGGGGTGATGTTGGCGATCAATGCGCTCTGCTGGTACGGCGTATGACGCACGTGAATACCCAACTGCTCGCGCAGCCCGGAACGGCCGCCGTCAGCCAGTACCGCCAGGTCGCATTCCAGCTGGGTGTCGTCATTCAACCCCAGGCGGTAACCGCCTTCGATCGCCTGCATCGAGGTCACTTCTGCCGGGCAGCGCCAACTCACCACGTCGCTGTCCAGCCCTTGCCACAGGCATTGGCCAAGCCAGGCGTTTTCCACCACGTAGCCCAGTGCCGGCACACCCTCTTCCTGGGCATCCAGGCGGGTGGCGCCGAAGCGGCCACGGTCAGACACGTGAATTTGCCGGATGGGCTCGGCACGCCGGCCAATGGCCTGCCAAAGGCCCTGCTGCTGGTAGATCTGCTGAGTACCGAACGACAACGCCGAAGAGCGCGCATCGTAGCTGGGCTGGAAGCTGTCGCCGGGTGCGAACGGCTCGATCAGGAGGATCTTCCAGCCGCGCGCCTTGGCCCCGGCCTGCAGGGTCAACGCCAGGCTTGCGCCCACCAGGCCACCGCCAATGATTGCCAGGTTCACGCGGCTCATGCGGCGTCCTTGCGGGCGGCCTGCATCAGCGCCTCGATCTCGGCAACCGTACGCGGCACGCCTGAAGTCAGGATTTCACAACCTTGCCTGGTCACCACCACGTCGTCCTCGATCCTTACACCAATGCCGCGCCATTTTTTGGCCACTGCCTGATTGTCGGCACCTATGTAGATGCCCGGCTCGACGGTCAGCGCCATGCCGGGTTCCAGCACACGCCATTCGCCGCCCACCTTGTACTCGCCCACATCGTGCACATCCATTCCCAGCCAATGGCCGGCACGGTGCATGTAGAAGGCGCGATAGGCCTCGCTGTCGATCAGCGCCTGCACCTCGCCGGTGAGCAGGCCCAGCTCCACCAGGCCTTCGGTAATGACCTTCACGGTCGCCTCGTGGGCGTGGTTCCAGTGCTTGCCCGGGGCGATTTCGGCAAACGCCGCGGCCTGTGCCTTGAGCACCAGCTCGTAAATGGCCTTCTGCTCGGGCGAAAAGCGCCCGCTGACCGGGAAGGTGCGGGTGATGTCGCTGGCGTAGCAGTCGATTTCGCAACCGGCGTCGATCAGCACCAGGTCGCCATCCTTGAGCAGGGCGTCATTCTGCTGATAGTGCAGGATGCAGCCATTACGCCCGGCCGCGACAATCGAGCCGTAGGCAGGCATCTTCGCGCCGCCCTTGCGGAACTCGTAATCCAGTTCGGCTTCCAGGCTGTATTCGTGCAGCCCGGCCCGGCAGGCCTGCATGGCACGCACATGTGCCCGCGCCGAGATGGCTGCGGCAGCCCGCATCACCTTCACTTCCGCAGCCGATTTATACAGGCGCATGTCGTGCAGCAGATGATCCAGCGCAACGAACTCGTTCGGCGGCTGCGCGCCCAGGCGGGCCTTGGAGCGGATCACGTTGATCCAGTCCATCAGCCGCCGGTCGAACTCGGGGTTGCTGCCCATGGCGCTGTATACCCGCTCGCGGCCTTCGATCAGGCCCGGCAGGATCTCGTCGATGTCAGTGATGGGGAAGGCATCGTCGGCGCCGAAATCGCGCACTGCGCCTTCCTGGCCGGCCCGAAGCCCGTCCCACAGCTCGCGCTCCGGGTTACGCTCACGGCAGAACAGCACGTACTCGCCATGCTCACGCCCCGGGATCAGCGCAATGACCGCCTCAGGCTCCGGAAAGCCGCTGAGGTACTGAAAGTCGCTGTCCTGGCGGTATACGTGCTCGACGTCGCGGTTGCGGATGGCAACTGCGGCGGCAGGCAGGATGGCGATGCTGTTGGGGACCATCTGCGCCATCAGCGCCTTGCGCCGGCGGGCATACTCGGCCTTGGGAATGTGGCTCATGGGCAGACTACCCCCGGTTGATCAGTGCAGCGATGGCTTGGGCGCGGGTGCGGCCGGCTTGGCCAGCTCCGAGAACAGCAGCAGAGGCGCCACGCGCAGGTATTCCATGACTTCCATGTAGTCGCTCTCGCCGTCTTCAGACTCTTCGAGGGCTTCCTGTACCTGGGAAATGGCCACCAGGTCCTGCAGCACATCCTTGGCTTCGTCGGACAGGTCCTTGCCCCCGGCATTCAGGCCGAAACCGGTAATGAACCCTTGGCACCACTGGCCCAGCGCGGTGGCGCGGTCGCTGAGGGCGGCGTCGTCGGAAGGCAGCAGCAGGACGATGGCCATATCGTCGCTGGTCAGCTCACCCTTGACCATTTCCTGCAGGCCGATCAGGGCGTTGCGCACGGTGTCACCGGGCTCGGTTTCCAGCAACTGGGCGGCATCGGCCAGCCAGGCATCGGCATCGAAACCGGCACCGGCGCAGCTGCGGCCGATCAGCAGGCCGTGCAGTTCGGCCGGGGTGACAGGATGACCATTGCTCGAGAGCAGCATGGCGAAGGCGATGTAAGGCGATTGGGTATTGGGCATGGGCAGCTAGGCGCCAGACGGCGCAATGACTAGAATGGAGGCCTTGTATCCTAGCACCGGCAGGCGCGCCAAGACCATCGGCACTGGCCGTCGCCGCCCAGGGAGAGGCATCATCGCCAGGTGACTCAACGACGGAGCGAATCGAGTGCAACCCACGCAAGAGAACGACCTTCAGGCACTGATGAGCCGATTCGAGTTGCTGATCGAACGCGTCGAGCAACTAAAACGGCAAAATGCACTCCTAGTAGCTCAGGAAAAATCCTGGCGCGAAGAGCGCGCCCACCTCATCGAAAAGAACGAGATCGCCAAGCGCAAGGTCGAGTCGATGATCTTACGCCTCAAGGCTCTGGAGCAAGACTCATGAGTTCAAGCAATAGCGTCACCGTGCAGATCCTCGACAAAGAATACTCGATCATCTGCCCGCCGGAAGAGCGCAACAACCTGGTCAGCGCCGCGCGCTACCTGGACGGCAAGATGCGCGAGATCCGCAGCAGCGGCAAGGTGATTGGCGCCGACCGCATCGCGGTCATGGCGGCATTGAACATTACCCACGAAATGCTGCACCGCCAGGAAGACCGCACCGAAGCCCCGGCCAGCAGCACCAATCGCGAACAGGTGCGCGACCTGCTGGATCGGGTAGATAAGGCATTGTCCGACGACACGGATACCAAAATCGGTTGAGATTGGTATACTGGCGCCACTCCCTGGTGGATGCGCCAGTCGGTTATGTCCCTGAGCCGATACGCACAACCACGGGGGTTGCACGCTGGGGCCGGTGTGCATGTCCGCCCGACGGAAAGCCTTAACGCCCCCTGCAATCTCCACCTTGAACTTTCGGGTTCAAGGGCTACACCGACAGCGGTCTGACCGGGGAGCCTGAATTCTGTTGCCCGCCTCTCAAGGCGGGCGATTCGCTTTGGTCGACCTTGCAGTGTCGGCCAGCCCTCCTGGGATCGCTCGTGCCATGACCGACACCGCGCCGCTCACCCGCCCCCAGCTCCGTCGCCTGCTTCGCAATGCCCGCCGTGCCCTCACCCCTGCCCAGCAACGCCAGGCCACCCTCGGCCTGTATCGCCAGCTGGCACAGCATCCGTTGTTCCGCCGGGCCCGGCACATTGCCTTGTATCTGCCCAACGACGGCGAAATCGACCCTTGCCTGTTGATGCGCGAAGCCCAGCGTCGCGGCAAACGCACCTACCTGCCGGTGCTGCACGCCTGGCCGCGCACGCGCATGGTGTTCCAACGGTTCGAGCAGGGCGAAAAGCTCAAGCCCAATCGTTTCCGCATTCCCGAGCCGCTCACGGACCGCAGGCGCCAGCGGCCGGTCTGGGCGCTGGACCTGATCCTGCTACCGCTGGTCGGTTTTGACGAAGTGGGCGGGCGCCTGGGCATGGGGGGTGGGTTCTATGATCGCAGCCTGGCCTACCAGGCACGTCGGCAAACCTGGAAAAAACCATTGCTGCTGGGGCTGGCGCACGAATGCCAGAAGGTCGAGCGGCTGGCGCAAGCCAGTTGGGATGTACCGCTGCAAGGGACGGTCTCGGACCGTGACTGGTACCTGGCGCCGCGTTGAGCGGCGCCAGCGGAGGGCATCAACGTTGTGGCTGGCTGGCGTCAACCGGCATTTGATAGGCGCTGTCCAGCTTGCGCTCCCACAAACCCTGCGCATAACCGGTAGTGACCACACCCAGGCCAAAAATGAACACCAGAATCCACAGCAGATCCGGCTTTTTGCGTTGATTCATCGAAGATTGCCCCCCAGGCAAACTGTTCAGTGCTTGGCGATTTTCTGAGTATCGCCAGCGGATCGCGCTTTAAACGGGGCGCATTTTCCGACAACCTGCGTCCGCAAGCAAACCTTGACGCCAACCGGCTGTCGGTTTCGTGCAACAGGTTATTTCAAACCTTTTCAGGAGCAGTATCCATGGCCTACTGGCTGATGAAATCCGAGCCCGACGAACTGTCCATCGAAGGCTTGGGCCGCCTGGGCGAAGCGCGCTGGGACGGCGTGCGCAATTATCAAGCGCGGAATTTCCTGCGGGCCATGAACGTAGGTGACGAATTTTTCTTCTACCACTCCAGTTGCCCGCAACCGGGCATTGCCGGCATTGCCAGAATCATCCGCGCGGCTTATCCCGACCCCACCGCGCTGGACCCACAAAGCCACTACTACGACGCCAAGGCCACGGCCGACAAGAACCCATGGAGTGCAGTGGATGTGGCCCATGTGCAAACCCTGCCGCGGGTACTGGAACTGGGCAGGCTGAAGCAGCAGTCCGGTCTGGCCGAGTTGCCGCTAGTACAAAAGGGCAGCCGGCTGTCGGTCATGCCGGTAACCCCCGAACAATGGGCGGTAATTGTCGCGCTTCGTTGAATCCGTGGCTAAGGTCAAGGGTTTGACCGATATCAACACGCCACGCGTGGCCCCGCGCCATGATGTGGTGTGCATGAGCGCAAGGATGCAGAACGATGAACCGATACGCCCCCAGAATCTTCGCCACCGCGCTGATCGCCCTGCTCGCTGCAGCCGGAGGGCTGGGGTACTGGAAGTCGCTCCACGACCAGTTGCCCGAAGGACTGAGTATGGGCAACGGCCGCCTCGAAGCCACCGAAGTCCAGATTGCCAGTAAAGTCCCCGGTCGCCTGGCAGAAGTGCTGGTCGACGAAGGTGACAAGGTTACCCGCGGCCAGTTGCTGGCGCGCATCGACACCCGCACCATGCAAGCCCAGCGCAGCCAGGCCGAAGCCGAAGTGCTGCGCGCCCGGGAAAACTACGCCGCCGCCCAGGCCAGCGTGCAACTGCGTCAAAGCGAGCTGTTGCTGGCCAGCCAGGAGCTCAAGCGCGTGCGCGAAATTTTCCAGCGCAAATACGCGAGCCAGCAGTTACTCGACCAGCAACAGGCACGCTTTGACACTGCCAACGCCGCCGTGGTCGCCGCCCGCGCCCAACTGGCAGCGATCAAGGCTGCCATCGGTGCCGCCGAGGCACAGGTGGCGCAGCTCACCAGCGAAATCGACGACAGCAGCTTGCGTGCGCCCATCAACGGCATTATCCAGCTGCGCCTGGCCGAGCCCGGTGAAGTGCTGGGTGCCGGCGGCCGCGTGCTGATGCTGATCGACCCCAGCGACCAGTACATGAACCTGTACCTCCCAGCGTCCACCAGCGGCCAGCTGACCGTAGGTGACCAGGCGCGCATCGTGCTGGACGCCCTGCCCGAACGTGCCTTGCCGGCCAAGGTGGCCTTTGTCGCCGCCAAGGCCCAGTTCACCCCCAAACAGGTAGAAACCCGCGACGAGCGGCAAAAGCTGGTGTTCCGGGTCAAGCTTCGCCTGACCGACCCAGGCGCCGTGCCGCAGGCCAAACCGGGCATGCCCGGCGCTGGGTATGTGCGCACGGCTGAGGTGGACTGGCCGGCCAACCTGCAATGAACGCCCCGGCACTGCTGGCCGAGGGCATCAGCCACCGCTACGGCGACCTGGTGGCCCTGCACACCCTCGATTTCAGCCTGCCTGCAGGCACCCGCTGCGCGCTTATCGGCCCTGATGGCGCCGGTAAATCAACCTTGCTGGGGTTGATTGCAGGCGTCAAACGCCTGCAACAGGGCGAACTGCAGGTGCTGGGTGGCTCGATCCGCCAGCAGCGTCATCGCGCGGCGCTGTACCCGAAAGTGGCGTTCATGCCACAGGGGCTGGGTAACAATTTGTACCCGGAGCTGTCGATCAGCGAGAACATTCGCTTTTTCGCCACCCTGTTCGGGCTGGGCCGCCGCGAGTGCGAACAGCGCATGGCCAACCTGCTGCAGGCCACCGACCTGCAACGCTTTGCCAAGCGGCCGGCCGGCAAGCTGTCGGGTGGCATGAAGCAGAAGCTGGGGCTGTGCTGCGCGCTGATCCACGAGCCGGACCTGCTGATCCTCGACGAACCCACCACCGGCGTGGACCCGCTGTCGCGTCGGCGCTTCTGGGAGCTGGTCGAACAGGTTCGCGCACAGCGCCCGCAGCTGACCCTGCTGGTGGCTACCGCCTACATGGAAGAGGCCGAACAGTTCGAGCATTGCCTGATGCTCGATGGCGGCCACCTGCTGGCCGCAGGCCCGAGCCACGAACTGGCTGCCGTCACCCCAAGCGGCAAGCTGGACGACGCCTTCACCCACTACCAGGGCGCGGGCAAGGCGCAGCATCAACCTTTGCGCATCCCACCGCGCCCGGCCACAGACAGCCCGGTCGCCATCGAGGCCCACGACCTGACCCTGCGCTTTGGCGATTTCACGGCGGTAGACAAGGTCAGTTTCGCCATTGGCCGTGGCGAGATCTTCGGCTTTCTCGGTTCCAACGGCTGCGGCAAGACCACCACCATGAAGGTGCTCACCGGCTTGATGCCGGCCAGCGAGGGCAGCGCCAGCCTGCTGGGGCGCCCGGTGGACGCCAGTGACCTGGCCACGCGTAAGCGGGTCGGTTTCATGTCGCAGAGTTTCTCGCTTTATGGCGAGCTCAGCACCCGACAGAACCTGGCCCTGCATGCCCGCCTGTTCGACTTGCCCAAAGCCGAGAGCACCCCGCGCATCGATGAGCTGATCGCGCGCTTCGACCTCGCTGCTATCGCTGATCAACCTTCCGGCGCCCTGCCCCTTGGCCTGCGCCAGCGCCTGTCGTTGGCGGTGGCGGTGCTGCACCGCCCGGAAGTGTTGATTCTCGACGAACCAACCTCCGGCGTCGATCCCGCCGCTCGGGACGACTTCTGGCGCCTGCTGGTTGAACTATCACGCGAACAGGGCGTAACCATTTTCCTCTCAACCCATTTCATGAACGAAGCCCAGCGCTGCGACCGCATCTCGTTGATGCATGCCGGCCGGGTACTGGCCTGCGACACGCCCGATGCCCTGCAGCGCCAGTACCAGGGCGACACCCTGGAGGATGCGTTCGTGCGCTGCCTGGAGCAGGCCCAGGAGCTCGTGCCGCAAGCCGCAGATAACGCCGTGCTGGAGCAGGCAGCCACGGCCGCCCCGCCACTGCGTCAGGGCTTCAGCCTGCGCCGCCTGCTGGCGGTGGCCAGCCGTGAGGGCAAGGAGCTGCTGCGTGACAAGGTGCGCCTGGCCTTCGCCCTGCTGGGCGCGCTGTTCATGATGGTGATCTTCGGCTACGGCATTTCGCTGGATGTGGAAAACCTTGCCTTCGCCGTGCACGATCAGGACCAGAGCCCACAAAGCCGGGCCTACCTCGAAGCTTTCCGTGGCTCACGCTATTTTGCCGAACAGGCGCCGATTCGTGACAGCCGCGAGATGCATCAACGCCTGCAACGTTCGGAAATCAAACTGGCGCTGGAGATCCCGCCCGGCTTTGGCCGCGACCTGTACGCCGGGCGCCAACCGGTGGTGGCGGCCTGGCTCGACGGCGGCATGCCGTTCCGTGCAGAAACCAGCCGCAACTACGTGGAAGCCGTGCACCAGGCCAACCTTGAGCAACTGGCAAAGGCCAGCCCCCAGCCGCAGCCGCGCCAGGACCTGGTGCGCCTGGAAACGCGTTTTCGCTACAACCAGGACGTGGTCAGCGTAAATGCCATCGGCCCGGGCGTGATGGCGCTGATTTTGGCCTTTATTCCGGCCATGCTCACCGCGCTGGGCATTGTCCGCGAAAAAGAACTCGGCTCCATCACCAACTTCTACGCCACACCCCTCACCCGCCTGGAGTTCCTGCTTGGCAAGCAGGTGCCTTACCTGGCCGTGAGCCTGGTCAACCTGGCGCTGTTGGTGGCAATGAACCGCTGGCTGTTCGCCGTGCCGCTCAAAGGCAGTGTGCTGGCCCTGGCCTGTGGTGGCGTGGCCTACCTGCTGGCCACCACCAGCCTGGGCCTGCTGATCTCGGCCTTCACCCGCACCCAGATCGCAGCCATCCTGGGCACCATGATCATCACCAGCCTGCCGACCATCCAGTTTTCCGGGCTGATCGTGCCGCGCTCGTCACTGGACGGCGCAGCGGCGGTGATGGGTCAGCTGTTCCCGGCGGGCTACTTTCTCGATATCGCGGTCGGCACCTTCACCAAGGCGCTGGGGCTGCGCGAGCTATGGCCGCAGTGCCTGATCCTGCTGGGCTTCTTCGCGGTGTTTACCGGCCTGAGCCTGGCCATGCTGAAGAAGCAGGAGGCCTGACATGTCGCGCCTGAACCACACCCTGCGCCTGGGCCTGAAAGAACTGACCAGCCTGCGCCATGACAGCGTACTGCTGCTGTTCCTGCTGTATGCCTTTAGCGTGGCGATCTACATGCCGGCGGCCGGCTCGGTGATTGGCGTACACAACGCCAGCGTAGCGGTCGTCGACGAAGACCACAGCCAGCTGTCGCGCAAACTGGCCGAAGCCCTGCAACCGCCCGAGTTCCAGCCCGCCGTACCGCTGCCCGCAGAACGCCTGGACCAGGCCATGGACAGCGGCGAGTACACCTTCGTGATCAATGTGCCGGTGAACTTCCAGAGCGACCTGCTGGCCGGGCGCTCGCCGGAGCTGCAGATCAACGTCGACGCCACGGCCATGAGCCAGGCATTCATGGGCGCCGGCTACATCGGGCGCATCTTCGAGCGTGAACTGCTCGACTACACCCAGCGTGGCAACGTGCAAAGCCCGGTGCTGATCAACCCCAAGGCGCTGTTCAACCCCAACCTTGAGGGGGGCTGGTTCCTGGCGGTGATCCAGATCGTCAACAACATCACCATCCTGGCGATCATCCTCACTGGCACCGCACTGCTGCGCGAGCGTGAACATGGCACCCTCGACCACCTGCTGGTGCTGCCGCTCACCGCACTGGAAATCATGCTGGCGAAGATCGGCAGCAACGCGCTGGTGGTGGTGATCTGCACGTGGGTTTCGCTGGTGGTGGTGGTGAAAGGCGCACTGGGCGTGCCACTGTCCGGCTCGATGGGGCTGTTCCTGGCCGTGACTACGCTTTACCTGTTTGCCAGTACCGCGCTGGGCATCTTCCTGGCCACCCTGGCACGCTCGACGCCGCAGTTCGGCCTGCTGGCGATCCCGGTGATCATCCCGATGCTGTTGTTGTCTGGCGGCAGCACACCCCTGGACAGCATGCCGCAGTGGTTGCAATGGGTGATGCAGGGGTCGCCGTCGACGCACTTCGTCAGCCTGGGTACCGCGATCCTGTTCCGGGATGCCGGGTGGACAGTCGTGTGGCCGGATATCCTGGCGCTGGCGCTGATAGGCCTGGTGTTTTTCAGCGTCGCCCTGGCGCGGTTTCGCCGTAGCCTGGCCTCATGACACCTCAGGATCTATGGTCGGCAACTGTGGGAGCGGGCAAGCCCGCGAACACCGGCGAAGCCGGTGCCATTCACCGCGCCGCCTGCTTCGCGGGCTCGCCCGCTCCCACATTGATCACTGCACGATCAGGTTGTTGAACAGCAGGTCCTCGACGATCGGCTTGCCTTCTTCCGCTTCCAGCACCTGCTGCACCTGCTTCAGCGCCTCCTGGCGAAGGTGTTCCTTGGCCTCGACATTGCTCATGTTGTCCACGGTCTGCTGGGTGAACAGTGCCACCAGCTGGTTGCGGATCAGCGGTTCGTGGTGCTTTACCGCCTTGGCCGCTTCGTCGCCGGTCACGCGCAGGGCCACATCGGCCTTGTACACGCGCAGCCGTGGGCCGCCGTCGAGGGCATAGTTGCCCACAAAGGGTGGGCTCAGGCTGATGTAGGCAACCTTGGGCGCCCCTTCCTTGGCTTCTTCGGCCATGGCCGCAGCCGGCAACAGCAGCGCCAGCACCATCAAGATCCACGCTTTCACGAATTCGCTCCTCAATACAGTTGGCGCCAGCTTACCCAGCACGCCGCTCAAACCCAAGCCCGGGCTTATGCCGGCTCATCAGGGCGGGCCATGCTCGTTGACCCGGCAAGCGGCCCTCCTACACTTATCGGCCACTACCCGCAAAGGAATAGCCCCGATGAAAGCTGTGTTGTGCAAAACCCTGGGTCCGGCGCGCGATCTGGTACTGGAAGACGTGGCCAGCCCGCTGCCGAAGAAAACCGAGATCCTGCTGGATGTGCAGGCCGCCGGTGTCAACTTTCCCGACACCCTGATCATCGAGGGCAAATACCAATTTCAGCCACCGCTACCGTTTTCCCCCGGCGGCGAAGCTGCGGGCGTGGTGGCAGCAGTGGGCGAAAAAGCCGGCGCGTTCAAGGTCGGCGACCGGGTCATGGCACTCACCGGCTGGGGTTCGTTCGCCGAGCAGGTGGCAGTACCGTTCTACAACGTGCTGCCGATCCCGGCGAGCATGGACTTCACCACCGCTGCGGCGTTTGGCATGACTTATGGCACCTCGATGCACGCCCTGCGCCAGCGCGGCCAACTGCAAGCAGGCGAGACGCTGCTGGTACTGGGCGCATCCGGCGGGGTCGGTCTGGCGGCGGTGGAAATCGGCAAGGCCATGGGTGCGCGGGTGATCGCGGCGGCCAGCAGTGCCGAAAAATTGGCCGTGGCCAAGGCTGCCGGGGCAGATGAACTGATCGATTACAGCCAGGCCAGCCTGCGCGAGGAAATCAAGCGCCTGACCGGCGGCCAGGGTGTGGACGTGATCTACGACCCGGTCGGCGGCGAGCTGTTCGAACAGGCAGTGCGCGGGCTGGCATGGAATGGCCGGCTGCTGGTGGTGGGGTTTGCCAGCGGCAGCATTCCACAACTGGCGACCAACCTGGTGCTGCTCAAAGGCGCGGCGGTGCTGGGGGTGTTCTGGGGCGCGTTCGCACAGCGCCAGCCCGAGGATAATGCGGCCAATTTCAAGCAGCTGTTTGCCTGGCATGCCGAAGGTAAGTTGAAGCCGCTGGTGTCGCAGACTTATCCACTGGCCGAGGCTGGGGCTGCCATCGAGAAACTGGGGCAGCGGCAGGCTGTGGGTAAGTTGGTGGTGCTGATGCATTGATTTTTTCTGGGGCCGCACAGCGGCCCCAAAAATTCAAACTTCACGCAGGTTATGGCAACGCCTGAACCGCGCCTCCAGGTTGCGATCAGGCATCTGGTGGCTGCGCAATGCGTTCAAGGTCTGCTCGACATAGTCGCGGGTGGTGCCATAACGCCCTTTGGCACTGGCCAGGATCTGGCTGAGCAAGGTGTCCGGCAGGTTGCCGGCATAGCACGGCAAATGCCGTTCCAGCACAAAGCCCAAGGCCTGCACCTTGCTGCCGTCGCCCAGCCGGCAATTGAGCCAGTGCGGCCGATAGGCCGGGTACGGCATCTCGCGTTGCCACAGGGCCATCAGCGAATCGTCCAGGTTGCTCTCATCCAGCCGGTAGGCAAAACCGCTGCAGGAACCACCGCGGTCCAGGCCAAACACCAGGCCGGGGGTTTCCGGTGTACCGCGATGTTCGTGCGACCACAGGTACAAGCCACGGTGATAGCCATGCACCCGTGCACGCTGGCGCTCCACTGAATTGCACTCCGGGCGCCAGATCAGCGAACCATAGGCAAACAGCCACACCGGCCCGCCCTGATGCCGAGACATGGTCGTCTTCATGGAGTTGAACAACTGGTCGCGAGTATGTTGCTGACCGAAGTCGAGTGCCGGAGGATACGAAACTTGCCAAGACATACTTTCAAGTGCCGACATAAGCTGCCGCCATTTATCCCTGTGAACTACGGATGTAGCGAGGTGCGATCAAGGTGCGGCCCCAAGCCTTGTGCCAAGGGCCTTGCACTAACCATAGGACAGAAATAGAGGAATACTCAAGCCCTTGAGCAAGACTTTAATGCGCGGTTCCGACGACTGGGTAAGTACTGTTTCAGCAACGGTGAAAGTTATTGGCCAAGGCGGTAACAATTACCGCCTTATACCCACTTGTTCCAACTTCGGTTATTAACCGCGTGGCGCGTAGGCAAACACATCCGCACGCATGCGATGTGCATCCATGCCGGCGTCGACCAGGGCGTCGAGGGTGGCGTAGATCATGTTCGGTGAGCCGCTCGCATAGACATGCACGGTGTTGAGGTCGGCGATGTCCTCGCAGACCGCCTCATGCAACATGCCGCAGCGCCCCTCCCAACCGCACAGGTCACTGACGACCTGGTGCAGGAACAGGTTGGGCAAGCGCTGCCATTCGTCCCAGTGCTCGATCTGGTAGAAGTCTTCGGGCCGGCGCACCCCCCAGTACAGGTGTACCGGGTGCTTGAAACCGTTGGCTCGGCAGTGCTCGAGCAGGCTGTGCATCTGGCCCATGCCGGTGCCGGCGGCAATCAAGACCAACGGGCCGTCGGGCAGCTCAGCCAGGTGGGTGTCGCCAAACGGCATTTCGATGCGCGCCAGCCCGTCACGCCTGAGCTGCTCGATCAGTTGCAATGCGCTGGGTTCCCGCGCCAGCACGTGCAGCTCCAGCTCACGGCCGGCGTGAGGTGCTGAGGCCAGCGAGAACGCGGCAGGCTTGCCGCCCTCGCGCTCGATCATCAGGTACTGCCCGGCGTGGTAACGCAAGGGCTTGCCAGCAGGCGCACGCAGGCGCACCCGCCAGACATCGCCACCCACCTCGACGCATTCAGTGACGCTGCACGCCAGTTTGCGCACCGGCAGCTCGCCCAAGGCGAGCACACCATCCCAGAGCAACACACAGTCCTCCAGCGGCTCGGCAATACAGGTAAACAGCTCGCCATGGTCACGGACTTCGCCGCCCTGGCGTACCCGCCCTTCGACCAACAACGCGGCGCAGACATGGCAATTGCCATTGCGGCAGCTATTCGGGCAGTCATAGCCCAACCGCCGCGCTCCATCCAGGATCCGTTCCCCGGGTTCCAGCGCCAGCACCGCCCCGGACGGCTGCAACGTTACCTGCATCAATCTATTCCCAACTGATCCCACAGCTCATCGATACGGCGGGTGACGGCTTCATCCTTGACGATGACCCGTCCCCATTCGCGTGTAGTCTCGCCCGGCCACTTGTGCGTGGCATCCAGGCCCATCTTCGACCCCAGCCCCGATACCGGCGACGCGAAGTCCAGGTAGTCGATCGGCGTGTTGTCGATCATCACCGTATCACGCTTGGGGTCCATGCGCGTGGTGATGGCCCAGATCACATCGTTCCAGTCACGGGCGTTGATATCGTCATCGGTGACAATAACGAACTTGGTGTACATGAACTGTCGCAGGAACGACCATACACCCAGCATCACGCGCTTTGCGTGACCTGGGTACTGCTTCTTCATGGTCACCACCGCCATGCGGTACGAGCAGCCTTCAGGCGGCAGGTAGAAGTCGGTGATTTCCGGGAACTGCTTCTGCAAGATCGGCACGAACACTTCGTTCAGCGCCACACCGAGAATGGCAGGCTCATCAGGCGGGCGGCCGGTATAGGTGCTGTGGTAGATCGGCTTCTGCCGGTGGGTGATGCGCTCGACGGTGAACACCGGGAAGCTGTCCACCTCGTTGTAGTAGCCCGTGTGGTCGCCGTACGGGCCTTCCGGTGCCATTTCGCCCGGGTGGATCACCCCTTCCAGGATGATCTCGGCGGTGGCCGGTACTTGCAGGTTGCTGCCACGGCACTTGACCAGCTCGGTGCGGTTGCCGCGCAGCAGGCCGGCGAAGGCATACTCGGAGAGGGTGTCCGGCACCGGGGTCACGGCACCCAGGATGGTCGCCGGGTCAGCCCCCAGGGCCACGGCAACCGGGAACGGCTGGCCGGGGTTTTTCTCGCACCACTCACGGTAATCGAGGGCACCACCACGGTGGCTGAGCCAGCGCATGATGACCTTGTTGCGGCCGATGACCTGCTGGCGGTAGATGCCCAGGTTCTGGCGGTCCTTGTTCGGGCCACGGGTAACGGTAAGGCCCCAGGTGATCAGCGGCGCCACGTCGCCTGGCCAGCAGTGCTGGATCGGCAGTGCGCCGAGGTCGACATCGTCACCCTCGACCACCACTTCCTGGCACACCGCGTCCTTGACCACTTTCGGCGCCATCGACACGACTTTCTTGAAGATCGGCAGCTTCGACCAGGCGTCCTTCAGGCCCTTGGGGGGCTCGGGCTCCTTGAGGAAGGCCAGCAGCTTGCCGATTTCGCGCAGTTCATCGACCGACTCGGCGCCCATGCCCATGGCCACGCGCTCAGGGGTGCCGAACAGGTTGCCCAGCACCGGGATGTCGAAGCCGGTGGGCTTTTCGAACAGCAATGCCGGGCCCTTCGCACGCAGGGTGCGGTCGCAGACCTCGGTCATTTCCAGGACGGGGGAGATCGGAACCTGGATGCGCTTGAGCTCGCCGCGCTGTTCCAGGCCACGGATGAAGTCGCGCAAGTCGCGATACTGCATGCAAAAGCCTCGTGTTGGCCGTATCGGTCGGGGTGCAGAGTGTAGCGCCGTTCGGGCATTGTTTGGGGGCAAAAATGCATTGGTGGCCGCTTCACGCCTTGGTCGGGACGCTTACCTTGCGCCTCACCGATTATGCGATACAACCTTTGACAACCCGATTCCAAGGGCCTGCAGCACCTTCAATACAGTCGATAATCTTGGGTCCCCATCAGCAGCCAAGGCTCGATAGAGGTTTGGACGCGCAAGCCCCGTGGCCTGGGACAGATTACCCATCCCACCACGCGCTTCCGCTACGCGTCGAACCGCCGTCAGAAAACCTGCGGCGCCAACAGGCTCATCTATTTCTTCAAGCGCAACGGCAAGATAATCGATGGCGAAAGACTCATCCTTGCGGAGCATTTCGAGAACACTTTCTTCATGCGAGCGTGTGCCGGTCATAGCGCTACCTTGTGCCTCTGCCACAGAGATCTGGCTTGATCAATATCCGCCTGCTGCCGGTCTTTCGTGCCACCTCCGAGCAGGAAAATGATCTTCCGCCCGGAGATGGCGTAATAGACGCGCTAGCCTGGCCCGAAGTCCAGTTTCATCTCGAACACGCCATCACCCACTGGCTCGGTCACGCCAAAATGGCCCTGCGCCGCCCGGTCGACCCTTGTAGTGATTCGCGCCTTCACCCTTGTGTCACGAATGGTGTTCAGCCATGCCTGGTAAACATCCACATCATTAGCGGATAGAACGTGATGAACTGCGTACATCCAAGTGTACCTTATAAGAGACATCCATGTGACGATTCATCAACCAGCCCGGCTTCGCTGGTCTTCGGGAGGCAGGAGGCAAATGCCTGGATCAGGCAGGCCCCCACGCCACAAGCAGCATGTTGGCCTTCGTTCGGCGTGCTGGCGAACGGTCTTTTATGACAAACAGCAAAAAGCCGGGTTTCCCCGGCTTTTGCGTGATGCCTGCGAAGCTTACTTGCGCTTCATCGACAAGAAGAACTCGTCGTTGGTCTTGGTCTGCTTGAGCTTGTCGACCAGGAACTCGATGGCGGCGATTTCGTCCATCGGGTGCAGCAGCTTGCGCAAGATCCACATGCGCTGCAGTTCGTCGTCGGCGGTCAGCAGCTCTTCGCGGCGGGTACCGGAACGGTTGATGTTGATGGCCGGGAACACGCGCTTCTCAGCGATGCGGCGGTCCAGTGGCAGCTCCATGTTGCCGGTGCCCTTGAACTCTTCGTAGATCACTTCGTCCATCTTCGAGCCGGTTTCGACCAGCGCGGTGGCGATGATGGTCAGCGAACCGCCCTCTTCGATGTTACGCGCGGCGCCGAAGAAGCGCTTTGGCTTCTCCAGGGCATGGGCGTCAACACCACCGGTCAGCACCTTGCCGGAGCTCGGGATCACGGTGTTGTAGGCACGCGCCAGGCGGGTGATGGAGTCCAGCAGGATGACCACGTCCTTCTTGTGCTCGACCAGGCGCTTGGCCTTCTCGATCACCATTTCGGCAACCTGCACGTGGCGGGTTGGCGGCTCGTCGAAGGTGGAGGCAACCACTTCGCCGCGCACGGTGCGCTGCATTTCGGTTACTTCTTCCGGGCGCTCGTCGATCAGCAGGACGATCAGATGGCACTCGGGGTTGTTACGGGTGATGTTGGCCGCGATGTTCTGCAGCATGATGGTCTTGCCCGCTTTTGGCGGGGCGACGATCAGGCCACGCTGGCCTTTGCCGATCGGGGCGCACAGGTCGATGACGCGACCGGTCAAGTCCTCGGTGGAGCCGTTACCAGCTTCCATCTTCAGGCGCTTGTTCGGGAACAGCGGCGTCAGGTTTTCGAACAGGATCTTGTTCTTCGCGTTTTCCGGACGGTCGAAGTTGATGGTATCAACCTTCAGCAGAGCGAAGTAACGCTCCCCTTCCTTTGGCGGGCGGATCTTGCCGACGATGGTGTCGCCGGTACGCAGGTTGAAACGGCGGATCTGGCTGGGCGAGACGTAGATATCGTCCGGGCCGGCCAGGTAGGACGCATCAGCCGAGCGCAGGAAACCGAAACCATCCTGGAGAATCTCCAGCACGCCGTCACCCGAAATCTCTTCGCCGCTCTTCGCATGCTTCTTCAGCAGGGCGAAAATCACGTCCTGTTTGCGCGAACGGGCCATGTTCTCGATGCCCATCTGTTCGGCCATTTCCAAAAGATCGGTAATCGGCTTTTGCTTGAGTTCAGTCAGGTTCATAAGGGGAGTGACGTAATCATGTAAGAAGGGAGAATTAAGCTTCTGGCTTAATGAGGCCGCGCCGCTAGATGGCGACAGGATCGCGTACTGATTCGAATTAGGGATGCTTCGGCGACGGCATGTAGAGGGCACTGAAAAAGCAGTGCGAGGCCGAATGTAACACTTGCTTTTTTCTGCGTCTAGTGCTCTGAAAAAGAAAAACCCCGCAATTGCGGGGCTTTTTCACATCACAGGTGAGCGTCGAGGAACGCGGCCAGCTGCGACTTGGACAGAGCGCCCACCTTGGTGGCTTCGACGTTGCCGTTCTTGAACAGCATCAGCGTCGGGATACCACGCACGCCGTGCTTGGCCGGGGTTTCCTGGTTTTCGTCGATGTTCAGCTTGGCGACGGTCAGCTTGCCATCGTAGGTGGTAGCGATGTCGTCCAGGACTGGCGCGATCATCTTGCATGGGCCGCACCATTCAGCCCAGTAGTCGACCAGCACCGGGCCTTGGGCTTTCAGGACTTCGGCCTCGAAGGTGGCGTCGGTGACATGTTTGATCAGATCGCTGCTCATGGATATCTCCAGGGTCGTAAGCAAAAAAACGTTGCCCATCATAGCCGCACCCGCCGCCTACAGGAAGCCGCGGACGATTGAGTGTAACTATAGTTGTGCAAGACGCCGCGAATCGAAACTGTCATACAGCCGTCATAGAATCGAATGGCACATTGCCTTGCATCAAGGCCAGCACATCGGCTGCGTGTCACGCGTTGGCGACAGCCTGCTATCGTGGCACGATTGCCGGGTTAACGACCGAGAACAACCAGATCATGCCGCATACCATCGCGAAGAACCTGTCCCTGATCGCCGCCATCGACCTTGGCTCCAACAGTTTTCACATGGTCGTGGCCAAGGCCCACCATACAGAAATCCGCATTCTCGAGCGGCTCGGCGAGAAGGTTCAGCTTGCCGCCGGCATCGACGAAGAGCGCAAGCTCAGTGAAGAGGCAATGGAACGAGGCCTGGATTGCCTCAAGCGCTTTTCCCAGCTGATCAACGGCATGCCGGCAGGCTCCGTGCGTATCGTCGGTACCAACGCCTTGCGCGAAGCGCGCAACCGTAACGAGTTCATCCAGCGCGCCGAAGCCATCCTCGGCCACCCGGTGGAGGTCATCTCCGGCCGTGAAGAGGCGCGCCTCATTTACCTGGGCGTGTCGCACACCCTGGCCGACACACCCGGCAAGCGCCTGGTGGCGGACATCGGCGGCGGCAGTACCGAGTTCATCATCGGCCAGCGCTTCGAGCCGCTGCTGCGCGAAAGCCTGCAAATGGGCTGCGTCAGCTTCACCCAGCGCTACTTCCGTGACGGCAAGATTACCCCGGCCCGCTACGCCCAGGCCTACACCGCCGCGCGCCTGGAACTGATGAGCATCGAGCATGCCCTGCATCGCCTGACCTGGGACGAGGCCATTGGCTCGTCCGGCACCATCCGCGCCATCGGCGCCGCCATCAAGGCCGGCGGCTTGGGCAATGGCGAGGTCAACGCCGAGGGCCTGGCCTGGGTCAAGCGCAAGCTGTTCAAGCTGGGCGAAGTCGACAAGATCGACTTCGACGGCATCAAGCCGGACCGGCGCACCATCTTCCCGGCGGGCATGGCCATTCTCGAAGCGATCTTCGACGCGCTGGAACTGCAGCGCATGGACCACTGTGACGGCGCCCTGCGTGAAGGCGTGCTGTTCGACCTGCTTGGCCGCCACCACCACGAAGACGTACGTGAGCGCACCCTCAATTCGCTGATGGAGCGTTACCACGTGGACCAGGGCCAGGCTGCACGCGTGGAACGCAAGGCACTGCATGCCTTCGACCAAGTGGCCGACGCCTGGGAGCTGAAAGATGGAAACTGGCGCGATCTGCTGGGTTGGGCGGCGAAAGTGCACGAAGTCGGCCTCGATATCGCCCATTACCACTACCACAAGCACGGCGCCTACCTGATCGAGCACTCCGACCTGTCGGGCTTCTCTCGCGAAGACCAGCAGATGATGGCCCTGCTGGTGCGCGGCCATCGCCGCAACATCCCCAAGGACAAGTTCGCCGAGCTGGGTGAAGAGGGTATCAAGCTGCTGCGCCTGTGCGTGCTGCTGCGCTTCGCCATTCTGTTCCACCATATCCGGGGCAACCAGCAGATGCCGAAGGTGGTACTGAACGGTGGGGACAACAGCCTGGATGTCGCCTTCCCTGAGGGCTGGCTGGAGCAGAACCAGCTGACCCAGGCCGACTTCGCCAACGAGGCGGAGTGGCTGGCCCGGGTCGGCTTCGTCCTCAGCGTACGTTGAGGACCGGGTTGCTCAGGCGCTCCAGCAGGGTCGCCTGGGCACTGCGCGGGTTCTGGTTGCCGGTAGGGGTGCTGCGCACGTAGCGCCCGTCTGGCTGCAAGGTCCAGGCGTGGGTGTTGTCGGTCAGGTAGCTTTCCAGCTCCTTCTTCACCCGCAGCAACAACTTCTTGCCTTCCACCGGGAAGCAGGTCTCGACGCGCTTGTCGAGGTTGCGCTCCATCCAGTCGGCACTGGACAGATAAATCTGCTCCTCGCCGCCGTTGAGGAAGTAGAACACCCGCGTGTGCTCAAGGAAGCGGCCAATGATCGAGCGCACCTGGATATTGTGTGAAACCCCCGGAATACCTGGGCGCAGGCAGCACATGCCACGCACCACCAGGTCGATTTTCACACCCGATTGGCTGGCCTTGTACAGCGCCTTGATGACCTTGGCGTCGGTCAGCGAGTTGAACTTGGCAATGATGTGCGCCGGCTTGCCTTCGAGGGCGAACTGGGTTTCCCGCGCGATCATGTCGAGCATGCCCTTCTTCAGGGTGAACGGCGCGTGCAGCAGCTTTTTCATGCGCAGCGTCTTGCCCATCCCGATCAGCTGGCTGAACAGCTTGCCCACGTCCTCGGTAAGAGCGTCGTCAGAGGTCAGCAGGCTGTAGTCGGTGTACAGGCGGGCGTTGCCGGCGTGGTAGTTGCCAGTGCCCAGGTGGGCATAACGCACGATTTCGCCCTGCTCGCGGCGCAGGATCAACATCATCTTGGCGTGGGTCTTGAAGCCGACCACGCCGTAGATCACCACCGCACCGGCCGCTTGCAGGCGGCTGGCCATCTGCAGGTTGGACTCTTCGTCGAAGCGCGCGCGCAATTCGATCACCGCAGTGACCTCCTTGCCGTTACGCGCCGCGTCCACCAGGGCATCGACAATTTCCGAGTTGGCCCCGGAACGGTACAACGTCTGGCGCACGGCAAGCACATGCGGGTCCTTGGCGGCCTGGCGCAGCAGGTCGACCACCGGGGTGAAGGACTCGAACGGGTGCATCAGCAGGATGTCCTGCTTGCTGATCACGCTGAAAATGTTGTCGGCGTTCACCAGCAGCTTGGGGATCGCCGGGGTGAACGGCGTGTACTGAAGCTCCGGGTGGCTGTCCAGGCCGGTAATGCTGAACAGGCGGGTAAGGTTGACCGGGCCATTGACCTGGTACAGCTCGCTTTCGCTGAGGCTGAACTGTTTGAGCAGGTAGTCCGACAGGTGTTTCGGGCAGGTGTCGGCTACCTCCAGGCGTACGGCATCGCCGTAACGGCGCGAGAACAGCTCGCCGCGCAGGGCGCGGGCCAGGTCGTCGACTTCTTCGGAGTCCAGCGCCAGGTCAGCGTTACGGGTCAGGCGGAACTGGTAGCAGCCCTTGACCTTCATGCCCTGGAACAGGTCGTCGGCGTGCGCGTGAATCATTGACGACAGGAACACGTAGTTGGCACCCGGGCCGCCCACTTCTTCAGGCACCCGAATGACCCGCGGCAGCAGGCGTGGAGCCGGGATGATCGCCAAGCCCGAGTCGCGGCCGAAGGCATCGACCCCCTCCAGCTCGACGATGAAGTTGAGGCTCTTGTTCACCAGCAGCGGGAACGGGTGGGTCGGGTCCAGGCCGATCGGGGTGATGATCGGGGCGATTTCGTCGCGGAAATAGCGGCGCACCCAGGTCTTGAGTTTAGGCGTCCAGTAACGGCGGCGAATAAAGCGGATGTGGTGCTTTTCCAGCTCCGGCAGCAGCACGTCGTTGAGGATCGCGTACTGGCGCTCTACCTCGAAGTGCACCAGCTCGCTGATGCGCGCCAACGCCTGGTGCGGCTGCAGGCCGTCGGCACCGGCCTGTTCACGGGCGAAATTGATCTGCTTCTTCAGGCCGGCGACGCGGATCTCGAAGAACTCGTCGAGGTTGCTGGAGAAAATCAACAGGAACTTGAGGCGTTCGAGCAGTGGGTAGCTCTCGTCCAGGGCTTGTTCCAGCACCCGGATGTTGAACTGCAGCTGCGAGAGTTCACGATGAATGTACAGGCTGCTGTCGTCCAGACCGGGGACGGCAATTGCCGGGGCCGGCACGGGCGCGGCTACCGCAGCCACAGGCTCGGCCACCTGCTCCTCTACGGGCTCGGGCTCGGGCTCGGCCGCCGGCGGCAGGTCTGGCGGGGTCTGCACCATCTCTTCTGGGAGCTCCTGGGCATCCTTCATCGCGACAGGGGTGAGCACTTCATTATTCATCTGGCGTTCCTGAGGACGTTAACGCCCTATCATCAATTGAGCGGCAAGATAAGCGCCCATTATGACGCCTGTGTGACACACCAGGGCAAGCCATGGCGCGTGGGCTCTGGCATTGTCTGTGTAGGAATTGTTCACGTCGAGACACATTTGGACACTTTCACGAATGCGCGCGAAGGGGTAGGCTGCGCGTTCATTTCGCCAGCACCTCAGAAAATGCTTCAACAATTCCTGCAGGATTTCGGCTATTTTGCCCTTTTTCTAGGCACCTTCTTCGAAGGCGAGACCATCTTGGTGCTTGCGGGTTTCCTTGCATTCCGTGGGTACATGGACATCAAGCTGGTGTGCCTGGTGGCGTTCCTGGGCAGCTATGCCGGCGATCAGCTGTGGTACTTCATGGGCCGTCGCCATGGGCGCAGGATCCTGGCACGCAAACCGCGCTGGGAAGCCATGGGTGCCCGGGCGCTGGACCACATCCGCCGTCACCCCGACATCTGGGTGCTGAGCTTCCGCTTCGTTTATGGCCTGCGCACGGTCATGCCGGTGGCCATTGGCCTGTCGGGCTACCCGCCGCGCCGCTACCTGCTGCTCAATGGTATTGGCGCGGCCGTCTGGGCAATTGCCTTGGGCGCGGCCGCGTACCACTTCGGTGCCATCCTCGAAGGCCTGCTGGGCAACGTGAAGCGTTACGAGCTATGGGTGCTCGGTGGCCTGCTGGGTCTGGGTGCCTTGTTGTGGTTGCGCCGGCGCTTCCGCGCTTTGCGCGCGGAGCGCAAGGCGGCAGACCAGGCCCAGGCCCCAGAGGCTGAAAAGGCTGTAGACCACGAGCAACCACCAGAGCAGCGGCGCGACCACCGCTAGCCCCAGTGCGCCGGCCAGGTACAGCGCCGGCGCATTCGCCACCAGCCGCGCCAGCTCCAGGCGCGCAGCCCAGGGCCGGTTCTCCAGCAACGCGCCCAGCACGAACAGACCAAATGCCATCAGCGACCAGCCAAGCACCAGCGCCGCGACCGGCACGCGCTCGGCCACATCCATCAGGTAGCTGCCCAAGGCCACATAAACCGCGAACTGCATGGCCACGTAGGCTTGTTGCGGTCGAGCCAAGGTAATCTCAAACTTGCGAAACACCGTCAGGTCCTGTTTGGCCTGCGGGAAGCGTGCGGCCACATCGGCCGGGCGCCAGCCAGTGGGCATGAACCAGATGCGCAGCTTGTCCCACAGGCTGGCGGTGTGCCGGGCGTCATGCCAGAGCTGGGCATAGAACTGCAGATTAGCCCACAGCGGGTTCCAGCTGGCCAGTGGCGTGGTTACCCCGAACACCACCGGCTCGGCCGGGTCTTCCTCTTTGAAGGTGCCAAACAGACGGTCCCAGAGAATGAACACGCCGCCATAATTGCGATCCAAGTAAACAGGATTTTGCGCATGGTGGACGCGATGGTTGGATGGCGTGATCAACACCCACTCAAGCCAGCCAAGCTTGGGAATGTGCCGGGTATGCACCCAGAACTGGTACAGCAGGTTGAGCGATGCCACGGTAATGAACACCAGTGGCGGCACGCCCAGCAGCGCCATCGGCAGGTAGAAGACCCACGAGAAGATGAACCCGCTACTGGTCTGGCGCAGCGCGGTGGTGAGGTTGTATTCCTCGCTCTGGTGATGCACCGAATGCGCAGCCCACAGCACGTTGCGTTCATGGCCCAGACGGTGCAACCAGTAGTAGCAGAAGTCGTACAGGACGAAGGCCAGCAGCCATACCCACCAGGCTTCGGCCGGCAGGCGCAACAGCGCCAAATGCTCGAACGCCAGGGCATAGGTCACCAGCCCTGCGCCTTTGGTCAGCAACCCGGTGCTGGTCGACAGCGCGCCGGTGCTCAGGCTGTTGATCGAGTCGGCCAGGGTAAAGTTGCGTTGTCCACGCACGCGGTCGGCCACCAGCTCCACGGCGATCAGCACGAAGAAGAACGGCACGGCCAGCAGTATCAGGTCCATGGGTACGGCCTCAGGCGGTATCCATCAAGATTAGGCCGCGCCTGCGGCAACCCCTATGGCGACATCTGCCAAATTAGAGGACATTTAGCGCCTCGACACTGGAGTAATGAACATGACAAAAAAAGTAGCGGTGATTCTTTCCGGCTGTGGCGTGTATGACGGCGCCGAAATCCACGAAAGCGTGATCACCCTGCTGCGCCTCGACCAGCGCGGTGCGCAGGTGCAGTGCTTCGCGCCGAACATCGCGCAGATGCATGTCATCAACCACCTGACCGGCGAGGAAATGCCCGAGTCGCGCAATGTGCTGGTGGAGTCGGCGCGCATTGCCCGGGGTGAGGTCAAGGACATCCGCGAAGCCAAGGCCGAAGACTTCGATGCGCTGATCGTGCCGGGCGGTTTCGGGGCGGCTAAAAACCTGTCCAACTTCGCCGTGGAAGGCGCCAACTGCAGCGTCAACCCGGACGTGCTGGCCCTGGCCGAAGCCTTTGCCGACGCCTGCAAGCCAGTTGGCCTGATCTGCATTTCGCCAGCACTTGCGGCGAAGATCTACGGGCCGGGCGTGGTCTGCACCATCGGCAGCGACGCAGACACTGCGGCGGCTGTCGAGAAGATGGGCGGCACCCATGAGGCGTGCGATGTACACGACATTGTCGAAGACACCCAGCGCAAGCTGGTGACGACTCCGGCTTACATGGAGGCCAAGTCGATCAGCGAGGCAGCTGGCGGGATCTACAAGTTGGTGGACCGGGTGCTGGAGCTGACGCACGAGGGTGACCAGTAAGTCCTTGGGGCTGCAAAGCAGCCCCGCATCAGGCTTTACTCAGCCGGGCAATGATCCGGTCCAGCGCATTGGCAAACGCCTGCTTTTCACGCTCGCCATAAGTCCCCTGCCCTCCTCCCGCCTGGCCCTGCTCGCGCAGCTCGGTGAACAGGTTGCGCGCCGCCAGGCGGTCGCCCATGTTGCGCTCGTCGAATTCGCGACCGCGCGGGTCCAGCACCGCCACGCCCTTTTTCACCAGGCGGTCAGCCAGGGGCACATCACTGCAGATCACCAGCTCGCCGGGCACGGCGTGTTCGACCAGGTAGTCGTCGGCTGCGTCCATGCCGCTGGGCACCACGATCAGGCGCACGATCGCAAACGCCGGCTTGGCCACGGCCTGGCCCGCCACCATCACCACCTCGAACTTGCGCTTGAGGGCGAACTTGACGATCAGATCCTTGGCCGCCTTGGGGCAGGCGTCGGCATCGATCCATACACGCATCGGAAACTCTCTACATGATCTCAATGCGTCCATCATGCCTGAAGCGCAGCGAAAGCTGGAGCAGGCGCGCGCTGGGAAAATGGCGCCAAAAACCCAATTGCCGCTTATCCGGCCCCGCTACTCAGGCTAAACTCGCCACAGCTTCACTGGCCTGCCCGAGCGCGCAATGAATCACCCTCACGAAATCCGCCCTGACCTGGACGAAGGCATCGACCGCAAGGTCCTGGCAACATTGCGTGCGCGTTTCCTGCAACTGAATCAAGGGCGCCTGCAGCGGGCTATGGAAGGCCTGTCGACACGCCAGCAACAGGTACTGACGCTACTGCCGCTGCTGTTTCACGTGAACCACCCATTATTGCCGGGCTACGTCTCGGGTAGCACGCCTGCGGGCGTATCGGGTTACGAGCCAGGTGCCGAGCTGGTGGTCGAGGCCCAGCGCCTGGCCCGCTCGTTCACCTACAAAGCCCGCCATGGCAACCCGCCGCGCCCTATCCACGGCTTGTTTCTGATGGGCAGCCTGGGCTCGCTGGCCCAGGCCGAGCACAGCGACATGGACCTGTGGGTGTGCCATGCGCCCGGCTTGCCCGAGCATTTGCTGGAAGAACTGCGCCGCAAGTGCCAATTGCTGGAGGACTGGGCAGCAAGCCTGGGTGCCGAGGCGCACTTCTTCCTGATCGACACGCAAGGCTTTGCCCAAGGCCAGCGCGACGGCCAGCTGGGCTCCGATGACTGCGGCACCACCCAGCACTACCTGCTGCTGGATGAGTTCTACCGCACCACCCTCTGGCTGGCAGGCCGGACACCACTGTGGTGGCTGGTGCCCGTCTACCAGGAACACAATTATCACGCCTACACCCAGACCCTGCTGACCAAACGCTTCATCCGCAGCCAGGACACTCTCGATCTCGGCAACCTGGCACACGTTCCACCCGGCGAGTTCGTCGGTGCCGGCCTGTGGCAACTGTTCAAGGGCATCGATTCGCCCTACAAGTCGCTACTCAAGCTGCTGCTGACCGAGGCCTACGCCAGTGAACACCCCGCCGTGCGTTGTCTGAGCCTGGACTACAAGCAGGCAGTGTTCGCCAATCAGCTCGACCTCGACGCACTGGACCCCTACGTCATGGTCTATCGGCGTATCGAGCGCTACCTGCTGCAGCGCGGCGCGGTCGCACGCCTGGAACGGGTGCGGCGCAGCCTGTACCTGAAGGTGAACAAGAAGCTCAGCGACCAAGGCCGCGCCAATGGCTGGCAGCGCCGGCTGTTGCAGCGCCTGGCAGACGAGTGGGGCTGGGACCAGCGTCAGTTGGCCCTGCTGGATAGCCGTAGCCAATGGAAAGTGCAGCAAGTCGCTGTCGAGCGCCGCGAACTGGTGGCCGAGCTGAACCACAGCTACCGCTTCCTCAGCCAGTTCGCCAGCACCCAGAGCGCCAGCAGCCGTGCCGAGCAGCGCGACCTCAATGTGCTGGGCCGGCGCCTGTACGCGGCCTTCGAGCGCCGCGCCGGCAAGGTCGAGGTGATCAACCCCGGCATCGCCCCGGACCTTGCCGAAGGGACCCTGACCCTGGTTCAGGCACCTAACCGCAAGGAGCCCGGCAGCCACCACTGGGAGCTGTACTGCGGCAACCTGAGCACCCACGAGGTGGAGCACTTCAGCCCGATAAAGCGCTGCCGCGAGCTGATCGAGCTGCTGGCCTGGGCCCATCGTAACGGCGTGATCGACAGCAGCACGCGCATGGCGCTGCACCCCGGCGCCAGCGACCTCAGTGAATTAGAGCTGTTCAACCTGATGGGTTGCCTGCAGCAAAGTATTCCCCTGCCCTTGCCGATCGTCAGCGAAGTGCGCCTGCTGCAGCCCAGCGTTGCCGACGAGGTTTTGTTGCTGGTCAACGTCGCCATCGACCCGCTGCGCCATCACCGCGATCTGAACATCCTGATGACCACCGAGCGTACCGACTCGTTGAGCTACGCAGGCGTGCGCGAGAACCTGGTACTGACCCTGGACCAAGTCACCCTGAACAGCTGGAACGAAGTGCTGGTCCAGCGCTACGAAGGCGAACATGCGCTGGTGCGCTGCCTGCGCGACTTCCTCAATAGCCCGGTGCTGCGGGGCCACCGGCCACGGGTGCGGATACGCTGCTTTTGCCCGAGCCGCGCACAGGCCATCAGCCAGCGCGTGGAGGAAATTTTTGACACGGTGCAGCTGCTGCTGGACCAGGGCGCCAACCACCGCTACCTGCTAGAGGTAGCCCAGCACACCCATGTGCTGGAGCTGTTGGCCGGGCATGTAGGCCTGGCCACCCTGGCCGAGCACGAGGGGCTGCTGGCCCACCTGGGCGAAGAACGCAGCGCCTACAGCCCGCTGTACCTGGATACCAACGCCCTGCTGGACCACGACCTGCGCCTGGTGCTGGAACAGGGCCGCCCGGCTTGCATCCAGGTGTTCTACCGCCTGCAAGGTGGCTGGGCCGAGTTGTATGTGCTGGATGAGTACAATGCCCTGTGGCAGCAACGCCTGCCCCTGCATGACGAAGCCCACCTGCTGCTGCCGCTGCAGCGGTTCCTGCGTTCGGTGGTGATGCGCCGTGATGCCCGGCTGCCGCTGGATACCCAGCGCGCTGCCTCACTGGATATCCACTATGCGCAACTGTTGCCTTCCGGCGTTGGCAAGGCGCGTAGCCTCGAGCCGCGCCAAGCCCCGGTCGAGGGCAGCGACCAGCCCTACTATGAGGTGCAAGCCATCATCCAGGCCGGTGTGGCGGGTGCGGCGCATGTGACGCTGTACTGCGACCAGCAAGAGTTTTCCGAGCTGGAGCATGGTGCGCAGCTGTATGCGGTGGTGGCCAGGCAGATCATCGGGCAACGGCGCGCTGCCGGACAGTACCGGTGCTACATCACCGATCTGGATTTGTCCGAGCTGCTGGATGACCGGCTGGGCGCGACGCAGGTGTACCTGAACTACAAGCGGGTGCTGGAGCAGGCGTTGAATGAGGGGCTGGAGCAGGTGCTGGGTGAATGACCGAGGGCTGCCTTGCAGCCCCCTTGAGCCTTACAGGTCGTAATCGCCCGCCGCTTCTGGTTGGTACTCCACTTCCAGCAGCTTCAGCTTGAGGGTCTTGCCCCCCGGTGCCGGCCAGTCGATCTGCTCGCCCACCGACAGCCCCAGCAAGGCGCAGCCAATCGGTGCCAGGACCGAGACATTACCTTCCGGCCCGGCATCCTTCGGATAGACCAACGTCAGGTGGTAGTCCTTGCCGCTGGCTTCCTCACGGCAGTGCACGCGCGAGTTCATGGTGACCACGCCCGCCGGCACTTCATCGTGACCGACCACCTGCTCGGCGCGGTCCAGCTCGTCCTGCAGGGCGAGCACACCCGGCGTACTTTCGTCGAGGCTGTCGATCAGACGCTCCAGACGCTGTACGTCCAATCGGGTGAGGATGAGGGAAGGCTTGGTGCTCATGATCCAGTCAGACTCCTTTGAACAGGCGATTTTCGTCGTGCAGATAAAGCAAAACCCCGCCCAAGGGCGGGGTTTGTGAAGGCTTTGGCGTCACCGACGCAGAAACCCGACACTACCACAGCCGGGCAAATACTCAAGCCCTTGCTATCAGTGTGCCTTAGCCTGGTCGCGCAGGGCCTGGGCCTCGCGGCAAATCTGCCGACGCCGTTCGTCATCGGCCGAGCGCCATTCGCGAATGTGCTCCACATGCCGCTGGCAGCCAGTGCACACCCGCTGTTCGTCCAGCCGGCAAACGCTGATGCACGGTGATGGCACAGCGGGGCTGACGTTGCTGTAGAGCGGCTTGGGGGGACGGGCCGGGGCGGTGCTCATGTCAGATCTCGTCGAAGTCCAGCTTCTCGCCGGCCCGCTCCCAGACGATGCGCTCGAGCATTTCGCCCAACAGCTCTTCGCTCTTCTCGCACACCCACTTGCCGCTTTCTTCGTCGTAATCGAAGTGGAAGCCACCTGAGCGGTCGGCGAGCCACAGCTGGCGCAGCGGTTCCTGGCGGCTGAAAATCAGCTGGGCGCCACCTTCGAACTTGACGGTGAGCACACCGGCGGAGTTCTCCATGTCCAGGTCCAGGCCGCTCTCGTCGAACAGGTCTTCCAACGCCTGTTGGGTCGCGTCGACCAGATCATGGAAACGCGCTTCACTCAAACTCATTGCAGGAACCTCGAAATTGGCTGCGTTACAGGCAAGCCGGGCAAGATACGGGCGCTTGGCGCCGAATGCAAAGATTAGCCATTGAAGGCGGTAAGAATAGCCCGCCCGGCGGACCGGCCCTTGCATAGGCAAGCCGCCGGTCGCTCGGTATACTCGGGCGCAATACTGCATTTTTCTAAGGATTTCACCCATGAAGCGCCTGATTTCCTCCTTCGCGGCGCTGGTCGCTGTTGCCTGCCTCGTTTCGGCCTGCGGCCAGAAAGGCCCGCTGTACCTGCCTGAAGACGGCGATAACGGCAAAGCGCACAAGTCGCACCAGCACCAGCCAAAAGCCCAGCCGGCGCCGGCGCAAGCGCAGCCGGAGCTGCAGTCCGAGCCCGAGCAGTCGCCTGCGCAGTAAGGAAACCAGATGAACGCTTTCAACTACCGCGACGGCCAGCTGTTCGCGGAAGGGGTGGCCCTGTCGGCCGTCGCCGAACGTTTCGGCACCCCCACCTACGTGTACTCGCGCGCCCACATCGAGGCCCAGTACCGTAACTACGCCGATGCCCTGCAAGGCACCGAGCACCTGGTGTGCTTCGCGGTCAAGGCCAACTCCAACCTTGGCGTGTTGAACGTACTGGCGCGCCTGGGCGCAGGTTTCGACATTGTCTCCGGTGGTGAGCTGGAGCGCGTGCTGGCCGCTGGCGGGCGCGCCGACCGCGTGGTGTTCTCTGGCGTCGGCAAAACCCGCGAAGACATGCGCCGCGCCCTGGAAGTGGGTGTGCACTGCTTCAACGTCGAATCCACCGACGAACTGGAGCGTTTGCAAGTCGTGGCAGCCGAGATGGGCAAGGTTGCCCCGGTGTCGCTGCGGGTCAACCCGGACGTTGACGCCGGTACCCACCCGTACATCTCCACCGGCCTTAAAGAAAACAAGTTCGGCATCGCCATTGCCGACGCCGAGGCCATCTACGTGCGTGCCGCGCAGTTGCCGAACCTGGAAGTGGTTGGCGTCGACTGCCACATCGGCTCCCAGTTGACCACCGTTGAGCCGTTCCTCGATGCCCTGGACCGCCTGCTGGACCTGGTCGACCGCCTTGCCGACTGCGGCATCCACCTGCGCCATCTGGACCTGGGTGGCGGCGTTGGCGTGCGCTACCGCGACGAAGAACCACCGCTGGTGGCCGACTACATCAAGGCTATTCGCGAACGCGTAGGCACGCGCGACCTGGCTTTGGTGTTCGAGCCGGGCCGCTACATCGTGGCCAACGCTGGCGTGCTGCTGACCCGCGTGGAATACCTCAAGCACACCGAACACAAAGACTTCGCCATCATCGATGCGGCGATGAACGACCTGATTCGCCCTGCGCTTTACCAGGCCTGGATGGGTGTAAGCCCGGTCGTGCCACGCGAGGGTGAAGGCCGTGCCTACGACCTGGTCGGCCCGATCTGCGAGACCGGCGACTTCCTCGGCAAGGACCGTGTGCTGAACCTGGCCGAAGGCGATCTGCTGGCCGTGCAGTCCGCGGGCGCCTATGGTTTTGTCATGAGCTCCAACTACAACACCCGTGGCCGTTGCGCTGAAATCCTGGTCGACGGCGACCAGGCGTTCGAAGTACGCCGCCGCGAAACCATCGCCGAACTGTACGCTGGCGAAAGCCTGCTGCCGGAGTAAGCCCATGCTGCTGCGTTTTACCAAGATGCATGGCCTGGGCAACGACTTCATGGTCCTCGACCTGGTCAGCCAGCACGCGCATATCCAGCCCAAGCACGCCAAGCAATGGGGTGACCGGCATACCGGCATCGGCTTCGACCAGTTGCTGATCGTCGAGGCCCCGAACAACCCGGAAGTGGACTTCCGCTACCGCATCTTCAACGCCGACGGCTCCGAAGTGGAGCAGTGCGGCAACGGTGCGCGCTGCTTCGCCCGCTTCGTGCTGGACAAGCGCCTGACCGCGAAAAAGCGCATCCGCGTGGAAACCAAAAGCGGCATCATCGTGCTGGACGTGCAGAACGACGGCCAGGTGAGTGTCGACATGGGCCCACCGCGCTTCATCCCTGCCGACATTCCCTTTGTCGCTGACGAGCAGGCGCTGAACTACCCACTGGAAGTCGACGGCCAGCTGCATTCGATTGCCGCCGTGTCCATGGGTAACCCGCATGCCGTGCTGCGCGTCGATGACGTGCATACTGCCCCCGTGCATGAGCTGGGCCCGAAGATCGAAAACCACCCACGCTTCCCGCAGCGGGTGAATGCCGGCTTCCTCCAGGTCATCGACCGCCACCGCGCCAACCTGCGCGTGTGGGAACGCGGCGCGGGCGAAACCCAGGCCTGCGGCACCGGTGCTTGTGCCGCCGCCGTGGCAGCCATCAGCCAAGGCTGGATGGATTCCCCGGTATCCCTCGACCTGCCCGGTGGGCGCCTGCACATCGAATGGGCCGGCCCCGGCAAGCCCGTGGTGATGACCGGCCCGGCCGTACGCGTCTACGAAGGACAGGTTCGTCTCTAAGCGAGTAACCGCCATGACCGATCAGCCCCAGGTTGTACCCCAGCAGTCCGTCGAGCTCGATGCCGAAGCGGTGGTCGCCTACCTGCGCGCCCACCCCACCTTCTTTGCCGAGCACGACGAGCTGCTGATCGAACAGCGCATACCGCATCAGCGTGGCGACAGCGTGTCGCTGGTGGAACGTCAGCTCAAGCTGCTGCGTGACCGTAACATCGAGATGCGCCATCGCCTGTCGCAATTGATGGATGTGGCTCGCGACAACGACCGGCTGTTCGACAAGACCCGGCGGCTGATCCTCGACCTGCTCGATGCCGGCACCCTGGAAGAAGTGGTAATGGCGGTCGAAGACAGCCTGCGCCAGGAGTTCCAGGTGCCGTTCGTCAGCCTCATCCTGTTCGGCGACAACGGCGCGCCGGTCGGGCGCTGGGTCAGCAACACCGAGGCGCAGCAGGCCATCGGTGCTCTGCTGGGCGGTGGCAAGACGGTCAGTGGCAACCTGCGTGAGCATGAGCTGGCCTTTCTGTTCGGTGAGGAACAGCGCCGGGAGGTGGGCTCCAGTGCCGTGGCCACCCTCGAATACCAAGGGCTGCACGGGGTGCTGGCGATCGGCAGCCGCGACCCGCAACACTACAAGAGCAGCGTCGGCACCCTGTTCCTTGGCTACATCGCCGAAGTGCTCGGCCGCGTTGTACCGCGCGTTACCCAGACCCTGCGCTCGGTACGCTGATGGAACGCCAACTGGAGGCTTATTGCGCACACCTGCGCAACGAGCGCCAGGTGTCGGAGCACACCTTGCTAGGCTACCGTCGCGACCTGGATAAGGTCACCGCTTACTGCAAGGAACACGGTATTGCCGGGTGGCAAGCGCTGCAAATCCAGCAACTGCGCCAACTGATCGCCCGCCTGCACCACCACGGCCAGTCCTCCCGCAGCCTGGCACGGCTGCTGTCGGCGGTGCGCGGCCTGTACCGCTACCTCAACCGCGAAGGCCTGTGCCAGCACGACCCGGCCACTGGCCTGAGCGCGCCCAAGGGTGAGCGCCGGTTGCCCAAGGTGCTGGACACCGACCGCGCCCTGCAGCTGCTTGATGGCGGCGTCGATGACGATTTTATTGCCCGTCGTGACCAGGCGATCCTTGAACTGTTCTACTCGTCGGGCCTGCGCCTGTCCGAGCTGACCAACCTCGACCTCGATCACATCGACCTTGCCGCCGGGCTGGTGCAGGTGCTGGGCAAGGGTGGCAAAGCCCGCGTGCTGCCCGTTGGCCGCAAAGCCCGCGAGGCGCTGCACGCCTGGTACCGCCTGCGCGGCATCGGCAACCCGCGTGACCGCGCGGTGTTCATCACCCGCCAGGGCAACCGCATCACTCCACGGGCTGTGCAGCAACGTGTGCAGAAGGCGGGTGAGCGCGAGCTGGGCCAGCACCTGCACCCACACATGCTTCGCCATTCCTTCGCCAGCCATGTGCTGGAATCGTCCCAGGACCTGCGGGCGGTGCAGGAAATGCTCGGCCATGCCGACATCAGCACCACGCAGATCTACACCCACCTGGACTTCCAGCACCTGGCCGCGGTGTACGACAGCGCCCACCCTCGGGCCAAACGCAGCAAAGGCACAGACTCATGAGCATCAAGCTGATCACGTTCGACCTCGACGACACCCTGTGGGACACCGCGCCGGTCATCGCCAGCGCAGAAGTCGTGCTGCGCGACTGGCTCGAAGCCAACGCCCCGATCCTGGGCGGGGTGCCGGTGGAGCACCTGTTTGCCATTCGCGAGCGGCTGGTACAGGCCGACCCCGGCCTCAAGCACCGCATCAGCGCCCTGCGCAGACGGGTGCTGTTCCATGCCCTGGAAGAGGTCGGCTACAGCGAGAAGCAAGCGCAGGCGCTGGCTAACGAAGGCTTTGAAGTGTTCCTGCATGCTCGCCACCAGGTGGAGATCTTCCCCGAGGTGCAGCCGGTACTGGAGGTCCTGCGTCACCATTACATCCTGGGCGTGGTCACCAACGGCAACGCCGACGTGAGCCGGTTGGGGCTGGCGGACTACTTCCGCTTTGCCCTGTGCGCCGAGGACCTCGGCATTGGCAAGCCGGACCCGGCACCGTTCCTGGAAGCCCTGCGCCGCGGCGAGGCGGATGCCAGCGCCGCCGTTCACATCGGCGACCACCCCGGCGATGACATCGCAGGCGCCCAGCGAGCAGGGCTACGGGCCGTCTGGTTCAACCCTCAGGGCAAGGCCTGGACCGGTGAGCAGGCACCGGATGCCGAAATCCAGCGCCTGTCGCAGCTGCCCGACGTCCTTTCCCGCTGGCGCTGACAAGAGACCGCCTCGAAATTTGCGTTGGTGCGTATATCGAGCGCCGCCCGCGCGGCGCATCGCGGGCGGCGCTCGATCTCACTGGCAATGAAAATATACCGGCAAACGCCCACAAAAAAGCCCGCAGCGACGGCGGGCTTTTTTTGCGGTCAGCCACTCAGATGGGGCGGCTGCCGTACTTGTTGTCCGGCTTTTTGGGCGGGTCGGCGACCACGTTGGCCTCGACTTCCTGCACCTTGCCACCGCGCGAAAGGAATTCTTCCATCGCCTTGGCCAGTGCATCACGCTCTTTCTGCTTGGCTTCCATGCTCGGCAGTTCGTCTACCGAAACAGCCGCCTTGGACTTGCCCTTGGCAGCGGGTGCCGGGCTGCTGTCGTCATCGCCCGCATCTTCGGCGACATCGTCAGCTGCCGCTTCGAGGCCTTCATCAACCTCGTCTTCATCGCCTACTTCGAGGTCGTCGTTTTCCAGATCGTCGTCGCTCATGTTCTACCTCATGACTTGCGAAAGCAGGTTAGTTATAGACCAGTGCAGCCGTAGACCGGCAGCCACCAGTGAAAATTCAACTGGCCGTGGGTTAGGCCACTGCCCTTGGGTCGGCGCTCCTGATGGGAGGCGGCACCCAGCAGGCCCTGCTCCTGGCAGGACCTGACAAATCCATCTAGCCCCTGCTGGCCACACGCTATTGGCAAGCCTAGCAAAGGCTGGCGAAGTGTGTGGACTACACGTCAAACACCCTTCGGCGCGCATTCTAGCGCGCCCGTGGAAAAAGCAAAGCTCCATAAACGCCCTGCGACTTGTAAGTTTTTTACCTACGTCGCGAACGTGCCGGATAAACCGTTTGCCAAGCGCGAAATGCTGAAAATCTGGCAAAAAAATGCCCGGCAAGCCGGGCAAGTTTTTACCGCGTCGCAGTTACAGGTTGTAGCCGCGTTCGTTGTGCTGAGCCAGGTCGAGGCCGACCGACTCTTCTTCTTCGTTGACCCGCAGGCCCATTACCAGATCCAGCACCTTGAGGATCACGTAAGTGACGATGGCGGTGTAGACCACGGTGAAGATCACGCCTTTGGCCTGGATCCAGACCTGCATGCCAATGTCGGTGACGGTGCCGAAGCCGCCCAGCGCCGGCGCTGCGAACACACCGGTAAGGATTGCCCCGATGATGCCGCCGACACCATGTACACCGAAGGCATCCAGCGAATCGTCATAGCCGAGCCTGCGCTTGAGGGTGGTGGCGCAGAAGTAGCAGATCACACCCGAAGCCAGGCCGATCACCAAGGCGCCCATCGGCCCCACGGTGCCTGCAGCCGGGGTGATGGCAACCAGGCCGGCAACCACACCCGAAGCGATGCCCAGGGCGCTGGGTTTACCGTGACCAATCCACTCGGCGAACATCCAGCCCAGCGCAGCAGCAGCGGTGGCGATCTGGGTGACCAGCATGGCCATGCCAGCGGTGCCGTTGGCGGCGGCGGCGGAGCCTGCGTTGAAGCCGAACCAGCCGATCCACAGCATGGCCGCGCCCATCAGGGTGTAGCCCAGGTTGTGCGGGGCCATCGGGGTGGTCGGGTAGCCCTTGCGCTTACCCAGCACCAGGCAGCAGACCAGGCCTGCGATACCGGCGTTGATGTGCACCACGGTGCCGCCAGCGAAGTCCAGTACGCCCCAGTCCCACATCAGTGCACCGTCACCGCTCCACACCATGTGGGCGATCGGCGCATACACCAGGGTGAACCAGATGCCCATGAACACCAGCATCGCAGAGAACTTCATGCGCTCGGCGAAGGCACCCACGATCAGTGCCGGGGTGATGATGGCGAAGGTCATCTGGAAGGTGATGAATACCGCCTCAGGGAAGAGTGCAGTGGCCGACGTCAGGTTCTCGGGCGTGACGCCGCTGAGGAAGGCCTTGGAGAAGCCGCCGACGAAGGAGTTGAAGTTGAGCACGCCCTTTTCCATACCGGTGGTATCGAAGGCCATGCTGTAGCCGTAAACGACCCAGAGAATGCTCATCAGGCCGGTGATTGCAAAGCATTGCATCATCACCGACAGCACGTTCTTGGAACGCACCATGCCGCCATAGAACAGGGCCAGGCCCGGGATAGTCATGAACAGCACCAGCGCCGTTGCGGTCAACATCCAGGCGGTGTCGCCGGAGTTCAGCGCTGGGGCGGCTTCCTCGGCCAAGGCAAGCCCGGGCATTACGAGGGACAATAGGGCTCCTAGCCCTGCGATCTTACGCAGAGTCATGTTGTTTTCTCCTGGGGCGTTGGGTTTGGTGAGGCGTTGTTGCTGCTTAGATCGCGTCGGTATCGGTTTCGCCGGTACGGATGCGGATCGCCTGCTCCAGATTCACCACGAAAATCTTGCCGTCACCGATCTTGCCGGTGTTGGCTGCCTTGGTGATGGCTTCGATTACCCGATCAAGGTCCTTGTCATCGATGGCAACATCGATCTTCACCTTGGGCAGAAAATCGACCACATATTCAGCACCGCGATACAGCTCGGTGTGGCCCTTCTGCCGGCCGAAGCCTTTGACTTCAGTAACAGTGATGCCCTGCACGCCGATTTCCGACAGCGACTCGCGCACGTCGTCCAGCTTGAACGGCTTGATGATGGCTGTGACTAGCTTCATGAAACTCTCTCCCGATTTGGTGGACTTGCCCCAGGAAAACAAACCCGTCTCAAGTCTAAGCGCAGCGGTTGGCTTTGTAACGCGTCGTCGGCATCCGGCTCCGCGTGCGCACTGCTTGGTCACAAGGAACTGCATCAGTGCATGGCTCGTACAGGTCTTTGCAGAAACCTTGCCAGTTCCGGCAAATCACCGGAAAACAGCGAGTTATGCGAAAGGGTCGGGATTGGCCAGTCGCCAGCATGGGAAACATGCACAGTTTCGGTGCGCACCGGCAGGGCGCATTGCGCGAAAAACGTGCACCCAAACGTCCGATTTGTGCGTGCTACACTGCCGGCCATTCTCAGTTTCAGTGGACTGCCCCATGCTTGCGCCCAAAGCCCTTCTCGATGCCCTGAGCGACCAGGCCTCGCGCCTGTTCAGCAGCGATACCGCCCAGCCCCGTGCAGAACTGGAAAGCCAGTTCAAGGTGCTGATGCAAGGTGCCTTCAGCAAGCTGGACCTGGTCAGCCGTGACGAATTCGACAGCCAGATGGTTGTGCTGGCGCGCACCCGTGCTCGCCTGGAGGCTTTGGAAAAACAAGTAGCCGAGCTGGAAGCACGGCTGAACCCGACCCCACAGGATAAGTGAATGCAGCCCTCCAGCGCATACCCGGTACTGCTGTTTTCCTACGGCACGCTGCAGGACAAGGCCGTGCAACGGGCCAACTTCGGCCGTGAGCTGAGCGGCCAGGCCGACCGCATGCCGGGCTACCGACAGGACTGGGTCGAGATCACCGACCCGGCTGTGCTGGCGGCTAGCGGCAAGTCCCATCACCCCATCGTTTCCCCCAGCAGCCAGGCCGACGACAGCGTGGCCGGCACGGTCTTCCAGATCAGCGAAGAAGAGCTGGCGGCGGCGGACCGCTATGAAGTTGCCGACTACAAGCGCGTCGCCGTCACGCTCGCGTCGGGCCTGACTGCCTGGGTTTATGTGCGCGCCTGAATCCCTCTGGCGCGGGTTGTTACACGGAGCGTTCCCCATGAAAGTCAGCGCACGCAATGTTTTTGAAGGCAAAGTCACCAACGTTCAGCCCGGCGCGGTCAATGCCGAAGTCGAGCTGACCCTGGGTGGCGGCGAAAAGCTGGTAGCGGTGGTCACCATGGCCAGCCTGCATAACCTCAGCATCAACGTCGGCAAAGACGCCGTGGCGCTGGTCAAGGCGCCGTGGGTGGTACTGCTGACCGACGCCGCCGGCTACAAGCTATCGGCCCGTAACGCACTGGAAGGCGAAGTGGTGCGGGTGGGTGATGGTGCAGTGAATGCCGAAGTGGTGCTGAAGCTGGCCGGCGGCACCGAGGTGTTTGCCATCGTGACCCGCGAAGCCGTGCAGGAGCTGGGCCTGGCACCGGGTGTGAAGGCCACTGCGCTGATCAAGGCCTCGCACATCATCCTCGGCGCCAAGCCCTGAGGGTATCAGGCCGACGCCCGTAGCCGGCCCGGCTCGGATACTGCCTGTTTCGGCGGCAACTCGCTGGCGTGCAAGGTGCCGCGAAACAGGGTCGCACCACACTGGGTAACCAGGGTCTTCACCCGGTTGTGCGAGTTGAGGATCTCGGCCTGGATGTTTTCGATGGCTGAATCCCCAGGCTGCAAGGCAGCCGCACGGTTGGCCCATTCGATGGCAGCAAAACGGCTCTGCTTGCGAGTGCCGCGCCCCTGCATCCAGGCCAGCCCCAGTTCGGCGCTGGCCCGTCCGGCAACCCACGGGTCCGGGTGCTCGACCAGGCTCGACAGGTAGGCGACGGCCTCGGCCCGTTCCTGGACTTCGCCAAACTGGCGCAACAGGATACCCAGGTGCAAGCGCGCACGCGCATTGGTGTGCGGATTACCCAGCGCATCGACCAGCAGGCGCCTGACAGCCAGCATGGCACTTCGCTCACTCAGGTCCTCATCACCCTCCATACGCAGGCAGGCGAGGTTGTACTTGGCCTGCCTGCTGCCCGCCTCTACCGCACGCTGCAGCCAATACTCAGCCGTCTCGTCGTCCAGATAGTGCGCCGGGGTGTTGCCCAGGCCGCCGCTGTGCAGCTCGTACAGGCCAAGGGCAGCACCCGGCAAGCTCAGCTCCGCAAAGCGCTGGTACAGGTAACAAGCCACCTCGTGCCGGTTGGCAGCCCACAGCAGCCGCGCCACAGCGAGCACATCGAAGCCTGGCGCATGGCCCGCGCGCTGGCGGGTCACCGCCACCTGTGACCAGAGCCTTGCCTGCTCGGCCGAACGCGGCAGCCCCCACAGGCCGAAGCGATGCCCGGCAGCGCGCATTGCACAAGCGCCAGCATGCGAGCGGCCTTCACACAGGCGCTCGATGGCGGTGCGCAACAGCTGATGCTCATCTGCCATGCCATCACACAGTATCAGCCCGACAAAACAGCGAAATGGCTCGCCCATCGCAGGGATGGCGCCATGACTGGCGTTGCATGCCAAGCTCGCGGCGAAATCACGCATACCGCCTGCATGGTCTTGCAAGGCACTGCTGCGCAGCGCGCCTCGCCAGGCCAGCACGACGGCGCTTTCCCTGGGCCTTAGCGGGCGTTGCAGCCAGCTATCGAACAGTTGCTGCCAATCCGCGACGGCCTGCAACTGCTCGGCATGTGGCAGCTTCAGCCGTTCTTCGACGGCCATCCAGCGCAACGCATTGCGCAGCGCTTCGTCCCACCCATCGCACAACGGCCCATTGGCCAACAGGTCCAGCGCATCAAAACTGGCCCCCCAACGGGGCAACAGGTAAACGGCCAGCGCCTGGATCGCTTCGAAACAACCAGGGCGGGCCACCAGCGCATGGCGCAACCAGTAATAGCGTGGTGCTTCGTTTTCGTGATCGGCCCGCCTGCTCAGGCACGCCGGTAATGCTTGGGGCAGCTCGGCCAAGGGCAACAGCCCGTACTTCACGAGCAAGGGGGCTGCGGCTTCCTGCGCTTCCACATCGGCATGGGCACTGGGCCTGTACCGCGCAGGCTGCCCCTGAAACAGTTCGATCAACCAGCCAGGTTCGCGCAGTTGCGCACTGACACGCAGCATGCCAATGGCCGCTGCCACGGGTTGTGCAGAGCGGTCCATTGCACGCAACAGGTGCGCGGTCGCGGTTTCACAAATTTGCTCGACGGCCAGCAAGCGGGCAGCGTTGCGTTGGCCACCATCCTGCACCTGGCAGGCCCGGTGGAAACAGTGCATGCCCATTACCACTTGCGGGTGGTAAGCCTTGGGGCAGGCATCAATCCAGGCTTTGAGCACTTGGCTCAGGGCCCTGTCACCCTGGTTTTCCAGGTCCACCAGCATGTGCCCTTCGATGGCCGCCAGGTAGGCCGGGAACTCGCCGGGCGCGGCTTGGCGCCATTGCGCCTCAAGGCTGTCGAAACACCGGGTGAGTTCAATGAATGAATTGGCCTGCACCAGTTCGCGAATCACCTGGCGCGTTTGGGCGAGCGTTTGCACGGCGCAATACCTCAAGTCCATTTGAAAGAAGACGCGGTGCCATCCCATGGCAACGGCATTTGCCCAACAACACTAAGCCATACCACCCACCTGCGCAAAGATTATTGGATCCATTTTTTGCCGATTTTAAAGAAAACACAGGGAAAAAACCTGCTCTGCAAAACCACGACGCACACTTGTTGCGCCTGTCGTGGCCACCATCGCTATCCTTGACCCAGCCGCAGGAAGCGGCCCTTTTCAGCGACAACGGAGCGTCCATGTCACTAGCCCTCGTCCACAGCCGCGCCCAGGTGGGTGTGCAGGCACCCGCGGTCAGCGTCGAAACCCACCTGGCCAACGGCCTGCCCCATCTCACTCTGGTCGGCCTGCCAGAAACCACGGTCAAGGAAAGCAAGGACCGGGTACGCAGCGCCATCGTCAACTCCGGGCTTAGCTACCCGCAGCGGCGCATTACCCAGAACCTCGCCCCCGCCGACCTGCCCAAGGATGGCGGGCACAGGTGAGTAGGTGGTATGGACAGTGCACACTGCTGTTGTCACCCTATGGACAAGAAGCGTGACCAGCATCCGGCTGGGCGAGGATAAGGGAGCGTCGAATGGCGCGACAGGAGTACATCGATTTTGTGCCAGCAAGCGCATCAATCGAGAACGGAAGTTTGGTTTGGAAAACTCTACAGCACCAAAGACCTATTGAGTCACTACCGCAATTATTCTGGGGCGACGGCTCACCTTGGCGTGAAGCGAACCTGTGGCTGATGCTCCAAGGAACAAGTGCTCAAAAAGATATCCAGACGCTGAAGTCAAAGAGTTCAGCGATCCATGGTTATATGAAATGGCTGGAAATCGCTGGTACCGACTGGCGAGACTTCCCTGCTCGAGAGAGTGAAAGGTGCTTGGTTAAATTCCGAGGCCACCTTGTCAGAGCTAGAAAATCCGGCGATCTGGCACCTTCCACAGCTTCGCAGCGCATGCGAGTGGTCATTCAGTTTTATCGCTGGCTGCGCGCTAATGGAGCCTTATCTCCAGAATGGCCCATGTGGCGCGATAGCTATGTGAACATCAAATACAGCAATGCTTACGGGCTAGAGCGTACAGTCACAGTTAACACAACCAGTTTATCTATTCCGAACCGATCTCCAGCAGGAGAGAAACTGGAAGACGGTTTATATCCGGTGTCAGAGGCAGACAGAGCCAAAATACTCGATGCTGCGAAAGAACATTGCACTCATGAGCTATGGCTAATGCTAATGTGCGGCTTTTTCACCGGCATGAGAGTTCAAACCATAACTGATCTAAAAATATCAACCTTAATAAATGCAGTTCCGGATCCCGCTTCTGATGAACTGTACCGATTAGCTGTGGGACCTGGTGCGAGCCCGCCCGTAGCTACAAAAGGTGGAGTTACAGGCCACGTCTTCATTCCAAAAGTCCTATTGGATGAATTACTAACCTATTGCTATGATCCGGAGAGGTTAAAACGCGAGGCCAAGGCAAGGATTGAAAATAAGGACCATGTCTTCTTAACGAAAAACGGCAACCTTTACGCTGAAAGGAACAAAGATAGGTCACCAGCATTAAACACAGCGATGTCAGCCTTCCGAAGGATTGGCAAAAGCTCTGGCATAAGCGCATTGCATAAGTTTAAGTTCCACCAGACACGATGCACGTTTGCAACCGACTTAGCACGACTCGCCATCAAAGCAGGCGGCGCAATCCACGCCATTGCCATCGTAAAAGATGCACTGTTACACGCTGACGAGAAGACAACGCTCAAGTACATTAAATTTGTTGAAAAGTCGCCTATCAAGGCGTCCATTGCGAACGAATTTACCCGAGCTTTCTTTAACTCCACGATCAAAGCAATCGAATGAGCAGTCAGGATCTTACCTTTCGGGAAAATGTCGAGTACGGCCGTCTCGAAACGCCATGGAGTTTAAACTCCTTGCTTTATGAAGGCGTGAGCGCCCTTCCCATGAATGAGTCGGCTCAATTCATATTAAACAACCAGCTTCCTCGACCCTCAAAAAAAAGAGTCGCTTTGGCTTCAATTTTCTATGAAACGCTTAAAGCTGATTTGGCCTCAGGCAAGAGCCAGAATACGGTGAAAAATCTAACTCAGAAACTCAGGGCATTCTATGCCTGGGGCGACAAACACAATCAAGAGATGACGGTCAACAACATCGAAAGGGCATTTATCAACTGGTGTGACTGGAACCTAGAGAAAACACGTACTTCAGTTGAAAAAAAGACGGACCCTTTCAATCGGGTAGTAGGAGTTGGCGGCATTATAGATCGAGCCCTAAACCGCCATCAGAAAATCATGACGCTGACTCGTCTTCGTCATCAGAAAGCAAAAAGTAACTGGAACCGTAAAAGTGACAGAATAAACTTTAGTAAGCTTTTCGAGTTTGGAAGTGCTTTGCTGGACATTTGCACTTCCTTAGACGAAGACACAGTATATGGTGACCTGCCAGCGATTGTGAAGTTTAGATCGGGACAACGAATTGAGCTATGGAGCGGACTCTACAGCCCTGAAAAACTAAAGCATGAAAGCATGCGGGATAGGCAAGCAATTAAGATCCGCAACGCCTACATAGCAGAAAAGTCATGGAGGACCAGATTTCCTTTGATGAATTTGAGAATAGAAGCCGAGATACTCACATTCATCGCACAAACCCAGATGAATCTTGCTCAAGTTATGACTATGCCAGCTGGAAAGTTTGCCTATCAGAGCTTTACCGGCGGATATCATGTAAGCAGAGTCTACAAAGAGCGGAAATCCGGCGAAACTGAATTTGATATATACAGCGAATACAGAACCCACTTCGATAATTATTTGAAGTGGCGTGATGCATTATATCCTAATAACGACCTTCTCTTCCCGCTCCGGTCGCACTTTGGAAGGCGGCAATCTGCTCAATACAATTTCCAATCTGTAAAAAGAATAATGTCAAAACTTGACATTGAAGTCATCCTGCCTAGAGAGCTGAGGCTCTGCAAGGTTAATTGGCTTTTAAGAAAAACAAATGATCCCCTGTTAACATCAGAGATGGCTCAACATACTGAGCTAACGCTTCTAACATCTTATGAGCGGCCCAATCATCAAACTGCACTTGCCGAAATAAGCAGGTTTCATCAGAAGACCGATCCCGCGTTTGCTGCCCCAGGGCCCGTGATCTGCGTAAAGGTTGCCCCCGAAGCTACAGAGGCGTCGCCCAAGGAAGCCCCAAAGCCCGATTGCACCAACCCCGCGGGCTGCCTGTTCTGTATCCACCAAAGAGACATTGCTGAGTTTGATCATGTTTGGTCTCTAATGAGCTACCGATATCTGAAATCCTTGGAGCTGGCAGTTCACCGTCCGAACAAGCTAACTAAAAACGACCATCCAGCCTTCCTAGCAGTAAACGCAATTACTACAAAACTCGAGGCATTTGAGAGTGATGAGCAGTTCCTTCCGTGGATAGCTGAATCCGCGACTCGCGTTCAGGAAGGCGTTTACCACCCAAAGTGGGACGGCTTTATTAAGCTAGCAGAAATGAGAATATAGAGCATGCAATTCAATGCGCAACATTTCGCTCTTGGAATTGATGCAGATTTCGTAGGGCCGGAATCGGAAAACTTTAGGCCTAAGACATGGCCACCTGCGCCTGATTTTCCTGTGGTGATTGATCATACTGGCAAAATTATAAGCCAATATAGTGATCAAATTTGGGATTTATCACCTTGGGCCGGGCGACGGCTCATCATGAATTTCGGTATTATTTCCAGAATCAACACAAACACCTCAGCTGCATGTGCTGAAATGGCACGACTCATCTGCGCTTGGTGGCTCTGGGGACCAAGAGCCGTCAATACGCCTGGTACGCTGAGTCATAGATTTGTTCAGATGATGCCATTATTCAAACTGTGCGCCACGAATGACGTTGAAGTCTCTGGGCTATACCGACACCCAGCTGTTGTTGACGAACTGCCTATGGCATTCTCGCCATCGCATGCGGAAGGCGCGTTAGTATTGTTGCACATTCTCTACGAATATAGACATGCGTTCGGGCATACCATTTTGGATCAAGAGGGGCTGCGTCGACTTTCGAATAGCATTAGTCGCCATGAGCGATCGCAGACTGCATATATTCCTCCTAGGATCTGGCTGTACCAGGTAAATAGGCTTAAAGAATTTTTGGACGACTACTTGGCATGTGCCGAGCGAATCGCAGACTGCTACAAGGAATGTATTTCTTTATACGAGAAAAGATTTGGCTCACTCGACGCACTCTATAGCAAACAGGGTAAGCGTGATACGGAGGAGTACGGATTCTCTAGAAACTTTGGTTCATTCTCAAGCTATGCGACCAAGCACGCCGTTCTGGAAACTATTCTCAAGTGGACTCGTGGAGAAGGCTCTACAAAAGACAAATTGACTATCGCATCGCTAAGCAATTACATGACCCTTGCGTCTCGTGTTGGGGTTGCGTACCTGTTAAACTTCTCTTTGATGCGGATAGATGAAGCCTGGAAATTAAGAGTAGGATGCTTAGAAGTCGAGAATGACCCTCAGTTTGGCCCTATCTTCACACTTGGGGGCATTACAACCAAGACTATCAATGATGCCGATGCCCGCTGGGTGACTTCACCCTCGACACAATCTGCAGTTACTGTACTTGCTCACGTTGCACGTCTGAAAATGAGCACGGCGAGTAAAAGATCATCCCTTTTAATTCCTCAAGATCAAGTCGAAAAGCCCTGGCACCACCTCAGGCAATATGAGCCTTGGATGCGCACAAACTCCAAGGGGGATGACTTCAATACAAGACCAACTTACCCTAGCTACATATCTATTCTAAAAACTAATCCTGCACTATTCGACATCAAGAAACTTACTATAACCGAGTCGGACTTGGAGTATGCGCGACTTCTCACACCTTCTTTGGATGATTCTTTCCGCGTCGGGAAAGTTTGGCCGCTGGCCTGGCATCAGCTACGCCGTACAGGAGCTGTAAACATGCAGGCTTCGGGGCTTGTTTCTGACCCATCAGTTCAGTACCAGCTCAAGCATGCTACACGTTCTATGAGTCTTTATTACGGCAGAGGGTATTCGAGGGTAAATCTAGATCCAATAGCTTACGCAACGTACATAAAAACTATGTACGAAGTATTGAGTAAAGAAATCACCCGGCTGATGACTCCGCGGTTCGTAAGCCCATACGGGGAGGCCAGAAAACAAAAAATGCTTAACATTGTATCAAGTAGCGATGCGAAAAAGCTCAACATCTCAGCAAAAAAAGGATTGGTTAGTTGGAGGGAAACCCTCGCTGGCGGCTGCGTAAAGCGAGGGCATTGCTCGTTAGGAGGTGTGGATACTCTTATTCATTGCGGCGGTGGGCATGGCAAAGGAGCATGCACTGACGCACTATTCGACAGAGAAAGATTGCCAGAACTCATTGAGCTTCAGGCACTCATTGAGGATCGTATGGATGTTGCGCCACCCCAATCTCCATATCATGAGTCACTGAGTCTGCAGCATAAATCTGTCAGCAATATTTTGACTACTCTTGAAGAGGCCATACTGTGAGTAAAGCGGAACAGGGCTTTAGAGAAGCTTTTGAACGACTGAAAAGAGGACAACCACTTCGCGTACCGCAAGGATTACCTTTATCACAAAATCTCGTAGCGAAAGAGGCAGGTAACGATCCTTCCGCGCTCAAAAAAGCGCGATTTCCTAGCCTCGTTGCGGAGATTCAGCATTGGGTTAATAACAATGCACCGCAAAAGGAGGAGTCGAATCGGCAAGCAGCAAAGAAAAAGCGTCAGCAGAACAGGTCCTATCGGGAACGAATTGAGGAACTTAAAGTACAACGTGACAGCCTTGCTTCATTATTACTTGAAGCAGACGCCAAGATCCTCGAGTTGACGCAAGAGCTCGCGAATTTGCGAGCTTCACCGTTGCCCCAAAATGTCACAAGGCTTCGATAAGCCATAGACAAAATCGAAGTTTTTTTGGTTTTTTTTGCAGATAGCTATGGACACATTCACACAGCCTGAAAGCCCCGGTTTGAGCGTCATGATGGATATGTCCATACCCTGAACACATGCCGGTGCACCGCCGCTATGACTTGGCCATTGCCCTGGGTATCCTCGCCGCAGATGGCCAGGTGCCGACTGCCACCCTGGCCGATATGGAATGCCTGGGCGAACTGGCGCTTTCGGGGAAATTGCGCCCTGTCCAGGGCGTGCTACCTGCGGCCCTGGCGGCACGCGAAGCAGGCCGGGCGCTGGTGGTGCCACGGGAAAATGCCGAGGAAGCCAGCCTGGCAGGCGGGCTGGTGGTGTATGCGGTGGGCCACCTGCTGGAGTTGGTCGCCCACCTGAACGGCCAGGTGCCATTGCCGCCGTACGCGGCCAATGGCTTGATCCTGAATCAACGTCCCTACCCTGACCTGAGCGAGGTGCAGGGCCAACTGGCGGCCAAGCGCGCGTTGATGCTGGCGGCGGCTGGGGCGCACAACCTGCTGTTCACCGGGCCACCCGGCACCGGCAAGACCTTGCTCGCCAGCCGCCTGCCGGGGCTGCTGCCACCGCTGGACGAGCACGAGGCGCTCGAGGTGGCTGCCATTCAGTCGGTCAGCGGGCATACACCTCTGAGCAGTTGGCCGCAGCGACCGTTTCGCCATCCCCACCACTCCGCATCCGGCCCGGCACTGGTTGGAGGCAGCAGCCGGCCGCAACCGGGCGAAATCACCCTCGCCCACCATGGCGTGCTGTTTCTCGATGAACTGCCAGAGTTCGAGCGGCGTGTGCTGGAGGTGCTGCGCGAGCCGCTGGAGTCGGGCGAGATCGTGATTGCCCGGGCACGCGACAAAGTGCGCTTTCCGGCGCGCTTTCAGCTGGTGGCGGCGATGAACCCATGCCCTTGCGGCTACCTGGGCGACCCTACTGGCCGCTGCCGCTGCAGCACCGAGCAGATCGCGCGGTACCGCAACAAGCTATCAGGGCCGCTGCTGGACCGCATCGACCTGCACCTGACCGTGGCTCGCGAAAGCACCACGCTGAACAATCAGCCCTGTGGTGAAGCCAGTGCCGATGTGGCAGCCAGGGTAGCGCAGGCGCGGGAGGTACAGCAGCGCCGCCAAGGGTGCGTGAATGCGTTTCTCGACCTCGACGGGTTGCGTCGCCATTGCGGATTGACGGCGGCGGACCAAGCTTGGCTGGAAGGGGCCTGCGAACGGTTGACCTTGTCGTTGCGGGCAGCGCACCGGTTGTTGAAAGTGGCGCGGACACTGGCGGACCTCGAGGGTTGTGAGGCAATCGGCCGGCCACATCTGGCCGAGGCCCTGCAGTACCGGCCGGGGAGCAGTTAAATTGCCCTGGCTGCAAAGCGGCCCTGGAAATTTCAGCCCCAGCAGCAGAACCTGCGTTTGACAGCGCCCTGCGGCAACTGTCCTTCTTTTACGGGACAATGTTTCTCCCGGACAGCTGATTGTCTGCCCCCCCTCCACCCCTCAAAATCGTCGGCCAAACTGTTCAAATGCTGCCCCGGCAGCTCATGGAGTAAGAGCCAATGCCACACGAAGGCAGCCTTCTGCAAACCGCGGTGATCTTTCTGCTCGCGGCCGTCGTCGCCGTCCCCCTGGCCAAGCGCCTGCAACTGGGTGCCGTGCTCGGCTACCTGCTGGCCGGTGTAGCCATCGGCCCGCAGGCACTTGGCCTGATCCGCGACACCGAAAGCGTGGCGCACATTTCCGAGCTGGGCGTGGTCCTGCTGCTGTTCATCATTGGCCTGGAGCTGTCGCCCAAGCGCCTGTGGCTGATGCGCAAGTCGGTGTTCGGCGTGGGTACCGCGCAGGTGCTGCTGACCGGCGCGCTGCTCGGTGCCATTGCCCTGTTCGGCTTCAGCCAGACGCTGCCGGCAGCCATCGTCCTCGGCCTGGGCCTGGCGCTGTCGTCCACCGCCCTTGGCCTGCAAAGCCTGGCCGAGAGCAAGCAGCTCAACGCCCCGCACGGCCGCCTGGCGTTCGCCATCCTGCTGTTTCAGGACATCGCTGCGATCCCGCTGATTGCCCTGGTACCGCTACTGGCCGCCAGTGGGCCGGACGCCAGCCACGGCGATAGCCTGCAACACGGCCTGAAGGTATTTGCCAGCATCGCCGTGGTGATCATCGGTGGTCGCTATCTGTTGCGCCCGGTGTTCCGCACCGTGGCCCGCACCGGCCTGCCGGAAGTGTCTACTGCCACCGCACTGCTGGTAGTGATCGGCACCGCCTGGCTGATGGAAGAAGCGGGTATATCCATGGCCCTGGGCGCCTTCCTCGCCGGCCTGCTGCTGGCCGACTCGGAATACCGCCACGAGCTGGAATCGCAGATCGAGCCGTTCAAGGGCCTGCTGCTGGGTTTGTTTTTCATCAGCGTGGGCATGGGCGCCAACCTTCGCCTGCTGCTGGACATGCCGCTGGTGGTGCTGGGCCTGACCCTGCTGCTGGTGGCAGTAAAGCTGGTGCTGCTGATCGGCGTCGGGCGCCTGGTCGGTGGCCTGAACAGCGCCAGCGCCCTGCGCCTGGGCATGGTACTGGCGGCCGGTGGCGAGTTCGCCTTCGTGGTCTTCAAGCTGGGCAAGGACCAAGGCCTGTTCGACACCCAGACCTACGACCTGCTGCTGATGACCATTACCCTGTCGATGGCCATCACCCCGCTGCTGATGCTGGGCTGCGCCCGCGCCCTCAAACGCCCGCAACCGGCGCGTGAAGTGCCCGAGCAGTACAAGCAGATCCAGACGGATACGCCGCGGGTGGTGATCGTCGGCATGGGCCGCATGGGCCAGATCGTCGCGCGCATCCTGCGGGCGCAGAAGATCCCGTTCATTGCCCTGGAAACCTCGGTGGACGCCATCGAGATGACCCGCATGTTCGAACAGGTGCCGGTGTTCTACGGCGACCCGCTGCGCCCCGAGGTGCTGCACGCCGCCAAGGTGGGTCAAGCGGAGTACTTCATCATCACCATCGATGACCCAGAAGCCGCCATTCATACCGCTGAACGGGTAAAACGCCTGTACCCGCACCTGAAGGTGCTGGCCCGGGCACGTAACCGCCAGCATGTGCACAAGTTGGTGGATGCAGGCGCCGAGCCGATTCGCGAGACGTTCTACTCCAGCCTGGAAATGACCCGCCGCGCGCTGGTGGGGTTGGGCTTGAGCGATGAACAGGCGGCGGACCGTATCGCACGGTTTACCCAGCATGACGAAGAAGTGCTGGTGGCCCAGGGGCAGGTACGCGATGACCGGGCCAAGGTGATGCAGACGGCCAAGGAGGCGCGGGTGGAGCTGGAGCGGTTGTTTGATTCGGATGCGGTTTGAGTAGTCAGGCGAACACCAACCGCTCTATTTGAGGATGCTCACGCTGAGCGGCTTGCCAAAGATCGTAAGCTGCCTGTTCGGCAAGGTATTGCCGGGCAGGCCCAAGGCCTGCCAGCTCAAGCCGATAAGCAAGATCGGCAGAAATGGCGGCGCGCCCATTGAGTACCGTGGACAACTGCCCCCGCGAATAGCCGAGGTGGCGAGCTAACTCAGAAACGTTCATGCCAATTGCGGGCAACACATCTTCTCGCAAAGACTCCCCAGGATGGGGAGGATCGAACATAGGCATGACTCAAGCTCCTAGTGATAATCCAGATAGTCAACAAGCTCCACATCGGTACCCACGAAGCGGAACACCACTCGCCAGTTACCCGAGACATTTACTGCCCAATAGCTTTCCAGCTTTCCGTGCAGAGGATGAAGACGGTAACCCGGCCGGTTCATGTCTGCTGCGGTTTGTGCAACTTCAAGAGAAGCCAGTAAACGCCGCAAGCGATTCACATGATCTGCACGCACTCCAGACGTGTCACGATGCTGATGGAGCAGCCTCAGGCCTTTGTGCCTGAAACTTCTTATCACCGATGGTTGAGTGTAAGGTCATGCCTTACACTTTTCAAGCTAGCGTTGGCGCTGCGCATGGAGTCACTCCTGAAAAATTTCCGGGTGCTCAGTTTGCTCTCGGCGTGCCCGTTTAGCGCCGTTATGCCTTCCGCTCTTTCGTGTAGGAGATTTCCGAGAAAGGTTTATAGCGTGGGGCCACGTCGTGCCCACCCCCTCCTGCGTGAACAGATGACACAGGCAAAAGCCTGTTCCGGAGCAACCTGAATGCGCTCGAAACGGCAGAAGGTTGCTTGAGTCGTTGCGGAAAGGGATTGAGCCACAGTCCATGAATTGATGCTGCCTGTACCGCCCTCTTCGCGGGTGAACCCGCTCCCACAGGATCACCACTGGTTCTGAAACTGTGCAGTACCTGTGGGAGCGGGCGTGCCCGCGAAGAGGCCGGTACAGCAAACAAAAAAAGCCGGCTCCCTGCAGAGGGAGCCGGCCTTTGTGCGTACTGCTACTGGTTTGCTTACTTACCCGCAGTCAGCGCGTTATAGCTGGTCATCAAATTGCGATAATCCGGAATGTGGTTGGAGCACAGCGCAGCCAGCCCTTCGACATCGTTGCGCCAGTCGCGGTGCAGCTCGCAGGCCACGCCGAACCAAGTCATCAGCTGCGCACCGGCCTGAAGGTTATGAATCTTTCAGCAATCCGGTGTGTTTCGCGTTGATGGGCACAGATTAAAATCATCACCTTTGCTGCACTAGACTGCGAAAACCGCCCTTAGCGTTCCGTTTGGAGAACGATCATTGGAAGACCTCAACTCCCTCTACTACTTCACCCAAGTCGTGGAGCACGGCGGCTTCGCCCCGGCCGGGCGGGCGCTGGACATGCCCAAGTCGAAACTCAGCCGGCGCATCGCCGACCTTGAAGACCGCCTGGGCGTGCGCCTGCTGCACCGCACCAGCCGGCACTGCTCGCTGACCGAGATCGGCCAGGCCTACTACAACCGTTGCCTGGCCATGCGCGTGGAGGCCGAGGGCGCGGCGGAAATCATCGAACGCAACCGCAGCGAGCCGCGCGGGCTGGTGCGCATCAGTTGCCCGACCACCCTGCTCAACTCCTGGGTCGGGCCGATGCTGACCCGCTACATGCTCAAGTACCCGCAGGTGGAGTTGTTCATCGAAAGTACCAACCGCCGTGTCGACCTGCTGCACGAGGGCTTCGACATCGCCCTGCGCGTGCGCTTTCCGCCGCTGGAGAACACCGACATGGTGATGAAGGTGCTGAGCAACAGCACCCAGTGCCTGGTCGGCCAGCCGCACTACCTGGCGCAACTGCCCAAAGGGTTTGACCCGCAGCTGCTGGGCACGCTACCCAGCGTGCATTGGGGCAGTGCCCAGCGCGAGTACCAGTGGGAACTGTTCCAGGGTGAGGACAACAGCCGCAGCATCGTCATCCCGCACACACCGCGCATGGTGACCGATGACCTGTTTGCACTGCGCCATTTCGTGGTGGCCGGGGTGGGGATCGCGCACTTGCCGAGGGTGGCGGTTCGCGAGGACCTGGCTTCGGGGCGCTTGGTGGAATTGCTGCCTGAGTGGCACCCGCGTTGCGGCATCGTGCATGCGATCTTCCCGTCGCGGCGGGGGTTACTGCCGTCGGTGCGGGCGCTGATCGATCATCTGGCTGAGGAATTTGCGATCAGCGACATGGCGTGAGTCGGTGGCTGTCAGTCACGGCCCTTTCGCGGGACAAGCCCGCTCCCACAAGTTACCCCACTGCCCTCGGGATGGGTGGTGAACCTGTGGGAGCGGGCTTGTCCGGCGAAGCGGCCGTCATTTATCCAGGCAAAGCAGCTCAGAAAGCAAAGCAGGAACAACCCAGCGAACCCCAGAAGCCCTGGAAGTCACTCACCGGGACACTCGAATGCCGTGCCTTCTCATGGCTGTGCGCATGCACCCCGCATGGCCCGCTGCACTGGTGCACGGCGGCTACCAAAGATGGCGTACCCACGCGCCAGTGCCCCGGCACCTTGGCCACCGGCGACCACTCCGGCAGTACCGGCACCTGCGCAGGGCCAAGCTTGTCGAACTCGCCAGCGCCGTACACCACCTTGCCATCGACGATGGTCAGCACCGACTCGATGCCCTTGATCGCCTCTTCCTCAACACTGAAAAAGTCCAGCGACAGCGCCGCCAGGTCTGCCAGCTGGCCCACCTTGATCTGGCCCTTCTTGCCCTGCTCGCTGGAGAACCACGCGCTGCCTTGGGTGAACAGTTGCAGCGCGGTGTCGCGGTCCAGGCCTTCCGGGTACAACTCCATGCCGCCGACGGTCTTGCCGCTGACCAGCCAGTACAGCGAGGTCCACGGGTTGTAGCTGGACACGCGGGTGGCATCGGTGCCGGCCCCCACAGGCACGCCCATGTCGAGCATGCGCTTGATGGGCGGGGTCTGCTCGGCAGCCTTGGCGCCGTAGCGGTCGACGAAGTACTCACCCTGGAAGGCCATGCGGTCCTGGACGGCGATACCACCGCCCAAGGCGCGCACGCGCTCGATGTTCTGTGGGGTGATGGTTTCGGCGTGGTCGAAGAACCACGGCAGGCCGTTGAACGGGATGTCGCGGTTGACCTTCTCGAACACGTCGAGCATGCGCGTGATCGATTCGTTGTAGGTGGCGTGCAGGCGGAACGGCCAGCGCTGCTCGACCAAGTGCCGCACCACCGGTTCCAGCTCCTCTTCCATGGTCTGTGGCAGGTCCGGGCGTGGCTCGAGGAAGTCCTCGAAGTCGGCGGCGGAGAACACCAGCATTTCGCCGGCGCCGTTATGGCGCAGGAAGTCGGTGCCGCTGTGCAGCTTGACGCTGGAGGTCCACTTCTTGAAGTCGTCCAGCTCTTCCTTGGGCTTCTGGGTAAACAGGTTATAGGCGATGCGCACGGTCAGCTGGTTATTGTCGGCCAGCTCCTGGATAACCGAATAGTCGTCGGGGAAGTTCTGGTAGCCGCCGCCGGCGTCAATGGCACTGGTCAGGCCCAGGCGGTTCAGTTCACGCATGAACTGGCGCGTCGAGTTGACCTGATACTCCAGCGGCAGCTTCGGCCCTTTGGCCAAGGTAGCGTAGAGAATCATCGCGTTCGGGCGGGCGATCAGCATGCCGGTCGGGTTGCCGAACTTGTCGCGCTGGATTTCGCCACCCGGCGGGTTCGGGGTGGCCTTGTCGTAGCCGACCGCCTTGAGCGCAGCGCGGTTGAGCAGCGCGCGGTCATACAGGTGCAACAGGAACACCGGGGTGTCGGGCGCAGCCTGGTTGATCTCCTCAAGGGTGGGCATGCGTTTTTCGGCAAACTGGAATTCGTTCCAGCCGCCCACCACGCGTACCCACTGCGGGGTGGGCGTGCGCGCAGCCTGGTCCTTGAGCATGCGCAGGGCATCGGCCACCGACGGCACGCCTTCCCAGCGCAGCTCCAGGTTGTAGTTCAGGCCACCGCGGATCAGGTGCAGGTGCGAGTCGTTCAGGCCGGGGATGACCGTGCGCTGCTTGAGGTCGATGATCTGCGTGGTAGTGCCCTTGTGGGCCATGGCCTCGGCATCGTTGCCCACGGCGATGAAGCGCCCATCCTTGATCGCGACAGCAGTCGCGGTAGGTTTTTCGCGGTCAACGGTGTGCAGTTTGCCATTGAACAGAATCAGGTCAGCGGTCATGGAACCTCCTTGGATGGATGCGTGAGCGGAACCGGCCTGGCCGGCGAAGGGCAATGCGGACCAGAGCGCGCCGGCCGCACCGAGCACGGTGCTGGTAGCGAGGAACTGGCGACGGGTCTTGTCGTTGCGGTCCTGGGACATAGGCTTCTCCGACTGGGGCCGGCAGGGCGACTGCGAAGCATGCCGGTTGACGCAAGGTCAGGGCTTGGCTGGATGTGCGGTGGGTTGAAGAAGGTTAGCCGTGTTCAAACCTTTTGCTGCCCGCGCAGCCAGTTGGCGCAGCGGCGGGTTACCCAAGGCATGATGTAGAACACCACGGGCAGGATGACGAACAGGTTGACGATCAGGTTGCCGGTGATCGGGCCGCCCAGCTGCGGGAAGCGTGCGAACAGCGGCGCTAGCAGCTGCGGAATGATCATGGTCATGGGGCAGATCACCAGGTAGGTCAGCAACGCCTGCTTCCAGCGTGGCGGTTGGGCCGGCGTGGAGTTCGTCGGGCTAGCGAGAACCTGGTGTTGCAGGCATACGGTCACCACTTCGCGGTTGTGTTGGAGTGCGGTGTTCATCGGCGTTCCTTGAGATGAGCGTGCCCGCATTCACTGTGCAACGGCGAACGGGCGGTGGATTGGATGGGTGTGCTGCCCTTGGCGGGCACCGACTGGCGGTGCCCGGGGCGGTCGGCTTACTTGCCGGCGTTGAAGGCGTTGTAGCTGGTCATCAGGTTGCGGTAGTCCGGGATGTGGTTGGAGCACAGCGCGGCCAGGCCTTCGACGTCGTTGCGCCAGTCGCGGTGCAGCTCACACGCCACGCCGAACCAGGTCATCAGTTGCGCACCGGCCTGGCTCATGCGGTTGTGGGCGGCGTCGCGGGTCATGGCGTTGAAGGTGCCGGAGGCGTCGGTCACCACGAACACATCGAACTCTTCTTCCAGGGCCGCCAGGGCCGGGAAAGCCACACACACTTCTGTCACGACGCCGGCGATGATCAGCTGCTTCTTACCGGTGGCCTTTACCGCCCTGACGAAATCTTCGTTGTCCCAGGCGTTGATCTGGCCTGGGCGGGCGATGTACGGGGCGTCCGGGAACAGGGCTTTCAGCTCTGGCACCAGCGGGCCGTTGGGGCCTTGCTCGAAGCTGGTGGTGAGGATGGTCGGCAGGTTGAAGAACTTGGCCAGGTCAGCCAGCGCCAGCACATTGTTCTTGAACGCGTCTGGTTCGATGTCGCGGACCAGGGACAGCAGGCCAGCCTGGTGATCGACCAGCAGTACGGCGGCGTCGTCTTTGTTCAGGCGGTTGTATTTGAAGTTGGTCATGGTCGTTGCTCCTAAGGGTTTCTGTTTTCAGTAAGTTGGGTGTTTTGCGTTGATGGGAGAAGATTAAAACCATCACCTTTGTAGCGGTAGATAGTGGTTTTTGGCTTTAGCGTTCTGTTTTAGGAACGATAGATTGGCGTTTTATTTGCTGGCCTCTTCGCGGGTAAACCCGCTCCCACAGGGATCGCGCATCCTGCAAGTCATGCGCAGTCCCTGTGGGAGCGGGTTTACCCGCGAAGAGGCCGGTGCAGGCCCCATTGCCTGCAGCAGCAACCTGCTCTATTACTACCCACAGCCCTACCCTCACCCCCGAGACCACCATGCTGGCGTTCATCCAGTCCTTCCCGTTGTTGCTCGGTACTGCCCTGATCTTGCTCGACCTCATGCTCTGGCAAGTCATCCCCATGCAGCGCCGTGCCTGGCGCATTGGCACGCGGCTGGTGATATTCCTGCTATTCAGCTCGGTGCTGGTGGCTGCCGGCATGAGCCCGCTGCAACCGCCACCCTGGCCCGACGATGTCTCGCGCAACCTCATGGCCACGGTACTGGCCATCGGCTGGTGGCTGTTTGGCGCGCGCACGGTCACGGTGGTGTTCGGCCAGCTGCTGGTCGCCCGTGGCAGCCATGGCGGCCGGTTGCTGCAGGATGTGCTGGGGGCTTTGATCTTTCTGGCCGCCGTCGTGGCTGCCGCGGGCTATGTGATGCAGCTGCCGGTGAAGGGCTTGCTGGCCACGTCCGGGGTGATGGCCATCGTCATCGGTCTGGCGCTGCAGAGCACCCTGGCCGACGTATTCAGCGGCATCGTGCTGAACACCACGCGGCCCTATCAGATTGGCGATTCAATCTCCATCGACGGTACCGAAGGCAAGGTGCTGGACATCGACTGGCGCGCCACGCGCTTGCTGACCGGCAGCGGCAGCCTGGCGGTGATCCCCAACTCGGTCGCGGCCAAGGCGCGGCTGCTCAACCACAGCCGCCCGGCCGATGTGCATGGGGTGTCGATCAGCGTGGTGGTGCCGGCCAAGGTGCGGCCCAAGCGGGTATTCGATGCGCTGGAAAAGGCCCTGCAGGGCGTCAGTGCCATTCTTGCGACCCCAAAGCCGAAGGTGACGGTGAAGGCCTCGACGCTGGAGTCCGTGGAGTACGAGGCCAGCGGCTTCGTGGCCGACGCGGGCACCAAGGGCGACGCACGCAATCAGCTGTTCGACCTTGCCCACCGGCACCTGGAGGCCAGCGGGGTGATGTGGAACGTGGACCTGGCCCTGCCGCCGCGCAGCCGCCAGCGCGAGGTGCTGGACGAAGTGCGGGTGTTCCGCTCGCTAAGCGATGAGGAGCGCGACGCGCTGAGCCAGCGCATGACGGCGGTGGAGTACCTGGCGGACCAGGTGATACTGGGGGTTGGCGAGCTTTCCGAGCATTTGCTGGTGATTGGCAGCGGTGTGGTTTCGGCGTCGGTGCGCGAGGGCGACAAGCGGATCGAAGCCGGGCGCATGGGGCCGGGAGAGGTGCTGGGAATCGAGGGCATCATTGATGAGGATGACTCGTTCGCCGAGTTCCGCACGCTGACCAGTTGCGTGCTGTACCGCATCGAAAAGGAACAGGTGAAGAGCTGTTTGCAGCAGCGTGGCGAAGTGCAGACGGCGTTGAGCAAGTTGCAGCGGTTCCGGCGGCAGAGCCGGGAATCGTTGTTGCTGCAGAAGCCGGCCCTGATCAAGAAAGGCGGCTTCCTCAGCTGGCTGCACAAGTAAGCCTGCGCCGGCCTCTTCGCGGGCATGCCCGCTCCCACAGTGCCCGCGCAATTCCGGAATGCTGCGCGGTCCCTGTGGGAGCGGGTTTACCCGCGAAGGGGCCAGTTGTTACAACACAACCCTCAGGCACTGCCCCGCGTGGTACAGCGAGAAGCCGGATTCGTAGAACGCAGTCCGCAGCGAAGGCGCACTCACGCCGCTCATGGGCGAGAACGGAATCGGCAGGCTGTCCGCGTCACCCTTGAGCAGAAACTCGGCAAAGGCACGGCCGATCACGGTACCTGTGGTGTTGCCCCGCCCGTTGTAACCCGTAACCGCCACCAACCCCGGCGCAGGCTCGAACAGGCGCATCAGGTGGTCGGGGGTAAAGTCGATACAGCCGGTCCAGTGCATTTCCCACTCGACCTTGCCCAGCTCCGGGTAGTAGTGGCTCTGGATACGGTCCGCCCAGCTGCGCACAAACCACGACGGCTTGTTGTCGACCCGGCCCAGGCTGCCGAGCAGCAGGCGGCCCTGATCGTCGCGGCGGATGCTGCTGAGCACGGTACGGGTGTCCCACGAGCCTTGGCCGTGTGGCAGCACTTTATCGGCTGCGGCGCCCTGCAGCGGCTTGGACGCCACCTGATAGTAGTAACCGCGGAAGAACTGCTTTTGCAGGTTGCTCCAGTCGCCTTCGGTGTAGGCGCCCGTGGAAATCACAACCTTGTCGGCGCGCACCGAGCCACGCGCAGTCTTCACCCGCCAGCCATCGCCATCACGCTCCAGGCCTTCAACCGAAGACTGCTGGAACAGCTTGCCACCCAGGCGCGCCACGGCAGCCGCCAGGCCCTGGGTGTAACCCATGGGGTTGATGGTGCCGGCGCGGCGGTCGAGCAGCGCGGCGGAAATCTTGTTGGTACCGCAGTATTCCTGGCATTGGGCGCCGGTCAGCAGCTCCACGTCGGCACCGCGGCGGCGCCATTGTTCGTGGCGGGCTTCGAGGTCGGCAATGCCGGTGGCGTTGTGCGCCATGTGCAGCGTGCCTTTGTGCTGGGCCTGACAGTCGATGCCCAGACGCTCGATCATGGCGAACACTTCGCCAGGGGCTTCGCCGAGCACCTTGTTCAGGCGGCTGCCCTGCTTCTGGCCGAGGGTGGCCTCGACGTCGTCGGGGCGGATCCAGGTGCCGGCGTTGACCAGGCCGACGTTGCGCCCGGAACCACCGTGGCCAATCTTCCAGGCCTCCAGCAGGATCACCGACTTGCCCTGTTCGAGCAGATGGATGGCCGCCGACAGGCCGGTAATGCCGCCGCCGATCACGCAGACATCAGCCTTGTGCTCACCGGCCAGGGCCTGGGCGGCAACGGTCGGTTTGCTGACGTGTTCCCACAAGCATTGTTGACGCAGTTCGGACATGGCCCGGCTCCAGCAGTGTTGTTCTTATAGCGTTGGGGCGGCGCTGCCGCCCATTCGCGGGACAAGCCCGCTCCCACAATGATCAGTGCCACCTGCACGATCCCTGTGGGAGCGGGCTTGCCCCGCGAACCGGGGGCTATGCCCCCGGCCTTGCAGCATGGATCAGTCGAACACGATACCCTGCGCCAGCGGCAGCTCGCGCGAGTAGTTCACGGTGTTGGTCTGGCGACGCATGTAGCCTTTCCACGCATCCGAACCCGACTCACGACCACCGCCGGTTTCCTTCTCGCCACCAAACGCGCCGCCGATCTCGGCACCGCTGGTGCCGATGTTGACGTTGGCGATACCACAGTCGCTGCCCGAAGCACTCTGGAAGCGCTCCGCCTCACGGATGTCGGTCGTGAAGATGCACGACGACAGGCCTTGTGGCACTTCGTTGTTCAGGCGCAGGGCCTCTTCGAAGTCGTCGTAAGCCAGCACATAAAGAATCGGGGCGAACGTTTCGTGGCGCACCACGTCGCTCTGCGCCGGCATTTCGGCGATGGCAGGCGATACGTAGTAGGCGTTCGGGTACTGGTCGGCCAGCTGACGCTCGCCACCAAACACCTGGCCACCTTCGTCGCGGGCCTTGGCCAGCGCACCCTGCATGGCGTCGAACGACAGCTTGTCGATCAGCGGGCCCACCAGGTTGTCTTTGCGTGGGTCGCCAATACGCACTTTGCCGTAGGCGGCTTTGACGCGGGCAACCACTTCGTCCTTGATCGAGCGGTGCACGATCAGGCGGCGCAGGGTGGTGCAACGCTGGCCGGCGGTGCCCACCGCCGAGAACAGGATGCCCCGCACGGCCAGGTCCAGGTCGGCGCTCGGCGCCAGGATCATGGCGTTGTTGCCACCCAGCTCGAGGATGCTACGGCCGAATCGGGCAGCTACACGTGGGCCGACTTCGCGCCCCATGCGGGTGCTGCCGGTGGCGCTGACCAGCGGTACGCGCGGGTCATCGACCATGGCTTCGCCAGCTTCACGGCCGCCGATCACCAGTTGTGCCAGGCCAGCCGGGGCATCGCCGAAGGCTTTCAGGGCTTTGTCGAACAGCGCCTGGCAAGCCAGAGCAGTCAGCGGGGTCTTTTCAGACGGTTTCCACACCACCGAGTTACCGGCCACCAAGGCCAGGGCGGTGTTCCAGGCCCATACGGCAACCGGGAAGTTGAAGGCGCTGATGACGCCAACCACGCCCAGCGGGTGCCAGGTTTCACGCATGTGGTGGCCCGGGCGCTCGGAGGCGATGGTCAGGCCGTACAGCTGGCGCGACAGGCCCACGGCGAAGTCGCAGATGTCGATCATTTCCTGCACTTCGCCCAGGCCTTCCTGGGTGATCTTGCCGGCTTCGATCGAGACCAGCTCGCCAAGGTCGGCCTTGTGCTCACGCAGCACTTCGCCAAACAGGCGCACCAGTTCACCACGGCGCGGGGCTGGCACAGTGCGCCAGGCCTCGAAGGCGCTCTGGGCCTGATCGATGCGGGCGATGGTCTCGGCCTTGCCAAGCAGTTTCACCGAGGCGATCTGGCTGCCGTCGATCGGCGTGTGAACAGGGTAGTCGCCCTGGGTGTAAGCCTCGGCGGCAACGCCAAGGCGCTCGAGCAATCCAGCAACCATTGTGTTTCTCCTACATCGGGTGATGGGGTGGAAAAATGATGTGGATCAGTATTAATCCGATCACATAGGTACAACAAACGACCTTTATTCCGCATATCATTCCGTCAGGTAATGATTTGAGCCGCAGAGACCACTATGTCCAAACGCCTGGTGCCTTCCATGACCGCCCTGCAGTGCTTTGAAGCTGCAGCCCGTCATTTGAGCTTTACCCGTGCCGCCGAAGAACTGCACCTGACCCAGAGCGCCGTCAGCAAGCAGGTAGCGCAACTTGAAGACATGCTGCGCCATCACCTGTTCCTGCGCATCCGCCGGCGCCTGCAACTGACCCCGGCCGGCAGCCTGTACCTGGCCGAGGTCAACAAGATCCTCACCCAAGTGGACATGTCCAGCCGCTACGTGCTCACTTACGGCGAGCAGACCGAGATATTGAAAGTAGCCACTCAACCGAGTTTTGGCGTGCGCTGGTTGATCCCGCACCTCAAGGGTTTTGGCAAACGCCACACCAACATCCACCTGGACATCCGCAACGAGATGGAGCCGTTCGCCCTGCTGCAGGGCTCGGCAGACGTGGTGTTCTTTTATGGCCAGGGCACCTGGCCTGGTGCCACCTGCGTGGAGCTGTTCCGCGAAGAGGTGGTGCCGGTGTGCGCGCCGGAGCTGCTGGCCGGGCGCACGCTGGGCGATGCTGCAGAACTGGCCGACCTGGTGCTGCTGCAAAGCACCTCACGGCCCGAGGCCTGGCATGAGTGGTTCCTGGAGCTGGGTTTGCAAAGCGTCAGCGCCTACCACGGGCCACGCTTCGATACGTTCTATATGGCCTTGAGCGCGGCGCAGGCGGGGTGCGGGGTGGCGTTGGTGCCGCGTTACCTGGCGGCGAAGGAGTTGGCCGAGGGTAGCCTGGTGGTGCCGTGGAACCATGCGATGCGCAGTACCGGGGCGCATTACCTGGCGTATGCCGAGCATGCGGCGGAGGTGCCCAAGGTGCGGGCGCTGGTGGAATGGATTCAGGAGCAACTTCAGGCTTGAGATTGCCGGGGCAGCGTTGCGGCCCATTCGCGGCACAAGGCCACGCCTACAAACAGCACGCGGTCCCCTGTAGGAGCGGCCTTGTGCCGCGAATGGGCTGCAAAGCAGCCCCAATGGCCCTGAAGGTCGATCAAAAAAGGAATGACACACTCACTTTTTTTCGCTTGTGAGCCAAGTGCATTCCCAGCTTTCATGTAAGCGTCCGAACCCAACCAGGAAGCTAGCGATGCCCGCCCACGATTTCGTCAGCCCAGACAGCATTCGCGCGCAGTTCTCTGCCGCCATGTCGCTCATGTACAAACAGGAAGTGCCGTTGTACGGCACGCTGCTGGAGCTGGTGAGCGAAATCAACCAGCAGGTCATGGCCCAGCAACCCGAGGTTGCCCAGGCCCTGCGCTGGACCGGCGAAATCGAGCGCCTGGACCACGAGCGCCACGGCGCCATCCGCGTCGGCACCGCCGAAGAACTGGCCACCATCGCCCGCCTGTTTGCCGTCATGGGCATGCAGCCGGTCGGCTACTACGACCTCAGCTCCGCCGGTGTGCCGGTGCACTCCACCGCCTTCCGCGCGGTACACGAGCAGTCGCTGCACGTCAGCCCGTTCCGTGTGTTCACCTCGCTGCTGCGCCTGGAGCTGATCGACAACCCGCAGCTGCGTGAGCTGGCACAGAGCATCTTGGCCAAGCGCCAGATCTTCACCCCCCGCGCCCTCGAACTGATCGCCAAGTGCGAGCGCGATGGCGGCCTGAACGCAGCCGATGCCGAAGCGTTCGTGCAAGAAGCGCTACACACCTTCCGCTGGCACCATGACGCCACCGTCACCGCCGAGCAGTACCAGCAACTGCACGACCAGCACCGCCTGATTGCCGATGTGGTGGCCTTCAAGGGCCCGCACATCAACCACTTGACCCCACGCACCCTGGACATCGATGCGATCCAGCTCGGCATGCCGGCCAAGGGCATCCCGCCGAAAGCCGTGGTCGAAGGCCCGCCCACCCGCCGCCACCCGATCCTGCTGCGCCAGACCAGCTTCAAGGCCTTGCAGGAAAAGGTCGCGTTCAGCGACCAGCAGGGGAGCGAAGGCAGCCACACCGCGCGCTTTGGCGAAATCGAGCAACGCGGTGCAGCCCTGACGCCGAAAGGTCGCCAGCTGTACGACAAGCTGCTCGACGCCACCCGCGCCGCCCTGGGTGGCGCACCGGCCGAAGCCAATGCCGAGCGCTACATGGCCTTGCTCAAAGATACCTTTGCCGAATTCCCGGATGACCTGGCGCAGATGCGTGAACAGGGCCTGGCGTACTTCCGCTACTTTGCCACCGAGAAAGGCCTGGCTGCGCGTGACCAGGAAGGCCGCCCGACCACCCTGCAAGGGCTGATCGATGCTGGCCATGTGCATTTCGAGGCATTGGTGTACGAGGACTTCCTGCCGGTGAGCGCAGCGGGGATCTTCCAGTCCAACCTGGGCGACGATGCGCAGGCCGAGTACGGCAGCAATGCCAACCGGGATGCATTCGAAGCCGCGCTGGGGCTGCCGGTGCAGGATGAGCTGGCACTGTATGCGCAGAGCGAGCGCCGCTCGCTGCAGGCTTGCGCACAAGCGTTGAACCTGGGCTCGATGTAAAACCGTCTCGGCCTCTTCGCGGGCTTGCCCGCTCCCACAGGTGCAGTGTCGGTCCAAGGCATACGACAAACCTGTGGGAGCGGGCGAGCCCGCGAAGAGGCCGAGACAGGCGATCAGAGAGGCGGCAGGATTTCCACATCCGGTAGATCCATCGCCGCCACCTCGTCTGCCAGAAAGTCACTCAAGCGCCGCAACCGCTCGCCACCCGGCCGGGTGCGCGGCCATACCAGGTAGTAGTCCATCCCACTGGGCACTGCTGTCGGCCAAGGCAGGCTCAACCGCCCCTGCGCCACATCTTCGGCCACCATCAGCAAATCACCCATGGAAATCCCGTAGCCCCGCGCTGCGGCAATCATGCCCAGCTCCAGGGTGTCGAACACCTGCCCGCCCTTGAGCGAAACCTTGTCGCCAAGCCCCATGCGCTCCAGCCATTCCCGCCAGTCACGCTTGTCCACCGTGGGGTGCAGCAGTTCGATAGAGGCCAGCCGGCACACGTCCCAGGGTTCTTCGTCGAGCAGGTCGGGCGCGCCGACCGGGATCAGCAACTCTGGAAACAGCTTGCGCACCTCCCACTCCGCCGGGAACACGCCATCACTGAGCAGCACCGCACAATCGAATGGCTCCTGGTTGAAGTCCACGTGGTCGACGTCCATCCAGGCGCTGGTCAGCTGCACTTCGTTACCCGGTTGCAAGTGCCGGAACCGGCTCAGGCACGCCAGCAACCAGCGCATGGTCAATGTCGATGGGGCTTTCATGCGCAGGATGTCATCTTCACCGCGCAAATTATCGCAGGCCCGCTCCAGCGCCGCGAAGCCTTCGCGCACCCCCGGCAACAGCACCCGCGCCGCTTCGGTCAATTGCAGGCTGCGGCCGCTGCGCACGAACAGGCGACAGGCAAAGTGCTCTTCCAGCGTGCGGACATGCCGGCTGACAGCACTTTGGGTAATCGACAATTCTTCGCCGGCACGGGTGAAGGAGCAATGCCGCGCGGCAGCTTCGAATGCGCGCAGGGCATACAACGGAGGGAGCTGTCGGGACATGAGGCACCTGCCATACCGGGCTGTGAAACTAATCATCAATAAGCATATATACATGAGTCAGACTCATGCCAATGATCGCTTTTATCCTTTTGAACAAAGTTGACCAAAGCCTCAGAATCGCCCTTCGTTGTTTTCCCAGGAAAGGACCGCCCCCATGCATGTCGCGCCCACCACAGAACTCAAGGCTTTGCTGCGCCTGGCCGGGCCGCTGATCGCCTCGCAGTTGGCGCATATGCTGATGGTGCTGACCGATACCCTGATGATGGCCCGTATCAGCCCACAGGCACTGGCCGGTGGCGGCCTGGGTGCGGCCAGCTACTCGTTCGTGTCGATCTTTTGCCTGGGCGTGATCGCTGCGGTCGGCACCTTGGTGGCGATCCGCAAGGGCGCCAACGACATCGAAGGTGCCACCCGCCTGGCACAGAACGGCGTGTGGCTGGCCTGGGGCCTGGCGCTGATCGCCGCGCTGGCCCTGTGGAACCTCGAGCCAGTACTGCTGCTGTTCGGGCAACAGCCCGAAAACGTTGCCTCGGCCGCCGAATTCCTCACCCTGCTGCCACTGGCGCTGCCCAGCTACCTGACCTTCATGGCCTTGCGTGGCTTTACCAGCGCGCTGGGCCGCTCGACCCCGGTGATGGTGATCAGCGTGGTCGGCACGGTGCTCAACTACCTGTTCAACGTGGCGTTGATCGAAGGCATGTTCGGCCTGCCAAAACTGGGCCTGATGGGCATCGGCCTGGTCACCGCAGTGGTATCGCTGGGCATGGCCATCGCCCTGGCGCTGTACATCCGCTGGCATTCGGCCTATGCCGCCTACCCGCTACGCAAAGGCCTGTCGCGCCCGTCGCTGCCGGCCCTGCGCGAGCTGTGGCGGCTGGGCTTGCCGATTGGCGGCACCTACATGGTGGAAGTGGGCCTGTTCGCCTTCGCTGCGCTGTGCATGGGTGTGCTGGGCAGCACCGAACTGGCGGCGCACCAGATCGCCCTGCAGATCGTGTCCACCGCGTTCATGGTGCCGACGGGCTTGTCCTATGCGGTGACGATGCGCGTGGGCTTGTACTACGGCGCTGGCAACCTGCTGGCGGCGCGCAGCGCCGGGCGCGTGGGCATCGGCTTTGGGGCAATGATCATGTTTGCCTTCGCCGCACTGTTCCTGCTGCTGCCCGAAGCGCTGGTAGGACTGTTTATCGACCGCAATGATCCGGCCTTTGCCGCGATCTTCCGGGTGGCTGTGCAGTTATTGATGGTGGCGGCATGGTTCGAACTGTTCGACGGCATGCAGACGATTGCCATGGGTTCGATCCGTGGGCTGAAAGATGCCAAGACCACCTTCCTGATCGGGCTGGTGTGCTACTGGCTGGTGGGTGCGCCGAGCGCCTGGTTGTTCACCTTTACCCTGGGCGGTGGTGCCGTGGGGATCTGGTGGGGGCTGGCGCTGGGCCTGGCATGTGCGGCAGTGGCGCTGACATTTGGCTTTGAGTGGCGAATGAAACGGTTATTGGGGAAGGCGCAAGCGCGTGCAGAGGCTGCTGCTTCGGCCTGACTTCGGGGCCTCTTCGCGGGCACGCCCGCTCCCACAGGATTGCGTGGTCCCTGTGGAAGCGGGCGTGCCCGCGAAAGGGCCCTAAGGGACAACATTCAGCTGACGGCCAGGCACCTTCAGCAAAAAATCGATCAGCTCCCCGACCGGCAGCGGCTTGCTGACCAAAAAGCCCTGCACCTGGTCACAGCCAAACCCGCGCAACAAGGCCAGCTGCTCTTCACTCTCCACCCCTTCGGCCACCACCTCGAGGTTGAGGTTGTGCGCCAGGTTGATCATGGCGTGCACCAGCTTGCGGTTCTCCTCGCGCATTTCCATTTCTGCAACAAAGCTGCGGTCCACCTTGAGCAAGGTGATCGGCAGGCTGTTGAGGTGCACGAACGAAGAAAACCCGGTGCCGAAATCGTCTAGGGAGAAGCGCACGCCCAGGCGGCCGAGGGCGTCCATGGTCTGGCGCACCAGCTCGTTGCGGCGCATCACCGCCGTTTCGGTCAGTTCGAACTCCAGCCAGCGCGCGTCCACCCCATGCTCAAGGATCAGCCGACTCAGGGTGGCCAGCAGCTGGCTGTCCTGGAACTGACGGAAACTCAGGTTTACCGCCATGTGCAACGGCTCCAGACCGCGCTCGCACAGCGCCTGCATGTCGCGCAAGGCGCGGGAGATGACCCAGTAGCCCAGCGGCACGATCAGGCCGCTCTGCTCGGCCAGGGGCACGAACTCGCTGGGCGGTAACAGCCCGCGTTCGGCATGGCGCCAGCGCACCAGCGCCTCCAGGCCGACGATGCGCCCATCGGCCAGGTCGAGCCGCGGCTGATAGTGCAGCTCCAGCTCGTCACGGCGCAGCGCGCGGCGCAGTTCGCTTTCCAGGTCGGCAAGGCTGCGGGCGTTGCGATTGATGCGCTCGTTGAACACATGGAAGGTACAGCCCTGGCTGCCCTTGGCCTGGCGCATGGCAATGTGCGCATGCCACATCAGCGGGTCGGCGCCGCTCTGCGCGCGGGCATGGGCCAAGCCCAGGCTGCACCCCAGCAGCAGGCTTTCGCCGTCGATCCAGTAGGGTTCGGCCAAGGCCTCTATGATGCGTTCGGCGATCCATTCGGCGCGGTTGGCGTCGCGTCGGGTGTCGATCAGCAAGGCAAACTCGTCGCTGCCCAGGCGCGCCAGCTGGTCGCCAGCCTCCAGCTGGTTTTGCATCCGCGCCACCACTTGCAGAATCAGGCGGTCACCGCTCTGGTGGCCGAGCGCATCGTTGACGTGGCGGAAGTTGTCCAGGTCCAGGTGGCCCAAGGCAATGCCACGGCCATCGTTTTCGGCCAGCCGCGCGGTCAGCAAGGCCTGAAAGCCCTGGCGGTTGGCGATGCCGGTCAATGGGTCCTGTTCGGCCAGGCGCTGCAAGGTGGCCACCAGCACTCCACGTTCGCGCACATGGCGCAGCGAGCGGCGCAGGGCGTCGGCATTGAGCTGGTCGCGTACCAGCCAGTCGCTGACCGCGCCGGGCGCCACCTCAGGCTCGTGATCGAGCAGCAGGATGGTCGGTAGCTCGCAGCGCCCAGGTGCCGGCTGCAGGGCTGGGGTTGCCAGCACCACGGCCTGGCGATCATGGCTGAACAGGCTATCCACCGCGTCCCAGTCAGGCGCGGTCAGCAGCACTGCACTGCCGTTCAGGGCAGGCATGCATGCGTGCAACAAGGCGGCCCATTGCGGCTCATCAGCCAACAGCAGCAAACGCAAAGGTTCGACAGGCGTGGACAAGCGGGCTCCTTAGGACTTCACGGTGCAACGGTATCAGCCATTATGCTACTGCATTAATGAAAATGATTTTCACTTTTATACATGCATTTGCGACCGTAGCATTCCGACGTATTTTGTCGTGCATCCTGCTCGAAACGAGGGGAAGCGGCAAATATGATTTTTTCCTCTAGTAGCATTAGCCGCACTAATAATGGGACAGACAAAAGTCTGACTCAGACGTCAGACGGTCGCGCCACAACCGCCCCATGCCTGTTAGAATGCGCGGCTATTTTCTGGCGACCCCCGGTTTCTAGCATGTCCCGACTCAATCCCCGGCAGCAGGAAGCCCGTGACTACGTCGGCGGCCCTCTTTTGGTGCTCGCCGGTGCAGGTTCGGGCAAGACCAGCGTGATCACGCGCAAGATTGCCCACCTCATCCAGAACTGCGGCATCCGTGCCCAGTACATCGTGGCGATGACCTTCACCAACAAGGCCGCACGCGAGATGAAGGAGCGGGTCGCTACGTTGCTGCGTCCGGGGGAAGGCCGTGGCCTGACGGTATGTACCTTCCATAACCTGGGCCTGAACATCATCCGCAAGGAGCACGAACGCCTTGGCTATAAGCCGGGCTTCTCGATCTTCGATGAGTCCGACATCAAGGCGTTGCTGTCGGACATCATGCAGAAGGAGTACTCCGGCGACGACGGCATCGACGAGATCAAGAACATGATCGGTGCCTGGAAGAACGACCTGGTGCTGCCGCCCGAGGCTTTGGAAAAGGCGCGCAACCCGCGCGAGCAGACGGCCGCCATCGTCTATACCCACTACCAGCGCACGCTCAAGGCGTTCAACGCGGTGGACTTCGACGACCTGATCCTGCAGCCGGTCAAGCTGTTCCAGGAGCACCCCGAAGTGCTCGAACGCTGGCAGAACCGGGTGCGCTACCTGCTGGTGGACGAATACCAGGACACCAACGCCAGCCAGTACCTGCTGGTGAAAATGCTGATCGGCATGCGCAACCAGTTCACCGTGGTGGGCGACGACGACCAGTCGATCTACGCCTGGCGCGGTGCGCGCCCCGAAAACCTGATGCTGCTCAAGGAGGACTACCCTTCCTTGAAAATCGTCATGCTCGAGCAGAACTACCGCTCCACCAGCCGCATCCTGCGCTGTGCCAACGTGCTGATCGCCAACAACCCGCACGCGTTCGAGAAGCAGTTGTGGAGCGAGATGGGCGTGGGCGACGAGATCCGCGTGATCCGCTGCAAGAACGAGGAAGCCGAGGCCGAACGCGTGGCCATGGAAATCCTCACCCTGCACCTGCGCACCAACCGCCCCTATAGCGACTTCGCCATCCTCTACCGTGGCAACTACCAGGCCAAGCTGATCGAACTGAAGCTGCAGCACCACCAGGTGCCATATCGCCTGTCGGGCGGCAACAGCTTCTTCGGCCGCCAGGAGGTCAAGGACCTGATGGCCTACCTGCGCCTGCTGGTGAACCCGGATGATGACAACGCCTACCTGCGGGTGATCAACGTACCGCGTCGCGAAATCGGCTCCACCACCTTGGAAAAGCTTGGCAACTATTCCACCGAGCGGGGCATTTCGATGTACGCCGCCAGCGAAGAGCTGGGCCTTGGCGAGCACCTGGACGCCCGCTACACCGAGCGTTTGCAGCGCTTCAAGCACTGGCTGGACGGGGTACGCCAAAAGGTTGCCCTGGAAGACCCGATCGCCGCGCTGCACGAGATGATCCGCGACATCGACTACGAGAACTGGATCCGCCAGCAGACCGCCAGCGACAAAGCGGCGGAGTTCCGTATCAGCAACGTCTGGTTCCTGGTCGAAGCGCTGAAAAACACCCTTGAGAAGGACGAAGAGGGTGACATGACCATCGAGGATGCCATCGGCAAGCTGGTGCTGCGCGACATGCTCGAGCGCCAGCAGGAAGAGGAAGAAAACGCCGAAGGTGTGCAGATGATGACCCTGCACGCCTCCAAGGGCCTGGAGTTCCCGTACGTGTTCATCATGGGCATGGAAGAGGAAATCCTCCCGCACCGCTCCAGCATCGAGGCCGACACCATCGAAGAGGAACGCCGCCTGGCCTACGTGGGCATCACCCGCGCGCGCCAGACCCTGGCCTTCACCTTCGCTGCCAAGCGCAAGCAGTACGGTGAGGTCATCGACTGCACGCCCAGCCGGTTCCTTGACGAACTGCCTCCGGACGACCTGGCCTGGGAGGGCCTGGACGATGCGCCGGTCGAGGTAAAGGCCGCACGCGGCAACAACGCCCTGGCCGATATCCGGGCAATGCTCAAACGCTGATCAACCATTACTCTTTAACTTTGCCGCTATTTGCGGCGACCTTTGCTACATCGAGGAAAACAAAGTGGAAGCACTGCATCAGAAGATTCGCGAAGAAGGCATCGTGCTTTCCGACCAGGTTCTTAAAGTCGACGCGTTTCTCAACCACCAGATCGACCCGGCGCTGATGCAGCTGATCGGTGACGAGTTCGCCCGCCTGTTCGCCGACGCCGGCGTGACCAAGATCGTCACCATCGAAGCCTCGGGCATTGCCCCGGCCGTGATGACTGGCCTGAAGCTGGGCGTACCGGTGATCTTTGCGCGCAAGCACCAGTCGCTGACCCTGACCGAGAACCTGCTGACTGCCTCGGTGTACTCCTTCACCAAGCAGACCGAGAACACCGTGGCCATCTCGCCACGCCACCTCAACAGCAGCGACCGCGTGCTGGTGATCGACGACTTCCTGGCCAACGGCAAGGCGTCGCAGGCGCTGATCTCGATCATCAAACAGGCCGGCGCCACCGTGGCTGGCCTGGGTATCGTGATCGAGAAGTCGTTCCAGGGCGGCCGTGCCGAGCTGGACAGCCAGGGCTACCGTGTTGAGTCGCTGGCCCGGGTGAAGTCGCTGGAAGGTGGTGTGGTCAGCTTCATCGAGTAAGCCTGTACCGGCCCCATCGCCGGCAAGCCGGCTCCCACAGGTACTGCACAAGGCACGGCCTTTGTGAAACTCCTGTGGGAGCTGGCTTGCCGGCGATGGGCTGCAAAGCAGCCCCGGCAATTTTCAGGTCGCCGCCAACCCTGCCAGCAAAAGCCGCTGGTACAGCTCTTCCTTCAATCCCTGCGGAGCGTCCAGCCCCATCCGCTCCAGGTGCCCTTGATACCCCTCCGGCCCCGGCGCATCCAACGCTGCCTTGCCCAGCTCCAGCACCTCGCTCAGCTTGAACTTGCTCTTCAACCAGTTCAGTGCCCGCAACAGGTCCCGCTCCTCAGCTGTAAAGTCCGTCCCCATCGGATACTCCGGGAACAGCCGCGCATGCCGCGCCCTGATCGCTTCCAACCGCTGCGGCGTATTGTCGGTAAAACGAGCGTCCAGCTCAAAACCCTTGGGCAGCTTGCCGGCCTCTTTTGCCTGCTCGATGAGCCCCTGCTGGAACCGCGAATCGCTCACCGCCAGCAACCGCGCAATCACCTCGCTGTCGGTCTGCCCACGCAAGTCGGCAATGCCGTATTCGGTCACCACGATATCGCGCAGGTGCCGGGGGATGGTGCAGTGGCCGTAGGTCCAGAGCAGGTTTGAGGTCACCTCCCCGCCTGCCTCGCGCCAGCTGCGCAAAAGCAGAATCGAACGCCCGCCTTCCAGCGCGTGGCCCTGGGCGACGAAGTTGTACTGCCCGCCAACGCCGCTGAGCACGCGGCCGTCCTCCAGCTGATCGGCCACCCCGGCGCCGAGCAAGGTCATGGCGAACGCAGTGTTGATGAAGCGCGCATCGCGGCGCTGGCGCCGCTTGAGTTCTTCCTGCCCGTACAACTCGTTGATAAAGCTGATGCGGGTCATGGCAAACCGCGCACGCGCTTCGAGTGGCATCTCCCTCAACCGCTGGTAGAACGCCTGAGGGCCGAGGAAAAAGCCACCATGCACCACAGGCCCCTGCTCATCGGCCGGGCGCCGCAGCAGGCCTGCTTCGGCAAGCACCAACAGGCCATTGGCGAACATCTCGCTGCAGCCGTACAGGCCTTGGGCAAACGTTCCCAGCCCCCCTTCGCGCTCGATCAGCGCATGCCACGGGCCCGTATCCAGCTCGTCGAGCAAGGTGCGGTAGCCTGCGTTGTCACCCTGACGCGCCAGCAACGCGGCGGCGACTGCATCGCCCATGGCACCGATGCCGATCTGCAGGGTGCCGCCATCGCGTACCAGCGTGCTGGCGTGCAAGCCGATGCAGTGGTCCTGGGTGCCGACCGGCATGTTCGGGGTGGAGAACAGGCGACGTTGCTCGGCTTCATCGAGCAGCAGGTCGAACGCATCAATGGGCAGTTCCGCATCGCCCGGCATGTAAGGCAGCTCGGCATGCACCTGGCCCAGCATGAGGATGGTTTCGCCGGCCGCGCGGCGCTTGGCGATCATCGGCAGCAGGTCGAGGGTGATGTCGGGGTTGCAGGCCAGGCTCAGGTGAACAGGCCTTTCAGGTGTGGCGGCCACCAGTTGCGCGACCAGGTTCAGGCCCTTGGCGTTGATATCGCGTGCGGCGTGGCTGTAGTTGCTGCTGATGTAGTCCTGCTGGGCAGCCTCGCTGTGCAGCAGGCTACCGGGCTGCATGAAGAACTGCTCGACGCGGATATTCGCCGGCAGGCTGTCGTTGCGCAGGTCAGCGAGGTAGTCGAGCTCTTGGTAGTCGGCGAAGACACGCTCGACGAAGGGTTCGAGAAACCGCCGCTGCAGGCCATCGCCCAATGGCGGGCGGCCCAGAGAGAGCGCGGTGTAGATAGTCAGCTGCCGCTCGGGCAGCTCGCGCACGCGGGCGTAGAGGGCGTTAACGAAAGCATTAGGCTTCCCCAGGCCCAAAGGCAGGCCCATGTGAATATGGGCTGGCAGCCGGGACAAGACCTGCTCGACAGCCTGGTCGATGGAGCAGAGGTGCATCAGGGCCTCCTGAGACATCCATGGGTTCAGGGGTTGGACATGGCACTGGCGGGTTGGTTGCCTGTACCGGCCTCTTCGCGGGACAAGCCCGCTCCCACTGGCACCTCACAGCACCTGAAGGCAGTGGTGTTCTTGTGGGAGCGGGCTTGCCCCGCGAAAGGGCCAGTGCAGCCACCACAAAAAACAAAGCCCGCCATCAAAGGCGGGCCTCATGCAATTCAGCTGTGTCTTACAGACCGGACATTTTCTTGATCGCCCCTTTTAGGTCGTCATCCGAGCAGTCCGCGCAGGTGCCCTTGGGCGGCATGGCGTTGATGCCGGTAATGGCCTTGGCCAGGATGCCATCCAGCCCGCCCTGGTGGTCGGCGCGTTCTTTCCACGCGGCGGTATCGCCAATCTTCGGTGCACCGAGCAGGCCGCTGCCATGGCAGGCATTGCAGTGCTTGGCGATGATGTCATCTGGCGTCTTGGCTCCCCCGCCTCCCGCTGCAGCAGCCACTTCCATGCCTTTGCATTCCTGGCCCTGGACGCACACCTGGCCAACCGGCTCGAGGCGTTTGGCAATGTCGTCATTGGTTGCAGCGGTTGCGCTCATTGCCCAGAGGGCGAATACGGCTGCTGGTACGGCCAGCATCTTCTTGATTTGGTTCACGCGAACACCCTCATGGTGGCTAATCACGCTCGCGGCCACGGAACGGCGAGCGTTGAAAAGTATAGCGGGAACCCAGAGGCCGTGAAACGACCCTACACTGGAAAGGGGTATTGCCGAATCAATGCACTGCGCTGGATCAAAAGTTTGATGGCGTCGCTGCACTGATCAGGCGTGCGGGCTGGTTGAACGGATTGCGAAAGCGGTGCGGGCGCGTGCTTTCGAAGTAGTAGCTGTCGCCTTCTTCGAGAATGAAGATCTCGTTGCCGACCACCAGCTCCAGCCGGCCTTCGAGCAGGATGCCGGTTTCTTCGCCGTCGTGGGTGAGCATCTCGGCACCGGTGTCGGCACCTGGCGGGTATACCTCGGTGAGAAACGCGATGGCACGGTTGGGGTGCGACTTGCCGACCAGCTTCATGGTCACCGCACCGTCCGAGATGTCGATCAGCTCGTGGGCCTTGTAGACGATCTGAGTGGGGCTTTCAGGTTCCAGCTCGACCGAAAAGAACTCGACCATGGACATGGGAATGCCGCTCAGCACCTTGCGCAGCGAGCTGATGGAGGGGCTCACGCTGTTCTTCTCGATCATCGAGATGGTGCTGTTGGTCACACCGGCACGCTTGGCGAGTTCGCGCTGGGACAGGCCCTTGAGCTTGCGGATGGCTTGCAGTCGTTCGCCGACGTCCAAAGCTGGAGCCTCCTGAAACGGTGGAAAGGGGGATGGATGTGAACGATATCATGGCAATGCCGTTCAGTATTTACAACACACCACCCCTCAACCTGTCCGCTTCAGCGTGTCATTCGCCGATGTAGTCCCGCGGTACACGCTTCAGGTTGCAGAAAATCTGGTAAGGGATAGTACCCGCATGGGCGGCCACTTCGCTGGCCAGTATCTGCTTGCCCCACAGTTCGACCGGGCTGCCGACAGTGGCTTGCGGCACGTCGGTGAGGTCGACGCTGAGCATGTCCATCGACACCCTGCCGATCAGCTGGGTGCGCTGGCCAGCGACCAGTACCGGGGTGCCATTGGGCGCCTGGCGCGGGTAGCCATCGGCATAGCCCATGGCGACCACGCCTACACGGGTTGGCCGTGGGCTGACAAACTTGGCGCCGTAGCCCACGGGCTCACCGGCAGGCAGCTCGCGCACACTGATCACCCGCGATTGCAGGGTCATTACCGGTTGCAGCCGTGAGGCTTGGGCCTGGGGCACTTCGAACGGCGTGGCGCCGTACAGCATCAGGCCCGGGCGTACCCAGTCGCCAGGCGCTTGCGGCCAGCCCAGCACGCCAGGCGAGTTGCGCAGGCTGCACTCGGCGGCCAGGCCCTGGCGGGCGGCCTCGAACACGGCAATCTGCTGGGCGGTCGCGTCGGCATCCAGCTCGTCGGCGCGGGCGAAGTGGCTCATGAGCACGATGCGCGCAACCTTGCCGCTGGCCAGCAGGCGTTGGTAGGCCTCATGGTAATCCTTGGGGTGCAGGCCGACGCGGTGCATGCCGCTGTCCAGCTTCAGCCAGACGGTGAGCGGCTTGTGCAGCTGGGTTTTCTCGATGGCTTCAAGTTGCCAAAGCGAATGCACCACACACCACAGGTCGTGCTCGGCAATCAGCGCCAGCTCGCTGGCTTCGAAGAAGCCTTCCAGCAACAGCACCGGGGCCTTGATACCGGCGGCGCGCAACTCCAGCGCCTCTTCGATGCAGGCAACGGCAAAGCCGTCGGCTTCGGCCTCCAGGGCCAGGGCGCAGCGTACGGCACCATGGCCATAGGCGTCGGCCTTGATTACGGCGAGGGCTTTGGCACCGGTCAGTTCACGGGCCAGACGGTAGTTGTGGCGCAGGGCCTGGAGGTCGATCAGGGCGCGGGCGGGACGCATGGCGGCTGCCTTATGGTGGTTCACAGGTTGAAAACGGTGTTGGGTTCTTCGCGGCTAAAGCCGCTCCCACAAGGGACCGCACAATGGCCAAGGCCATGCGATCCCTGTGGGAGCGGCTTTAGCCGCGAATGGGCCGGTGCAGGCGATTACTGCTGGTGAATCGGCGCGCCCTGCCCGTGCTTGGTCGCTTCCCGGCTGTTGCCATAACGGGAAATGTCCAGGCCTTCGGCACTGATCTGCGGTTTCTTGCGCGCAATCAGGTCGGCCAGCAGGCGACCAGAACCGCACGCCATGGTCCAGCCCAGGGTACCGTGACCGGTGTTCAGGAACAGGTTGCGGAACGCCGTGGCACCAACAATCGGTGTGCCGTCCGGGGTCGCCGGACGCAGCCCGGTCCAGAAGCTGGCCTGGCTCAGGTCACCGCCGCGAGGATAAAGGTCGTTGACGATCATCTCCAGCGTTTCGCGCCGACGCGGGTTCAGCGACAGGTCAAAACCGGCGATTTCAGCCATGCCGCCAACACGGATACGGTTGTCGAAACGGGTGATCGCGACCTTGTAGGTCTCGTCCAGAATGGTCGAGGTCGGGGCCATGTCGCCGTTGGTGATCGGCACGGTCAGCGAGTAACCCTTCAGCGGGTAAACCGGGGCCTTGATACCCAGCGGCTTGAGCATCTGCGGCGAGTAGCTGCCCAGCGCCAGCACGTAGCGGTCGGCGGTTTCCAGCTTGCCGTCGATCCACACGCCATTGATGCGATCGCCGGCGAAGTCCAGGCGTTGGATGTCCTGGCCAAAACGGAACTCCACACCCAGCTTGATGGCCATGTCGGCGAGCTTGGTGGTGAACATCTGGCAGTCACCGGTCTGGTCGTTAGGCAGGCGCAGGGCACCGGCCAGAATGTCCTTCACGCCAGCCAGGGCCGGTTCGACGCGGGCAATACCGTCGCGGTCCAGCAGTTCGTAAGGCACGCCAGACTGCTCGAGCACGGCAATGTCCTTGGCCGCGGCATCCACTTGGGCCTGGGTGCGGAACAGCTGGGTGGTACCCAGGGAGCGGCTTTCGTAGGCAATGCCGGTTTCGGCGCGCAGTTCGTCAAGGCAGTCGCGGCTGTACTCGGACAGGCGCACCATGCGCTCCTTGTTTACCGCGTAACGGCTGGCGGTGCAGTTGCGCAGCATCTGCGCCATCCACAGGTACTGGTCGACGTCGCCGGTGAGCTTGATGGCCAAGGGGGCGTGGCGCTCGAGCAGCCACTTGATGGCCTTCAGCGGCACGCCTGGGGCGGCCCAGGGCGAGGCATAGCCGGGCGAGATCTGGCCTGCGTTGGCAAAACTGGTTTCCATGGCCACCGCCGGCTGGCGGTCGACCACCGTCACTTCAAAACCTTGCCGGGCCAGGTAATAGGCACTGGCGGTTCCGATTACACCGCTACCAAGTACCAGAACTCGCATCGTTATATCCCTCACACGCGGCACGCCGCAGACTTTTATTGATATGGCATGAATGGGCGCAGTATAGGAATTTGAGACCAGTGCAATTCACTATATAAAAGCCTATTATTGGCGAGAATTCTCGGCAAAATCGCCTTTCACGGAGGGGCATCCCCTATGAGAACCCAGCACCAGAGCAAGCGTGAACTGGACAAGATCGACCGTAACATCCTGCGGATCTTGCAGAATGACGGGCGTATTTCCTTCACCGAACTGGGCGAGAAAGTTGGGCTGTCCACCACCCCTTGCACCGAGCGGGTTCGCCGTCTGGAGCGCGAGGGCATCATCATGGGCTACAACGCCCGCCTGAACCCGCAGCACCTCAAGGGCAGCCTGCTGGTGTTCGTGGAAATCAGCCTGGACTACAAGTCGGGCGACACCTTCGAAGAGTTCCGCCGCGCGGTGTTGAAGCTGCCCCACGTGCTGGAATGCCACCTGGTGTCAGGTGACTTCGACTACCTGGTGAAGGCGCGCATTTCGGAAATGGCGTCGTACCGCAAGCTGCTTGGCGACATTCTGCTGAAGCTGCCGCATGTGCGCGAATCGAAGAGCTACATCGTGATGGAAGAGGTGAAAGAAAGCCTCTGCCTGCCGATCCCGGACTGAGACTAGACCAGCACCTGCCGGGTGGTGGCGATGAACTGGTGCACGAGTTGCTCGGCTGCGGGCTCGATCATCGGCTCAGGGCCACGGCCACGCGGGCAGGCCATGCGTGGTGTGGTGCCAAACAGGCGGCAGATCATGGGGCGCTCTTCATACACCGTGCAACCGTTGGGGCCCAGGTGCACGCAGTCCAGGCGCTCGAGAGCGGCTTCCTGCTCGGCCTGGGACTTGCGCGGCAGGCGGGCCATTTCTTCCGTCGACGTGGTGACCGGGCCGCAGCAATCGTGGCAGCCGGGCTCGCACTCGAACGAGGGGATGAGTTCGCGCAGGAAGTGGATCTTGTGACGGTTGCAGGACATGGGCAAGTACAAAGCTGATTGATAAGTTGGATTATAAGCCCATTCGCGGGCTTGCCCGCGAACGAGGGCGCAGCCCTCGCCTTGTTGCCCACTACCCCACCCCGACTTATCCTCCTCCCCTAGCCCACCAGCCTCAGGACCAAGCCCATGATCCACAGCGCGCAGCACGCCGCCTCCTATTACGCCGCCAGCAGCGCGCCACACCCTGACTACTCCTTCCTGCAAGGCGAGCACAGTGCCGATGTCTGCATCGTCGGCGGCGGCTACTCGGGGCTGAACACCGCCATCGAGCTGGCCGAACGCGGCTTGTCGGTCATCCTGCTGGAAGCGCGCAAACTTGGCTGGGGCGCCAGCGGGCGGAATGGCGGGCAGTTGATCCGCGGCGTCGGCCACGGCCTGGAACAGTTTCTGCCGGTGATTGGCGAGGAAGGCGTGCGCAGCATGATGCTGATGGGCCTGGAGGCCGTGCAGATCGTGCGCGAGCGGGTAGAGAAACATGCCATCGCCTGCGACCTGACCTGGGGCTACTGCGACCTGGCCAACAAGCCGGCCGAGCTGCTGGGCTTTGCCGAAGACGCCGAAGAACTGCGCAGCCTGGGCTATGCGCATGAGCTGCGGCTGGTCGGCAAGGACGATATCCACAGCGTGGTCGGCGCCGACTGCTATGTGGGCGGCCTGGTCGACATGGGCTCCGGCCACCTGCACCCGCTCAACCTGGCCTTGGGTGAAGCGGCGGTGGCCAGCCGGCTGGGCGTGAAGCTGTTCGAGCAGTCCGAGGTTACCCGCGTCGACTATGGCCCCGAGGTGCAAGTGCATACCGCCCAGGGCCGGGTACGCGCCAAGACCTTGGTGCTGTGCTGCAACGCCTACCTCAACGGCCTCAACCGCGAGCTGGGCGGCAAGGTGCTGCCGGCCGGCAGCTACATCATCGCCACCGAACCGCTAGGCGAAGAACGCGCCCGCGCTTTACTGCCGCAGAACATGGCGGTGTGTGACCAGCGCGTGGCGCTGGATTACTACCGGCTGTCTGCCGACCACCGCCTGCTGTTTGGCGGTGCCTGCCACTATTCAGGCCGCGACCCGAAAGATATCGCCGCCTACATGCGGCCGAAGATGCTCAAGGTGTTCCCGCAGCTGGCCGACGTGCGCATCGACTATCAGTGGGGCGGCATGATCGGCATCGGCGCCAACCGCCTGCCGCAGGTTGGCCGCTTGGCCAGCCAGCCGAACGTGTATTACGCCCAGGCCTATTCAGGCCATGGGCTCAACGCCACCCACCTGGCCGCGCGCCTGCTGGGCGAGGCAATCAGTGGCCAGGCAAGCGGGCGTTTCGACCTGTTCGCCAACGTGCCGCATATCACCTTCCCCGGCGGCAAGCACCTGCGCTCGCCACTGCTGGCGCTGGGCATGCTGTGGCACAGGCTTAAAGAGTTGATCTGAAAACTGACGCGGTCGGTGTAGGAGCGGCCGCGCAGCGTCTCGTTGTTAGTCTTTCCAGAAGGGTTTACGTCCCTCTGTACGGGCCTGCTCCCAGCTCAGCCCGACATCGCGCAACTCGTCATCCGTCAGCTGCAACAGCGCCCTGCGGGTATGCCAGCGATGCAGCATCAGCCCCCAACGCCCAAGCCCTTGCGGCGCGTTGAATACCTTGGCCTGCTGCCCGGCTTCCAGTTCACTGGCCATCAGTTGCAAGCGCACATCGCTCATGCCGCCCATCACCGCACCCTCTCGTTCAGTTGATACCGTGGAGAAAGGATGCGCGTCGGCACCATCGACAATACAGAGCCAATACAGCCTTATTATTCCCATACAGAATTGGCCGTTGGCCGACTGAATGCTGTATTTTCAGCCCAACTGTACCGGTCGCTATGCCAATGCAGCGCAGGAGTATGCCGTGACCCTCTACCTGAACCTGGCCGAACTGCTCGGCGCCCGTATCGAGCAAGGCCTGTATCGCCCTGGCCAGCGCCTGCCCTCTGTGCGCGCCCTGAGCGTGGAACACGGGGTCAGCCTGAGCACCGTGCAACAGGCCTATCGCATGCTGGAAGACAGCGGCATGGTCTCGCCCCGGCCCAAATCCGGCTACTTCGTCAGCGACCACCGCCAGCTGCCAGCGCTGCCCGCCGTCAGCCGCCCGGCCCAGCGCCCGGTGGATATTTCGCAATGGGAGCAGGTGCTGGAGCTCATCCGCAGCACGCCGCGCCAGGATGTGGTCCAGCTCGGCCGTGGCATGCCCGACATCAACACCCCTACCCTGAAGCCCCTGCTGCGCAGCCTGGCTCAGTTAAGTCGGCGGCAGGACATGCCCGGCCTGTATTACGACAACATCCACGGTAACCTGGCCCTGCGTGAGCAGGTTGCGCGGTTGATGCTGGACTCCGGCTGCCGCCTGAGCCCGGCCGACCTGGTCGTGACCACCGGCTGCCACGAGGCGCTGTCGTGCAGCATTCGCGCGGTCTGCGAGCCAGGCGACATCGTCGCAGTCGACTCGCCCAGCTTCCACGGCGCCATGCAAACCCTCAAGGGCCTGGGCATGAAGGCGCTGGAAATTCCCACCGACCCGCTGACCGGCATCAGCCTGGAGGCGCTGGAACTGGCCCTGGAGCAGTGGCCGATCAAGCTCATCCAGATCACCCCCAACTGCAACAACCCGCTCGGCTACATCATGCCCGAGGCCCGAAAGAAGGCCCTCCTTAGCTTGGCGCAGCGCTACGACGTGGCGATTCTGGAGGACGATGTGTACGGCGACCTGGCCTACACCTACCCGCGTCCGCGGACTATCAAGTCGTTCGACGACGATGGACGCGTGCTGTTCTGCAGCTCATTTTCCAAGACCCTCGCCCCCGGCCTGCGGGTGGGCTGGGTGGCGCCCGGGCGCTACCTGGAGCGGGTGCTGCACATGAAGTACATCAGCACCGGCAGCAGCGCCAGCCAGCCGCAGCTGGCCATCGCCGACTTCATCGCCGGCGGCCACTACCAGCCCCACGTGCGGCGCATGCGTAGCCAGTACCAGCGTGGCCGCGACCTGATGAGCGAATGGGTAACCCGCTACTTTCCAACAGGCACCCGGGTCAGCCGCCCCCAAGGTGGCTTCATGCTGTGGGTAGAATTACCCGAACATTTCGATACGCTGCGCTTGAACCGGGCTTTACTGGAGCAAGGTGTGCAAGTTGCCGTGGGCAGCATCTTCTCGGCCTCGGGCAAGTTTCGCCACTGCCTGCGCATGAACTTCGCCGCGCGGCCGACGCCTCAGATCGAGGCCGCTGTGCGCAAGGTAGGTGAAACCGCCCTTCGTCTACTGGATGAAGAAAGCGCCGACGCGTAACTTTGCGCCGCCCGCCACGGTCCAACCCCAAAGCCCTTGCTGCACAGGACGGTCCACCCTTGAGACTCCAGCACGCCTTGCCCCTGCTGCTGGTGCTGCTGCTCGGCCTTGCCGGCTGCACCAGCGTCAGCGCGCCCCGCGAAACCAGCCAGGCGCTGCCCGCCCATGACTCCGCCTTTGGCCGCTCGGTGCTGCGCCAGGCCGCGCCTTACGGCGGCCGCTCGGGCTTTCGCCTGCTGCCCAACAGCAATGAAGCGTTCCGCGCCCGTGCCGAACTGATCCGTAACGCCCAGGCGAGCATCGACCTGCAGTACTACATCGTCCACGACGGCCTCAGCACCCGCGCCCTGGTGCATGAATTGCTGCGTGCAGCCGACCGTGGCGTGCGTGTGCGCATCCTGCTGGACGACACCACCAGCGACGGCCTGGACACCATCATGGGCACCCTCGATGCCCACCCCAACATCCAGATCCGCGTGTTCAACCCGCTGCACCTGGGCCGCAGCACTGGCGTGACCCGCGCCATGGGCCGGCTGTTCAACCTGTCGCGCCAGCACCGGCGCATGCACAACAAGCTGTTCCTGGTGGACAACAGCATGGCGATTGTCGGCGGGCGTAACCTGGGCGACGAGTATTTCGATGCCGAGCCCAACCTCAACTTCACCGACATCGACCTGCTGGGTATTGGCCCGGTGGCCGAGCAGCTGGGGCACAGTTTCGACCAGTACTGGAACAGCGCCCTCAGCCGGCCGATCGCCGACTTCCTCTGGCGCGACCCGAATGCCAACGACCTGCGTGCCAGCCGCCATCGCCTGGAAGTGTCGCTGGCCGAAGCCAGGACCCAACGCAAAGCCCTGTACGACCGCCTGATGGCCTACCAGTCGCAGCCTCGCCTGGACGTGTGGCGCAACGAGCTGATCTGGGCCCACGCCCAAGTGCTGTGGGATGCACCCAACAAGGTGCTGGCCGACAACGAACCGGACCCACAGCTGCTGTTGAGCCAGCAACTGGCACCGGACCTGGCCAACGTGCACCGCGAACTGATCCTGGCATCGGCCTACTTTGTGCCGGGCGAACCGGGCCTGCTGTACCTGACCGGCCGCGCCGACGCTGGCGTTTCGGTGAAGCTGCTGACCAACTCGCTGGAAGCCACCGACGTGCCGGCCGTGCATGGCGGCTATGCGCCCTATCGCCGGGCCTTGCTGGAGCACGGGGTGCAGCTTTTTGAGCTTCGCCGGCAGCCAGGCGACCCAAGCGCGGGGCGGTTGAGTTTTCGTGGCAGTTCGGATTCGAGCCTGCACACCAAGGCGATCGTATTCGACCGGCGCAAGACCTTCATCGGCTCGTTCAACTTCGACCCGCGTTCAGTGCTGTGGAACACCGAGGTTGGAGTGCTGGTGGACAGCCCGGAGCTGGCGGAGTACACCCGCGAGCTGGCCCAACAGGGTATGGCGCCTGCGTTGAGTTACCAGGTGAAGCTGGTGGGGGGCAAGCTGGTGTGGGCGACCGAGGACAATGGCAAGCGGCACGTGCTGACGTCTGAACCGGGTGGGATGTGGCGGCGGTTCAATGCGTGGATCAGCAAGGCGGTTGGCTTGGAGAAGATGTTGTAGCCGCTATCGTTGGGGCTGCTTCGCAGCCCATCGCGACACAAGGCCGCTCCCACAAGGGTACGGTGTACACCGATCAATCTGGGAGCGGCCTTGCGTCGCGAAAGGGCCGCAAAGCGGCCCCAAAATCCATCAGGCAGAAACCGGTTCAAACGCCCCACGCCGCTGGGTCAACACCACCAGCCCCGCAGCCCCCGCCGCCATCAGCCACAGCAGCGCGTGCCCGCTGACCCACTGGCTCCCCGCCCCCGCCAACAGTGGCCCGAGCAGGCAACCAATACCCCACAGCTGCGCAACATGGGCGTTGGCCCGCACCAGCGCGTCATCCCGGTAGCGCTCGCCAATCAGTACCAGCGACAAGGTGAACAAGCCCCCTGCGCTGGCCCCGAACAATACCCACAACGGCCAGATCACCGGGGTATGCAGCATGAGTGGAATCGCCAGGCTGGACACCAGCAGGGTCACCGCGCAGCCGGTGAACAGGGTGCGGCGCGACATATGGTCGGCCAACGCCCCGATGGGCAGTTGCAACACCGCATCACCCACCACCACGGTACTGACCATGAACAGGGCAATCTCGGTGGTAAAGCCCTGCTGCAGGCAATACACCGGCAGCAAAGTCAGGATCATCGCCTCGAACGAAGCGAACAGGGCAATGGCCCAGGCGATCACCGGCAAACGACGGCAAAAACGAAACAGGTCGCCGAAGGTCACGTTGCACGCTTCCGTGCTCGGTGCACCGCCTCGCCCCAGCAGGATCAGCGGCGCGACCAGCAGCAGGCCCGTCGCAGCCCAGAAACCGAAATCGTCATCAGAGCCGAGAAAGCCCAGTACCAGTGGCCCGGCCAGCTGGCTCAACGCGTAGCTGCTACCGTACAGCGCCACCAGGCGACCACGCCATTGCTCGACCACCAGCTGGTTGATCCAGCTTTCGCCCAGGATGAACACCACGGTCAGGGACATGCCGATCATCAGCCGCAGCAGCAGCCACAGCGGGTAACTAGGCAACAGGGCCAGCAGGCCGATCGATAGCGCCCCACCCCACAGGCACAGGCGCATCGCAGAAGGTACGCCAACCCAGCCGGCCAGGCGGCTGGCCAGGCTGGCACCGGCCAGCACACCCAGCGCCGGCATCGCCGCCATCACGCCGATGGCAAAGCTGCCGTAGCCCCAAGCCTCCAGGCGCAGGGACACCAGCGGCATGCTCACGCCGAGCGCCAGCCCGACACTCAGCACCGATGCCAGTACGGCGAAGTAGGTACCCCAACGCATTGCAGCCTCCCAGGCAGAATTCGTGAACAGCAAAAACGACGAAGCCGGGTCAGCGTGAGCCGACCCGGCTATTGTTGGGGCTGCTGTGCAGCCCATCGCCGGCAAGCCAGGCTCCCACAGGTATAACGGAGGCCTTGAGGGCTGCGAAAAACCTGCGGGAGCTGGCTTGCCGGCGATTGGGCCGCAACGCGGCCCCCTGGAGTTACAGCTTGATCCAGGTCGCCTTCAGCTCGGTGTATTTCTCCAGCGCATGCAGCGACTTGTCACGGCCGTTGCCCGACTGCTTGAAGCCACCGAACGGTGCGGTCATGTCGCCACCGTCGTACTGGTTGACCCAGACGCTGCCAGCGCGCACGGCACGGGCGGTCTTGTGGGCCTTGGAAATGTCCGACGTCCAGATGCCAGCCGCCAGGCCATAGGGCGTGTCGTTGGCAATGGCGATGGCTTCTTCGGCAGTGTCGAAGGCAATCACCGACAGCACTGGGCCGAAGATCTCTTCCTGGGCGATGCGCATGGCGTTGGTCACGCCGTCGAAGATGGTCGGCTCGACATACGTGCCGCCAGTCTCTTCCAGGGTGCGCTTGCCGCCGGCCAGCAGCTTGGCGCCGTCCTTGTGGCCAGCCTCGATGTACGACAGCACGGTGTTCATCTGCTGGGTGTCGACCAGGGCACCGACCGTGGTCTGTGGGTCCAGCGGGTTGCCTGGCTTCCAGCCTTTGAGGGCTTCGACCACCATTGGCAGGAACTTGTCCTTGATCGAACGCTCGACCAGCAGGCGCGAGCCTGCGGTGCACACTTCGCCTTGGTTGAAGGCGATGGCGCTGGCAGCGGCCTCGGCGGCAGCTTGCAGGTCCGGCGCGTCGGCAAAGACGATGTTCGGGCTCTTGCCGCCGGCTTCCAGCCAGATGCGTTTCATGTTCGATTCGCCCGCGTACACCATCAGCTGCTTGGCGATCTTGGTCGAGCCGGTGAACACCAGGGTATCAACGTCCATGTGCAGGGCCAGGGCCTTGCCTACGGTGTGGCCGTAGCCTGGCAGCACGTTCAGCACGCCAGCCGGGATACCGGCTTCAATGGCCAGCTGAGCGATGCGGATGGCGGTCAGCGGGGATTTTTCGGACGGCTTGAGCACCACCGAGTTACCGGTGGCCAACGCCGGGCCGAGTTTCCAGCAGGCCATCAGCAGCGGGAAGTTCCACGGTACGATTGCACCCACCACACCCACGGGTTCGCGGGTCACCAGGCCGAGCTGGTCGTGCGGGGTCGGGGCAACTTCGTCGTAGACCTTGTCGATGGCTTCGGCAGTCCAGTGAATGGCCTGGGCCGCACCCGGGATGTCGATGCTGGAGGAGTCGCCGATCGGCTTGCCCATGTCCAGGGTTTCCAGCAGCGCCAGCTCTTCAACATTCTTGCGCAGCAGGTCGGCAAAGCGGATCAGCTTGGCCTTGCGCTTGGCCGGGGCCAGTTGCGACCACACGCCGGCGTTGAAGGTGGCGCGGGCGTTTTCCACAGCGCGGTTGGCATCGGCCAGGTCGCAGCTGGCAACCTTGGCCAGGAAGCGTCCGTCGACCGGGCTCAGGCACTCGAAGGTTTCACCGGATGCGGCATCGGTGTATTCGCCGTTGATGAAGGCGCGGCCTTCAATCTTCAGTTGCTGGGCACGCTGTTCCCAGTCCGCACGGGTCAGGGTAGTCATACGAAACTCCTCCTCTTGTTTAGGTGCAACGCCGCACTGAGGACTCACAGGCGTTGTCAGAATTCTGGCCGGGCGACGAGCGCACACTGGCAAGCGATACCCTAAACCAGCCGGTGTAAACTATCAATATATTTGACACGAAAGGCTCAAACGCCTACTGATGTTCATTTTATTAAACAAAAACAGGAGCCGCACCATGAGAATCGACAGCATCATCGACTTCGCGCAGATCATCACCGAGGCCGAACGCTACCGCCCGGCGGCGGAAAAAATCCTCAAGGGCGAGCCAGACCAAGCGGTCTATAACCACTACTCCAGCCCTTGCGGGCAGTTTGCCGCAGGCGTTTGGGAAGGTGAGGTGGGGCAGTGGACGGTGAACTACACCGAGCACGAGTACTGCGAGATCGTCCAGGGCGTTTCGGTGCTGCGCGACCAGGACGGCGGGGCCAAGACCCTGCGGGCCGGTGATCGGTTTGTCATCCCTGCCGGGTTCAAGGGCACTTGGGAAGTACTCGAGCCTTGCCGCAAGATCTATGTGATGTTCGAGCAGAAGTAAGGCACCGGACAGGCATAAAAAAACCCGCGTCCTCTCGGATGCGGGTTTTTTTCAGGTCGCCGATCAATTACTTGATCTTGGCTTCCTTGTACACCACGTGCTTGCGAACAACCGGATCATATTTCTTGATCTCGATTTTGTCCGGGGTGGTGCGCTTGTTCTTGTCGGTGGTGTAGAAGTGGCCGGTACCGGCACTCGAAACCAGACGGATCAATTCACGCATGATGCTCTCCCTTAAACCTTGGCGCCAGCTTTACGGATGTCAACCAGAACGGCGTCGATGCCGCGCTTGTCGATGATACGCATGCCCTTGGCGGAAACGCGCAGACGCACGAAACGCTTCTCGGATTCAACCCAGAAACGGTGGTGCTGCAGGTTCGGCAGGAAACGACGACGGGTTTTGTTGTTTGCGTGGGAAATGTTGTTCCCGGTTACTGGACCCTTACCAGTAACTTGACAGACTCTCGACATGACTCAGCCCTCTAAAACCACATGCCCAACCCGGCATGGGTTGGCCGCTTAATCTCTCAGTCTTTGGCGCCTGGGCGCCGTGATTCTGGAGGTCTTATCGACCGGATCCGCTTATGCGACAGGCCGAGCCCCTAGAAAAGAGCGCTGCTTTATACCAGAAAGACTTGGCTGCAACAACAGTAGATACACATTGCCGCACGCCAGAACGCGCCGGGCCAGCATAGCGGCAGGCCCCGTCGGCCGTCGACCACTCGTCGCCACATTTGTAAAAAAGGGTGTGGTCATTTACCGACGGGCGCACTAGGGTAGGCCTTTTCCAGACTGCACTGGCAGATGGGCCACTGACAGCCAAGGAGCCACCATGCGTGCTGCCGCCCTTTCCTTATTGTTCAACTCCCTGTTCGCCGCCGGCGCGCTGTTCGCTGCCGGTGCAGCCCAGGCCGCGCCGCTGAGCGTTTGCAGCGAAGCCAGCCCTGAGGGCTTCGACGTGGTGCAGTACAACTCACTGACCACCACCAACGCCACGGCCGACGTGCTGATGAACCGCCTGGTGGAGTTCGACGCCGCGCAAGGCAAGGTGGTGCCGAGCCTGGCAACCAGCTGGACGGTGTCAGCCGACGGCCTGGTGTATGACTTTACCCTGCGCGATGACGTGAAATTCCACACCACTGCCTATTTCAAGCCAAGCCGCGCGCTGAACGCCGACGATGTGCTGTTCAGCTTCCAGCGCATGCTCTACCCCGCCCATGCCTGGCACAAGACTGCACCGGGTGGCTACCCACATGCCCAGTCGCTGCAGCTGGGCAGCCTGATCAAGGCTATCGAGGCGCCAGCGCCGAACACCGTGCGTTTTACCCTCAGCCACCCGGACGCCACGTTCCTGGCCACGCTGAGCATGGGCTTCGCCTCGATCTACTCTGCCGAATATGCAGACAAGCTGCTGAAGGCGGGCACGCCCGAGAAGCTCAACAACCAGCCGATCGGCACCGGGCCGTTCGTGTTCCAGCGTTTCCAGAAGGACGCCGTGGTACGTTACCGCGCCAACCCTGACTACTTCGCCGGCAAGCCCGCGGTCGACCCGCTGATCTTCGCCATTACCACCGATGCCAACGTGCGCCTGCAAAAGCTCAAGCGTGGCGAGTGCCAGGTGGCCTTGTCACCCAAGCCCCTGGACATTGCCGAGGCCGGCAAGGACGGCAGCCTCAAGGTGGCCACTACCCCGGCGTTCATGACAGCCTTCGTCGCCATCAACAGCCAGCACCCACCGCTGGACAAGCCGGAAGTACGCCAGGCCATCAACCTGGCCTTCGACAAACAGGCCTACCTCAAGGCCGTGTTCGAAGGCTCCGCAGTGGCCGCCAATGGCCCCTACCCGCCCAACACCTGGAGCTATGCCAAGGACCTGCCTGGCTACCCGCTGGACGTGAAGAAAGCCAAGGCCCTGCTGACCAAGGTCGGCCTGAGCGATGGTTTCAGCACCACCATCTGGACCCGCCCGTCGGGCAGCCTGCTCAACCCAAACCCCAGCCTTGGCGCGCAGATGCTGCAGGCCGACCTGGCCAAGATCGGGGTCAAGGCAGAGATCCGCGTGATCGAATGGGGCGAGCTGATCCGCCGCGCCAAAGCCGGTGAGCATGACCTGCTGTTCATGGGCTGGGCGGGTGACAACGGCGACCCGGACAACTTCCTCAGCCCGCAGTTTTCCTGTGCTGCGGTCGAGTCGGGGACCAACTTTTCCCGCTTCTGCGACAACCGCCTGGACCAGCTGATCAGCGCCGGGCGCACCACCAACGACCAGAGCGTGCGTAGCCGGTTGTATCAGCAGGCGCAGACCTTGATTCAGCAGCAGGCGCTGTGGGTACCACTGGCGCACCCGACGGCGGCGACGCTGTTGCGCCAAGGGGTTGAGGGGTACCAGGTGAGCCCGTTCGGGCGGCTGGATTTCAGCAAGGTGTCGGTTACCAAGTAAGCCTGCACCGACCTCTTCGCGGGACAAGCCCGCTCCCACAAGGTCTGCGCTGCCCTCCAATATGGCGGCGAATCTGTGGGAGCGGGCTTGTCCCGCGAAGAGGCCGGCACATGCACACCTCTAAGCGACAATCCACCCCTGCTCAACCATCGATAAGGGCTCCCCGTCACCGATGATGATGTGATCCAGCACCCGCACATCGATCAGCCCCAGCCCCCGCTTCAACGACAGGGTCAAATGCACGTCATCCTGGCTCGGCTCACTGTTCCCCGAAGGATGGTTGTGACACAGGATCAAAGCCGCCGCGTTATGCAGCAACGCCCGCCGCACCACCTCCCGCGGGTAGACACTCGCCCGATCTATCGTGCCCCTGAACAGGATTTCAAACGCCAGCGGCCTGTGCTTGGTATCCAGAAACAGGCACCCGAACACCTCACTGGCCTCATGTCGCAGCATCGCTTTCAAATAGCGCCGCACCGTTTCCGGGCTGTCCATGGCAGATTCCCGCTCAATCGATGTCGCCAGGTGTCTGCGCCCTATTTCCAGCAGCGCCTGCAACTGGCTGTACCTCACCGGGCCCAGCCCAAGCTCGCCGACGAAGGCCTCGCGGTCGGCCTCCAACAACCGGCGCAAGCTCCCGAACTTCACCAGCAGGCCTCGCGACAGCTCCACCACATTACGCCCGCGCACACCTGAACCGAGAAATACAGCCAGCAACTCCGTGTCGGTCAGGCTGCCAGCCCCACGCTGCAGCAACTTCTCCCGCGGCCTTTCTTCAGCCGGCCATTCCCTGATATTCATCCCCGCCCCCTGCCCTTGCTGCGGCCCATTTCGACCCTGTGTTAATCTATTTCGCCTCGTACATGCGACGTACTGCCGCAGGCAATCTCAAACGTCGCCGCCCGCTCTCACTGGAAAAAGGCAAGCCTATGCAGCGGCTGTATCGCAAGCGCATCGTTCTCGGCGTGGGTGGCGGCATTGCCGCCTACAAAAGCGCCGAGCTGATTCGCCGTCTCCTGGAGCACGGCGCGCAGGTGCGCGTCGTCATGACCCGTGGTGGTGCCGAGTTCATCACCCCGCTGACCCTGCAGGCGCTGTCGGGCCACCCGGTGCACATGGACCTGCTCGACCCTGCCGCCGAAGCGGCAATGGGCCATATCGAACTGGCCAAGTGGGCCGACCTGGTACTGATCGCCCCGGCCACGGCCGACCTCATGGCGCGCATGGCCCAAGGCATGGCCGACGACCTGCTGACCACCTTGGTGCTGGCCACCGACGCCACCGTCGCCGTCGCCCCGGCCATGAACCAGGCGATGTGGCGCGACCCGGCTACCCAGGCCAACCTCGAACTGCTCAAGAGCCGTGGCATCCAGGTGTTCGGCCCGGCGTCCGGCAGCCAGGCCTGTGGCGACGTGGGCCTGGGCCGCATGCTCGAAGCCACCGACCTGGCCTGGTGCGCCGCAGAAAGCTTCAAGCGCCAGGCACTGACCGGCAAGCACGTGCTGATCACCGCCGGCCCGACCCAGGAAAACATCGACCCGGTGCGCTACATCACCAATCATAGCTCCGGCAAGATGGGCTTCGCCCTGGCCGAAGCAGCCGCCGAAGCCGGGGCTCGGGTCACCCTCGTCACGGGCCCTGTGCACTTGCCAACGCCCGACCGGGTCAGCCGCATCGACGTGGTCAGCGCGCGGGACATGCTTGCGGCCTGTGAAGCGGCCATGCCGTGTGACCTGTTCATCGCCTCGGCCGCGGTCGCGGACTACCGCCCGGAAGTCGTTGCCACGCAAAAGCTGAAGAAAGATCCTACGACCGGCGACGGCATGCTGCTGCAGATGGTGCGCAATCCCGATATCCTTGCCACCATTGCTGGCCGCAGCGACCGCCCGTTCAGCGTCGGCTTCGCCGCCGAAACCGAACACCTGCTCGATTACGCCACGCGCAAGCTCAAGGACAAGAACCTCGACCTGATCGTCGCCAATGATGTGGCCAACCCCAGCATCGGCTTCAACAGCGAAGAAAACGCCTTGACCGTGATCGACCGCCAGCAGCACCAGACCCTCTTCGCGCAGACCAGCAAAGGCAAGATCGCCCGGCAACTGGTCGCCTTCATCGCCGATCGGCTCAACCAGGTTCAATAAGTTACATGCACGCTCTTCAAGCCAAGATTCTCGACCCACGCCTGGGCAGCGAATTCCCGCTGCCGACCTACGCCACCCCCGGCTCCGCCGGCCTGGACCTGCGCGCCCTGCTCAAGGAGGACACCGTCCTCGAGCCAGGCCAGACCCTGCTGATTCCTACCGGCCTGTCGATCTACATTGGCGACCCGGGGCTGGCCGCGGTAATCCTGCCGCGCTCGGGCCTGGGCCATAAGCACGGCATCGTGCTGGGCAACCTGGTCGGCCTGATCGACTCGGACTACCAGGGCGAGCTGATGGTGTCGTGCTGGAACCGTGGCAACACGCCGTTCACCATCGCCGTTGGCGAACGTATCGCCCAGCTGGTGTTGGTGCCGGTGGTGCAGGCCCATTTCGACATCGTCGAAGCGTTCGATGAAAGCCAGCGTGGCGCTGGTGGCTTTGGTCACTCCGGCAGCCACTGAGCCGGCAGATGACCGTTCAGGCCAAGGATGGCGAACTCTCTGGCGAAAGCACCGTCCAAGCGTCAGTTTGCGCCTGCCCAGACCTTTGATTATTGGAGCTACCAGAGATGAACGACATGGCCCACCTGGTCCCCGCCGCGCTACCAGACAGCATTTTCCGCGCCTATGACATTCGTGGCGTGGTCGGCAAAACCCTTCACGCCGAAACCGCCTACTGGATCGGCCGCGCCATCGGCGCGCAAAGCCTGGCCCAGGGCGAACCGCAGGTTTCGGTAGGCCGCGATGGCCGCCTGTCGGGCCCGATGCTGGTCGAACAGCTGATCAAAGGCCTGGTCGATGCCGGGTGCCAGGTCAGCGACATCGGCCTGGTGCCCACCCCGGCGCTGTACTACGCGGCCAATGTGCTGGCCGGCAAGTCGGGCGTGATGCTGACCGGCAGCCACAACCCGTCGGACTACAACGGTTTCAAGATCGTCATCGCCGGCGACACCCTGGCCAACGAACAGATCCAGGCCCTGCTGACCCGCCTGAAAACCAACGACCTGACCCTGGCCGAAGGCCGCGTGGAAAAGGTTGAGATCCTGGACCGCTATTTCCAGCAAATCGTCAGCGACGTGAAACTGGCCAGGAAGCTCAAAGTGGTGGTGGACTGTGGCAACGGCGCCGCCGGCGTGGTCGCACCGCAGCTGATCGAAGCCCTGGGCTGCGAAGTGATCCCGTTGTTCTGCGAGGTCGACGGCAACTTCCCCAACCACCACCCGGACCCGGGCAAGCCGGAAAACCTCGAAGACCTGATCGCCAAGGTCAAGGAAACCGGCGCCGACATCGGCCTGGCCTTCGACGGTGACGGCGACCGCGTCGGCGTGGTGACCAACACCGGCAGCATCGTCTACCCGGACCGCCTGCTGATGCTGTTTGCCCAGGATGTGCTGGCGCGCAACCCCGGCGCCGAAATCATCTTCGACGTCAAATGCACCCGTCGCCTGACCCCGCTGATCGAACAGCATGGCGGCCGCGCACTGATGTGGAAGACCGGCCATTCGTTGATCAAGAAGAAGATGAAACAGACCGGCTCGCTGCTGGCCGGCGAAATGAGCGGTCACATCTTCATCAAGGAACGCTGGTACGGTTTTGACGACGGCATCTACAGCGCCGCGCGCCTGCTGGAGATCCTCAGCAAGGCCGGACAGAGCGCCGAAAACCTGTTTGCCGCCTTCCCTAACGATATTTCCACGCCGGAAATCAATATTGATGTGACCGACGAGGGTAAATTCAGCATCATTGATGCACTGCAACGCGACGCCGATTGGGGCGAAGCCAGCCTGACCACCATCGATGGTGTGCGGGTTGACTATACCCACGGCTGGGGCCTGGTCCGCGCCTCCAACACCACCCCGGTGCTGGTGCTGCGCTTCGAGGCCGACAGCGACGCCGAATTGCAACGTATCAAGGATGTATTCCGTACCCAGTTGCTGCGGGTTGAGCCTGAGCTGCAACTGCCGTTCTGACCGACTATCTGTTCCTTACAGGAGCCCTGCATGACCCTCGATCGCGATGCCGCTTCCCATGTAGCCGAGGTTTTGTCCGAAGCACTGCCTTACATCCGCCGCTTTGTCGGCAAGACCCTGGTGATCAAGTACGGCGGCAACGCGATGGAAAGCGAGGAGCTGAAAACAGGCTTCGCCCGTGACATCGTGCTGATGAAGGCTGTGGGCATCAACCCGGTGGTGGTCCACGGTGGTGGCCCGCAGATCGGCGACCTGCTCAAGCGCCTGTCGATCGAAAGCCACTTCATCGACGGCATGCGCGTCACCGACTCGGCGACCATGGACGTGGTGGAGATGGTGCTGGGTGGCCAGGTCAACAAGGACATCGTCAACCTGATCAACCGCCACGGCGGCAGCGCCATCGGCCTGACCGGCAAGGACGCGGAACTGATCCGCGCCCGCAAGCTGACCGTCAGCCGCCAGACGCCCGAGATGACCACCCCGGAAATCATCGACATCGGCCACGTGGGCGAAGTGGTAAGCGTGAACACCGACCTGCTGAACATGCTGGTGAAGGGTGACTTCATCCCGGTGATCGCGCCGATCGGCGTGGGCGCCAACGGTGAGTCGTACAACATCAACGCCGACCTGGTGGCTGGCAAGGTAGCCGAGGCGCTGAAGGCCGAGAAGCTGATGCTGCTGACCAACATCGCCGGCCTGATGGACAAACAGGGCCAGGTACTGACCGGCCTGACCACCGAGCAGGTCAACGAACTGATCGCCGACGGCACCATCTACGGCGGCATGCTGCCGAAGATCAAGTGCGCGCTGGATGCGGTGCAGGGTGGCGTGAACAGCTCGCACATCATCGACGGCCGCGTACCGAACGCGGTGCTGCTGGAAATCTTCACCGACAGCGGCGTGGGTACCCTCATTACCAACCGCAAGCCGCGCTGAGTGATTGGCTAGCCTGCACCGGGCTCTTCGCGGGTAAACCCGCTCCCACAAGGGATAGCACCGCCTTTGAGGGCTGTGGAGATCCTGTGGGAGCGGGTTCACCCGCGAAAGGGCCGGAACAGGTGACACAAAAAAGGCGACCTTCATGTGAAGGTCGCCTTTTTCATTTCCAGGCCAGGATCAGATCCCGTACTGCGCCCGGTAAGCCTCGACAGCCGGCAGGTGCTGCTTGAGCTGTGGGTCATCGGCCAGGAACTCTAGCACCTGGGTCAGCGAAACGATGCTGACCACCGGGATACCGAAGTCGCGTTCCACTTCCTGGATCGCCGACAGTTCGCCATTGCCACGCTCTTCGCGGTTCAGCGCGATCAGCACGCCAGCGGCCTTGGCCTGCTGGGCGTTGATGATCTGCATGACCTCGCGGATGGCGGTACCGGCGGTGATCACGTCGTCGATGATCAGCACATCACCGGCCAGCGGCGCACCAACCAGGCTGCCGCCTTCGCCGTGGTCCTTGGCTTCCTTGCGGTTGAAGCACCATGGCACATCGAGCTGATGCTGATCAGCGAGGGCCACGGCGGTGGTCGCCGCCAAAGGGATACCCTTGTAGGCCGGGCCGAACAGCACATCGAACGGGATCTTGCTGTCGACGATGGCTGCGGCATAGCACCGCCCCAGCTCGGCCAATGCAGAACCGGTGTTGAACAGGCCGGCATTGAAGAAATACGGGCTGGTACGCCCCGATTTCAGGGTGAATTCACCGAAACGCAGTACCCCGCGATCGATGGCAAAACGGATAAAGTCGCGCTGATACGGCTGCATGAATAGTCCCGGACACCACGGATTTAGCTAAATGGGTTGAGCTCGGGTATCATACACGCACGAGATTTTTGGGGCCATTTATGCGGATCATCAGTGTGAACGTTAATGGCATTCAGGCTGCGGCCGAGCGTGGTTTGCTCAGCTGGCTACAAGCCCAGAATGCCGACGTCATCTGCCTTCAGGATACCCGCGCCTCGGCCTTTGAACTCGATGACCCAGCTTTCCAGCTCGATGGCTATTTCCTTTATGCCTGCGACGCGGAGGTGCCTGCCCAAGGTGGTGTGGCCCTTTACTCGCGCATGCAGCCCAAGGCAGTCATCACCGGCCTGGGCTTCGAGACAGCCGACCGCTACGGGCGTTACCTGCAAGCAGATTTCGACAAAGTCAGTATTGCCAGCCTGCTGCTGCCTTCGGGCATGAACGGCGACGAAGACTTGAACCAGAAGTTCAAGTTGATGGACGACTTCGCCAAGTACCTGGACAAACAGCGTCGCAAGCGTCGCGAATACATCTATTGCGGCTCGTTCTACGTGGCGCAGCAGAAGCTCGACATCAAAAACTGGCGTGACAGCCAGCAGTCGCCGGGCTTCCTGGCGCCGGAACGCGCCTGGATGGATGCGATCACCGGCGAGATGGGTTACGTCGATGCCCTGCGTGAAGTCAGCCGTGAAGGTGACCAGTACAGCTGGTGGCCAGACAACGAGCAGGCCGAGATGCTCAACCTGGGCTATCGGTTCGACTACCAGATCCTCACGCCGGGCCTGCGCCGCTTCGTGCGCAACGCCCGCCTGCCGCGTCAGCCGCGCTTCTCCCAGCATGCGCCGCTTATCGTGGATTATGACTGGACGTTGACCATCTGAGTGCCAGGGCTGCTGCGCAGCCCATTCGCGGGGCAAGCCCGCTCCCACAGGATTCATGCATGGCTGAAAAGCTGTACAAATCTTGTGGGAGCGTGCTAGGGCTGCTGCGCAGCCCATTTGCGGGGCAAGCCCGCTCCCACAGGATTCATGCATGGCTGGAAAGCTGTACAAATCTTGTGGGAGCGGGCTTGTCCCGCGAATGGGCCGCGCAGCGGCCCCAAACAGTCAGTCAGCCAGAGCCGCCTGCTGCAGCTCGAAGATATCGTTCATGCCCTTCTGCGCCAGCGCCAGCATGGCGTTGAAGTCTTCCGGCTGGAACGGCGCGCCTTCAGCGGTGCCCTGCACTTCGATGAAGCCACCGGCGCTGGTCATCACCACGTTCAGGTCGGTTTCGGCAGCGGAGTCTTCCGGGTAATCCAGGTCGAGCACGGCTTCGCCCTGGTACATGCCTACCGACACGGCAGCAATCATGTGCTTGAGCGGGTTGCCGCCCTTAAGGCCACCGCGCTTCTTGATTACCGCCAGGGCGTCGCACAGGGCGACCATGGCACCGGTGATGGACGCGGTACGGGTGCCGCCATCGGCCTGGATCACGTCGCAGTCGACATACAGGGTGATGTCACCCAGCTTGCTCATGTCCAGCGCAGCGCGCAGCGAACGGCCGATCAGGCGCTGGATTTCCAGGGTGCGGCCACCCTGCTTGCCACGGCTGGCTTCGCGCTGGTTACGCTCGCCGGTGGAACGCGGCAGCATGCCGTACTCTGCGGTGAGCCAGCCTTGGCCCTGGCCTTTGAGGAAGCGCGGCACACCGTTTTCCACGCTGACCGTGCAAATGACCTTGGTGTCACCGAACTCGACCAGTACCGACCCTTCGGCGTGCTTGGTGTAGTTGCGGGTGATGCGGATCGAGCGGAGCTGATCGGCGGCGCGACCACTTGGACGTTTCATCTGGGATACCTGTACTGGGACTTTGAATCTGCCGAGCATTATAGAGCCCGCAGCGCGGGGAAGACATGCCTATTGTCGCGCCCGACACAGCCCGTCGCCTTTTCCGACTGCCGTGGCCACCCCTCTGTAACATGGGTGGATTGGGCGCCGAGGCCCCACTGCGCTACAATCCTGCGCCTTGCAGCCGAGAGGCTCCCACCGTTCATACATCTACGCGAGGTACTCCCCATGGTGCACAGCATGACCGCTTTTGCTCGTGTCGAGCGCGCCGGCAGCCAAGGCACCCTGATCTGGGAGCTGCGCTCGGTCAACCACCGTTACCTGGAACCCCACCTGCGCTTGCCCGAGGCCCTGCGCGACCTCGAAGGCGCCGTGCGCGAAGGCCTGCGCCAGGGCCTTTCACGGGGCAAGGTGGAATGCACCCTGCGCCTCAATGAAGACAGCAACGGCAAGCCGCTGAAGGTAGACCGCGAGCGCGCCGCACAGCTTGTCGCCGCCGCCGAGGAAGTGGCCGGCCTGATCAAGCAGCCGGCACCGCTGAACCCGCTGGAAGTGCTGTCGTGGCCAGGCGTGCTGGTGGCAGACACCAGCGACCCACAGGCGCTGAACGCCGAGGCCATGGCACTGTTCGACGAAGCCCTGGCCGAACTCAAGGCCGGACGCCAGCGCGAAGGCCAGGAACTGGCCCGGCTGATCAACGAGCGCCTGGACAACATGACCAGCGAAGTCACCACCCTGCGCGCCCTGGTGCCGCAGATGCTGGCGGCGCAGCGGCAGAAGATTCTCGACCGTTTCGGCGACATGCAGGCCGAACTCGACCCGCAGCGCCTGGAGCAGGAGATGGTGCTGCTGGCCCAGAAGAGCGACGTGGCCGAGGAGCTCGACCGCCTCAGCACCCACGTCACCGAAGTGCGTCGGGTGCTCAAGGGTGGCGGCGCCGCCGGCCGGCGCCTGGACTTCCTGATGCAGGAACTCAACCGCGAAGCCAACACCCTCGGCTCCAAGGCCTTCGACCCACGCAGTACGCAAGCGGCGGTCAACCTGAAGGTATTGATCGAACAGATGCGTGAACAAGTACAGAACATCGAGTAAGGCCACCCCGACCATGAACCACAGCAGCGGCACCCTCTACATCGTTTCGGCCCCTTCGGGCGCCGGCAAGACCAGCCTGGTAACGGCCCTGACCAAGGACGACCAGCAAATCCGCGTCTCGGTCTCGCACACCACCCGCGCCATGCGCCCGGGCGAGGAGCACGGAGTGAACTACCACTTCGTTGTCCATGAGGAGTTCAAGGCGCTGATCCAGCAAGGCGACTTCCTGGAGCATGCAGAAGTGTTCGGCAACTTCTATGGCACCTCGCGCAGTGCACTGCAGCACACCCTGGACCAGGGCTATGACCTGATCCTGGAAATCGACTGGCAAGGCGCCCAGCAGGTGCGCAAGTTGATGCCGCAGGCATTGTCGGTGTTCATCCTGCCGCCAAGCCAGGAAGCCCTTCGTCAGCGCCTGGACGGCCGTGGGCAGGACAGCGAAGAGATCATCGCTGGGCGCATGAAGGAAGCGGTGAGCGAGATGGTGCACTACGACGAGTATGACTACGTGATCATCAACGATGATTTCGACGTCGCGCTGGAAGATTTGAAGTCGGTGTTCCGTTCTAATCGCCTGGTGCTGAAGAAACAGCAGCAGCGCCACGGGGCCTTGCTGAAACAGTTGGTTGGCTGAAAACGATGGGGCCGCTTTGCGGCCCATTCGCGGGACAAGCCCGCTCCCACAGGACAATCGCTGCCTTCAATGTCGGCGCAGTATTTGTGGGAGCGGGCTTGTCCCGCGAATGGGCTGCAGAGCAGCCCCTTCCAGTCATTCCTGCAGCGGCAGGGTAGCCTGCTGACGCAGGGTAGCCCCCAGGAAGTAAGCCGGCGCGCGCATGCGCGACAGCATCATCAGCCCGATGCCGAGCACCGAGATGATCGCGGCAATCACGAACACCAGCCCCAGCCCGCCCACATGCGAGCCACTGCCGAAGTCCGGCGAGGCGCTGTCGATGGCGGTGCGCGCGAAAATCACCGACAAGATCACCCCACCTGTCAACGGGCACAGGCCGCGCATGATGAAGTGGCGCAGGCTGTCAAACAGGCTGTCGCGGAAATACCAGACGCAGGCGAACGCGGTCAGGGAATAGTAGAAGCAGATCATCATGCCCAACGCGGTGATGGTATCCGCCAGCACGTTCTCGCTCAGGGTACGCATGGTCACGTAGAACAGGCCTGCTGCCAGGCCAGCGCAAATGGTGGCGTAGCGTGGGGTCTGCGAACGCGGGCAGACGCTGGCAAACTTCTGCGGTACCGCACCGTAGTAACCCATGGCCAACAGAGTCCGCGCCGGCGCCACGAAGGTGGACTGCAGCGACGCCGCGGTGCTGGCCAGCACGGCGATGGACATCAGGATTGCCAGCGGCCCCATGACCGGGCCGGCCAGGTGGGCGAAGACGTTCTCCTGGATGCGTGGGTTGTTAAGGCCCAGCCCGGTTTCGCTGATACCGGCAAACTGCAGAGTGGCGATAGCGGTGAACAGGTACAGCCCGAGGATCAACATAACGGTCCAGGTGGCAGCCTTGCCCGGCACCTCTTCGCTGCCCACCGACTCTTCGCTGACGGTCAGGCACGTGTCCCAGCCCCAGAAAATGAAGATAGACAGCGACAGCCCGGCAGCAAAGGCCGAGAACGACTCGACACCGAACGGGTTGAACCAGGCGAAATCGAACGCCAGCGGTGGCGGCGCAGTGGTGCCGCCGAAGGCGGCGAAGGCAAAGCCGATCAGCACCAGCAACTGCAGGGCCACCAGGCCGTACTGCACGGTCATGGTGGTGGCGATGCCACGACAGCAGATCCACACGGCCAGGCCGATGAACACGCAACAGGTGCTGATGTTGATCAACAGATTGTCGGCCAATGCTGCCAGCTCATGCTTGCCGGTGATCTGGCCAAGGAACAGGTAAAAGAAGTCGACGGCTACACCCGCCAGGTTCGACAGCACGATGGTGGTGGCGACCACCAGCCCCCAGCCGCCGATCCACCCGATCATCGGGCCAAAGGCACGCGCCGACCAGGTAAACGAAGTACCGCTGTCCGGCTCTGCCGAGTTCAGCTCGCGGTAGCCCAGGGCCACCAGCAGCATCGGCAGGAAGCCGACGATGAACACCGCTGGCAGGTGGGCACCCACCTCGCGCACGGTCGGGCCGAGGGCGCCCGTCAGGGTGTAGACCGGGGCGATGGTGGAAATGCCCAGCACCACGCTGGCCAGCAGGCCCAAGCGGCCTTTGGCCAAGCCCTTGCCGCGCTGGGTGTTGCCTGCGTCGGCCGCCACATCGGGTGGGCGGCCGGCTTCTGTATAATTGCTCATGAGTATTTGCCGTAAATTTTGGAATTGTTTTCGCAGGCCTTGCGCACAAGGCCTGCTTTCACTCATTGAAAGCTTGCTGCCGGGGGACCGGTCATCCGAGACCTTCGGCTGACGTCAGACTGTTTCCTGCCGTGCGCCCTCCCGTGCTGCGTAGGCAATGCAGGCCTCGCGAAACGCCTGGAACAGGCGCAGCGAAACCGGGTTTTCGGTGAAGCGCCATTCCGGGTGCCACTGCACGCCGAGCACAAAGCCCGGCGCTGCGGGCATGGACACCGCTTCGATCAGGCCATCCGGGGCCCGCGCCTCGACACGCAGGCCGGGCGCCAGGCGTTCGATGCCTTGACTGTGCAGCGAGTTGACCTCGAACTGCTCAGCCAGCCCCAGGCGCTCGAACAACCCGCCTGGCTCGATGCCGACAAGGTGACGAGCGCCGTATTGCACCTCCAGGGGTGCGTCCTCAGGTTCGCGGTGGTCAAGGTAACCGGGCAATTCCTGCACGCGCTGGTGCAGGCTGCCACCCAACGCCACATTCAGTTCCTGATAACCACGGCAGATGCAGAACACCGGCACACCAGCGGCAATTGCCGCCTGCAGCAGCGGCAGGGTCAGGCGATCGCGCGCCAGATCGTGCCGGGTACCCGCCGCGCTAGGGGCGCCATTGTAATGATGCGGTTCGATATTTGAAGGCGAGCCGGTAAAAACAATGCCGTGCAGACGGGCCAGCAGCGCCTGCGTGTCACTGCCGCCGTCACGGGCCGGCAAGATCAGCGGCAAACCGGCAAAGCCGGCCGCCTCGACATACTTGTCGCCTACTGTATGCGACGAGTTCTTCCCCACCTGCTGGCGGCAGGCGCTGACACCGATCAGGGGGACCGCATTTGCGCTCATGGGCTTACACCGTGTGCAGGTACCAGTTGTACTCAAGGTCGGAGATCGACACTTCGAACTCGGCCAGTTCGCTTTCCTTGCAGGCCACGAAGATATCGATGTAGTCCGGGCTGATGTATTGGTTGAGGACTTCGCTGTCGTCCAGCGCGCGCAGGGCATCACGCAGGTTGTTCGGCAGGCTCTGTTCCAGTTGCTCGTAGGAGTTGCCTTCGATCGGCGCATCCGGCTCGACCTTGTTGGTCAGGCCGTGGTGCACGCCGGCAAGGACTGCCGCAAGCATCAGGTACGGGTTGGCGTCGGCGCCGGCCACGCGGTGTTCCAGGCGCACGTTGTCGCTGCTGTCGGTAGGTACGCGCACGGCCACGGTGCGGTTGTCCAGGCCCCAGCTCGGCGCATTGGGCACATAGAACTGCGCACCGAAGCGGCGGTAGGAGTTGATGTTCGGGCAGAGGAAGGCCATCGATGCCGGCATCGTCTCCAGCACACCACCAATGGCGTGGCGCAACGTGTCGCTTTGCAGCGGGTCATCGCTTGAGAAGATGTTCTTGCCGGTTTTCTTGTCCAGCAACGAAATATGCACGTGCAGGCCGTTGCCTGCCTGGCCCGGGTAGGGCTTGGCCATGAAGGTGGTGTCCATTTCATGGTCGTAGGCCACGTTCTTGATCAGCCGCTTGAGCAGGATCGCGTAGTCGCAGGCCTTCAGCGGGTCAGCCACGTGGTGCAGGTTGACCTCGAACTGCGCCGGGGCGCTTTCCTTGACGATGGCATCGGCAGGCAGGCCCTGCTCCTTGGCCGCTTCGAGCATGTCCTGCAGGCAGTCGGCGTATTCGTCGAGGTCGTCGATCAGGTACACCTGGGTCGACTGCGGACGCTTGCCGGAAATGGGCGAGCGCGGCGGCTGCGGGCGGCCGTTGAGGTTGTCCTGATCAATCAGGTAGAACTCCAGCTCGAACGCAGCACAAATCGTAAGGCCCAGGTCGTCGAACTTGCTCACCACCTGACGCAGCACTTCACGCGGGTCGGCAAAGAACGGCGCGCCTTCGATCTCGTGCATGGTCATCAGCAGCTGGGCGGTGGGGCGTTTCTGCCATGGCTCGTCCGACAGTGTGCCGGGGATCGGGAAGCAGATGCGGTCGGCATCGCCAATGTCCAGGCCAAGGCCGGTGCTTTCGACCGTGGAACCGTTGATGTCCAGGGCGAACAGCGAAGCCGGCAGGTTGATGCCTTTCTCGTACACCTTGTGCAGGCTGGCCCGCTCGATGCGCTTGCCACGTACCACGCCATTCATGTCGGAGATCAGCAGGTCGACGTACTGTGTGTCCGGATGGGCCTGGAGGAAGTCATTCATCTCGCTGGAAGAACTGGCGCACGGGGTTACCGACGTCATGGTGTACATCCTTTGATGTGCTGCGGCGATGTGGGGATACGGCTGGCGCCTCACGGGCGACGATGGTTGCAGCTGTTGTTTTTTTCACTTTCCCATCGTGGGGATTGGTTACCCGACCGGACGCATTGATTCCGGGGGGCGGTTTCACTATAAAATGGCCCCGACGCAACAGACATTGGCAATTCGGCAAGCAGAGCGTGCACCAATGCAATATCAGATCACCCACGCCGACCTCTCTCTGGTCCTGGCACTGGAGCGTGGCCGCTCGCTGGCCAAGGCCGCCGAGCTCCTCAAAGTCGACGTTTCGACGGTGTTCCGCTCGATCCGCCGGCTGGAGTCGGCGCTGGGCACCGCCTTGTTCGTCAAGAGCCGCAAGGGCTACCTGCCGACCGACACCGCGCAGGCCCTGGCCGAGCAGGCCGAGCGCGCCGAGCAGGCGCTGGAGGCGGCACGCATTGCCATGACCAGTGGCGAGCAGGTGGTCAGCGGCACGGTGCGGGTGACCTGCACCGAGGCGGTGATGCATAGCCTGCTGCTGCCGGCGCTGGCCGAGTTCATGCCCAACTACCCGGCCCTGTCGCTGGAGATGGGCACCTCGAATACCTTCGCCAACCTCAGCCGGCGTGACGCCGACATTGCCCTGCGCCTGACCAATACACCACCGGAGCACCTGGTAGGTCGCAACCTGGGGTCAACATCCTATGTGGTTTGCGGCCAGCCGCAGTGGCGCGAGCGCCTGGCAGAATCGGCCGTCAGCGTGCCATGGATCGCCCCCGACGACTCGATGCAGGACCACCCCACGGTGGTCTGGCGCAACCAGCAGCACCCTGGGTTGAGCCCGCGCTACCAGTGCAGCGGGATGTCGACCATCGCCCAGCTGGTAACCGCCGGCCTGGGCGTGGCGGCGCTGCCGGATTACATGGTGCACGCCCTGCCCGGCGTGGAAGCGCTGAGCGGACCGCTACCGGGTTGCGACACTCAGCTTTGGCTACTGACCCGGCCGGATTGCCGGGCGCTGCGCTCGGTGCAGACCTTGTTCGAAGAGCTGACGCCGCGGTTGCGTGGCGCGATGCTCTGAGGTTATCGTCGGGCTCAAGTATTGCGGCTGTCTGGTCCGGCACTTTCGCGGCAAAACCTGCTCCCACAGGGTAGGCGGTGCCTGTGGAAGCAGGTTTACCCGCGAAGAAGCAAACACAGTGCTTCAAGGTGACCGCCCGGCAAAACAGCGCTTCCCTATTGGCTGGTGAATTTTTATACTATCGAGTCCGCCTGCCCATTACTGGGCTGCACGCCCACCGCATTTGCTACTGAGGAAGACCATGGCCCGCGTAACTGTTGAAGACTGCCTGGAACACGTGGATAACCGCTTCGAGCTGGTCATGCTCTCGACCAAGCGCGCTCGCCAGCTGGCGACCGGCGGCAAAGAACCACGCGTTGCGTGGGAAAACGACAAGCCGACCGTTGTTGCCCTGCGTGAAATCGCCGAAGGCATCGTCACCAACGAGTTCATCGCCGCTGAAGAGATCGTCACCGAGGATCCGGTCTTCGCCGCCTTCGAGGACGAGAACAACGAGGCTGTCTGATTGATGCCAGGTCGACGTCGCACGGCGCAAGGCCCTCTTCCTCCGCAGGAGGTCAACCCATGCCGGGTATAGAAGCCTTGGCCGAACGGCTGTCGACCTACCTTGGCCCCGAACAGGTCAACCTGGTCCGGCGCGCCTATTTCTACGCCGAACAGGCCCACGATGGGCAGCGCCGCCGCAGCGGCGAGCCCTACGTGACCCACCCGCTGGCCGTGGCCAGCATCCTCGCCGACATGCACATGGACCATCAAAGCCTGATGGCGGCCATGCTGCACGACGTGATCGAAGACACCGGTATCGCCAAGGAAGCCCTCAGCCAGCAGTTTGGCGAGACGGTGGCCGAACTGGTCGATGGGGTCAGCAAGCTGACCCAGATGAACTTCGAGACCAAGGCCGAGGCGCAGGCCGAAAACTTCCAGAAAATGGCCATGGCCATGGCCCGCGACATTCGCGTGATTCTGGTCAAGCTGGCCGACCGCCTGCACAACATGCGCACCCTGGAAGTGCTGTCCGGCGAAAAACGCCGGCGCATTGCCAAGGAAACCCTCGAAATCTACGCCCCTATCGCCAATCGCCTGGGGATGCACACCGTGCGCGTGGAGTTCGAGGACCTGGGTTTCAAGGCCATGCACCCAATGCGCTCGTCGCTGATTCACCGGGCGGTGAAAAGCGCACGCGGCAACCGTAAAGAGATCGTCGCCAAGATCGAACACTCGCTGGCCAACTGCCTGGCTGCCGACGGCATCGAAGGCGAGGTCAGCGGCCGGCAGAAACACCTCTATGGCATCTACAAGAAGATGCGCGGCAAGCGCCGTGCCTTCAACGAGATCATGGACGTGTATGCCTTCCGCATCATCGTCGACAAGGTCGACACCTGCTACCGCGTGCTCGGCGCCGTGCATAACCTGTACAAGCCGCTGCCTGGTCGCTTCAAGGATTACATCGCGATCCCCAAGGCCAACGGCTACCAGTCGTTGCACACCACGTTGTTCGGCATGCACGGCGTGCCCATCGAAATCCAGATCCGCACCCGCGAAATGGAAGAGATGGCCAACAACGGCATCGCCGCGCACTGGCTGTACAAGTCCAACGACGACGAGCAGCCCAAGGGCAGCCATGCCCGCGCGCGGCAGTGGGTCAAGGGTATCCTCGAGTTGCAGCAACGTGCCGGCAACTCACTGGAATTCATCGAGAGCGTGAAGATCGACCTGTTCCCGGACGAGGTCTACGTGTTCACGCCCAAAGGCCGCATCATGGAGCTGCCCAAAGGCTCCACGGCGGTGGACTTCGCCTACGCGGTACACACCGACGTCGGCAACAGCTGCATCGCCTGCCGCATCAACCGCCGCCTGGCGCCGCTGTCCGAACCGCTGCAAAGCGGCTCGACGGTGGAAATCGTCAGCGCCCCCGGCGCTCGGCCGAACCCGGCCTGGCTCAACTTCGTGGTGACCGGCAAGGCGCGTACGCACATCCGTCACGCCCTGAAGCAACAGCGCCGCTCCGAGTCCATCAGCCTGGGCGAGCGCCTGCTGAACAAGGTACTCACCGGCTTTGACAGCAGCCTGGATAAAATCCCCCAGGAGCGCATCCAGGCGATTCTCGCCGAGTACCGCCTGGAACTGATCGAAGACCTGCTCGAAGACATCGGCCTGGGCAACCGCATGGCCTACGTAGTCGCACGCCGCCTGCTGTCGGCTGACGGCGAGCAGTTGCCTGCGCCGGAAGGCCCGTTGGCGATCCGTGGCACCGAAGGCCTGGTGCTGAGCTACGCCAAATGCTGCACGCCAATCCCTGGCGACCCGATCGTCGGCCACCTGTCGGCCGGCAAGGGCATGGTCGTGCACCTGGAAAATTGCCGCAACATCAGTGAAATCCGCCACAACCCGGAAAAATGCGTGCAGCTTTCCTGGGCCAAGGACATCACCGGTGAGTTCAATGTCGAACTGCGTGTCGAACTGGAGCACCAGCGCGGCCTTATTGCCCTGCTGGCCAGCAGCGTCAACGCCGCCGACGGCAACATCGAGAAGATCAGCATGGACGAACGCGATGGCCGTATCAGCGTGGTCCAACTGGTGGTCAGCGTGCACGACCGTGTGCACCTGGCGCGTGTGATCAAGAAGCTGCGTACCCTGACCGGCGTGGTCCGCATCACCCGCATGCGTACGTAGTCCGCCAACCGCAAGGAGTCATCATGAGCAAGACCGTCATCACGAGCGACAAGGCCCCTGCCGCCATCGGCACCTACTCGCAGGCGATCAAGGCCGGCAACACGGTGTACATGTCGGGCCAGATCCCGCTGGACCCGAAGACCATGGAACTGGTCGAAGGCTTCGAAGCCCAGACCGTGCAGGTATTCGAGAACCTCAAGTCCGTGGCTGAAGCCGCTGGCGGTTCGTTCAAGGACATCGTCAAGCTGAACATCTTCCTCACCGACCTGAGCCACTTCGCCAAGGTCAACGAGGTGATGGGCCGCTACTTCGAGCAACCCTACCCGGCCCGTGCCGCCATCGGCGTTGCCGCGCTGCCGAAAGGTGCCCAGGTCGAAATGGACGCCATCCTGGTCATCGAGTGATGCCCCGGTGACGGGCGCCCTGCCCGTCACTCCTCCTTTTGCAAGGTTACCCCGTCATGCGTCAAGCACTGCCCATCGCGCTGGCAGCCCTGCTACTGGGCGGCTGCGCCAGCCACAAACCCGAAGATTTCAACGGCACCTGGATCAACCAGGAGGCCATCACTGCAGCGGTCAAGGGCGGCAGCCTGCGCCAAGCGCTGAATGAACACGGCCCCGTGTTCGAATGGAAGCTCGACGTTGCCAGCCAGCAGGCCAGCTACAGCAATGGTTTCGAGGCCGCTGATGGCCAGCTGAGCAGCAACGAAAAGCAATGGCAGGCCAGCTTCGAGGGCGGCCAGACCGAGCAGCTGTCGCTCGACGGTGACGAGCTGCAAGCCGTCGACCAGCGTGGCGCCAAGCAGACCTTCGTGCGTGCCAAGGCGCCGGCAACTGCCAATGCGCCGCTGGGCAGCAGCTTCGAGAAAGCGCTGTACCAGGCCTACCTGGGCGGCAACTGGAAGGTGGTCGAAGGTGAGGGCAAAGGTGCCAGCGTGCGCTTCAGCGACACCGGCAACGTCACCGGCCTGCCGGGGCCGGACCGTTTTGCCCTGTGCCTGGCAGGTGACTGCGCGACCATGGGCGGCAGCAATGACAGCCTGTGGCTGGAGCGTAACCAGCGTGGTGCACCGTTCATCATCAAGCGAACTGGCGACAAGCTGGAGATTTTCCAGGCAGTGAACCGTGCGCAACCGGATGAAATGCCGGAACTGGCCGCGGGCAAGCGCCAGTGGGTGCTGGAGCAGAACTGAATCCTGCTGCATTTGCACTGAATGCACTGGCCTCTTCGCGGGTAATCACTGTCTCCAGGCCTTGTGATATCCCTGTGGGAGCAGGTTTACCCGCGAAGAGGCCGGTAAATTCAACGCCCTCCTTTCAGGATGGCTGCATACCCTTCCTTGTAGCTTGGGTACTCCGGTGCCCAGCCCAGCGCCCGGGCCCGGGCGTTGCTGCAGCGCTTGCTGCCAGTACGCCGAACCCGCTGCTCATCGGACCACTCGGTAACCCCCATGTATGCCCGCAGCCAGGCCACCACGTCGGCCAGGGGCGCCGGGTCGTCATCAACGCCAATGTAGTAGTCGTCCAGCACCTTGCCATCCGCATCGGCCTGCAGCAGAAACGCCAACAGGCTGGCGGCATCTTCGGCATGAATGCGGTTGCCATACAGCGGCGGCTCTTCGGCCACACGGTAACCCTGGCGCACCTGGCTCAACAGCCACTCGCGGCCTGGGCCATAGATGCCGGTCAGGCGCACCACGCTCGCCGGGATACCACTGGCCAGCGCCAGCCGTTCAGCCTCCAGCATCACACGCCCGGAATAACCTTCGGGCTCTGTGGCTGCGCCTTCCTCGACCCACTCGCCGTCCTTCTGCGCATACACGCTGCTGCTGGAGACGAACAACAGGCGACGGGGGCGCTGGCCTCGCTCGGCCAGCCAGGCCAGCACATGGCGCAAGCCATCCACATAAGCCGCCTGGTAACCGGCCTCGTCGTGCTGGCTGGCCGCCACGCAGTACACCAGATAATCCAGCGTGCCCTGTGGCCAGGCTTGCGGGATCGACGGTTCGGCCAGGTCCGCGGCAACCGGTTGAACGCCCGCAGGCAGCTGCCCGACAGCGCGGCGCAAGCCGCTTACCTGCCAGCCTTTACCCAGCATTTGCAGGGCCAGACGCCCACCTACATCACCACAACCCACCACCATCACGGAAAGGTCTGACATCTCTGAACTCCCTAGACCAATTGATCAGCCCACCCACGCTACACGATGGATGGCTAGACCATAGGCGAAAAAAGCAACAAGATTACTTTTGTTAACAAGAATTACTTGCAATAATGGCCGCCAATTTGTTCTCGGCCTACCTCGAGGCCTTGGAGAACGCTCACTTTATTTCTTCATCAGGTCCGGCCAGCATGACACGTATTCAACCTTCCGCTTCGCCAACCCCGTCGCGCGCCTGGCGCGCCATCGCCGCGCTGACACTCAGCCTGGTGCTGGCCCCGGTGGCCATGGCCGATGAGCCAACCGCCAACGCCGCCGCGCCTGCTGCTGCCACTGCCCCGGCCGCACCTGCTGCTGCCCCGGCTGCCGATGCGCAGGCTCCTGCTGCCAACGCTGCTGCTTCACCGGCTGCGGTAGACCCGAACGTTGAGGCCCTGGTTGAAGACACCTCGCTGGGCATGGCCCACGACCTGTCCCCATGGGGCATGTACAAAAACGCCGATATCGTGGTCAAGATCGTCATGATCGGCCTGGCCATCGCCTCCATCATTACCTGGACCATCTGGATCGCCAAAGGCTTCGAGCTGATGGGCGCCAAACGTCGCCTGCGTGGCGAAATCGCCCAGCTGAAGAAATCCACCACCCTGAAAGACGCGAGCGAAGTCTCCAACAAGGAAGGTACCCTGGCCCATACCCTGGTCCACGATGCCCTCGAAGAGATGCGCCTGTCGGCCAACGCCCGCGAAAAAGAAGGTATCAAGGAACGCGTCAGCTTCCGTCTGGAGCGCCTGGTGCACGCCAGCGGCCGCACCATGAGCAGCGGCACCGGCGTGCTCGCCACCATCGGCTCCACCGCGCCTTTCGTCGGTCTGTTCGGTACCGTGTGGGGCATCATGAACAGCTTCATCGGCATCGCCAAGACCCAGACCACCAACCTGGCGGTGGTTGCCCCAGGTATCGCCGAAGCCCTGCTGGCCACCGCCCTGGGCCTGGTCGCTGCAATCCCGGCTGTGGTCATCTACAACGTCTTCGCCCGCTCCATCGCTGGCTACAAGGCCCAGGTGTCCGACGCCTCCGCTCAGGTACTGCTGCTGGTCAGCCGTGACCTGGACCACCAGGGCAGCGAGCGCGCCGCCCCGCACATGGTGAAAGTGGGGTAAGCCATGGGCCTGCATCTCAACGAAGGTGGCGACGACCTCGCCGAAAACCACGAAATCAACGTTACGCCGTTCATCGACGTGATGTTGGTGCTGCTGATCATCTTCATGGTCGCTGCCCCCTTGGCCACGGTCGACATCAAGGTCGACCTGCCGGCTTCAACCGCCAAGCCGGCGCCCAGGCCCGAGAAACCGGTGTTCGTCAGCGTCAAGGCCGACCAGAAGCTGTACGTCGGCGACGATCAGGTTGCGGCGCCCGACCAGCTTGGCCCGATGCTCGACGCCAAGACCAAGGGTGACAAGGAAACCACCATCTTCTTCCAGGCTGACAAAGGCGTGGATTACGGCGACCTGATGGAAGTGATGAACAACATGCGGGCGGCCGGCTACCTCAAGGTCGGTCTGGTAGGTCTCGAGACGGCAGCCAAGAAATGACGAAAACGCGCTCAAACATGGCGCGCTACGGTGGCAGCCTGGCGATCGTGCTGGGCGTGCACGTGGTCGCCGTGCTGCTGACGCTCAACTGGTCGGTGCCTCAGGCCATCGAGCTGCCCCCGGCAGCGATGATGGTGGAGCTGGCACCGTTACCGGAGCCTGCGCCACCACCACCACCGAAAGCGGCTCCGCAGCCACCGGCACCGGTCGAAGAACCGCCGTTGCCCAAGCTGGCGGAAGCACCCAAGCCCAAGATCGCCATCCCCAAGCCGCCCAAGCCGAAGGCCAAGCCCCAGCCGCCGAAGCCCGAGAAAAAGCCTGAGCCGCCGAAGGAAGCGCCACCTACCGAGCAAACGGTAGACGCACCGCCCAGCAATACGCCACCGCAGAAGTCCGCGGCACCGGCGCCGAGCATTGCGTCCAACAGCAACGCCTTGCCAACCTGGCAGAGCGACCTGCTGCGCCACCTGGCCAAGTACAAGCGCTACCCGGAAGACGCGCGCCGTCGCGGCTTGCAAGGCATCAACCGCCTGCGCTTCGTGGTCGACGCCGAAGGCAAGGTCGTGTCGTACTCCATGGCAGGTGGGTCGGGCAGTGCCGCACTGGACCGGGCAACCCTTGAAATGATCCGTCGGGCCGGCACGGTACCCAAGCCGCCACCCGAGTTGCTGAACAATGGCACGATCGAAGTCGTGGCACCGTTCGTCTACTCGCTGGACCGCCGCTAAGACTTTTGCTTCTGTCACAAATCGGCAAGTCTGATAACGTGCGTCTATCGATTGCAGCCGCTATGCTGGGCCCGCAACTTCATGGACGCACGTTATGACCCTCACAGAATTACGCTACATCGTCACACTCGCCCAGGAACAGCATTTCGGCCATGCCGCCGAACGCTGCCATGTGAGCCAGCCGACCCTGTCGGTCGGTGTGAAGAAGCTCGAGGATGAGCTTGGCGTTCTGATCTTCGAGCGCAGCAAAAGCGCGGTACGCCTGACCCCCGTCGGCGAGAGCATTGTCGCCCAGGCACAGAAGGTACTGGAGCAGGCCCAGGGCATCCGCGAGCTGGCCCAGGCCGGCAAGAACCAGCTGACTGCCCCGCTCAAGGTCGGTGCCATCTATACCGTCGGCCCGTACCTGTTCCCGCACCTGATTCCGCAACTGCATCGCGTAGCGCCGCAGATGCCGCTGTACATCGAAGAAAACTTCACCCACGTACTGCGTGAAAAGCTGCGTAACGGCGAGCTGGACGCGGTGATCATCGCCCTGCCGTTCAACGAAGCCGATGTGCTGACCCTGCCGCTGTACGATGAGCCGTTCTGCGCCCTGATGCCCGCCGACCACCCATGGACGGCGAAAAAGACCATCGACACCGCCATGCTCAACGACAAGAGCCTGCTGTTGCTTGGTGAGGGCCACTGCTTCCGCGACCAGGTACTGGAAGCCTGCCCTACCCTGAACAAGGGGGGCGAAGGCGCCAGGCACACCACCGTCGAGTCCAGCTCGCTGGAAACCATCCGCCACATGGTGGCGTCGGGCCTTGGCGTGTCGATCCTGCCGCTGTCGGCGGTGCACAGCCACCACTATGCACCTGGGGTCATCGAAGTTCGCCCACTGACGGCACCGGCACCGTTCCGTACCGTGGCCATCGCCTGGCGCGCCAGCTTCCCGCGGCCAAAGGCCATCGAGATCCTCGCCGACTCGATCCGCCTGTGCTCGGTCGCCAAAGCCCCTGCGGAACAAACGGCCTGAGTCATGAGTGAGCTGTCGAAGGTCCCGGTCACGGTACTCAAGGGCGTTGGCGAGGCCATGGCGGAAAAACTCGCCAAGGTCGGCCTGGAGAACCTGCAGGATGTGCTGTTCCACCTGCCCCTGCGCTACCAGGACCGCACCCGTGTGGTGCCGATCGGCCAATTGCGCCCAGGGCAGGATGCCGTGATCGAGGGCGTGGTCAGCGGCGCCGACGTGACCATGGGCAAGCGACGCAGCCTGGTGGTGCGCCTGGGTGACGGCACCGGCGTGCTGAGCCTGCGCTTCTACCACTTCAGCAACGCGCAGAAGGAAGGCCTGAAACGTGGCACCCACCTGCGCTGCTACGGCGAAGCCCGCCCCGGTGCCTCGGGCCTGGAAATCTACCACCCGGAGTACCGCGCACTGAATGGTGACGAGCCGCCGCCACCGGTGGAACAGACCCTGACGCCGATCTACCCGTCCACCGAAGGCCTCACCCAGCAACGCCTGCGCCTGTTGTGCCAGCAGAGCCTGGGCCTGCTTGGCCCGCGCAGCCTGCCCGACTGGCTGCCTGACGAGCTGGCCCGGGACTACCAATTGGCGCCGCTGGACGATGCCATCCGTTACCTGCACAACCCGCCGGCCGACGCCGACCTTGATGAACTTGCCGAAGGCCAGCACTGGGCCCAGCACCGCCTGGCCTTTGAAGAGCTGCTGACCCACCAGTTGTCGCAGCAACGCCTGCGCGAGAGCCTGCGCAGCCTGCGGGCGCCGGTGCTGCCCAAGGCCACGCGCCTGCAGGCGCAGTACCTGGCAAACCTGGGCTTTCAGCCTACCGGCGCACAGCAGCGCGTGGCCAACGAAATTGCCTACGACCTCAGCCAGCACGAGCCAATGATGCGCCTGGTACAGGGCGATGTCGGTGCCGGCAAGACCGTGGTTGCCGCCCTGGCAGCACTGCAAGGGCTGGAAGCGGGCTATCAGGTGGCACTGATGGCGCCCACCGAGATCCTCGCCGAACAGCACTTCATCACCTTCAAGCGCTGGCTCGAACCGCTGGGCATCGAAGTGGCCTGGCTGGCCGGCAAGCTCAAAGGCAAGGCCCGGGCCAGCGCCCTGGAGCAGATCGCCAACGGTGCGCCCATGGTGGTCGGCACCCACGCGCTGTTCCAGGAAGAAGTGAAGTTCAAGCATCTGGCCCTGGCGATCATCGACGAGCAGCACCGTTTTGGCGTGCAGCAACGCCTGGCCCTGCGCAAGAAAGGCGTGGCAGGCGAATTGTGCCCGCACCAGCTGATCATGACCGCCACCCCTATTCCGCGCACCTTGGCCATGAGCGCCTACGCCGACCTGGACACCTCGGTGCTCGACGAATTACCCCCTGGACGCACGCCGGTAAACACCGTGCTGGTAGCCGACAGCCGCCGCTTCGAGGTGGTCGAACGGGTTCGCGCCGCCTGCGCCGAGGGGCGTCAGGCCTACTGGGTGTGCACCCTGATCGAAGAATCCGAAGAGCTGACCTGCCAGGCCGCCGAAAGCACCTATGAAGAACTCGGCAGCGCCTTGGGCGAATTGCGTGTGGGCCTGATCCACGGCCGCATGAAGCCTGCGGAAAAAGCCGAAATCATGGCCCAGTTCAAGGCCGGCGAATTGCAGCTGCTGGTCGCGACCACGGTCATCGAAGTCGGCGTGGACGTCCCCAACGCCAGCCTGATGATCATCGAAAACCCAGAACGTCTGGGCCTGGCCCAGTTGCACCAGCTGCGCGGCCGGGTTGGCCGGGGCAGTGCCGTCAGCCATTGCGTGCTGTTGTACCACCCGCCACTGTCGCAGATTGGCCGCGAACGCTTAGGGATCATGCGCGAGACCAACGACGGCTTCATCATTGCCGAGAAAGACCTCGAACTGCGTGGCCCCGGCGAAATGCTGGGTACACGCCAAACCGGCCTGCTGCAATTCAAGGTCGCCGACCTGATGCGCGATGCCGACCTGTTACCGGCTGTGCGCGATGCCGCCCAGGCCCTGGTGGCCCGCTGGCCGGACCATGTCAGCCCGCTGCTCGACCGCTGGCTGCGCCATGGCCAGCAATATGGCCAAGTGTGACGCTAGTCCCAGAATGGATCCAGATTTGCTCGCAGGCTGGTTATACTTCGCGTTTAAAAGAATCAGTGGATACGGACCATGACTGAAGTTGCCCTGGACACCGCAACCCCACACGCCCCCTCTGTTATCAGGCTGCTGCTCGACAAGGTCGGCGTCGTCTACCGTGAGGTGGTCGAACACCCGCACCTGCCTGCGGCCTCCCGGGTGCAGGCGGTGCTTCTCGACGACGAGGTCGGCGCACTCATGGTGCTGTTCCCGCAGAGCCAACTGCTGGACCTCAACCGCCTGGCCGAGCTGACCGGGCGCAAGCTCACCGCCGTGTCGGTGCCGCGCCTCAAGCAAATGCTCGACAAGCACCAGCTGAAGGCCCTGCCCGCCATTCCTGCGCTGACCAGCTCACCGTGCCAGTACGAAAAGAGCCTGCTCGACGCCGAGACTGTGTACATCCAGTCTGGCGAAGTCGGCCTGCTGCTAGCGATTGAGCACGCCCACTTCAAGCGCATGCTGGCCAAGGCCAGCGCCAGCAGCTTCGGCCAGGAGGTCGAGGCCATCAGCCCCAACCTCGACCGCCCCCATGACGACACCCTGGAAATCACCAATGCCGTTCAGGCGTTCACCGCCCGACGCATCCAGAAGCGTCTGGAAGAAACCATCGAGATTCCGCCGCTGGCCGATACCGCGCAGAAGATCATCAAGCTGCGGGTAGACCCCAACGCGAGCATCGATGACATCACCGGCGTGGTCGAAACCGACCCGGCGCTGGCGGCGCAGGTAGTCAGCTGGGCGGCGTCGCCCTACTACGCTTCGCCGGGCAAGATCCGCTCGGTGGAAGACGCCATCGTGCGCGTGCTGGGTTTCGACCTGGTGATCAACCTGGCCTTGGGCCTGGCCCTGGGCAAGACCTTGAGCCTGCCAAAAGACCAGCCGCAACAGGCCACACCCTACTGGCAGCAGTCGATCTACACTGCCGCGATCATCGAAGGCCTGACCCGCGCCATGCCTCGGGCAGAACGTCCCGAAGCCGGGCTGACCTACCTGGCCGGGCTGCTGCACAACTTCGGTTACCTGCTGCTGGCGCACGTGTTCCCGCCGCACTTCTCGCTGATTTGCCGCCACCTGGAGGTGAACCCGCACCTGAACCACACCTATGTGGAACAGCACCTGCTAGGCATCAGCCGCGAACAGATCGGTGCCTGGCTGATGAAGCTGTGGGACATGCCCGAAGAGCTGTCGACCGCGCTGCGCTTCCAGCACGACCCGGCGTACGACGGCGAGTATTCGGCGTTCCCCAACCTGGTGTGCCTGGCGACCCGCCTGTTGCGTACACGAGGGATTGGCTCCGGGCCGCAGGAAGAGATTCCTGACGAGTTGCTGGAGCGCCTGGGGATTACCCGGGACAAGGCCGAGGATGTGGTGAACAAGGTGCTCGAGGCCGAGAACCTGCTGCGCGAGCTGGCTTCGCAGTTTCACGCACCGCACTGATATCGCGAGGGGCCGCTTTGCGGCCCAATCGCCGGCAAGCCAGCGAATGGGCTGCGCAGCAGCCCCGGCAATTTCAGCCTTTCTTCTTCGGTTTCAGGTATTTCATCAAGCCTTGGAACCACATCACCAGCGCCGGGTTGCCCTTGATCTGGATGTTCTTGTCCTGAATCCCCTGCATGAACGCCAACTGCTTGTTGCCCGCCTGCATCGTGGCGTAGCCGTAGGCAGCGTCCTTGAAGGCGATGGCGAAGGCCGGCTGCGGATGTGCGCCGCCCTTGCTGCTGATGCGCTCGTTGTTGACGACGAAGTGCCGGGCAACCTTGCCGTCCAGGGTCTGCATCTGGAACACCAGGTCCTTGCCCTTGAGCTGCTGCTGGAATGCCGGGTTGTTACGGCTGGCCCTGGCCATCAAAAGCCCCATGGCCCAGAGAAGAAAGCGGAACTTCATCGACACGCCTCGATTGAAAAGTGACTAAGTTTCGCACTTTATCCTCTTAACGACCATTTTATGCAAGTTCACAGCAGTTACTGCGTGTAAAGCACAACGGGCGCCATGAAGGCGCCCGTTCGGGATCAACGATTCGTCAGCGGAAGCTTACTTTTTCTTGGCGGCCTTGGTTGGCGCGGCCGGTGGATTGACGCTGTCCTTGAGGTTCTTGCCTGGCTTGAAGGCCACCGTGTTACTGGCTTTGATCTTGACCGGCTCACCGGTTTGCGGGTTTTTGCCGGTACGCGCGCCGCGATGACGTTTTTCGAAGGTGCCGAAACCGACCAGGGTCACCGTGTCCTTGTCCAGGGCACCGGTGATGCTGTCGAGAATCGCGTTCAACACCTGATTGGCCTTTTCCTTGGTCAGATCAGCCTTATCGGCGATGACGGCGGCGAGTTCTGGTTTGCGCATAGTGAAGCCTCTTTGACGGAATTCTTGTTGTTATGCCGTGCTGCCTTTGGGAGCAGCGCTCAAGGCACCGCAGGCTCTAATCTGCGGCAGACGGAAGTGAGAATGGCACGTGCTCAGGGGCCGCGCCAGTATCAGGCCGGCCATTGTGCAGGCAACAACAGGATAAATCCGACAGAACGCCCTCTATTTACGCCATTACCGGTGGCAACTGGCGATTCAGTGCCAGCTTGTCCATGACGGCTGTCCCGGTCAGGGCATAACCCAGCAATTCGCCGTCAGCCCCGTGGCAGAGCACCTTGAGGTCACTGCCCTGCCCCTCCACCTGCCAAGTACCATCGTGCCCCAAGGGCGGCGGCGATACCACCAAAGGGCAGGCCGGGGTCTTGACGGTGATAGGCATCGGCCCGTAGGCCACCGCTGTCAGCTTGCCGGCCAGGGTTTGCGCCAGCGCCCGGGCACAGCTCATCAGCGGCATCACGTAGAGCAGGTTGATGCCATCGACCTCGGCACAATCGCCAAGGGCGAAGATGTTGGCGTGGGATGTACGTAATTCGCGGTCTACGCTGACGCCACGATGGGTCTGCAAGCCGGCCGCGGCGGCCAGGTCGATGCGGGGGCGCAGGCCAATGGCCGAAACGACCAGGTCGCAGGCAATCACGCTGCCATCCGACAGGTGTGCCTCCAGGCCGTGGTCCACCTGGTGCAAGCGGGTCAGCACGGGCCCCAGGTGGAAGCGTACACCCAGGCCTTCGAGCCCGCCCTGCACCGCTGCCGCAGCGGCCGGGTGCAGCAGGGTCGGCATGATCTGTTCGCACGGCGCCACCACGTCGACCTGGAAGCCCCCCAAGCTCATGTCGTTGGCGAATTCGCAGCCGATCAGGCCGGCACCGAGGATCAGCACACGTTGTTTGCCGACGGCGGCGGTACGGAAGCGTGCGTAGTCTTCCAGGTCGTTGATCGGGAACACCAGATGGCTGCCATCGCCTTCTATCGGCACCTGCACGGTCTGCGCCCCCCAGGCCAGCACCAGGTCGCGGTACTCCACAGCCTCTTCGCCGATCCACAGGCGCTTGTGGCCTGGGTCGATGCCGCTGATGCGGGTATGGGTACGAACCTCGGCATTCAGTTGCTCGGCCATGGCACCCGGCTCGGCCATGCACAGGCCGTCGGCGTCTTTCTGCTTGGCAAAGCCCATGGAGAGCATGGGCTTGGAGTAGGAGCGACCATCGTCGGCGGTGATCAGCAGCAGCGGCGTCTGCGCATCGAGCTTGCGAAATTCACGGGCCAGGTTGTAGCCCGCCAGGCCGGTGCCGATGATTACCACAGGGGACGTCATGTCGTGCTTTCCTCGATTAGCCGATGGAGATCATTTCAAAGTCGCTTTTGCCCACGCCACAGTCGGGGCACAGCCAGTCTTCAGGCACATCTTCCCAACGGGTGCCGGGGGCGATGCCGTCGTCGGGCCAGCCTTCGGCTTCGTCGTAGACCAGGCCACAGACAATACATTGCCACTTTTTCATCAGGTCTTTTCCTCGTTAGAACTCAGGCTTTATCTGGCGGGTCTTTGGCCCTGCTTCAGCCATTATGCAAGCAGTCGGGGCAATCATGCTAAGCTCGCCGCCTCATTGGTTGTAACAAGCAGACCGACGTGTCGTACGAATCCCCGCAAGCAGCCGCTGTCGCGTGGCTGCCGTATTCACAGCTGGCGACCGACTTCGACCAGCCTACCCTTGACTGGTTGTTCGACGAGGGTTCGCTGACCCGCCGCCTGACCCGCCTGTCCTTTGATCACTTCTCCGTCACCCCGCTGTTCGAGGGCTGGCAACCGCTGCGCGACGATGAATGCCAAGCGCTGGGCATTGCCGCCGGCGCCGAAGGCTGGGTGCGCGAGGTGTACCTGCGCGGCCATGGCCAGCCTTGGGTGTTCGCCCGCAGTGTCGCCAGCCGCAGCGCCCTGGAGCGCGGCGGGCTGGACCTGGAAACCCTCGGCAGCCGCTCGCTGGGCGAGCTGCTGTTCTGCGACCAGGCGTTCATCCGCCACCCGATCGAAGTGTGCAGCTACCCACAGGCGTGGCTGCCGGCCGACGCCGCCCATGCAGCACTTTGGGGGCGCCGCTCGCGCTTTGAACGAGACGGCCTGGACCTGCTGGTGGCAGAAGTGTTCCTGCCGGCCTTGTGGCAAGCGGCCAGGGAGGAAAACCGCTGATGTACATGCAACTGCTGAAGTCACTGAACCGCCTGCACCCACGGGCCTGGGACTTCGTCCAGCTCAGCCGCATGGACCGGCCGATCGGTATCTACCTGCTGCTGTGGCCGACCCTGTCGGCGGTGTGGATTGCCGGCAACGGTGCTCCCACCCTGGCCAACGTGCTGATCTTCGGCCTTGGCGTAGTGCTGATGCGGGCCGCGGGCTGCTGCATCAACGACTTTGCCGACCGCAAGGTGGACGGCCACGTCAAACGCACCGCCGACCGGCCGCTGGCCAGCGGCCGGGTCAAGCCGCGCGAGGCGCTGGCCCTGTTTGCGATCCTGGTCGGGGTAAGCTTCCTGCTGGTGCTATGCACCAACAGCCGCACGGTGTGGCTGTCGTTTGGCGCGGTGGCGCTGGCGTCCTGCTACCCATTCATGAAGCGCTACACCTATTACCCGCAGGTGGTGCTGGGCGCGGCGTATTCCTGGGGCATTCCCATGGCCTTCACCGCCGCAGGGAGCGAGTTGCCGGCCAGCGCCTGGCTGCTGTACATCGCCAACCTGCTGTGGACGGTGGGTTACGACACCTATTACGCCATGGTCGACCGCGATGACGACCTGAAGATTGGCGTAAAGTCGACCGCGATCCTGTTCGGCGAAGCCGACCGGGCGATCATCCTCACCTTGCAGATGCTGTCGCTAGGTTGCCTGTTGCTTGCGGGTAGCCGCTTCGAACTGGGGGGCTGGTTCCACCTGGGGTTGCTGGGTGCGGCGGCGTGCTTTGCGTGGGAGTACTGGTCGACGCGCAAGCTGGACCGCGAGTCGTGCTTCAAAGCGTTTTTGCACAACCACTGGGCGGGGTTGCTGGTGTTCATCGGGGTAGTGCTGGACTACACACTGCGTCAAGGCTGATGGCCCTATCGCCGGCAAGCCAGCCTCCACAGGTACAGCGCTGCCTGCGAGGCTGCACAAAAACCGGGGGAGCTGGCTTGCCGGCCATGGGCCGCACAGCGGCCCCGGCAATATCAAGGCTTGGCGATATGCCAGACGTCTTTCACGCCATCACCGGTCTTGTCACCGGCCTTCGTGTCCTTGATGAAGGTATACAGCGGCTTGCCGTCGTAGGCCCACTGCATTGCACCATCGTCACGCGTTACGTGGGTCCATTTGTCCTTCGGTGCTTCGTCTTCTTTCTTGACCAGCAACGGTGGCCAGTTTTTGGCGCACGCGTCATTGCACATCGACTTGCCGCCCGCATCCTTGTCAAAGGTGTACAGCGTCATGCCGGCATGATCGACCCACATGCCGTCCTTCTCCATGGCATGGTGGGCCGACGCCACCCCCGGGAGCGCCAGCGCAGTGAAAAGGGCCATCCAGCTCAGCGTTTGTCGTGTCATTGGATTCACCATTGTTTCTGGGGGAATTAGGTTCGGGTTGCCGCCGCAGCGGCCCTTTCAAGCCTAGTTCAGTCACGCAATGTCGCCATAACGGCCAACACCCTGTCACACAGCTGCAATAATTCCGTTATCTAATGCGGGCCAAGACACCGAATCCAGGAGAGGTTTTGAGCATGGTTGGCAGGAACATTCTGATCGTCGACGACGAAGCACCCATTCGCGAGATGATCGCCGTTGCCCTGGAAATGGCCGGCTATGACTGCCTGGAAGCGGAAAACTCCCAACAGGCCCACGCGATCATCGTCGACCGCAAACCGGACCTGATCCTGCTCGACTGGATGTTGCCCGGCACCTCTGGCATCGAGCTGGCCCGCCGCCTCAAGCGCGATGAGCTGACCGGCGATATCCCGATCATCATGCTTACCGCCAAGGGTGAAGAGGACAACAAGATCCAGGGCCTTGAAGTGGGTGCTGACGACTACATCACCAAGCCGTTCTCGCCGCGCGAACTGGTAGCGCGCCTGAAAGCCGTGCTGCGTCGCACCGGCCCGAGCGACAGCGAAGCACCGATCGAAGTCGGCGGCCTGCTGCTCGACCCGATCAGCCACCGCGTCACCATCGACGGCAAGCCCGCCGAGATGGGCCCCACCGAATACCGCCTGCTGCAGTTCTTCATGACCCACCAGGAGCGCGCCTACACCCGTGGCCAGCTGCTGGACCAGGTGTGGGGCGGCAACGTCTATGTCGAAGAACGCACCGTCGACGTACACATCCGTCGTCTGCGCAAGGCGCTGGGTGAGGCCTACGAAAATCTGGTACAAACCGTGCGGGGCACTGGCTACCGCTTCTCGACCAAGAGCTGATCGAGTTCAAAAGCGCCAAGCTGCACGTCGTTGTACAAGGACCGTCAATTGAACCAGAACTGGCACGCAACCCTGATTCGCCATCTGTTGTTGCTGATTACCGTCTGCCTGATTGGCGGGCTGGTCAGCGGCTACTATGGCTGGAGCCTGGCCATTGGCCTGGCGCTTTACCTGGGCTGGACCCTCAAGCAGCTGCTGCGCCTGCACGACTGGCTGCGCAACCACCAACCCGATGAAGCACCGCCCGATGGTTACGGCCTATGGGGCGAGGTGTTCGACAGCATCTACCACCTGCAGCGCCGCGACCAGCGCGTGCGTGGCCGCCTGCAGGCAGTGATCGACCGGGTGCAGGAGTCCACCGCCGCGCTGCGCGACGCGGTGATCATGCTCGACAGCGACGGCAACCTGGAGTGGTGGAACCGTGCCGCCGAAACCCTGCTGGGGTTCAAGACCCCGCAGGACGGTGGCCAGCAGGTAACCAACCTGGTGCGCCATCCGCGCTTCAAGGAGTACTTCGAGACGGAGAACTACCTCGAACCGCTGGAAATACCCTCGCCCATCAACGACCGGATGCGCCTGCAGTTGCACATCACCCGCTACGGCAACAACGAACACCTGATGCTGGTGCGCGATGTCACGCGCATTCACCAGCTGGAACAGATGCGCAAGGACTTCGTCGCCAACGTGTCGCACGAATTGCGCACGCCACTGACGGTGATCACGGGGTATCTGGAAACCCTGCTGGACAACGTAGAGGATGTGAACCCGCGCTGGGGCCGCGCCCTGCAGCAGATGAGCCAGCAAGGCTCGCGCATGCAGACGCTGCTCAACGACCTGTTGCTGCTGGCCAAGCTGGAAGCCACCGATTACCCGTCGGACAACCAGCCGGTGGCGGTCGAAGCCCTGCTCGCCGCGATCAAGAACGACGCTCAGGCCCTGTCTGGGCCACGTAACCAGCGCATCACCCTCGAAGCCGCGCCCGGTGTGAAGCTGAAGGGCAGCGAGTCAGAGCTGCGCAGTGCCTTTTCCAACCTGGTGTTCAACGCGGTCAAGTACACCCAGGACGAGGGCAACATCCGCATCCGCTGGTGGGCCGATGCCCAGGGTGCCCACTTGTCGGTGCAGGACTCGGGGGTGGGCATCGACGCCAAGCATTTGCCCCGCCTGACCGAACGCTTCTACCGGGTGGACTCCAGCCGTGCATCGAATACCGGTGGCACAGGGCTGGGGCTGGCGATCGTCAAGCATGTGCTGATGCGCCACCGCGGCAAACTGGACATCAGCAGCGTGCCGGGCCACGGCAGCACCTTTACCTGTCACTTTGCGCCGGCACAACTGGTCAACGAAAAGGCTTGAGATCGGCGCGGCTGCGCAGCCCTTCGCGGGCAGGCCCGCTTCCACACGGACCGCAATAAGCCAGCCACCCTTTGCTTTTACGGCCCCAGCCGCTACATTGGATCCCCTGTGCCAGCAAGAGCTGGCACTTTTTTTCTCCCAATCTCAAGACGGACCCCGTAAAAACTCCATCATGGACCCTTCCCCTGGTATCAGCCTCACCTCGTTATTCGCCGATTTCGGCATGATCATCTTTGCCTTGCTGCTGGTGCTGCTCAACGGCTTCTTCGTTGCCGCCGAGTTCGCCATGGTCAAGCTGCGCGCCACGCGCGTGGAGTCCATCGCCGAACAGCATGGCTGGCGCGGCAATATCCTGCGCAAGGTCCACAACCAGCTCGACGCCTACCTGTCAGCGTGCCAGCTGGGCATCACCCTCGCCTCCCTGGGCCTGGGCTGGGTCGGCGAACCGGCCTTTGCCCACTTGCTCGAGCCGCTGCTCGCGTACTTCGGTGTCGACTCGCCCGAACTGATCAAGGGCGTGTCGTTCTTCGTCGCATTCTTTGTCATTTCCTACCTGCACATCGTGGTCGGTGAGCTGGCGCCCAAATCCTGGGCCATCCGCAAGCCCGAGCTGCTGTCGCTGTGGACGGCCGTGCCGCTGTACCTGTTCTACTGGGCGATGTACCCGGCCATCTACCTGCTCAATGCCAGCGCCAACACCATCCTGCGCATTGCCGGCCAGGGCGAACCGGGCCCGCACCACGAACACCACTACAGCCGTGAAGAGCTGAAGCTGATCCTGCACTCCAGCCGTGGCCAGGACCCGAGCGACCAAGGCATGCGTGTGCTCGCCTCGGCCGTGGAAATGGGCGAGCTGGAAGTGGTCGACTGGGCCAACTCGCGTGAAGACATGGTCAGCATCGATGCCAATGCACCGCTGAAGCAGATCCTGGCTTTGATACGTCGCCACAAATTCAGCCGCTACCCGGTGTATGACGCCGAGCGTGAAGAGTTCACCGGGCTGCTGCACATCAAGGACCTGCTGCTGGAGCTTGCCGAACTGGAGCACTTGCCCGAGACCATCGACCTGGACAACCTTGCCCGGCCGCTGGAGCGCGTATCGCGGCACATGCCGCTGTCGCAACTGCTGGAGCAGTTCCGCAAGGGCGGCGCGCACTTCGTGCTGGTGGAGGAAGCCGACGGCAAGGTAATCGGCTACCTGACCATGGAAGACGTGCTGGAAGTGCTGGTGGGCGATATCCAGGACGAACACCGCAAGACCGAGCGCGGCATCCTTGCGTACCAGCCAGGCAAGCTGCTGGTACGCGGTGACACCCCGCTGTTCAAGGTGGAGCGCCTGCTGGGCATCGACCTCGATCACATCGAGGCGGAAACCTTGGCGGGGCTGATCTACGAGACGCTCAAGCGCGTACCGGAAGAAGAGGAAGTGCTGGAGGTCGAAGGGCTGCGCATCATCATCAAGAAGATGAAAGGGCCCAAGATCGTGCTGGCCAAGGTGCTCAAGCTCGATTGAGGGGTACGGGGCTGCTGCGCAGCCCATCGCGGCACAAGGCCGCTCCTACAGGGGTTCGCGTGATCCTGTAGGAGCGGCCTTGTGCCGCGAAAGGGCCGCAAAGCGGCCCCAAAAATCTCAAGGGTTACCCGCAGTAAAGTCGGGCAACCCGCTGATCGGCCGGTCGAACCGGTAAGGTATCGACTCCAGCGCCAACCCCACATTGCGCTGCACCACAAAATGCAGGTGCGGGCCTGTGCTGTTGCCAGTATTGCCCGACTTGGCCAGCATCTGCCCCTGGCGTACCCGCTGCCCCTCCGCCACCACCACCGAACCACGCATCAGGTGCAGATAAACGCCCATGGTGCCGTCCGGGTGCAGGATCCTGACAAAGTTGCCCGAGGGGTTGGGCTCGCGCCCGCTCTGGCTGTTCTGCGTCTTCACCACCACGCCTTCCCGCGCCGCGATGATGGTAGTGCCTTCAGGCATGGCGAAATCCATGGCGTAGCGCCCTTTGGGCCCAAAATGGCTGACACGGCCGTTGGGGCCTTGGGTGACGCGGAACGGCCCGCCGACCCAGGGGAACGCATACCGGAAGCCCTGAGGCCGCTTGCCAGGGTCCCCCATGGCCTGTAGCAGGGTCGAGCGGTAGTTCAGCAGCAGCCCGGGGCGCCCCCTGAGCACGCTGAGCATTTGCGTGGTGCGCGGCGGCAGCAGCCGGCGCACGATACGCGGGGCATCGCCGCCTTGGGCGTTCACCAGGTTGTCCAGGCGTAATTCGACCTCTACCGGCACATGCAGCTCGTTGCGTGCCGAAAAGCTCACGCCGCCGTCGAAGGTTTTCGCGTTCAGCAGCACTTGGCCTTCGAGCGTTTCGACCATGGGCTCGCGCAGCACCAAGGGTTTGGCGCCAGGGCCTGGCCGGTCGGTATAGGACACGACACCGAAATCGTCGGTGATTTTATAGAGCGTCACACCCAGGCTCGACGCCGAGGCCATGAGCAATGCACAGAACAGCAGCAGGCGGGCGGGCATGATAGTGGCTTTTTGACAGTTATGATCTGTCGAAGCCTAGCAGCGCGTTTTGAGGCAGGTATTGCAGTTGGTCGGATGGCTCAGGGCTGCGCGGGCTTTTGGAGCGGCCTTGTGTCGCGATAGGGCTGCGGCAGCAGCCCCAGGATTTCAGCTTCGCCGCATGAATTGCCGGGCTCAGGCGCCGGGTGTGAAGTGTTTCTGCGCGGTGCCGCGGGCAATCAGGCGCGACAGGTAATCAAGCTTCTGGGCGTCCTGGTCAACAAACTTGAAGGTCAACTGCAGCCAGTCGCTGTCGGGCTTGGGCTCCAATGCGGCAACGGCGTGCAGGTAGCCGTTCAGGCGGGCGACTTCGGCGTTCTCGCCCTGCTCCAGGTCCAGCACGGCGCCCTCCAGCACCTGCGGCAGCGCTTCGTTGCGGCGTACCACCAACAGCGCCTCTTTCAGGCTCAGCGCCTTGATCACGCACGGTTGCATGCCGCTGGCCAGGCGCAACTGGCCTTGGCCCCGCCCCGTCGGCGCGGGGGCTGGAGGCGTAGGTGCAGTGACCAATGGCTTGGCAGCCACTGGCGCCGATGGGGGGGCCGTCACCTTGGCTGCCTCTGGCTTGCCACCTGTCAGGGCACTCAAAGAATCGTTGGCGAATGCCGGGTTGGCCCGCGCCGGGCCGATGGCCATCAGGCTGTCGAGCTTACCGATCCTGGTCAGCGCTTTTTTCACCTTGGTCAGCAGTTGTTCATTGGTGAACGGCTTGCCAACAAAGTCGGAAACGCCCGCCTGGATCGCCTGAATGACGTTTTCCTTGTCGCCACGGCTGGTCACCATGATGAACTGCAGGTTCTTCAGCGCTGGCTGCTGACGGCACCAGGTGAGCAATTCCAGGCCGGACATTTCCGGCATTTCCCAGTCACACAGGACCAGGTCGAAGGCTTCCTTGCCCAGCATGGCCATGGCCTTGCGACCATTGATGGCGTCGTCGATGGCCATGCCCGGGAAGGCATTGCGCAGGCACTTGCGGACCAGGTCACGGATAAACGGGGCGTCATCCACGACCAGCACATTCACTTTACTCATCAATACTCCTTCTGAATCCCGACTAGCCTACTGCCAAATAATGGCCATTTGCTACAACCTGGTCACGCCGGGACTTCTTCACATCGTTCGCGGGTGCCTGCCGGCTCCTCGACCGCAAACGAAAACGCCCGGCCAAGGCCGGGCGTCGAAGCTCGGGAGCAACCTTACTTATCGTCAGATTCGCCCGGAACATTAGCCTTTTCGCCGTCGGCGACAGCGGTACCCTGCACTTCTGCCGTCATCCGCTTGAGGCCCATGTGGCGCACGTCGGTGCCGCGCACCAGGTAAATCACCAACTCGGAGATGTTGCGGGCATGGTCACCGATACGCTCCAGCGAGCGCAGCGCCCAGATCACGCTCAGTACCCGCGAGATAGAGCGCGGGTCTTCCATCATGTAGGTCACCAGCTCGCGCAGGGCAGTCTTGTACTCGCGGTCGATGGTCTTGTCGTACTGGGCTACCGACAATGCCAGGTCGGCATCGAAGCGGGCAAAAGCATCAAGCGCATCGCGGACCATGTTGCGCACCTGGTCGCCAATGTGGCGCACCTCGACGTAGCCGCGCGGCGACTCGCCTTCTTCGCACAGCTGGATGGCGCGGCGAGCAATTTTGGTGGCCTCGTCACCAATGCGCTCAAGGTCGATCACCGACTTGGAGATGCTGATGATCAGGCGCAGGTCGGAGGCCGCCGGCTGGCGACGGGCGAGGATGCGCACGCATTCCTCGTCGATGTTGCGCTCCATCTGGTTGATCTGTTCGTCGACTTCGCGCACTTGCTGGGCCAGACCCGAGTCGGCCTCGATCAGCGCTGTAACCGCGTCATTGACTTGTTTTTCCACCAGACCACCCATGGCCAGCAGGTGGCTGCGCACCTCTTCGAGCTCGGCGTTGAACTGCTGGGAAATATGGTGAGTAAGGCTTTCTTTGTTGATCATCGTTCGCTCCGCGAAGAGGCTTCAAGCTTCAAGTAGTTCGTGTCATTCCCTGTGGGAGCGGGCCGCGTGGCTGCTAGCCGTAGCGACCGGTGATGTAGTCTTCGGTCTGCTTCTTCGCCGGGTTGGTGAACAGGGTATCGGTGTCACCGAATTCGACCAGTTTGCCCATGTACATGAATGCGGTGTAGTCCGAAACCCGGGCCGCCTGCTGCATGTTGTGGGTCACGATGACGATGGTGTACTTGGCTTTCAATTCGTAGATCAGTTCTTCGACCTTCAGGGTCGAGATCGGGTCCAGTGCCGAGCACGGTTCGTCGAGCAACAGCACTTCCGGCTCCACGGCAATGGTGCGGGCGATGACCAGACGCTGCTGCTGGCCACCGGAAAGGCCTAGCGCCGACTCGTGCAGGCGGTCTTTGACCTCGTCCCACAGGGCCGCGCCCTTGAGCGCCCACTCCACGGCTTCGTCAAGCACACGCTTTTTGTTGATGCCCTGGATACGCAGGCCGTAGACCACGTTCTCGTAGATGGTCTTGGGGAACGGGTTGGGCTTCTGGAACACCATGCCCACACGGCGGCGCAGCTCGGCCACGTCTTCGCCCTTGCGGTAAATGTTGTTGCCGTACAGGTTGATGGCGCCTTCCACACGGCAGCCATCAACCAGGTCGTTCATCCGGTTGAAGGTGCGCAGCAGGGTCGACTTGCCGCAGCCGGAGGGGCCGATGAAGGCGGTTACGCGCTGCTTGGGAATGTTCATGCTGACGTCGAACAGCGCCTGCTTGTCGCCGTAGAACAGGCTCAGGCCCGGCACTTCGATGGCCACGGTTTCTTCGGCCAGGTGCAGGCTCTGCTTGTTGCGGCCCAGGGCAGACATGTCGATGCCGTGGGTATGAGAATCTTGCTGCATGGTCAACTCCATACGCTGTCAATTCGTTTCAAAGGGCCGCCCGGCTCACCGGGGGCACGCTTGCAATCAGGCTCAGCTGTCCAGCGCCTTGTACTTCTCGCGCAGGTGGTTGCGGATCCACACGGCCGACAGGTTGAGGGAAGCGATCACCAGCACCAGCAACAGTGCCGTGGCGTACACCAGCGGCCGCGCGGCCTCGACGTTCGGGCTCTGGAAGCCGACGTCATAGATGTGGAAGCCCAAGTGCATGATCTTCTGGTCCAGGTGCAGGTAGGGGTAGTTCCCGTCCACTGGCAGCGACGGCGCCAGCTTCACCACACCCACCAGCATCAGCGGCGCCACTTCACCGGCAGCGCGGGCCACGGCGAGGATCATGCCGGTCATCATGGCCGGGCTTGCCATGGGCAAGACGATCTTCCACAGCGTCTCGGCCTTGGTCGCGCCCAAGGCCAGCGAGCCCTCGCGCACGGTACGCGGAATACGCGCCAAACCTTCTTCGGTGGCCACGATCACCACCGGAACAGCCAGCAGTGCCAGGGTCAACGATGCCCACAGCAGGCCCGGGGTACCCAAGGTCGGCGCCGGCAGGGCTTCGGGGAAGAACAAGCGGTCTATCGAGCCACCCAGCACGTAGACGAAGAAGCCCAGGCCGAACACACCGTAGACGATCGCCGGCACGCCAGCCAGGTTGTTCACTGCAATACGGATCAGGCGGGTCACCGGGCCTTGCCGTGCGTACTCGCGCAGGTACACAGCAGCCAGCACGCCAAACGGGGTGACGATTACGGCCATGATCAGGGTCATCATCACGGTACCGAAAATGGCCGGGAAGATACCGCCTTCGGTGTTGGCCTCACGCGGGTCATCGCTGAGGAACTCCCAGACTTTGGCAAAGTAAGTACCCAGCTTGTTGAAACCGGACATGCCGTTCGGCTGGATGGCGTGCACCACCTTGCTCAGGTTGATCTCCACTTCACGGCCGTTGGCGTCACGGGCCACCAGGCTGTCGCGGGCGAACGCCTGGTGCAGGCCGCTCAAGCGGTCTTCGATGGCTTTGTAGCGGCTGTTCAGCTCGGCGCGGTCGGCGTCCATGTCGGCCTGGGCGGCGGCGTCCAGCTTGCCGTCCAGTTCCAGCTTGCGTGCCTGCAGGCGCAGGCGCTCAAGGCCATGGTTGATGGCACCGATGTCCTTCTTCTCCAACTGCTGCAGCTCACCGTTGAGCTGGTTGGCGCGCTTTAGGCGGGCCTGCAGTTCGTTCCACGCAGCAGGGCCTTCGGCAACTACGCGGCCCTCTTCCTTGACGCTGACCAGGTAGCCATAGAAGTTGCCCCACTCGCGGCGCTCCAGGGCGATCAGGTCGGCCGGGCGCTGTTCATCGACCAGCCAGTCGCCGACCACCCAGGTGAAGTCGCTGCCGTTGAGGTCGCGGTTACCCACCTTTATCAGCTCGCGGGTCATGAACTCCGGGCCCTGGTCCGGTACCGGCAGGCCGGCCCCCTTCAGGCGGGCACGGGGTACCTCTTCCTTTTGCACCACTTCGCCGATGACGACATGGTCAGCCTGGCCCGGCACCTTGTAGGTGGCCTGGACAAGATCGGCCGGCCAGAAGTGGCCCAGGCCGCGCACGGCAATCACCGCCAGCAGGCCGACGGTCATGATCACCGCCATGGCCACGGCGCCGCCGCTCATCCAGACGCCAGGGGCGCCGCTCTTGAACCAGCCTTTGAGGGAATCCTTTTTCACGGATCGCTACCTTTCTATCAAAGCGACGAGTATTTCTTGCGCAGACGCTGGCGAATCAGCTCGGCCAAGGTGTTCATGACGAACGTGAACATCAGCAGCACCAGGGCGGCCAGGAACAGCACGCGATAGTGGCTGCCACCGACTTCCGATTCCGGCATTTCCACGGCCACGTTGGCGGCCAGGGTGCGCATGCCCTCGAACAGGTTCATCTCCATCACCGGGGTGTTGCCGGTGGCCATCAGCACGATCATGGTTTCACCCACCGCACGGCCCATGCCGATCATCAGCGCCGAGAAGATACCCGGGCTGGCGGTGAGGATGACCACGCGGGTCAGGGTCTGCCAAGGCGTCGCACCCAGGGCCAAAGAGCCCAGGGTCAGGCTGCGCGGCACGCTGAATACGGCATCCTCGGCAATGGAGTAGATGTTCGGGATGACCGCAAAGCCCATGGCGATACCCACTACCAGGGCGTTGCGCTGGTCGTAGGTGATGCCCAGGTCGTTGGTGATCCACAGGCGCATGTCACCGCCGAAGAACCAGTTTTCCAGGTGCGGGCTCATGGTCAGGGCGAACCAGCCGGTGAACAGGATGACCGGTATCAGGATCGCAGCTTCCCAACCATCCGGCACACGCAGGCGGATCGACTCTGGCAGGCGGCTCCAGGTGAAGCCGGCCAGCAGGATGCCGAACGGCATCAGCAGGAACAGGCTGAACACGCCAGGCAGGTGGCCTTCGAGGTACGGCGCCAGGAACAGGCCGGCGAAGAAGCCGAGGATTACCGTCGGCATGGCTTCCATCAGCTCGATCACCGGTTTGACCTTGCGGCGCATGCCCGGGGCCATGAAGTAGGCGGTGTAGATGGCGGCGGCAATGGCCAGCGGGGCGGCCAGGATCATCGCGTAGAACGCGGCCTTCAGCGTACCGAAGGTCAGCGGCGAGAGGCTCAGCTTGGGCTCGAAGTCGGTATTGGAAGCAGTCGATTGCCAGACGTATTTCGGCTCGTCGTAGTTCTCGTACCACACCTTGCCCCACAGCGCGCTGAAGGAAACTTCAGGGTGCGGGTTGCGCAGGCTCAGCGGCAGCAGCTTGCCGCCCTCTTCGATGATGATACGGTTGGCGCGCGGCGACAGGGCCAAGGTGCCCGGGCCTTCGGCAGCAGGCTCCACCAGCAGGGTGCGGTGCGCCGTGCTGTGGAACACGCCCAGCTTGCCGTCGGCGTCCAGGGCGATGAAGCCTTTGCGGCGCTCTTCGGCGTCGATCTGCACCACCGGGGCCTTGCCCATCTGGAAGGTACGGATCTGCTTGAAGCGCGACTCGCCGTCTGGGTCACGGGCCATGAACCATTGGGCCAGGCCACCTTTGGAATCACCAATGATCAGCGAAATGCCGCCGACCAACTGGGCGCTGGCGGTAATTTCAGTGTCAGCGCTTTCGGCCAGTTTGTAGCGGCCGTTGAGGCTCTTGTCACGCAGGCTGAACACGTCGGCGGTGGCGCGGCCGTTGATCACGTAGAGCCACTGCTGACGCGGGTCGATGAAGATGTTCTTCACCGCTTCGGTCATCTGCGGCAGCACGATACGGTTCTGCTCGGTGGTGACCTCTTCGGTCATCATGTTTTCGGTGCGCGTCAGCTGCACCACCTGCAGGTGCGCGCCGGTAGACCCGGCCAGTACCAGGGTGTCGCCATTGACGTTGACGTTGACGTGTTCCAGCGCACGGCCCTGTTCGTCGAGCACGAACGGCTGCTCGCCGTACGGGTAGTCGATGCCGGGGGTGATGGTTTTCTTGTTGTCCGGGTAGGTGATCTTGTAGGTGTGGTGGAACACCAGCGCCTGACCATTGGACAAGCCCAGCACCACCAGCGGGCTGCCCGGCTGGTCGCTACTGATCGACGTGACCTGGGCGTCTGACGGCACGGGCAGGTCGACCCGCTTGAGCTCGTTACCCGTTTTGGTATCGAAGAACAATGCCTGGCCCTTGTCCGAAACCCGCATCCCCACAAGGTTCTGTTCTTCAAGCGCAATCATCAGCGGCTTGCCGGCATCCTGCTGTAGCCAGGCCGGCGCCAAGGCTTGCTTACGGGTCAGCTCGGCGCCCTGGAACAGTGGCAACACCACATAGGCCAGGTAGAAGAAGATCAGGGTGATTGCCGCCAACACGGCAAGCCCGCCCACCAGGACGTACCAGCGGGTCAGGCGGTCCTTGAGCGCACGCATGCGGCGCTTGCGTTGCAACTCGGGCGTATTGAAATCAATGCGCACGGGCTGGGAGTTTTGGGTCATGTTGGAATTGGCCAGATCATTCATGCGCACACCCTAGCGGTCCCGTGTGACAAAAACATTACAAAGTGGTGACGCGCGAAAGCCCGCCGCACAGTGAACCTGGCTTCGGACTGGAAATTCGTGGAAGAGGCCGGGCATCAGCACCGGCCCCCTCTTCAGTTACTTACTTCTTTGCGACGTTACCGGCGTGGGACAGGCCCAGGTCAGCCAGGGTCTTGTCGACGACTTTGGCCGGCAGCGGGATGTAGCCATCTTTCACCACGACCTGCTGGCCAGCTTGCGACAGTACCAGCTTGACGAACTCGGCTTCCAGCGGCGCCAAAGGCTTGTTCGGGGCCTTGTTGACGTACACGTACAGGAAGCGCGACAGCGGGTAGGTGCCGTTCAGGGCATTGGCTTCGTTGTCTTCAACGAACTCGCCGCCTTCTTTCTTGGCCAGGGCTACGGTCTTGACGCTGGCGGTCTTGTAGCCGATACCCGAGTAGCCGATGCCGTTCAGCGAGGAGCTGATCGACTGCACGACCGACGCCGAGCCAGGCTGTTCGTTCACGTTAGGCTTGAAGTCGCCTTTGCACAGGGCTTCTTCCTTGAAGTAACCGTAGGTGCCCGATACCGAGTTGCGGCCGAACAGCTGGATTGGCTTGTTGGCCAGGTCACCGGTCACACCAACGTCGCCCCAGGTCTTGATATCAGCCTTGCCACCGCACAGGCGGGTGGAGGAGAAGATGGCGTCGACCTGGGCCATGGTCAGGCCTTTGATCGGGTTGTCCTTGTGCACGAACACGGCCAGGGCGTCGACGGCAACCGGGATGGCGGTAGGCTTGTAGCCGTACTTCTGCTCGAAGGCCTGCAGCTCGACGTCCTTCATCTTGCGGCTCATCGGGCCGAGGTTGGCGGTGCCTTCGGTCAGCGCGGGTGGCGCGGTGGAAGAGCCGGCAGCCTGGATCTGGATGTTTACGTTCGGATATTCCTTCTTGTAGGCCTCGGCCCACAGGGTCATAAGGTTCGCGAGGGTATCGGAACCGACGCTGGAGAGGTTGCCCGAAACACCGGTGGTTTTGGTGTAGGTCGGGATTGCAGGATCGACAGCGGCTACCGCGTTGGCGGTTGCAACGCCAGCGGCGGCAAAGGTAAGGGCCGCCATCAAACGCTTCAGTTTCATGCCTTGCTCCTAGCAGGAATATTGGGGTGTTGGATGGAACGGGCCCAAGTATCGGCAGGCCGCATGAACACGATATGACTTCATTGTGACAATTGGATGAAAGGCCATCACTGATAGCAGGTCTGGCCTCTTCGCGGGCACGCCCGCTCCCACAGGGGTTGTGCTGAGCCCTGTGGGAGCGGGCGTGCCCGCGAAGAGGCCAGCAGCCCCGAAACAGATCAGCGCTTGTTGGCGAGCAGGTACAGGCCTACGGCCAGACCCACGGCGCACAGGCCTGCTACATAATAGGCAGGCGCCATCGGGCTTACTTTCAGCAGCGCGGTCACCACCATTGGCGTCAAGCCACCGAAAATCGCGTAGGCCACGTTGTACGAGAACGACAGCCCACTGAAGCGCACCGCCGCCGGGAATGCCTTGACCATCACATAAGGCACCGCGCCGATCACACCCACGCACAGGCCGGTCAGCGCATACAGCGGGAACAGCAGCTCGGGCCGGGTTGGCAGGCTATGGTAGAAGGTCCAGGAACTGGCCAGCAGCAGCAGGCTGCCGATCACGAACACCCGCCCCGCCCAAAAGCGGTCGGCCAGGCTGCCGGCGCCGATGCAGCCAAAGCTGAGCAGCACGATGGCCATGCTGTTGGCCTTGAGCGAGTCGATCGGGCTGATGTGGTAGAAGCTCTGCAGCAGCGCAGGGGTCATCAGGATAACCACCACGATACCGGCCGACAGCATCCAGGTCAGCAGCATCGACAGGATGATCGGGCCGCGGTGGTCGCGCAGCACGGCGCGCAGCGGCAGCTCCTCGGCCAGCGCCTTGCGTTGCTGCATTTCGGCAAACACCGGGGTTTCGTGCAGCCAGCGGCGCAGGTACACCGAGAACAGGCCGAACACACCACCGAGCAGGAATGGGATACGCCAGGCGTAATCGGCCACTTCGTCGGCGCTGTACACGCTATTGATCAAGGTCGCCACCAGCGAGCCCAGCAGAATGCCCGCCGTCAGGCCTGCGGTCAGAGTGCCGCATGCGTAGCCGGTGTTGCGCGCCGGTACGTGCTCAGAGACGAACACCCAGGCGCCCGGCACCTCGCCACCAATCGCCGCGCCCTGGATCACCCGCATCAGCAGCAGCAGGATCGGCGCCCACATGCCGATTTGTGCGTATGTTGGCAGCAGGCCCATGATCAGGGTCGGCAGGGCCATCATGAAGATGCTCAGGGTAAACATCTTCTTGCGTCCAAGCAGGTCACCAAAGTGGGCCATGATGATGCCCCCCAGCGGCCGCGCCAGGTAGCCAGCGGCGAAGATGCCGAACGTTTGCATCAGGCGCAGCCACTCGGGCATGTCGGCCGGGAAGAACAGCTTGCCAACCACCGTGGCGAAGAACACGAAGATGATGAAGTCGTAGAACTCCAGTGCGCCACCCAGGGCGGACAGCGAGAGTGTTTTGTAGTCACTGCGGGTCAGCGGCCGCGGAGGCTGCTCGATACTGCTCGGCACGGAAGTCATCGATCGTTGTTCTCTTGTAGGGCATGCAGGCCGCTTGGCACGCGGCTTCTGGATTGGGAGACAGGCGAAGATAGCAAATTGCCGAGCCGCGCCGAAAGCGATACAAAATCCATACAGATATTCATGAATGCGCGGTCGTCGCTGGCAGTTATGCCCTATATACTGCTGATTCGTAGGAAAAGGTTGTTGCCCGCGTGGGATGTTGTGCGAAAACGCCGGTCTTTATGTCAGACGGTTTCGCAGAGTTTCCCTACGGCCGTCCAGCGAAACGAAATCGGCGTAGTATGTTTCAAGCTGAATCGTTTACCCGGCCTTCGCGCCACACCAACGAAAAGCGTCACGGGTCAGAGGCCCCATCGCATGATTGAGCTCGAACAAGAAGATCCAATCCCGCAAGGCGACCTGGCCTTGCAAATCACCGCACTCCCGCGCGAAACCAACGGGTTTGGCGACATCTTCGGCGGCTGGCTGGTTGCCCAGATGGACTTGGCCGGCACCGCCATGGCCAGCCGCGTCGCCGGTGGCCGCGTGGCGACCGTGGCCATTGAACGCATGGCCTTCCTGGTACCCGTCGCAGTGGGCGCACAGCTGTCGTTCTATACCCAGACCCTGGAAATCGGCCGCAGCTCGATTCAGATGATGGTCGAAGTGTGGAGCGACGACCCGCTGTCCAGTGAATGGCGCAAGGTTACCGAAGCGGCATTCGTCTTCGTCGCCATCGACGGCAGTGGCCGCACCCGTTCCGTGCCTCGTCGCTGAGCCACGCGGGCGGTAAACTCATTGCATGTGCCCGGGTCCAAGGCCCACTGGCTATCAATGAGATGAACGCAATGGCTACCTTTCAGGTCGTAACCGAGCAACATGGCGAACTCAATTGCTGGCGTATCAGCAGCGATCGCGCCGAACTCCTGATCGCCCAGCAGGGCGCACAGATCCTCAGCTACCAGCGGGTCGGCGAGCCGCCGCTGCTGTGGCTGAGCGACCAGGCCATCTTCCGCCACGGCAAGTCGGTACGCGCCGGTGTGCCGGTGTGCTGGCCGTGGTTCGGCAACCTGCAGCGCAACCCCCAGGCCGTTCAGGCCATGTACCACGGCGAGCAGGCGCCTGCTCACGGGCTGGCGCGCTCGCGTGACTGGCAGCTGCTGGGTATCGAGAAAGCGGGCAACGGCCTGCGCATTGAATTCCAATTGCCTGAAGCGCAGGGCGATCTACCCGGCTGGCCTCATGAGGTCGAGCTGAAGCTGGTGGTGGAGCTGGATGAGGCGCTAAAGCTGAACCTGACCAGCCGCAATATGGGCAATACCCCCGTTACCATCAGCCAGGCCTTGCACAGCTACTTCGCGGTCAGCGATGTGCGCCAGGCGCGGGTCGAAGGCGTCGAGGGCCTGGGCTATATCGAAACCCTTGCCGACTGGGAACAGCGGGAGCAGCAGGGCGCACTGGCGTTTGCCGGGGAGACTGACCGGATCTACCTCGCTACCCCGCAGACCCTGAGCATTGTCGACCCGCACTGGAACCGGCGGATTACCTTGACCAGCAGTGGCTCGCGCTCGGCGGTGATCTGGAACCCCTGGACCGAGCGGGCCAAGGAGCTGGCGGACATGGCTGATGATGGCTGGCAGCGGATGCTGTGCATCGAGACAGCGAATGTGTGGAATGATCTGGTGGAATTGAAGCCTGGGGCGAGTCATTCGCTGGGTGTACAGATCGGTTGTGAAATGATCTGAGGCCTGCAATGTTTTTGCCGGCCTCTTCGCGGGCTTGCCCGCGAAGAGGCCGGGCCAGGTATCAGAGGTCTGCGTCTTCCACCACCCTCACCTTCCCCGCATCCAGCGCATAGGCCGCATCGGCCAGGTCATTGCTGACCTTTTCCACCTTCAGCTTGCCGCTGACCCACAGCGGTGTGTAGATGTCATCGATCTTCAACCCTTTCGGGTAGCGCACCAGCACCAGCTGGTTCGGCGGCGGTGGCGGCACATGGATGCACGCGCCCGGGTACGGCACCAGGAAGAACAGCGTGCTGTTGCCCTTGGCATCGCTTTCCAGCGGCACCGGGTAGCCACCCAGGCGAATGTCCTTGCCGTTCATGGCAGCCACGGTCTTGGTCGAATACATCACCGCTGGCAGGCCCTTGCTCTGCTTGAGCCCACCCTTGTCGGTAAAGGTGCCCATGGCTTCCGGCGAGTTGTGATCGATTTCGGGCATTTGCTCGAGCGCTTTCTGGTCCGACTTGGGCATAAGCTCCAGCCAGTCGGTTTCAGGCAGTTCGGCATGGGCCAGGGTACTGGCCAACAACAGGGGGACGAGAAAAAAGGCTCGCATGGCAATGCTCGGCAACTCGAATGAATTGCCGGGCATTCTAACCAGTATTCAGCGTTTCTTGATGAATCCGTAGATCACCAGAAGGACCACGGCACCGACCAGCGCGCCAAAGAAGCCCGCCGCCTGACCGGCCTGGTAGATGCCCAGTGCCTGGCCGCCATAGGTCGCCAGCAAGGAGCCGGCAATACCCAGCAGGATGGTCATGATCCAGCCCATGCTGTCGTCGCCCGGCTTGATGAAGCGGGCCAGCAGGCCGACGATGAGGCCGATAAAAATGGTTCCAATGATGCCCATGGCAATCCCTCTGCAGTGAATATGGAGCAAGCCAAAGCCTAGACGGGCTTTGGCTTGTTGCCATGTTCAGAGGGCAAGCCGCTTGCAGAAGTTCGATTTGTAGCCCGATCAGTTGCTGATCAGAGCCTCTACTTCGGCAATCTTGCGCTCAAGGGTGGCCATGTCAGGGCAGCGCAACGTGGCGTGGCCCACCTTGCGGCCGACCTTGAAGGCCTTGCCGTAGTGGTGCAGGTGGCAGTCGCCGATGGCGACGACCTTGTCCACGGCCGGCACTTCACCGATGAAGTTGAGCATTGCGCTCTCGCCCACCTTGGCCGTCGAGCCCAGCGGCAGGCCAGCGACGGCGCGCAGGTGGTTCTCGAACTGGCTGCACTCGGCGCCTTCGATGGTCCAGTGCCCGGAGTTGTGCACGCGCGGGGCGATTTCGTTGGCCTTCAGGCCACCGTCAACTTCGAAGAACTCGAAGGCCATGACGCCAACGTAGTCCAGCTTCTGCAGCACACGACCAACGTAGTCTTCGGCCAATGCCTGCAGCGGGTGCGCCTGGCTGGCCACCGACAGGCGCAGGATGCCGCTTTCGTGGGTGTTGTGCACCAGCGGGTAGAAGCGGGTTTCGCCATCACGGGCACGCACGGCCACCAGCGACACTTCGCCAGTGAACGGCACGAAGCCTTCCAGCAGGCACGGCACGCTACCCAGCTCGACGAAGGTGCCTGCCACGTCTTCTGGCGTGCGCAGCACCTTCTGACCCTTGCCGTCGTAGCCCAGGGTGCGGGTTTTAAGCACGGCAGGCAGGCCGATGCTGGCCACTGCGGCGTCCAGGTCTGCCTGGGAAAGGATGTCGGCGAAGGCCGGGGTAGGAATACCCAGGTCGCGGAACATGCTCTTTTCGAACAAGCGGTCACGGGCGATGCGCAGCGCTTCGGCACTGGGGTAGACCGGCACGAACTGCGAGAGGAAAGCCACGGTCTCGGCCGGTACGCTTTCGAACTCGAAGGTGACCAGGTCGACTTCGTCGGCCAGCTGGCGCAGGTGGTCCTGGTCGCCATAGTCGGCACGTAGATGCTCGCCCAACGGCGCGGCACAGGCGTCCGGTGCCGGGTCGAGGAAGGCGAAGTTCATGCCCAGCGGGGTACCCGCCAGGGCCAGCATGCGGCCCAGCTGGCCGCCACCGATTACACCGATCTTCATGGGTTGAGCCTCAAGCCTGGCGCGGGTCTGGGTTGTCCAGCACAGTGTCGGTCTGTTCCGTGCGGAACTGCTTCAGTGCCGCGTGGTACTGCGGGTACTTGGCGCCCAGGATGCTGGCCGACAGCAGCGCAGCGTTGATCGCACCGGCGCGGCCGATGGCCAGCGTGGCAACCGGCACGCCGGCTGGCATCTGCACGATCGACAGCAGCGAGTCGACGCCCGACAGCATCGACGACTGCACCGGCACACCCAGCACTGGCAGGTGGGTCTTGGCGGCGCACATGCCTGGCAGGTGGGCTGCGCCACCGGCACCGGCGATGATCACCTCGATGCCGCGGCCTTCGGCCTCCTCGGCATACTGGAACAGCAGATCCGGGGTGCGGTGGGCAGAAACCACCTTCACTTCGTAAGGAATGCCGAGTTTTTCCAGCATATCGGCGGTGTGGCTAAGGGTGGACCAATCGGACTTGGAGCCCATGATCACGCCAACCAGTGCACTCATCGTCGAGCCTCTTCGCTTGTGCGCCCGCGGGCGCGTCAAAAAACAACAAGCCACGCGGGACGACCGGCGTGGCTTGTTTGCTGATCAGGACCGGACGCATCCGGTCGAAAGGCCGCGCAGTATACCGTAAGGTGGTGCGTTTAAGGCACCCCGGCGACCAACTGTCGGGCCTTATTTTTCGGGGCTTTGGCTGACTTTTGGGTCAACCGCCGCCGCACCCTCGAGCTTGCGCCACAACAGCCTGACGTTGGCCTTGCGCACCAGGGCGCAGCGGTACAGGCGTATTTCCAGTGGCACATGCCACTGGCTGCCGCCGCAGACGGCCAGTTCGCCGCGCTCCAGCTCGCCACGCATCGACAGGCGCGGTACCCAGGCGATACCCATACCCTCCAGCGCCATGCTCTTGAGGCTGTCGGCCATGGCGGTTTCATAGACGGTGGTATAGCGCAGGTTGCGCTGGCGCAGCAGCAAATTGACCGAGCGGCCCAGAAATGCGCCAGCGGTATAGGCCAGCAACGGCACACTGCCCTCACCTTCCAGGTCGAACAACGGCTTGCCCTCGGCATCCACGGCACACACCGGCAACATTTCGGTGGTGCCCATGTGCAGTGAGGGGAAGATCTCGGCATCCATCTGCAGGGCCGCGTCCGGGTCATAGAAAGCCAGCATCAGGTCGCAGCCACCTTCGCGTAATGCATGCACGGCATCTCCGACGTTAGTCGCAACCAGGCGAGTGGCGATGTTCAAACCGTCGTTGCGCAACTGAGCAACCCAACGGGGGAAAAAACCCGACGCCAGGGAGTGTGCCGCAGCCACCTGCACCACCTCGCCCTGCCCGCCCTCAAGATGATGCAAATGGCGCAGAATTTCGCTCAACTGGTCGACAACCGTGCGTGCCGTGACCAGAAACAGCTGGCCGGCTTCAGTCAGTTCGATGGGCGTGCGGGAACGGTTCACCAGTTGCAGGCCCAATGCCGCTTCCAGGCTGCGAATGCGCCGGCTGAAGGCCGGTTGGGTGACAAAACGCCGCTCTGCCGCCTGTGAAAAACTGCGGGTAGCGGCGAGTGCGCTGAAATCTTCCAGCCATTTGCTTTCAAGGTTCACGAAGCACATCTCCCGGCGTGCACCAAAATGGAACACGCTCGAATGTCAATTGGCGTCACATGAAACACTATGCCGTTTGTGCATAGGTTAGCGTGCAACAGCATTGGCCGCAAAATCACCTTAAGGCCTAGGATTGGCGCCATTCCGGCATGTGCCGGGTCAACATCGAGATGATATACATCATGTCCTCCGCTGCATCGTTCCGCGTCGAAAAAGATCTGTTGGGTACCCTTGAAGTTCCTGCTGATGCCTACTACGGCATCCAGACACTGCGCGCTGCCAACAACTTCCACCTCTCCGGCGTTCCACTGTCGCACTACCCGAAACTGGTAGTCGGCCTGGCGATGGTCAAGCAGGCAGCTGCTGACGCGAACCGTGAGCTGGGGCACCTGAGCGATGCCAAGCACGCTGCGATCAGCGCAGCCTGCGCACGACTGATCAAGGGCGACTACCACGAACAGTTCGTGGTGGACATGATTCAAGGCGGTGCTGGTACTTCTACCAACATGAACGCCAACGAAGTCATCGCCAACATCGCGCTGGAGGCCATGGGTCACCAGAAGGGTGAGTACCAGTACCTGCACCCGAACAACGATGTGAACATGGCGCAGTCGACCAACGACGCCTACCCGACCGCTATCCGTCTGGGCCTGCTGCTGGGTCACGATGCCCTGCTGGCCAGCCTCGACAGCCTGATCCAGGCCTTCGCAGCCAAAGGTAAAGAGTTCGACCACGTACTGAAGATGGGCCGTACCCAGCTGCAGGACGCCGTGCCGATGACCCTGGGCCAGGAATTCCGCGCCTTCGCCACCACCATGACCGAAGACCTCAACCGTCTGCGTTCGCTGGCGCCTGAGCTGCTGACCGAAATCAACCTGGGTGGTACTGCCATCGGTACCGGCATCAACGCCGACCCGGGCTACCAGATGCTCGCGGTGCAACGCCTGGCAATCATCAGCGGTCAGCCGCTGGTACCGGCTGCCGACCTGATCGAAGCCACCTCCGACATGGGCGCCTTCGTGCTGTTCTCCGGCATGCTCAAGCGTACTGCCGTCAAGCTGTCGAAGATCTGCAACGACCTGCGCCTGCTGTCCAGCGGCCCTCGCACCGGCATCAACGAAATCAACCTGCCAGCGCGTCAGCCAGGCAGCTCGATCATGCCAGGCAAGGTCAACCCGGTTATCCCGGAAGCCGTCAACCAAGTCGCCTTCGCCATCATGGGCAACGACCTGGCCCTGACCGTCGCCGCCGAAGGTGGCCAACTGCAGCTGAACGTGATGGAACCGCTGATCGCCTACAAGATCTTCGACTCGATCCGCCTGCTGCAACGCGCCATGGACATGCTGCGCGAGCACTGCATCGTCGGCATCACTGCCAACGAACAGCGCTGCCGTGAACTGGTTGAGCACTCGATCGGCCTGGTCACCGCCCTGAACCCCTACATCGGCTACGAAAACGCCACCCGTATCGCCCGCGTTGCCCTGGAAACCGGCCGCGGCGTGCTGGAACTGGTGCGCGAAGAGAAGCTGCTGGACGAAGAGATGCTGAACGACATCCTGCGTCCGGAAAACATGATCGCTCCACGTCTGGTTCCGCTGAAGGCGTAACCCGACCGCTGCAAACAGTCTCACCAGGTTAAGGGACTAGACACCTCTCAACCTTTCAAGGCCCGAGCCAATGCTTCGGGCCTTTTTTTGTCTGATGGATTTGCCCGAACGCCCGGATATCGGCACACAACTTGCTCCATAATGCGTCCCAGCCCCACGGGATTACCCAGCATGCTGCACAGCCATCTGACTACCCTCAACGCCGTTTCGCTGATCCTCAACGTCTTTCAGGCAGAAGGTTGCGAGGCTTCGGCGCTGCTGGCCGGCAGCGGCATTGGCCCGGCAGACCTGGGGCACGCGGATGCGCGCATCACCACCCAGCAGGAATTGCAGGTGTGCGCCAACGCCGTGGCCCGGCGCGAGGACATCGGCCTGGAACTGGGCCGGCGCATGCATGTGTCGTGCTACGGCATGCTGGGTTACGCCCTGCTCTCCAGTGCCACTTTGGGTGACGCCTTGCGCCTGGCGCTGCAGTATCCGGCACTGCTGGGAACAGTCTTCAAGCTGCGCTTGCTCGACGATGGCCAGCGGGTCTGGTTCAGCGCCAGCGACTACCACGACAGCCCGGCACTGAGCGCTTTCAACGCCGAGTTCTGCCTGGTGTCGCTGAAAGTCATCTGCGATGACCTGCTTGGCCGCCCGTTGCCGTTGCTGGGGGCCCGTTTCGAGCACACTCGGCCCGGCTACCACGCGCGCTATGCCGATGCATTCCAGTGCCCGGTCGGTTTTGCCGCCGAAGACAATGCCTTTGCCTTCGAACGACGCTGGCTGGATACGCCGCTGCCGCTGGCCGACCCGATTACCCACAAAGCCATGAGCGAGCGCTGCCGGCGCCTGAACCTTGAGTTCACCGGCCGCCAGGCCTGGCTGGGACGGATTCGTCAGCTGCTTACGCAGCAACTGGATGCCGCGCCTGGGCTGGAAGGCCTGGCACGGCAAATGAACTGCTCGTCGCGCACCTTGCGCCGGCACCTACAGGCGCTGGGCAGCAGTTATCAACAGCTGCTGGACGAGCTCAGGTTCGAGCGGGCCAAGCAGTTGCTGGCCGATGAGCAGATGCCCATCTACCGTATTGCCGAGACCTTGGGGTTCAGCGAGACGGCCAGTTTCCGCCATGCCTTCCAGCGCTGGAGTGGTGTGGCGCCCAGCCACTTCCGCGGTTGACCTGTACCGGCCTCTTCGCGGGCTTGCCCGCGAAGAGGCCGGCACAGGAAAGCACGACCAGAGAGCTTGGCCAGATCGATCCCCTTTTGGCCACTTGCGTCGTTCTCCGCTACTGACCCGCCCATGACAATGGACCCACGCCAGTACCCACCGGAGAACAACAATGCTGACGATCTATTCCGATGACCACCGCCTGCACCATGGCCGCTGCGAGCTGATCGACGGCAAGCTGATGCCCTGTTTCGAAATGCCTTCGCGTGCCGACCATGTACTCGACCAGGTGAAAAAGCGCGACCTCGGCGATATCCAGGGCCCGACCGACTTCGGCCGGGCGCCATTGCTGCGCGTCCACAGCGCCGATTACCTGGACTTCTTCGAAGGCGCCTGGGCACGCTGGGCAGCATTGGGCCAGGAAGGCGACCTGCTGCCTTTCACCTGGCCTGCACGCACGCTGCGCCAGGTAAAGCCCACCGGCCTGCACGGTGAACTGGGCTACTACAGCTTCGATGCCGGTGCGCCGATCACCGCCGGCACCTGGCAAGCGGCCTACAGCGCCGCCCAGGTCGCCCTTACCGCCCAGGCAGCGATCCAGCAAGGCGCCCATTCGGCCTTCGCACTGTGCCGCCCGCCAGGGCACCACGCCGCCGGTGAAGTGATGGGCGGCTACTGCTACCTGAACAACGCCGCCATCGCTGCCCAGGCGTTCCTCGACCAGGGCAGGCGCAAAGTCGCCATCCTCGACGTTGACTACCATCATGGCAACGGCACCCAAGACATCTTCTACAGCCGCGACGACGTGTTCTTCGCCTCGATCCACGGCGACCCGCAGGACGAATTCCCGTTCTTCCTCGGCTATGCCGACGAAACCGGCGAAGGTGCCGGCGAGGGCTGCAACGTCAATTACCCTTTGCCGGCCGGCAGCGACTGGGCCGCCTGGAGCGCCGCGCTGGAAGACGCCTGCCAGCGCATCGCCAGCTATGACGCCGACGTGCTGGTCATCTCCTTGGGTGTGGACACCTTCAAGGACGACCCCATCTCGCAGTTCAAGCTCGACAGCCCGGACTACCTGGAAATGGGCAAGCGCATCGGCCAGCTCGGCAAGCCGACCCTGTTCGTGATGGAAGGCGGCTACGCTGTGGAAGAAATCGGTATCAACGCGGTCAATGTGCTGGAAGGCTTCCAGCGCGCCCAGCCAGGAGCCCGGTAATGGTCCGACTCAAGCGTCTGCTCGCCCCGTTCATCGCTGCCACCCTGTTCACCGGTGCCCTGCACGCCCAAGCCGAGCAGCGCACCCTGCGTGTGTATAACTGGTTCGATTACATCACCCCGCAGACCTTGACCGACTTCCAGAAGGACAGCGGCGTCAAACTGATCTACGACATCTTCGACACCAACGAAGCACTGGAGGCCAAGCTGCTCACCGGCAACTCCGGCTATGACGTGGTGGTGCCTTCCAATGTGTTTCTCGCCAAGCAGATCGAGGCCGGGGTATTCCAGCCGCTAGACCGCAGCAAGCTGCCGAACTGGCAACACCTGGACCCGGCGCTGATGAAACTGATCGAGGCCAACGACCCGGGTAACAAGTTTGCCGTGCCGTACATGTACGGCACCGTGCTGATCGGCTTCAACCCGGCCAAGGTCAAGGCTGCACTCGGCGACAACGCGCCGGTCGACAGCTGGGACCTGATCTTCAAGGAAGAGAACATCGCCAAGCTCAAGCAGTGCGGCGTGGCCCTGCTCGACTCGCCTTCGGAGATTCTGCCACTGGCCCTGCAGTACCTGGGCTTGCCACCGAACAGTGACAAACCGGCCGACTACAAGAAGGCTGAGGCGCTGATGCTGAAGATTCGCCCCTACATCACCTACTTCCATTCCTCGAAGTACATGGCAGACATCGCCAATGGCGACATCTGCGTGGCAGTGGGCTACAGCGGCAGCTTCTCGCAGGCCGCAAACCGCGCCCGCGAGGCGAAGAACGACGTGGTGGTGGACATGCGCCTGCCCAAGGAAGGCGCGCCGATCTGGTTCGACATGCTGGCGATTCCGAAAAACGCGGCCAACCCGGAAGACGCCCATACGTTCATCAACTACCTGCTGCGGCCGGAGGTGATTGCGCCGATCAGCGACTTTGTCGGGTACCCCAACCCGAACAAGGATGCGACCGACAAGGTAAGCCCGGCGATTCGCAACAACCCCAACCTGTACCCGACTGCGGAGGCGATGGCCAAGCTGTATACCCTCAAGCCACTTGCGCGGGATGCCGAACGGGCCAGGACCAGGGCCTGGACGCGGATCAAGTCCGGCACCTGATATAGCGCCGCGGGCCGCACAGCGGCCCCATTCACCTTCTCCAGGCCTTTCGCAGTTTCATCAGTGCCTCGGCAATCTCTCCCTCCGGCACCGCCGCAAACCCCAGCACCAGCCCCGCTCGCTTATCCACAGGCACCTCGCTGTCCGTCAACCAGAAATTACTCAGCGGCGTAACCTCCACTCCCACCGCTTCCGCCTTGGCCACCAGTTCCTGTTCCCGCGCAAAGTTATCCACATCAACCTTCACATGCAGCCCGGCCGCCACTGCCGGCATGGCGCCCAAACCGGGAATATCCTCAGGCCAGCCTGCCTTGAGTACATTGCGCCGGCTTAGCGCCGCCTTGCGCATGCGCCGGATGTGCCGCTGAAAGTGCCCGCGGGCCATGAACTCGGCCATCACACATTGGCTGCTGACCTCTGAATGCCGCACCGCCAGCGCCTTGCCCTGGCTGAACGCTTGCGCCAACTGCGGCGGGAGTACCAGGTAGCCCAGGCGCAGCGCCGGGAAGGCAATCTTGCCGAAGGTGCCGACGTACAGCACGCGCCCGTGCCGGTCGAGGGCCGCCAACGGGGCCAAGGGCGCGCCGCTGTATCGGTACTCACCGTCGTAGTCGTCCTCGATGATCCAGCCATCGTTTCGGTCAGCCCAGGCCAGCAATTCCAGGCGGCGCGCCAAGCTCATGGTCACCCCGGTCGGGTACTGGTGGGCAGGCGTCACATAGGCCATCCGACAATCCTTCAGTTGCCCAAGCCGGCTGCAATCCATCCCCTCCCCATCCACCGGTACGCCGCACAACTGGCCACCCGCCATTGCAAAGGCGTGACCGGCCGCCCGATAGCCCGGGTTTTCCACAGCTACGCCGTCGCCCGGCTCTAATAGCAACTGTGCACAAAGACTAATGGCCTGCTGCGCGCCACTGGTGATCACAATTTGTTCAGCCATGCAATTCAGCCCGCGCGAGCGACGCAAGTAGGCAGCGATCAGTTCGCGCAGCATCGGCTCGCCAGCCGGGTTGCCATAACCGAGTTGAGCGGGGGTCGGGTTACGCCAGAAACCCGCCTGCAGCTTGGCCCAGACGTCAAACGGGAACAGGTCGAATGCTGGAATGCCAACGCGAAAAGCACGCGGCTGACCGCTCCTTGGTGGCGACAAGTGATGGGTTTTCAGACGCCGCAAAGCTTCGCTTGAACGTCGGTGGCTGGATAAATCCTCAGTATATTCTTCTGAAATTGTGGATAAATCTGTTGATAACCCATGGGATAACCCTGTGGATACTTGTGTGGATAGTTTTGGTAGCCGGCTTACATAGGTGCCATCGCCGACACGGCTTTCGATGTAACCCTCGGCGTACAACTGGTCGTAAGCCCGCACCACGCTGTTGCGTGACAACACCAGCATGGTGGCCAACTCGCGGGTGGCCGGCAGCCGGGTGCCGCTGCTCAAGCGCCCGTCCAGCACCCGCGCGCGCAGCGCCTGGTACAGCTGCTGGCTGAGCCCGCGGCGGCGGTCCAGGGCGATCCCGGAAGGGTCGAAAGGCAAAACGAGGGGGCTATCATTCATGGCATTGGACCTATGAAAACAGGCATTAATGGCTCTTACCCAGAACCAATAGCCTGCCTAGGATGGCTCCACTGCACAAGGAAACCGAGCATGTACAACAGCAAACCCCATCAGGAACTCGAACTCGGCCGCCTCCACCAGCACATGCTCGACACCCGCCTGGCCGTGCTGGTCAGCCAAGGTGACCAAGGCCTGTTGGCCACACACCTGCCGGTACTGGTCGATATCACCGAGGGCGAGTTCGGCACCGTCTATGCCCACCTGGCACGGGCCAACCGCCAATGGCAGGACCTGGCACAAGGTAGCGAAGCCCTGCTGGTCTTCCCCGGTGCCGACGCCTATGTAAGCCCCAGCTACTACCCGAGCAAAGCCGATAACCCCAAAGTGGTGCCGACCTGGAACTACCTGGCCGTCCACGCGTATGGCCCGGCCGAAGTCATCCATGAAGCCGAGCCCCTGCTCGCCATCGTGAGCCGCCTGACCGATCGCCACGAACACGGTCGCAGCGAACCGTGGAAAGTCACCGACGCCCCTGCCGACTACATCGAGGGCATGCTGCGCGCCATCGTCGGTATCCGCCTGCCCATCGCCCGCCTGCAAGGTGCGCGCAAGCTCAGCCAGAACCGCTCCGCGCAAGATATCGCCGGCGTGCGTGACGGGCTGGCCGCCAGCCCCGATCAACTGGACAACCAACTCGCAGCGCACATGCGCCAACCCTGAAGGAATAGCCCCATGCCCAGCGTTACCCTGCGCCCTGTCGGCGCCCAAGACCATGCCGCCTGGCTCGCCCTGTGGCAGGCCTACCTGCACTTCTATGAAACCGAGTTGGCCGATGAAGTCAGCCTCAGCACCTGGCAGCGCCTGCTCGACCCGAGCGAGCCAACCCATGCGGCATTGGCCTGGGTCGATGGCAAGGCGGTGGGGATGGTCAACTTCATCTACCATCGTTCCAACTGGAGCATCGAAAACTCTTGTTACCTGCAGGACCTGTACGTGGACAGCTCGCAGCGCGGCCTGGGCATTGGTCGCCAGCTGATCGAGCACGTCTACACCACAGCCAAGGCCGACAACTGCATCAAGGTGCACTGGCTGACCCACGAAACCAATGCCACCGCCATCAGCCTGTATCAGCAGGTTGCCGAGCGGTCGGGCTTCATCCAATTCCGCAAAGGCTTGTAGGCCGAACATGACAGACGCATTGAACTGGAAACCCGCCGCAACGCCCCAGGCCGAGCCAATTGAAGGCCGCTTCATCCGCCTGGAAAAGCTCGACCCGGCGCGCCATGGCGACGACCTCTGGCAAGTGCTGCAAGGCCCAACGTCCGACCCAGTGCTGTGGGACTACCTGCCCTATGGCCCGTTCACCGAGCGGGCCGAATTCGACCGTTGGCTGCAGGGCAACGCCGCAGGGCGCGACCCGCTGTTCTACACCGTAATCGACCGCGCGAGCGGCCAGGCCCAGGGTATTCTCAGCCTGATGTCGATCGTGCCCGACCACGGGCGCATTGAAATCGGCCACATCGCCTTCGGCGCCGCCATGCAGCGCACCCCCAAGGGCACCGAGGCGGTGTACCTGCTGGGCAAGCTGGGCTTCGAACTGGGCAACCGTCGGCTGGAGTGGAAGTGCAACAACGCCAATGCCCGCTCCAAGCGCGCAGCGGAGCGGTTTGGCTTCGTCTACGAAGGCGTATTCCGCAAGCACCTGGTGGTGAAGGACCATAACCGCGATACGGCGTGGTATTCGATTACCGATGATGAATGGCCAGCGGTGGCTGCCGGCTTCGAGCGGTGGTTGGGCCAGGAAAACCAGCGGCCCGAGGGGCAGGTGAATACACTTGAGGCATGCCGCAACGGCTGATAGCTGTATGGGTCTCACTGGCCTCTTCGCGGGACAAGCCCGCTCCCACAGGTTTACCACTGCACTTGAGGGCAGTGCAGTACCTGCGGGAGCGGGCTTGTCCCGCGATGAGGCCGGCAAATACAGCACAAAAAAAGGGGAGCATCCGCTCCCCAGAGGTTAACCGCTTGTAGATGAGGGCTTATCTCAGCCCTCGATCTCGATCAGGATCTCACCCGGCGTCACGCGATCGCCCTTGGCCACGTGGATGGCCACGACCTTCCCAGCAATGGCCGCCTGCACTTCGGTTTCCATCTTCATGGCTTCGGTGATCAGCACGGCCTGGCCAGCCTTGACCACGTCCCCTTCCTTGACCAGTACATCAACGATGTTGCCCGGCATAGTGGTGGTGACGTGACCTGGATCGGTGGCTTGCTTGCGCTTGCTACCGCCGCCACCGACGAACTCGTTGAGTGGCTCGAACACCACTTCTTCCGGCATGCCGTCGATAGACAGGTAGAAGTGGCGCTTGCCTTCGGCCTTAACACCCACCCCGGTGATGTCGACGCGGTAGGTTTCGCCGTGCACGTCGATGACGAACTCGGTCGGTACCCCTTCACCGCCTGGAGCAGAAACGGCGCCAGCTTCTGGAATTGGCAACAGGGCTTCCGGAGTGAGGGTGCCGGCTTCGCGTTCTTCGAGGAACTTGCGGCCAATATCCGGGAACATGGCGAAGGTAAGCACGTCTTCTTCACAGCGGGCCAAGGCGCCGATGTCGTTACGCAGCTTGGTCATCTCTGGCTTCAGCAGGTCGGCCGGGCGCACATCGATCACTTCCTCGCTGCCGATCGCCTGGCGGCGCAGCTGCTCGTTGACCACACCCGGGGCCTTGCCGTAACCGCCTTGCAGGTACAGCTTCACCTCGTTGGTGATGGTCTTGTAGCGCTCGCCAGCCAGCACGTTGAAGAACGCCTGGGTGCCGACGATCTGCGAGGTCGGCGTCACCAGCGGCGGGAAGCCGAGGTCTTCACGCACACGCGGAATTTCGGCCAGCACTTCGTTCATGCGGTTGAGCGCGCCCTGTTCCTTGAGCTGGTTGGCCAGGTTGGAAATCATGCCACCGGGCACCTGGTTGACCTGCACGCGGGTGTCCACGGCGGTGAATTCGCTTTCGAACTGGTGGTACTTCTTGCGCACGGCGTAGAAGTACAAGCCGATTTCCTGCAGCAGCTCCAGGTCCAGGCCGGTGTCGAATTCGCTGCCCTTGAGCGCAGCAACCATCGACTCGGTACCCGGGTGGCTGGTGCCCCAGGCGAAGCTGGAGATGGCGGTGTCGATATGATCGGCGCCGTTTTCCACAGCCTTGAGCTGGCACATGGCGGCCAGGCCGGCGGTATCGTGGGAGTGGATGAACACCGGCAGCGACTGCTCAGCCTTCAGCGCCTTGACCAGTTCACCCGTGGCGAACGGGGTCAGCAGGCCGGCCATGTCCTTGATCGCCACCGAGTCGCAACCCATGGCTTCCATCTGCTTGGCCTGGTTCACGAAGGCCTCGATGGTGTGCACCGGGCTGGTGGTATAGGCGATGGTGCCCTGGGCATGCTTGCCGGCAGCCTTGACCGCTTCGATGGCCACGCGCAGGTTACGCACGTCGTTCATGGCGTCGAAGATACGGAACACATCAATGCCATTGACCGCTGCCTTGGCGACGAAGGCTTTGACCACGTCGTCGCTGTAGTGGCGGTAACCCAGCAGGTTCTGGCCGCGCAGCAGCATTTGCAGGCGGGTGTTGGGCAGGGCTGCGCGCAACTTGCGCAGGCGCTCCCACGGGTCTTCCTTGAGGAAGCGCACGCACGCGTCGAAGGTGGCGCCACCCCAGACTTCCAGCGACCAGTAGCCGACTTTGTCGAGCTTGTCACAGATCGGCAGCATGTCTTCGGTACGCATGCGGGTGGCCAGCAGGGACTGGTGGGCGTCGCGCAGGATCGTGTCGGTTACGTGAATTTTCTTGGACATTATAGGTTTCCTCACAGGCCTGCGTGGGCGGCGATGGCGGCGGCGATGGCCAAGGCCAGCTCTTCGGGTTTGCGCTTGATCGAGTAGTTGGTCAGTTCAGGGTGGCTTTCGACGAAGCTGGTATTGAACTGCCCGCTACGGAATTCCGGGTTGCGCAGAATTTCCTGGTAATAGGCGGCAGTGGTCTTCACCCCTTGCACACGCATGTCGTCCAAGGCTCGCAGGCCGCGGTCCATGGCCTCTTCCCAGGTCAACGCCCACACCACCAGTTTCAGGCACATGGAGTCGTAGAACGGCGGAATGGTGTAGCCGGTGTAGATCGCTGTATCGGTACGCACGCCCGGGCCACCGGGGGCGTAGTAACGAGTGATCTTGCCGAAGCTGGGCAGGAAGTTGTTCTTCGGGTCTTCGGCGTTGATGCGGAACTGCAGCGCGTAACCGCGGTGCTGGATGTCTTCTTGCTTGACCGACAGCGGCAAGCCCGAGGCGATGCGAATCTGCTCACGGACAATGTCGATACCGGTGATTTCCTCGGTGATGGTGTGTTCCACCTGCACCCGGGTGTTCATTTCCATGAAGTACACCTCGCCATCGGCGAGCAGGAACTCCACGGTACCGGCGTTCTCGTAGTTCACCGCCTTGGCCGCACGCACCGCCAGGTCGCCGATGTAGGCGCGCTGCTCGGGCGTGAGCTGTGGGCTTGGGGCAATTTCGATGAGCTTCTGGTTACGGCGCTGGATAGAGCAGTCACGCTCGAACAGGTGCACCACGTTGCCGAAGCTGTCACCGAGGATCTGTGCCTCGATGTGCTTGGGGTTGACGATGCACTTTTCCAGGAACACTTCGGCCGAACCAAAGGCTTTGGTGGCTTCGGAAATCACTCGCGGGAAGTTCTGCTCCAGCTCTTCGCGGCTGTTGCAACGGCGAATACCGCGGCCGCCACCACCGGAGGTAGCCTTGAGCATCACCGGGTAACCGATGCGCTCACCTTCGCTCAGGGCTTCATGAATATCGGCAACGTTGCCTTCGGTGCCCGGGGTTACCGGCACACCAGCGGCGATCATGGTGCGGCGCGCTTCGGTCTTGTCGCCCATGCGGCGAATGACGTCGGCGGCCGGGCCGATGAACTTGATCCCGCGTTCAGCGCAGATCTCTGCCAGTTCAGCGTTTTCCGATAGGAAACCATAGCCCGGGTGCAGGGCATCACAGCCGGTTTCCACAGCCAGGTTCACCAGCTTGCGCGGGTTCAGGTACCCGGCCAGCGGCTCGGCGCCAATGCTGTGTGCTTCGTCGGCGCGCTTGACGTGCAAGGCATGCCGGTCGGCGTCGGAATAGATCGCTACCGAGCGTATGCCCATCTCGGCGCAGGCACGCACGATCCGAACTGCGATTTCACCTCGGTTGGCGATCAGGATTTTTTTTATCACTGGAGTCTTCCCAAAGCCGTAGGAACAGTCGAGCCGGTTCTACCGGTCGGCGCGTGACCAGGCGTTGCTGGCCAGTCGCGTATTCACCCTAGCGCTGTAGGTCGATAAACAAAAATCAATATTTGTTAGATGCAGTATTAGCAAAAGCTTATAGTGCGGTAACAAGGTATTGCCGAAGGGCGGGTTATAAATGCGTAAGTCCTTGATGCGTATGACTTTGCGTCAATTGCAGATCTTCAATGAGGTGTGTGATTTGCGCTCGTACAGCCGTGCAGCGGAAGAAATGTCCCTGACGCAACCCGCCGTTAGTCTACAGATTCGTCAGCTCGAAGAGCTGATTGGGCAGCCGTTGTTCGAGTACGTGGGCAAGAAGCTGTACCTGACCGAAGCGGCCGAGGCCCTGCAACGTGCCAGCCGCGATATATTCGGCCGCCTCGAGAGCCTGGACATGCAGCTGTCGGACATGCAGGGCTCACTGCAAGGGCAGCTGAAACTGGCGATCGAGTCCAGCGCCAAGTACTTCGTGCCACACCTGTTCGCCGCCTTCAAGCAACGTCACCCGGAGGTCAATCTGACCCTGACGGTGGTCAATCGCGCCCAAGCCATCCGCCGCCTTTCGGACAACCGCGACGACCTGATCATCATGTCGATGGTGCCGCAGGACATGGGCTTGGAATTTCTGCCGTTCCTCAACAACCCGATCATCGCAGTGGCGCCGCCTGAGCATCCGCTGTGCAAGCTGGAGCAATTGCGCCTGCAAGACCTGGAGCCTCATACCTTGCTGGTACGCGAGCAGGGTTCAGGCACACGCAAGGCCTGCGAGGAGTACTTCAAGGACAAGCGCGTGCATTTCACCCAGACCCTGGAAGTGGCCTCGGCCGATGCCCAGTGCGAGTGTGTGATCGCCGGCCTGGGGATTGCCCTACTGACTCGCCATGCGGTCAATCTGGAACTGGCCACAGGCGCACTGAAAGAGTTACCGGTAGAAGAGCTGCCGCTGTACCGCAGTTGGTGCGTGGTGCAGGCCAAGGCCAAGCGGCAGTCGCCGGTGGCCTTGGCGTTTCTGGCGTTCATCCGCAGCGAACGTGCGTTGATCAGTGCGCTTGTTGAGCGTTTTTCGGGGAAGTTGCCACTGAAGACTGCCACACTGTAAGTGCTTGCAACTCGGGGTAGTCCACCAGCTCGCGCAGCAGTTGACGTTGGTCGCAATAGGTCTCGATCGCGCGGCGGTATTCCATGCGGCGCTGATCCTTTTCCTGCTGCTTGCGAGCCTTGGCGTTGGGTTGGTAGATACCGTCGTGGTCACGTGCCATTGCCTGTCTCCCAGATAGGATGCGGGACTTTCAGACTGGCCTTGAAGGTTTACGGTTTGGCTGTGGGATGGTGACAGAATCGTGAATTTTTACTGCCTGTAGCGGCCTCTTCGCGGGCTCGCCCGCTCCCACAGGTACTGTGCACCTTTTTAATCGGTGCAATTGCTGTGGGAGCGGGCAAGCCGGCGAAGAGGCCGCTACAGGTTGGATTCAGTCGTCTGTAGCCTTGATCGACTTCGGCGACAAACGCAGGCTGCGCAAGCTGCGCTTTACGCTCTTCAGGTGGTTGACCAGGCTCGGGCCGCGCGCCATGGCCACGCCCATGGCCAGCACATCGATCACCACCAGGTGGGCGATACGCGAGGTCAGCGGGGTGTAGATTTCGGTGTCCTCATGCACGTCGATTGCCAGGTTCACGGTCGACAGCTCGGCCAACGGCGTCTGGCTTGGGCACAAGGTAATAAGGTTGGCACCGCTCTCACGCACCAGATTGGCGGTAATCAGCAGGTCCTTGGAACGGCCCGACTGGGAAATGCACACCGCCACATCCCCAGGCCTCAAGGTAACCGCGGACATCGCCTGCATGTGCGGGTCGGAATACGCGGCCGCACTGAGCAGCAGGCGGAAGAACTTGTGCTGGGCATCCGCCGCTACCGCGCCGGATGCGCCAAAGCCATAGAACTCCACGCGTTGCGCCTGGGCCATGGCGCTCACGGCCTGTTGCAGCGCATGCGGGTCGAGGTGCTCGCGCACTTCCATCAGCGTGTGCAGGGTGGTGTCGAAAATCTTCAGGCTGTAGTCGGCAACCGAGTCATCTTCATGGATCGCGAACTGGCCAAAACTGGCCCCGGCGGCCAGGCTCTGCGCCAGCTTCAATTTCAGGTCCTGGAACCCCGAGCAACCGATTGCCCGGCAGAAACGCACGATGGTCGGTTCACTGATACCCACGCTGTGCGCCAGGTCGGCCATGGAGCTGTGCATGACCGCAGCCGGGTCGAGCAGCACGTGGTCGGCCACTTTGAGTTCCGATTTGCGCAGCAAGTGGCGCGATTGGGCAATGTGTTGCAACAGATTCACGGGCTGGACTCGGTTATGATCGGCTGGCCGGGTTGTAGCTTTCTTGTAGTTATACTACATGGACGCCAACCCGCCCAGTTAAACGAACGTGGAGAGTGGCGGTTTGACTATTCCTTGCGACATTCTGGTGTTCGGTGGCACCGGCGATCTGGCGCTGCACAAGTTGCTTCCCGCGCTCTACCACCTGTTCCGCGAGGCCCGCCTGAACAATGCTGTGCGCATCATCGCGCTGGCGCGGCGCAACCTGCCACGTAACGACTACCTCAAGCTCGCCGAACGCCACTGCCGGGCACAAATTGCCCGCAGCGACTTCGACGAAGAGGTCTGGCAGCGGTTTTCCGCCCGGTTGGACTATTTCGCCATGGATGCTTCGCAAAGTGCCGACTTCGGCCGCCTGGCACGCTACCTGGGCGAGCCCGGCGGGCTGACGCGCATCTTCTACCTGGCCACCGCTCCCAACCTGTTCGTGCCAATTGCCAACCACCTGCGCAACGCCGGCCTGGCCGACCCCGAAGCGCGTATCGTGCTGGAAAAACCGATTGGCCACTCGCTGGCCTCGGCCACCGCCATCAACCAAGCGATTGGCGCAGTGTTCGACGAAAACCAGGTCTTTCGCATCGACCACTACCTGGGCAAGGAAACCGTGCAGAACCTGATGGCCCTGCGCTTCGCCAATGCCCTGCTGGAGCCGGTGTGGCGCAACAATCAGGTCGACCACGTCCAGATCAGCGTTTGCGAGACCCTCGGGGTAGAGAACCGCGGCGCCTATTACGACCGTGCCGGGGCAACCCGCGACATGCTGCAGAACCACCTGCTGCAGCTGTTGTGCCTGGTGGCCATGGAGCCGCCTGCGCAGTTCGAGGCTGAAGCGGTGCGCGACGAAAAAGTGAAGATACTGCGGGCCCTCAAACCGATCACCGGCCAGGACGTGCAGGACAAGACCGTGCGCGGTCAGTACGGTGCCGGACACATCGGCGGCCAGGAGGTGCCTGCCTATTACTTCGAAAAGGACGTCGACAACGACAGTGATACAGAAACCTTCGTGGCCATCGAAGCGCACATCGACAACTGGCGCTGGGCAGGTGTGCCCTTCTACCTGCGCACGGGCAAACGCATGGCACGGCGTTCGTCGCAGATCGTCATTCAGTTCAAGCCTGTACCCCACGAGCTGTTCAGCGGTGGTCAGGTCAACCAACTGTTGATCCAGTTGCAACCAGATGAGCGCATCAGCCTGCGCATGATGACCAAGAGCCCAGGCAAAGGTATGCGGCTGGAGCCGGTGGACCTGAACCTCAACCTGGCGCAGGTGTTCGGCCAGACCCGCCGCTGGGACGCTTACGAACGCCTGCTGCTGGATATCCTGGAGGGCGATTCCACGCTGTTCATGCGGCGTGACGAAGTGGAAGCAGCCTGGGCCTGGATCGACCCGATCCTCAAGGGCTGGGAAGAACACTTCCAGGCGCCACGCCACTATCCGGCTGGCAACAACGGTCCGGAGCAGGCCAACAGCCTGCTGGCCCACCGCGGAAGAGCCTGGCATAGCTGAAGCCGTTCCCGATTTCAGTCTGGCCTGCGCGAGATGAAAGTGGTGCGTGCCCCGCGAGGCACCCCATCTTTCATCAGAGGCTCAAATCATGACAATCGACATCGACAACTTCGTAGCAATCAACGACAAGCGCCCCGGCAAGGAGGCGTTTCGCGTGTTCGGCACCGTAACGGTCGCCAATCCAGGAATCGAACCGGTACTGAGCACCCCATCCCCCCGCCACCGCGGCGGTTGGGAAGTGCTTCGTCTTGATCTGATTGAGCCTGACTCCCCCTCCATGGCCGTGATGACGACCAAGCCGGTTGCCTACGAGCAAGCGGGCATCAGCCCCTGGACCGACCTGGAAATCCAGGGCTGCGAGGGCAGGCTGAAAATCGTGACCATCGACTGAGACACCCTGAGCAGCATCTTAAGCACCTGGCCGGCAGAACGAGGACGTGATCAGGTTCGGCCGGCCCACTGCTGCAAACGGGCTGCACTGATGAACGGCAGCGTAAGAGGGTGATTATTTATACAGTACCATTTACCCGGCACTTGCCCCGCCCTAGAATGGCCCGATGCACACAGATGACCTCTCCCTCCTGCTGAACTCCCTCAACGATGCTCAACGCCAGGCCGTCGCGGCCAAGCTCGGGCGTCAACTGGTGCTTGCTGGCGCCGGCTCCGGTAAAACCCGCGTGCTGGTGCATCGCATCGCCTGGCTGATCCAGGTGGAACAAGCATCGCCGCACTCAATCCTGTCGGTGACGTTCACCAACAAGGCTGCGGCAGAAATGCGCCATCGGATCGAGCAACTGCTGGGGATCAACCCGGCAGGCATGTGGGTCGGTACCTTCCACGGGCTGGCCCATCGCCTGCTGCGGGCCCACTGGCAGGAAGCACGGCTGGTGCAGAACTTCCAGATCCTCGACAGCGATGACCAGCAGCGCCTGATCAAGCGGGTCATGCGCGAACTGGGGCTGGACGAGCAGAAGTGGCCGGCACGCCAGGCCCAGTGGTTCATCAACGGGCAGAAGGATGAAGGCCTGCGCCCGCAGCATATACAGGCGGGGGGCGACCTGTTCCTGGCGACCATGCGCGAGGTGTATACCGCCTACGAACAGGCCTGTGAGCGCGCGGGGGTCATCGACTTCTCCGAACTATTGCTGCGTGCACTGGACCTGTGGCGCGACCACCCGGGCCTGCTTGAGCACTACCAGCGGCGCTTCCAGCATGTACTGGTAGACGAGTTCCAGGACACCAACGCCGTGCAGTACGCCTGGCTGCGCCTGCTGGCGCGCGGTGGTGCCAGCCTGATGGCGGTGGGCGACGACGACCAGTCGATCTACGGCTGGCGCGGCGCCAAAATCGAGAACATTCACCAGTACACCGCCGACTTCCCCGACGCCGAAATGATCCGCCTGGAGCAGAACTACCGCTCCACCGGCGGCATCCTCAAGGCTGCCAACGCCCTGATCGTCAACAACAGCGGGCGCCTGGGCAAGGAACTGTGGACTGACATGGGTGAAGGCGAACCGCTGACGCTGTACGCGGCCTACAACGAGCACGACGAAGCGCGCTACGTGGTGGAAACCATCGAAAGCCTGGTCAAGCAGGGCAATGCGCGTAACGAAATCGCCATTCTCTACCGTTCCAACGCCCAATCGCGGGTGCTGGAAGAGGCCCTGCTGCGCGAGCGTATCCCGTACCGTATCTATGGTGGCCAGCGCTTCTTCGAGCGCGCCGAAATCAAGAACGCCATGGCTTACCTGCGGCTGATCGAAGGGCGTGGCAACGATGCGGCCCTGGAGCGGGTGATCAACGTGCCGCCACGCGGCATTGGCGAGAAAACCGTCGAAGCCATCCGCGAGCATGCCCGCCACAGCCAGGTGTCGATGTGGGAAGCCATGTGCCAGCTGCTGGCTGCCAAGGCGCTGAAAGGCCGCGCCGCCAGCGCTCTGGGTGCCTTCATCGAGCTGATCGAGGGGTTGGCCACGAAGGTCACGGACATGCCGCTGCATACCATGACCCAGACCACCATCGAACAGTCCGGGCTGATCACCTATCACCAGGAAGAAAAGGGTGAAAAGGGCCAGGCACGGGTAGAAAACCTCGAGGAACTGGTCAGCGCGGCGCGCAACTTCGAGTCCACCGACGAAGACGCCGATCTCTCGCCGCTTTCGGCCTTCCTCGGCCATGCCTCGCTGGAAGCCGGCGATACCCAGGCCGATGAGCATGAAGACAGCGTCCAGCTGATGACCTTGCACAGCGCCAAAGGCCTGGAGTTCCCGTATGTGTTCCTGGTGGGCATGGAAGAAGGCCTGTTCCCGCACAAGATGAGCCTGGAAGAACCCGGCCGTCTGGAAGAGGAGCGCCGCCTGGCCTATGTGGGAATTACACGGGCTATGCGCCAGCTGGTCATGACCTACGCCGAAACACGTCGCCTGTATGGCAGCGAAACCTACAATAAGGTGTCGCGTTTCGTACGTGAAATTCCCGCAGGCCTTATTCAGGAGGTGCGTCTGTCCAACAGCGTCAGTCGCCCGTTCAGTGGGGCCAAGACGGCCACCAACAGTAACCTGTTTGCCAATGCCAATATTCCACAGACGGCGTTCAACCTCGGCCAGCGCGTGCAACATGCGGTGTTTGGCGAAGGCGTGATCCTCAACTTCGAGGGTTCGGGCGCCCAGGCACGGGTACAAGTGAATTTTGCCGAAGGCAGCAAGTGGCTGATGCTGGGGTATGCGAAGCTCGAAGCCATCTGATGTACTGGGCCGCTCTGCCGGGCGGCCTTGTAACATTCAGGCAAAAGCTCGAAACACTATGTCACTGGTCATGTGCACGGGAACCTGTGCAACATGACGCGCGTGCAATCCACAACAGGGGATATCCCACTTATGCAACGTTTTCTTAGCATCGCACTGGCGCTCTGCGTCGGCCTGACGCTGAGCCTGGACGCCAACGCCAAACGTTTCGGCGGCGGCAAGAGCTCGGGCTCCGCGCCTATCCACCAGACCCGCCAAGCCACGCCAACCACGCCTGCAGCCGCACCGACCGCACCTGGCCGTGCCCCGGCTGCCGCCAGCGGTGCTTCGCGCTGGTTGGGCCCACTGGCCGGCCTGGCCGCCGGTGGACTGCTGGCGTCCATGTTCATGGGCGACGGTTTCGAAGGTTTCCAGATCATGGACTTCCTGATCGTGGCGCTCATCGCCTTCCTGGTGTTCCGCTTCATTGCAGCGCGCCGCCGCCAGCAGCAGCCGCAAATGGCTATGCCAGGCCATGCGCCGATGCAGCGTGAAGCCCACAACCAGCCAGCACAGCCATCGGTCTTTGGTGGTTCGGCCGCACCTGCCGCCGCTCCGGTGATCAACGCCCCGGCCTGGTTCAACGAGCAAAGCTTCCTGGCTGCCGCCCGTAACCACTTCCAGTCGCTGCAGCAGCACTGGGATGCCAACGAAATGGACAAGATCAGCGAGTTCGTTACCCCGCAAATGCTCGAGTTCCTCAAGCGTGAGCGTGCTGAGCTGGGTGACGGCTTCCAGGCCACCTACATCGACAACCTCGAAGTACAGCTGGACGGTATCGACGACCGCGCCGACCGCACGGACGCCACCTTGACCTTCCGCGGCGTGTCGAAAACCTCGCGCTTCGACCAGGGCGAAGTGTTCAGCGAAAGCTGGCACATGGTTCGCGCCCCAGGCGAGAACCAGCCTTGGCTGGTGGCCGGTATCCGTCAAAACGGCTAACCGCTGCGTGCTACATAAAAAACCCCGGGCCTGTCCCGGGGTTTTTGCTTTTGCCAGAGTGGCCTACTAGGGTATAACGCGCAGCGTTGTCATCTAGGTCAGAGGAAGTGAACCGTGGAAGAAGTGATCGAACAACTCCGTGAAGCCAATCAGCCAGTGCCGGTGCCCCTTGAGCTTCCCGACGAGGACCAGCTGGTCGAAATCGAAGAAGAGCTGTTCATCAACATACCGTTCGTGTTCAAAGAGTTTCTACTGACCGTCAGCGACGTGGTGTATGGCTCGCTGGAGCCGGTAACCGTCACCGACCCACAATCGCACACCTACCTGCCTGACGTTGCCGCCAACGCCTGGGACGCCGGCGTGCCGCGTGACCTGATTCCGCTGTGCCAGGACGGCGACAACTACTACTGCGTCGAAGAAGACGGCACCGTGGTGCTGTGGGACGCCGAAGAGGAAATTGCCGGTGAAGACAGTTGGGAATCAGTGTGGCACTGGGCGCGGGATGTCTGGCTGGAGAGCTGATTTCAATCTCTGCCCCCACAGGAACACCATCGCCTCCAGCTCCTGTGGGGTACCTGTGGGAGCGGGCAAGCCCGGGTAGAGGCCGGTACAGGCACAGGAAGTTTACGGCCCGGTGCCATCAATGTGGCTAGAATCGCCAGGCTTTCTGCGCCTGGCGACATTGCTACCGCTCAGTCCCCGCGAACGACGATGAAATCTTGCTCAGGGAGCATTGCGCCCTTCAGTGCGTATTCTCGCGACTGTTTTCCAGCGTCTCCAGCAAGGCGATCTGCATGCGCGTGTGCACGCGGATGAACCAGCGCCACAGCAAGGCCACCACCACCGCCGCCACCACGGCAATGACCAACAGCAACTCGTTGGTGGGCAGAATGCTCGCCGACAATGCCGACAGCAGCAGGAAAATCACCAGCAGCGACAACAGCGGGATAACCTCGGCGATCACCCGGCGCACTCGCTGGGTATGGCGCCCGGCCATTTCCGGCTTCACGCCCATTTCTGCCAGCAGCATCGACAGTGCCTTGAGCTTGCGATAGGCAGCGATCAGGAAGGGCAGCGACAGCAACAACGCCGCGCCCCAGATAACCGCCTTCTGCTGGCTGGCATCGCTGACCCACTCACTGAGCCAGTTGCCGATGCGCTCTGCAAAGTAACCACCACTGAAGAAAATGGCGATCACCAGCGCCAGGTTCACCCCCACCTGCAACAGGATGCGCCGGATCATCGCCGCCAGCATGGCGCTCTCGCCCTGCGGCTGTATATTGCGCAACCACTCGCCATACAACGAAAGCACCCGCGCCAGGCGGCTGGGCACCACATTGCCAAGTTTCTGCGACAGCGGGTCGGCCGCACGGATCAGATAGGGCGTCAGCAGCGTGGTAATTGCCGATACCGCGACCGCCACCGGGTAAAGGAAGTCGCTGGTCACCTGCAGCGTCATGCCCAGCGCGGCGATGATGAAGGAAAACTCGCCAATCTGCGAAAGCCCCATGCCCACCCGCAGCGATGTGCGCCCGTCATTACCGGCAATGAACGCCCCCATGCCGCAGGAGAGCATTTTGCCCAATACCACCGCCAGGGTGATGACCACGATCGGCCAGGCGTAATCGACGAGCACTTGTGGGTCGATCATAAGGCCGATGGCGACAAAGAAGATGGCACTGAACAGGTCGCGTACCGGCTCGATCAGGCGTTCGATCTTCAGCAACTGACGTGATTCGGCCATGATCGCGCCAATCAGGAAGGCGCCCAGCACCATGCTGTATTCCAGCTTTACCACCAACAGGCAGAAGCCGAAGCACAGGCCAAGCACGGTAATCAGCAGCATTTCGTTGCTTTCAAATTTGGCCACATAGGCCAGCAGCCGCGGCACCAGCAGAATCCCGATAACCAAGGCAACGATCATGAACAGCGACAGCTTGCCCACTGTGGAGAACACTTCGCCCGAGCTGACCGTGCCGCTGACAGCGATGCCTGACAGCAGGGCAATAATACCGATACCAAGGATGTCCTCCACGATGAGCACGCCGAAGATCAACTGGGCAAAGCGCTCGTTCTTCATCTTCAGGTCATTCAGTGCCTTGACGATGATGGTGGTCGAGGAAATGGCCAGGATCGCGCCGAGGAATAGCGAATCCATGGTGTTCCAGCCGAACCAGCGGCCAATCTCGAAGCCGATCCAGATCATCAGCACGATTTCCAAGAAGGCCGCGATGAACGCCGTGGCACCAACCTTGAAAAGCTTGCGCAGACTGAATTCGAGCCCCAGGCAGAACATCAGGAAGATCACTCCCAGTTCAGCAAGGGTCTTGATGGTTTCTTCGTCATGGATCAGGCCGAATGGCGGGGTGTGCGGGCCGATGATGAAGCCGGCGACGATATAGCCCAGTACGACGGGCTGTTTGAGGCGGTGAAAGAGAATGGTGACCACGCCAGCGACCAGCATGATGACTGCCAGGTCCTGGATAAAGCTGATGGCATGCATGGCGTGATACTCCTTTTCTCGTCTTTTTTTTGAATGCCTGGGCAGACCGCTCCTCTGCCAAGGCAAACCTGAGCGAGCAGCAAGTACATACTGTATTGAATGCAGGAATGCCCATGTTGCATGGGCGTACTCAGGTTAACATCGCACCCCGCCGCAAAAAGCCGGTGCAATATGCAGAAACAGATCGGCTGGAAAAGCGCCGCTGATGGCATGATCAGCGTGACGATGGCGCGTCAGCCAACGTCCCGTACCAACAAGGCAAATTCAAAAGAGGGGAACAGAAGTGTCAGCAGATAACGCCCCCCATTCGCCCGATTCAGCGCAACCTCACCGTGAGCACACTATGGAACCTGGAAACGCCCAGCTGAGCATGACCGTCCTGATGACCCCGGACATGGCCAACTTTTCTGGCAACGTACATGGCGGCACCCTGCTCAAGTACCTCGACGAAGTGGCCTATGCGTGCGCCAGCCGCTATGCCGGCAGCTATGTGGTGACCCTGTCGGTCGACCAGGTGATCTTCCGCGAGCCCGTGCACGTGGGTGAACTGGTGACCTTCCTGGCGTCGGTCAACTACACCGGCAATACATCGATGGAAGTCGGCATCAAAGTGGTGACCGAGAACATCCGCGAGCGCTCGGTGCGCCACTCCAACAGCTGCTTCTTCACCATGGTCGCGGTCGACGACAACCGCCGCCCGGTGCCGGTGCCGCCGCGCCAGCCGCACAGCAGCGAAGAAAAGCGCCGCTTCCTGCAAGGCCAGCAGCGTCGGCAGATCCGCCAAGAGCTGGAGAAGCGCTACCAGGACCTGAAAACCGACGCGATCTAAAGCGCCAGCGGCTGCGCCTCAAAGCGCACCCGCGGATGGGCGATGCGGTCCTGGGCCCGCACCAGTTGTAGTTCGTAGCTGGCGCAGGCCTGGGTTTCCAGCAGCACCTCATGCACGGCTGCAGCGGTGAATTCGAAGGCTTGCACCCAGCTGTCGCCGAGCAGCACACGCGCCAGGAACAGGCCTGAGGTCAGGTCACCCACCCCCACCGGCTGCCGCGGGAACGCCAGCAGCGGGCGGCGCAGGTGCCAGCTGTGCTCGGCAGTCACCAGCAGCATTTCGAACTGGTCTTCGGCCCGCCCGGGGTAAACCAGGTGCTTGACCAGTACCACCTGCGGGCCACGCTGCAGCAGGCTGCGCGCCATGTTCACGCAATCCTCCAGCGACTGTGCGCGGCGCCCACAGAAGCTGTCCAGTTCCAGCTGGTTGGGACACAGGATGTCGGCCCGGGCCGCCGCCTCGTCGAGCAGGAACTCGCTCACCTCCGGCGGCACGATGCAGCCCTTCTCCGGGTGCCCCATGACCGGGTCACACAGATACAGAGCCTTTGGGTTCACCGCCTTGATCCGCTCGACGCCAGCCAGGATCGCCCGCCCCTGCTCGGCACTGCCCAGGTAGCCGGAAAGTACAGCATCGCAGTGACCCAGCTCGCCAATATTGGAAATACCTTCCACCAACGCAGGAATTTGCGCCGGGGCAAGCACTTCACCCGCCCACTGGCCATACTGTGTGTGATTGGAGAACTGCACGGTATTGAGCGGCCAGACATTGACCCCGATACGCTGCATGGGAAACACCGCGGCGCTGTTGCCGGCGTGGCCGAACACCACATGGGACTGAATGGCGAGCAGGTGCGGGGTACGTTTCATGCGGGAGGTTTCCAAAGCTGTTTCAAGGATTGTGCGCAGCGCAGTATGAACTCGATTGCCACCTGTACGACAGGCCAGGGACGCAGTTAAGCTGGATCTACCTGTTTGGAGCATATGCAAATGTTGACCCTGGAGAACGTCTTCGTCCTGATGCTGTTGGCCACGGCAGGCGGCTGGTTGTGGCACAACCATGGGTTGCGCGAAAAAGCCCTGGAACGGGTCAAACAGCACTGTGCCAAGCTCGACCTCGAGCTGCTCGACGATGCCGTCGCACTCAAGCGCATCGCCTTTGTCCGTGACGCCAATGGCCGCAAGCGCCTGGCACGCATCTATGCCTTTGAGTTCACCGTCACCGGCGAGCAACGCCACCCGGGTACTGTGACCCAGTTCGGCGCGCACAGCGTGCAGATCGAGCTGGCGCCCTACCCGTTTGAAATCAAGACACCACCACGCACCGACAATGTCATCGAGATGCAGCAGTGGCGTCAGGAACACAATCGCTGGCGCAACTGATCAGCTGACGCGGCATTCGCTCAACCCCGCTTGCAGCGTGGGTTGCGATTGCGGCTGATCAAAAATCAGCTCGATACGGCTATCCCTGCGCCATTCACTGGGCTGCCATATCGGCATGTCACCCTTGAGCCCATTAAATGATTGCCAACCTTCCACGCTGTGGATAACCCCTTTGGCACGCCGCCATGGCAAGGTCCGCAAGAACGCCAGTAGGCGCTGTGGATAAAACTGCTGTGCGGGATGCCAGCGCCAGCCAATGCTCCAACCTCCCTCCCCCTCCTGCGCAAGACAGATCGGCTGGCTGGGGTCTGTCCACAATATTGTTGGGGCTCCCCCAAGATTGTCGACAATCTGGTTTTCCTGAAATGGGCTGTCGACAATCTCTACCAGGGCGCCAGGAAGGCTTGATAGCGGCACCTGGCCCTGTACCGACCACATCACATTCTTGTCGTTAAATTTATTAGTTATCAACAACTTAGATTTTTCATCCACAGCCTCCGACTTGTTGAAAAGCACGTATTCAGAGGCGTTGAAAGCCTGCTGTTGGGCGTCCGGAAGCGGCTCGTTTCGCGCCATGGATTGCGCATCGACAACCATCAACAATGGCTGAATTGTCAGCACTCCAGCCCACGGAGCCTGTTTCAGCTGAGCAAGCAGCTGCAACGGGTGACCCAGGCCAGACGGCTCGATAAACAGCCGGTCAGGCCGGGATTTGCGCAACAACCGGCCCAGGCCCACCTGAAACGGCATGCCGTTGACACAACACAGGCAGCCACCTGCAACCTCGCCGATGGCGATGCCATCTTCGTCACGGCTGAGCAACGCCGCATCCAGGCCAACCAGGCCGAATTCGTTGATCAAGACCGCCCAGCGTTCGTTGCGCGGGCGCTGGGCCAGCAGATGGCGGATCAGGGTGGTCTTGCCGGCGCCCAGGGGGCCGGCAATGACATGGGTGGGAATGTTCTGCAGCATGGGATGGCTTCAGGCGGGGTGAAGGCTCACTATGCGCCGTCAGGCTAGCCAGTCAAGGCTGAGCAGCAGGCGCCCTTGCTGGCCCGAGGGCGAGCGGTGCACCAGCCCTGCACCTTCGTTGCCCTGCCACTTCTCGCCCTTGAGTACAGCCACTTCACCGACGTGCAGTTTCTGAATGTTATTCACAGGCACTTGAGCTGTGTGTAACTCCCCGCGTGGGCTCTCCTGCTCTCGCAACCACTCGCTACCCGGGCCCGCATAGGTGGTGAGCAATCGCAACGGCACGTTATCCACATGAAAGCGCGGGCACATGGGCCCGGTCAGCACCCGCAGGCGCAAACCGACCCGCCGCGCGCCAACCAGGCAGGTATATGCCGCCACCAGCCAGGCTACATCGGCCACGAACGCTTCGTAACCCTGCAGGTCCGCCGCTTCGCGTAGCAAATCCGACATAACCGGCATCTGCTGCTCGTCCACATCCATTACCCACTGATCTGACAGGGGTTGCCCAAGGCTGACTACCAGCTCGGCAAAATCCTCCAGCTGTGGCGGCAAGCGCCGGCGCCAGACCGCCAGGTTCACGCCGTCCTGCAGCACGTCGGTCAACACCAGCGGCGTTTCGCCAAACACCTGGAAGATATCCACAGGCTTGAGCGCCTGGTTCATGCTGCTGCCTCCTCGTGCCAAGGGCCAAATGGATCAGCCAGACGCAACCAGCCCATAGGCCCCAACTCCATTTCTTCATCCGTCAACAAGCAGGCCTGAAGCTCTGTGGATAACTTTTTGAAGTCGATATTCTGACCAATGAACACTAATTCCTGCCGGCAGTCACCGGTTTCGGCGTGCCAGTGTTTCAAGATATCGGCAGTGTTATCCACATCCTGGGGCCACTGCTCGCGCGGCACGAAACGCCACCAACGGCCCGCCAGACCATGGCGCATCATGCCACCTGCCTGGGACCAGCTACCGGCTTCCTGGTACTTGCTGGCCAACCAGAAAAAACCCTTCGAACGCAGCAGCCGACCATTGCTCCAGGGCTTGTGGATAAAATCAAAAAAGCGCTGTGGATGAAGTGGCCGCCGCCCCTGCCAGGTCGTGGCCGCGATGCCGTACTCTTCAGTCTCCGGCACATGCTCGCCGCGCAATTCTTGCAACCAGCCAGGCGCTTGAGCAGCCTGGTCGAAGTCGAATAGGCCAGTGTCCAGAATGCGCGCCAGCGGCACCTGGCCCATGACCATGGGCACGATCTGCGCCCGGGCGTTGAGGCTGCGCAAAATGGCCATGAGTTCTTCGCGCTCGTGCTGGCTGATCAGGTCGATCTTGCTCAGCAACAACACATCGGCGAACTCCACCTGCTCGATCAGCAGATCACTGATCGACCGCTCGTCCTCTTCGCCCAAGGTTTCACCACGGCTGGCCAGGCTGTCTGCTGCCTGGTAATCGCGTAAAAAATTCAGGCCATCGACCACAGTGACCATGGTATCCAACCGCGCCATGTCGGAAAGGCTGCGGCCCTGCTCGTCGCGAAACGTGAACGTCTCGGCAACCGGCAGCGGCTCCGAGATACCCGTGGACTCGATGAGCAAATAATCGAAGCGGCCTTCTTCGGCCAGCCGCGCAACCTCTTCGAGCAGGTCTTCACGCAGTGTGCAGCAGATGCAGCCGTTGCTCATCTCGACCAGTTTCTCTTCAGCGCGGTTGAGGCTGACGTTGCGCTGCACCTCGCTGGCGTCGATGTTGATTTCACTCATGTCGTTGACGATGACCGCGACCCGCAGGTGGTCGCGGTTACGCAGCACATGGTTGAGCAAAGTGCTCTTGCCGGCGCCAAGGAAGCCAGACAGCACGGTGACAGGGAGACGATTGGACATGGCGAAACCTCTTCAGGCGAGCGCATTCGAAACGATGCATTGCACAATGTTATAAAGTAACAATACAATTTCGCCAAGCCGTTCTCGACAGACGAGTATTCACCGGGGATGAAAAATGAATCTGCTGCGCGCCATGGTGTTGCTGTTGCTCGCCATGCCTACTTCGCTGTTCGCCATGCCAAAGAACAGCCCGATGGCGATGTGTACACGCAGCGCGACACTGCTTGCCTGCCAGGACGGCAAAGGCAGCTATTACAGCGTGCGCAACGAAGGAAATATGTTCTACCTGCGCGGCTACGACTTCACCAGCCGGCGCCTATGGGCACAAACCAACAGCCGCTATGGCACGTTGACCTTTTTTACCGGCCTGGCCAGCGATGGCGAAGCCTGGGTGGGTTACAGCCGTCGCGTTGGCTGGACCACTCTGAACCGCGTATCCAGCTCCAGTGGGCAGCGCTTCAAGCTGCATTGCAGCCTGATCGGCGCTTGCCACTGATGCCTCTTTTTGTTTGGAAAGCCAGATGACCCAGCTCAAGCTCCCCGACATCGCAGCACAAGCCCTGGAGTACACCTTGCCTTTGGACTGGGTGGGCATGTGCGGCATCGCCTTGCCTGTGCAATTCGAAGGGCGCACCGCAGCCGCCAAAATCGATGCAGGCGTAAGCCTGATTGACGGCAGTTCACGCGGTATCCATATGTCGCGGCTTTACCTTGCCCTTGAGACATTGGAGCACCAGCCCCTCACTCCGCTGGCAATCAGGCGGCTACTGGCTGATTTCCTGAGCAGCCATGAGGGCCTTTCTTCGGCAGCCTACCTGCGCCTGCGCTTCGAGCACATGCTGAAACGGCCGGCTTTGATCAGCCCATTGGCAGGCTGGAAAAGCTATGCGGTAACAGTCGATGCAAGGATAGAAAATGAAATGTTCCACGTGGAACTATCTGTTTCCGTTCCGTACTCCTCCACCTGCCCGTGCTCGGCTGCACTTGCACGGCAACTGATTCAGCAGCAGTTCCTGGACGATTTCAGCGAGCAGCAGGTCGAAAAATCCGCCATATTGCAGTGGCTGGGTAGCGCCAAAGGCATTGTGGCGACGCCCCATAGCCAACGCAGTACCGCGCAAATTCAGGTACGGCTGCGCGGCACTCAGCAGGATCTACCCATCACCGAATTGATTAACTGCGTAGAGGGAAGCTTGGGGACCGCTGTGCAGACTGCTGTGAAACGTGCAGACGAACAAGCCTTCGCCTTGGCCAACGGGCAGAACCTGATGTTCTGCGAAGACGCCGCACGACGCCTGCACCACTCACTGCGGCAAATGGAATGGAGCACGGCCTTCAAGCTGCGCGTGGAACATGCAGAAAGCCTGCATGCCCACGACGCCGTCGCTACCAGCCAATGGCAATGGGACGTCAGCTGCGCGGTTTGACCGTGCCACAGTCATTACCTAGCCACACCGCACGGGTGTTCATGCTGCCTTGCTGCTGCACACCCGAAGCGTTGAAGGTACCACTGACCTGAGTAGTGAACTCCCGGTCGCTGAGGAAGGTAGCCTGGCCAGTACCTTGTGCCTTGGGGCAGCTGAACTGGAACTTCCACACATTACCGGTACGGTCGGTAATCTTTTGAGTGCAGCCCGATTTCGGATCCTGCAGTGGGATATCGTTGGTGGCCACCTGCTCTGGCGTCAGGCACGAACGCACACCATTGCCACCGACAGTTACCCCCTGTTTCGCCAATACCCCCTCCATCATCGCGCGTTGCTCTGGCGGCAGATTTTTCAACTGACCGAGCATGAACTGCATGTCGGGTAACGGTTTGCCATCGACCTGCATATTGCTGGTGGTCAGCTCCCACAAACCTGGTTGCAGCATCTGGGCATGCACCAGTGGGCTGCTCATGGCCAGGGCCAACGCCAACAGTGGCAGACGAATCTTCATGGACGATCGCTCCTGAAAAAACCGGCCAAGCGGGCCGGGCTGAAACTTGGACGCCAAATCCACCTTCAGGTTGCAAGGCGGACCGGGAACGTGTTCTGTTACCTCAAGTGTACTCGGCAAGCAGGATGCATATGGATTACCACAGCCCCTACTTTTTTGGTTACCTACTCGGACTGATTCACTTACTGGGTATCGTCGCCGCGCTGCACGCGATCTTTACCGTGCGTACCGCCCAAGGCGCCATCGCCTGGGCCATGCCCTTGTTTTTCATCCCGTACCTTACCTTGATCCCCTACCTGATCTTCGGCGCCCGCTCGTTCTATGCCTACATCAAGGCCAGGCGCCAGGCCAACCAGGAAATGCACGTGGCCATGGCCAATCTCAACTGGCGGCCTTGGGTGGAAGAAGCCCTCACCGCCCGGGAATCAGAAAGCTACACAGCCCTGCGCGCCATGCCCAAGCTGGGCCGCATGCCCTGCCTGGCGAACAACCAGGTGAAGTTGCTGATCGATGGAAAGGCCACCTTCGATGCCATCTTCGCCGCCATCGACAAAGCCCGCGATGTGGTGCTGGTGCAGTTCTTCATCATCCATGACGACAACCTCGGCAAGGCACTGCAACAACTGCTGCTCCGTAAGGCCGCCGAAGGGGTGCAGGTATTCGTGCTCTATGACCGCGTCGGCAGCCATGCCTTGCCAGCCCGCTACAGCCAGCAGCTGCGCGACGGCGGTGTGCAGATTCATGCCTTCGCCACCCGCCGCGGTTGGTTCAACCGCTTTCAGGTAAACTTCCGCAACCACCGCAAGATCGTGGTAGTGGATGGCCTGATTGGATTCATCGGCGGGCACAACGTGGGCGATGAATACCTCGGTGAGCACCCGAAGCTTTCCCCTTGGCGCGACACCCATGTGCAAATCGGCGGGCCGGTGCTGGCCTGCCTGCAGGAGTCGTTCGCCGAAGACTGGTACTGGGCCACGCGCCAGCTACCGCCGCTGATCCTGCCGGATACCTACCCGGACAACGGCGTGCTGTGCCAGGCCTTGGCCAGCGGCCCGGCCGACCCGCAGGAAACCTGCTCGCTGTTCTTCCTCGAAGCAATCCACTCCGCTACCCGCCGGGTGTGGATTACCAGCCCCTACTTCATCCCGGACGAGGCGGTGTTCGCCGCCTTGCGCCTGGCGGTGCTGCGTGGGGTCGATGTACGCGTGCTGATCCCGTCACGACCGGACCATCGTGTGGTCTATGCCGCCTCAAGCCTGTTCGCCTTCGAAGCGGTGCGCGCGGGTGTGCGCATGTTCCGCTATCAGCCGGGCTTCCTGCATCAAAAGGTGGTGCTGGTGGACGATGATGTCAGCGCGATCGGCAGTGCCAACCTGGACAACCGCTCGTTCCGTCTGAATTTCGAGATCACCCTGCTCACCGTCGACCGCAGCTTCGCCGACCAGGTGGAGAAGATGCTGATCAATGACTTTGAACAGTCGCGGGAAATCACTGCGGAGGACAGCCTGGACACTCATCGACTGCAGCAGTTGGGGATGCGGATTGCACGGCTGATTTCGCCAATCCTTTAAGCTAAGCAGTATGAGTGTGGGAGCGGCCTTGCGGCCCTCTCGCGACACAAGGCCGCTCCCACAAAATCCGCATCTACATGCTTAGCGATACAGATCTTCGCGCGTCCAGGGCAGGTCATGGTGCCCGTCGGCGTATGGCTTCACTGCCAAGATCTGGTGCAGGTTGATCCAGCCCTTCTCAAAGGCATAGGCACAACCTGCAAGGTACAGGCGCCAGATGCGCAGGGTTTTTTCCGGCACCAGCGCCGCCGCCTTGTGCAGCTGATTCTCCAGGTTTTCGCTCCAGTGATGCAGGGTCTTGGCGTAGTGCAGGCGCAGGCTTTCCACGTCTACCACCTCCAGTCCCGCTTCGCAGAGGCTGGCGCTGATCATCGACAGGTGAGGCAGCTCGCCATGGGGGAACACGTAGCGGTCGATGAACTCACCTGCGCCACGTCCGACCGGGCGGCCATCGACATGCTTGGCGGTGATCCCGTGGTTCATCACCAGCCCCCCTTCCCTCACGGCGCCGAACAGTTTCTGGCAATACAGCGCCAGGTTGGCATGCCCGACATGCTCGAACATACCAACGCTGACAACCTTGTCGAAGCGACCGTCTTGAGGCAGGTCACGGTAGTCGAGAATCTGCAGGTCGACCTTGTCGGCCAACCCTTCGGCCTTGACCCGCTGCCTGCCAAGCTTGAGCTGCTCCTTGCTCAAGGTGATGCCGAATACCTTGGCGTCATATTCCCGTGCAGCGAAGCGCGCAAGGCCACCCCAACCACAGCCCACGTCCAGCAGGTAGTCGCCGGCATTGAGGCGCAACTTGCGACACAGGTGGTCGAACTTGTCCTGCTGTGCCTGATCGAGCGTGTTATCAGGCTCGCGAAAGTAGGCGCACGAATAGGCCATGTCCTGATCCAGCCACAGCCGATAGAACGCGTTGGAAACATCGTAGTGATAGGAAATGGCTTCAGCGTCAGTGATTTTGTCGTGAGCAAGCCGCGCCGGCGAAGCCTCTTCAAAATCAGGCAACAGCGCCTCGCTCAGCTCATCACATACCCGGATGGCTTCACCGATGTCGCCTTCCAGCTCCAGCTTGCCTTCGACGAACGCTGTGCCCAACTGCTCCAGGCTCGGGTGCGTCAACTGGCTGATCAACTGTGGCTCTTTGACCAGGATGGTGACCTGCGGGCTAGGCCCCAGATCGAACTGGTTACCGTCCCACAATTTCAGCCGCAGCGGCAGATGCAGGCTCTGCAGTGCAGGTGGAAGTTGCGCGAGCATGAACAACCCTCCCTATCCGTTTCTGGCTACAACGCCTGATATTTCGAACGTCGTCGGATCAGAGTAGTTCATTGGTGGGAGGTTTCCTCTAAACGAGACCAAGGTCTAGAACCAACTGATCTTATCCATACAGCAGATTGTATACAATTCTCGCATCTCAGCTTAACCTTGTGCCCCTCTCGCGCTTCTACATCCTGGAGTTGAACCCATGAAATCCTATGACGTGGTGATCATCGGCGGTGGCCCTGGCGGCTACAACGCAGCCATCCGCGCTGGCCAGCTTGGCCTGAGTGTTGCCTGCGTGGAAGGCCGCTCGACCTTGGGCGGCACTTGTTTGAACGTGGGCTGCATGCCCTCCAAGGCACTGTTGCATGCGTCCGAGCTGTACGAGGCCGCCAGCGGTGAAGAGTTCGCCCACCTCGGTATCGAAGTAAAGCCCACCCTTAACCTCGCCCAGATGATGAAACAGAAGGACGAGAGCGTGACCGGCCTGACCAAAGGTATCGAATACCTGTTCCGCAAGAACAAGGTCGACTGGATCAAAGGTTGGGGCCGCCTGGACGGCGTCGGCAAGGTTGTAGTAAAGGCTGAAGACGGCAGCGAAACTGCGCTGCAAGCCAAGGATGTGGTCATCGCCACCGGCTCGGAGCCCACCCCTCTGCCGGGGGTGACCATCGATAACCAGCGCATCATCGACTCGACCGGCGCACTGTCGCTGCCGCAAGTGCCCAAGCATCTGGTCGTCATCGGTGCCGGCGTGATCGGCCTTGAGTTGGGTTCCGTCTGGCGCCGCCTGGGCAGCCAAGTCACCGTCATCGAATACCTTGATCGCATCTGCCCAGGTACCGACACGGAAACCGCCAAGACCCTGCAAAAGGCACTCGCCAAGCAAGGCATGGTGTTCAAGCTGGGCAGCAAAGTGACTCAAGCCACTGCAAGTGCCGAGGGTGTGAGCCTGACGCTGGAGCCTGCTGCCGGCGGCACCGCAGAATCGCTGCAGGCCGATTACGTGCTGGTGGCTATCGGCCGCCGCCCTTATACCAAGGGGCTGAACCTTGAGAGCGTGGGCCTGGAAACCGACAAGCGCGGCATGCTCGGTAACGAACACCACCGCACTTCTGTGCCCGGTGTGTGGGTGATTGGTGACGTCACTTCCGGCCCGATGCTGGCGCACAAGGCCGAAGACGAAGCCGTAGCCTGCATCGAGCGTATTGCCGGCAAGCCCCACGAGGTCAACTACAACCTCATCCCTGGCGTGATCTACACCCGCCCGGAGTTGGCCACCGTGGGCAAGACCGAAGAGCAGCTCAAAGCCGAAGGGCGTGCTTATAAAGTCGGCAAGTTCCCCTTCACCGCCAACAGCCGCGCCAAGATCAACCACGAGACCGAAGGCTTCGCCAAAGTCATCGCCGATGCCCAAACCGATGAAGTGCTAGGTGTGCACCTGGTGGGCCCAAGCGTCAGCGAGATGATCGGTGAGTTCTGTGTGGCCATGGAATTCTCGGCCTCGGCAGAAGACATCGCCCTGACCTGCCACCCCCACCCGACCCGCTCCGAGGCCTTGCGCCAGGCAGCGATGAATGTGGACGGCATGGCGATGCAGATCTGACAGTACCCCTCGCTCCCCAAGGCATTCGAATCATATGTCCTGGGGCGCTATTGCCTGATCATCATTAAGCAAAAAGCCCTCCATATGGAGGGCTTTTTTGTTGCCGATTAATAAACTTTGTCACAAAGTCTCTTGCATTTCGCGGCCTAGCGAGGAGGCTGCTTCTAGGGAAGCAAAAATAAAGGTTGTCACAAAGCATAATTTTTCAAAATTTCTCGGGCTTTTTCGTTTAATAAAGGTTGTCACAGCAAAGGTTCAGCCAGAAAAAATCACAGGAAGGACCCCGTGCTAAAACCCCAAAAAAATTATGATGGTATCTTTTTGGGGCGTGGTAACCGGTGCGAGCGCTCCTGGCTGGGAGCCCCCTACAAATCGTTGGGTTGGGCATGGATTTCTCTGAGATACATCTTGGAGGGGTTGCTGCTTTTCCGAGCGCAGACGCGCCAACCAGACTGACTGTTTTCCGCTACCAGGCAGGTTTAAAACCGTCCAAGGATACGCCTGTATCCTCACTCATGAAGTCGCTCAATCATGCCGGGCCCAGGGCTCGCCATCTTCAGGGCGCCGCAGGACTCAGTGAAATTCGTGGAGGCGAGTTCCCTGAGGTGACACCGAGTTCATGTCGCCAGATCCTTCACCATATAGACCGCAGAGGTCGGACAAAGGCTCTTGAACTCCTCCGAACTGGAAATTGCCTTTGGGGCTTGAGATCGGTCTCTGTGCTCATATCCCCGAGCCTCGAAGAAGTCGGGTGCTGTTGTGGTCAGCAGATGAAGGCTCTGGGCTCCGTCAGCTTCCGCTATTCGCTCAAGTGCTCTGAGCAGCAGGGTACCGATCCCTGACTTTCGCTGGGCCGGTACGACAACCAGTGAGCGAATCAGACGAGTCCGACCAGTTCCTTCAATGCCCCCGTATCCCAGCTCCGTTTCTCCCCGATGAAAGGAATAGAACATTCGGTCGGGCTGCAAAAGGTCTTGGGTCGGCAAGCCCGCTGCAGTCAGATGCGCAGCCAGGCCTTGGATTTGATCGGTACCAAGCAATCGGACAGAGATATCAGACTGGTTCATTGGGGACTCTGGGGATGGTATCGACGGCCAGTATAGGGCCCAAAGCGAGGGCTTTTTCCAGTTTTATGACGTCCCGTAAGGCGAGGCGAGTGTAAATATCTGCTTTACCGTATATTCGAATTGGCATATATTCGGATTTCCAGATATTGGCCGTACACGCATTCCCCAGGAGGTCACATGCGGGAAACACTGACTCCCCCCATCGTTTTCAAATGCCTGGCTGATGACACCCGGGCCCGGATGACCCTGCTGATCGCCCGTGAAGGCGAACTCTGTGTCTGCGAACTTACCCACGCGCTGGAGCTGAGCCAGCCGAAGATCTCCCGGCATCTTGCCCAGTTGCGCGAGGCTGGAATCCTGATGGATCGCCGCAAGGGTCAATGGGTGTACTACCGACTGCACCCCGAACTGCCGCAGTGGGTGGACGCGATGCTGAAGGGAGTGGTCGATGCCAACCAGGAATGGTTGAGCCCCGATGCATTGCGCCTTGCCGAAATGGGCGAGCGGCCGCAGAGCCCTGTTGCTTGTGCTTGAGAATTCCCTTCGCTGATTGAGTTGTAGTCATGCTGATCGCATTTTTGATTTTCCTGGTGACGATCGTTCTCGTCATCTGGCAGCCCAAAGGCCTGGGCGTGGGCTGGAGCGCCGCACTGGGGGCCGTCGTGGCGCTGCTGGCGGGCGTCGTGAGCCTGTCCGATATTCCCGTGGTCTGGCAGATCGTCTGGAACGCTACCGCCACTTTCATCGCCGTCATCATCATCAGCCTGCTGCTGGATGAGGCGGGGTTCTTCGAGTGGGCGGCATTGCACGTGGCCCGCTGGGGCAATGGCAGCAGCCGCAAGCTGTTCGCCTTCATCATCCTGCTGGGCGCCGCCGTCTCGGCGCTGTTCGCTAACGACGGTGCGGCACTGATCCTGACCCCGATCGTCATCGCCATGCTGCTGGCCCTGCGCTTCTCCCCGGCGGCGACGCTGGCATTCGTCATGGCGGCGGGCTTCATCGCCGATACCGCGAGCTTGCCGCTGGTGGTGTCCAACCTGGTGAACATCGTTTCCGCCGACTACTTTGGCATTGGCTTCAGCGAATACGCCTCGGTCATGGTGCCGGTGAACCTGGTCAGCATCGCCGCCACCCTGGGAATGCTGCTGTGGTTCTTCCGCAAGGACCTGCCGCGTACCTATGAACTCGACCAACTGAAGGCTCCCGAAGCCGCTATCCGCGACAAGGCGACGTTCGTTGCCGGCTGGTGGGTGCTTGCGCTGTTGCTGGTTGGCTTCTTCGCCATCGAGCCGCTGGGCGTTCCGATCAGCGCCATCGCTGCTGCCTGTGCGCTGATCCTCTACCTGATCGCCGCGCGTGGGCACGTGATTTCAACCCGCAAGGTGCTCAAGGACGCGCCTTGGCAGGTCGTGGTGTTCTCGCTTGGCATGTACCTTGTGGTGTATGGCCTGCGTAACGCCGGCCTCACCGACTACCTGACGCAGATCCTCAATGTCTTCGCTGGCTACGGAATCTGGGGCGCATCCCTCGGGACGGGGCTGCTCGCCGCTGGCCTGTCGTCGGTCATGAACAACATGCCCACTGTGTTGGTAGGGGCCTTGTCGATCCATTCCGCCGAGGCCACCGGCATCGTGCGCGAGGCCATGATCTACGCCAACGTCATCGGCTGTGACCTCGGTCCGAAAATCACCCCCATCGGCAGCCTGGCCACCTTGCTGTGGCTACACGTGCTGGCCCGCAAGAACATCGTCATCACCTGGGGTTACTACTTCCGCACCGGCATCGTCCTGACGCTGCCGATCCTGCTTGCCACCTTGGCCGCATTGGCCATCCGCCTGAGCTTTTGAACCGGAGATACCTGATGAAAGTCTTGTTCATGTGCACCCACAACAGCTGCCGCAGCATCCTGTCCGAGGCGCTGTTCAATCACCTGGCCCCAGAGGGTATGGAAGCTGTGAGCTCGGGCAGCTTCCCAAGCGGCAAGGTCAATGAGCGGGCACTGAATACCCTGGAAGCCGCCGGTATCCCCACCGCAGGTCTTTCAAGCAAGGCCTCGGATGCCTTCGAGAGCTCTCCTCCCGACATCGTTGTCACCGTGTGCGACCGCGCTGCCGGCGAAGCCTGCCCGATCTTCTTCGGTCCATCGCTCAAAGCCCACTGGGGCCTGGCCGACCCTTCGGCGGTCACCGGGAGTGAGGCAGAAATCGAAGAAGCCTTCCAGACAACACTTGCGAAGATTGATGAGCGCGTGCGCGCCTTCATTGCGCTGCCTTTCTCGCAACTGAGCCAGGACGAACTGAAAGCCGAACTTGCCCGCATCGGCGCGCTGTAGGCCCTGGATCAATGGAGACCGAAATGAACGACCACCTGCCCAATGTCCAACCAGAACTTATTGATCTGCCGTCGCTGGAGCGGCTGGCGCCGAAGGATCCTTCCACACACAAACCGCGCATCCTGCTGCTGTACGGATCGACCCGCGAACGCTCATTCAGCCGCTTGATGGTCCAGGAGGCTGCGCGCCTGCTGGAAGAGTTCGGCGCCGAAACCCGAATCTTTGATCCTTCCGGCCTACCGCTGCCGGATGACGCTCCGGACTCTCACGAGAAGGTGCTGGAACTCCGCGAGCTGATGCAATGGTCCGAGGGCCAGGTGTGGTGCTCGCCCGAGCGTCACGGCTCAATGAGTGCTGTCTTCAAGGCGCAGATCGATTGGGTACCGCTGGCCATGGGCGCGGTTCGCCCAACCCAGGGCAAGACCCTCGCGGTGATGCAGGTATGTGGAGGCTCGCAGTCCTTTAACGTGGTGAACCAACTGCGCGTGCTTGGCCGCTGGATGCGTATGTTTACCATCCCGAACCAGTCGTCGGTGCCGAAAGCCTTCCTGGAGTTCGATGAAGCCGGGCGCATGAAGCCGTCTTCTTTCTACGATCGACTGGTCGACGTGATGGAGGAACTGACCAAGTTCACGCTCCTGCTGCGTGATCGCCAGGATTATTTGGTAGACCGCTACTCCGAGCGCAAAGAGTCGGCGGAAGAACTATCCAAGCGAGTCAATATTCGGTCTATCTGAGGTCATGAGCATGTCGCATCCTTACTCATTGAAATCGTTGCCCCATGCTCCGGGTGTGCTGATTTTTACGCCTTGTCCGGGCACCCAGACCAGCGGTCTCGCTGAAAGCCTGGATACGCTCAAGAAGGCCGGTGCCGTGGCGCTGGTTACGCTGATGTCGGACGCAGAGCTTCAGGAAAACGGAGTTGCCCAGCTTGGCGTCGCGGCCAAGCAGCATGGGTTGGAGTGGTACCAACTGCCGATCAAGGATGATCATGCTCCGGATAAAAACTTCGAGGTCGGGCTGGGAGAGATCCGCCACCAGTTGAACGCTTTGCTCGCATCCAACAAGGCCCTGGCCATCCACTGCAAGGGCGGCTCCGGCCGCACCGGGCTGTTCGCTGCCCGTCTGCTGATCGAGTCCGGAATGCCGCGCCGCGAGGCGATTGCATGGGTGCAGGATCTTCGCCCACGGGCGATTCAGAAGCCTGCGCACATCAACTACATCAACCAGTTCGGCGAAGGCTGAGCGCTCCAGCCAGACAGGAGAAACCATGGCCACCGAAGGCGAGCTACTCGATGTCATCGTGATTGGCGGCGGGCAGTCCGCGCTGACGGTGGCCTATTTTCTCAAGCGGGCCAAGCTCTCGTTCCTGCTGCTTGACGCTGAAGAGGCTGCGGGCGGGGCGTGGCGCCATGGCTGGCACTCGCTGACGCTGTTCTCGCCCTCCGCTTGGAGCTCCATCGCGGGCTGGCCGATGCCGCCAGTCACCGAAGGTAATCCTGATAGGGATCACGTGGTCAGCTACCTGGAGCAGTACGAGGCGCGCTACGGGTTTCCTATCGTTCGCCCCGTCAGCATCACGGCGGTGGAGCGGACCGCACGTGGTCTTCGTGTGCGCTCGAAGGACCGCAACTGGGAAGCCCGTGCCGTCATCAGCGCAACGGGGACCTGGAGCAAGCCCAATGTTCCGGCCTATCCGGGGATAGAGCTGTTCCAGGGGCAGCAGATTCACTCCGCCCAGTACCAGTTACCAGAGGCTTTCCAAGGAAAACGCGTGCTGGTCGTTGGTGGTGGCAACTCGGGGGCGCAAATCTACGCGGAGCTGTCCGAGATCGCCGACGCAACGTGGGTAACCACGAAGGAACCGGCGTTTCTGCCTGATGACGTGGATGGCCGGGTGCTGTTCGAACGGGCTACCGAGCGCCTCAAGGCTCAACAGGAGGGCCGTGTTATCGACGCACAGGTCGGTGGGCTTGGTGATATCGTCATGGTGCCCTCAGTAGTCCGGGCTCGCGAGCGCGGGGCCCTTCGTGCTGTAAGGCCTTTCACCTCATTTACGTCGGATGGGGTCGTCTGGCCCAACGGTGAGAAAACCCAGGTCGATGTGGTGGTCTGGTGTACTGGATTCCGGCCGGCACTGGATCACCTTAAGGCACTGGACGTGCTGGATGACTACGGAAGGGTCGAGGTTGATGGGGGGCGTTCTATTCGCGAGCCGCGCCTCTGGCTGGTCGGATATGGCGACTGGACCGGCTTGGCCTCGGCGACGTTGATTGGCGTCACCCGTACCGCGCGCAGCACAGTTAACGAAGTAGTCGAACACCTGAACAGCTTGGAGCAGTCGGATGCATAGCGGAATCGAAATTCGTGTCGCCAGACCAGAGGATGCAGAAGAGATCCAGATCATCTACGCGCCCATCGTACTCAACACGGCCATCTCATTCGAAGAGGCAGTGCCGAGCGTGGAGCAAATGTGTGAGCGTATCTCCACGACGCTGCAAACCTATCCGTATCTGGTGGCTGTGCGAGAAGGACGGGTAGTCGGCTATGCCTACGCCAGTCAGCACCGGGCGCGTGCGGCGTACCGGTGGGCGGTGGATGTGACGGTGTATGTCGCCGAGGGGCAGCGCCGCAGCGGAATTGCTCGGCAGCTCTATGACGTGCTGCTGCCGGTTCTGAAGCGTCTGGGATATCGCTCGGCGTATGCCGGTATCGCCTTGCCGAATGAAGGCAGTGTCGGGCTGCACGAACGACTCGGTTTTCAGCACATCGGTACGTTTCCGCAGGTCGGATTCAAGCTCGATGCTTGGCATGATGTGGGGTATTGGCGGTTTGAGTTCGGTGACGACGGCCTTCGACCCGAGGCTCCAATGAGCTTCGTATCCTAAACCCGAATGCCACGCTAGAGCGTCCCAGCCCGCGCCGTTGCTGGCTGCGACAGCACTAATCCTCCAACACATGTGAGTAAACCTGAATCGTCCCAGTTTTGTAGACACCTCCAAACCTAATAATGATGCCCAAAGATTGGTGAAATGGTGCTTGCACTACAGGGGGCTAGTTGAAAAGGGCCAAGAAACGGCTGAAATTGACAGCGGCAATGGCAAGGCCGCTCAGTACGATAACTGTCGTGTAGATCGGGTGGTCTTTGACGATTTCAATTAACACAACAGGATGCACCCCGTTCCGCTCGTACCATTTGGATTTTGTCTTCAAGGACTTTTCATGTGTACGCTCGAAGAAGTTCGCAAACATATCGAGCTTCCTTAGGGTCGATTGATGCATTTTTATGTACTCAGCGTTCACAAAGGCGGCAGCCTCATCAGCGCCGGGCAGTGCGTCTTGGTCGCTGGCATTATTGAGTTCAGCCAATGCCATGATCCTGCCTTTCCTTCCCCTACTATCGGCATGCGGGGCATAGTTTCTTCCATATAACGCAACCAGCTCACGCGCAAGGTCAACCTTCTTGTCATCCGGCAGCTCTACGGGTTTGCCCCCGAGCACCCGAAAGCGATGCTCAAGCGCAAAGAACCCGAAATTTTCGTCTCGCATGTTCCAATGCAGGAACCGACAATCCTTGTGCTTATCAAGCCATTGGAAAAAACCTTTCAGCATCGACTTTTCGAATTTATTGAGCTCTGCTTGCATGCTGGAGAGCTGTTTGCTGAGCTCTGCTTCTTTATGGATGGACCACGATTTGGTTTGGCCGGTTTTTAGGTTCCGTGTGGCGATGGATGTCACACGTTTCGACTCCCCCGTATCATTTTCATAAAACGATTCGCAGGAGTAGTGAATTACGTAAACTCGGTTCGCGTCCAGGTAGAGGTCTTCGATTAACGCTCTGCTCCTTTTGCGATCCTTTACCCGATCTAGCTCTGCTCCCACACCTTTCCCCTCAACCCAATGCACTGTAGGCGAAGCTGGTGATTTTGCCCTCAAATGTGGGTACCCGCTAGATTCACCCCTAGCTTTGCCTTTGACTCTTCCTGAGGGTATACCGCTTGGGGATAATCAGCCGGCTTTGTCTTGGTGGATTGCCCTACAAATCGACGTGGCCTTCACCAAGCCGCTCCCAATGCCGGCCGTCAGAACGTAGGACCATTCGCTTCCGCCGAAGCGGGCTGGTGGGCGTGAGCCAACAGGCGTATCCTACAAGTGCTTGCTCCGAGACTTGTTGGCCTACAGCCTCCCCTTGGAGACATCTGATAGCCCGCCGCTGAGGCGGGCTTCTTTGCTATCGGGTCGCAGCGCCTTTGGTTTGCTAGCTTCCCAAGCTAGGCTCTGCCAGGGCGCATGCCCATCAGCGGTCTACCCGCCTCCCTAAGCACGACGATTATCGACGTACCCAAATCCTTAATCAGGCGCATGGAAAGCAGGCGGAGGTTTGGCGAAATTCGCTTACGCAGCCATTGCTTCGCAGGATTCTGCGCAGGTCATGCAGGCCTGGGCGCATTGCTGACAGTGGTCTGCCTTATGCTTACCGCACTCCTCCCCGCAGGCCCGGCAAATTTTGGCGCATAGGGCACAAAGCTCTTTGGCCAGCATGCTTTCTCGTGCCATCAAGGTAGCCGCAAGGTTGCACATATCTGCGCAATCTCTGTCCAGCTTGATGCAGTCAGCCATCATTTTTACATCTTGTTCTTGTAGGCAGGCTGACGCACAGCCTTCACAGGCCAGCGCACAGCGCAGGCATTCCGAGATGCATTCTTCAAAGCGACTGTTCATGGTCATATCTCCGGTATCGGGTCGATTTGATGCCAGTGCACCGTCTCATGACGGTATGTAGCGTTCGACCTGACGGGGTCCTGAAGATTGATTACATTTCTGTAAGCTTGTCCGAATCCTCTCGGTGTGAAGGCGTGCCCGATCATTTAAGGCTGGAACATCACTGCTTATGAATGCTCACGATCTTCGCGACGCTTCCTTCCATACGGAACCCAAATTTCACCTTGTCTCCTACGTTCAAGCCCTTCAGCTGTGCAGGCTCAGCATGGAAACCCATGGTCATCGCCGGCCATTTGAGCTCTGCTACCGGGCCGTGGGCCAATGTGATTTTTCCGCTTTGAGGATCCAGCGCCTTTATTGCCCCTTCAGCATGCGCGGTGGGTGCCGCCTGGGTGCCTTGGCCTCCTTCGGCGGAAGCTGGCATGTTCTTCATGTCCATACCATCCATGTCCTGGGCATGCACACTGGCGGCGAAAGCTGTGACCAGGGCTGCGATGACGATTAGCTTTTTCATTGGTTTTCTCCTGAGGGGTTGGGGGTAGTGACAGTAAGTTCGCGGCGACGGATCAGCCAGTATGCCGCAGGTATTACAAACAGGGAGAGCAACGGAGCGGTTAGCATGCCGCCGACCATGGGCACCGCGATGCGACTCATGACCTCGCTGCCGGTACCGCTGCTCCAGAGGATGGGCAGCAGGCCTGCAACGATGACCGCCACGGTCATTGCCTTGGGTCTGATGCGCTGCACCGCACCCTCACGGATTGCGCCGAGCAGCGCTGCTCGTGTGGTTTCGCCACTGGCCTGACGCTCAGCCCAAGCGTTATTCAGGTAAATGAGCATAATCACGCCAAACTCCGCCGCTACGCCGGCCAAGGCAATGAAACCAACGCCTGTGGCCACCGACAGGTTGTAGCCCAGCAAGTACAGCAGCCAAACGCCTCCGGTTAGCGCGAACGGTAGCGTGCCCATGATGAGTAGCGCCTCACCGAGGCGCCCAAAAGTCAGGTAGAGCAGCACGAAGATGATGGCCAGCGTCGCCGGCACCACCCAGGCCAGGCGTGCGTTAGCGCGCTCCAAGTATTCGAACTGCCCGGAGTAACTCAAGCTCATGCCCGGATCTAGCTTTACCTCGGTGTCGATCACCTGCCGCAGGTCTGCCACAACAGACGATAGGTCTCTGCCGCGCACATCGACGTACACCCAGCCCGAGGGGCGAGCATTTTCGCTCTTGAGCATGGGCGGGCCATCGGCAATACGTATGCGGGCCACGGTGCCAAGCGTCAGCTGGCCCCCCTGCGACGTGTAGATCGGCAGCTGACGCAACGCCTCCACGGAATCACGCCATTCACGTGGATAGCGCACGCTAATGGGAAAGCGAGCTAACCCTTCAACCGTTTCCCCAATGGTTTCGCCACCTATGGCACCGGCTACAATAGCCTGTACGTCGGTAATGTTCAGGCCATAACGCGCAGCGGCATGGCGGTCGATGTCCAAATCAATGTAGCGACCGCCAGTCAAACGCTCTGCCAGGGCCGAAGTCACTCCAGGCACCTTTATCGCTGCCCGCTCTACAGCAAGGGTAGCCCGGTCTATCTGGTTCAGATCGCTGCCGGCAACCTTGACGCCGATCGGACTCTTGATGCCGGTGGCCAGCATGTCAATCCGATTGCGGATAGGCGGAATCCAGATATTGGTGAGCCCAGGCACACGCACGATACGGTCAAGCTCTTCGATTAGCTTCTCAGTGGTCATACCTGGACGCCATTCACTCTTGGGCTTGAGCCGCACGGTGGTCTCGAACATCTCCAGCGGTGCAGGGTCAGTGGCCGATTCGGCGCGGCCGGCCTTACCAAAGACGCTGGCTACCTCGGGGACTGTACGAATCAAGCGATCCGTTCGCTGCAACAGCTCTGAAGCTTTCTGCGCGGAGAGTCCAGGCAAGGCTGAAGGCATGTAGAGCAGATCACCTTCATCAAGTGGGGGAAGAAACTCGCCACCCAGATGGTTCAAGGGCCACAGACTGCTGAGCAGGATGAGCAATGCTCCAGCGAGGGTAAGCAAGGGCCGGCGCAGGACGACCTCCAATGCCGGACGGTACAGCCGGATGAGGCCCCGGTTGAGCGGGTTGCGCTGTTCCGCAGGCAGTGGCCCTCTGATCCAGTACCCCATCAGCACCGGTATCAGGGTCACCGATAGCGCAGCCGCCGCTGCCATCGCGTAGGTCTTGGTAAAGGCCAGGGGGGCAAAGAGGCGGCCCTCCTGGGCTTGCAGCGTGAACACCGGGATGAACGAGAGCGTGATGATCATGAGGCTGAAGAACAGCGCTGGTCCAACCTCGACGGCCGCCTCCGTCATTACGTTCCAATGCGCTTCGCCCCGCAAAGGTTGACCAGGATGCTGGGCATGCCAGGCCTCTACACGTTTGTGGGCGTTCTCGATCATGACCACGGCAGCGTCCACCATTGCACCGATGGCAATAGCGATTCCGCCAAGGGACATGATGTTGGCGTTGATGCCCTGATGACGCATGACGATCAGCGCAATCAGGATTCCCACGGGCAGCGACACGATGGCCACCAGCGACGAGCGCAGGTGCCAGAGAAACGCTGCGCATACCAACGCCACTACCACAAACTCCTCGACCAGTTTGTGACTGAGGTTCTCCACAGCACGGTCGATCAGCTGGCTGCGGTCGTAGACGGTGACAAGCTCCACCCCGGCAGGCAGGCCTTTCTTCAGGGTTTCGAGCTTGGCCTTGACGTGCGCGATGGCCTCACGAGCATTCTTGCCGCTGCGCAGGATAACCACTCCACCTACGGCTTCACCGAGGCCGTCCAGTTCACCTATGCCTCTGCGGGCTTCCGGACCTATCTGCACCGTAGCGACATCGCCTAAGTTCACCGGCACGCCCTTGGTAGCCAGTCGCAGAGGGATCGCTCTGAAATCGTCCAGCGATCCTAGGTAGCCGGCCGCACGAACCATGAATTCTGCTTCGCCTTGCTCCAGCACACCACCGCCGGTCTCCTGGTTGGCCTTACCTATAGCCTCTATCACCTCAGCTTGGGTGATACCGAGGCTGGCCATGCGAAGCGGATCGAGGAGGACTTGGTATTGCTTGACCATACCGCCGATGGTGGCCACCTCAGCGACATCCGGCAGGGTCTTGAGCTCATAGCGCAGGAACCAGTCCTGCAGGCTGCGCAGTTGCGACAGGTCATGGCCACCGTTGCGATCGACCAGCGCATACTGAAAAATCCACCCGACTCCGGTGGCGTCCGGTCCGAGTACCGGCTTGGCTGCCGCAGGTAATCGCGATTGTGCCTGGCTCAGGTACTCAAGAACCCGAGAGCGCGCCCAATACAGATCGGTGCCGTCCTCGAACAGCACGTAGACGAAGCTGTCACCGAAGGCGGAGAAGCCGCGTACCGTTTTGGCCTCCGGAACCGAGAGCATTGTGGTGGTCAGCGGATAGGTCACCTGATTCTCAACGATCTGAGGAGCCTGACCTGGGTAGGACGTGCGGATGATCACCTGTACATCCGACAGGTCGGGCAAGGCGTCGATTGGCAGACTGCGCACCGAGACGAAGCCCCATGCCACCAGAAACAGCGTAGCGAGCAGCACCAGTACCCGGTTGCCTACCGACCAGCGGATCAGTTTGGCAATCATGGTTGGCCCTCCAACACTTTGATCTGCTCAACCACCATGCCCTCGTCGCGTTCGCGTATCCCAAAGCGAATCTGTGCACCGACCTTGAGGCCATCAAGGAGCGACTGATCAGCCACCGGGAAGGTCATGGTCATCCCAGGCATACCCAGGGTGAGGAAGGGACCATGGTCAACGGTGAGCTGGGCTCCGTCTATCTGCACGATACGGCCGTTCGCTTCATGTAAGGCGGGCCCCGCTTTTGGCTGAGCGTCTTGCGCCGTCGCCGCTTCGATGCCTTTCAAATTAGCTTCGGAGTCCAGTAGGAATTGCCCCGACGCTACGATGCGCTGACCTGCCTGAAGGCCCTGCAACACCGCAACTTGCCCCTTGCTCTCCTGACCCAACACGACTTCCACCGGTCGGAAGCGACCACCTTCTTCAGCCAGCATCACCAGATCCCGCTTGCCGGTACGTATGACCGCCTCGGCAGGCACCAAGAGGCTCTGCTCGGCAGACACGCCGGGATTGAGAGCCACTTGAGCGGTCATCCCAGGACGAAGCCGTCCATCCGGGTTGGGCAACTCGATACGCAGGCGCAACGTGCGGCTTTGCAAATCGGCATCAGCCAACAGCGCGGTCAACTTGCCCGGTACCGGATCGCCTGGGAAAGCTGGCAATTGCGCTTGCACAGGCTGGCCTTCGCGCAGGCCTTGAGCCTGGGCTTCTGGCACAGCGGCTTCCAGCCAGACGTTGGCCACTCCGTTGATCCTTGCCAAGGTAGTCCCCGGCGTCAGCGTCATGCCGGGTCGCAGATCGAGAACCTGGATGACACCGGCAGTGGGCGCGGAAAGTGTGACCGAGAGCTGTACCTTTCCAGTGCTCGCGACCCGGTTGATCAGGTAGACCGGCATGCCGGAGAGCAGGAGCCGCTGTCGTGCCGCCGCTGTCAGTTGAGCGTCGCCGGAATGCCGCAACGCCAGATATTCCTCCTGCAAACCAGCCCACTCCGGGGTCAGCACATCGGCTAGGGGAGCCCCTTTAGCAACTATATCCCCCGCCGCCCGGCCATATACGCGTTCGACGTAACCGCCAGTACGGGCCTGCAACACGCTGAAGTCGCGTTCGTCGAACGCCAGAACGCCGCTCACGCTCAGGGATCGTTCAAGCCTGCCAGCCATCACCGTTGCCAATCGCATCCCGAGATTTTGCTGGAGCCCAGCCGAGACCTGAACCGCAGGCTGCCCCTTGTCATCCGTCTCGCCTGAATACTTGGGCACGAGCGGCATGTCCATGAACGGCGACTTTCCGGGTGCCGGGAAATGCTGCTGGGGATACATCGGGTCGTACCAATACAGCGCTTTTTGCTCACCTACTGGCTGCGATGGGGTAACCGTGCCCCGTCCACCTAGCCAGAAGCCCGCGCCTGCTCCAATAGCAAGGGCAGCAGCCACAACCAACCCAATCGACCTATTCCTCATGCCCGCACCTCTCCATATACGAAATGCAGACGCGCTGCTGTTGCAGCCAACTGTCCTTGCAGATCCACATCCTGTAACAGCGCTTCCACGCGTTGCCGACGTGCCGACAGCACTTCACTCAACGGCGACTTACCGGCGCGGTAGTCCGCCAGAGCGAGGCGTACCCGGTCCTCGGCCAGAGGTAGAAGCGTCTCGCGACTGCGCCGCACCGCCCGCTGCAAACGTTGGTACTCGGCAAGGTCTGTTTCAAGCTGGGCTTGATGCTCGCGCAGGGCTGCATCCTGCTCATCCTCCAACTGACGAACTTGCGCGCGTCGTGCCGCAATCATCGGGTCTTGCCGGGAGCCGGTGAACAACGGCAGCTGGAAGCTGACTTGCAAGCTGACCATGTTGCTGAAGTCCGGGCCACGACGCTGATAATCCACCCCCCAAGACCAATCCGACTTCTTTTCTGCCTGGGCCTGGTGTACCTGGGCTTGCGCCTCGCGTGTCATGGCGTTGTAGGTATTGAGCTCCGGGTGGGCATGTACGGAGTGCAGGTATTCAGCTGCGTCTACAGGCCAGAGTGGGAACGTCGGCGCCCCTACTTCGGCGTCCTGCCCAATCCAGCGCTTCAGCGCGGATCGCGCTTGAGCTGCCTGACTCAATAAAACATCCTTCTGCTCGTCCAGCTGCGCCAATTCCTGTTTCGGAGCCAGCGTATCGGTCGTCGAGCCTGCGCCACCGGCCAGGCGCGCCCGCACCGTAGAAGCCAGCAGCTGGTTTTCTTTGTAGAAAGCGTCGAACTGTTCAAGTTTTCGCTGCACGGTGTACGCATTAACCCAAGCCTGCGCGGTTGCCGCTCGAATCTTCAGGCGCTCGAAGACCGCCTCAGCATCGGCTCGCTCGACCGTGGCCTGAGCTGTCTCTACGCGAGCTTTACGTTTGTCCCGGTTCGGTACGTCCTGGGACAGGCCAACCACCTGCATGGTCATGAAGTCTCTGTTCAAGCTCCAGCGATCAGCGCCTTCAATCGGCAGGTTTTGTACTCCAAGATTCAGGCGCGGATCGGGTAGTTCGCCCGCTGGAATGACCAAGTTGCGCGCAGCTGATGCCTGCTCTTGGCGGGCTTGTAGAGAGGGAGCGTTGCGTTCAGCCAGTTGCAGCGCTTCATCCAGCGGCAGCGTTGTCGCCTGTGCTGAGACAGCCGGCAGCAGTATGAAAAGGACGGCAGTGGGAGTTCGTCCCTGAAAACGTTGGGGAGTCATGAGAATGATTCCTCGAAAGATCAGCGCCCAGGCGCGTGCCATCGGCCCGCTGCTAGGCAGAACGATGGTGTGAAATTAAGAGGGAGTCAGACGCGGGGAGGACGCCATGGATCGGGGGGAGAACCTGTTGCTATGCCTACAGCGTAGGTATCGGCAGGTCGTGGCTTGGCATAGGTCAGTCCAGGCGTCAGGAAGCTGAGCTGCACTGTGCTGGCAGTTCTGCACTCCTGGCCTACCTTGCAGGATTTGGCATGGTCACCAGTCTTGCCCGGCTCTTGGTCCTGGCAGCAGTCATGGTCCATGCCCGCCATCATTTCCATGCCCATGGTCTGCATTGGGCAAGGTTCAGTCGCCGAATCGATGCCCGCCATCCCGTTAAGCGGAAGCGCCACGATAAGCATCAGGATGGTGAGCAGTCGAATGAAGCGTTTCATGATGGGCGAATATAGGTTACCGGGATGAATTCAGCATTAAGAGGCTTCACCAAACAACCGCTTGGAGGCTGGAAGGCTGATGTAAAAAGTTGTGAATCCCTCCGCTGAAGTACACCAAATTCGTCCGCTGTGAGCCTCGATGATGGAGCGTGTTATCGACAGGCCCAGGCCTGCATTGCTTGGTCCGCCTTCGCGTCTGGCTGGATCAGCCCGATAGAACCGGTCGAAGATCTTGCCAATGTGCTGAGGATCGATGGTTACTCCGCTGTTACGTATGGACAACGTCACGTTTTCACGTGTTTGCTCGATCTGCACTGATATCTCGTTGCCTTCCGGGGTGTAGCGCAACGCGTTCGATAAAAGGTTGGAAAGCGCTCGGTCAATCATCAAGAGATCGCCACGAACCTTGCCACGACCTTGGAGGGTCAGCTGGATGCCTTGATCCTCAGCCAGAAACTGGTAGTACTCGAACAGCTTGGATACGAGTTCGGAGAGCTCCACATCAATCTGCTCAGGCACGATCAGACCGTTATCCGCCTTCGCGAGGAAAAGCATGTCGTCGATCATGCGCGACATGCGCTTGAGGTCTTCAAGGTTCGAATAGAGGTTTTCCTCATAGGCATCCAGGTCACGCTTCTTGGTGAGCACCACTTCGGTATGGGTAAGTAGGTTGCTGACCGGCGTTCTCAACTCATGAGCGATATCGGCAGAGAAGTTGGACAACCGAACGAATGCATCCTCCAACCGTCCCAGCATCCCGTTGAAAGACAGGATGAGCTCCTGAAGCTCTAGCGGTACGGGCTCCAGCGGAATGCGCTCGCGGAGCGATCTTGCCGACATCCCGGTGGCCACTTTGGTGATTTGCCCGACAGGCCGAAGCCCACTCTTGGCAACGACCCAGCCCAAGCCTGCGCTCACAATCGCGCTGATCACCAAGCCGATGCCGAACCACCATTGCAGGGTGACAAAGAAATGCGCGTGAGTGGTGACATCGAGCATCAGCACGGCCGTCACCGGTTCCGTTTCGCCCGCGATGGTCATCTGGGCGGTGATACCGCGGAAGTTCTGCGATTCATCCTGCCACTCCCAGACCGCACCCTGGCGCGCCTGCTCGAACCGCTGAGGAATTTGGGAGGCTTTGGAGTCTGAAAAAAGGGTCGTTCCGTCAGCCTTGGTGATTTTCGCCGAAAGATCCTGATGTGCGCCGAGCAATGCCCGCAGCTGCTGCTCCTGATCGCCGAGCTCGCCTCGCGCTGCTGAAATGGACAGAATATGACGCGTTGACTCCAGCTTTTCGGAGAGCGCCTGCTCATCCAGCATCCGGAAATGGTGCTGGCTGAGCCCGTAGAAAGCCACGCCGGCAACGACCAAGACAGCAGTCACCGCGAACATGAACATCAGGGTCAGTCGCTTGACGAGCGATGATTGCGGGCGCATCACTCTGCCACATCCATCATGTAGCCCATGCCTCGGGCGGTATGGATGAGCTTTGGCGCGAAGTCGTCATCAATCTTGGCCCGCAGTCGGCGAATCGCGACCTCGATCACGTTGGTGTCACTGTCGAAGTTCATGTCCCAGACCTGAGAAGCGATCAGCGACTTGGGGAGCACCTCCCCGCGTCGGCGCATGAGCAGCTCCAAAAGGGCAAACTCCTTGGCAGTAAGGTCGATCCGCTTGCCGTTTCGCGTAGCCCGGCGCTTGAGCAGGTCAACCTCAAGGTCCGCCATCTTCATGGTGGTTTGAGCAGAACCACCGTTGCCTCTGCGCAGCAGTGTGCGGACCCGAGCCAACAGCTCAGAGAACGCAAAGGGCTTCACAAGGTAGTCATCAGCACCCAGCTCCAAGCCTTTAACGCGATCATCTACGCCATCACGGGCCGTGAGAAAGAGGACCGGCACGTCTTTCCCCGCTGCCCGGATCTTGCGCAGGACCTCCCAGCCATCGAGCCCCGGCATCATTACGTCCAAGATCAGCAAGTCATACGCTTCGCTCTGCGCCTGTTGCAGGGCGTCAGTGCCTGTCATCACCCGGTCTACAGTGAAGCCAGCCTCTGTTAGGCCTTGCTGGAGGTAGACACCGGTTTTCGGCTCATCTTCGGCTACGAGTAATTTCATCTGCTCTCATCCACGCGGAGTGCATCTCCAGTTTGCAGGAAAAAAGACGCCCAACCAGAAGCTGACGGAAAAGTAATGTCGCGATCAGTTTTCTGACAGCACCGCGAGGCTAATTTGACCCTGTACCTGACGCCATGAGGCGCAGAACCCACTGAGGATCTCCAGATGAACATGGTCAAAGCAATTGTGGTGGTCGTTACCTTCGGCATGGCAGGCATCGCCCTGGCAGAGGGCGGCGCGGACCGGACCTTTGCGCGGATGGAAGCGGCTCGCCAAAACTCCATGCAGGCCTATCAGGTTGCGCAGCAGGAGAAAGAGCAGCCGCCGGTCGCCGCACAGTCCAGCAAGCATGTCGGCCACGAGAGCTGCTGATCCGAGCTTACAGAAATGTAATCACTCCGGAATCTGAACTATGGCAGTTTCAGACTACGGCCTCTCATCAGCCTCGCGCAGTAGCGAAAGTCTACGAGACTGGTGAGAGCTCCAACGAACCCAAGGGCTGCGCCATCGAGCAGCCTGGATATCAGCGATCTACCTGACTGGACGCAACGGCATGCAAAGCAAAACCACGAGACGATCATTCGTCAAAGGCCTGGCCGCTACCGGACTTCTGGGTGGGCTCGGCATGTGGCGCGCGCCGGTCTGGGCTGTGACCAGCCCTGGCCAACCGAACGTGCTCAGCGGCAATGAATTCGACCTGTATATCGGTGAACTGCCCGTCAACATTACGGGGGCAGCTCGTACGGCCATGGCCATCAACGGCTCCGTGCCTGGGCCGATCCTGCGATGGCGCGAAGGCGACACCGTGACGCTGCGTGTACGCAACCGGTTGAAACAGGACACCTCCATTCACTGGCACGGCATAATCCTGCCCGCCAATATGGACGGTGTGCCGGGCTTGAGCTTTCACGGCATCGCTCCCGATGGCATGTACGAATACAAGTTCAAGGTCCACCAGAACGGCACTTACTGGTATCACAGCCACTCAGGCCTCCAAGAGCAGTCTGGGGTCTATGGCGCACTGGTGATCGATGCTAAGGATCCCGAGCCGTTTGTATATGACCGCGATTACGTCGTCATGCTCAGCGATTGGACGGATGAGGACCCGGCGCGGGTGCTCTCCAAACTCAAGAAGCAGTCCGACTATTACAACTTCCACAAGCGCACGGTCAGCGACTTCGTTGACGACGTGAGCGAGAAAGGCTGGTCGGCCGCTGTAGCGGATCGGAAGATGTGGGCTGAAATGAAGATGAGCCCCACCGACCTCGCAGATGTGAGCGGGTATACCTACACCTACCTCATGAACGGCCAAGCTCCGAACGGCAACTGGACGGGTATCTTCAAGCCCGGCGAGAAGATCCGCCTGCGATTCATCAACGGCTCGGCCATGACCTATTTCGATGTCCGGATTCCTGGGCTCAAGATGACGGTTGTGGCTGCCGACGGCCAGTACGTCAAACCCGTATCGGTCGATGAGTTCCGGATCGCCGTTGCTGAAACCTACGATGTCATCGTCGAGCCTGAAAACGAACAGGCCTATACGATTTTCGCGCAATCCATGGACCGTACCGGGTATTCCCGAGGCACCCTGGCAGTTCGCGAAGGCTTGCAAGCGCCCGTACCGGCGGTAGATCCACGCCCGATCATCGCCATGAGCGATATGGGCATGGACCACGGCAGCATGGGCGGAATGGATCATGGCAGCATGGCTGGCATGGACCAGGGCAGCATGGCCGGCATGGATCACAGCAAGATGGCTGGAATGGACCACGGCAGCATGGCCGGTATGGACCACAGCAAGATGACTGGGATGGGCAATGAAGGCATGGCCGGCATGAGCGGCGCAATGCAAAGCCATCCGGCTTCCGAGACCAACAACCCACTGGTCGATATGCAGACTATGTCGCCAACGCCAAAGCTGAACGATCCGGGAATTGGCCTACGCAACAACGGGCGTCGAGTGCTGACGTACGCCGATCTGCGGAGCACCTTCATCGATCCCGATGGTCGAGAGCCTGGACGGACAATCGAACTGCACCTTACCGGCCACATGGAGAAGTTCGCGTGGTCGTTCGACGGTATCAAATTCTCCGACGCTGAACCGCTGCGGTTGAAATATGGCGAGCGTCTTCGCATCACCTTGGTCAACGACACCATGATGACTCACCCCATCCACCTCCACGGTATGTGGAGTGATCTGGAGGACGAGAACGGCAACTTCATGGTTCGCAAGCACACCATCGACATGCCACCTGGCTCAAAACGAAGCTATCGCGTCACCGCAGATGCCTTGGGACGTTGGGCCTATCACTGTCACCTACTGTTCCACATGGAAATGGGCATGTTCCGAGAAGTACGTGTGGACGAATGAACTGGAGATTTGAGATGAGCAAACCAATGAAACGAAGCGCCTTTTTCCTTTCTGCTGCGATGGTAGGCATTCTGGCTGTTTATGCCCCGTCGTCGTGGTCCAGCGACAATCATGATCAGCATTCCCAGAAAACCACAGAGGCCGGCAAAGCCAAAGGCTCGCAGGACAAGCAGGGCCAGGGGATGAACCATGAAGGCATGGACCATGGTTCCATGGAAGGTATGGACCACGGCTCGATGAAGGGAATGGACCATGGCTCGATGGAAGGCATGGACCACGACAAAATGATGAAATCGCATGGCAGCGACAAAGCTAAGGCAGGGAAAGATGGCCAATAGCCTCGGGCGGCCTTCGCTGCTGGCTCTGACCGTTTCGATCAGCATGCTGGGCGTAACGCCCAGCTTCGCTGCTGAAGAAATGGATCACTCGGGCATGGATCATTCGAAAATGGGGCACGGCTCCATGCAAATGGATGCTGCTCCATCCGAATCGATGCCGGCGATGGATCACAGCAAGATGGGGATGGGCAAACAGCAGAAAAAGCCTGCCCCTGTTGATCACAGCCAGATGGGGCATGCTCAAAGCAAGAGTAAATCCAGCCCGGTGGACCACAACAAGATGGACCACAGCAAAATGAACCATGGAAACATGCAGGGCATGGATCACGGCTCTATGAAGGGCATGGACCATTCCCAGATGAACCATAGCTCAGCGACTTCTCCGACCACGACGAGCCGCACGCCGATTCCAGTGCTCACTGATGCGGATCGCGAGTCGGCCTTTCCGCCCCTGGGTGGCCACCAAGTGCACGACAGCGGAATCAACAGCTTCTTCCTGTTGGACCAGCTCGAATACCAGGACGCCGATGAGGGCAGCACCCTGGCCTGGGACGCATCAGGCTGGATAGGCGGCGACATTAATCGCCTCTGGGTTCGTTCGGAAGGCGAGCGCACCAATGGGGTAACCGAAGATGCTGAGCTGCAACTCCTGTACGGGCGCTCGGTCAGCCCTTGGTGGGATGTGGTCGCCGGGGTCCGCCAGGATTTCAAACCGGAATCCCCACAGACCTGGGCAGCCTTTGGTATTCAGGGCATGGCTCTGTATGACTTCGAGGCCGAAGCCACGGCGTTTATAGGCGAGAACGGTCAGACTGCTGCGCGTCTTGAGGGCGAATACGACATCCTGCTGACCAATCGCTTGATTTTGCAGCCCACGGCCGAGGTCAATTTCTATGGCAAGAACGATCCTGAGCGCGGCGTTGGCTCGGGCCTTGCCAATACCGAAGTCGGGCTGCGCCTACGGTATGAAATTGTCCGCCAGTTTGCTCCATACATAGGCGTTACCTGGAGCCGCTCCTACGGCAACACCGCTGACTTCATCCGAGACGAGGGTGGAGATGTTGATGAGGCACGCTTCGTTGCCGGTATCCGGATGTGGTTCTGAGAATTCCAACATGAAAAAAACAATTACAACGCTGCTTGGGGCCGGTGCTGTCGGAAGTGCTGCGGTATTGGGCACAGCCTATTTCGGTCTGGTGAATGTCGGCGCTGATGATCCTCACTTCCCGGCAGTCCATTCCTTTCTCGCCATGGCTCGTGATCGGTCTATTGAGGTTCGAGCGCGAGACATCGAAGTCCCTGATCTGAAGGAAGCCGCGTTGATCAAAGCGGGGGCGGGCAACTACAACGCCATGTGTATAGGCTGTCACCTTGCCCCTGGCGTTGGGAAGACTGAGCTAAGCCAAGCGCTATACCCGTCGCCACCCGACCTCACCAAGGTGGGTGTCGGAGGCGATCCAGCCGCCGCATTCTGGACAATCAAGCACGGTATCAAAGCCACGGGCATGCCCGCCTGGGGCAAGAGCATGGGCGATGAGTACATCTGGGGAATCGTCGCGTTCCTGGATCAACTGCCCCAGATGAATGCCGAGCAGTACAAGGCCTTGGTGGCCACGAGCGGCGGCCACCAGCACGGCGGCGGTGAAAGCGATATGCACAACCATGAGGGCCAGCACGGCGGGAGCGGTCGTGCCGAGCATGGTGATCACGATGAAGCGGCAGACGACGATCATGCCCAGGCAGCTCACGACCATGGAGCTGCACCCGCAGGCTCCGCTCAAGCGGCAGATCATCACGGTGACCACAATGCGGCCGAGGCCCATTCGGATGCCCACCCGACATCGTCGCCAAAGACGCATGTTCACAAAGACGGTAAGGAGCACACTCATGCCAACTAACCGGATATTCGTTCGGCTAGCCGCTATCGCTGGGCTTCTGGTGACCTCGGCGGCCTATGCTGCCGAGCCATTGTCCATCGACGTTCACCGAGACGCGAACTGCGGTTGCTGCAAGAAGTGGATCGCGCACCTGGAAGCCAATGGTTTCAAAGTGACCGACCATGTTGAGACGGACATGAGCGCAGTGAAACAGAAGCTGGGCGTAGCGCCACGGTTAGCGTCCTGCCACACAGCTGTGATCGACGGAAAGTTTGTTGAAGGTCACGTGCCAGCTGAGCAGATTCGAGAACTCAGGGGGCGGAACGATCTAGTCGGGATCGCCGTACCAGGAATGCCAGCTGGGTCCCCAGGCATGGAGGTTGATGGCGTAAGCCATGCCTACCAAGTCATTGGTTTAATCAAAAGCGGCGAGGACCAAGTAGTCGCCAACTATCCAGCCAAATAACGCACCTACCAGGAGGACGGCGGTAGGCTGACTGCCGTCCCTTATTCCCCCGCTAGAAAGCTTCATCAGCTCAACAGGACGACAGAGAGGGGCTACAAAGGGTAGCTAGTCAGATTCACGGCGCTCGCGGACTGGCTTGAGTACGATATCGCCGTTGATGAGCTCGATGGAGAGTCTGTCGCCCGTCGTGACCCCGAGCTCGCGCAAAATGTCATCGGGTAATTCCACAATCACATCGCCGGAGCCGTCGCCGGGATCTAGGCACTTTACCGTGGTGCGCGCTGATTGAGTCATTGGACTCTCCTGCCTGAGCTACCAGTCCTCATCGTACTCCACCAGTCATGAAAGCCGGTAACCAGGCGATCTATTGCCGGAATTGACGCTTCAACCCGGCGTTTTATCAGAGTAAGTCCTGTCCACTCGCTCAGTGCTCAGTTCTGGCCCCGGCAACCGACTCCAGCGGTCCGGTATTCAAGGATTTTCACGTCTCCGTTGGAATCCTCGTAATTCATCTGTGCCGGCATCACGTCACAGCTCGCCTTGGTCGACGTCATGCTGATCACCTTCGCCACGTCGAGCCGCATCCCGTAGCGATAGTGGATCACCTCCGGTGGGTTCTTTCCCTTGGCAGCGGCATAAGCTCGCATAGCTTGCTCATTGGCCTGAATCATCTTTCCATGCAGACGGTCGGATCCTCCTTCGGCGAGTACGGCTGACGAAGCCACTAGGGCCAGGATAGCGGTGATACTTTTGATGACTTTCATTTCAATCACTCCAATAAACGTGACTGAAGATTAGGGGTTGATCGCTGTCAATTGAGTGATACGGGAATTACAAGGTTGTAAGTCCCGCATGTAAAAAGAGGTAGCGTTGCCTCCTCGCCGCATACCAACCTCGCCCTCAGGCAAGCTACTGGTAGACACCCAAGCGTATACGCTCAAGATAGTCCGCTACGACGCTGAACCCGAGCGACGTGTCGAGCATCTCGAAGGGTACAAACCCCAACAAACGGCCGCACGGCCGACAAAGCCACTGCTCCGCGAGCATCTGAGAGCCAAATACCTTCGATGCAAGCTCCAGTCCTTTCGCATACTGGAACGCCACCGCGCTCTGCTGGGCATCCAGACGATGGGCCTGAGCGGGATGGCTCAGACGGTGAATGCTTCTGGTCGATCTTCCTGTGATTCGCCCGACGAGGTTACGAGCCTTGAACAGGCTCGATGACTCGACCATGCACTTCACGTCGCTGAAAAAGAATCCTGTTTGGACTAGACTCAGGAGCTCCAGCTGGCTCAACCCGTCGGGGTGGGTATGAACCAGGTGGAACGTTGGTGGAAAGGCCTGCGATTCAACAGGTGGGCGAGTGCTTGTAGGATTCACTGCATCGACCTCCTCTTGTGCGTTGGCTGCCAGACTAGCCATTTTGATTCCCAAGCACGTCCGGCGCCCTTCCACCTTCACAATAGCCCAATACGGTCACCAATGTGGATGCGATACCGGTGACTTCTAACTAAAATGGCATACCGCCCGTCTAGCAACGTGTACAAGCACTTCAATTAATGAGAATTTTCGCACCATTACCTGGAGAATATGTCGCATCAGCGCTTAAGCGAGGCAATGAGCTTCTAGGTATTAAATCTCTAAAAACTGAAGATTTCTATATAAAACCGATACCTCGTGTTGGCTTTGGGATTAGTAAAACCTTAAGCACCGTGCAAGCAGAGTGGCGGCCGCATCAAGAATTTTATTACCCAAAACTGCTAGACGACCACAAAATTTCCGAACTAGTCCTAAACGACCACACTTTGTATCCTATGATAGCTGCGCTTGGTCGTCATCGAGCGACCGCAATCGTCACACCAAAGACTTGGCAGAAAGTTTGTCCAGATTGCGTTCTCGAAGACTTGAATAACTGCGGAAGCCCCTATATTCATTGCAGGCACGTGTTGGGTTCCGTACAGGTTTGCAGTACTCATGCTTGCACTCTAATCGAAACATGTCCGGCCTGCTCAATGCCACTGAAAAAGCACGAGATTGGTCACCTAGCCAAGTGCAGCAAGCAGGGCAAATGGTCAAGACGTCAAAAGCGAGAATTCGGATCAACCCGTCATATGTACGCCAAATTTGTCGCAGATCTTCTGGGCTACCGCGGCCCGATGATACATGATGGAACGGCAGACTTTATCGCATATGCAAGCCTCATGATTAATCGCACTAGAGAATTCGAACGCACCGAGCTGGATATGTCCAAACTGATTTACAAAGAAATGGGGATTACGTCGAGACTTACCACGAGCAGTATCTCCACCAGTGACAAATTTCCTATGTATGTATTTTTAGGATGTCACACCGCTGAGAATTATTTAAATTTGCTAGCGAACCAAGATGAGCAAGACCTCCTGCGAGAGAAGAAAAAATCCATATTCAATAAACTCTTGCACGAAGCCAATAGAACTAGTCCATATCGTCACGTATCTGCATGAGGATTTCATCTTCGGATACGCGAGATATCCGTATTCCGGCATAACGGTAGAGAACACTCATGGCACAGTGTTCAGTCAGAGAGTATTCTCGGATTGCCCACCGGATTTTACGCAGCTGGTGGTCATGAGTAGACTCAAGCAAATCCGCCATCAACCTTATGCTCCTCGGAAAATGTTCCGGCATTTTAAGGAAAGCGTGGGCGTTTACCACAAGCCTGCATAGAGCAGCGCGGGTGACCTGCTGAGGCTTTCCGTGTACAGAAAGTAAGATCGCCCTAGCTTTAGCGAGCTCTGACGCAAGGGTGAAGTCCCTGGATTGCCAGTCGATTCGAATCTTTCGATCTCTGAGGTAGGGGTTTGCAGCAACATAGTTGACCAACCATTCCCTGTCGTGGCGGTACAACCACTGATAGCCCGGCTTGTCATGACATTTGGGGTTAGCACTGTTTGCAAAGGCTAACCGGCGGGCTTGGAGGTCATTGTCATCAGTAAGGTTATTCGGCCTATCACGACAGACCATAACACCAGCGGATATATCGGCCTCTGGACAGTAGGTCTTGAGGTGTTCCAGCTCCAGATCGAGGAGCCAGCAGAGGAAATAGAACTTGAAGGGCTGCACGATTCGCTCTCGTCGCCGTATGATCTGCAAAACCCAGTCACAGGACCGAACCATTTCTTCAAACTCGGCAGCGCTAGGACTGCACCGAAGTCGCCTGGTTAAGAACTCTCTCAGCATTCCCTCTCTAATTCGACCAGACCTAATAAAACTCATCTCGTCCAAACGGGTCCTGAAAAAATTTCCAGCCTGGATCGCTTTGATCTCATCGGGGTGGTCGAGCCCCCATAGCTGCATACGGGCAATCGCAATGGCCGCGCTGTGTTCTCCACAGTCCATAACCGGCGTTCCACCTGATTCGCCCGGTAGCAACATGCAACGCCAATCTGCCCCTTTGGGAAATCTCATCGCCTGTAGCACTTCGCTGTGGCGCGGACAGACGCAAATGCCCGAAGCTTGATGAATACGATGCCAGTAGGCTAAGCCGCACTCCAGCATGTCCTGTCCGACGCAGCTCTCGCAATATCTAAACGAGGCGTGTTGGAGGAAACGCGACGCTGTTATGCCCAAGGCCATCTTGAGTCCTGTACCCCGATTACCTCCCATTAGAACAACGGCATCGCGGCCCTTCTGTTCATTCAAAAACGGCAAATAAAGCGGTAAAAGTGTGAAGCGATTGATCAACTCTCCTACGGGAATGGCGCCTCCCAGACGCTCAGACAGAGCCCCTAAGCAGCATGGCAAAATGGAACCACAGGTACGCGAGTAGCTACCGAAGAGCTCGTGGCTTGACACGCGGTATCCTGGATTGGCCGCTAGCTTGTGATAGCGCACGGCCAGGCTGTAGAGCGACTCATCCGGGAACGGCTGGGGGAAGAACAGAAGGTTAGCCACTGCCTTGAGCTCCCGATCCTCATGTCACCAGGAGGAATCCCTATCCACCCAGCCGCGCTGTTCGAGCTGAGCCTGAAGGTCTTCGTCCTTCGAAAAATGCACGTTAGCTAATGCTCCGTCAGCAACCGGGACCACGGTACGACCCGTAGCCTTCGATGCCGATTTATCCTTGGCTTGAGGTGGAGGAGTGATCGCGGCCTGGGTAAGTAGCGAAAGATGAGCTCTGTCGGCCCGGCGAGCCAAGTCGTAGTTCATCATCTGGGCGATCTGGTCTTTTGTAGGCATCATGTCCTCGAAGTCAGCAATCTGAAGAGGATCACCGCTTCGTAGAGCCTCGATGGGCTTGTGTAGAAGCCTCATTTGATTGTCATACACCTGCTGAAGCACCGCTGGCGTAATAGCGTCGAGGCCCTCCCAAATTACATGACGCTGCGCAAGCATAAGCAGTTTCGCTAGGAAATCAGTATTGCCTTGGGCGAGATCATAGATCTTGGACAAGAGCTCCTTCGTCAGGGGGGCGCATGATGCCGTCCAGTCATAGGCCCAGAGTTGGGACACCAAGTGCTCCCAAAACGGATCGTCTTCGCTGAATCGGTCAAAAGCGATGGGTCCCATCCCCGCCGCTCTTCGGGCGTTGCGCAGCACACCAGAAAACAGCGGGAGCATTGCGTTGGTCCCTACATACACCAGCGGAACGCCTGCATCGTTGGATAAAGTTACGAAGAAATTCAGCAACTTTTCCCGATCCTGTCCCCCCCGCGAGGAGCAAAGATGCTGCATTTCATCAATGATCAAAGCACCAATGAAAAAGGTTTTGCACAGCTGACTGATGTGCTGGAGCATTACGCTGATGCTGTTGCCAGAACCGCCCCTGCGCGAGTATTTGTCGACTCCTAACGCAGCATCCAACGCTGAGAAGAATGCTGCACAGAAACCGCGCAACGAGCCGTCATGAGGGCACTCAATCTTTAGCCACACGACCTGGGTTTCGATGAGAATGGCGTCTTTATATCTGCTGTGGCTGATCACCTGCGGATAAAGCCTTGCGATGGAATTGAGCGCTGTGGTCTTACCCATACCACTCAAGCCGATGAGCGTCATCGTCTCAGCGGTGGACATGAATCCGTGGCCCTTGGCCTCCGCTGAGGAAGGCAGCCGATGCCTAACAGATGAGGCCAACAGCGGATTGCGTCCCATATATCCGTAGCGAATCAGCTGGCTGAAAAGGTCTTCAAGGCGCAGGTGAATTTCGAATGGAACAACAACATCTTTCAGCCGGTTGATCCCATGACCGCGAAGCTTCGGTGGCAACGCTCGTTCGGCCTCGTCGGGCTTCGGCGGAAGGTTCCCAACGCGCCTGACCACATCTACATCCGACAGAATTCTAGGCAAGCATTCGATCAGCGGGTTGCCATCGTACTGAGGCATGCCTGTAGGAATGTATTCTGCGGGGGAGAACGTCAAATCGTTCATGTCTCAGCCTCGCTTCCCTCGCTGACGACTAGTTTCAGAAACGCCGCGCTTCTCGCGGAACTGGGCCTGCCGGTGACTAGCTTAGAATTTTCTGCCACAGGAGGTATGTTATCCACAACGCGTAGCTGATTCAGATCAGCGGTATGGGAATCGCGCTCGGTCTGAGCTTCGGTAGCACGCTTGGCACGTTTGTCCCGCTTGAAATCTGCATTCGATTTCGGGTCACCCTGAGCGACACGTTTGGATTTGGCCCGGTCAAAGATTTCCTCTTGCCGCCCCCTTACCAGCGCCGCAGTATTATCACTGTCATAACGGGCATCCGGCGAAACTTGGTTCAGGACATGGATCATATCAAGAACCTCCTCCATACGGAGTCCACCATATTTCTGCCGTTGCTGCGGTACAATAGTTAAAGCCTCAAAACCTGCTTCTGACTTGATCCAACAATTTTCAATAGAGTTAGGATCATAGAATACTCGAACATATTTCGTCCGCAGGTTGTGCGAGCGCTCCAACCACTCCTCGCGTAACGCTGTTTGACATGTATACTGTACGCCTTGGAAAACAATACCGCCTCGACTTATACGACACTGCTGAGAGGGCAATAGAGCGATTTTCAACTCAGCCGGCGATACTACTTTTGAATTTATAGGGCTATTATCCTTCGACCAATTCCAAATCGCTATAGGCGTTGCTTCCACTCCGCCGGCAATCATCTCGCGATTTAAAAGGTGTGGTATCCGCAGGCTCTTATTGTGAGCCAAGACTCCTACAATAACCATTTCGGTGAACTCGTCGATATCCAAAATGGCATCGAGTTGGTAGTCCCTATCGCCGCGCTCCATTTTACGAGCATCCACTCCGCCTGGAACGAACTTCAAGTCGAGGTGTTCATTGATCAGACGGAAACGGCTTTCGATGATCCCTTTCCAATCAGGCCTGAAAGGAGGCAAAATTTGCACCCCAAGCCCCAAGCTTTGGGAGAGCGTTGCCCCCGCCTCGCTTAGAAGTTCAGCCCGGTCAGCCACAATTTCGACTGGCAAATGCGAGCATGGCCAGTCAGCTTCCTCAATGTCTACGTTGTATCGTTTGCAAAACTCAACCTTTGAGGTGCAAGCGTTGTATATCGCGTGTCTAGCCCCATTCCAGCTGGGCCCCTCAAGGCCCACGTGAATTCCTACAATCATTCTGGTGTAGGTATCGACGACTACATAAAGTATCGGACGCCCAATGAGCCACAGCCTATTAACGCGATGCACTAAATAGACATCAGCGATGGTGGAATCTATCTCATATCGCTGCGTCGCGCCTATCAGGCCTTGGGATGCTGAGCCAACGATAGCCCGATGGTCTTTGTTGTACCTGATAGAACCGCCACGCACCTTGAGCTTATACAGGTCATCGAAAAATAATTTACCGTGATATCTAAGCTGTGCAGTAGTCGGGTAACTGCCGCGTACAATATTTCCTTTCGATCCGTCAGGGAGAGTCGCTCTATAAAATTTGTTTAACATCCACTTATGTGCATCTTTCAGGGTGCCACACTTGCCGCTAGCGACTCGCCCGTAAGCCAAACGGATATGAGAGAGATGGCGCTGTTCGAGCGGGATGGCACCACCATCATTGACAACGACACCAAGATACTTACGCGGCCGACCGGGGATAATACCTGAGGACCGATCCTTTTTCTTCCCACGTCCGCCGCAAGCGCTTGTGTTCCAAAGAAACGCGTTAGGTGTCTGACCCATACTCCAATAGCGGTATAGAAGCCGGTATATCTGCTTACGCTCTACCCCTGTCTCTATGGCATGCGTCGCAACAAGCTTCCCAAAACCAGGACCAAGAATATCCAAGGCAGAGCGATCTTCTACTAAACTTCTTATAAGACTCCAATTTCGATTTCGGCTCGCCTTTTCATTTTCACTAATTTCATCGTCGCTTCTGAGCAGATGTAAAGGAACCATTTCTGGACTTAAGACCGCGCGCCCTGAATCAATTTCGTCAATTAAAACTGACTTATCAATCTGCCACGGCTTGCCTGGATTCATATTCAGCTCAATCACGATAACAGTATCATTATTTATGCCTAAGACCCTAACTGCCTTTTTTAGTAAGCTCGGTTCTTCGCCGGGAGAAACAATGCTGTTAATTTGAAAATCAAGCATGATGAGAAACCTCGGTTGGCGGAGACAAAGCCGCTGACCGATGGCTCGGCCATACGTGCAACGGCTGCGACAAGCTTATTATTTTCGAGGTAATATCAGACTCTAAACGGCCGATCCATAGCAGGTGATGGAAGAGCCGCTTCACGCTCATATAGTCAATATAGATATCACGTGACGCCTTTTCCAAAAGAGCTTTTAAGGGTATTTGATCCGTCTTTGACCCCGCGATGTATTCAAGTAAGTTCCCTATATTTTTCTCAGTCGGCAACGAGGGATGGATATTGGCATAAGTCCTGAGAACTCTGAGGTTCGCTAATCTAATCTTCGAGAGGTTTTCGTGCAGGACCAGCTTCCAGTCCACGCCCCTCATTGACCAGTATTTTTCCTCAATAGCGAGCTTTTCAGCTATTCGATTCCGCACATGAAGATCAGCCTGCTCAAATTCCTTTCTATATTTTACTGAGCGAGCAGCTAACCTCGTTTCACCAGAGGGATCCAAGAAGGTGATGAGAAAGTCCGTCGTCATAACGACAGGTATCTGCGTCCCAGGATATACAGGGTGACGACAATTTATGCTTGAGGCAATTGCTTGAGTCTCAGCCTGTGTAAGCAGGGGGTACTGCTCTCGGATATCAATGATCGAGGCGTCGTGCTCAAGTACAGTGAGGTAATCTCGCTCCGCATTGGACAGCAGGTGATGAGTGCGGAAAATCTTAACTCCCGCAATCATATGGGAGACACCCTTTGATTTGATTTCCCACACCTTGATCCATGGTTTATAGGAATCTCTCACTCCACTTCCACGGCCTGATTTAATTTTTTTATCTATTTTTGATTGGGTCATCAGCTGGCGGTGGGCAGCCTTGACCGGAGCTACGGGCGCAGATGCCATGTTCAAGTCGCTCATGATTGGGCGACCCACTCGAACGGAACGAGGCTGGTGTGTCGTGTAAAGAGGACATGCCAGCGAGCGGGCTCAGCCAGGACAACAGTCACAGCGGTGCGTAGAGGATTGTCACCCAAATCTCCAAGGCCTGGCTCCGGCCTGATGTGCGGTCGGGGCCAGCCTTGTGACAACCTTTATTACGTTGTGACAACCTTTATTGTTTTGTGACAACCTTTATTAATCAAAAACATTTTTACCGGTCATGACAGCCTCTTACTCAACAGTCACCGACTTGGCCAGGTTACGCGGCTGATCCACGTCGGTGCCTTTGAGCACGGCCACGTAGTACGACAGCAGTTGCAGTGGAATGGTGTACAGGATCGGCGCCAGCGCATCGGCGATGTGCGGCACCTTGATCACGTGAGTGCCTTCACCATTGGTCATGCCAGCGTGCTCGTCGGCGAACACTACCAACTCGCCACCACGGGCACGCACTTCCTGCAGGTTGGACTTCAGCTTTTCCAGCAGTTCGTTGTTCGGGGCAACGGTAACCACCGGCATGTCGTTATCCACCAATGCCAACGGGCCGTGCTTCAACTCGCCTGCCGGGTACGCTTCAGCGTGGATGTAGGAGATTTCCTTGAGCTTGAGCGCACCTTCCATCGCCACCGGGTACTGTGCACCCCGGCCGAGGAATAAGGTGTGGTGCTTGTCGGCGAACAGCTCGGCGATTTTCTCGACAGTAGCGTCCATGGCCAGGGCTTCACCCAGGCGGGTCGGCAGGCGACGCAGCTCTTCAACCAGCTCGGCTTCGACGCCCTCTTCCAGAGTACCGCGCACTTGGCCCAGGGCCAGGGTCAGCAGCATCAGCGACACCAGCTGAGTGGTGAAGGCTTTGGTCGAGGCCACACCGATTTCCGGGCCGGCCAAGGTCAGCAGAGTCAGGTCCGACTCACGCACCAGCGAGCTGATGCCCACGTTGCAGATTGCCAGGCTGCCGAGGAAGCCCAGCTCCTTGGCGTTACGCAGCGCGGCCAGGGTGTCAGCAGTTTCGCCCGACTGCGAGATGGAGACGAACAGGGTATCCGGCTGCACCACGACCTTGCGGTAACGGAATTCGCTGGCCACTTCCACCTGACACGGGATGCCAGCCAGGCTTTCCAGCCAGTAACGGGCAACCATACCGGCGTGGTAGCTGGTACCACAGGCAACGATCTGCACGTTGCGCACTTTGGCGAACAGTTCGGCGGCCTGCGGGCCGAAGGCCTGTACCAACACGTTGTCCTTGCCCAGGCGGCCTTCCAGGGTGCGCTGGACCACACTTGGCTGCTCGTGGATTTCCTTGAGCATGAAGTGGCGATAGTTGCCTTTGTCGGCAGCTTCAGCACCTTCATGGTACTGCACGGTTTCGCGTTGAACCTTGTTGCCTTGCTGGTCCCAGATGGTGACCTGGTCACGACGGATTTCAGCGATATCGCCTTCCTCCAGGTACATGAAGCGGTCGGTGACTTGGCGCAGCGCCAGCTGGTCGGAGGCCAGGAAGTTCTCGCCCAGGCCCAGGCCGATGACCAGCGGGCTGCCGCTGCGTGCAGCTACCAGGCGGTCAGGCTGCCCGGCGCTGATCAGTGCCAAGCCATAGGCGCCATGCAGGCGTTTCACCGCGGCTTTCAGGGCATCGGCCAGGTCCGGGATGCTCTTCAGGGTGTGGTGGATCAGGTGGACGATGACCTCGGTGTCAGTCTGCGAACTGAAGACGTAGCCCAGGCCTTTCAGCTCTTCGCGCAGCTCTTCGTGGTTTTCGATGATGCCGTTGTGCACCACAGCCACTTCATCGCCCGAGAAGTGCGGGTGGGCGTTGCCTTCGGTCGGCGCACCGTGGGTCGCCCAACGGGTGTGGGCAATACCCAGCTGACCTACCAGCGGGTCAGCGGCGACAGCAGCTTGCAACTCGCTCACCTTGCCGATACGGCGACGGCGCTCAAGTTCACCCGCCTGGGTCAGAACGGCCAGGCCGGCGCTGTCGTACCCACGATACTCAAGACGCTTGAGACCCTCGATCAGGATGGCCGTGATATTGCGCTCGGCGACAGCACCGACGATTCCACACATGGTTTATTTCTCCTGGCTGATCGCGGCGCAGATCAGGTTGATGCCGCGGGCTTGAATGTGTTCGCGTGCCGCGGCGGGCAGGCGTTCATCTGTAATAAGGGTGTGCACGCTGCTCCAGGGCAGCTCAAGGTTAGGGATCTTGCGCCCCACCTTGTCCGACTCGACCATTACGATCACTTCACGGGCGACTTCGGCCATGACCCGGCTCAACCCAAGCAACTCGTTGAAGGTGGTGGTCCCCCGGCCAAGGTCGATGCCGTCCGCACCGATGAACAGTTGGTCGAAATCGTAGGAGCGCAATACCTGCTCGGCGACCTGCCCCTGGAATGATTCAGAATGAGGGTCCCAGGTGCCACCGGTCATCAGCAGCACAGGCTCGTGTTCGAGGTCGCAAATGGCTCGGGCCACGTTCAGCGAATTGGTCATCACCACCAGGCCGGGCTGGCGCCCCAGTTCGGGGATCATGGCTGCCGTGGTGCTGCCGCTGTCGATGATGATGCGCGCATGTTCGCGGATACGCCCGACGGCGGCACGCGCAATGGCCTTCTTGTAGGAAGACACAGGCTGGGCCGGCTCACCGAGCAGTTCTTGCGGCACCGGTACCGCACCGCCATAGCGCCGCAGCAACAGGCCATTGGTTTCGAGGGCAGCGAGGTCTTTGCGAATGGTCACTTCCGAAGTTTCGAAACGCTTGGCCAAGGCGTCCACGCTCACCTCACCCTGTTCGCTGAGCAAAGCCAGGATATTGTGCCGCCGCTGGGGTGTATTTCGTTTCGACATTTGCTCTTAAGTTTCGTTTCGAAAGATAATGGTTGCAATCAAAACCTAACACGCCCGTTTCGTCAAGCAGTTGCTGCCCTGTGGATAGTTTTGTCAGATTTGGCGCGGTCCCACTGGATTACCGATCGGCCAATAAAAAAGCCGACTTATTCGCATAAGTCGGCTTTCGATCGAAGCAGCTGTGGGTAACTCAGCTCTTCTTGATTTTCTCCGGCCGCTTCCAGCCCGAGATATTGCGCTGGCGCGCACGGCCTACAGCCAGGTCGGCAGCTTCGACGGTCTGGGTGATGGTTGAACCGGCTGCGGTGGTCGCACCGGCCTTGATTTCCACAGGCGCCACCAGCGAGTTGTTCGAGCCGATAAACACGTCCTCGCCCATTACCGTCTTGAACTTGTTGGCGCCATCGTAGTTGCAGGTGATGGTGCCAGCGCCGATATTGGTGCGTGCACCGATTTCAGCGTCGCCCAGGTAGGTCAGGTGACCTGCCTTGGCGCCTTCACCCAGGTGGGCGTTTTTCAGTTCGACAAAGTTACCCACATGGGCCTTGGCGTCCAGCACGCTGCCCGGGCGCAGGCGGGCGAACGGGCCGGCATCGCTGCACTCGCCCATCACGGCGCCTTCAAGGTGGCTGTTGGCTTTGACCACCGCGCCTTTGCGCAGGGTGGTGTTCTTGATGACGCAGTTAGGGCCGATCTGCACATCGTCCTCGATGACCACTTTGCCTTCGAGAATCACGTTGATGTCGATCAGCACATCACGACCAACGGTCACTTCACCCCGTACGTCGAAGCGGGCCGGATCGCGCAGGGTCACACCCTGGGCCATCAGGCGGCGGCCTTCACGCAGCTGGTAGTGACGCTCAAGCTCGGACAGCTGACGACGATCGTTGGCGCCCTGCACTTCCATCGGGTCGTGTGGCTGTTCAGTGGCCACCACCAGGCCGTCAGCCACTGCCATGGCGATGACGTCGGTCAGGTAGTACTCGCCCTGGGCGTTGTTGTTCGACAGGCGGCCCATCCAGTCGGCCAGGCGCGCGGCTGGCAGGGCCAGAATACCGGTGTTGCCTTCCTTGATCGCTTTCTGCGCGTCGTTGGCGTCCTTGTGCTCAACGATGGCAGTCACCTTACCCTGCTCGTCACGCACGATGCGGCCATAGCCGGTCGGGTCATCGAGCGCGACGGTAAGCAGACCCAGTTGCTCAGCATTGGCCTTGGCCAACAGACGCTGCAAGGTCTCCACTTCGATCAACGGTACATCGCCGTACAGTACCAGCACGGTGTCGGCGGTCACGGCTGGCAGAGCCTGAGCTACCGCATGGCCGGTGCCCAACTGTTTTTCCTGCATGACGAAGTTCAAGTCGTCAGCGGCCAGACGCTCGCGAACCAGCTCCGCACCATGGCCAATGACCACGTGGATACCTTGCGGCTGCAGTTGGCGCGCACTGTGGATAACATGGCCAAGCATGGAGTTGCCGGCTACCGGGTGCAGCACCTTGGGCAGCGCCGAGCGCATGCGAGTGCCTTGGCCCGCGGCGAGAATAACGATATCGAGTGACATTACTGGCTACCAATCCTGGGTGGTCAGTGAAATGACCGGGGAAATCAGAAAAAGAAAAAGGGTAGCCGAGGCTACCCTTTTACTCAATCGCAACAGAAGTTATCAGCCGAGGCCGATTACTTGCCTTTGCGCATTTGCTGGACGGTACGCAGCTGGGCTGCGGCCTCGGCCAGACGTGCGGCGGCGGCACCGTAGTCGAAGTCCGCGCCTTTCAGATTCAGGGCGTTCTCAGCAGCCTTGAGGGCTTCCTGAGCTTGCGCTTCATCCAGGTCTGCAGCACGTTGCACGGTATCGGCAAGCACCTTGACCATGTTCGGCTGAACCTCGAGGAAGCCACCAGAGATGTAGAACACCTCTTGGGCGCCACCCTGCTTGGTCAGCGTGATCGGACCTGGCTTCAGATTGGTGATCAGCGGCGCGTGGCCTGGAGCGATACCAAGATCACCCAGGTTACCGTGCGCAACCACCATCTCGACCAGACCGGAGAAAATTTCTCCTTCCGCGCTGACGATATCGCAATGGACTGTCATAGCCATCTGCTTGCCTCAACCTGATAGCGCCCCTTGCGGGGCGCAGGAATTACAGTTTCTTGGCTTTCTCGATCGCTTCGTCGATGCTGCCGACCATGTAGAACGCTTGTTCTGGCAGGTGGTCGTAGTCACCTTTGAGGATGCCGCTGAAGCCAGCGATGGTGTCTTTCAGGGAAACGTACTTGCCTGGCGAACCGGTGAAGACTTCGGCCACGAAGAACGGCTGCGACAGGAAGCGCTGGATCTTACGAGCGCGGGCTACCAGTTGCTTGTCGGTCTCGGACAGTTCGTCCATACCCAGGATCGCAATGATGTCCTTCAGCTCTTTGTAGCGCTGCAGAACATACTGAACGCCACGAGCAGTGTCGTAGTGCTCATTGCCGATCACGTTCGGGTCCAGCTGGCGCGAAGTCGAGTCCAGTGGGTCGACCGCTGGGTAGATACCCAGGGAGGCGATGTCACGGGACAGAACGACGGTGGCGTCCAAGTGGGCGAAGGTGGTCGCTGGCGACGGGTCGGTCAAGTCGTCCGCAGGTACGTATACGGCCTGTACGGAGGTGATCGAACCTTCCTTGGTGGAGGTGATGCGCTCTTGCAGAACGCCCATCTCTTCAGCCAGGGTCGGCTGGTAACCTACTGCCGAAGGCATACGGCCCAGCAGTGCGGATACTTCGGTACCGGCCAGGGTGTAACGATAGATGTTGTCGACGAACAGCAGAACGTCGTTACCTTCGTCACGGAACTTCTCAGCCATGGTCAGGCCGGTCAGCGCTACGCGCAGACGGTTTCCTGGTGGCTCGTTCATCTGACCGTAGACCAGCGCTACCTTGTCGAGAACGTTGGAGTCCTTCATCTCGTGGTAGAAGTCGTTACCCTCACGAGTACGCTCACCCACACCAGCGAACACGGAGTAACCGCTGTGTTCCATGGCGATGTTACGGATCAGTTCCATCATGTTTACGGTCTTGCCTACACCGGCACCACCGAACAGACCAACCTTACCACCCTTGGCGAACGGGCAAACCAGGTCGATAACCTTGATGCCGGTTTCCAGCAGGTCGTTGCCGCCTGCCTGGTCAGCGAACGAAGGCGCTGGCTGGTGGATACCGCGACGCTCTTCTTCGCCGATCGGGCCGGCTTCGTCGATCGGGTTGCCCAGTACGTCCATGATGCGGCCCAGGGTGGCCTTACCAACAGGAACGGAAATGGCAGCACCGGTGTCGACGACATCCAGACCGCGCTTCAGGCCTTCGGTCGAGCCCATCGCAATGGTACGAACCACGCCGTCGCCCAGCTGCTGCTGGACTTCGAGGGTGGTTTCCGCGCCTTGTACTTTCAGCGCGTTGTATACACTCGGCACGACGTCACGTGGGAATTCCACGTCGATGACGGCGCCGATGATTTGAACGATACGTCCGCTACTCATAGCTGGATCCTCTGAATATTTGAACCGTTAAACCGCGGCAGCGCCGCCGACGATTTCCGAGATCTCCTGGGTGATCGCAGCCTGACGCGCCTTGTTGTAGATCAACTGAAGCTCTTTGATCAAATCACCGGCGTTGTCTGTGGCGTTCTTCATCGCGATCATCCGGGCCGCTTGTTCAGCAGCGTTGTTCTCGACCACCGCCTGGTACACCTGCGACTCCACGTAACGCACCATCAAGCCGTCCAGCAGCTCTTTTGCGTCGGGTTCGTACAGGTAATCCCAGTGATGCTTGAGATCCTGATCCGGGGTTGCCACCAACGGTACCAATTGCTCGACCGTTGGCTTCTGGGTCATGGTGTTGATGAACTTGTTCGAAACCACGGAGAGGCGATCGATACGGCCGTCCAGGTAGGCGTCCAGCATCACTTTGACGGAGCCGATCAGATCGTTGATCGATGGCTCTTCACCCAAGTGGCTGATCGCTGCTACGACGTTACCGCCAAAGATGCGGAAGAAAGTCGCACCCTTGCTGCCGATCACGCACAGGTCGATTTCCACGCCCTGTTCGCGGTTTGCGTTCATGTCCTTGACCAGGGCCTTGAACAGGTTGGTGTTCAAGCCACCGCACAGACCACGGTCACTGCTCACCACGATATAACCGGTGCGCTTTACAGGGCGCTCGATCATGAATGGGTGGCGGTATTCCGGGTTGGCGTTGGCCAGATGACCGATCACCTGGCGGATACGCTCCGCGTAAGGACGGCTAGCAGCCATGCGCATTTGTGCCTTGCGCATCTTGCTGACCGCCACTTTCTCCATGGCGCTGGTAATTTTTTGCGTGCTTTTGATGCTCGCAATCTTACTGCGAATCTCTTTTGCGCCTGCCATGTATCACCTATCAGGTTAGCAAGCGGGGGCCTGAGCCCCCGCTGCGGCTTACCAGGTCTGGGTGGCCTTGAACTTCTCGATACCGGCTTTCAGGCCTGCGTCGATTTCGTCGTTGAAGTCACCCTTCACGTTGATCTTCGCCATCAGTTCAGCGTGATCACGGTTGAAGAAGGCGATCAGTGCTTGCTCGAAGCTGCCGATCTTGGAGACTTCTACGTCAGTCAGGAAGCCACGCTCAGCGGCGTACAGCGACAGAGCCATGTCCGCAATGGACATCGGCGCATACTGCTTCTGCTTCATCAGCTCGGTAACGCGCTGACCATGCTCCAGCTGCTTGCGGGTCGCCTCGTCCAGATCGGACGCGAACTGGGCGAATGCAGCCAGTTCACGGTACTGAGCCAGCGCGGTACGAATACCACCGGACAGCTTCTTGATGATCTTGGTCTGAGCGGCACCACCCACACGGGATACCGAAACACCGGCGTTCACTGCAGGGCGGATGCCCGAGTTGAACATGGCCGATTCCAGGAAGATCTGACCGTCGGTGATGGAAATCACGTTGGTCGGAACGAACGCGGAAACGTCGCCTGCCTGGGTTTCGATGATCGGCAGAGCGGTCAGGGAACCGGTTTTGCCAGTGACAGCACCGTTGGTGAACTTCTCGACGTACTCTTCCGAAACGCGCGATGCACGCTCCAGCAGACGGGAGTGGAGATAGAACACGTCGCCTGGGTACGCTTCACGTCCTGGTGGACGGCGCAGCAACAGGGAGATCTGACGGTAGGCAACGGCCTGCTTGGACAGGTCATCGTAAACGATCAGTGCGTCTTCACCGCGGTCACGGAAGAACTCGCCCATGGTGCAACCGGCGTATGGCGCCAGGAATTGCAGTGCGGCGGATTCCGAAGCACTGGCAACAACCACGATGGTGTTGGCCAGGGCGCCGTTTTCTTCCAGCTTGCGAACGATGTTGGCAACGGTGGAACGCTTCTGGCCGACAGCTACATAAACACAGAAAATACCGGAGTCTTTCTGGTTGATGATGGCGTCGATGGCCATGGCGGTCTTGCCGATCTGACGGTCGCCAATGATCAGCTCACGCTGGCCACGGCCGACAGGGATCATGGCGTCGACGGATTTGTAGCCAGTCTGTACAGGCTGGTCTACCGACTTACGCCAGATCACGCCTGGAGCAACTTTTTCGACCGCGTCGGTCTGGGTGTTGCCCAGAGGACCTTTGCCGTCGATCGGGTTACCCAGTGCGTCGACGACGCGACCCAGCAGTTCCTTACCAACCGGAACTTCCAGGATGCGGCCGGTGCACTTGGCGCTCATGCCTTCGGCGAGGGTGTCGTAGGCACCCAGGATCACTGCACCTACGGAGTCTTGCTCCAGGTTCAGTGCCATGCCGTAGACGCCGCCCGGGAACTCGATCATTTCGCCGTACATGACGTCGGCCAGACCGTGGATCCGCACGATACCGTCGGAAACCGAAACGACGGTACCTTCGTTACGGGCTTGGGAGCTCACATCGAGGTTGTCGATGCGGCCCTTGATGATTTCACTAATTTCGGAAGGATTGAGTTGCTGCATTGCTCTGCTGCCCCTTCAAACTCAAGATTTCAATGCTTCGGCCAGTTTCGCGATTTTGCCGCGAACAGAGCCATCGATTACCAGGTCACCAGCGCGGATGACGACGCCGCCAATCAGGCTGGCATCCTCCGACGCGTGCAGGCGCACTTCCTGGCCTAACCGTGCACTGAGAACCTTGGCGAGTTTGTCTTGCTGTTCTTGGTTCAACGCGAAGGCACTGGTGACTTCCACGTCCACGGATTTCTCTTGTTCTGCCTTGTACAGGTCAAACAGAGCGGCAATCTCCGGCAGAAGCAGGAGACGGTCGTTTTCCGCGGCAACATGAATGAAATTCTGTGCCTGTGCATTGAACTTGTCACCGCACACGTCAATGAACGTGGCGGCCTTTTCTGCGCTCGTCAGTCGCGGGGCCTTGAGCAGGCGCTGCATGGTGTCGTCTTGCGACACCGCAGCAGCCAGGCCGAGCATGGCTGACCAATTGGCCAGTTGCTGATGGGCCTGGGCATGCTCAAAGGCAGCCTTAGCGTAAGGTCGGGCCAACGTGGTCAGTTCTGCCATGATCGCCCTCGCTTAAATTTCAGCGGCCAGTTTGTTAACCAGCTCCGCATGCGCGTTTTGATCGATTGTGGCGCCAAGGATCTTTTCAGCACCGCCAACGGCCAGAGCACCCACTTGGGCACGCAGGGCGTCTTTAGCGCTGTTCAGTTCCTGTTCGATCTCGGCCAGAGCCTGAGCCTTCACACGGTCAGCTTCGACGCGGGCCTGTTCACGGGCTTCCTCGACAAGCTGAGCAGCGCGTTTCTTGCTTTGCTCAATGATTTCGGCTGCCTGGGCTTTAGCTTCACGCAGTTGCTGGCCCGCTTTCTCTTGGGCCAGCTCCAGGTCGCGAGCTGCGCGGTTGGCAGCGTCCAAGCCGTCGGCAATCTTCTTTTGGCGCTCTTGCAGGGCAGTGATGACCGGAGGCCATACATACTTCATGCAGAAGAGTACAAAAATCAGGAAAGCAACGGATTGGCCAATCAGGGTTGCATTAATGTTCACGCCAACACCTCGCTCGGTCTTAATTCATACAGCCATCAACTCGTGGTGACGAGTGATTAGCCGGCGATCTGACCAACGAACGGATTCGCGAAGGTGAAGAACAGAGCGATACCAACACCGATCATGGTTACGGCGTCGAGCAGACCGGCAACGATGAACATTTTAACCTGCAGCATCGGAACCATTTCTGGTTGACGAGCAGCGCCTTCCAGGAATTTGCCGCCCAGCAGGCCGAAACCAATGGCGGTACCCAGAGCACCCAGGCCGATCAGCAGAGCAACAGCGATAGCGGTCAGACCAACTACAGTTTCCATCTTTCCTCCCGACTTTTACGTCGTATTGGTTAGGTTTTTAGTTTGAAGCGGTAAAACAAATCGTTTGGTACAGCATGCCCTTGCGGACTTTTTAAGCCCTCCCCCCGAACGGGCGGGGAAGGCTATCAGACACGCCAGGCGGTCTTAATGGTTATCTTCGTGCGCCATCGACAGGTAGACGATGGTCAGCATCATGAAGATGAAAGCTTGCAGGGTGATGATCAGGATGTGGAACACAGCCCACGCCCATTGCAGCACCACACCCAGGCCGCTGAGCCACAGCAGGCCGGAGCCGAACATCACAGCGATCAGGATGAACACCAGTTCGCCGGCATACATGTTGCCGAACAGACGCAGTGCCAGCGAGATCGGCTTGGCGATCAGGGTGACGAATTCCAGCAGGAAGTTGACCGGAATCAGCAGGATCTGCACGAAGATGTTCTTGCTGCCGAACGGGTGCAGGGTCAGCTCACCGATGAAGCCGCCCAGGCCCTTGACCTTGATGCTGTAGAAGATGATCAGGGCAAACACGCTGAAGGCCATGGCCAGGGTCGCGTTCGGGTCGGTGGTCGACACGGCGCGGAACGGAATGTGCGGATCACCGGAGATCAGGATGGCCAGCTGAGGAATCCAGTCGACCGGTACCAGGTCGACGGCGTTCATCAGGAATACCCAGACGAAGATGGTCAGCGCCAGCGGTGCGATTACCGGGCTACGGCCGTGGAAGGAGTCCTTCACGCTGCCGTTGACGAAATCGACCATCACTTCCACGAAGTTCTGCAGACCGCCAGGCTGGCCGGAAGTCGCCTTCTTTGCCGCCATGCGGAAAATGAACAGGAAGATCAGACCCAGCGCGACGGACCAACCCAGGGTGTCCAGGTGGAACGCCCAGAAGCCCATTGCCTTGGCTTCTGCAGCCGAATGGGCAAAGCCCCAGCTGCCGTCTGGTAGTTGACCGTAGGTCAGGTTCTGCAAGTGGTGCTGGATATAGCCCGAAGCGGTTTCTGCTGCCATGGTTGCCTCAAACGCCCTAAGGTCTCGAAAGTCTTTTATTCATCAGCAGGGGCGCGAACCAGCTGACCAAAAGGGTCAACACGAAGACGCCGAATACTGCTAACGGCGCCAGTGGCTTCACTCCTGCGAAGGTCAGTGCAAAAAGCACTGCCGTCAAAATCATCTTGCCTGCCTCGCCAGCGTAAAACGACTTGACGATGGCTTGTGCTGCCCGAGCTCCGCTGAAGCGAAAAGCCTTCCAGGCGAAATACACATTGGGCAGCCACGCAATCAAACCTCCGCAAAGGCCTGAATATCCACTGACCGCCCCTTTCCACTGCCACAACACCAGGGTTGCCAGCAGCAGTACGACGAATTGAGCCAGCAGTACCGGAAAAACCGCCCAGCGATGGAAAGGCAGGCGGTTTGGCGTGCGGATTTCCATCACAACTGCTCCTCGGAAGTCGACCAACAAGTCAGCTATGACTTGGCATAATTTGTGCCGACAAAATGCGCGCAGAGTATAGGGGTGGATTAACCCCTATTCAACTCTTCGTAGTGATTTCCGACTGCGCGCTACAACAGGAATTGTTTCAGCGGATGTGAGCAAGCACGCCTTGCAACTCGTCAAGCGAGTTATAACGAATAACCAACTGCCCCTTGCCCTTGTTGCCATGACGGATCTGAACGGCCGAGCCCAGGCGCTCTGCGAGCCGCTGTTCAAGGCGTGCGATATCCGGATCAGGTTTGCTCGGTTCGACCGGATCAGGCTTGTCACTGAGCCACTGACGAACCAGTGCCTCGGTTTGGCGCACAGTGAGGCCACGTGCGACAACATGACGCGCCCCCTCCTCCTGACGATTCTCGTCCAGGCCGAGCAATGCGCGTGCGTGCCCCATCTCCAGGTCGCCGTGGGCGAGCATGGTCTTGATCGCCTCAGGCAAGGTGATCAGGCGCAGCAGGTTGGCCACGGTTACCCGCGACTTGCCAACGGCATCAGCCACCTGTTGCTGGGTAAGTTCGAATTCCTGCTGCAGACGCTGCAGGGCCATGGCCTCTTCCAACGGGTTGAGGTCTTCGCGCTGGATGTTCTCGATCAGCGCCATGGCAATGGCGGCTTCATCGGGCACTTCGCGGACCATGGCCGGAATCGTGTCCAGGCCAGCCTGCTGGGTCGCGCGCCAGCGGCGCTCACCGGCGATGATCTCATAGCGGTTGTCGCCAATCGGGCGGACCACGATCGGTTGCATCACGCCATGGCTGCGAATCGAGTGCGCGAGCTCTTCCAGCGCCTGCGGATCCATGTCCCGACGTGGCTGGTACTTGCCACGCTGAATCAGCTCGACCGGCAGGTGTTGCAGTTCTTTCTGGTCGATCTTCACAGCCTGCTCTTCGAGCGCGCTGACGGAAGGACCACTGAGCAGTGCATCCAACCCACGTCCGAGACCCCGTTTCTTGACGGCCATACGGATTCCTTAAGTTGTCTGTGCAGTGCGTGATTGACGGCGTTGACGGCGAACCAGTTCCCCCGCCAGGGCCAGGTAAGCCAGCGCGCCGCGCGATTGCTTGTCGTAAGCCAGGGCCGGCATGCCAAAGCTGGGGGCCTCGGCCAGGCGAATGTTGCGCGGAATGACCGTGTCGTACAGCTGCGGGCCAAAGTGTTCTTTCAGCTGCGCCGAAACATCGTTGTTCAGGCTCAGGCGAGGATCGTACATGGTCCGCAACAGGCCCTCGATCTTCAGCTCCGGATTCAACCGGGCGGCGATGCGCTTGATGTTATCCACAAGGTCGCTAAGACCTTCCAGTGCGTAGTACTCGCACTGCATGGGGATGATCACGCCATCGGAAGCGACCAGGGCGTTTAACGTGAGCATCGACAGCGACGGCGGGCAGTCGATGAGGATGAAGTCGTAGTTCTCGCGGATTGGCGCCAGGGCGTTACGCAGACGGCTTTCCTTGACCTGCATTTCCAGCAGCACCACCTCGGCGGCGGTCAGGTCGCGGTTGGCCGGCAGCAACTGGAACCCGCCGTGCTCGGAGTAATGCATGGCCTGAGCCAGGTCGCACTCCCCGATCAGCAGGTCGTAGACCGAGTGCTCGAGCTCGTGCTTGTCCACGCCGCTGCCCATGGTGGCGTTGCCCTGCGGATCGAGGTCGATCAGCAGGACACGACGCTTGGTCGCGGCCAGCGAGGCGGCGAGATTGATACAGGTGGTGGTCTTGCCTACACCACCTTTCTGGTTCGCGATTGCGAATACCTTAGCCATTGATGCGCGTGTTCCCAGTCATGCCTTGCGGCGCAGTATCAGCAGATGGCGCTGGCCCTGGCAACCCGGAACGGTCAGGGCCTGTTCGCTTTCCACTGTGAAGTCTGCGGGCAATGCTACCAGTTCATCGGCAGGATGCAGCCCCTTCATTGCAAGCCATTGCGTCCCGGTGTCGCCCAGATGGCGGGTCCAGTTGGTGAAGTTCTCCATGCTGCTGAAGGCGCGGGAGATGATTCCGTCGAACGGCTGAGCCGGCTGAAAGGCTTCGACCCTGCTGTGGATAACCGTGAGGTTGTCCAGTTTGAGTTCCATTTTCACCTGGGTGAGGAAGCGGGTCTTCTTGCCGTTGGCGTCCAACACCGTCACGCGCTTGTGCGGATGCAGGATAGCCAACGGGATACCCGGCATGCCACCGCCGCTGCCGACATCCAGCCAGTTTTGACACTCGCTGTGGATAAACGGCATGACGCTCAGGCTGTCGAGCAGATGGCGCGACACCATCTCGTCCGGGTCGCGCACAGCAGTGAGGTTGTAGGCTTTGTTCCATTTGATCAACAGGGCCAGGTAGCCGAGCAATTTCTCGTGATGCTCTGCGCTCAGCTCTACACCAAGCTGGCGCGCACCTGTGGACAACTCTTCAGCGTGTTGCGGGGTGACCAGGGAACTCAAGCGCTTTGCTCCAATTCGCGGCCAGCGCCGCGTTTTTTCAAGTAAATCAGCAACAGGGAAATCGCCGCCGGGGTCACGCCGGGAATGCGCGAAGCCTGGCCCAGGGTTTCCGGGCGGGTCTGGCCAAGCTTGCCCTGGATCTCTTTGGACAAGCCAGAAATCGTCGAATAGTCGATATCCACAGGCAGACGGGTGTCTTCACTGGCGCGCAAGCGAGCGATTTCATCCTGCTGGCGGTCGATGTAGCCCGCGTACTTGGTGCGGATCTCGACCTGCTCGGCGACCTGTGGATCGATCGCTTCACCGCCGGTCGCCTCGATCAGCCCCGCGTAGTCGATCTCCGGGCGCGCCAGCAGGTTGAGCAGGCTGTACTCGTGGCTGAGTGGCGTGCCGAACTTATCCACAATGGCCTGGCCTTGGTCGGTGTTCGGCCGAACCCAGGTCGACTTCAGGCGCTGTTCCTCACGCTCGATGCCGTCACGCTTGGCGCAGAAAGCGGCCCAGCGCTGGTCGTCGATCAGGCCCAGTTCACGGCCTTTCTCGGTCAGACGCAGGTCGGCGTTGTCTTCGCGCAGGATCAGGCGGTACTCGGCGCGCGAAGTGAACATGCGGTACGGCTCCTGGGTACCCAGGGTGATCAGGTCGTCGACCAGCACACCGATGTACGCCTCGTCGCGGCGCGGGCACCAGCTGTCGCGGCCCTGTGCGCGCAATGCGGCGTTGGTCCCGGCCAGCAGGCCCTGGGCACCGGCTTCTTCGTAACCGGTGGTGCCGTTGATCTGCCCGGCGAAGAACAGGCCGGCGATGACTTTGGTCTCGAGGCTGTACTTGAGGTCACGCGGGTCGAAGTAGTCGTACTCGATTGCGTAACCCGGGCGGACGATGTGGGCATTTTCCATGCCGCGGATCGAACGCACCAGCTCCAGCTGCACGTCGAACGGCAGCGAAGTGGAAATACCGTTGGGGTACAGCTCATGGGTGTTCAGGCCTTCCGGCTCGATGAACACCTGATGGCTTTCCTTGTCGGCGAAGCGGTGGATCTTGTCTTCGATCGATGGGCAATAGCGCGGACCGACGCCTTCGATCACGCCCGAGTACATCGGCGAGCGGTCAAGGTTCGAGGCGATGATCTCGTGGGTACGCGCATTGGTGTGGGTAATCCAGCAGCTCACCTGCCGTGGGTGCATCTGGGCATTGCCCATGAACGACATGACCGGGATCGGCGTATCACCTGGCTGTTCGGTCATCACCGAGAAGTCCACCGAGCGGCCATCGATGCGTGGCGGCGTCCCGGTTTTCAGGCGGCCGACGCGCAGCGGCAGTTCACGCATGCGGTGGGCCAGGGCGATCGAAGGCGGATCACCGGCGCGACCACCGGAATGGTTTTGCAGGCCAATGTGGATAAGCCCGCCCAGGAAGGTGCCGGTGGTCAGTACTACGGATTCTGCGAAGAAACGCAAACCCATCTGGGTAACCACGCCCTTGACCTGATCCTGCTCGACGATCAGGTCGTCGCAGGACTGCTGGAATATCCACAGGTTCGGCTGATTTTCCAGGATTTCACGCACGACCGCCTTGTAAATGGCGCGGTCGGCCTGTGCACGGGTGGCACGTACCGCCGGGCCCTTGCGGTTGTTCAGAACGCGGAACTGGATGCCGCTCTTGTCGGTAGCCATTGCCATGGCGCCGCCAAGGGCATCGATCTCTTTGACCAAATGGCTTTTGCCAATACCGCCGATGGCGGGGTTGCAGCTCATGTGACCGAGGGTTTCCACGTTATGGGTCAGCAGCAGGGTTTTCACACCCATGCGTGCGGACGCAAGCGCAGCCTCGGTACCGGCATGGCCGCCGCCGATGACGATCACTTCAAAACGGGAAGGGAAATCCACCACGCACCTCGTGCCTGTTTTTGCGAATAGAGAAGGTAAGCCGACAAGTATAGGGACTTCACCCCCTTTAAAGAAACCGTCTGAGCAAATTTTGACCAGTCTGTGGATGAGTGGCAGACAACAGAAATCAACAAGAAGAAATTTATAAAAGCTTTGTTTTTATGTTTATTCTTATGCACAACGATATCTGTGGATAAAGCTTTGTATCCCTTGAATATCGCTGTGTAGAGAGAAATTAAACCCTGTGTCTGGAGTGCCATGAGGGCTATGGATAACGTCATTTAGCCTGTGGATTAAATGGCCTTTTACCCACAGGCGGGTTTGTCCTCAGAAAAAAAGCCTGTTTATCAACTGAGCTGAAGGGGAGTTTTCCACAGGGCTCCTGAGTACACATTTCAGGCTGAGCAGGAAAATTTTGTCGAGCCAGCGACCAGAGAGGGTCAAGGCGGAGCGGGCAAGCCCGCTAAAGGGGGGTTATATCCACAGAGGTTCAGGCTTGTAATGGCCTCTTCACGGGCATGCGCGCTCCCCACAAGTGCTTCGTTCGCCTGGCCGAGGTCATCTCCTGCAACGAATTTCAGGCAAAAAAAAGCCGCTCCCGAAGGAGCGGCGCTTGGTTTTGCCGGGCTGTGGATTACTTGCCGATGCAGAAGCTGGAGAAAATCCGCCCCAGCAGGTCATCCGAGCTGAATGCTCCTGTGATTTCCCCCAGCGCATGCTGTGCCTGGCGCAAATCCTCAGCCAGAAGCTCCCCTGCGCCCGCCAATGTCAGCTGAGCACGGCCATGCTCCAGGTGCTCGCTGGCCTGGCGCAAAGCATCCAAATGGCGCCTGCGGGCGCTGAAACCGCTCTCTGAGGTCTGTTCGTAACCCATGCAGGCCTTCAGATGGTCACGTAGCAGTTGCAACCCTGTGTCGTCGCCCTTGGCGCTGAGAGTAATGGTCACATGGCCATCCTCGCACTGTTCCAGCGCTACCCGCTCACCACTCAGGTCGGCTTTGTTGCGAATCAGCGTGACCTTGGCCGGGTCCGGCCGCTGAGCGAGAAACTCGGGCCACAAGGCGAACGGGTCGCTGGCCTCGGGCGCAGTGGAGTCGACCACCAGCAACACACGATCAGCCTCGCCAATGGCCTTCAGGGCGCGTTCTACGCCGATCTTTTCCACATGATCGTCGGTGTCACGCAACCCGGCAGTATCGACCACGTGCAGCGGCATGCCGTCGATGTGGATATGTTCGCGCAGGATGTCCCGGGTGGTGCCGGCGATATCGGTGACAATGGCCGCTTCGCGGCCAGCCAGCTGGTTCAGCAGGCTCGACTTGCCGGCATTCGGTCGCCCGGCGATCACCACGGTCATGCCGTCACGTAGCAAGGCACCCTGCCCGGCCTCACGTTGCACGGTGGATAACTCGCCGCGCACTGCATCGAGCATCGACAGGACGTGGCCATCGGCGAGGAAGTCGATCTCCTCTTCGGGGAAGTCGATTGCTGCCTCGACGTAGATGCGCAGGGCGATCAGCGCCTCGGTCAGGCTGTGCACACGCTTGGAGAATTCCCCTTGCAGTGAGCGCAGGGCGTTGCGTGCCGCCTGACTGGAGCTGGCCTCGATCAGGTCGGCAATGGCTTCGGCCTGGGCCAGGTCGAGCTTGTCGTTGAGGAACGCGCGTTCGCTGAATTCACCTGGGCGGGCCAGGCGACAGCCAACTTGTACACAGCGCTGCAGCAGCATGTCCAGGACCACCGGGCCACCGTGGCCCTGCAGTTCAAGCACATCTTCGCCGGTGAACGAGTTCGGCCCAGGGAAGAACAACGCAATCCCCTCGTCAAGCACCAGCCCTTCATCGTCGCGGAACGGGCCGTAATGGGCATGGCGAGGGGTCAGCGTACGACCGGTGATCAACTGCCCGGCCTTGCCAGCCAAAGGGCCGGACAACCTGACAATACCCACACCACCGCGGCCTTGGGCGGTAGCGATGGCGGCGATGGTTTCACGCACAGTGTTCATGCTCGAAAGCCTCTACGACAAAAACGACAGATAGCAAAAACGCCCCACTAGGGGGCGTTTTTTATTCACAGGCTAGCGTACTAGCCCGTCAAGCAGCAGCTTTTTTGGTGGCTGCTTCGATACGGCGAGTGATGTACCACTGCTGCGAAATCGACAGGCAGTTGTTCACAACCCAGTACAGCACCAGACCAGCCGGGAACCACAGGAAGAAGAAGGTGAAGATGATCGGCATCATTTTCATCACCTTGGCCTGCATCGGATCCGGCGGCGTCGGGTTCAGGCGCTGCTGGATGAACATGGTGGCGCCCATGATGATCGGCAGGATGAAGAACGGATCCTTGATCGACAGGTCGGTAATCCACAGCATCCATGGGGCCTGGCGCATTTCCACGCTTTCCAGCAGTACCCAGTAGAGGGCCAGGAATACCGGCATCTGTACCAGGATCGGCAGGCAGCCGCCCAGCGGGTTGATCTTCTCTTTCTTGTACAGCTCCATCATCGCCTGGGACATCTTCTGGCGATCGTCACCGAAGCGTTCCTTCAGCGCAGCGAGCTTGGGCGCCACAGCACGCATGCGCGCCATAGAGCGGTAGCTGGCAGCCGACAGCGGGAAGAACAGGCCTTTGATCAGCATGGTCAGCACGATGATCGACCAGCCCCAGTTACCCAGCAGGCTGTGGATATGTTGCAGCAGCCAGAAGATCGGCTGGGCGATGAACCACAGGAAGCCGTAGTCGACGGTCAGTTCCAGGCCTGGGGACAACTCTTTGAGCTTGGACTGGATCTTCGGGCCGGCGTACAGCATGGCGCTGGTTTCGACCTTGCCACCAGCAGGGACGCTGAGGGCTGGGCCGGTGTAGCCGATGATGTAGTTGCCCTGGCTGTCCTTGCGAGTCTGGACAACGTTGTTGTCCGACTTGGCCGGAATCCAGGCGGTCACGAAGTAGTGCTGCAGCCAGGCAACCCAGCCGCCGGACACATTTTCTTTCAAACTACCTTTGTCGATGTCCTTCATCGAGACCTTTTTGTAAGGCTCGGAAGCTGTCCACAGGGCTGCGCCCAGGTAGGTGGCAGTGCCAGTGGCAGTGCTCGAGGACGGATCGCCGCTGGCGTCGCGCTTGAGCTGGGCAAACATGTTGCCGCTCCAGGCCTGGTCGCTCTGGTTGTCGATCAGGTAGCTGACGTTCAGGTCGTACTCACCGCGCTTGAAGCTGAAGCGCTTGATGTAGTTGACACCGTTGTCGCTGAACTTCAGATCGACCACCAGTTGTTCCTGGCCGTCGGCCAACTGGTAGCTTTTCTGTTCGGCGGCATACAGCGGACGGCCGCTGGCGCGGGCATCCGGGCCGTTGGCACCGGTCAGGCCGCTTTGTGCCAGGTAAACGCGCTCACCACCGTTGTCGAACAACTGGAATGGAATGTTCGGGTGGTCTTGACGGCGCGGGTACTTCGGCAGGTTCAACTGGACAATGTCACCACCGACCGGATCGATAGCCAGTTCCAGGACGTCGGTCTTGACTCGGATCAGGTCCTTGCTGAGTGCAACCGGTGCCAGTTCGGCGGGGCTCGATTCGGCGTTGGCGCTTGGTACATCGGCGCTGGCGCCGTTGTTACCAGCCGGCACGCCATCAGGCAAACCCGGAGCAACAGTGCTGGCAGCAGTATTCTGAGTCGGCAGGGCAGCCTGACCGTAGTCATCGTTCCACTTCAGGACCATGACGTAGGACACGACTGCCAGCGCGGCGATCAGGATCGTGCGTTTAATATCCATGATTACTCGGCTATCGAAGAAGTTCGGGAGGAAGGAGCGGGGGGAACGGGGTCGAAACCGCCGTCATTCCACGGATGACAACGCCCCAGGCGACGAACGGCCAGCCACCCACCACGCCAGAGGCCATGGTTTTCGATGGCTTCATACGCGTAACAGGAGCAACTGGGGAAAAAACGACAGTGATTGGCCATCAGAGGACTAATGGCGTAACGGTAAAACTGGATCGGAACGAGCGCCAGTTTACGCATCTTGGCTGTCTACCCCTACGGAATTGGCGGTGACTGCTGGGGTCGGCCGGCTACGTGCCAGGCGTTTCCAGAGTTTGCCAAAGTGTTGGTGCAATTCCGGGTTTTCTACCTCACCCAATCCCTTGCGCGCGACGATCACGATGTCCAACCCGGCAAGCAATTGCTGGTTCAGACGAAAGGAATCGCGCATCAAGCGCTTGAGGCGGTTGCGTTGAACGGCGAGCTTGACGCTCTTCTTGCCAATCACCAGGCCTAGACGTGGGTGATCGAGACCGTTCTCGCGAGCAAGGATCAGCAGGTTTTTCCCTGGAACCTTGCCGGTTGGGGAGTCGAAGACCGCTTTGAAGTGTCGGGGTGTAAGCAGTCGCTTTTCCCGACTGAAGTCCTGACTCACCACCTGTGCCGAAAAATCAAATGGCCAGACGCTTACGGCCTTTGGCACGACGACGCGACAGAACAGCACGGCCGTTCTTGGTAGCCATACGGGCACGGAAACCGTGGGTGCGGGCGCGCTTGATGGTGCTTGGTTGGAAAGTACGTTTCATGGCGTGTTACCTGGTTTGTCGACGACGGGCCGGGATGGCCCCCTTTTTAAGAGACCGGCGATTCTAGAGAAAGCAAGCCCATAGGTCAATTTCCAACCAGCTATTCCCTATAGGGCGTGTGATGGACGGTGCCTGCTCGGTCATCCTCCAGAGGGTGGTTGATCGGACACACGAATCGGGGACAACATGAAAAAAAAGAAGAGACATATAAAAAGCTTTTCTGAATAACTTATAAATCTTAGGTGGATAACCTTCTGTGGATAACATCCTGTAGGCCAGTAATCACGCGCTGTACAGAGTTTCAAAACCTTGTTCTCATCCCGTGCTGCGCTTGTTTTCATCGTGGTCGAAACCTGTGGATTAAAATGCCGCTTATCCACAGCAGAGTTATCAACAGATTTGAGCCCAGGGTTGTGCGTAGCCCTCATGGTCGCTTATCCACAGAGCTTATGCACAGTGAGGCAAAGCCTTTTTGGTCGATAAATGGCTGTTTTGTCATGGTTCCTAACGTGTCCACATGTGGATAACTGAACGCTCGACCGGTACAATGGCGGTTTGCTTTTGCCTCATCCGGCTTTCAAACTCAGGGGATATCCGTGTCAGTGGAACTTTGGCAGCAGTGC